>JAIUMV010000001.1 GCA_022565395.1 Marinobacter sp.
GTGAAGGTCAGTTTTTCAGGTACCATTTCGGATAGCGGTTGTTGGTGCGAATGGATGGTGTAAGGTCCTGAAATTCTAACACTTTCAGCCGCTTCTTTTTATTCCCTTGTGAGAAATCCGGGCTAGTATCGCTTTTGGCGGAGTTCCAAAAATATAATCTGACCTTCCCCCAAAATCGTCATGTTCTTCAACACGAATATCTGGTTTCTCCCATCCGAGACATTCCGTCAGGAGCCTATCAATAAACTGAAATCTATTCTGCGCTTCACTCCAATACGGGCTCTCTGAAGGAAACTGATTGATAATTCCTTCCAGTCGGCGCCTACCCTCAGAAAGCTCAAATGGTGCCTGCATAATTCCCCACTTAGTATAGATTTCAAATTGCTCTACGAGACTATATTTACAAAGTCCGTAATGGTCCAATGCCGGACCTTGATTGTCGTATAACGTGGCGCTCTGCGGCAAATTTGTAGCGCAGCGAAAAATTTGTCCGACAGCAGCGCTTTGTTATGGGCTAAGACACCCTGCCTGGCGGCATGAACTCATAACCAGTCAGCTCACAAGAGAGCTCGTCAATAAACTGTAACGGCGCGATACTTATAAACTCTGAAAGGAGCCAGTTGTACCTGCCTTCAAAGTGCTTTGCTAGACGTTCTGGGCTATACCTCGCTAGCTCACTTAGCTTATGCATAGCTGCGAAAATTAACGTTATCGTTGAACGCTCAATAAAACCTTCAACTCCGTTACTACGTTTTATGTACCAAAGCCTTTGGGGGCTATGTATATAAAAAAGATCTTTCCTCAAGGTCTTGTGATATTGCTGGTATCGCTGCAAGCTATGTGTTTTTTGAGATGGAATCCACTGAAAACGCCGTGTAGAACGAATAACAAAACGGCCTGTGATGCCTTCATCTTTTTCGTAGTTGTTAGAAAGCCTATTCACAGTGTTCATGTTCGCATACTTTTTATCTAACTCGGCAGAAAACCACGCCTCATTTGTGGTTCTGGAGCGAACTATTTCTGGATTTCTGATTGGTATGAATAGCTCTTTCGCAGAGTCGTAAGATAGGTCATATGCCCTATGAATGAAAGGCATGTTATACAACAAGTGCTGGAGGCTATACTCTTCATTGTTTGCTGATTCGCCTAGATGACGACAAAGTTCCGCAAGTATGCCACCGCCTTTAAATTTAACTATTTCATTCGACAAGTATGTTTGACCGGCTCGCTGACGTCCGCTAACACCATGCTGGTCACTGAAAGCAATATTTTTAGCTAGCAAAAACGCTTTAGCTGCATTTAGCATGCAGTAATAGGCGGTTAGCGGTGAAGAATTTTTAGGCAACTCAGTTGTTGCATGATAAAAATGCTGGGCTTGTTGCCAATAAAACAAGGCCTTTTCTTTGTGGCTCCGCTTAAACCATAGCCCCATATAGTCCCAAGTGCTCGTTACGAGAATTGTCTTCTCATTGAAACTTGGATTGCTAACTGCTTTGTGAATCGTTAGCGGCTTGTTTTTGTACTGTATTTCTCGGTGTGCCACTAGACCCCCAATGATTTAGTGCCATAACATTTTATTCTACGCAAAACGTGACAATATGCACCGCCGCCAAACACCCTAAAACCGACCGCACAAGACAAAAAAATTCTTTAAAAATCATATCACTAAGCCGCCGCTTCGCCCACCACTTCACCGACTATTTTTCCCGACAAAAACGACAAAGTGGCTGTATATTCCAAATATACCGTCAAAAATGGCGAATATTTGGCGAATATCCGACAAAAGCGTCACTTTCGCAGGACTTTTTGTGAACCAAATCACAAACAGCAACCCCGCATAGCTGTATAAATATACAGACTACATGGAGCAACGACTAAACATGGACATTCCACCACCCGTATCATCCGCCTCAGACCGATTCTTTGATCGGTACCGCACGTTCATGCGCGCCCGAGGACTCGCTTACCGTACCGAAAAAACCTACTGCGCCTGGGCAAGGCGCTTCATATTGCATCATCGGTACCAGTCTCCAACTCATTTCCGGGCTACTGACATTGAGGCGTTCCTGAGTTTTCTAGCCTCAGATCGGGACTGCTCGGTAAATACGCAAAAAACAGCCTTGAACGCCTTGGTTTTCCTGTTCCGTGAGTTTCTAAAGCAGGACATCCCTGAGCTCAGATTTCATCGCGCCGCGCGTCAGCGAAAGCTCCCTACAGTGCTCTCTGTAACCGAGGTAGCCGCCGTACTTGCGCAGCTACACGATGCTCAACGCCTCATCGTGCAACTTATGTATGGTAGCGGGCTGCGTTTGATGGAAGCCACCAGGCTACGCGTAAAGGATGTGGACTTTGCCAATAGCGCACTTTGGGTACAGGAGGCGAAAGGCGGGAAAGCCCGCCGCTCGTTGTTGCCAACCAGGCTTATAGGACCACTACAGCAGCAAATTACGCTTGTTCGTGAGCAATACCAATTGGATGTTGAGGCAGGCTTTGGCAGCGTCTATTTGCCGAATGCGTTAGCGCGTAAATACCCAAGCGCGCCGTTTGAAACAACGTGGCAGTACGTATTTCCGGCAAAAGCCTATTCAACTGACCCACGAAGCGGTACGGTGCGGCGACATCACATTGATGAAAGGCAGTTACAACGCGCGGTCAAACGCGCTGCTCAAACAGCTGGGATCGAAAAGCGGGTTTCTTGCCACACGTTTCGACATTCTTTTGCCACCGAATTACTACGGCAAGGAACAGACCTCCGGGCTATTCAGGAGATACTGGGCCATACCTCCATTGAAACGACGCAAATCTACACCCACGTTGTGGGACTTCACGAACGAGGCATGATCAGCCCAGTTGATCGCCTGATAGGCCAATAGGCGCCACCCACGCTACCGCCCCGCCGGCTACCTGACACCCAATCCCTGGCGTTAATGCGCGCAAACGGGCCTAGGGCGCCGTTGGCCATACAGGTTTTAATCTAATACCCCCGGTACTCCTTCGCAAGGCGGCTGGCCCTTTTCGTCATACCCCTACGGGCCAAGGCGTGTGCTTTCCTGATAAACTAGCGGTTTGATTACGCAGTACAGGCCCACTATGCCCCAAGCCGTCACCCCCTCTCCCGCGCCTTTGTCCCGGCGCTTTTGCGTTGCCCCCATGATGGACTGGACAACATCCCACTACCGTTATTTCGCCCGGTTGTTGTCCCGGCATACCCTGCTGTACACGGAGATGGTGACCACCGGGGCGCTGATACATGGCGATACCGCACGCTTCCTGCGTTTTGAGGAGGCAGAGCACCCATTGGCCTTGCAGCTGGGGGGCAGTGACCCGTCTGAGCTTGCCCAGTGTGCACGGCTGGCAGAGCAGCATGGGTTTGATGAGGTGAACCTGAATGTCGGCTGCCCCAGTGACCGGGTGCAGAACAATATGATCGGTGCCTGCCTGATGGGGCACCCGGGCCTGGTGGCGGATTGCATCAAGGCCATGCAGGATGCCACCAGCCTGCCCGTCACGGTGAAACACCGTATCGGCATCAATGGCCGCGAGTCCTGGGATGAGCTGGCGCACTTTGTCGATACGGTAGCGGCGACCGGCTGCCAGACCTTTATTGTGCATGCCCGCATTGCCATTCTGGAGGGACTGAGCCCGAAGGAGAACCGGGAAATACCGCCGCTGAAGTATGACTGGGTATACCGCCTGAAACAGGCCTTCCCGCAGCTTGAGATCATTATCAACGGCGGCATTACCACGCTGGAAGACACACAGGCACATCTGGCTCTGGTAGATGGTGTGATGGTGGGCCGTGAGGCCTATCATAACCCCTGGCTGCTGGCGGGTATTGACCCGGTGCTGTTTGGCACCGCAGCACCCGTGGCCAGCCGCCATGATGCCCTGCGGGCGATGTTCCCGTTTATTGAGGCAGAGCTGGCCCGGGGTGTTCACCTGGGGCATATCACCCGGCATCTGCTGGGGCTATTCCATGCCCAGCCCGGTGGCCGCCAGTTCCGCCGTCACCTGAGTGAGAATGCCCACAAGCCGGGGGCTGACCTATCGGTGCTGGAGGCGGCCTTGGCCCGGGTGCCGGAGCCGGACCACGCTGAGTGATGCCAAAGCCGCGGCCGTTTGAGCAGGCCCGGCCGCGGCACGGGTGTTTAGTTGGATATCCGGTCTATGGTCGGGTAGCCCAGTTGCAGGCCATTGTCGATAAACCACTGCAGTTTCACGCCATAGCTGCCATCCGGTATTTCTTTTGCAATCTCCAGTACCAGACCCTGCTCCCCAACGGGATGTCCCGCGAGATCGGCAAGCCGGTATTTTGGCGGACGGCGTTTGTCGGCGTTGCGCACAATCATGATTTTGGGTTTGCGTCGGTGCTTCGGGTTTGAGGCAATCACGATAGCTATCTCACCGGACTTAAGCTCGACGACAGAGCCCGGCGGATAGATTCCAATCATCAATACAAATTCCCGAGCCAATTCAGGGTCAAACTGCGTGCCCCTGAAACGGTGGATGATCTCCAACGCCTCCATTGAGGAGCGGCCCCTGTCATAACACCGGTTGCTGGTAATGGCGTCATAGGTGTCAACGATAGCCACAATTTTCGCGAAATAGGGAATCTGATAATCCACTAATCCCCGCGGATACCCCTGTCCGTCGAGACGCTCATGATGGTTGTAGGCAACATCGATAGTCGCATGCACAACCTTCGGCAAGGCCATCAACATGTCACGCCCCCAATTGGCATGATTACGCATAATGACGTGCTCCTCCGGGGTCAGCGCGCCAGGCTTTTGCAGGATTTCCGAAGGCACTTTGGCCTTGCCAACATCGTGTAGCAAGCCGCATAACCCGAGTGTGCGAATTTCCTCTTCGAGCAGCCCCAAACGCTTGCCAAATGCGGCAGAAAGAATGGATACATTAAGGCAGTGTTCAGCGGTATATTCGTCCTGGTGCTTCAACTTGGTCAGCAGTAACAGGGCATCATCATTGCGCAAGATGCTATCGACACACTTATCAACGGTTTCCCGCGCTTTATTGATATCAATGGTCCGGCCAATACGCAGACCGCTCATAATGCTGGGCGCGACGTTTTTCACTTCCTGGTAATGGCCGGTCGCCTTGCTAATCTCGTAACTGACGTCGACCTTATTGATGTAGGTGACCTTTTTCAGTCTCTGATCGGCAGGCGGATGGGGGGCTTTGGAGGCTTTCCCGACGGAGCGTGTCTTGGGTTTCTTCTCATCGCTGAAAACAGCAGACATGGTGCCGGTTTTACGGGCGCCAGCCTCATTGGGCGAAACATCATAGCCTGGCCTGCGCACCCGACCTTCGATGGTCACATACTTGCACTGGCGCTGAAGCTCATCAATATCATCTTGACGCTGAATGACAAAGCCCTGCAGAAGAAAATTCGTCTCCTCCCAAGGCCGGTCGAGCCTGATAACATGCATACCGATTCGCAGTTCGGTAACCGGGATCTCCGTCTCGACAATTTCGTGGTGCATGGGAGATGCCTCAATCCGCCTCAGAGCCCCAGTAAATATAACCCAAATCCCATTTTGGCGAAGTAAAATGGTGTAAATATGAACGTATTATGATGTGAATCATCCGCTGCATATCCACGCACGCCACGGGCATTATAAAGAAGTTGTACCTGTAATATCAGCCGGTTATTGTAGGATGTAACGGATCTACAACCATTCCTGCAGCGAAGGATTCAACCGCAATGACCAGCAAGCTTGAGCAACTCAAGGCCATGACCACGGTGGTGGCCGATACCGGTGACCTGGACGCCATCAGCCATTGGCGCCCCCAGGATGCCACCACCAACCCGTCACTGCTACTGAAGGCGGCCCAGTCTGATGCCTATCGGCCAATGCTGGATGAAGCCCTGCACAAAGCCCGTGATGCTGCGCCTGCAGCCGACCAGCAGCTAGGCTGGGCGACGGATTACCTGGCGGTGCTGGCAGGTAAAAAGATTCTCGACCTGATTCCCGGCGTGGTGTCCACCGAAGTGGATGCCCGCCTGTCCTTCGATACCGCTGCCACTGTGGCCCGTGCCCAGCGGCTGATTGAGCTGTATCAGCGCGAAGGCATCAGCACTGACCGGGTGCTGATCAAGATTGCCGCCACCTGGGAAGGCATTCGTGCTGCCGAGCAACTGGAGCAACAAGGCATCCGCTGTAATCTCACCCTGCTGTTCTCTTTTGCCCAGGCCGCCGCCTGTGCCGATGCCGGGGTATTCCTGATCTCGCCCTTCGTGGGGCGCATTCTGGACTGGCACCTGGCCAGTACCGGGCGCGACAGTTATCCGCCGGCGGAAGATCCCGGCGTACAATCCGTCACCAGCATCTACAATTACTACAAAACCCACGGGTTCAAAACCGTGGTGATGGGTGCAAGTTTCCGCAACGCCGGTGAAATTGAAATGCTGGCGGGCTGTGACCGGCTGACCATCAGTCCGGCGCTGCTACAGACCCTGCAGGAAGACCACGGCCCCCTGCCCCAGCAGCTACGGGCAGATGCCGCCCGGTCTGAGGTGCCACGCCAGGTCATCACCGAAGCGGGTTTCCGCTGGCAGATGAATGAAGATGCCATGGCCACGGAGAAGCTGGCGGACGGTATCCGCCGTTTTGCGGTGGACCAGATTGCCCTGGAACAACAGCTGGCGGCCCTCACCTCTGCGTGATCGTCGCCCACCATCGTTATAACTGAGGAGAACCCCATGCTGGCCATCCTGCATCCTGATACCCCGCTGGACAGTGAAGAGTACCGCAAGACGCTCAGTTTTCTGGAGAATCTGCCTGGCATTTCAATCCGAGTGCATGAAATCCAGGGGGCGAAACAGAAGCTGACGGAGGTCTACCTGCTGGGGGACACCAAGTCCCTCGACAAGGATGATATTGCCGCGTTGCCGGCGGTGGAGCGGGTGATTCGCATCTCTGAGGAATACCGTATTCTGGGGCGGCACAAAGACACCGCCCGGCAAACCGGATTCAGCTACAACGGCGTGCAGTTTGACCAGAGTAACCTGCATATCTTCGCCGGCCTGTGCGCGGTGGATACGCCAGAGCATGTTGAGATCATGATGCGGGCACTGCAACAACATGGTCAGGTCTGCACCCGTATGGGGGCTTACAAGCCGCGCACCAACCCCTACTCCTTCCAGGGGCATGGTGAGACCTGCCTGCCCTGGGTGTTCGAGCTCGCGGGCAAGTATGGCATCAAGGTGATTGCCATGGAGATCACCCATGAAAGCCATATCGAGGAAATCGACCGCTGCCTGGAAAAACTCGGGCGCCCCACCGGCGTCATGCTGCAGGTCGGCACCCGCAATACACAGAATTTTGAACTGCTGAAAGCCATTGGCCGCCAGCGCACCTACCCGGTGCTGCTGAAACGGGGTTTCGGCATTACCCTGAATGAGTCCCTCAATGCTGCGGAGTACCTGGCAAGCGAAGGCAATGCCAAAGTGATTTTTTGCCTGCGTGGCATGAAAGCAGAAGGCGGCCAGCCCCATCGCAACATGGTGGATTTCGCCCACGTACCGACAGTTAAGCGGCTTACCCGCATGCCCGTGTGCGTAGACCCCTCACACTCCGTCGGCAGCCGGGAGCGTGCCCCTGACGGCCTGCTGGAAGTGGTTCACGCTGCTGGCCAGGGGGTGGTAGCCGGTGCCAATATGGTGCTGGTAGACTTTCACCCCTGCCCTGAAAAGGCACTGGTGGACGGCCCGCAGGCACTACTGATGGATGAGCTGGAGCCCTTCCTGGCAGACATGGCGCTGTGCCACGAAACCTGGCAGAAACGAAACACCCTGTACCAGCGTTGAGCTGGCACTTTTAACCTGAAGAATGGAAGGATGGCAACGCCATGATTATCTACGGACATCGCGGCGCACGGGGTGAAGCCCCGGAGAATACTCTGGCCGGGTTTGAGCATGCTTACCGCCATGGTATCCGCTACTTTGAGCTGGACCTGGTGCTATCCCGCGACGGCATTCCTGTCGTGATCCATGACCTGACTCTGGACCGCACCACGCCCGAATCCGGCAAGGTGGCCAGCCGTACCGCCATGGAGCTGCAAACCCTGGACGCCCGTAGCAATACCGTCCCCTGGCCCAGCTTTACGGGCATTCCGACACTGGAACAGGTGTTCGCGACCATGCCGGACTTTATCCATATCCAGCTGGAAGTCAAAAGCGATAGCCGTCAGCGGCTGAACATCCTCTGCAACCGCCTGACAGAGCTGGTGCAACGTAACCACTGGCACAGCCGGGTCACCGTAACGTCTCAGGACACCTGGTTCCTGCAGCAGGTGCACCGCCGTGACCCGTCCGTCAGCCTGGGCCTGGTGGCGGACAAGCGCTTCCCCAACCCGGTGAATGTGGCGCAAAAAATCGGCTGCAAATACCTGTGCATCAACTGGCGTATCTGCTCTGAGAGTTATGTAGAGGCGGCCCACAAGGCAGGCATGCAGGTATCCACCTGGACCGTGAACCGTATCCAGGACATGCTGGATCTGGAGAAGAAGGGCGTGGACAGCATTATTACGGACTTTCCTACCAGCACCCAGATCTACTTCGAAAACCGCGCCAAGACAGCGGGGTCACGAGTGCCCAAGCGGGTGCAGCAGAACGAGCCTGACGGGAGTGCTAGTCCGGCTTAGGTCTTTACTGATCAAGATTGGTTAGCCGCGGAATCCGCGGAAGGACGCGGAAAAAAGACAAGACATTAATTTGCCACGGACGGCACGGACAATCACGGACCAAAAAGATTAGAGCTTTAATAAATAAGTCCTTGTCCGTGTAAGTCCGTGTTGTCCGTGGCTAAAAATCTTTAATCTTTTTTCCGCGTCCTTCCGCGGATTCCGCGGCAAAAAACCTCAAAAAACCCTGTTCAGGCCATTCAGCGCCGCTACCCGGTAGGCTTCGGCCATGGTGGGGTAGTTGAAGGTGTTGTTGATGAAATAGTCCAGGGAGTTAAGGTCGCCCGGCTGGTTCATGATGGCCTGGCCGATGTGGATGATTTCTGCCGCCTGGTCCCCGAAGCAGTGAATACCCAGTAGCTCCTTGGTTTCACGGTGGAACAGGATTTTCAGCATGCCCACCGCTTCGCCGGTGATCTGCGCCCGGGCCAGGTCTTTGAAGAAGGCCTGGCCCACTTCGTAAGGCACCTTGGCTTCGGTCAGTTCCCGCTCGGTGCGGCCAACTGAGCTGATCTCCGGAATGGTGTAAATGCCCGTGGGCACGTCAGACACGTAACGGAAGTAGCTGTCTTTGACGATATCAGAGGATGCCGCCCGGCCCTGGTCATAGGCGGCGCTGGCCAGGCTCGGCCAGCCGATGACGTCACCCACCGCATAAATATTGTCCACAGTGGTGCGGTAGTGGTCATCAACTTTCAATTGACCACGGCTGTTCACTTCCAGCCCTATGTTTTCACAACCCAGTTTGTCTGTGTTGCCGCTGCGCCCATTGCACCAGAGGAAGGCATCGGCGCGGATCTTTTTGCCGGACTTGAGGGACAGGACCACACCGTGATCATCACCCTCCACCGACTCGTATTCTTCGTTATGACGGATCAGCACACCGTTGTTGCGCAGGTGGTAGCTGAGCGCGTCGGAAATCTCATCATCCAGGAAGGACAACAGGCGACTGCCGGGGTTGATCAGGTCAACCTTCACACCCAGCCCGGCAAAGATGGACGCGTACTCCGAGCCGATAACGCCTGCACCGTAGATGATCAGGGTGCGGGGGGTGTGAGACAGTTTGAGGATGGTATCGCTGTTATAGATACGGCGGTGGCGGAAGTTCACATCCGGCGGACAATAGGGGCGCGACCCCGTGGCGATAACGATGGTTTTGGTATTGAGAATTTCTTCAGCCTTGCTGCCCCGCACCTCTACCCGGTTGGCATCCAGCAGGTAGGCGGTACCGTTGTAGAGATCCACCCTGTTGCGGGCGTAGAACTGGGTACGCAGCTTGACCTGTTTACCGATGACTTTCTGGGCGTTCTGCAGCACCCGCGGGAAGGAAAACCAGCGGGGCTCACCGATGTCCCGGAACATCACGTTGGTGTTGAAGGTAATGATCTGTTTGACCGCATGACGCAAGGCTTTGGAGGGGATAGTCCCGAGATGGGTGCAGTTACCCCCCACCAGCTGTTTGTCCTCAATCAGGGCGACGCGCTTGCCACTCTTGGCGGCATTCATAGCCGCACCTTCACCGGAGGGGCCTGCGCCGATTACCACAACGTCATAATGATGTTCTGCCATGAGAGCTGAGACTCCTTACGTCCTGCGTCGGCAACGAAATGGGGAGGAAATTGCTATTCAATCAGGCACTGATACGGGCCCCAGGGATGAGGCCCGCCAGTTGGTTAACGCTTGTCTGCTTCGGCTGCGTTGTAGGCAAGGCCTTCAACCACATTGCTGGCAGCCTTGTCGTTTTCTTCTTTGCACTTGTTGGTGTCGCCACCACACAGGTCGCAGCTACCATCCATACCCATGGCGCCAATACCGCCGCAGGTTCCCTTGATGGGCTCACGGCCCATGATGACACCGATGGACATGCCTGCCAGCAGGATGCCAACAATCAAAAACACCAGGAAGAAGGTACCCATGGTGTAAACCTCCAGAATTCGCCAATAAATGGCGAGATTAAACCCGATTCTCGCTGTTTGCCTTGCGATACAGCAATACGACCTTTATAGCATACCAGAGCCGTGCCGGCCTTGCTGAGCTATACCCTGTAACGAACAACCCGCCGGAGCAGTAACGAAGCTTTTCGTCACCCCTGCGGCGGGTCGGAACACTAGCTGTTACGACTGCTCATTGGCCCTTAGCCGCCGAAGTCATCCAGCATGATGTTCTCATCCTCAACACCCATATCCTTGAGCATCTTGATGACAGAGGCGTTCATGATGGGGGGACCGCACATATAGTACTCACAGTCCTCGGGCGCCGGATGATCCTTCAGGTACTCGTCATAGAGTACGTTGTGGATAAAGCCGGTGTAGCCTTCCCAGTTATCCGTAGGCAGCGGGTCAGACAGAGCCACGTGCCATACGAAGTTGTCATTCTCGGCCGCCAGGGTGTCGAAGTCTTCCACGTAGAACATTTCGCGGACACTACGGGCACCGTACCAGAAGCTGATCTTGCGCTTGGACTTCAGGCGCTTGAGCTGGTCGAAAATGTGCGAACGCATGGGCGCCATGCCGGCACCACCACCGATGAATACCATTTCCGCGTCAGTGTCCTTGGCGAAGAACTCACCGAAGGGACCCATAACGGTCATCTTGTCGCCGGGCTTCAGGTTAAACACGAAGCTAGACATGATGCCGGGCGGATAGTTGGTACCGGGCGGTGGCGTGGCGATACGGATGTTGAACTTCAGTACGCCATACTCTTCCGGGTAGTTGGCCATGGAGTAAGCCCGTACGGTCTCCTCCTTGTTGATGGCCTTGTAACGCCAGATGTCGTGCTTGTCCCAGTCTTCATGGAATTCTTCTTCAATGTCGAAGTCCTTGAAGTCGATTTCGTAGGGCGGGCACTCCAGCTGTACGTAACCACCGGCACGGAAGTCCACTTCCTCGCCTTCCGGCAGTTTCAGTACCAGTTCTTTGATGAAGGTGGCCACGTTGTGGTTGGACTCCACGGTGGTTTCCCACTTCTTCACGCCGAAGAACTCTTCGGGTACTTCGATCTTCATGTTCTGTTTGACCGGAACCTGGCACGACAAGCGCCAGCCTTCCTTCTCTTCACGGTTAGTGAAGTGGGTCTTTTCGGTGGGCAGCATGGCACCGCCACCTTCGAACACTTTGCACTTACACTGGGCACAGGTACCGCCGCCGCCACAAGCGGAGGACAGGAAGATACCCGCGTTAGACAGTGTACCCAGCAACTTGCCACCCGCTTCCGTGGTGAGCGTGTGCTCGGGGTCGTCGTTTATTTCGATGGTCACATCACCGGTGCTGACTAGCTTCGCCCGTGCTGCAAGAATCACTGCAACCAGTGCCAGCACGATAACCGTGAACATGACCACGCCAAGAATGATTTCTGTATTCATGGTCTCGCCTTTTCGTTAAAAACCCAATACCGGGGTGTGATCAGAGCGAAATGCCGGAGAAGGACATAAAGCCCAGTGACATCAGGCCCACCGCAATAAAGGTGATACCCAAGCCGCGCAGACCTGCGGGCACGTCACTGTACTTCAGCTTCTCACGGATACCGGCCAGCGCCACAATGGCCAGCGCCCAACCGATACCTGCACCCAGACCGTAAACTACGGATTCACTGAAGGTGTAGTCCCGCTCAACCATGAACAGAGACGCCCCCAGGATTGCGCAGTTAACGGTAATCAGCGGCAGAAACACACCCAGCGCGTTGTAGAGCGCAGGCATGTACTTGTCCAGAACCATTTCCAGGATCTGAACCAGAGCCGCAATAACACCGATATAGGTCAGCAGGCCCAGGAAGCTGAGGTCAACTTCTGGCAGGCCAGCCCAGGCCAAAGCGCCTTCGCGCAAAACCTGGTTGAAGATCAGCTGGTTAACGGGTACTGACAAGGTCAGTACCACAATAACCGCAACCCCCAGACCAAAGGCCGCGTCCACCTTCTTGGAAATCGCCAGGAAGGTACACATACCCAGGAAGAACGCCAGCGCCAGGTTCTCGACGAAAATGGCCTGGATCATCAGACTCAAATAATGTTCCATCAGAAGGCCTCCCGGACTTTATGGCGGGACATCTTGAAGTCTGGCTCTTCTACCTGATCCGGTTTCCAGGCACGCAGGGCCCAGATCAGCAGACCAATGATAAAGAAGGCGCTCGGCGGCAGCAGCAGCAGGCCATTAGGCAGGTACCAGCCACCGTCATTTACCAGCGGCATCAGGGTGTAACCCATCAGGGAGCCTGAACCCAGCACTTCACGGAAGAAGGCAACCGCGATCAGAAGCACGGAATACCCAAGACCGTTACCGATACCGTCAAGGAAACTCATGTAGGGGCCATTCTTCATGGCAAACCCTTCTGCGCGACCCAGTACGATACAGTTGGTAATGATCAGGCCGACGAAGACCGACAATTGCTTGCTGGTTTCGTAGGCAAAGGCCTTGAGCAACTGATCTACCACGATTACCAGTGAGGCAATGATGGTCATCTGCACAATGATCCGGATGCTACTTGGGATCTGCGTGCGGATCAGCGATACCGCCAGGTTGGAGAAGGCACACACGGCAATAACCGAGGCACACATCACCAGCGTGACGCTCATGCTGGTGGTTACCGCCAGCGCAGAGCAGATACCCAGGATCTGCAGGGCGATAGGGTTGTTATTGAATATTGGATCAAAAAGAACTTTCTTGGCCGATACGTCAGACACGGTTACGCCCCCCCTTGACGAAGTCTGCTCAGGTAAGCACCAAAGCCCTGCTCACCCATCCAGAAGTTAACCAGGTTTTCGACACCGCGCGCGGTCAGTGTAGCACCGGCCAGTGAATCCACCTTGTGCTGGCGATCTGGCGTATTGGCGTCAACGCCGCCCTTAACCAACTCGATGCGAGGCGTTCTCAGATCATCACCGAACACCTGCCTGTCGACCCACTGCTGCTTCCAGCGAGGGTTATCGATTTCACCACCCAGGCCAGGGGTTTCCGCGTGATCGTAGAAACCAAGGCCGGCGATGGTGTTGGCATCCGCCTGCAGAGACACAAAGCCGTACAGGGTAGACCAGAGGCCAGAGCCGTGAATCGGCAGTACGATACGGGACAGCTCACCTTCTTCTTCCAGCAGGAAGACCTGGGCCACGTGAGGCAAACGGCGGATTCCCGCGATGTCTTCCCGTGAGGACAAGCTCCGGGACTGGGCCGGGTCGCTGGCTGCACGGTACTGCTCAAACTCCATGGCGTCGTTAAGGCCGAGGCTCTGAGGATCAACGTACTCGCCTGTTTCCAGGTTCACCAGACGAACCGTGAAGCGGTTGAACTGCTCACGAATCTGGTCAGAACTGGAACCACGCTCCAACAGGCCGGCGGCAGACAGGATGTTGGATTTGATGTCCAGATTACGGTTCTCAATCTGCAGGGGACGCAGGGAAACCGCAGCCACTGACACGATGATCGAACAGACGATACACAGGGCCAGGGCAACAATAACGGTTCTGGAGACTGTATCTTTTGCTTTAGCCACGTGCGAGCCTCCGTTTGATGTTGGCCTGCACCACATAGTGGTCCATCAATGGCGCAAACAGGTTAGCGAACAGGATGGCCAGCATGATGCCCTCCGGGAAGGCCGGGTTAACCACGCGGATCAGTACGGTCATCACACCTACCAGGATACCGAAGCACCATTTGCCGGTGTTGGTCATGGAAGCCGATACCGGATCAGTGGCCATGAAGAACATACCGAAGGCAAAACCACCAATCACCAGGTGCCAGTACGCTGGCATGGCAAACATGGGGTTGGTTTCGGAACCGACCATATTCAGCAGCGACGCCGTGGCGATCATGCCGATCAGCACACCACCGACAATGCGGTAGGAGGCGATCTTCATCAACAACAGGGCGATACCACCGATCATGATGGCGAGGGTGGAGGTTTCACCCATGGAGCCCTGAATGGTGCCCAGGAACGCGGAGGTCCAGCTGATCTGATCCTGCAGTGCCTGCATACCGTCGCTGAAGGCGATGCTCAGGGCCGTAGCGCCAGAGAAGCCGTCAACCGCGGTCCATACCGTGTCACCGGAGATCTGCGCCGGGTAGGCAAAGTACAGGAACGCGCGACCGGTCAGTGCCGGGTTGAGGAAATTCTTGCCGGTACCGCCAAAGATTTCCTTGCCAATCACCACACCGAAGCTGATACCCAGTGCAACCTGCCACAGCGGAATGCTTGGCGGACAGATAAGGGCAAACAGAATGGAGGTTACGAAGAAGCCTTCGTTCACCTCGTGCTTACGCACGGTGGCAAACAGCACTTCCCAGAAACCACCCACGATGAAGGTCACCGCGTAGATGGGGATAAAGTAGGCCGCACCATAAATGATGTTATCCCAAATACTGTCGGGGTTATTGCCCGCCAGCGCTGAGATAAAGGCCGTACGCAGCGCGCCGTCGCCCATGATGGCGTCCGGGTTGGCAGCGAGGAAGGTATTGGCCTGGTAGCCGATGTTCCACATACCGAAGAACATGGCCGGCCATGCACAGAACCACACGGTGATCATGATGCGCTTGAGGTCAATGCCGTCACGCACATGGGATGTGGTAGAGGTTACTGATTTGGGGGCGTAGAAGACGGTATCCACTGCTTCATACAGGGGATACCAGCGCTCGTACTTGCCGCCCTTCTCAAAGTTGTGCTCGATTTTATCGAGAAATTGTCTGATAGCCATGGGTTAGCCCTCAATCTCGATGCGGGTCAGATTGTCACGGAGAATCGGACCGTACTCATACTTGCCCGGGCACACAAAGGTACACAGGGCCAGGTCTTCTTCATCCAGTTCCAGACAACCCAGCTGTTGGGCCACCTCTGTGTCGCCCACGATCAGGGCGCGCAGCAGTTGCGTGGGCAGAATATCCAGCGGCATGATGCGCTCATAGGAGCCGATGGGCACCATGGCACGCTCACTACCGTTAGTGCTGGTGTTCAGATCGAAGGTTTTACCCTTCATGAACTGGGACACGTAGATGTTGGCAACGGAAATCTTGTTCCGACCTGCCGCCAACCAGCCCATGAACTCACGCTTGGTGGCTTCTTCCAGCAGGGTGACCTGGTTGGCAAAACGACCCAGATAGTCACAGGGGCCATCCGCACGGCGACCGCCAAAGACGGAACCGGAGATAACACGCACCTGGCAATCAGTGGCTTTCTCGTCTGCCAGCAGCTCGCTCAGACACGCACCTACGCGGGTACGCACCAGGCGTGGCTGAACGGCCTTGGGGCCAGCAATGGCCACAACGCGCTCAACCGGCAGCTCACCGGTCTCGAATAGCTTGGCAATGGCAATCACGTCCTGATAACCGATACTCCACACAGTCTTACGAGCGGATACGGGGTCCAGGAAGTGGATGTGGGTACCTACGTTGCCTGCAGGATGCACACCGTCAAACTGGTGGACTTCCACCGCATCTGACTTGGGCACGGGCACGTTGGAGCCTGGCTTGCCAGTGACAAATACCTTGCCGTCGGTCAGTTTGGTCAGAAGCTTCAGCCCCTTCTCAAACGCCGCGCTGTTGTCCTTGATGATAACGGTCGGGTCAGCTGCCAGCGGGTTGGTGTCCATAACCGAAACAAAAATAGAGTTCGGTTTGGCGTCGATGGCGGGTACCTTGCTGTAGGGACGGGTGCGGAAGCAGGTCCACAGACCGGATTGCACCAGATTGTCAACAACCTGTTGACGTTGCAGCCCGGGTAGCTCGGCATCACTGTAGCGCGTGAAGGTTTCAGCCGCATCGCCATCCACTTCGATGACCACGGATTGAAATACACGGCGCTCGCCGCGATTGATTTCTTTGACGACACCGGCCGCAGGTGACGTATAGCGAACGCCTTCGGTCTTCTTATCCGTAAACAGCAGCGTACCGCGCTTGACGCGGTCTCCTTCCTTAACTTCCATCGTTGGCTTCATACCGTTGTAGTCGAAGCCAACCAGTGCAACGTGGCTCACAGCCTTGCCGTTGCTGATGGTCTGTTCAGGAGTGCCACTGATGGGAAGATCCAGGCCTTTTTTGATCTTGATCATTAGCCTCGTCCAATCATCAGAAACTTTTCGATGGATTTGCCACGCCAGGCGTGCACAGCAGCCAGCCAGACGTACCCAAAATCGCGCCAATTATAGAGACTCGGCGGGCTCATTTCCACCGCAAGCACGGTCTACTTACGGCTGAATGGCGCTGAACATCCCGCTACGGCCCCATTTACCTCACTCGGGGTATCCATAAAAAAACCCCCGACGCACTCTGGCGACGAGGGTTTTCTCCACTGCAGCTGAATTAACGGCCGCGAGGCGGGAACACCGGATGGTTAACACCTGCCATCTGATTCACAATGCGCACAACCTGCGCACTGTAACCGGCTTCGTTGTCGTACCACACGTACAGCACCAGACGGTTGCCATTAACGATAGTGGCCTGGGCGTCAACAATACCGGCATGGCGGGAGCCGACGAAGTCAGTGGATACCACTTCCGGCGAGTTGACGTAGTCGATCTGCTTCTGCAGCTCAGAGTGCAGCGCCATCTCACGCAGGTAGTTGTTGACCTGGTCACGATCAACAGCCTTTTCCAGATTCAGGTTCAGGATGGCCATGGATACGTTAGGGGTCGGCACGCGGATAGCGTTACCCGTCAGCTTGCCCTTCAGTTCAGGCAGCGCCTTGGCAACCGCCTTGGCAGCACCCGTCTCGGTGATAACCATGTTCAGCGGCGCGCTGCGACCGCGACGTGAGCCCTTGTGGTAGTTATCAATCAGGTTCTGGTCATTGGTGTAGGCATGCACTGTTTCCACGTGGCCGTCGATCACACCGTACTCGTCGTTAATGGCCTTGAGCACTGGGGTGATGGCGTTGGTGGTACAGGACGCGGCAGACAGGATCTTGTCATCATCAGTGATCACATCGTTGTTGATACCGTACACGATGTTCTTGATGTCGCCCTTGCCCGGCGCGGTCAGAATAACACGGCTGGCGCCTTTGGACTTCAGGTGCAGACCCAGACCAGCCTCGTCACGCCACTTACCGGTGTTATCGATAATAATGGCGTTATTGATGCCGTAAGCGGTGTAATCCACTTTGTCCGGACCGTCAGAGTAGATCACCTTGATGAAGTTACCGTTGACGATCAGCGCGGAGTTGTCTGCATCCACGGTGATGGTGCCATTGAAGGGGCCATGCACAGAGTCACGACGCAGCAGGCTGGCACGCTTCTCAAGATCATTCTCGGCACCGCCATCACGCACAACGATAGCCCGCAGACGCAGATTGGCACCGCCGCCGGCTTTCTCGACAAGAATACGGGTCAGCAGACGGCCGATACGGCCAAAACCGTACAATACGATATCTTTGGTGGGTGCATTGGCCGGCTGTTGGCTGCCCTTGCCTACCACGTCAGCCAGTTGCTCACGCAGGAACTCGTCCAGGGATTGCTGGCCCTGCACGGTTTTGTATTGCACCGCCAGCTTGCCGATATCAATGTGAGAGCGGCCCAGATCCAGCTTGTCGAGGGCTTCCAGCACCGGGTAAGTGTCGTGTACGGACAGCTCTTTGTTCTCGGCCTGACGCACAAATCGGTGAGAGCGCAGGATATTGATGACCGACTGGTTGATGATGGCACGGCCATAAACGGACGTAACCACGTTGTTCTTACGGTACAGACGACCGATCAGGGGGATCATCGCTTCAGCGATTGACTCACGTTCTGTCCAGTCGGACAGCAGCTCTTGCATCTGCTCTTGACTCACGCTCAAACCTCTCAGAGTTGGGGAACGCCGCCAGCGCCACGGGCACGCTTGACCGCAATTTCCTGGCCACAAAATCAGGGCGCATATTATCCAGTGAATGACCAACAATCGCAAATCTGGCCGCCCGCGTATGATGCCGGGACAATCATAAGCACCCACCGCCATATGACAGCCCTTGCTGTGATGGCTAGAATAGCGCCCTTCAGAACCAGGCAGGCATCAGTATGACCCATTCCCAGCCCACCCGCCCCTTTCATCATCTGGAGCTACCGGAGCGCGCCGGTGACCAGCGTATCTGGACGCAGCTGTATGGCAGCAGCCAGGCCCTGGCCATTGTGGAGAGCGCCCGCCGCCATCAGGGGCTGACGCTGGTAATTACCCGCAGCACGGACGAAGCCCTGCGGCTGGAACAGGCCATGCGGTTTTTCCTGGGCTTGCCACCGGAAGACGACCTAGGGGCCATGACGCCGGACGGCCTTGAGCTGCTGGCACTGCCGGACTGGGAAACCCTGCCCTATGACAGTTTCTCCCCCCACCAGGACATCGTCTCCCGGCGGGTACGCACCCTGCACCGGCTACCCCAGGCCCGCCAGGGGGTGCTGGTGGTGCCCGCCCGCACTCTGATGCATCGCCTGGCGCCGCCGGCCTTTCTGCAACACAACACCCTGTTGCTGGAAGTGGGGCAAAGCCTGGACATCAACCGCTGGCGCCTGCAACTGGACGCCGCCGGTTACCGCTACGCCGACACCGTGTACGAGCACGGTGAATACGCGGTACGGGGGGCGATTCTGGACATTTTCCCCATGGGGGCCAACCAGCCCTACCGGATCGACCTGTTTGACGACGAGATAGAGTCCCTGCGCACGTTTGACCCGGACACCCAGCGTTCCCGGGATCGTATTGAACGCATTGAGCTGTTGCCTGCCAACGAGTTCCCCTGGGATAAAGGCGCGCGCGCGGAGTTCCGCAACCGCTGGCATGAACGCTTCCCCCATGCGGACCGGGAAGCCTCCATTTACCAGGATGTCAGCCAAGCCATCACACCACCCGGCATTGAATATTATCTGCCGCTGTTTTTTGAGCACACCGCCACGCTGTTTGATTACCTGCCCCAGCAGACCCGCGTGTTCGCTACGGGCGAGCTGGAATCAGCGCTGGATCAGTTCCTCACCGACACAGCGGCCCGCTATGAAGACCGCCGCCATGACCGCTATCGGCCCATACTGCCACCGGCAGACCTGTTCCTGCGTAAAGAAGACTGCTTCAATGCCCTGAAACAGTACCCACGGGTCACCGTGCAAGCGGATACCCCAGAGCAGGACAGCGCCCGGGTCAAACCCTCAGGCGCCGCCGCACTGCCGGACGTCGCCATGGACGGACGCGCCACTGACCCGGCCCAACGACTCAAGGCATTTCGGGCCAGTTTTATCGGCCGCATCCTCATCGGTGCAGAATCCGCCGGTCGTCGCGAAGCTCTTATCAGCCAGCTGAAAGACTGCGGCCTGCATCCTGAGCCCGTCGCCGACTGGTACAGCTTTCTCACCCAGACCGACGCACCATTGGCCATCACCGTGGCCCCCATGGAAGACGGCCTGGTGCTACCGGATCTGGGCTTGGCGCTGATTACCGAGACCGCGCTGTTTGGCGAACGGGTACTGCAGCGGCGGCGACGGGAGAAAACCACCGAACTGAATGATGCCGGTTACCGGGATCTGTCAGAACTGCGGGTCGGGGCGCCGGTAGTGCATATTGACCACGGCGTAGGGCGCTATCAGGGCCTGCAGACCATTGACGTTGACAGCCAGGCAACGGAGTTTCTGACCCTGGAGTATGCCGGTGGCAGCAAGCTGTATGTGCCCGTCTCCAGCCTGCACCTGATTTCCCGCTATGCCGGCAGCGACCTTGAGCACGCCCCCCTGCACAAGCTGGGCACTGAGCGCTGGAGCCAGGCCAAACAGAAAGCGCTGGAGAAAATCCGCGATACGGCTGCTGAGCTTTTGGATGTCTACGCTCGCCGGGAGGCCAAAAAGGGCTTTGCCTTCAACCAGCCCGACGAAGCCTACCGCGCGTTTACCGCTGGCTTCCCGTTTGAGGAAACGCCGGACCAGCAGGCGGCCATTGAGGCGGTCATCGCCGATATGACCGGCGATCGCCCCATGGATCGGCTGGTGTGTGGCGATGTCGGCTTCGGCAAAACCGAAGTGGCCATGCGGGCCGCCTTTATGGCCACGTTTTCCGGCAAGCAAGTGGCGGTGCTGGTTCCCACCACCCTGCTGGCACAGCAGCACTACGAGTCCTTCCGTGACCGCTTTGCCGACACCCCCGTCAATGTGGAGTTGCTGAGCCGCTTCCGCAGTAGCAAGCAAACTGAAGCGGCCCTTGCCAAGCTGGCGGAGGGCACAGTGGATATCGTGATTGGCACCCACAAGCTGATCCAGGGCGACGTCCGCTTCAAAAACCTCGGGCTGGTCATCATTGATGAAGAACACCGCTTTGGCGTACAGCAGAAGGAGCGCCTGAAAGCTCTGCGTGCCGAGGTGGACATGCTGACCCTCACTGCCACCCCCATCCCCCGTACACTTAACATGGCCATGGGCCACCTGCGGGACCTGTCCATTATTGCCACACCACCTGCCCGACGCCTGTCGGTGAAAACCTTTGTCCGGCAGCGGGAAGAGCCGCTGGTGAAGGAAGCCATCCTGCGGGAGATTCTGCGGGGCGGCCAGGTTTACTTCCTGCACAACGAAGTGACCACCATTGAGAAAACCGCGGAAGATCTGCGCAAGCTGATTCCCGAGGCCCGCGTGGCGGTCGCCCACGGCCAGATGCGGGAGCGGGAGCTGGAGCAGGTGATGTCCGACTTCTACCACAAGCGCTTTAACGTTCTGGTATGTACCACCATCATAGAAACCGGCATCGATGTGCCCAGCGCCAACACCATCATCATCGAACGGGCGGACAAGTTTGGCCTGGCCCAGTTGCACCAGCTGCGGGGCCGGGTGGGCCGGTCTCACCACCAGGCGTACGCCTACCTGCTGACGCCACCCCCCAAATCCATCACCGAAGACGCCCGCAAGCGGCTGGAAGCCATCAGTGAGGCGCAGGATCTGGGCGCCGGCTTTATGCTGGCCACCCACGACCTGGAGATCCGTGGCGCCGGTGAGTTGTTGGGGGAGGAGCAAAGCGGCCAGATTGAGTCCATTGGCTTTACCCTCTACATGCAGCTGCTGGATGAGGCCGTCACCGCCATCCGCGAGGGGCGCACGCCCAATGCCGGGCTGCCCCTGAGCCATGGCACGGAGATGAACCTGCGTATCCCCGCCCTGATCCCGGACGATTACCTGCCGGATGTGCATAACCGGCTGATGCTCTACAAACGTATTGCCAGCGCGAAGGACAATGACACGCTGCGGGAGCTGCAGGTTGAGATGATCGACCGCTTTGGCCTGCTGCCGCAACCCGCCAAGAACCTGCTGCGCCAGGGGGAACTGCGCATCCTTGCCGACGCATTAGGTATTGTTAAGGTGGACGCGGGCCCGGAATGGGTAAGATTGGAGTTTGGCGCCGACGCTCGCATAGACCCGCTGGTGCTGGTGAAGAAAGTCCAGTCAGCACCGGATCGCTTCCGCCTGGAGGGTGGCAGTGGCTTCAGGTTCCGGCTGAATGACAACTCAACGGATGGTAAACTCGGCGCCATTGCCGCGCTGTTCACTGAATTGAAAGGCGCTTAGGCCCTACGCTTTTAGCTGGAGAATGACGTTGATTGCACGTTACGCAGTAACCGCCCTGACCCTGGCCAGCCTGCTGGCCAGCTCTCCCGCGCTGCTGGCGGACAGCCGCCACCGCTATCAGGCAGAACTGGTACTGGTGGAGCGCCGCATTGACCCCAGCCAGGTGGAAGAGCGCATGGAAACCCGCCGCGCCACCGACAGCAAGGATGTCACCCTGAGCCTGTGGGTCGAGGATGAGCAGGGCGAGGTGCGCTCCAATGTCACCCTGCTACCTGCGGACGATATGCACCTGCGTACGGCAGTACAGCGGCTGCAGCGGACCGGGCGCTTCAATATCCTGATGCAGGCGGCCTGGATACAGGACTTTCCGCCGGACTATCAGGGCGAGCCCTTGCGGGTTTCTGCTGGCCCCTGGCTGCCTGGTGCTCACCAGCGCGCGATTGAAGGTACGATTCGCATTGACCGGCTGCGCTTCCTGCACGTTAACGCTGTACTGAATCACTGGCAGGAAGGCCCGCTGCCTGTGACCTTGGTGGCGGAAGAAGAAGCCCCGCGGGAGGAGATCCGCGAACAGCAACCGGCTACGGTGATCAGTGGTGCGGGTTATCTGATGCCGCAGCCCCAGCAGTTCGCCGAGGAGTCGGCTCCGGCTCTGCCTTTGCGCACTGCAGGAACCGAACTGATCACCTGGCTGAACGAAACCCGCCGCATGCGCAGCGATGAAATTCACCTGCTGGACTCCCCTACGCTGAGTCTGCTGGTGTATTTTCGTCGGGTTAATTGAGGAGGTAAGGATGGCAGCGGGACTTCTTCGAGCACGAACTCAATAGCCAGCACTTTGCACCATCTAACTCCCTCTCCCTTGAGGGGAGAGGGCTGGGGTGAGGGTGGAACAACAGTGAAGCAACGCTTCATCAGCTTCCTATACCGAGAGTTTCCTGCGGAATGAAGTTGGCCCCTGCGGGGCGCGCTAGTCACCCTCACCCTACCCTCCCCCCTCAAGGGAGAGGGTCAAAACTGCACTCGGCCTGAGATGTTGTGCCGGTCATTCCGGCGGGCGAAGCGTTGATTCATCTGCCGAAACGACTGACGCCATGCGGCAGGCCGGGGCGCAGAGCGGGGGTTGCGGTGAGGGTGAGAAAAAACAGTGAAGCAACGCTTCACCAACCTCTGAACAGCCTCAGCCGTAAAGCTGTCCCGGCAGTCGCGCCAATATGCTGCGTACACTGCTCATACCGGCATCTATAGCCTGCTGGATTTCTTCCATGGTAATGATGTGATCGGTCTTGCCGGCAGCCCAGTTCACGACCAGGCCCAGGCAGGCGTATTCCAGCTCCAGCTCCGCAGCCAGTGCCGCCTCTGGCATGCCGGTCATGCCCACAATGTCACAGCCGTCCCGCTCCATACGGACAATCTCCGCGGCGGTTTCCAGGCGCGGGCCCTGGGTTGCGCCGTACACGCCGAAGTTTGAACAGTTCAGCCCGAGCTGATCCGCTACCGTCAACATCGCCTGCCGCAACCCTTCATGGTAGGGGTAGGTGAAATCAATATGGGTCACGTGATCCAGGTCGCCCTCGAAGTAGGTGTGGGCGCGCCCCCAGGTGTAATCAATGACCTGATGAGGCACCACCACATGGGCAGGCCCCATGGCCGGGTGGATGCCACCCACCGCATTGACCCCCACTATCTGCCTGACGCCCGCTTGTTTAAGAGCCCAAAGGTTGGCGCGGTAATTCACCTGATGCGGCGGAATACGGTGCGGATGGCCGTGGCGGGCCAGAAACACCACCCGGTGCTCACCCAGCTCGCCAAACACCAGTGGTGCTGACGGCGCTCCCCAGGGGGTATCCGGCATTTCCTCACCTACAATCTGCAGGCCTTCAAGTTCCGTCAGGCCGGTGCCGCCAATGATACCGAGGCGCTGAGGGGCTTTGTCTGTCTGTGCGGTCATCTTGCGGTTTCACTCCTGGGCTGAGCTGGGGCGTTCAGCTGGTTAAGTTCGGCTGCCGTCAACTCCTGGTCGTCCGGCTTGTCATGGGCAATATGCAGCGTACGGGTCGGGAAGGCCACTTCCGCACCATGGCTTTCGATAATATCGCTGATTTTCAGCAAGACATCCTGCTTGATCTCATGGAAACGCACCCACTGGGTGGTTTTAGTGAAGGTGTACACCATGATGTCGAGGGAGGAGGCATTGAACGCAGTGAAATTAACGATCATCGTGCGCGCCTCATGCTCAATCTCCTCATGGTTGATCAGCATCTGTCGTATTTGGTCCACGATCACGGGCATCTGTTTCACGTCCACATAGCGGATGCCAATGGTTTCGAAGATGCGGCGGTTATACATGCGGGACGGGTTTTCCACCGAAATGGTGGTGAACACTGCGTTGGGTACGTACAGGGGCCGCTGGTCAAAGGTACGAATAGTCGTCAGGCGCCAGCCGATATTTTCCACCGTGCCTTCAATGTTGCGATCAGGAGAGCGTATCCAGTCACCCACCTTGAAGGGCTTGTCCATGTAAACCGTGAGGCCGCCGAAAAAGTTAGCCAGCAGGTCCCGGGCCGCAAAACCCACAGCAATACCACCTATGCCACCGAAGGCCAACACCCCTGACACACTGAACCCAAGAGTCTGCAGGACCACCAGCACGCCGGTGATGATCACCACGGCCCGGCCCAGTTTGCTGATGGCCGTCACCGTAGTGTAATCCATCGGCTTGCGCATCTTCAGAGGTGAAACAAGGATCTTTTCCGACTCACGAATAAAGCGAGTGAGGGTCCAGACAATCAGCCAGACAATACCCACCTGCAGCAACTGCTTGTTAAGACCAAAAATTTCTGCGCCTGAATAACGGTGCGCCAGCTCTGCCGCCCAGAACACCCCCTGCAACCACACCTGGGCCACGATCGGCTTGCGTACAGCATGCAGGATGGCATCATCCCAAAGGTTGCTGGTTTTCTGGAACTTCTTCTCCAGGTGCAGGATGACCCGGCTGGCGATAAAGGCCACCAGTGCCGTTGTCGCCACCAGGCCAAAAATCACCAGCGTGACACGCCACTCAACGGAGAGCATATCAAGGCTTTCCACCAGCTCCTCGAAGGCAACCGGATTGTCGTTATCCAAACCGTTACTCCTTAATCAATAAAGACCGGCAAACCCGCCTGCACGCGATCAAACAGGTCTATCACATCGCTGTTACGCATACGAATACAGCCGTGGGAGCGGGGTGCCCCCATGGGTTCTGTGTCGGGTGTACCGTGGATATAGATAAAGCGCCGAAAAGTATCCACGCCGGGGCCGCGATTATGCCCCCACTCAGTGCCGCAAAGCCACAGGATACGGGACAAAATCCAGTCCCGGTCCGGGTTGGCCCGCGCCAACTCTGGCGTGTAGATTTCACCTGTCGGGCGGCGTGCCACGAAGACGGTATCAGCGGGCAGGCCCCGGCCAATCATGGCACGCACAAAGTGTGCACCGGTGGGTGTGGCACCACTGCCCTGCTGCTGCCCGGCGCCATTGGCAGCGGTGGACACGCTGTAGCTGGCCACCAGCATACCGTCGGCCAAGAGGGACAGGCGCTGGCTGGCAATGGCGATATCAATCCGTGTGTCTGGTCGCATAAGCCCCCAGGTTCATTAGCAAAAAGCCCCTGCGGCAGACGCGGCAGGGGCTCTCAAGGGTAACCGACCGATAGAACCGGTGGCAAATTCAACCCGACGCGGTTTTGCCGAGGCTTGGCACGACCATCAAGGGGTCGCTGGCCTGCATGCCTGCAGCCAGAAAGGGCACCAGGCGGGCTGCAATTTCCTGCACCGTGGTCTCTACTCCCAGCTTGTTATGGAGGATATCCCGCAGGGCATCGCTGCTGGACATGGTAAAGGCGGTGGCCCCCAGCATGAACTGAATGCGCCAGTAGCGATCAACCGCAGACAACTGCGGTGTGGCCTCTTTGAGCAGGCGCATAAAGCGACCAAATGGGTTACTGTATTGCTGTTCCAGAAACTTGCGCAGATGCCCCTGAGACTGGGTATAGGCAAGCCCCAGCAGGCGCATGAAAATGGACAGCCCGCGCTCGCTGCGCTGAGGCATGCGGATGGCGCTCTCCGTCAATACCCAGAGGGTCTGGTTGAGGGTTGGCGGGGTGTCACCGCAACGGGCCTCCAGATCGTCAAAGGCGCGATCCAGCGTGGAGGAAAAGGGCGTCAGGAAGCGGGCAAATACCGCCTGAATAAGGGCATTCTTGGAACCGAAGTGGTAGTTCACGGCGGCCAGATTTACCTTGGCCTTGCTAGTGATCATACGCAGTGAAGTTTCCGAGAAACCGCGCTCCGCGAACAGTTCCTCGGCGGCATCGAGAATTCGGTCTACAGTTTCGGATTGCGCCATCGGTACGTGCCAGTCATTGTTGCAAACGATTGTTTGAAACATACGTTTGACCGGCTGGCTTGTCAAGCAAGTGTCTGACAAGCTCGCACTATGACGGTGCGCCCTCCTCCGGGCCCGGTGCCGGCTGGTCAGCTTTGGCCACCTTGGCTTCTGCCGCCACTGTCGCCCAGCCACGATCAATGGCCTCCTGATGCCCTGAGAAATAGGCCTGTTGCAGGCGCTCGTAAGCCTTTTCCGCCTCCAGCATAAACACCAGATACAACTGCATATGGCCACGCTGTTTCAGCGCCTGTGGCAGCACCCGCTGCTCCGACAACTGCACCAGCGAGGCGAAGCGGGGAGAGCGCAAGGCATGATTGTGATCGGCCATTTGCACGCACAACCAGGCCAGCCCGGTGTCAGACTCCAGCTCCTCCGCATGGCGCCTGGCTTGCCGCAGTAAACGCTGGCGATTAAAGACAAGATCAAGGTAGGAAGGCTGCCGGGCATAGAGCCTGCGTACGGGTGGCAAGCCAGCAAGAAAAATCAGTACCGCCGCACCAAAGCCGGTGCCGGCAATCCAGGCTGGCACAAACCCGGTCATACCACTGAAAAATACCAGTGCCGCGACGGTAACCGAGAAAATCCACAGGTCCCGCCGGCGACGCGCCTTCGCCAACAGGAAACTATCCGGCCAGCCGGGCATGGCCAGCATATTGAAGTCCAGCAGCAGCAAACGCTCACACTGGCGGATCAAGCGGCGACGCTGGCGCTGGCGGGTCTGGGCGGTCGCCCGGGCCATCTCATCCTCAGACTGCTCATTTTCCGCCTCTGCCGGCGCCGGTTTGGCACTTGCCTCAATGGCAGGCAGATGGGCGTCCGTCTGTTTTTGCACAGGCTTTTCTGCGGCAGGTGCTGGCGGCGAGTCCGGCACGACAGGCTCCGCGCCTGGCGGGTCCGCAGGGCGCCCAGGCCGCAATACCGGCTGATCTCCGGTGCGATTGATCGTGGTTGATTTGGGTGCTGTTGCCATGCCTCGCCTTTTGCCCTGCTGTTGCTGGCCTGTGCTTTCGCGCAGGCTTACGTCCTGTTTGCCCGTTTAAGGCCGGGGTCTTGACTCTCACTATATACCCATATCGCCCAGCCCCGGGTTTTCTTTAGTGACCTTGGCATTTCCAGCCCCGGGCGCTATGCTGCCAGCCCAGCCCCGTCATACTCCGGGGTGTATTGCAGACAGAGGCGAGAGAGATGTTTACCGGTATCGTACAAGGTATGGCCAAAGTGGTGTCAGTGGAAAGCCGACCAGGCTTGAATACGCTGGTTATTGCGCTGCCAGCAGGTGCAGCTGACCGGGTGCAGATCGGCGCCTCCGTGGCCATCAACGGCACCTGCCTCACGGTCACCCGGCAGGAGGGCGAAAGCCTCTGGTTCGACGCCATGCAGGAAACCCTCGCCCGCACCACCCTCGGCAGCCTGGCGCCTGGTGATCTGGTGAACTTTGAGCGCGCAGCCCGCATCGGTGATGAGATTGGCGGCCACCTGCTATCCGGCCATATTCACACTACGGCCACCATCGCCACCATTGAAACCCCGGAGAACAACCGTACCCTCTGGTTCGAAGTGCCCGCTGACTGGGCCCGCTATCTGTTCCCGAAAGGCTACATCGCTATCAACGGCGCCAGCCTGACCATTGGCGACGTGCAGGAAAACCGCTTCAACGTGCACCTGATTCCTGAAACCCTGCGCGCCACCACCTTCGGCACGGCTAAGGTGGGCGACCCGGTGAATATTGAAGTGGACAGCCAGACCCAGACCATTGTCGATACCCTGGCCCGCCTGGGCTACGATCGCCCGCTGGCGGTTCCGGGGCAGTAACCGCGCTCAGGATTTGCCATCCACCTCAGCGCTGAACACCACAAATTTGGGATTGGCATCCAGTTGCCGGACCTTCGCAAAGCTGCGTTTCAGGGTGGCGTGATAGCCGAGATGGCGATTCCCCACCACCAGCAAACGCCCGCCCGGCATCAACGCTTTGCGGGCCTGGGAAAACAGTGACAGGGCAAGGTGGTCACCGACAGTGCCACCTTCATGAAAGGGCGGATTCAGCAGTATCAGATGGTAGCGGCCAAGCGCCGGGTTCACCCCGTCGGCGTGGGAGAAGCTGGCCTGGGCCGCCAGACCCGCCGCCTCAGCGTTCGCCCTGGCACTCAGCACTGCCTGACTGGACACGTCGGAAAAACAGACATGGATATCCCCACGGGTCGCCAGGGCCGTCAAACCAAGTAACCCATTCCCGCACCCCAGATCCAGTACCTTGCCGCCCGCCGGTAGTGATTTTGTTGCCTCACGGATAGGAGGTAACAGCAGCCGGCTGCCGATATCCAGCTGTTCCCGGGCAAACACCGCGGGCAGCGCCTGCAATACCAGCCCTTGCTCCCGGTAACCCAGCCAGCAACGGGGCCAGCCTGCCAGACCCACATCGCCGGGGCGCGCCACAACCACCCTGGCCTTCTTACGAGCTGGCAATACCCGATCCGTAACAACTCGCTCGGCAAACAAGGCCGCACAACGCTCCGGAATATGACGAATCATGCCCGCCGCCCAGAGACGGCCGTCCGGCGTCAGATGGTCATTGGCCCAGCGCAGTAGATAGTCCAGGTACTCCAGTTGCCGGGGAATGCGCAGCACCACCGTATCAAAGCGCCCTTCAGGCGGATCTATCCAGCTATGCAGCGGCACAGAAGGTAACCCGTTAGCCTGCAGGTTAGCAGCCGCCGCCTGGCGTCCCCGGGCACTGTCCAGCACCACCACAGGGGCCAGTGAGGCCAACCCGGCAGAGAGAGCGCCAAACTGATCATCAATGACCAGCACCCGCCCCTTCCCGCCACCCTCGGTAAGCAGATGGCTCAACAGCAACTCATCAGCCGCGTCCCAGGCACGCAGATCACGGCCCAGGGTGCCCGGGCGCGTCAGGGTCAGGCTCGTTTGCGAGGTCAGTGTCAGGATGTCAGTGGGCACTAGGCTGAATACTCTAAAAATTAGCTCTATAGTCGGTACAAGAATGCCATTCAGCCCCAATGTCAGGGCGGCGTAACCATAGCAGAAAGTACGAGGTAGAACATGCTCCAGGAATCATTCAAGAACGGCCTGAACTCTGTTACCGAGGCACGCACGCGCCTGGAAAAGCAGGTCAAGCCGCAGCTGGACTGGGCTACCACAGAGCTGAAAAAAGTCCTGAAAGATATGGGGGCTGACGTCACCGAACCCCGCCCTCTGAACGCGGTGGTAAACGAGATTCGCAGCAAAAACCCATCCCTGAAGGCGCTGCTCACCCGCTTTGACGTCGCCACCTATGACGTACGCAAAAAGCTGTGGTGGGATGCCAACATGATGGGCGCCTATGTGGCTGACCAGGCAGGCAAGCGTTTCAACGCTGAGGTGCTTCCCAAGGTTCAACAGGTTCGTGAGCAGGCAGAAGCCCGCGTTCGGCAACTGGTAGAGCAAGTCCGCGGCCTCACTGCCCGCGCTGCAGACACCAAGCCCGCTGACGAAGCCTGAGTAAAGACTTCTCTACGAGAAGAGTAGACCCCTCCGGGCGCCGAGGGACCCCAAGGCGCCCATGCTACAGACGATTTCGGGTTGGCCCGTTTCTGGAAGCTAACCTCTTTGCCCCTTACCCCAGGGGCTTTTTTTTCTGCGCAATTCACGCCGTTCCCACCTGTAATACCCAACCACATGGCTTACGCTCGGTAGTTTCCAGGCGCTGCAAGCCACTATGATTCGAAAAAAAATCATCTGCTGAAGCCCGTCGGTGTGGTACCGCACCGAAACCCTGTTCATTGCCCGTTAGTTTATAGGGAGCAGTCCGTCTTGCACCCGCCATCCTGCCGTTGTGGTAAGTGCATCACTTTAGCAAGGGAGCTTACCTATGAACATGTACCTAAATGCCCGCAGACTCGCCCTGGCATCAGCTATTTCAGCGGCACTTCTTGCCAGCGCCAGCAGCCTGGCAGCGGACGAACAGACCAACGTGATTACCGAAGCACGCCAGTCAACCCAGATTTGGACCACCTATGCCCTCAACCCCAACCTTCAGGCCCATGACCTCAAAGTGAGCGTGGAGGATGGCGTCGCGACGCTGACGGGCAAAGTCGATGAGGACATCGGTAAGGAGCTGGCGGAACAAATCGCCCTGAACGTCACGGGCATCAGAGAAGTAAACAACCAGATTGAAGTCGATTATGACTACAAACCGACACCGGACCCCAGCGAGAGAAGCTACGGCGACAGAATTTCAGATGCTTCAATCACTGCGACGGTGAAATCAAAACTACTCTGGAGCAGGCATTCCCAGGGGCTGTCAGCCAACGTCGAAACCGTATCCGGGAAAGTTACTCTGGAAGGCACCGCCGACAGCACTGCAGCAAAAGAAATGGCAGGCCTTCTGGCCAGCAACACCCAAGGAGTCACTGACGTGGACAACAAACTGAAAGTAGAAGATACAAGCAACAGGAGAACGAGTGCAGACAGGGAGAGGTCCAGTATCGGCCAAGGGATCTCTGACACCTGGATAACCACCAAGGTTAAATCCACTCTGATCTACTCCAGCAATGTCGCCAGTTCTGACATTTCGGTACATACCGATGATGGCGTGGTAACACTGACGGGCAGCGTGAGCAACAGTGCAGAACACGCCCTGGCGGTGGAACTCGCCAAAAACGTGAAAGGCGTCAAGCGTGTTAACGCGGACGCACTCAAAGATCAGCGCAGCTGACCACTGCAGGGGAAGCGGCTCAGCATCTTGCCCGCTTCCCCTGCCGGGGCACCCGATGATGACCATAGCATTCAGCAACCAGCTTTGGCGGACAAAATGACCTATTGCGTTGGCGTAATGCTGGAAAGCGGGCTGATTTTCGCATCGGACTCCCGTACCCATGCCGGTGTCGACAACTTTGCCAGCTTCTGCAAACTGAGTCTGTTCGAACGAGCCGGGGACCGGGTTATTGTCCTGCTGAGTTCGGGCAATTTGGCGGGCACCCAGGCTGTCATCAGCACCCTCAGGCAAAACGAGGCACGACCGGACTGCCCCAGCCTGGCGAACGCAGAATCCATGTTTGATGTCGCCCAACTTGTCTCGGACGCCATGCGCCAGGTAGACGAACGCAACAGCATGAGCCTGACGAAAAACGAAACCGGCTTTTACTCTTCGTTTATTCTCGGCGGCCAGATTAAAGGGGAAGCGCCACGACTGTTTCGCCTGTATGCCGAAGGCAATTTTATCGAGGCAGGAGAACTTACACCCTACTTTCAGACCGGTGAGACCAAGTACGGAAAGCCCATTATTGACTGGGCAATCACCCGTGCAACCAACCTCAATGACGCCACAAAATGCATTCTTGTGTCTTTCGATTCCACCATGCGCAGCAACCTTTCCGTTGGCATGCCCATTGACCTGATCTGTTACAAACTGGACAGCCTGGCTGTGACCATGCGCCGGCGCTTCGACCCAGGTGACCCCTACTTTACCACCCTCAGTGCAGAGTGGAATACGGGCATCCGCGAGGTATTAAGCCGGCTGACCAATCTGGAGTGGTAGCTTGTCCGTTTACATGGAGAGACTGATGACCGCAAGAGAAGACCTACCCCCAATAGCGGCTGAGCTGCTCATTACCTGCGAACACGGCGGCAACAAAGTTCCCGCGGCCTATCGCCCTCTCTTCAACGGCTGTCGCAGCTTGCTGAACAGCCACCGGGGCTTCGACCCCGGCGCCCTGGTCATGGCCTGCGCTTTGGCCATGCACTTCAATGCCCCCCTTGTCGCATCCATGGTGAGCCGCCTGGTGGTGGATCTGAATCGCTCCATCGGGCACAGGCACCTGCATGCGGACTTCGTTCGCACACTGCCTGCGGCAACCCGACAAGAGATCATCGAGCGATACTATCTGCCCTATCGCCAAGAGGCCGAGCAGCGGGTTGTCGAAGGCATCGCCCGGCGGGGCATGGTGATCCACATTTCCTGCCACAGCTTCACAAACAACTTCAACGGCGTAGTGCGCGACACCGACATCGGCCTGCTCTACGATCCGGCACGGCGAGGTGAAAGGACTCTGTGCGCGCACTGGAAGGACATACTCAACACTACCGCCCCCGGCCTTGAGGTACGCAGAAACTATCCCTACGAGGGGCGTAACGATGGACTTACTTCAGCACTGAGAAAAAAGTTTCCACCCGACGCCTACCTAGGTATCGAACTGGAACTCAATCAGAAAGAGCTGCTACGTCCAACACGGCAGTGGAAAGCGCTACGAGAGTCCGTCATTGCATCATTGAGCACTCTGCTCAGGGACCATGACCTGACAACTCAGCTCCAATACCATCAGTACCGCGAAGGCATGCCCCAATGAAAATCCGCATCGGCTATGAACTGATATTCGATTGCCCGCAACCCACCCCGATGATTCTCGCACTGAAGGTGCACGCCTCCCGGGCTGCGGACCTGGTTGTTCCTGACCTGATGGCAACGGACCCACCAACCCCCTCATCCAACTACTTCGACAGCTACGGCAACCAATGCACGCGCATCCTCGCGCCCCAAGGCACGTTACGCCTTTCGACGGATGCGATTATCCATGACAGCGGACTAGCCGACCCGGTGAACCCGGCAGCAAAACAAACCCCGGTGGAACAGCTCCCGGACGAGGCCCTGCTGTTTCTCCTCGGCAGCAGGTACTGCGAAACAGACCCTCTGCTGGATACCGCCTGGCAACTCTGCAGGCAGAACGCCAACGGCTGGTCCCGCGTCCAGGCCATATGCGATTACGTGCATAATCATATTGAGTTTGGCTACCACCATGCGAGCAACACAAGAACCGCGTGGGAAGTCCTGCAGGAGAGAAAAGGGGTATGCCGCGACTACGCCCATCTTGCCATTACCCTATGTCGCTGCATGAACATCCCTGCCCGCTATTGCACAGGCTATCTGGGCGACATAGGCATTCCCCCGCCCTATGGTGTGATGGATTTTGCCGCCTGGTTTGAGGCCTACCTTGATGGCCAGTGGTACATTTTTGACCCGCGCAACAACATGCCTCGCATCGGTCGCATCCTTATCGCCCGAGGCCGCGATGCCGCTGACGTGGCCATCAGCACGGCCTTCGGACCCAGCAACCTGAAGTGTTTCAAAGTGCATACGGACGAGGTCCTCGAACGCTGCCCCATAGCGGCAAGCCGCTAGCAGCCTCTGTAAGTCGGCGGGTAACGAGCTTGTTGTTCAATCGCTGCAGAGGGGCGGAAACATCATTGGGCGGACACCCGCAGAATCAGTTGTTCGGCATCCTGCGTCAATGCGAGCAGATCCGCTGACTGATCATTGCTCAGGCGGTGCAGGATCAACTCGTTGATGCCCGCAACCACCGCAACCCCCATCGGCAGGCTGAGGGGCTGCAGGGGTTCGCCCCGTTGCCTCTGCAGCTCGATCTGAGATTGTAGAAAGCCCGCAAACCCTTCAGCTACCTGCTGCCGCATGGCCAACCCGGCTGTACCCAGTGCCGCAAGCTCAAGGTACAGGGCCCGCATCAGCAAGGGCCTCGCCTGCACCGCAGACAGATAGGCCCGCGTGGTGTGGGACACCTGTTCCCGCCAGCTTTTACCCGGCGGGCAGGCGGCCTGTATGGCCGTCATGATGTACTGCCCCACATCCTCGCAGAGCGCCAGCAGGCATTCTTCCTTACTGTGGAAATGCTCATAGAAGGTACGGCGTGAAACCCTGGCTGCGGCGGCAATGTCCGCCAGGGTAATCTGGTGAAAGTGCTTGTGCTCTAACACATCAGCTAACGCGGCAATCAGGCGTTCGCGGTGGCTGGCGGGTGTCAAATGGGTGTCTGTCATGGCGTTGAGTCTATGCGAGGCGGGACGCCACGTCCACGACTGACCACGCACAATACAGCATGGTACTAATAAGTACCATTTCCCGAAAAAAGAGGCTAGAGTGGTACCAGGCAGTACCATCCACCTGAATCGGGGAACAGCCATGAATGCACAAACGATACCTTTGCGCCACGGTGCCAACCGCCGCCCTGCCGAACGCCAGGCAAAGCCTCTGTTAATGCTGATACGGGATAAACATCGCGCCATACCTGCCCCTCACCAATGGGCTAGTCTCGGGCAGGCCCTGTTGGAAGGAGACCCGATTGCAGACGACCTGGCGGCCTGGCTGTGCGGCGCTGACCGCCCGGCGAGAAAACAGGCCTTTGAACAGGCACTGCATTACGGCATCGCCAGCCTGCCAGAGGCTGATGAGCCGTTACGGGCGTTCTTTGCCGTAGTGGAATCTGCGCCCACCTGGCTGGACCGGCAACGCCTGAATCGGGGCATGGCGGCCTGTGCGGTCTCCGGCCGCACAGGCATGCGTGTCCTCAGGGATCTGGGGCTGATGGCAGGCTATCAGGCCAGCGCCATAAACCGCACGCTGGTCATGACTGGAGCATTACAAAAAGGGGCGGCAAAACGGGTGGCAGAAACCACCAAGTGGTGGATGGACTGCACAACCCCCGGCGGTCTGGAGATCCTCTCTCAAGGCTACCGCAGCACGGTACAGGTCAGACTGATTCACGCGATGGTGCGCCGCCATCTGCAACACGACCCCGAATGGGATACCGCACGCTGGGGACTGCCCATCAACCAGGTGGACATGCAGGCCACCTATCTCGCATTCTCGGTGCTGTTTATCGTAGGCCAGCGGGCGTTGGGCACATGGCTGCGACAGCAGGAAGCCGAAGACATCATGCACCTGTGGCGTTACATTGCCTGGCTTATGGGGGTCAAGGACGACAGGCTGAGCAGCACCTTTCAGGATGGGCTTATCGCGCTGTACCAGAACCTGCTCAGCCAGGATGGCCCGGATGCCAGCAGCCAGCAGCTCGGGCGAGCCTTGATGGACGAGCCGCTAGCGCGCCACTACGCGCTGCCAGGGTCGTTGCCCGGCCAGTGGGAAAAGCAGGTACACCTGAGCATTATCCGCTGGTTTGTGGGCAGGCGGGGCCTCAAGGCGCTGGGGCTCCCCACCTACAGCCTACCCTGGTACCCACTCATCTTCATGCCTGCCAACGCTCTCTGGTGCGTGGTTAACCGCGCCGTACCGGGCGGCAAGCAGCGCCTGGTCAAAGCGGGGCGAGCCTCACAAGAGCGACTGTTAAGAAGTCTGTTTGGCAGCACAGCGCCAGCCATTCGGCCGCTGCAGGGTGAGAGATAGGCTGTCTTTCAAAGTTACAACACAGCAGGCTGAAAGGTGCGCCCGGATCCGAGAGGCAGTGACACAGGACCCGGCCCGCACTCGTTGGCATCTAATGTCAGCCGTCTAGTGGCTAGAATAAGCCTGACTACCATCTGGCATCCGCTTGAACGGGTGGCCAGGGCCAAGCCAGCGACACGTAATCATATGGGTAAGCCCTGCAACCAAGGCGCCGCGCCGCACCCCACACCCCAGCCAATTAACGCCAAGTCCAGCAACGCTGCCAACGTACCTAAGACCGCCCCAACAGGTAAGACGATCAGCCACCGGGCGTAACCTAACCGCCATACCCACCAATAGGCCGGAGCCCCCACCAGAATCGCAGGGGCTGCGCCGACAACAAGCGTGGCATAGAACCCAACCCGGAACGCGCCAAACGGACGCCAAAGCTCGCTCGGCGAGGCCAGTTCGAGGGCCAAAAACAGCAACGCAATTGCAATCGCCACAACAAGCAACGACACCGCAGAGAACACCATTACCTGAATCAACTGCCGTAATGCTCGCATATTGCCCTAATCCTTGGCACGGGTGCCTGTTTAATGCCGCTTGGCGGCGGATAAGCGATCATAGTGCTGCGATGGGTCAGGCGTTTTCAGTGCCGGCCCTGTCATACTCTCACCAATGCTTCTAGTGTCGCCGCAGCCCGAACAACAAGAATACTCGAATAGGCCTCACAGGAAACGGTAAGGTGTCTTGGTTTGAAGAGAAAGAGGAACCCCACCAGGCGTGCAAACCTAGTCTTCAAACTGATGACCACCGCACCTTGACAAGCGTTTGCTGGACATTAAACTGGCATCCAGTCATGGTTGGCAATCAAATAGTTCAAGGAGGAATAATGAGACCCACGCCTTACCCTACTGTTGCTCAAGCCAGAGAAGCAGGAGCAGAACGTCATCTTAGACGAAAGCTGCAAGAAGAATTTGGCTCTAACTCTACCGATGTATATGTGCTCACTGAAAATGAGTTCAGGAATCTATGGCTCGCTAAACGGTCGAGCTACGGTCAGTCTGAAGGGGATCTGACCAATACATATCATGAAATAACTGGTACAGCCCTCGAGTTAGTTAACGGGCAAACGGGAAATTTAATATCTGCATATGCATTGGGCCGCTTAGCCACCGATATGCACCGATCAGGGTCGATAAGAGGCACCTATCGAATCGTTCAAAAGAACGGCCGCAATCTGATTATTTTCTCAGGCAATCCAAATCTAAGGTTGCACCTGACCTCCAGAGTGTATGGCGTTGCACATCCAAAAGTAATAAAGATGGGAGTTGGTCTATCTTCAGCCAATTCTTCTCTTAAAGGTGGCGCATTAATCACCTTGATTGTAAGCCCAACGGTTCGCAGTCTTGAGTGGCTTCTCACCGAGAAGCATGAAAGCTTTGAAAGCGTTTTGGCGCACGTTTCGACAGATATTGTGAAAGGCCTTATTGCAGCAGTTTCAGGTTACTTGATTGGAGGCTTGGCACCAGCAGCAATGGCCGCAGCTGGGTTCACTATTGTAACTATCATACCAGTAGCCATAGGGCTTGCTGTCGCAATTGCTGTTGGACTAGGACTGGATGCTATAGATAGTCGCTACGGCATTACCCAGAGACTAGTCGATTCACTGGTTCAATCAAGGTCGGACTGGATAATTCAAACATCAAGAACCCGCAGAGAATTTAACTACTACTTCGGATCTTTACAAGGCAATCTTGATTTCATCCATCGCTTAACAGGGGCAGGCGGATGGTATGGCCCCTAATACTGTGTCGAGCAAAAAAACGAAAAGCCAGAATCCTTTCTGGATAGGCGTAATCCTTGTAGCCACCGGTGTTGGACTTGCTCTGCTTAGCATATGGATAGTTGCCTTCACTCATGACGATTACCGTAGCCTCCTTTCTGAGTCTGCGCCAATCCTTTTGCAAAGACGAGGAAACAGCGCATTTTATATGATGCCATTAATTTTTTTGGCATTGATAATGCTTGGCTTATTCTGTATTGCTATAAGTATCAGAAAGCGAAAATTCAGTGCATCGATAACGCAAAAAGCCGATAAGGTATTTAGCACCCTGCTCATCGCCGGCTTTCTTGGTATTTTTGTAGGCGGATACCTAGGTAACCAGTATTGGTCAGCATCTTTCGTTAATGCCGGATATAGCCTTTGCCAACACCCCTCTGGTGTTACCGCTGAATGGCTGACAGATGTTTGGGTTGATAACACCGGGCTATGCCAAGACCAAGATGTCCTTCGAAAACTTCGATCTCATCGATACACTCTTGATGATGTCAACCATCACATCCAATCCTCACGAGTGCAAGGCAGCCCGCCCTCCCCTTAAGATATACACGTCTAACGAATAATGAAAAACACCAATCGGTGTGCGGTCTTCCCCCGACTCAGTGGACACGCATTGATAGCTCCGCATAAAAAGCAGACCGATGCCGGAAATGGTCACGGGTAAGAAAACCCAGCGATACACCACCGACTTCATAGTCAGGGCGGTGGAGTGGAGCAACCAAGCCCATCGTAGCGTCAAAAACGGCGACTATTTGCCAAATAGCCGACAAAAACATCATCTTTGCCATATTTTTTGTGACTCATCTCTCGTGTGACTTTCCACCTGCCGCTTGTCATATCAGGCCCGGGTATTGGCCGCCCTTACCAGGGGGTAACCGGCGAACGGCCAATGCCGGTCGGTTGCTCTCGCTGTCATGATCTGGTCATCCAATGAACAAGGATCCAACAATGACAACGATCAATACGACTGCTTTATGGGGTTTTCCGATACATTCCGAGCTGCACAGCCGGGCGCAGCAGGTGCTGCAAGAGATTCATGAGGCGGATGAGCGGCGTGCCGCTGAGCTTAACGCTGCCGCCGCTGAGGTGGTGATTGGCCTGACCAAACACGGGCTGGAGCATTACTACCACAAGCCTACCGAAATCGTACCCCTGTCTCCCGGCATCAAGAAGACAGCGGATACCGGTATCAAGGCGGTGATGGGCGGTATCAATCTGGTGATCAAGCAGTTCTTCAAGAAGCGCAGTGCCGATGAACTCAAGGATCTGAGCCTGTACCTGGATTCCATGCTGTGGGTCCACCCCGAGAAGGACGAGCCTCACCTTGTATTCCACGTACATGCGGAGCTGCACCAGCGCGCCATGCAGTTGATCCAGCGCGTACGGACCGAGAGCGGCTCAGAGGGTTATATTGATGAGGTGGTAGATACCCTGTGTGAGGTTGTCAGCCTGAGCGTGACCCATTACTACGAGCACCCCACCAACAAAGTCAGCCTTGGCAGAGTGACCAAGAAAACCGCGGATGTCAGCATCAGTGGTGTTGAGAAGGGCATTCGCAAGCTGATCGACAAGCTGCTGCGGGAAGTCAGGCACGAGCAGATGGTTACCCTGTCGTTCCATCTGGAAACCATGCTTCACGCCAAACAGCACTGAACCGGCGCCGGTTTCCCATACAGGGCCTGCCATTGGGCGGGCCCTGTCAAAAGCTGCCGGATCAGCGCCGCCAGGCCCGGTATACAAAGAAGCGCGAGTCTTCAGCGACAATTTCGCAGCGGCCAATGTGCTGCTCCATCAACGGGCGGTAAGGTAAAAAGCGATTGGCCACCAGCCACAGCTCCCCTCCCGGCAACAAATGGGCAGCCGCCCCCCGCAGGAAACTCTCGGTGACATCCAGGTCTGTTTTTACCCCCTGATGAAAGGGAGGGTTAGTCACCAACGTCTGATAACGTCCCATGGCACCGCCCAGCCCATCCGAGGCAACTATTTCGCCACTGACACCTGCCCGTCGGTAGCTCTCCCGTGCACAGGCGACAGCCTGCGCCTGCACATCCACGCCATTCACCACAAGCGATGCACCAAAGCGTGCAGACAACCAGGCGCCGATAACACCAGCGCCACAGGCAAAGTCCAGTACCGGCCCGGCAACAGACGCCTGGTCAATGCTTTCCAGTAGCAGGCGGGTGCCATCATCCAGGTGGCCATCACTGAAGATACCGGGTAGCCCGGCCACGGCCACCTGGTGGCCTGCCACCTCAATGTCATGCCAGCTTAGCCAATCCGTTACCGTAAACGGCGCCCCGCCCTCAGCGACTCTGGCAGACCAGAGCTGGCAGTGGCGCGCGCTGTCCAGTTTCACCGCCTCATTAAACTGGGCTTTGAACTCGGTGGCGCCGCCGGCAATCCCCTCGCGTTTTTCCCCCACCAGCCAGATCTGCCCACCTGCGCGCACCAGATGACGGGCATAAGCCAGACGCATCACCAGCTCGCGCCGGGCCTTGGGCATAAACACCACCACTGTCGCCATCTGCCCGGGTTTGACTTCAGACTGCAATCCAAAGCGCACCTGCCAATCCGCGTAGGCGGCAAGACTACCGTAGACACCTGCATGGTCCGCATGAGCAAGCCCGCGCCCTGGTAACTCCGCCAGCAGTGCCGGCGCCAAAAGGCCGATACAGGCAACGGGCGCAGTGAGCGCGGGTTTGTTGCGCAAAATGACTTCATGACTGTTTGGCAGCATCAACCAGGACCTTTATTGAACTGAACAAAAACAGCGCAGAGGTTACACGTTTCTGTCGATGATGACGACGGAGCAGTGCGGAGAGGGTTGACCTGAACACCCATAGCCTCGTCAATTCAGTCATGGCCAAGGATGGTATAAAGCTTTAGGCTTTTGGTCCGGTATTTTTCTCTCACCAGCCCGGGGCCGGCCAGCATCAATGGCCTCCCCGCATACGGAGCGGCTGCCATGACTGATAACAACCTCAAAAACATTCTGGTAACCGGCGCCAATGGCCATATCGGCGCCCATGTGGTGCGGCAATTGTTGGAACAGGGCTATAAGGTACGGGGATTTGTGCGTCCGGGTTCAGACCGCCGGGGCCTGGAAGGCCTGGACATTGAGCTGTTCGAAGGCGATGTCATGAACCGCGAGCAACTGGTGGAGGCTGCCCGCGACCAGCAGGCCATCATCCATCTAGCAGCAGTTTACAAAACCATCGCCAAAACCGCCGAAGAGATTGTTGCGCCAGCCATCCAGGGCGCTGAGAATGTGTTTGCCGCTGCCCATGCGCAGGGCATCCAGCGCATTGTTTATACCAGCTCCATTGCCTCTATTGGCTTCTCTTACCATCCCAACGACCTGCGTACCGGCCGTGACTGGAATAATGACGCCAGTAACCCCTATTACGTGGCCAAGACTCAAAGCGAGAAGAAGGCCCAGAAACTGGCGGAACAGACAGGTATTCACCTGGTGGTGATCTGTCCAGCGGTGGTGCTGGGCTCGCTGGACTATCGCATTACCCCATCCAACCAGCTGATTCAGGACTGGCTCAACGGTATAGGTCAGACCTACCCGGGCGGGCTCAATCTGGTGGATGTGCGAGATGTGGCGGCAGCGCATGTGGCGGCCCTGACAAAGGGTGAAAACCGTCACCGGTACGTGGTGGCCAGCGACAATATGGAAGTGAAGGCGGTGGGACACATGTTGCGGGAGCTGACGGGCATCAAGCCTGTTCACCTGCCCTTCGAACGGGGGCTGCTGCTATGGAGTGCAAAATGGACCGAGCGGGTCTGCCGCCTGTTCAATGTAAAGCCGCCTTTTACCTATGATCTGGTGTTTGAGGCAGCGGGGCGCTACGGCTGGTTTGATACCACTGAGACCAATCAGACCTTTGGCCTGCAACCCCATAGCAGCCGGGAAGCAGTTATTGAAAGCATTCGCTGGCTGGCTGATCAGGACAAGCTGAAACCCAAGGTCGCCAACAAGGCGAAGGCCCGTCTGGCGACCTGCTGACAGGTGTTCAGGACTGACGTGTCCGGCTGGTACGCACCGGCCGGGCAATCAGTTCCTCCACGGCACTGCTGTAGATGCTGTCCCGCTCGTCGTTACCGGTAACACACAGACCCAGATCACGCAGCAGGCCATCGCCCACGTCGTAGATCCAGCCATGTACAGACAGATTCTGGCCGCGCGCCCAGGCGTCCCGCACGATGGTGTTCTGGCATACATGGTTGACCTGCTCTACCACATTCAGCTCACACAGGCGGTCAATCTGGTCGTTTTCATTGGGCAGCCGGGCCAGCGCGTCGGCGTAACGGTCGCGTACGTCCTGCACATGGCGCAGCCAGTTGTTGATCAGACCGAAGCCTTCGTCCTTCAGGGCCGCTGCCACGCCACCACAGCCGTAGTGACCCACCACCATAATGTGTTTGACCTTGAGTTTTTCCACTGCGAACTGTAATACCGACAGGCAGTTGAAGTCCGTATGCACGACGACGTTGGCGACATTCCGATGCACAAACAACTCGCCGGGCATCAGGTCAACGATCTGGTTGGCAGGGACCCGACTGTCGGCGCAGCCAATCCAGAGGTACTCAGGGGCTTGCTGGCGGGACAAACGGGTAAAGAACTCCGGGTCCTGCTGTTTGATACCGTCCGCCCATTCCCGGTTTTTCTCAAACAGGTGGTTCAATACACGCATACTCGCCGACTCCCATGCAGCTCAACCTTTGACTGGCGTTGATTGAACGGGATTTCACCCGGGAAAGCAATAAGTCATCTGTCGTAACTACTCGCCAGGGTGTCATGCATGCAAGGTGCTCTGGGCCAGATCAAGCAGTTCACGCAGGGCTACTGAGAACATGGCATACTCCGGCTCGGATACGCCCCGCAGTTCAGCCAGCATCAGGTTCCAGCGCACGATCAGGGGCTCATGGCGCGCCATCCAGTCCTGCAGGCACTGGTCAAGGTCACCACCATCGCCGGCCATTTTCAGTATCCCCGTGGTCAGCGCCCTTTGCTGCCAGTCCAGGTCCTCCCGGAAACTCTCCCGCGCCAGCGCCTGCCAGTGGGAAGTGGGCGTCAGGCGGGCGATGGACTGAGCGAACCAGTTGAGATCCAGGCAATCCCCCAGGGTGTAGTACAGATTCGCCACGGTTTTCAGGGACGCGCCGGTGACATCCTGGCTCTCGATGATACCAAGCACAGAATAGAGGTAAGGCATACCCGCCATCATGGCCGCCAGCTCATCGGGCACGCCCTTGTCTTTGAGTTCCTCAAAAGCCTGCTGCCAGTGGGCCAGTGCCTGGCCCCGCAGGTAGTCCGGCAGATTGTGAGTGACTTCGCCAATGGCTCCTGCAAACCGCTCCACATGGCTCTGTATGCTGAGCTCACCGCGACGGTTGCGCAGCAGCCAACGTACGGTACGGCGGATCAGTCGCATGAGCTCCTGCATCATATTCATTTGCAGGCTGGCCGGCACCTGATAGTCCAGGGCCTCGATGGCGTTCCACCAGGTGTCCAGGTCGAATACATCCCGGGCGATGATCCAGGCCAGGGCAATGGCATGGGCCGATGCCCCCGTGGACTGGACGAGCCGCTCCATGAAGGTGATGCCCATGTGATTGATCATGTCATTGGCCACCTGAGTGGCAATGATTTCACGCCGTAACTGGTGTTGGGCCAGCTCGTTCTGGAACCTTCGGGTCATGGTGACCGGGAATACTTTGAAAAGCTCTTTCTCCAACCCGGCTTCAGCCGCAAGGTCACTCTCAATCAGGGCTTGCTTGATATCCCCTTTGACATAGGCAATCAGTATGGACAGCTCAGGCCGGGTCAGGCCCTGCTTCTGTATCTTGCGCTCAGTCAGGCCCTCGTTGTCCGGCAGAAACTCCAGCGCCCGGTTGAGCTTGTCCTCGGACTCCAGGCTGTTCATCAGGCGCCGGTATTCTTCCAGCCGTCCGGAGGCTTCATGGGCGGCAACGCTGATGGCCTGGGTCTGGCGATAGTTGTTGAGCAATACCAGATCGCTGACATCCTCCGTCATGTCCACCAGCATCTGGTTGCGCTGCTTGTCCGTCAGGTCGCCGTCACGCACCACTGCATTCAACAGGATCTTGATATTGACCTCATGGTCAGAGCAGTCCACACCGCCGGAGTTGTCGATAAAGTCCGTGTTGAGGCGCCCACCCTTGAGGGCGTATTCAATACGACCATTCTGGGTCATACCCAGATTGCCGCCCTCGCCTACCACCTTCACCCTCAGATCCCGGCCGTCAATGCGCAGGCCATCGTTGGCCTTGTCGCCCACGTCTGTGTTGGATTCGTGACTGGCTTTGACATAGGTACCAATGCCTCCAATCCACAGCAAGTCGGCCTCCGCCTTCAGAATATAGGCAATCAGCATGTTGGGGGGCACCCGGTCTGACTTGATACCCAGCAGAGCCTTCATTTCTGCACTGATGGGGATGGACTTGGCACTCCGGCTGAACACACCGCCACCTTGGGAGATCAGGCTGGCGTCGTAGTCCGTCCAGGCGGAGCGCGGCAGGGCAAACAGGCGCTGACGCTCAGCAAAGCTGCCTGCGGGGTCTGGGTCCGGGTCCACAAAGATATGCAGGTGGTTAAAGGCGGCCACCAGCCGGGTTTTGTCAGAGCGCAGCAGGCCATTACCGAATACATCGCCACTCATGTCACCGATACCAATGGCGGTAAAGGTATCCTGGGCCGGGTTAATGCCTATTTCGCGGAAATGCCGTTCTACGGATACCCAGGCACCTTTGGCGGTAATACCCATCTTCTTGTGGTCATAACCCTGGCTGCCACCGGATGCAAAGGCATCGCCCATCCAGAAGTTGTACTCCGCCGACAGGCTGTTGGCGATGTCGGAGAAGGTGGCGGTACCCTTGTCGGCGGCCACGACCAGGTAATGGTCATCTTCGTCGTGCCGCACCACATCCACGGGGGGCACGATCTGCCCTTCCAGCAGGTTATCGGTGATGTCCAGCAGGCCACGGATAAAGGTTTTATAGGCCGCCACCCCTTCCTTCTGGATAGCATCCCGATCCCCGCCATCGGGGAGCTGCTTGGCAACAAAACCGCCCTTGGCCCCCACCGGCACAATGACCGCATTCTTGACCTGCTGGGCTTTTACCAGGCCCAGCACTTCGGTGCGGTAATCCTCGTAACGGTCAGACCAGCGCAAGCCCCCCCTGGCTACCTTGCCGCCCCGCAGGTGCACCCCCTCAACCTGGGGCGAGTAGACAAAAATCTCAAACATGGGTTTGGGAAGCGGCATATCGGCAATACTGGCGGGACTGAGCTTAAAGCTAGCGTAGGGTTTCGGCCCACCGCCGGGTGCCTGTTGATAGAAGTTGGCCCGCAGGGTCGCCTGCATCAGCTCCAGATAGACCCTGAGCACCTTGTCTTCACTGAGGTTTTCCACCGCATCCAGGCCTGCGTTGAACTCAATTTCCAGCTTCTGCTGGGCCGCCAGGCTCTTGGTTGCACTCTGGTAGCGGGCAGGGTTGAAGCGCACTTCAAAGAACTCCAGCAGCAACCTGGCAAGGTTGACATGGTTCACCAGGGTGTTGGACACAAAGGTCTGGCTGTTGGGCAGGCGAATCTGGCGCATGTAACGGGCATAGGCCCGGAACAGGGCAATCTGGCGCCAGTTCATGTAGGCCGTCAACGCCAGGCGATTGAACGCATCGTTTTCCGCCTCGCCGTACCAGACACGCCGGAACAGTTCTTCAAAAATGGGGCGCAGGCGAGCAATATCCACCACCTTGCCGTTGCCCGCCTGCAGCGTGAAATCATGAATCCAGACCACCTGCTCCTGGCGGTTGATCAGTTCAAAGGGGTGTTCACCGATAACCCGGAACCCGAGGTGATCAAAGATGGGCATTACATCCGACAGGGGCAGCGGCTCGTTGGGGTAGAAGAGCTTGACGTGCAGAACGTGCTCGGCCTCTTCCAGTGCCCGGTAAAAACTCATGGCCAGCTTGCCGCTGCGGCACACTTCCACAATATGGATCAGGTCGATGGCGGCTCGACGGGGCGAGAAGAAATCCCGGTAGCTGCCAGGAAAGGCGTTGCCATACAGGCGTAGCAGATCGTTACCCTGTTCCTCACCAAAACTTTCCTGCAGGGCTTCAACCAGCCCGTCGCCCCAGGACTGAGCCAGGGCAATCACCCGCTCCTGCACCTCACCCACCGGTAACTCCCGGTGATCCGCCTGGGGAACGCGCACAGTAAACTGCACCCGCGCCAGCACAGACTCGGAAAAACGGGTCACAAACTCGACGTCCTCAGCGCCGAGCTGGTCATGCAATACGGACTCAATTTTCAGGCGCAATTCAGTGGTATAGATATCCCGGGGCACAAAAACCAGGCAGGTGATGAACTGGCCATAGACATCCTCCCGCATGAATACCCGGATTTTGCGCCGCTCCTGGATGTACAAAATCTGCAGTGCCACGCGGTAAAGTTCGTCCGTGGCGATCTGGAACAACTCATCCCGAGGGTATACCGTCAGAATCTGTTCAAGCTCCTTACCCGCGTAGTCGTTGCGAATAAAGCCTGAACGCTCCAGCACACTGGAGACCTTGCGCCGCAACAGCGGGATCTCAGAAGGGCGTTCATTGTAAACATGGGCGGTGTAGAGCCCCAAGAAGCGTCGCTCGCCAATGACTTCACCCTGCTCATTGAATTTCTTGACGGCAATATAATCCGGGTAGGCAGGCCGGTGGACCCGCGAGCGCTGGGCAGATTTGGCAAAGATAAAAAGCTCGTCAGTGCGGGTCATTTCCTGGCGGGTGCGCTTGGGAAGATCACGCAACCGGACCCGCGCCGGCCGCTCATTGTTGAGTTTCAGGATACCCAGTTCAGAGCCTTCCACCTGCACCACTTCCACTTCATTCTTTTTCTTGTGAATGAAGTTGTATTCGTCATAACCCAGGAACGTGAAGTGGTCCTGACTCAACCACTCCAGGAAGGCCCGGGCTTCTTCCAGATAGTCCTCCTTAACCTGTGCCGTGCAGTTGTCCAGCTCGGCACGGATAGCCCCCACCCTCTCCTGCATGGCGGAAAAATCACCAACCGCGGCGCCCACCTCAACCAGTACGTCAGCCATCAGGGCCGCCAGGGCCTGCAAATCGGCTTCGTCGCTGTGGCGGTCAATTTCCAGCACTATCAAGGCTTCATGGGTGTCCGCGTCCCATTGCCCCCCGGGTGGGCCAAACTTTTTCAGCTTGCCCGCGCGATCCCGCTCGACCTCATACACCGCATGCTGGATAGTATGGGTGCCTACCTCGCGCTGATTGATGGCAATGCGCACAGAATCAATCAGAAACGGCGTGTTAGGGTGCAGAATGAAAATCACAGTATGGGTGGATTGCCAGCCATCATCCTCAAGGTCCGGGTTGAATACGCGGATCAGCGGACCGCCCGACGGACGTTTCTGGAAGAACTGCCAGGCCGCGAGCACACCGCCATAGGTATCGGAAAAACGCCTGGGCAGTAATTCATCCAACGGCAGGTAGGCAAAGTACTCCGTGGCGAACCGGCTGAGTTTCTCGGCATCAGCCTTGCCCAGTTTTTCTGAAAAGGCGTCTGCCAGCTGGCTTAGAAACTGTTCCATGCTGGTCACGGTAAGCGCATTCATAGTGCACCCTTGAACTGTGAATGAATGGTAATACCAGTAGCATAGTCAAGCCCTTGATTTTTGCCCGCTTGGTGCAAAAACTGGAGCCTTCTTCGGCGGACATGACCGCATAGCCTGTGGCAGTCTGGCAAGCCCCCTCACTACCTGAGTGAAGTTGTCCCATGTCATTACAACAACGATTCGGAGAGCTGAAGTCCCACCTTTCGCAGCGCATTATTGGCCAGGAGCGGCTGGTGGAACGTTTGCTGATGGCCCTGCTGGCGGATGGCCACCTGTTGGTTGAAGGCGCCCCCGGCCTGGCCAAGACCACCGCCATCAAGGCTCTGGCCTCACATCTCACAGGTGATTTCCACCGCATTCAGTTCACCCCGGACCTGCTACCGGCAGACATCACCGGCAGCGATATTTACCGGCCGGAAACCGCCAGCTTCGAGTTTCAGCAAGGCCCCATCTTTCACAACCTGGTGCTGGCGGATGAAATCAACCGGGCGCCAGCGAAGGTACAGTCCGCCTTGCTGGAGGCCATGGGTGAGCGGCAGGTGAGTGTCGGCATGCGCACCTTCAGCCTGCCCGCCCCCTTTATGGTGATGGCAACCCAAAATCCCATCGAGCAGGAAGGCACCTACCCTCTGCCGGAAGCCCAGCTGGACCGTTTCCTTTTACACGTACGCATCGGTTACCCGGATGCGGAAGCGGAGCGGCGTATCCTGCAGCTGGCCCGTACTGAGTATCGCGATGGTGAGCAGGGCGCCGGCATTCAGCTTAGTGCGGATGAAGTTTTCGCTGCCCGACGTGAGGTGGCTGATCTGTATATGGCAGACGCTGTTGAGGACTATCTGGTGGCGCTGATCGTGGCCAGCCGAGACCCCGGCACGCTGGACCCGGAACTGGGGCGCTGGACCGCCTTCGGCGCCAGCCCCCGCGGCACTATCGCACTGGACCGCTGTGCCCGGGCACGCGCATGGCTGGACGGACGCAACTTTGTCAGCCCCGACGATGTGCGTGATGTGGCATTTGACGTGCTGCGCCACCGCTTGTTACTGACCTTTGAAGCGGAGGCCGAGGGGCTGCGCCCCGACGACGTTATCCAGCGTCTGCTTGACTGTGTACCGGTGGCGGCTTGAGGTCATAGCATGCAACAACCCCGGGACACTGCCGTTAAAGCATCCTTGCCGGAGCTGATTGCCCTGCAGGCAGATGCCCGGGCCTTGCGGCTGCCGGCACACCGCCCGGTGAGACAGCCGCTGGCCGGGCAGCGCCAGTCACCCTTGCGTGGCCGGGGTATGGCCTTCGCGGAAGTGCGGCTATACCAGCCCGGTGACGATATCCGCACCATAGACTGGCGGGTGACGGCCCGTCGCCAGGCACCTCACACCAAACTGTTTGAGGAGGAAAAGGAGCGCCCGCTGCTATTGGTCTGTGACCTGGGGCCGTCCCTGTTCTTCGGGAGTGTGCAGTGCTACAAGCAGGTCCGCACTGCTCAGGCAGCCGCCCTGCTTGCCTGGTTGGGCTTGTGGCAGGGAGATCAGGTTGGCGGCGTGGTGTTTAATCACCAGGCCCTGCACATGCTCAAACCAGCCCGGCGCAGACAAACGGTCATGCAGCTGCTGGACCTTCTCGCCAATCACCAGCTGGAGGCCCTGGCGGGCATCGAAACATCACCCTCCCGCCTTGACGATGCACTGCGGGAAGTGCGCCGGATTGCCCACACCGGCAGCCGCATCATCCTGCTCAGTGATTTTCTCAGCCTTAGCGAAGACACTACCAGCCTGCTGGCGACACTGTCAGCCCATAACAGCGTCAGCGCCCTGCGTATTCAGGACCCCCTGGAGATCAGGTTGCCAGAAAGTGGGCGGTTCGCCATCAAGGTGGGCCACGACACCCTCTGGTTCAATGCTGGCGACAAGACGCTGAAAGCCGCGTTCAGCGAGCAGGTCCGGACACGGGAGGCGGCCCTTGCAAAAACCATGCAGTCAGCGGGCATCAGTTGGCTGACACTGGGGACACAGGATGACCCGGCCGCCGTTGTCCGGCAACTGCTCGGTACCCGGGGGGCTTTGCGATGACACCCGAAGCCTTGCTCGCCGATTTGCGTGATATCCATCCGCCCACGCCTGGCGGCTTCTGGCCACCCGCACCGGGTTGGTGGCTGCTGGCCTTACTGCTGCTGCTCGGCTGCCTGGCCATCATCTATATGGCCTGGCGGCGCTACCAGCGTACCCGCTGGCGTCAGCAGGCTTTACGTGAGCTGCAGGCACTGGCGGCCAGAGCCACGGCCAGTAACCATTGGTTTGCCGAGCTGAACAGCCTGCTCAAGCGTTGTGCCCGGACTGCCGCAGAAGGCCAGCATCCACAGGCACTGACCGGTGACGCCTGGGCCGCCTACCTGACAGCCGCTGCCCGACCCGACCAGCAGCAGGCCCCCTGGGCCCTGTTGGTGACCGCCGCCTGGCAACCTGAGCCTGAGCTGCCTCCAGAGGAGGCTGTCACTATGGCGGGCGCATGGATCAGGGGGCTGTCATGCTGAACTTTGCCTGGCCCTGGGTGCTGGCACTCATCGCTGTACCCGTACTGAGCCACCTGTGGCAACGCCACCGAGCCAAACCCGTGGCGGCACCCGTACTGCCCACCGCCACCTGGCTGGCGGCACTGCCCGGCGTCAGCAGCCATGGCCAGGCCGGCCCACGCTGGCAGCGGGTACTGCTGTTTTTGATCTGGAGCCTGCTGGTGATTGCGGCAGCGCGGCCACAGCAGGTGGGGGAAAGCATACAAATGCCGGTAACCGGCCGAGATCTGATGCTGGCGGTAGACCTCTCCCCCAGTATGGCAGAGCGGGATATGATCATGGGGCGACGTGCCGTTGACCGGCTGGAAGCGGTCAAACTGGTCATTGATGACTTTATCGCCCAACGCCAGGGCGACCGTATAGGCCTGATTGTGTTTGGCGCCGAGGCCTATGTATACGCGCCTCTGACCTTTGACCATGCCACCATCAAATCACTGCTGGCGGAGAGTCGCATTGGTATGGCAGGACGTGCCACCGCCATTGGCGATACCATTGGCCTTGCGGTCAAGCGACTCAGGGACCGGCCGCAGCAGCAACGGGTGCTGATCCTGCTTAGCGATGGTGCCAACACCGCGGGCCAGATTGACCCCAGGGTGGCGGCGGAAATCGCGGCGGCGGCCGGCGTGCGGATCTATACCGTGGGCGTGGCGGGTGACCCACCAGCCACCTCAGGATTTGGTGGCATGCGCCGTCCCAATCCCGGCCTGGATCTGGATGAAGAGTTGCTGACGGACATCGCGGCCATGACCGGTGGTCGCTACTTCCGCGCCCGCAGCACACCTGAATTGCAGCAGGTGTATGAAAGCCTGAACCTGTTGGAACCCGTGGAACTGGAAAGCCGCTACTATCGCCCCACCCGCGAACAATACGTATGGCCTGCCGGAGCGGCCGCACTGCTGCTTACCCTGCTATGGTTGGCGGAGGGCACACGCGGCCACCTGCAGCGGAGGCGCGAACATGCTGGCTGAGCTGCACTTTCTGCGCCCTGGCTGGCTAGCCCTGTTGGCGCTGTTACCTCTACTGCCCTGGTTGCTGCGGCAAGCCCAGCAAAGCCAGCATGGCTGGCGAGGCATCATCGCTGAGGATCTGTTGCAGCCACTTATTCCCGGCCATAATCACGCTCACCAGCGCCGGCGAGCGCCCGGTTGGCTGCTGCCGGCACTGCTGCTCAGTTGTCTGAGCCTGGCACTGGCTGGCCCGGCCTGGCGTGAAGCCGACGTACCCCTGCATCAGCAACAGGACAGGCTGGTTATCGCCCTGGATATGTCCCTTTCCATGCTGGCCACTGACGCCGCACCCAACCGTTTAACCCAGGCCACCCGCAAGATCCGGGATATACTGGCGGCCCGGCAGGAAGGTTTCACAGCCTTGGTGGTCTACGCCGGTGATGCCCACGTGGTCACCCCGCTGACAGATGACCGCCAGACCATCGAGAACCTGCTACCCGCTCTGGACCCTATCATCATGCCGGCCACCGGTAATCGGGCGGATCTGGCGGTGGCAACGGCCATCCGTTTACTGGATCAGTCCGGCCCTGGTGCCGGACGCATTCTGCTGATCAGCGACAATGTCACAGACGCCGACCAACAGGCCATTTCCAGCCTGCTGCAAGAGCGGTCGCACACTCTCAGCACCCTTGCTGTCGGCACCCCTGATGGCGCCCCCATTCCGCTGGCAGAGCGGGGCTTTATTCGCGATCAGGGGCAGGTGGTGATTGCCCGCGCCAACCCCGCCGCGCTGGCGGAGCTGGCCCAGCGCAGTGGCGGCCGCAGCCACATCGCCACACTGGATGATACGGATGTGCGCGCCCTGCGCCTGGGCACTGACAGAGGCGCAGGCTGGCAGGCGGTGGAGCAGGATCTGCAGGCCGCGCGCTGGCTGGATGAGGGTTACTGGCTGCTCTGGCCGGTGCTGCTCCTGCTGCTGTGGCGCTGGCAAGCGGGCCGGTTGCTGGCGCTAGCACCGTTGGTGATGCTGCCACTCTATCCCAATACCGCCATGGCACTGAGTTGGAGCGAGCTGTGGAGCCGGGAGGATCAGCGGGCACCGGCACTTATAGAGCAGGACCCGGCCCGGGCAGCCGCGCAGCTTAGGGACCCGGCCTGGCGTGGTACGGCTCTCTATCGCCAGGGACGCTTCGAGGATGCTATCACTGCCTTCAGTGAGGATAGCCGGCCTAGCGCCCGCTACAATCAAGCCAACGCTCTGGCCCTGACAGGGCGCCTGGAAGAGGCGCTCGCCGCCTACGATGACGTGTTGGCGGCCTACCCGCACCATGACGATGCCCAACATAACCGGGAGCTGGTGCAACAGCTGCTGGATCAGCAGCAACAGCAGCCCGCAGACGGCGAAGGCGAAGGCCAGGACGCGTCCTCACAAGACGATGGCAGCGATAATGCTGGCCAGAGCCAACCGCAACCCGGGCAGGATGAGGATGCACAGGCGGGCGACCGTGAGCAGAGCCCATCGTCACCGGAGCAAGCAGACCCATCGCGGGACTCTGACCAGCAACAACAGGAAGACGCCACGCCGGGTCAGCAACCCGAGGGTTCAGATGAGTCTGACCCATCCCGCGAGGCGCCAGCACAAACCCTGCCCCAGCAACCTGACACGTCGCCTCTTGACGCGACTCAGGAGCAATGGCTGCGGCGCATCCCTGATGAGCCGGGGCTGCTACTACAACGCAAATTCCTGGAGCAGTACCGCGAGCGCGGGACCCCACAACGCGAGGGCGATACGCCATGGTGAGAATTCTCAGATCCCTTGTTCAACTCTGTCTGTTGACACTGCCCCTGCAGGCTCTGGCCACCAGCGCATTGCTGGTGGAAGTGGATCGCACCCAGTTGCACGAGGACGAGACCCTGGTGGCGACAGTCACCGGGCAGACCGCCCTGAATCTGAGCTTCGACATGCTGTTTAACCTCCGGGATCTGGACTTGCCGGAACCCAGTCTGGAACGCCTGCAAGAAAATTTTGAGATTCTGTCCCGCAACCAGCGCTACAGTGTGAGCACCGTCAACAACCAGACCCAGGCCACCATTACCTGGACCTACCACCTGTCGCCCCGGCGCACAGGTGAACTGGAGCTGCCGCCCCTCACTTTCCAGGGCAGTGAGTCAAAACCACTGACGATCACCGTACTGCCCGGCAGGGCACCTGCTGCAGCTGGCCAGCCAAGGGATGCCTTTGTGGAAATTGAGCTGGATAAGATCTCTGCCTACGTGCAGGAGCAAGTACTGCTGACGGTGCGGCTGTTCTACCATGGCAACCTGATTCGCGGGGAGCTGTCACAACCGGAGCACCCCCATGCCATTATCGACAACCTCGGGCGCCAGCAGGAATACCAGCGCCACCGGGACGGCATTCGTTATCGCGTGGTGGAACGGCGTTATGCGGTGTTTCCGCAGCGGGCTGGCGAACTGCTGATAGACGATATCCGTTTTGAGGGCCGGGCACGTATCGACGGCGGGCAACTCAAGTTCCTGCGGGACAGCGCGCCCTTCCCCATCATTCAGGTCAGTCCGCCACCCGCCAGTTTCAGTGGTGATACCTGGCTTCCGGCATCCAGCCTGTCCCTGTCTGAAACCTGGAGCAACGCCATTGATCAGCTGCAAGTTGGCCAGAGTGTCACGCGGCAGTTGATACTGCAGGCAGAGGGCCTGCATGGTTCAGCCTTGCCGGATGTGATGGCGGCTTACCCCAACGCCCTGCGCGCCTACCCGGACGCCCCCAGCCGGTCCAGTGAAAGCCAGACCGCTGGCATTACCGGCAGTCTGACTCAGTCCACCGCCCTGATAGTGGTAGAGCCAGGCACCGTCACCTTGCCCGAGGTACGCATTCCCTGGTGGGATGTCAACGAGGACCGTGAGCGCCTGGCCATTATCCCTGCGCAAACACTCACTATTGGCGGTACGGTAAGCCGCGCAACGCCACCCATTGTGCTTGACCCCGAGCGGCCAACAACGTCTCAGGGTGCGCCGCTAATGGACGGGTCCAGATTCTGGATGTGGGCCAGTGCAGCGCTGGCTGGCTTGTGGCTGCTCACGCTGGCCCTGTGGCTGATAAATCGTCGTCACCCCTTGGCAGCAGTTGCACCGGATGCCTACCCACAGGCAGAGAAGGATCTGTTCAACGCGCTCTGTGAACGCGCTCGCACCGGCCACCCCGAAACCTTGGAACTGCTGCCGCGGTGGGCTAACACCCTGGCTCAAGGCACCCAGTTCCACAGTGCGGCAGAAGTGGTGGGCTGGAGCCAGCACCATGGCTTGCGGGAAGCCCTTAACGGGCTGCAGACGTACCTTTACGCTCCGGCTGACCAGGCGCCCGGCAACTGGCAATCGGGCCACCTGCTGGCAGCGTTGAAGGATTTGCGACAGGCGATGACAGCACGGCAGAAAAAGCACAGACGGGATGCACTGCCACCGCTGCGCGAGTGAGCCTTAACAAAAGCTCGCCTTGTGATTGGCCCTATCCAGACTTGGCGAGCCCTGCCCTAAAGTGCCGTGAGTATTGGGCTTGTTAAAGGATGCGGGCAGCGGGGCCTCAGCCTTCGACGGGCTCAGGCTGAACGGGGCTTTGCTGTTCTGTCCTGCGCCACACGCCTCCAACAGACCGTTCGTCCTGAGCCTGTCGAAGGACGCGAGCAGCGGGGTCTCGGCCTTCGAGGGGCTGGAGGCGGGGCGTTTACTGCGGGATCTGCTCGTTGATCAGAATGCGTATCGGTGAGCCGTCATACCCCTGCAGGTCCAACGGGCTCTCGGTAACACCCTGCCAATCTCCAGGTTGCAGCTGGGCAGTGCCAGAGCGGGATAGACGCGCCACTAACAGTACTTCGTCAGCATCCGACAGGCGGACCCCATCCACCATGCTCATACTGTCATCCAGGGTCAGTGCCACTGGCAGCTGGGCGGCCGTCAAACGCGCTGCCGCCAGAGGCATGGGCGAGCCCTTGGCATCCCGGGCATAGACAAACAGGGTGGTTCCTTCCGGGACATCCGCCTGGAACTGCTCGGAAAGCAACACTTCAACCCGGATCGCCGTGCCATTTGCCGCTGACGCAGGTGTTTCCTGGCCCAGGCGATCATAGGCTGTGCGAATGCCTTCGCGGATAGAGCTCAACTGGGGGTGTTCAGGCGCGACGGCGACGATACGCTCCCAATACTCAATAGCCCGCTGGAACTCACGACGCTCAAAGGCATTGATACCCAGCAGGCCCAGGGCGTTAACTTCGTCGGGGTCCAATTCCCGGGCTGCACTGATGGCATCCATGACGGCTGGCGTCATATCACCCTGGCTGCGGAAAAACTGCGCCTGCGCTGCCAGGCCCCAGGCCGTGGCTGCAGAGCGGGGATCCTCCGCTACCTGCTCAGCCAGTCGCTCAAAGGCCCAGGCCGCCTGCCCATAACGCTCCAGCGTCATATAGGTGCGGCCCAGCATGGCCCAGCCTTCCGGGTTGCGGGGGCTCTCTTCCAGGCGGCGGCGCAACTCCTCCGCCAGCGCCAGGAACTCCTGTGCCCGCTCCCGTTCCGGTTGCGACAGTTCCTGCATCGCCAGATACTGGTTCCAGGCGGGCATGGCACCCCAGTTCTGATACAGCCAGACGGAAGTCAGCGGTATCAGCAAACCACTGACCAGAACCACCGCATAGGCGCTGCGGCGCCCGACAACCCGCCGTCCGGCCGGGGCACGTTTGCCTTCTTCCTCATCATCCAACAGGCTGCCGGCAAGCTCATCTCTCATTTGCTGGAAACTGGCTTCATCAATCAAGCCTGCTGTCAGCTCCGCCTCCAGTTCAGCAAGACGGCCTTTGTAAGCGGTCAGGTTCTGGTTTCGCAGGTCATTCTCAACCCGACGATCCGGACGGTAGGTAAACACCGGGTAAAGCAGAAATACCAGGGCCAGGGTCACCAGTACGGCGGCAATCAACCAAAATTCTGTAGTCATAATATGACCTGTGTCCCCTAAGTTACTTGAGTAGGTCTTCAGCGCGCTGGCGTTCTTCCAGCGACAGGGTGCGCGGCGGCAAGGAGGCCTGGGCGCGGGATCGCACCACCAGGCCAATCACCACGCCCATACCGATAAGCAGCACCAGCACCGGCGTCAGCCACAACAACGCGGTACGCCGGTCAAAAACCGGGCGGTAGGTAACAAACTCGCCAAAACGGGCAATCATGGCATCGACGATCTGCTCATCCGTATTGCCATCTACCAGCAGCCGGTGCACTTCATCCCGCATGTCCTGGGCGATGGGGGCATTGGAATCAGCGATATTCTGGTTCTGACACTTGGGGCAGCGCAGCTCCTTGGTCAGCACCTGAAAGCGCTGGCGGTCGGCATCAGACTCCAACGGGTAAATATCGATGGTTGCATGGGCTGCAGACATGCCCAGCAGCAGCGTCAGTACCAGCGTGGCGACTCGCATCAGTACACCTCCTGCTCATAGGCCTGAATGCGGGGTTTGAGTTCTTCCCGCCAGACGCGCTCGTCCACCACACCTACATGCTTGTAACGGATGATGCCCCGGCGATCGACAATGAAAGTCTCGGGTGCGCCATAGACGCCCAGGTCAAAGCCCAGCCGACCGTCCGGGTCAAACAGGTTGGTCTCATAGGGGTCACCCAGGGTCTGCAGCCAGCGAATCGCTTCGTCCCGGTTGTCTTTGTAGTTCAACCCAATAATCGGGATGCCCTTCTCCTCCGCCAGCCAGACCAGATCCGGGTGCTCCACCCGGCAGGCCGGGCACCAGGTACCCCAGACATTCAGCAGCACCACTTTTCCCTCGAACACTTCGTTCCGCAGGATTTGGCCGGGATCTTCCAGAGACGCCAGCTCAAAATAGGGCACGGGTTTACCGATCAGGGCTGACTCCAGGCGGTTGGGGTCCTTGCCAATGCCGTTGTACAGCATCACGCCCAGTATCAGCACCAGCGCCAGGGGGGTGAATAACAGCACTCGCCTCATGACCGGGCCTCCGCAAGGGGCTGAGCGCCCTCACCCAGCCCGAGTTGGCCATCTGCAGGGGCGGCCTTGCGCACCCTGATGCGATAGCGGCGGTCAGCAATGGCAAGGAAGCCACCGACGGCCATAAAGATGGAGCCAAGCCAGATCCAACGTATCAGCGGCTTGTACTGGATACGCACCGCCCAGGCATCGCCACCCACCGGCTCAGCCAGCGCCACAAACAGGTCACGGAAGAAACCCGCATCAATGGCAGCCTCAGTCATCACATCACGGCGAACCAGGTAGGTTCGTTTTTCCGGGTACAGATTGCTGAATACCCGGCCATCACGGCTCAGCTCAAAGTGGGCGCGATCAGCAATGAAGTTTGGCCCTTCCCGCTGACCCAGCGACACATAGGTGTAAGTGACGTCATTCACCACCACACTGTCCCCCGGCACCATACGGACATCCCGCTCGATACCGTAGTTGCTGACCACGGTGGCGCCGGCAATGGTAAAGGCCACGCCAATATGGCCAAGCACCATGCCCCAGTAGCTGCGGGACAGTTTGCGCATGCCCACGAGACGACCGTGACGGGATGCGGATTTGATCCACAGGTCACGCACTGTGGTGAAGGTCACCCAGGCCGCCGCCAGACAGCCAAAGAAGGCCCACAAGTTGAAGTCACCCATCCATACCGGCACCACAGCGGCCACCACCAGGCTGACCGCTGCTGGCCAGAGCAGCTGACGCGTCAGCCAGCCACCGTCAGTCTGCTTCCAGCGGGAGAAAATACCCGCCCCCAGCAGCAGGCCGGTGGCTATGGCCAGCGGGCTGAAGGTCAGGTTATAGAAAGGCTCACCGATGGACAGGCGACCCATGTCCAGGTAATCCAGGATCAATGGGTAGATAGTGCCCACCAGCACCAGCAACATAGCTGCCATTAACATGACGTTGTTGAGCAGCAGAAAAATCTCCCGTGACAGGGAGCCATAACGCACCCGGGAGCGCACAATGGGCGCCCGGAACGCGTAGAGCACCAGCGACGACACCAGGGTAATGCCCAGCAGTGCCAACAGGAACTGACCACGGCTGGGGTCTGAGGCAAAGGCATGCACCGAGGTCAGTACGCCAGACCGTACCAGGAAGGTACCCAACAGGCTCAGGGCAAACGTACAAATGGCCAGCAGCACCGTCCAGCTCTTGAACACCCCTCGCTTCTCGGTCACCGCCAGTGAGTGCATCAATGCAGTACCTGACAACCAGGGCAGCAGGGAGGCGTTTTCAACCGGGTCCCAGAACCACCAGCCGCCCCAGCCTAGTTCGTAGTACGCCCACCAGCTGCCAACCGCGATGCCAAGAGACAGAAACGCCCAGGCGGAGGTGGTCCAGGGCCGCGACCAGCGGGCCCAGGCAGCATCCATACGACCACCGATCAGGGCGGCAATCGCAAAGGCAAAGGCCACGGAAAAACCCACATAGCCCATATAGAGCAAGGGTGGGTGAATAATCAGGCCAAAATCCTGCAGTAGCGGGTTAAGGTCGTTACCGTCTATCGGCACATTGGGCAGGATGCGCTCAAAGGGGTTGGAGGTGATAAGAATGAACAGCATAAAGCCGACAATGACCATACCCATCACCGACAGCACCTGCGCCACCATGGTGATCGGCATGCGCTTGCTGAACGCCGCAACCGCCAGCGCCCAGCCCGTCAACATCAGAATCCAGAGCAGCAGTGAGCCTTCATGCCCACCCCAGACCGCACTGAACTTATAATACCAGGGCAGCAGGCTGTTGCTGTTATGAGCCACATAGGCGACTGAAAAGTCATCCACCATAAAGGCGTGGGTCAGGCAGTAATAGGCAATAGCCACAAAGACGAAGGTACCGACCGTCAGCGGGCGGGCAAAGCTCTGCAGCATTTCCCGGCCCATCAGCGCGCCTACCAGCGGCACAACAGACAGCAGGATCGCCAGGATCAGGGAGATTATTAGGGCGAAATGTCCGATTTCAGGCAGCATCTGACTCTCTCAGTAACTGTGAATGTCAGTAGGAGTAGTAAGGGCCTTGGGCCTCACCGTCCGACTCGGATGTTGGATACGCCTTGCCGTCTTTGCTGGCGCTATCGTAGCTACTGGCTGGCGTATGGGCTTCCACACCTGCCCGCCGCTGGGCCCTGGCGAGGGCTTCCGCCACCTCCGGTGCCATGTAGTTCTCATCATGCTTGGCCAGGATCTGGTCAGCAACAAATACGCCATCTTCACGCAACCGGCCCATAGCCACTACGCCCTGCCCCTCAGTGAACAGATCGGGCAGAATGCCGGTGTACTCCATGGGAACGGATGACTCATAGTCGGTAATGCGGAAGTTCACCAGCAGGGAGCTGGCATCGCGCACCACACTGCCTTCTTCCACCATACCGCCCGCACGGATGCGCACATCCTGGGGTGCCACACCTGTGGCTATCTCAGTCGGGTCATAGAACAGATTGATATTCTGACGGAACGCATAGGTCGCCAGGGCGACGGCAATGCTGACGCCCGCCAGGAGGAAAAGCACCATGAACAGGCGTTTTTTTCGTGCTGGATGCATCAGGTCAACTCACTCTCAGAAGGGGAAACCGGGGTGCTGGCAGCCTTGCGTTGTTCTATACGCTGCTGTCTCAAGCTCTGGGCAATAACCTGGCGACGTTGCTGAAAGCTCCAGAACACCAGGCCTACCATGACAATCAAGAACGCGGCATAACAGGTCCAGATGAAGGGACCATGGCCACCCATTGCAATAAATGCCTGAAGGGAATCAAAAACCATACCGGATTACCCCTTGCGCTGTTGGATAAGCTGGCGTACCCATTGGGTGCGACGCTCACGATGCAGTATTTCGGTCTGCATACGGACAAAAGCCAGCCAAGTGAAAAACAGGTAAAGGCCCAATACGGACAGCAACAGTGGCAACCACATGTCCATCTGCATGGCCGGGCGCTCGGTCCACTTGAAGGTAGCGGGCTGGTGCAGGGTATTCCACCAGTTCACTGAATACTTGATGATGGGGATATTCACCACCCCAACCAACGCCAACACCGCCACCGCGCGGGCAGAGGATTTCTCATCTGAAATGGCAGAACCCAGAGCGATGATGCCGAAGTAAAGGAACAACAGAATCAGCATGGAGGTCAGCCGGGCATCCCAGACCCAGTAGGCACCCCAGGTAGGCTTTCCCCATACAGCGCCGGTAAACAGGGCAAGAAAGGTAAAGGCGGCGCCGATGGGGGCCACAGAACGGACAAAGACATCCGCCAGCTTCATCCGCCAGATCAGGGTGACGGCACCGGCAACCGCCATCATGATGTAGACGGACTGAGCTACAAAGGCTGTCGGCACATGGATAAAGATAATGCGGTAACTGTTGCCCTGCAGGTAATCCGGCGGTGCAAAGGCCAGCCCCCAGACAATACCGGCCACCAGCAGCAACAGGGCGCTGCCCAACAGCAGGGGATTGAAACGGTCAGCAATTCCGTAGAACCACCGGGGCGAACCCAACTTATGAAACCATTGCCATTTACCGGGCATCGTTTTCCGCGCTCATGTATTGGAGAGACTGATTCGTAGCGAGGCTGCAGCAGCCAGCGGCGCCAGCGTGACCGCCAGCACCAGCATGGCGCCCATCAGCGCCATGTGACCACTGACAGACCCACCGTCTGCCGCAGCGGCCACTGTTCCGGTGCCAAAAATCAGCACCGGTATATAAAGCGGTATGATCAACAGCGATAACAGTACGCCACCACTGCGCAGTCCCAGCGTTAACGCTGCGCCTATGGCGCCCACCAGACTCAGGACCGGGGTGCCAACCAGCAGCGTTAGACAAAGAATGGCGATAGAGTTCCCGTCCAGGTGCACCATAACGCCCAACAACGGCGACAGCAGAATCAATGGCAACCCGGTCACCAGCCAGTGAGCGGCCACTTTTGCCAGCACCAGCATATAGAGGGGTTGCGGCTGCAGCACCAGTTGTTCCAGGGTGCCGTCATCAAAATCATGGCGGAACAGGCTGTCCAGAGACAGCAGGGTGGCGAGCAGTGCCGACACCCACAGAACACCCGCACCTGCCAGCTGCAGGAAAGACACTTCCGGGCTCACCCCGAGGGGAAACAGCGTCACCACAATGACGAAAAACAACAAAGGATTGAACAGGTCCTGCCGCTGACGGAAGCTGACCTGCAGATCACGCCGCAACACCGCCATCATCGCAGCGGGCAGCGAGACCTTGACGGGCTGCACCGTCACTGTACGGACCGGAGAGTTCATAACGCGGCCCCCTGCAAGTGCAGTTGGGCAAGGTTGGCGATATCCGGCGTATGGTGCGTAGTCAGTACCACAGCGCCGCCAGCTTCGGCCCGACGCGCCAGCAGCTGCTCAATCTGAATAACACCCTCACGATCAATGGCGGTAAAAGCCTCATCCAGCAGCCATAAGGGCTCATCGGACAGATAGAGGCGCGCCAGGGCCACCCGACGATGCTGACCAGCAGACAAATGATGGCAGGGCACATCCAGATAATCTTCTAGCCCCACCTGCTGCAAGGCGGCCTCCAGAGCGTCATCCGCAACCCTGCGCCGACAGCCCGTCAATACCCGCAGATTTTCCAGCGGTGTCAGCAGCGGCTTCACGCCGGGGCGGTGCCCCAGATAAAGCAGGTTGCGCTGGAAGTGCTCGCGCACATAGTCCAGGGGCTCTCCCAGCCAGGTCAATTCGCCCTCGAAGCCCTGGAACAGACCTGCCATGATACGCAGCAAGGTGGTTTTACCCGCGCCATTGGGACCTTCCACCCGGGTCACTGTGCCCGGACGAATGGCAAAGGACAGTTCCGAGAAGAGCAGGCGATCATCGCGCTCACAAGATAACCCGACAGCCTTTAGTAACGGCTCTGTCATTCTTGCCCCGGAAAAGTTTGACACAGTTGGCGCTTCACCTGATGCTCAACTGTATGAGTATTGACCGCCCCTGAATCCAGCGGGACCGCATTTTCGGCTGCGGAGTATACCAAATCCCGCATGGATTTGCCGCCCCGGGGATATCAGTGATACCCCTATCGGCGCGATTAAAGGAGTTTATTGATAATGATCAACTTACCGGACGGCAGTCGCCCACCCCCGACGGAGAGCAGCCCTGCAGCTGATCGCTCCGCGCTGGCGGCCACCAACCGGACGACGCCAAACCGGGAACTGGCGATGGCACTGGATCAACTGCAGCTGCTGCAACGCCAGCAGGTGCTGGCACGGGTAGCTGAGGTCATCACCGAGGGCAAGGGAGAACTACTGAGAGTGCTACTGGATATCAAAGGCCAGTCGCTGACCACCCTGCTGGAGCAATCAGCCTTGCAGGGTACCCGCCTGACACCCGATACCTGGATTAAAGTCATGCGCAGCGGCAACGAGCTGCGCCTGCTGGAGCTACTGGGCACGGCGCCCCAGGCGCGCCTTCCTCAGGCCCTTGCAGAGCACCTGCCCTGGCAACACCGGCTGGATTCGGGGCTGGCTCCGCTACTGACAGCTCTTGCCACAGGCGCCCGTAATCCCAGCGGACCTGGCACCCTGCCACTGCCCGCGGCGGCTCAGCAGGTGCTGCGCGAGCTGCTGACTCATCTGCCGGGACAACCGCCCGCTGGCACCGCCAGCGAACCGCTGCCAACGCCACAGGTCAGGCAGTGGCTGAGCTTTGCCGGCGCCTTCTCAGAAGCCACCCTGACTCGCCAGGGCAACGCGGAGAATCCGGACCTGAAGCTGATGCTGGGCAGACTGGCGCAGGTGCTGCTCACCAGCCAGGGGGAATCCGACGAGAGCTTTAACCGCTACCGCCCTCTCACCAGCAATGAGCTGCTGAGCAGTGGCTTGCAGTATCCCCTGCCCCTGTCGCCCCCTCTGTCACGCAGTGAGCCACCCAGTGTCGGCCAGATGCTGCGCCTGATTGCCGGCATGCTCAACCGGATTGCGGTTAATCAGTTACACAGCCTGCTACTGAGTGCTCGGGCCAGCACTGAGGCTGTCGCGCCGCAAAGCTGGGTGATCGATCTGCCCTGGCTGAACGCTCATGATCACCCCCGGGTAGCCCAGCTAAGACTGGATTACACCCCTGCCGACGACCGCGAACAGGGTAGCGAAGAACGCAAACCCCGCATCGCCCAGTGGGTACTGAATCTGTCGCTGGAGCTGGATGACGCCGGGCCGCTGCATTTTGAGGTCAAACTGGCCGCCGGGCAGCTGGCCACACGCATCTGGGCGGAGCAGGCGACCACCCTGCAACGGGTCCGCGCCGGCGCTGAGGGCTTGCGGGCGCGCCTGCAGGCACTGGGACTGGAAGTGACCAGCCTGGATTGCCTGCAGGGCGCCCCGAAACCACAACCGACACGGCTTGAGCAACGACTGGTGGATATCAAGGCATGAAAACCAACACGACACAGGATACTGCCGTTGCCCTGGTGTATGACGGCAAACGGGCGCCCACGGTTGCTGCCAGCGGTACCGATGCCCTGGCCCGGGAGATTATTCGTATTGCCCGTGAAGCGGGGGTGCCGCTGTATGAGAATGCGGAGCTGGCGGGCATACTTGCCCGCCTGGATCTGAGCGAGGAAATCCCGGACACCTTGTACCGGGTGGTAGCGGAAATATTGGCTTTCGCCTTCAATCTGCAGGGGCGTACCCCCGAAGACGTCAGGCCACCGCCTGCCGACGCTTGAGGGCGGATACCAACTCGGCCTCAGGGCGGGAGATGCCGCAGGTATTCATGAGGTCTTCAATATCTGCGCCGAGATCCACAAGCCGCGACGCTTCATCGTAGGAGACGCGCAGCGGGTCATTCTGACGCATTTCTTCCACGGTGGTACGCAACTCATGCAGCTGCCGCTCACAACCGATAAGGCGCTGGCCCATACCGATAGTGCCACTGCTGGCACTGTGCATTTCCCGACCAAGGGTTTCGCAGCGCTCCCGCAGTTGCGCCTCCAGACGTTTGATAGCACGCCGGGACGAGAGTTGCCCGGCCACCATCACAAAGGTAACAACCGTCAATGCCAGCCAAGGCGCGATATTGAGCCATTCCATCATCACTGTTTTCTCCAGACTACCCACCCGGCTGGCCTGTTCCAGGCCTAGAGGGCGGAGATTTCTGCCCACTCCTGGTCTGTCAACATCTTGTCGAACTCCACCAGGATGATTAGTTCACCATCTTTATTGCAGACACCCTGTATGAACTTGGCGCTTTCATCATTGCCAACATTGGGCGCTGTCTCAATCTCGCTGGCCTTGAGGTAAACAACCTCAGCCACAGAATCCACCAGAATACCCATCACCTGATTGGCGGACTCCAGCACCACGATGCGGGTAGCGTCTGTCACGTCCGCATCCGGCAGGCCAAAACGACGACGGGTATCAATAACCGTCACCACATTGCCGCGCAGGTTAATGATACCCAGCACGTAATCAGGGGACCCGGGAACCGGCGCTATCTCGGAGTAGCGCAGTACTTCCTGGATCTGCATCACATCAATGCCGTAGGTTTCGTTATCCAGACGAAAGGTCACGTACTGCAGTACCTTGTCGTCCTGGGCCTGATTTTGTTGTCCGCTGTGGGAAGCCATAGGTTTATCTCTCGTCAAAAAAACAACATTCAGTGCCCTTTACTATAGTAAAAGGCACATTCCGTGCCAGCCCTTGCACACAATAATTTACGCGCCCGCCTTTACACCTGCGAACCACCAACCTATCCCATGTCCAGGCGATGCTCCCGCTCAGCCCGACCCAGGAGCGCCGCCATGCTCCCGACATCCAGCAAAGCGCACATATGCTGAACCACGGTACCCGCCAGCCAGGGCCGTTTGCTGCGGGCCGTGCGCCAGCGGACATCGTCCGGACTCAAGCGGAACGACTGCGCCACCTCGTCACAAGCCAGCCCCCAGTCACTGTCATCCAAACGAATGACAAAGCGGTAGCCTTGCCGGGCATCCGGCGGCACTCGCCCGGCCATGACCCACTCAGCGGTATCCACCACTTTCAGATTCTGCTTGCCAACCGGCATCATACCCATGTACCAGCGGGGCCGGCCAGGAATCGGTGTGATATCGGTATCCATACGATGGATAGCCCCCAGTAGAACCAACGGCACCGCCAGTTGTAATCCTCCTACTCGGAACAACAAACATTCAAAATCCTGGTTGCCCCACCCCGGGCGCCCTTCTGGTGGCGCAGGTTCAGGCGGCACCACTTCGGCTGGCTCAGGTGTCGGTGTGGCCACGGCAACCGGCGCGGTTGCCACGGGAGTCTGCACCGGTTTAGCCTTGATGGCCTGCTGGCGGGCCTGGGCCTGCGCTTTGATTCTCGCCAACTGCTCCAATCGGGCCTGCTTGCGCGCCAGCTCAGCAGCAGGATCAGGCTGAGGGGCAGGTGCAGGCACCGGCGTTACCTCAGGCGCGACCACAACCTCTTGCTGTGCGGCCTGGGTTGCCGTCTGCAGGAGCTCATCCAGATAACTGGCAAGGGCGACTTCCGGCGTCGCCAGGTCGGTTGGTTTGGGCCTACTCATACCACCCTCCTGCCAAAGCGACAGGTTGCCTGTCAAAAATACGACAGTTCACCTCACTGCGCCTCTGCTTTGACTTGCATGGTTTCCGCCAGCAAATCGTCAAGTAATCGACGATAGGCTCTTACACCATGAGTGTCACGGTCATAGGCGCTGGGCACAACCCCCGCCTGACTGGCATCGCGAAACTTGGTATCGACAGGGACAGCAAACCGCCAGAGGTGGTCCGGATAAGTTTTGCGCAGGGTATTCAAGCTCTGTACCGACGCCTGGGTGCGGCGATCGAACATGGTGGCAACAACGGTGTAGGGAATGGCCTTGCGCTGGGAGCGCATGATCATGGCAAGCGTGTTAAGCATACGATCCAGGCCCTTGAGCGCCAGGAATTCCGTTTGTACTGGCAGAATCAGGTGCTGGGCCGCCGCCAGGGCGTTAACCATCAGCACACCCAGGGTCGGCGTGTTATCCAGCAGGGCGTAGTCGTAATCATCCCAGACCTGGGCCAGCCCGCGGGAGACAATCAGCCCCATGCCCTCGACACCGATCATTTTACGCTCAAGGGTAGCCAGCGCCGCACTGGCTGGCAGCAGGTCAACACCGGCACAACTGGTGGGCTGTATCAGGCTTCGGGTCAGCCCGGCGGGCACCTGTCCCTGATGCTGAAAAAGGTCAAAGGCGCTTTTCTGCACGTGATCCGGGTCCAGCCCGAACCAGCTGGTAAGAGAGCCATGAGGATCAAGATCAACCACCAGTACCCGCTTGCCCTTTTCGGCCAACAGGCCCGCCAAAGCCGCCACACTGGTGGTCTTGCCTACACCACCCTTCTGGTTGGCCACAGCCCATATTCGCACAGTGCTTCACTCCCCTGCCACAACCCACGCGCCTTGCCGGGCAAAGCGGCAACTTATTGCCAGCCCGCCGGTAAATCCGCCTATGAAACAAAGACTATTCAGGATTCATGCCAGAGATAGCGGGTCTTTACCGGATCGCGCTGCGGATACCGGGATCGCGGGCAATGACCAACACCACCCGGCGATTACGGTTGCGCCCTTCCAGCGTGTCATTGCGGGCCACCGGTTGAAACTCACCATAGCCTATGGCGGCCATCCGTGCCGGGTCAACACCGTTGATGGCCAGCATACGCACAACCGCAGCCGCCCGGGCTGACGACAGCTCCCAATTGGATGGAAAGCGCGGCGTGTTGATGGGCAGGTCATCGGTAAAACCCTCAACCCGGATAGGATTGTCGCGATCCTTCAGGACAACGGACAGGCGCTCGATGATGTCAAAGGCGTCGTAGTGAGGCTCGGCATCACCGCCACCAAACAGTAGGCTGTTGCGCAGGCTGATTTCTATCCAGCGCTCCTCTCTGGCAACCGTCACCACCCCACGGTAGATCAAATCATCGAAGGCTTCTTCAAGCTGGATGGCAATATCATGCATGATCTCACCCCGATCCATCACCACACCTTCCCGCTGGCCGGGTGCCTGCATCACGGGATCAGGGAAGATCTGGTCAACGGGATAATCCAGTGGCATGACCGGTTGCTCGCCAATAGGCACCGGCTGCAATGAACGTTGCGGCACGTTGAACACGCCACTGAGAGTCTCTGACAGGACCTTGTACTTGCCTTCATTCACGGAGGAGATGGCGTACATCACCACAAAAAAACCAAACAACAGCGTGATGAAATCCGCGTAGGAGATCAGCCACCGTTCCCGGTTGTGGAGATCATCTTCCTGCCTCTGTCGCCGCCTCATATCACCAACCCCCTGTCGGGTTACTGCACGAAGCCGCGCAGCCGAAGCTCAATGGAACGGGGGTTCTCACCTTCGGCGATGGCAATGATGCCGTCGATCATCATGTCCTCGTAGCGGGTGCGCTCACGCACAATGGCCCTCAGCTTATTGGCAATGGGGAAAAACAACAGGTTGGCGAGGGCAACACCGTAGATGGTCGCCACAAAAGCAACGGCAATGCCCCGACCCAATGAGCCGGGATCCTCCAGGTTGGTCATCACCTGAATCAACCCCATCACGGCGCCGATAATGCCAATGGTCGGGGCGTAGCCCCCCATGGCTTCATAGACTTTGGCTGCTTCCAGGTCACGCTGCTCGCGGGCGTCCAGTTCGACTTCCATAATGCTGCGGATAGACTCTGTTTCCGTGCCGTCCACCAACAACTGCAAGCCTTTGCGAGCGAAGCGCTCAGGCTCACGTTCCGCCAGCCCTTCCAGCCCCAGCAGGCCCTGTTTGCGGGCCCGAACACTCCAACCAACCACTTTGTCAATGCCATCCTCCAGGCCCACATAAGGTGGCACAAACACCCAGCGCAGGATACTGGCGGCACGCTTCAGCAATGGCCAGGAGGTCTGCAGAATGGTCGCCGCCAGCGTACCGCCCACCACAATCAGGCCCGCCGGGCCGTTGATGAGGGACGCAACCTCGCCGCCTTCCAGCAGGTTCCCCCCCAGCAGGGCAACAAACGCCAGGATAATCCCCAGTAAGCTGAGAATATCCATCAGCTGACGCCTTCCACCAGGCGCGGGCAGAATTCATCAAGGGGCAGGATTTCGTCCGACAAGCCCGCTTTGGCCACGGCCATGGGCATGCCGTAAATGACGGACGTGCGCTCGTCCTGCGACCAGACGACGGAGCCGGTTTGTTTCATCAACCGACAACCTTCACGGCCATCAGCCCCCATGCCCGTCAGAATCACCCCCAGGGTTTTTCCCGGGAAGCTGCGGGCCAGAGAGCCGAAAGTCAGATCTACACTGGGACGGTAGTTGAGGCGCTCATCCCCATCCAGCACCTTGACCCGGGCCTGACCGCTGCGATTTTCAATCATCATTTGTTTGCCACCCGGGGCCAGCAATGCCAGCCCAGAGCGCAACACATCACCATCTTCCGCCTGACGCACCTCAATTCTGCAGAGCTTGTTGAGGCGGTCGGCAAACGCGGGGGTAAAAGATGCCGGCATGTGCTGTACCAGTACGATGGGTGCCGGGAAGTTGGCTGGTAATCCGGTCAGTACCCGCTGCAAGGCAATGGGACCGCCCGTGGAGGTACCAATGGCCACCACGCTGTACTGACGAGCAGGCGTTCGCTTACCCGGGCGAGCAGGAGGCTCGGTTGCTATGGCGGGCGCAGCAGCGGGGCGGGCAACCGGATCAGGACGCTCCGGACGCGGCCGGGCCGCAGGTTGCCGGGCAGCCGGGGTGGTGCGCGCCGCAGGGGCCGCCGGCGCGGCGGGCGCAGGCGCAGCTGGCGCCGAGCGGGCACCAATACGGCTGCGAGACACGTCAATAATGCGATCGCACAGCAGCCGCTGAAGCTGGCTGCTGTCACGGGCTATCTCTTCAAAGTTCTTGGGGAGGAAGTCAACCGCACCGGCATCCAGCGCATCCAGGGTGACACGGGCGCCCTCATAGGTAAGGGAAGAGAACATGAGCACCGGTGTGGGCCTGCGCTTCATGATCTCCCGGACCGCAGTGATGCCATCCATGACCGGCATCTCATAGTCCATGGTAATAACATCCGGCTTGAGGCGCTCTGCCAGCTCAACGCCTTCCCTGCCGTTGGTAGCGGTACCTACCACTTTGATATTGCCGGAGGCATTGAGGATTTCGGTCAGTCGCTTGCGGAAAAAACCAGAATCATCAACGACCAGGACGGAAACCGTCATGCATTCCTCTCCATCATTCAGGCGTAGTGCTGCAGTAAGCTGGGCACATCAATTATCAGGGCGATACGGCCGTCACCGGTAATGGTGGCACCGGCCATACCGGGCGTACCCAGCAGCATGCGGCCCAGAGGTTTGATAACCACCTCTTCCTGCCCGATCAGCTGATCAACCACAAAGCCCACCCGCTTGGTGCCCATGGCCACAATAACCACATGACCTGTCTCCGGCTCAGGCTCGCCCGCCGCACCCTGTACCAGCCAGCGTTTGATATGGAACAGGGGGAACACCTTATCCCGCACCACAATACACTCGCGGCCATCCACGATATTTTTCTTGGTGAGATCAAGATGGAAAATTTCCACCACATTCACCAGCGGCAGCGCAAAGGACTGGTTGCCCAGCATGATCATCAGTGTAGGCATGATCGCCAATGTCAGGGGCACCTTGATGACGATGCGAGAGCCTTTGCCCAGCTCAGATTCCACGCTCAGCTGACCGTTCAGCTGACCAATCTTGGTTTTCACCACATCCATACCCACACCGCGGCCGGACACGTCGGAGATTTCCTCCTTGGTGGAGAAGCCCGCGGCAAAAATCAGGTTAAAGCATTCGGTGTTGGTCAGACGGTCAGCAGCATCCTGGTCATACAGTCCCTTTTCAACGGCTTTGCGACGGAGCTTATCAGGGTCCATGCCAGCACCGTCATCTTCGATCACCAGCAGGATATGATCACCTTCCTGCTCTGCCGACAGGGTCACTCTACCGACCCGGGGCTTGCCAGCTGCCTCCCGCACATCCGGCGCCTCGATGCCATGGTCTACCGAGTTACGCACCAGATGCACCAGCGGGTCAGACAAGGCTTCAACCAGGTTCTTGTCGAGATCCGTGTCTTCACCGTGCATGACCAGATTGATTTCTTTCTTGAGATTACGGGCCAGGTCACGTACCACACGGGGGAAGCGGCCGAACACTTTCTTGATGGGCTGCATGCGGGTTTGCATGACCGCCGCCTGCAAGTCTGTGGTCACCACGTCCAGGTTGGACACGGCCTTCTGCATATGTTCGTCTTCACTTTCTGATCCCAGCCGCTGCAATCGATTGCGCACCAGCACCAGCTCGCCCACCATATTCATGATGTCGTCAAGGCGACGGGTATCCACCCTGACAGTGGTTTCCCCAGCAGGCGCTGTGTCACGGGCAGCCGCAGGGGCCGGGGCCGGAGCGGCTGCAGAGGCCGGTTTGTCTTCACTGGCCTTGGGCTGGGGTGCCGCTTTTTCAGGTTGTGACTTCTTGGCCGGGGCAGCCGCTTTGGGCGGCGCTGCCTTGGCAGGCGGTTCAGGTTCAGGCTCTTCTGGCTGGCCGACAACGGCGTCCGCTTTGAAGGCGCCTTTGCCATGCAGCTGATCCAGCAAGGCCTCAAACTCGTCGTCGGTGATTTCGTCGCCAGATTCCGCGCTGCCACCCTCTGCAGCCGTGGCTGCAGGTGCCTCAGCCGCAGCAGCCGTCTCGTCCGCCGCAATAGCACCGGCGTGTTTGCCTTTACCGTGCAACTGATCCAGCAAGGCCTCAAACTCATCGTCGGTGATTTCGTCGTCACCACCGCCAGCGCTATCGCCGGTTGCTTCTACCGGCATCTCTTCCGCAGATTCATCTCCGGTCAGAGCGTCCAGTAGCTGCTCAAATTCGTCATCAGTGATATCCCCCTGTTCTGCAGCGTCGCTTGCCGCAGCCGCAGGCTCACTCTCGGTTTCAGGCTCGGGTTGCGGCGCAGCGGCGGCCTTCTCATCCGCAGACTCAGGCTCAGCAAGGCGATCGAGCGCATCAATCAGGCTTTGCGGCGCCGGGGTGGGCTCCTCCATGTTACGAACCTGTTCGAACATGGCATTGACGTTGTCCAACGCCTGCAACACCACATCCATAAGGTCCGAGGTGACCCGCCGCTTGCGGTTACGCAGGGTGTCAAAGACGTTTTCTGCGGAGTGGCAACAGCTTACCAGGGCGTCCAGTTGCAGGAAGCCCGCACCGCCCTTGACGGTATGAAAACCACGGAAGATGGCATTGAGCAGATCACCGTCATCAGGGTTCTGTTCCAGGTCCACCAACTGCTCGGACAGTTTTTCCAGAATCTCGCCGGCTTCTACCAGGAAGTCCTGCAGGATTTCTTCATCTGCATCAAATGCCATGTAGCGCCCTCATCTAGAAACCAAGACTGGATAACAGGTCGTCCACATCATCCTGATTAGACACAACGTCTACTCTACCTTCAGTGTTCACCTGCGGTCCGACACCCTTGGTGGGATCTTCGGGCTCTCGCTCACTTTCATCGAACTCGTGAGTGGTGCCGGTAATCTTGTCAACATTCGACGCCATTACCACCAGACTCAGCAGGTTATCTTCAACCTCTTTGACCAGAGTGGTGACTTTCTGGATAACCTGTCCGGTCAGATCCTGAAAGTCCTGCGCGAGCAGAATTTCAGACAGGCTGCCGTACATTTCCTCGGCTTCGTCGGATATGGATACAAAAAATCCATCGATACGCTCATAGAGCGCGCGAAACTCCGCAGGCTTCATTTCGCGCCTGCGCAGGCGCAGCCAATCGTCGCGCAGTGACGTAGCCTGCTCCCGAATGGCATTGGCCTTGGGCATGGCCTCTTCCACCAGATCCAATGTCCGATTGGCCGCCTTGCTAGTCATTTCAACAACGTAAGACAGACGGTCGGAGGCATCCGTCATCTTTGACAGCGCCTCCGCCTGCTCGGCGTTCTGGGGGGCAATCTGGAAATTGCGCATGGATTCATGCAGGCTGCGGGTCAGCCGGCCCACTTCCCGGTACAGACTTTGATCCCGCATCTCGTTCAGCTCAGTGATGAGCTTCATGGCACCGGCATAGTCCCCACTGTCAACGGCAGCCTTGAGTTCATCCGACTGTTCGCGCAAGCGGGCAGTAACCTCCGGGTCAAGCGCCGCTTTTTTCTTGTCTAGATTACCCATGAAACGAGCCCATGTCCGCGTATGGTTTACTGGATACGTTCAAAGATCTTTTCGATCTTCTCCTTCAGTACGGCAGCGGTGAAGGGCTTCACCACGTATCCGTTAACGCCGGCCTGAGCCGCCGCCACAATCTGATCACGCTTGGCTTCTGCCGTTACCATCAGCACCGGCAAGTTTTTCAGATTAGCGTCTGCCCGCACTTCCTTGAGCAAGTCGATTCCAGTCATGCCAGGCATGTTCCAATCTGTGACGAGGAAGTCGTATTTGCCCGTTCTGAGCATGGGCAGCGCTGTATTTCCGTCATCCGCCTCATCAGTATTGGTAAAACCAAGATCTCTCAGCAGATTCTTGATGATCCGTCGCATTGTGGAGAAATCATCCACAACTAGGATTTTCATGTTCTTGTCCAATGGGACCTCCAGAATATAACGCCCGGATTTGTACTGTTTTTTTGCCCCTGCTGAACTCAGTTTAGCAGGTGCCTGTAAGTTCGCTGGCGGATTTTAGCACCTTATTCCTGCCACTCGGTCAGTCTTGCCCGCAATCTCATGGCAGCCTGGCTATGAATCTGGCTGACCCGGCTCTCACTGACCCCCAGCACTGCCCCGATTTCCTTAAGGTTCAGCTCCTCCTGATAGTAAAGGCTGAGGACCAGTTTTTCCCGCTCAGGCAGCTCATCGATGGCACCGGCCAGGTTACGCCGGAAGTTCTCTTCCGCCAGCTCATGAAGCGGGCTCTGATCACTCATGTCTTCCGGGCTTATCGGCAACTCACCGGATTCATTGAGCTCTTCCAGGCTAAACAGACGACCGCTGCTGGCATCACTGACACAGGCGTAGTATTCATCCAGCGGCATATCCAGCTCGTTGGCGACTTCGTGATCCTGGGCTTCGCGGCCGGTACGCCCTTCCACCGCACGAATGGCTTCAGACACTCGCCGGGCGTTTCGGTGCACGGAGCGGGGCACCCAGTCACCCTTGCGGATCTCATCCACAATCGCGCCGCGAATCCGGATACCTGCGTAGGTTTCAAAGGAAGCGCCTTTGGTGGCATCGTATTTTCGCGCCGCCTCAAGCAAACCGATCATGCCCGCCTGAATCAGATCATCCAACAGGACAGAATCAGGCAGCCGGGCCATCAGGTGAAGCGCAATTCGCTTGACCAGCGGAGCCTGTTGCTCCACTAGCTGCTGCAAACCCTGCTCTTGGTTTTTGCTGTAGATTCCCAGGCCTTTCGCCAACGTCATGGGGATGTTACCTAAGCCTGCACCAGGCGCTCCACGAAGAATTCAAGATGTCCCCGGGGTGAAGAGGGCACCGGCCAACTGTCAACTTTCTGAGCCAGGGCCTTGATGGCCAGCGCAGCCTTGGATCGGGGGTAGGCCTCAATCACGGCGCGTTGCCGCTGCACCGCCTTGCGGACGGCCTCGTCATAGGGGACGCACCCTACATATTGTAGTGCAACATCCAGAAAACGCTCGGTTACACGGGTCAGTTTGCTGAACAGATGGCGACCCTCCTGCTCGGAGCGCACCTGATTGGCGAGGATACGAAAACGATCAACACCGTAGTCACGGTTCATCAGTTTGATCAGGGCGTAGGCGTCGGTGATGGAGGTGGGCTCATCGCACACTACCAGCAACAGTTCCTGAGCTGCGCGCAGAAAACTGACCACGCTCTCTGAGATACCTGCCGCGGTATCCACAATGAGCACGTCGGTCTGGTCACCCAGTTCACTGAAGGCATTGATCAGCCCGGCATGCTCAAGGCTGGACAGCTGTGTCATACGCTGGGTGCCGGATGATGCGGGCACAATCTTGATACCACCGGGGCCTTCCACCAACACATCTTTGAGGTCACAGTCGCCGGACAGTACATCCGCCAGATTGCGCTGGGAGGTGATGCCGAGCAATACGTCAATGTTGGCCAACCCCAGGTCGGCATCCAGAACCACAACGCGCCGCCCCATGCCGGCCAGCGCAATGGCCAGATTTACGGATATGTTGCTCTTGCCGACGCCGCCCTTGCCGCCAGACACTGCTATGACCTGAACCGGGTGTGGTTTGCTCATGCCGGGTACTGTCTCTTACTTCAAGTTATTGTCGGGATTATCGGACAGCGCAGCACCTGTCAGGTGCCGGTTGCCGATACCGGGGCGTCCTGCCATTGTTTCATGCGTTCAATGCCCAACTTGACCAACTGGGCGGCTTTGGCCGGGTGCAGGTCCTGCGGGATTTTCTGCCCGTCTGTATAATAGGCGACAGGCAGGCCCGTCTCCACTGCAAATCCGATTACCTCGCCCAGGGTCATGGCTTCATCCAGCTTGGTCAGGATACAGCCGGCCAGACCCGCCATCTTATAGCAATGCCAGGTGGATTTCATAATTCGCGGCTGGCTGGTGGCAGCGACCACCAGATACGGCTTGATGTCGTGGTAGCTGTTGGCCAGCTCTTCCAGCTGTTGCTGGCAGCCTTTGTCAGCAGGTGTCAGCCCCGCCGTGTCTATCAGCACCAGTCGCTTATCGGACAGTTCATCCAGAATACTGTCCAGGCTGTGTGACTCGTCCACAACCCGCACCGGCACATTGAGGATACGACCGAAAACAAAAAGTTGTTCATGAGCCGCCACCCGGAAGCGATCCGTGGTCACCAGCGCCAGGGAGTCGGCACCGTGCCGCAACACATAGCGCGCCGCCAGTTTGCCGATGGTGGTGGTCTTGCCCGCGCCGGTGGGACCGGCAAGGGCATAGATGCCGCCAACGTCCATCCACTCATCAGCGCGGGTACGCAGGCCCGCCGCTAGCGCTTTCAGTGATTGCTTCCAGCCTTCTTCCAGGCGCCCATGCTGATGGTTGGATGCCAGTGCCACGGCCAGCGAACCACTGACACCGTAGCTCTCCAGACGCTCAGCAAGGCGTTGCTGCACGGCCCCTGTAGCGGGCTTGGCAACGACCGGTTCCGCCGCAACCGCCTGCTCACGGGTGCTAACCAGATCCCGCAGGCTGTTGATCTCCGCCCGCATTTCCTCCAGTGCCGCCTGGGTCAGGCTATCGTTGGCCACCACGGCTTTCAGCTCCGGCTCCCGGGTCTGCCAGACCACTTCACCCTCTGCAGCCCGTTGTTCGCGAATTTGCCGGATACGGTCACGGGAGCGGCCAAGTTCGTCCTCCAGGCGGCAATGCTGGTCAGCCTGCAATTCTGCCAGTCGAGCGGCATTGGTGGCTTCCACAGCGGCATCACCAAGGCGTTGACGAGCCACATTCTCGTCATAATTCTGGGCCGTCACGATTTCGACACCGCCCTCTACGCGACGATTGGAAAGGATGACTGCATCCGGGCCCATCTCGCTGCGTACGGTTTTCAGTGCCTCACCCATGGTGGGTGCGAAGAAACGTTTTACTTTCATGATGACCACTCCTCCGGAAGGCTGTATTGCCTTCCCGCCTTACTGTCAGTAATCCGTCACTGGCCTACCGACGCCACTATCGTGACCTGTTTGTTGTCCGGTACTTCCTGGTAGGACAGTACATGGAGCCGTTCAATACCGTAGCTGGCAAATCTGGCCATGGCGGGTCGCAGTTGGGCGGAGACCAGCAGGATGGCAGGCTTGCCAAGCATTTCCTGCCGTTGCGCGCTCTCCTGTAATGAGCGCTGCAGCTTCTCTACCATGCCAGGTTCCAGCACTAGGCCAATATCATCCTGGCCGCCGGTTTGTTGACTCTGTTGCATAGACTTCAGCAATAACTGTTCCAACTCTGGATCCAGGGTGATAACGGGGATTTCGGGATCGTTGCCGCAAATGCTTTGTATGATCATGCGACGCAGCGCCTGGCGGGCGGCTGCCGTCAGCTGGCGAGGATCCTGACTCTTGGGATGCAGGTTGACCATGGCTTCGGCAATGGAGCGCATATCACGGATTGGGACTTCTTCCCGCAACAGGTTCTGCAATACCCGCAGCAGGACGCTGATGGAGACAGTGCTGGGCACCAGCTCCTCCGAGAGTTTGGGAGAGATCTTCTCCAGCTGGTCGAGCCACTTCTGCACTTCCTCGTGCCCCAGCAGCTCGTGGGCATGCTTCTGCAACACTTGATTGAGGTGGGTGGCCACCACGGTACTGGCGTCCACCACGGTGTAACCGAGGGTTTGCGCCTGATCTTTCTTCTCCGGCTCAATCCAGCAAGCGTCCAGCCCGAACGCCGGATCTTTGGCGTCAATGCCATCAATCTTGCCAAACACCTGACCCGGATCAATGGCCAGCTCACGATCCGGGTGGATATCCGCCTCAGCGACCGCCACACCCATCAACGTAATGCGGTAGACATTGGGCATCAGGTCCAGATTGTCCCGAATGTGCACGGATGGCATCAGAAAGCCCAGATCCTGCGACAGCTTCTTACGCACCCCCTTGATACGACTAAGCAGCTGCCCTCCTTGTGACTTATCCACCAGCGGTATCAGACGGTAGCCAACTTCCAGGCCAATGATGTCAACGGTCGCCACGTCATCCCAGCTCAATTCCCTCGGCTCAGAGGCAGGGGCAGGCAAAGGCGCCCCACCCTCACCACCGGGCCGCGGGCCACCAGGGCCCGGTGCAGGCCGGGCGCCACGCCCCAGCGCCGGGAACAGGCCATCATCCTCCTCCACCTGCTGATGCTGGCGCTTCCAGATCCAGTAGGCACCCCCGGCCGACAGAGCCGACAGGCCCAGGAAAGCCACATGGGGCATACCCGGAATCGCACCCAGGATAAACAACACACCCGCCGCAATGGCCAGGGCCTTGGGGGCAGAAAACATCTGATTCAGAATCTGGCCGCCCATATCGGCACTGGCCGTTACCCGGGTCACCATGATCGCTGCGGAGGTAGACAGTAACAGTGACGGAATTTGTGCCACCAGACCGTCACCAATAGTCAGCAGGGCGTAGTTCCGCATGGCATCGCCAAATGCGAGGTCGTGCTGCAACATGCCGATGGCCACGCCGCCAATAATATTGATGGCGAGAATCAACAGCCCCGCGACAGCGTCACCTTTGACGAACTTGCTGGCACCGTCCATGGAACCGTAGAAGTCCGCCTCCTGGGCGACTTCACTACGCCGTGCCTTGGCCTCATCCTGATCAATGATGCCGGCGTTGAGATCGGCATCAATGGCCATCTGCTTGCCTGGCATGGCGTCCAGAGTAAAACGGGCGCTAACTTCTGACACCCGGCCGGCACCCTTGGTGACAACCAGAAAGTTGATAATCATCAGGATGGCAAAAACAATCAGACCGACAGCGTAGTTACCGCCGATCAACACCTCACCAAAAGACTCGATAACCTTACCGGCGGCGTCACCACCCTCATGGCCGTTGAGCAGCACGATACGGGTAGAGGCAACATTCAGCGCCAGCCGCAACAGGGTGGCCACCAGCAACACGGTGGGGAAGGTGGCGAAGTCCATGGGGCGCATCGCGTACACACACACCAGCAGAATCACGATGGACAAGGTGATGTTAAAGGTAAACAGCACGTCCAGCATGAAGGTGGGCATGGGCAGAATCATCATGCCCAACAAGGCCATCAACAGGATGGGAACGCCCAAACTTCCTCGTGTCAGAACTTTGACGTTACTGAGTACCGCAGCACGATCCATGGATGTCTTCTCTCTCCCCTGGCGCCAGAGCATCGCCAGGCACAGTCGGATTTCTGTCAGTTATCGATGTGTTACAGGTTGCACTGCAGGTTTCATACCAGCTTGTGTACTTCGGAAATTCCCACCCTGACGCCGCGCCAGCGATGGGTTATCCTCTACCGAATTTGTCCAGCCATTTCCAACGCAACAGGTGAAACCCATGCCGGTCCATGAAGTCAGACACCCCCTTATCCGCCACAAACTCGGCCTTATGCGCCGGGCCGACATCAGCACCAAGAACTTTCGTGAACTGGCACAGGAAATCACCGCCCTGCTGACCTATGAAGCAACCAAAGACTTCAATCTCAAGGAAGAAACCATTACCGGCTGGGCGGGCCCGGTGACGGTGGAAGCCATCAGCGGCAAAAAGGTCACGGTGGTTCCCATACTGCGGGCGGGGCTCGGTATGCTGGACGGGGTGCTGGACATGATCCCGGTAGCCCGCGTCAGCGTCGTGGGTCAGGTCCGCAATGAGGAGACGCTGGAGGCCAGCACCTACCTGGAAAAGCTGGTTGGCGAACTGGACCAGCGACTGGCCATGATCATCGACCCGATGCTGGCTACCGGCGGCTCCCTGATTTCCACCATTGACCTGCTAAAGAAGGCCGGTTGCACTGAGATCCGCGCTCTGGTGCTGGTGGCCGCGCCGGAAGGCATCGAGAAGGTGCTGGCAGCCCACCCGGACGTTGCCATTTTCACCGCCTCCATTGACCAGCGTCTTAACGAGAAAGGCTATATCCTGCCCGGCCTTGGGGATGCCGGTGACAAGATCTTCGGCACCAAACAGAAGGACGCCTGAACATGAACAACGCCATCCCAGACCATAGCAACGACCCCACCTGGAAACAGGCGCTGTCTGGCGCACAGATGCTGCTGGTAGCCTTCGGCGCGCTGGTGCTCATGCCGCTGATTACCGGGCTGGATCCCAATGTTGCACTGTTTACAGCCGGCATTGGTACCGTTATTTTCTACATCCTGACGGGCGGCCAGATTCCCATCTTCCTGGCTTCCTCCTTTGCCTTTATCGCCCCTATTACCGTCTCCAACAACCAGTTCGGCCTGGAACAGACCCTCGGGGGTCTGGTGGCCGCGGGCTTGTTCTATATCGTCCTCAGCGCTGTTGTAAAACTGCGGGGCACCGGCTTTATCAATCGTCTGTTGCCGCCTGTGGTCATCGGCCCGGTCATCATGGTTATTGGCCTGGCCCTGGCGCCGGTGGCTGTCAACATGGCGATGGGCAAGAGCGGTGACGGCGCCATTGAACTGGTGCCCTACACCACGGCAGTGCTGATTGCCATGCTGTCGCTGGTGGTCACGGTCATTGTGTCGGTAATGGGCCGCGGTATCTTCCGCCTGCTGCCGATTCTGTTCGGTGTTGTGGTGGGCTACGTGGTGTCGGTATTTGCCGGTATCGTGGATTTCAGCGGAGTACGTGAAGCCGCCTGGCTGGCGGTACCCAACTTCACCACACCGAGCTTCAGCTGGGCCGCCATCCTGTTCATGCTGCCAGTAGCCATTGCGCCAGCCATTGAGCACATCGGGGATGTACTGGCCATTGGTAACGTCACCCGCAAAAACTACCTGAAAAAGCCCGGCCTGCACAAAACCCTGCTGGGGGACGGCGTTGCCACCAGTGCCGCCGGCCTGCTGGGCGGGCCCCCCAATACCACCTATTCTGAGGTGACCGGTGCCGTATTGCTGACCCGCAACTTCAACCCCCGCATCATGCTGTGGGCAGCGGGCACGGCCATTTTGCTGGCCTTTGTCGGCAAGTTTGGCGCTATCCTGCAGAGTATTCCGACGCCGGTGATGGGGGGCATTCTCTGCCTGCTGTTCGGCTCCATTGCGGTGGTTGGCCTGAATACCCTAATCCGCCACAGCGTGGACCTGTCAGAATCCCGTAACCTGGTTATTGTTGCCGTCACCCTGGTGTTCGGTATCGGTGGCATGGCGCTGGGACTGGTGGCGGGTATTGCCCTGTCAGCCATTACCGCGATCCTGCTGAATGTGGTGCTGCCAGGCACCCATGACCACTGGGACGAGCTGGAAGAGGCTGAGGCCGAGGCAGAATCCCAGGGCGTTTAAAACCTGAGGAGCCTTTATGCCTGACACGACGCCGGACAGCTCCGGCATTAGCTTCACCGCGCTCTATACCGGCGCGGTGTGGCAGCATAACCAACTGTCCGACCCCAGACTGGCAACCCCTCGGGGCGAACTGCTGTATCGACTGATGGCGCCCTTTGACGGCGCCAGCCGCCTCGTTGCCGGTGGTAACCTGCGCAACTACCTGTTGCAGCGTCACCTGATTATTGATGCCTTGATTGCCAGGGCAGTGGAGGAGGCGGGCGTCACCCATGTGGTGGAGATTGCCTGTGGCCTGTCTCCCCGTGGCCTGAGGCTACGGCAACGCTATCCACAACTGACAGTGATTGAAGCCGACCTGCCAGCCATGGCGGCCCGCAAGGCCGCGGCGCTGGCTACTGCTGGCATAGATCCGCAACAACACAGGGTCTGCCCTGTCGATATCCTGGCACAGGAGGGTGAGCACAGCCTGGACGCTCTGCTGGCCGCCCAATGCCCCGCCGGTGAACCCGTTGTGGTGATTACCGAGGGTCTCATCAACTATTTCACCCTGCCGGTGATCAGTGGATTCTGGCAACGGCTGGCGGCGCTGCTGGCGCAAAGGCCCGGCTCCCGCTATCTGTTTGACAGTTTCTCACTACCCGCCAACCCGCTGGCACGCAGCGGCATCCTGACCCTGAAAAACCTGCTGGGAGGCCTGACCCGCAGCCGGGTAAGCCTGCACTTTGATTCAGACCTGGCGGCGATCCGTCATCTGGGCGACTGCGGCTTTGGCCAGGTGTTCAGCCACAACCCGGAGCAGTACTACCGGGTGCTGCCGATCCCCCAGAGCCGGGGCAACCCGCTGGTTCGGATCATTGAGGCTCGGCAGGGGTGATTTTTTTGCCGCGGAATCCGCGGAAGGACGCGGAAGTAGAAAACACCTTTAAAGACTTTGGCCACGGACGACACGGACTCACACGGACAACTACTTTTAAAACTTATTAAGTCTTTTGTCCGTGCTTGTCCGTGTCGTCCGTGGCTAATCAGTCTCTTGTCTTTTTTCCGCGTTCTTCCGCGGATTCCGCGGCTAAAGTCTTTAACCATCACGCCGCATGTCTTTGGGAATGGGGAACTCGGGCATGGACGGTTTGGCGCCGCGGCCTTTGCGGAACTGGCGTAGCTGGAAGACATACGCCAGCACCTGGGCGACGGCCATGTAGAGGCCTTCGGGGATTTCCTGGCCCAGTTCGGTGTTGTAGTAAACCGCGCGGGTCAGGGGTGGCGTGCGTACGATCTCCACCTTGTGCTCCCGTGCCACTTCCATGATCTTGAAGGCAATCTCATCGGCCCCTTTGGCCACAACCCGGGGTGCTCCCATGGCGGCCTGATCATACTTCAAGGCAACGGCAAAGTGGGTGGGGTTGGTGATCACCACATCGGCAGTAGGTACATCCTGCATCATGCGGCGCTGGGCCATCTGCCGCTGCAACTGCCGTATACGGCCCTTCACTTCCGGCTTACCTTCGGTGTCCTTGTACTCGTCCTTGACCTCCTGCTTGGTCATGCGCAGTTTTTTATTGTGGTCGTAGATCTGATAGGGAACATCAATCAAGGCAATGATTATGGTTGCACAGGCCAGCGCAAAGAAGCTCCAGCCCAGTGTCCAGACCACGTGGGCCATAGCAGGCTTAGGAGGCTCGTTGCCAATACTGAGCAGGTCCTCAGTACGCAGGTTCAGAATCAGGATAGCCACCGCCAACACCAGCCCCACCTTGAGGATGGCCTTCACCAGCTCTACCAGCGCACGCAGGGAAAACATCCGCTTGAGGCCTTTGAGGAGGCTGATGCGCTCGAGCTTCGGGGTAATGGCCTTGGCGCTGAACAGCATCCCACCGATACCGATGGGACCGGCAATGGCTGCGATCAGCAGCACCACAAACAGAGGCATCAGGGCCCAGGCCGCCTCGTTGGCGGCTTCCAGCAGAAACAGTCCCATGTAGTGGCTGTCATAGGCCACGGCGCGGTCAAACTGAAAGCTTTGCCGCATGACGTTCTCAAGACCGGCCCCCAGCCGCGCGCCAAAAACCAGCAGCCCCCCTGCCCCGGCCAGCAGCACCGCCATGGTGGCCAGTTCTTTGGAGCGGGCGGTTTGCCCATCCTCCTTCGCCTTTTCGAGGCGTCGGGGGGTGGGTTCTTCGGTTTTTTCCTGACTGTTGTCGTTCTCTTCTGCCATGGTTCGCTCCTAATGGCCCTGTTCAGGGCTCGCCCTGCAGGGCGCGCATAAAGGCGAAGGTTTCTTCCGTGTAGTACATGAAGTGCGGCAGGAAGTTGGCCTGTAACACCCAAATGGCAAACAGACCAAAAATAAGACCGATCGGGAAACCCAGCGCAAAGATGTTCATTTGCGGGGCCGCCCGGGTCATGACACCGAAGGAAATATTGACGATAAAAACAGCGGTTACCGCAGGCAGTGCCAGCAGCATCGCCGCGGCAAACATCCAACTGATGCGGTGAGCCAGTGCCCACCAGCCATCCGGCCCCAGTGCCCCCATACCGATGGGCAGGGTCCGGAAACTTTCCAGGAAAACTTCAAAGGCCACCAGGTGCCCGTTCACTGCCAGGTACAGCAGTGTCACGGTTATGGTGTAAATCTGCGACAGTACGGGCACGTTGACGCCGTGGGCAGGGTCCATCATGGAGGCAAAGCCGAGGCCCATCTGCATGGCAATCATCTGCCCGGCGATAACAAAGAGCTGGAACAGGGCCGTGAGTGCGAAACCCAGCCCTACCCCAATCAGAATCTGTTCAAGCGTGATCACAATGGCTTCAGCGCTGAGGCCGTCCACCGCAGGCACATCATCCAGCAGCGGTGCAATCAGTACGGTGATGAGCAGGGCCAGCCCCAGCCGCACCCGCATGGGTACCAGCTGAGTCCCGACAAAGGGAATCACCATCATGAAGGACGCAATACGAAACAGTGGCCACAGGTGCTGCCCCACCCATTGACCAATCAGTTCGGCACTGACTTCGATTGGCATCAGGCTTACCCGATCAGGAAGGGGATGCTGGTGATCAGGCGATTAGCGTGGTCCAGCAACCTCCCCAGCATCCAGGGTCCCAAAACAATGATCACCATCAGGGTGACCAGTAAGCGGGGCAGGAAACTGAGGGTCTGTTCATTGATCTGGGTCGCCGCCTGGAAGGTGCTCACCACCAGACCAACCACCAACCCCGGGCCGATGATCATGGCAGACAGGAGCACGATCATCCATAAGGCTTCACGCATGATGTCGATGACGGTTTCAGGTGTCATGGTCTTGCTCCCCGGCCTTGCCTATATGCCAAAACTGGCGGCGAGGGTTCCCATAATCAGGGCCCAACCATCCACCAGCACAAACAGCATGATCTTGAATGGCAGGGAAATGATGATGGGCGACAGCATCATCATACCCATGGCCATCAGTACGCTGGCCACGACCATGTCGATAATCAGGAACGGTATAAACAGGATAAAGCCAATCTGGAAGGCGGTTTTCAGCTCGCTGGTAACAAACGCTGGCATCAATACCCAGAAGGACACATCGTCTGGTGTTTCATACTGCACATCAGCAATCCGCATGAACAACGCCAGGTCATCCTCGCGGGTCTGCGCCAGCATAAACTGCCGGAACGGCTCGCTGGCTCGTTCCACCGCTTCCAGCGAGGTAATCTCTTCTGCCAGGTAGGGCTGCAAGCCCACCCGGTTGGCTTCCTGGAACACCGGTTGCATGATGAAAATGGTCAGAAACAGCGCCAGTCCCAGCAATATCTGATTGGAGGGTGTGGCCTGTAAGCCCAGGGCCTGACGAAGGATAGAAAACACGATGATGATGCGGGTGAAGGAGGTCATCATCATCAACAAGGCGGGTAGAAACGTGAGCGCTGTCATCAGCGCCAGGATTTGCAAGGTGACAGAGTATTCCTGGCTACCTTCAACCGCACCCGGCACCACGGTTACCGCCGGGATACCCGGCAGATCGGCCATTGCCAGGCCGGGCAACAACCCCAGACCGAAAGGCAACAGGTAACGCAGCAGTCTTGTCATGAATCCCCCCCGCTTGCCGGTTTCTGTTGGGCCCGTGTCAGCAGACCTTGCAAGCGCCGGGCAAACTCACTGCTCCCCGCCTCACCGGGGCTGACCACCGGCTCATCAAAAACGTGCAGTGTACGAATGGTGGTGGGGGTAATGCCAACCAGAATCTGGGTCCCGGCGACGTCTATCAGGGCGATGCGCTCCCGGGCACCCAGCGCCATGACGGACACCACTTTCATGGCCTGGCTGTTAACACCCGTCAGACCACTCATGCGCTTGACCAGCCAGGCACAGCCAAAGATGAGCGCAATAACCGCCAGCAGGCCGAGCCCCAGGCTCACCATGGATACCAGGGTATCCGGCCCTCGGCTGGCGGTACGGGCAGGCTCTTCCGCCATCACCGTGAGGGGCAGAAATGGAAACACCAGGCACATCAGCGTCCGCAAGCGACAATCTCCCGTCTCAGCTTATTTGGTAGACAGGCGCTTGATGCGCTCTGTCGGGCTGATAACGTCCGTCAGCCGGATACCGAACTTTTCGTTCACCATGACCACCTCGCCGTGGGCGATCAGGGTGCCGTTAACCAGTACATCCAGGGGCTCGCCCGCCAGCCGGTCCAGCTCGATAACCGAGCCCTGGTTTAGCTGTAACAGGTTGCGAATGGGGATCTGGGTGTTACCCACTTCCATGGAAATGGTCACGGGAATATCCAGAATCACATCAAGATCCGGCGCCGGGCCACCCGTCATGGGGCCTGCATCCTCGTCGAACTCTTCCATCGCAGGGGTCCTCACCGCACTGGCTGGGGTTTTCTCCTGCTCGGCTGCCTCGGCTTCCTGCATGGCGGCGGCCCATTCATCCTCAACGTCGCCGGCCTCTGCCTCTGCCTCATCTTCGCCTTCACCGGCTTCGCCCATGGCGGCTTCCCACTCGGCAGCGAGCTTTTCGTCTTCGCTCAGCTCCTGGTCGTCTTTTTTGTCGTCGTCAGCCATTTCTCGTCACCTTTAATTGCTTTTTCAGTTCAGGCCGCTTGATCTTGTCTTTAACTTTCAGCGCCAGCTTGCCATCCCGTGTCCCCAGCGTGGCGGTGTAGACGGGGATCCCGTTAGCCTTGACCACCAGTGCATCCGGCATCTCCACTGGCAGTATGTCGCCAGCCTTGAGTTTGGCCACGTCTCGCAGAGAGAGTCGCCGCTTGCAGATAGTGGTGTTAATGGGAACCTGGACGTCCTTGATATCTTCCTGCAGCGCGGTGATCCAGCGCTCATCCACATCATCCACGTCGCTCTGAACACCCGCATCCAGCACATCCCGGATGGGTTCGATCATGGAATAGGGCAAGGCCATGTGCAGTTCACCGCCACCACCGTCCAGTTCGATCTGGTACGTACTGACCACCACCACCTCAGAGGGGCTGACGATATTGGCCATGGCCGGATTGACTTCGGAGTTGATGTACTCGAAATCCACATTGAGGACGGCGTGCCAGGCCTCTTTCATGTCATGAAAAACCTGGTTGAGTACCATCTGCACAATGCGGGTTTCCGTGGGGGTAAATTCACGCCCCTCGATTTTGGCATGACGGCCCTCACCACCAAAGAAGTTATCCACCAGCTTGAAAACCAGCTTGGCATCCAGAATGAACAGGGCGGTGCCCCGCAGCGGCCTTACTTTGACCAGGTTAAGGCTGGTGGGTACGTAGAGAGTGTGAATGTATTCGCCAAACTTCATGATCTGTACGCCACCGGTAGACACATCGGCGTTGCGGCGCAGCAGATTGAAAAGGCTGATGCGGGTGTAACGGGCAAAACGCTCGTTGATCATTTCCAGGGTGGGCATGCGCCCACGGACGATGCGGTCCTGGCTGGCCAGGTCATAGGATTTGACATCCCCTTCATCCGCTTCGTCGTAGGTGTCTATGTCACCGTCGTCGACTCCGTGGAGAAGCGCATCAATTTCGTCCTGTGATAATAGATCCTGCATGGGCGTTACCTGCTACTACCGGCAAATGTTTTCCGGTTACTGCAAAACCAGATTAGTGAAAAGAACCCGCTCAACCGCCAGCCCGCTTTCAGCCTCCAAAACTTCGTTCACCACCACCAGCATGTCATCCGCGAGCTGCAGACGACCTTCTACCGTTTGCAGTCGCATGAATTCCTGGTCTGCCAGCATGGATTGCAGGCGGCTGCGCAGCAGTGGCAAATGGGTACTCGTCGCATCCAAAGGCGCTTGTTCCCTGGCCTGAACCGCAATGAAGACTTGAATGTACCGCTGCCGGCCCTCGGCCCGGATAGTGGTAATAAACGGGCGTTCAAAGGCATAGTACATGGCAGGCTGGAAAGCCGGCTCCGCCGGTTGCCGCGCCGAGGCGCCATTATCACCGTCACCACCACTGGTCAGGAAGAACAGTGTGCCTGCCACCGACAGACCAACCGCCAAAATCACCACCACCACCAGCAGGATGATGGTTTTCAGTTTGCCTTTCTTCGGTGCTGCCTGATTATCTTGTTCTGCCATGTCTATCTCTTTAGCTCGAGGTGACCCTTCATGCCGGTGAAGGTTAGCGTAAAGCGCCCTTAAGAGCTACGTAAGCACTCAAAAACGTCGTTCACCGCCAACGACATACCCGGTGTCAGACAGGCCATGTCAGGCGTAGACATCCAACTCGCCTTTCCAGCTCAGATCCAGTTCACCGTGCTCACCCGCCAGTATCTCGTTGCCCTCGTCATCGCCCTTTAAAGCACTGACGGCAACACCACTGGCATCGTCATCCCGCTGCGACTGCTGGCCGGCCTGATCAGACACATCAAACTGTTCCAGATTAAGGCCGCTGTCAGCCAGCATGTCCCGCAACCGCTGGCTCTGCTGCTCAAGCAGCTCGCGCACCCCCGGGTTGGCGGCATGAATGGTGACACTGGTTTGCTCATTCTGAACCTGTACACGGACTTCCAGCGGCCCCAGGTCAGGGGGTGTGATATGGATCTCAGCAACGGAGAGGTTCTGGTTGGCCAGCCAGGCCAGCTTGCCCATAATCTTGTCGCCCCAGTCAGCCTGGCCTACCGGTGTTTCCACGCTGGTGGCATAGCCGCGCAAGGGCACCAGCTCCGCCTCTTTGGCCTGGGCTTGCTGAGCAAGTTCAAACATACCCGCAAATCGCTGGCTATTGGCGCTACCGGCAATATCCACCAGTTTCGCCGCTTCCCCCCCAAGGTTGCCCATCAGACTATCGCCCTGGGCGCCAAGTAACTCTGCCACCCGCAGACCCGCTGCTGCGCTATTTTCCCCCAGCACGCCACCGGACAACGGCGCCCCGGTGGTGCCAACAGGCTCCATCAGGCCCGCCTGCAGAGGTTTAAAGGGAGCCGTACTGACCATATCCGGGTCAAGGTCTTGCAGTTCACCCGCAGCAAGCGCCGGATCAGCCGCCAACAGGCCGGACAGTTCACCAGAAGCCAGTGGTTCCAGCGTGTTGACAGTGGGGGCTTCGCTAACTAAAGGGTCATCGCTTTCTGCGCCTGACGTGGTCCTGTCGGCTGCTGTGCGCTCCGCCTCCCGGCGGGGCGCGGCGTCCGGACGCTTGTCATTCGACGCATGACTGGTAGCGCTGGTGGACCGATCATGGGCCTGCCGGGCGACCTGCTCATAGGCCTCGCCATTGCTGGTGCGGGCAGCGCCGGGATCCGGCCGGCTGGTAGCAGTGCCGGTAGGTAACTCCAACGACAGACTGATAGGTAGTGCAGTTGCTGACATGGCAACCTCTTGCCGCTTTCAGTTGATAGGGTCTGTTTCCCTGACTGCAGCAATATCAGTGCCAGCTATACATCGCGGAGGAGTGGTCGGGTTGAACAGCCTATGACATGGCTTCCAGCAGATGGCGAACCTGGGCAAATTCTTCGGTAATATCCGCAATCACCGACTCTACGCCCGTCAGGTCACCCTGACGACCTGCAGTTTCAACTTTCAGGCATAAGTGGCCAAGCTGGGTCGCGCCAATGTTCATGCTGCTACCCTTGAAGCTATGTGCGGCTTTGCCCAGAGCGTCAGCATCCTCACTGTGCAAGGCGCTGTGCAAGGCATTGATACGCTGGGCGGAGTCATTGATGAAGGTTTCCAGCAATACGTTGAACTCCTCCCCCATCACCTCGCGCAATTCCGAGAGTGCATCCATATCAAGATGGGTATTTTCGTTCATGGCAATTCCCTGGTCTCAAGTGCGTACAGACGGTACCTCCTAAGAAGTCTCCGGGGCTGACTTTCATGACATCCGCCAATGATAAACTACTTCAGCCCGCTTGCCTCCCTCGCTATAACAAACAGAGCCGCACAATTGCCGGATAAGGGACAAACCTCGCCCGGCATAGCCCTCATTACCCATTTGTGACTGGCTGATGGCCTCGTGATCGAAGCCCCCACCGGAATCCTCGCAGCAGATAAGCAGCCTGCCGCCATCTTCTGTTTTCTGGTGACACAGTTCAAACCTGATCTGATGGCCCTCCAGATCACCCGCAAGACGATGCTCCCGCTCCCGGTAATAGCGGGCAAAACCGTCCGGGGAGTCTTTCCACTCCGAGGGCAGGCCGAGGATGCCATGCTCCAGCGCATTGGTATAAAGCTCCGCCAGAATGGTGTACACCTCACCACTGCGTCTGCGCAGCCCTGGCAATTCATCACAAATGTGCAGCATCAGCGGCACCGGATTAAACGTTGCCAGAGTGCGCCCCTGCACAGCGTAGTGGCAGTTCCAATCCTGCGGGCCGGTGGCGGCAAACCGGTTAGGCTGGGTTGGCAAGGGTACCAAGGGGGCCTCTTTGACCATATCGAGGGTAACCAGGGTCAGATCATCATCAAAGGCCTGGTTCTCCATAAACCCCCGCAAACGGGTCATCACCCGCTCGAAAGGGGCGGTACCGTCTGCCTGATCAAGGGCCGCCGCCAGCCGCTGCTCACCAAACATATCGCCGTCCTGACCGACGGCCTCCAGCACGCCGTCCGTCATCATCACCAGGGTGTCCCCCTCCTGCGTCCGGAAGTACAGGGTGTCACCATTGAAACGATCCGCAGCCAACACCCCCAGAGGCAAGTGGCTCGAAGGGATCACTTCACGCTCACCCGTGCGCCTGATGAGGTGCGCATCCGGCAGACCGCCATTCCAGACTCGCAAGATCCGGCGATGAAAATCAGCATCCACCAGCATGGCGCAACAAAACATGCCAGTAGGGAGAATGCGTTTAAGCTTATGATTGATTTCCCGCAGGATATCCGAGCCGCTGAACCCTTTGGCGGTCATGCCATAGAAGACTTCTGCCACGGGCATGGCGCCGATGGCCGCCGGCAGGCCGTGACCGGTAAAGTCACCCACCAGTACATGCATCCCCCCCGACGGCTTGGGGGACGCAAACAGGATGTCGCCATTGAAAATCGACATGGGCGAAACCTGATAGCGAATAGTGGGCGCATCCAGGCAACCTGCGTGCGCCACATTGTCAAAAACCTGGCGGGCAACCTCCTGCTCCTGCAGCAGCTGTTGATTGCTGGCCTGGATGTGATCCCGCTGGCGGCTGAGGGTGTCGTGCATCAGTCGCATGCGATTGAAGGCCTTGATCTTGGCTTCAATGATGACGCGATTGTAGGGTTTGGAGAGAAAGTCATCGCCACCGGCTTCCAGGCAGCGCGCCAGCGCATCAGCATCTGAGAGGGAGGTGAGAAAAATCAGCGGCACCATGACTTCGCCCGCCAACTGCTTGATCTTGGCGGCTGCCTGCATGCCATCCATACGGGGCATCATGACATCCAGCAAAACCAGATCCGGACGGTGCTTGCGGTAGTGCTCTACTGCCTCAACGCCATCCCGCGCCTCAATGACTTCATGGCCCTGGCGGCGCACCATGGCCTTCAGGATCAGTCGATCACTGTCGCTGTCATCAGCAATGAGGATTTTAAGTTGGTCGTTCTCCGCCTTGTCGTACACGCTTACCCCCTGGGGTCCTACGGGCAGCAGTGTTGGCAGGCCGTTTGGGCTTGGCATTGGCGATGCCACCAGGCCGGCGGGTCAGTGGATGGCAAACAGCTGCTCGAAGTTGGAGATGGTCAGGATACGTCTGACGTCGTTGTTACAGTTTTCGATACGCACCTGAGCGGAGTCCCCGCCCGCATAGTCGCGCAGCAACAGCAACATGCCCAGCGCCGAGCTGTCGATATAGGTCGTATCAGACATGTCCACCACGTACTCACTAACATTCTGGTCGCCATGCTCGTAGGCGTCCCGAAACATCTGATGAGTGCTGAAGTCAAACCGGCCCTCGATCCTGATGGTCAGTTTGCTGCCATCATCACTGCGACTGGTGTGGATTGCCATTCGACCTCCTCCGCTGGTTGTTCAACCTAGAGGATAGCCGAACCAATATTTTTTGCATGGGATTTTTTTCACCGACGGGCGTAAGCAACCCCTTTCAGCGCCTGCGACCATGCTGCCGGGCAGACGCCTCATCCATCTGTTTCTGCTCAGCCAGGTCCCTAGCACGCTGCTCCTGCTGTTTGCAGGTTTCGATAAAACGCTCCATGCCACGGCGGCGTTCGTAGGCTTGCTGCCAGGCCAGGCGGGCGGATTCCAGTTGTTCGCTGGCAGTCTGAACCAGCTGACGCTGCTGCTGGATGGCCTGTTCCAGTTGGGCAATAAAGGCCTGCCAACCCTGCAGGCTGCGCACATCCACCGTGCCCTGCTGCCCCTGTCGCACCTGACTGCGGTAATCAGCCTGATACTGCTCCAGCTCATCCAGTCGCTGCTGTTGCCGTTGCAGACTGCCACGTCGCTGGGTCAGACGCTCCTGCGCTTCCTGTTCCCGGCGCTGCTCAAGCTGCAGGACCACCCGCAGTCGCTCTGAACGCAAGGCCATTACTCGTTACCTGCAGCGGTGTTGTCAGGCAGCACCTCAAACAACCCGGCCACCGTCTCCTGCAACGGGGCACCCTCTGTCAGGCTCTGTTGCAGGAACGTCTTCATAGCATCAATGTTTGCGATGGCGAAATCCGTGTCCGGATCGCTACCCTTCACATAGGCACCGACACTGATCAAGTCCCGGGCCTGCTGATAGCGAGCGTAAACCTGTTTGAATTTCTGCGCCTTGGCAAAATGAGCCGGACTGGCCACCTGAGGCATGACCCGACTGACGGAGGCTTCAACATCAATGGCAGGGTAATGGCCTTCCTCCGCCAGGCGACGAGACAGCACAATATGCCCATCCAGAATAGCGCGAGCAGCGTCGGCAATCGGGTCCTGCTGGTCGTCACCTTCTGTCAGCACGGTATAGAACGCGGTGATGGAACCTCCACCCGGCATGCCATTACCCGTGCGCTCAACCAACTGCGGTAGCTTTGCAAACACGGACGGTGGATAACCTTTGGTGGCGGGCGGCTCCCCCACTGCCAGGGCGATCTCACGCTGGGCCTGGGCGTAGCGAGTCAACGAGTCCATCAGCAGCAGCACCCGCTTGCCCTGATCACGGAAATACTCCGCGATCCGGGTGGTCAGCATGGCAGCCCGCAGCCGCATCAGGGGGGAGTCATCCGCCGGGGCCGCAACCACCACGGAGCGGGCCAGACCTTCCTCACCCAGTATGTCTTCAATGAACTCTTTGACCTCACGCCCCCGCTCGCCGATCAGCCCCACAACCGTAACATCTGCGTTGGTGAAGCGGGTCATCATGCCAAGCAGCATACTCTTACCCACGCCACTACCTGCAAACAACCCCAGCCGCTGCCCCTGCCCAACCGTCAGCAGAGCGTTAATGGCACGAATACCCACGTCCAGGGACTGCCGCACCGGGGCCCGGTGCAGGGGGTTGATGATCTCGCCGGCGAGGGAGGCCTGCGCCTCGGCAAACAGCGGGCCGCGGCCGTCCAGCGGTTGTCCGGAGCCATTGATAACCCGCCCTAGCAGTTGCGGACCGACAGGTACCCGGCTGGCTGCAGACAGAGGCACCACGCGGGCGCCGGGTCGCAAGCCTTCAATAACGGTCAGGGGCATCAGGTAGACGCGATCGTCCTCAAAGCCCACCACTTCCGCCTCCACGGTGGAACCGTGGTGGCCGTGAATGACACAGCGGTCTCCCACCACCATGGGACAACCGATGCACTCCAGGGTCAGCCCCACCATGCGGGTCAGGCGGCCAGACAGCTCAGGTTCAATCTGGGGGGGGATATAGCCGCTCAGGCGTTGCAGACGCTCACTCAGGGTGCTTTTCATGATCATCATCACCCGGGTCGGTGTTGCTGGCGTCAGACTCCAGTACATCACGATGGAAATCCGTCAGATCACCCATCATGGCGTCCAGTTCCACGGCATCACCGGGCTCATCACTGGTGAGCTGTTTGTCGAGCATACTCTGCACGGCTTTCTGAAACCGTTTTTCCACGGTGAAATCAACCAGGCTATGGCGGGTCTCCACCTTGCAGCCACCCGCCAGAATATCGGGGTCTTCAAGCACCACAGTTTCCGCCTCAAGCCGGCTGGCAACATCCTGCACCATAGGCACATCGGCGGGGTTCACATGAATACGGACATTGTCCTGAGTTGCCGGCAGCAATGCCAGGGCCTGGCGAACCACCCCCTGAATCTGGGAGGAATCCATGCGCAGCTCCCGATACACCACAGCGCGAGCCAGGGTTGTGGTGAGATTCACCAGTGCAGTTTCCAGTTCATCGTCATGGCGATGGATGGGGTCAACCAGTTCAGCCATCAGGGCTTCCAGCCGCTCCAGGGATGCATCCACCTGACTGCGGGTTTGCTCAGCGGCGAGTTGCTCTCCCTGACGGCGGCCTTGTTCTTCGCCGGCCTGATAGCCTACCTCATAGCCCTGTTTCTGCCCCTCTTCCTGCCCTTGCGCGAAGCCTGCCTGGTAGCCTTCTTCGCGGCCTTCCTGTACGGCGGCGTCACGAATCGCCTCAAGCTCGGCGGCCGTAAGGGGCTTGACTTCCGCTTCCTCCGGCATCTGAGGAATCTCATTTCCCTGCCCATCCAACAGAGGCAGTTCCCAGCGCTCCCAGGCAGTTAACGGTTTGTCCTGCCCGGTGGGCTTGGTTTTGCGATCATCCGCCATTACATCATTTCTTCGCCAGCGCCGCCGAGGCTGATTTCACCGGCTTCCGCCATACGGCGCGCAATGGTAATAATGTCTTTCTGGGCCGCCTCAACTTCACTGACTTTGACCGGGCCTTTGGCCTCAAGGTCGTCCTGCAGCAATTCAGCAGCGCGCTTGGACATGTTCTTGAAGATTTTTTCCTTGACGGCCTCATCGGAACCTTTCAGTGCGACCACCAGAACGTCGGAAGAAACCTCGCGCAGCAACGCCTGGATACCCCGGTCGTCCACATCTTTGAGGTTGTCAAAGACAAACATCAGGTCTTCGATGGTGCTGGCCAGATCCGGGTCCATATCCTTGATGGAGTCCATCAGGCGGCCCTCGATGCTGCGGTCCATGAAGTTCATAATGTCCGCAGCGCGCTTGACGCCGCCGATGCGACTGGCCTGACCAGTCGCACCGCCGGAAAACTGACGTTCGAGAATATCGTTCAATTCCTGCAGAGCCTGAGGCTGAATGGTTTCCAGTGAGGCGATACGCATCATCACATCCAGCCGGACTTTTTCATCGAGGGTTGCCAAAATTTCGGCGGACTGATCCGGGTCCAGATAGGACACAACGATGGCTTGAATCTGCGGGTGCTCATAACGAATCATATCAGCCACTGCGCGAGGTTCCATCCACTTAAGAGTGTCAAGGCCTGTCGTGTTGCCACCCACCAGAATTCGGTCGATCAGGCTGGCGGCTTTCTCATCGCCAAGTGCCTGAGTCAGCATGGCACGAATATACTCGTCGTTGCCAATGCCCAAACCGGTTTGTCCGCCTACCGCTTCAACAAACTCGCCCATGACATAGGTCACATCATCTTTGCTGACATCCCGCATCTGTGCCATGGCTACGCCAACACGCTGAACCTCTTTCGGGCCCATATGTTTGAGAATCTGCGCGGCATCCGACTCACCCAGGGACATCAGCAGGATAGCGGCCTGCTCCACTCTGGGAATCTTGCGCTGGACCTTGTTTTTGGCCTCAGGCGGTTTGGCTGCTGGTTGTTCGTCACTCATCCGCGTTCACCCACTGACGCACCAGGTTGGCAACCCTGGCGGGATCTTCAGCGATCAGTCCGCGCAGGGCATTCAATTGTCTATCATAGCTGTCGGAGCCACCGGGCAAAAGCAGTTCGTCGCCACCAAGTGCAGCCCCCAGATCAGCAAAGCCATCCGGCCCGGGCAATGCCACCGCGCCACCATCACCGGCTCCGGCGAGCAGCTCATCACCGTCCTGCCGATTGGCACCAGAAATGTTTTTCAGCGCCGGACGCACCAGGGCAAACACCAGAATCAGAATCACAATACCCGCCAGCACCTGCTTCATCAGGTCCCAGAACCAGGGCTGCTGCCAGAAACCGGGCTCCGTAAAGTCAAAAGCCTCCACCGGCGCAAAAGCCGTGTTCATGACCGTGACACTGTCACCCCGGGCAGCGGAAAAGCCAACCGCATCCCGGATCAACAGGGTAACCCGCTGTAACTCTGCTTCCGTCCAGGGCTCAAATCTGACAGCACCGGTCTCAGGATTGACAACACGCTTGTCATCCAGAGCCACAGCCACTGTCAGGCGCTGAACACGCCCCTGTTGCTGCCGGATAAAACTGATGGTGCGATCCATTTCGAAATTACGGGTGGATTCGCTGCGCACATCCATGGCCGGACCCGCGCCATTGGCGTCGCCCTGGCCCGCAACTTCAGGCGCGGTAGCTTGTCCTGGAGGCTGATTGGTCAGTGCACCTGGGATGCCACCGGTGGTGCCAGCCCGGCGCTGCTCGTTCAGCTCCCGCTCACTGCGCACCGCGCGCTGATCCGGATTGAACAGTTCTTCAGCCTGCTCGACCGAGGAGAAGTCAAGGTCTGCCGATACCTCTGCCCGGAAACGCCCACCGCCTACCAGCGGTTCCACGATGGCGGCAACCCGGCGGGTCATGCGCTCTTCCATACGTGCGGTGTATTCGTACTGATCCTGCATCTGCCGGCGATGACTGGTATCTTCACGGCCCGTCAGCAGGTTACCTGCCTGATCCACCACGGTGACATGTTCTTTCTGAAGTTCAGGGATACTGCCAGCCACCAGATTGACGATGGCCGCAATCTGCTCTTCCGACAACCGGCGCCCCGCAAGCACATCAAGAAATACCGAGGCGGTCGGCGAACGGGCATCGCGGATAAAAACCGAACGCTGGGGAATAGCCAGGTGCACTCGCGCGGACCGCACGTTGCGCATGCTGGTGATGGTACGTGCCAGTTCACCTTCAAGACCACGGCGGTAGCTGATGGTTTCCATAAACTGGGAGGTACCCAGACCGCGATCCTGATCAAGCAGCTCGAAGCCAATCATACGGCTGTCGGTAACGCCAGCAGATGCCAGACGCAGGCGAGCGTTGTAGACATCGCCTGCCGCTACCAGCAAAGCGCCACTGCGAGGGTCCATGCGGTATTTGATGTTGGCCTGATCCAGAACTTCGGTGACATCCTGAGGGTTGTAGCTGGACAAATCCCCCAGAATCGGCTGGTAGGCAGGCTCCTGAGCCCAGAGTACAACCGATATGCCAAGGGCAACACTGGCTGCCAGCCCCACCATCAGGGCAATCTGCCGGATCAGACTCAAGCGCTCGAAGCCGAACAACAGGTTCGGCGTTACGCCCTTTGCTTCTTTCTCGTCCACCGTGGTTGCGGGGACCTTTGCGGTTTCAGCTGGTAGGCTGGCCATGATGATCTCCCGTTACACCGGCATGTTCATGATGTCTTCATAGGCTTTGACAACCCGGTTACGCACCTGCACCAGAGCATCAAAGGACACACTGGCCTTTTGCGAGGCAACCATAACCCGGGTTATATCCACGGTAGGGTCACCCATTTCATAGCCCGTGCGAAGTGTGTTGGCCGTTTGCTGCATTTCGTTCACCGAACCTACCGCCTGCCGAAGCATGTCATTGAAGCCAGGGGTTGCACGAGGCTCCTGGACACCACCCGGGCGTTCGATCTTGCCGGTAATGTTTTGACCTTGCTCAACACGCTGATTCTGCATCATCTGGGCCCGCAGCGAGCGCATCTCGGAAAGCACACTGTTTATGTCAGCACGTTCAACCATGACTCAACCTCCAACACTATGCTGAGGCTTAAGCATTTTTTTTGCCAACTCTTAACTTTCCCTTAATAAACAATTAATTGTTAGCATGAATGATAAAGGAGCGTGAGGCTGCGCCAAGATTATGGCGCGTGATAGGGAGGGGCTAGCGGAGTTTTGTTTCTTTTTGCCACGGAACAACACGGAAGACAAAATTTGGTGAGTCATAGGCGCGAGCGTTGGACTGGTGCCGTTGGTGGGGCGGCTTTCGGAGCAGCGCCAGGGATGGCGCGGTGCAAGGTCGGTACAGGACGTGCCGTGAATTGCAGCGGAGAAAGCCGCCCCACCAGCGGCCTCGCTACCAAGTATCAAACCGGTTCACCCTCAAGCCAGCTCAGCTTCCAGATCAATACCGTGCTCACGCATCTGGGCTAGTTTGTAACGCAAGGTTCGAGGGCTAATGCCGAGTTTTTCCGCAGCCCGGTTACGGCGGCCACGTTCTACCCGCAGGGTCTCGATAATGATACGGAACTCCCGTTGCCGCACCTCATCCCCGAGGGAGCCGCCGCTATCCGCTACGAAGTTTGCCATCGGACTGACCTCCATGGTCTCGGGCATATTTAGCACCGGTGTCGCAGCAACCGCTGGCGATGGCGCCGTAACAACGGGCCGCAGCATCATGCCAGCCTCCAGACAAAGATCGTCAGCCATGATGGTATTGCCCTGATGCAGCACCAATGCGCGCTGGATAGCATTGTCCAACTCCCGCACATTGCCCGGCCAGCTGTACTGCACCAGCGCTTGCCGCGCATCGCTACTGAAGTTGATACCCGTCAGTTTCATTTTCCGGCAATGCTGACGCAACAGGTGGTTGGCCAGGGGCATGATGTCGCCCGGGCGTTCACGCAGGGGCATCCATTGCATGGGGAACACACTGAGGCGATAGTACAAGTCTTCACGGAAGTTGCCCTCCCGCACGTAATCCGCCAGGCTTCGATTGGTAGTCGCTATTACCCTGACGTCGAGAGAGATCGTCTTACGCCCCCCCACACGCTCAACCTCACGCTCCTGCAATACCCGCAATAGCTTCGACTGCAGGCCGATATCCATCTCGGAGATTTCATCCAGCAAAATAGTACCGCCGTTTGCCTGCTCGAACTTACCCGGTGATGAAGCCACAGCGCCTGTGAAAGCGCCCTTTTCGTGGCCGAACAGGATAGCTTCCAGCATGTTCTCGGGTATCGCGGCACAGTTGATGGCGACAAAGGGCTGGCTGGCTCGCGGGGAGTGACGATGAATATAGCGGGCCAGCACCTCTTTACCAGTACCGCTCTCACCCGAAATCATCACCGTGGAATCACTGCCCGCCACTTTACGGGCCAACTGGAACACCCGCTGGCTTTGGGGATCTTCAGCCACCGGCTCATCATTGCGCCCGGGGCTCACCACCCCAATGACCCGGTGAACGGCCTCAACCAGCACCTGTGGTTCAAAGGGCTTGACCAGATAGTCCACCGCACCACCTTGCATGGCAGCAACCGCGTGACTGATCTGCCCATAGGCGGTTATCAACATCATCGGCAAGCCGGGATATTTGCGCTGTACCTCTGCCAACAAGCCGTGCCCTGACATGCCCGGCATATTGACGTCGCTGACCACCAGGTCTACCGGCGCCTGGGCAAGCGCAGCCAGGGCCGCTTCGGCAGACTCCGCTTCCCGGACGCGAAACTTGGCAAGCTCCAGCGTGGTTACCAGCGCTTCCCGCAGCTCACTATCATCCTCGACGATCAGTATTGTTGCCTTGGCCATGATTGCCTCCGCTGTGTCTCAATTATTTTGTATCAGCGCCAGCATCCGTCCGTGCCATCGGCAGAACGATGCGGGCCTCTGCGCCGCCACTGGGTGCTGCGGTAAGTTCAAATTCTCCACCGTGGGCTTTCACCACTGCCTGCACAACCGCCAGCCCCAACCCTGTCCCATGAGACTTGGTGGTGTAAAAGGCTTCCATTAACTGGTGTGCCTGACGCTGGTCAAAACCCGGGCCATTGTCTTTTACCTGCAACACCAGTTGCCCGGCCTCAACCGCCAGGCTGACAATCACTTTGCTGGCACCAGCATCCACACTGTTGCTGACGAGATTCATGCAAGCACCCACAAGGGCATCCCGATTACATAGCAATTCGCCCGTCAACTGACTGACTCGCAAGCTGATATCCCAGTTACTCGCCACAGGTAGCGCCTCGATAGCACTGTGCAAACCCTGCACCAGCGATTGCACAGGCAACCGTTCCGCCAGTCGGGTTTCACCCCGGGCGAATATCAACATGTCTCGCACCTGTTGCTCTAGATGAGTCAGTCTCGCCATCAGTTTGGTGGCACAGCGCTGACGCAACTCGGTGTCCAGCTCCGGCTCGCAGAGATGACCACCATAAAGAATGGCCGCAGACAGTGGTGTGCGTATCTGGTGTGCCAATGAAGCGACCATGCGCCCCATGGACGTCAGGCGCTGAGCATGAGCCAGTTGGGACTGCAACTGACGGGTTTCGGTAAGATCCGTGAGCAGAATAAGTTGCCCGGGCTCGTTTTCCATGGAGCGGATTTCAATGCTGACGCGGCGCCCGTCCCGCAGGGATACTTCGTGCCCGTCATCACGCCGGGGTGCAAATGAGCGGGTAATAATGTCGAGCCAGCGCTGGCCTTCAAGGGGCTCGCCAAGCAGGTTGATGGCTGCCGGATTCGCCTGCGTCACCACACCCTGGCTATCGAGCAGAACGACCCCTGCAGGTAGTACTGAAAGCAAAGTGGATAGTCGATCCGCCAGGCGTTCCTTTTCTTCCAGCTCACGCTGGCGGCGCTCCGACTCGGCGGACAAGCGCCCGGAGAGCTGATTTACGCGGGACTCAAGGGTACGGTAGGAATCGGTGATCTGGCGGGACATCTGGTTGAACAGCTCAAGTGCGCTGTCCACTTCCTCTGCGCCGGACGCTGTGCCCGGACGCGGGAACAAGGCAGTCACCTTCTCATTGGCGTCTGCCGCCGCATTACGGGCAGAAAACGCCTTATCCATCTCGGCTGAGAAATGTAACTGATTCATGCATACCCCCTGAAACTCTTCATCTGCCCGCGACAAAAAACGGACTGCCTGGTGCTTCAGAGGGGATTAAGCGATTACCGTGCCAAAAACAAATTAACTATATTTTTCAAACAACTAAATAACCAAAGCCATCAGGGTGACAGATTTCCGTCACCCTTCCATATCTTCTGCCTGATCGTCTCGCAGGCCATACTTGCGAACTTTCTCCACCAGAGTGGTCCTGCGAATTCGCAGCTTCTCTGCCGCTCGGGCGACAACACCGCCGGCTTCATCCAGCGCCTGCTGAATAAGCTGCTTCTCAAGATTACCCAGATAATCCTTCAGATCGATACCGTTGACGGGCAGCAGAGCAGGCGCATCCAGACCAATCAGCCCTGGTATCCCGGACGGCATACCGGGGTTGTCATCCATCGGCCGGTTTTCATCAATGTCATCCACGTAGCGGAATTTTTTCGGCAGTTCCTGCACGCCGATAACGCCGTAAGGAAACATGATGGCCAAACGCTCAATCAGATTCGCCAGCTCCCGTACGTTTCCGGGCCAGTCGTGGCGACAGAGACTCATGATGGTAGCGGAGTTCAGCCGGATAGAGCCCCGCTTCTCTTTTTCCATCCGGGCAATCAGTTCGTTGATCAGCAGCGGAATATCTTCAACCCGCTCCCGCAAGGCCGGCATTTCTATCGGGAATACATTGAGGCGGTAGTAGAGATCCTCGCGGAACTCATTGGACTCAATCATCGCTTCCAGATTCTTGTGGGTTGCCGCAATCACCCGTACATCCGCGGTCAGGGTTTTGCTGCCACCGACCCGCTCATAGGTGCGTTCCTGCAGCACCCTCAGGAGCTTGACCTGCATATTGAGGGGCATATCACCGATTTCGTCCAGAAACAGGGTGCCGCCTTCCGCCATCTCGAAGCGGCCGGTACGCGCGGTAATCGCGCCGGTAAAGGCCCCTTTTTCGTGGCCAAACAACTCACTTTCCAGCAACTCAGCGGGGATCGCGCCACAGTTCACCGGCACGAAAGGCTTGTCACGGCGGTTGGAGTGATAATGCAGGTTACGGGCGACCACCTCCTTGCCGGTGCCGGACTCGCCGGTAATAAGCACGCTGACATCTTTGTCCGCCACCTGCTCCATCAACTGCCGCACCTGCTGCACACTGCGACTCGTGCCTACCAGGCTACGGAACAGTTGCACACCCCGCTGCTGGCCGCGGCCGCGACTGTAGGCATACTGGTCGCGGTAGACCTGAGCCCGGTACAGCGAGTCCACAAACTTGGTGTAGTTCATGGGCCAATCCAGCCGGGCAATCACGCTGCTGCGGGCGGCCTCGGGCAATCCGGAAAGGTCCGGGTCACCCACCGCCAATACAGGGATGCCGGCATCCGCTTTGGCCAACCGGGCAAGAGCAGCACCGGGATCAGCATCCTCGCCATTCAGAATAACCACCGCCACATCAGTCAGTGACTCAGGGACAGCGTCGTTCAGCAAAGCCTCGGCAGCTTCGCCACACAGTATATGCTCCTCACCGATAAATCCGAGGATGGTTTCCAGATCCCGTCGGCGATCCGGGTCCTGGCTCACCACCAGGATTTTGTTGTTCTTTGACATGAAAAGACGTCTCTCAGGCGCTTCTGCGGGGAAACCATACGGCTTGGTATCTCTGTGCGCTATTTAAGACGCTCACGGGCGCAGAGTCAATTTTATGACACAAAAGAAGAGAAGGTTGTGTGGCTGAACCGACTCCGACAACCTCGGCCAGCCACTCAGAGGATAACCACACTCGCCAGACTAGCGTGATCGACGATCTGAAACATCCTGATAAGAGCGGGCGGCTTTGCGATTCTTCTGCATACCTTCAAGGGCCTGACGGGCGCTGTCCCGTGCGGTTTCTGCCTGGCCCTGAGCCTGATCGCAAAACGCCTGAAAAGCCTCTAGCCGGTCGCGCACTGCGGCCTCGCTTAGCCGACCCGCCTCAAACTCAGCCAGCATGCCTTCCAGCAGGGGGCGCACGCGGTCGTTACCAGCCGCGAGGGCATCCCAGGCCTGATCTGTCAGCGCTGACTGAAGTTCAGCCAATAGCGCATCCAGTTGTGCAAGCACCTCAGCCATAGTTCCCTACCCCCTCTGAAGCCCTTACCGGCCCGCTGCGCGACGGGCAGCCGCTGCGGTAAATTCATTGCGACGGAAATTGGGCTCGAAGTCGAAGGGCGCCTGCCCTTCCATCAAGCCGTCCACATAATAGCGCTCGGCGCGCAAATCATAGGTGGTTTCAAGGGTCGTCCAGAACACCGGCACGCTGTAGAACGAAATATTGTGAGCTTCAGAAACCCGCCACAGTTCGCCATTCTGATCATATTCCTCAGACGCCAGAATCTGCCAGCTATCCTCATCAATATAGAAGACCCGGCGACTGTAGATATGGCGAATGCCCGTTCTCAACGTCGCCTCAACCACCCAAACCCGGTGCAGCTCATAGCGGGTCCGCTCCTGGTTAATATGGCGGGCACGCACAATCTCATTGTTGGGGATATTGCCATGCAAGCGGTAGGCATTATAGGGCACATAGATCTCGCGGCGGCCTTTCAGCTCCCATTCATACTGATTGGGTGCGCCGTTATACATGTCCTTCTGGTCAACCGTACGGAAACCCGAACTGTTCGGCAGATCAGTGTCATAGGCCAGGTTTGGTGAACGACGCAGACGGCGCTCCCCCGCTTCATAACGCCATGCCAGACGGGGAGAACGAATCTGGTCAAGGGTTTCGTGTACCAGATTAATAGTACCGGCGAGGGTTGCTGGCGCCAGAATGCGGGTTCTCAGATAGAAGATCTTGTTATCAATATCTTCCAGCGAGACACCCTGTTCGCTGTATGCCATGTAGTAATCATACTCGGTAACCACGGGGTTGAACGAGCCATCCCGCGTGGGTGTCGCAAAGGCCGAGCGGAAAGAAACCTCTTCACCCCGGAACCGCAGAATATGGTTCCAGATAGCTTCCAGGCCATTCTTGGGAATCGGGAAGGGGCTGGTGGCAATGGTGTCCGTCACGCCATTTCCGTTTTCAAGCAGCTGCGCATTGGCGGCGTTATAGCGTAAAGCGTCGTATACGCGCTCAGGATAGGCTGCCGTGCGCCGGCTCTGGAACACGGGCATGAAAAAGGTATCACCGTACTGACGGAGCAGCGCCTTGTGCCCTTCCGTCAGTTTGTCAGCGTACTGTTCCATATTCTCCGGCGTGATGGAGAACAGGGGGCGATCTTCAGGAAAAGGATCTATTTCGTGCTGACCAGGTTGCCAGCCTGCAGGCGGAGTGGCCAGACCACCGGTCCAGGGCGGAATGGTTCCTTCTGCATTACCGGCGCGAATGGCACCGGTAGGGGTCAGCTCGCTATCCAGGCGGGCGACATCCGACTCACTCGCCACCACGCTGGCCGGTAAACCGACTACCAGCGGTGCTGCCAAGATAAGTCCGAGCAATTGCTTACGCATCAGTGCACTCCTTCAATAAACCACCTGCCAGTGACGGCGCTGGAGCTAAGGGTAACCTGAACAAGACTAGCCAAGATTCTGCCAATACGCTCGCAAGCTGATTGCAACTGAATCCACGCTACCTGCCAAAGGTAATGGCTCCACGTCCGCCTCTAAGTCCCGGTATGGGTGTCGGGTATTGCTGTTGTGGGTGCATATGTTCCGCAATAGGCCTTAAAAGACAAGCTAAAAATTGTAGTTTTATTAAACGAAAGCTTCCTGGCGGTTACTCGGGACACGTTAGATAAAACCCCAGACCCGTGTACTGCTGGCCACGCTGCGGCTCTGGGGAGACTTCAGGAGGGGCAGAAATCTGATCACGAGTTTGGTATAATAGCCACCTTGATGTGGTGAAGGCAGCGGTATATGGCCCCCGAGTGGTTCTCATTGGTGTCCCAGAAGCTATTTCTTGCCGAGCAGCTGATTGACCGTTGTGAACACACGGCCCAGCCCCTGCAGGAAGCCCAATTACAGGGCTCCATTGAATTGATTGCCCGTGCACGCCAGACCTTACTGAGCCTGGTTGCACAGCTTTATCAACATCGCCAGGTGCAACCGGAAAACCTGCCGGAACTGCTGGCGTGGCTGGAGCCAGCCGTACCCGAATATCACGAATTGACGGAACTGAGTCAGGCGTTGGATGGCTGGTGGCTGCAACTGGACGCACTGATCCAACATCAGCAGCGCCCGCCACAGAAAAAAAAGCAGGTTTCGGACGAGAACATTATTGCCATCAGTGTTCAAACCGGCCCGGATCGCACCAAATCGGCCTTACTGGCGATAATCAGTGCCATGAAAAGCTACGTGAAAACGCTGGAGGCACGCCACGCCGAGTGGTAATGGATAGCGCCGGCTGCCAGTACAACACGACGATGCCCAGGCATCAGTCAGTCACAGAACAAAGGTTATTTTAATGCCCACAACGCTGTACGAAATTGTCGAACTGCCCAATGGTGATTACGCTCTCTGCCGGGTCGATGACAGTGACAAGCCACTGGTACGCATCTCTTTTTCTGATGAGGCACGGGACTTGATGGATGACCGCGACGTCAGCGTTGCAAAAGCCATGATCGCTGCCGGCATAGAAGCGGTAAGCAATTTGGCCCACGACGTGAGTTTTGACGACGACGAGGATTTCGAGCTGTCAACGGCTACCGGCGCTCACACCCTGCATTGAAGCGAGGCACAGCTGGCGTCATGTGTGCGGCGCCACCCCTGTGGCGCACATCAATCCGCCTAGCGCTGCCGTAATACAACCCCGTGGCTCTGCCCACGCGCGGATGCCTGCTGCAACTGGGCCAGACTGGCCGCTTTAAGCTTCTCACTCCAGATCACAACCGCATGACAGGTGCCAGCCGCCAGGGCGCGCTCAGCCAGTTCCAGCGCAGAGTGCTGCTCCGACGAGCGTAACACCAGAATCTCGCCAGCCTTGATACCATGCATGCCCTGCCATTTAGTCACCAGGGCGGCTGGCGGATCAATCCAGGCCAGCCAGCGTCGGTCCTGATTAAGCTGGGTAAGCATGGGTAGCAGCAGTTGAAAATTCTCAACCTGCCCGGCAGGCAGAATAATCTCCGTCACATTGCCCACCGGCTCTACCGGGTTGAAATCCTGGTTAAAGCTGAGCTGCTCCATCATGGCACCCTCACTAAGGCCCTGTTGGCAACTCCCGTTGAGTTGCCGAGAAAGTAACTTATAAACTGAATGTCGTCCTGACGGTGCAGGCAACGCCCGCCTTAACTCCCTAGTGCATATCTGAACGACGTATAACGCCTACACCAAGCCCTTCAATAAACAGTTCCTGCTCACGCAGGTCTACTTCTATAGGCTCAAAGTCACCATTTTCCGGTAACAGCCATACCCGGTTGCCTTCCTTGCGGAAGCGCTTGACCGTCACCTCTTCGCCAATACGAGCCACAACAATCTGACCGTTATGCACGGTCTGCGTGCTGTGTACCGCCAGCAAATCGCCATCCAGAATACCGATATCCTTCATGCTCATGCCTCGCACCCTCAGCAGGTAATCCGCTGCCGGGTAGAAAAAGTCCGGTGTAAGGGCGCAGTGATCTTCTATATGCGCCTCGGCGAGTATGGGGTTACCCGCTGCAACCTGACCGATAATAGGCAAACCAAGATCCGGCTCAGCATCGGGCAAGCGAATACCACGACTGGCCCCAGGCACCATTTCAATGGCCCCTTTTCGGGCCAGAGCCCGCAAGTGCTCTTCCGCGGCATTGGCTGACTTAAAGCCAAGCTCGGCGGCAATTTCAGCGCGGGTTGGTGGATAGCCGGTTTCATCAAGGTAGCGCTTGATGATGTCCAGTACCTGACTCTGTCTGGCGGTGAGTTTCATAATGACCTGCCTGTTTTTATATACAGTACGCAAACTGTATACAGTATCTTATCCAGTGTAAAGCCCTCTGCGATAAATATTCGGCCAGGTCACCCTCAGGTTGCACATGACCCGCAGCAGACTGCAGAATGAGGAAAAGGAGAACCTTATGCCTGAATCCGAACGTTGCCTGTTACCCGCCCAACGCACCACTGAAGAAGGGGCCGAGCGCCGGGTTGGCGTTGAAGTTGAACTGTCCGGGTTATCCTTCGAGGCGCTGGTTGAGCGCTGCGCGCAGTTGCTGGAGGGTAAGGCCGAAGAGGTATCCCGCTATGTACACAGGATTGACACCCAGCTCGGGGCGTTTACGGTTGAGCTGGACTCTGATCCCATTAAGGAGCTGGACCTGGATGACGAGCGGCTGCCGGACACCTTGCGCGAGCTGGGCAGCCACGCCCGGGATTTAATCGATTTTGCTGCTGAGCGGATTGTGCCACTGGAAATTGTCAGCCCGCCCATTCCCATGAGCGAACTGGAAACCATGGAAGTGCTATGTGACCACCTGCGTGAGGCGGGCGCACTGGGCAGCCGCAATGCGCTGCATTATGCCTTCGGCCTGCAGTTGAATCCTGAGCTGCCAGACCTTCAGCCAGCCACCCTGGTTCGTTACTTCCGCGCCTTTGCCTGCCTCTATGACTGGCTCAAAAGCCGCCACCAACTGGATGTCAGCCGCAAATTTACGTTGTACATTGAACCCTGGGACAGTGACTATCTCGATATCCTGCTGGCACCGGACTACACACCGGCTCTGCGCCAGCTGATGACGGACTACCTGCACCATAACCCGACTCGCAACCGGGCGCTGGACCTGCTGCCGCTGTTCGCCCACCTGGATGAAACACTGGTCGCCCGCTATGTGGATGACCCCCGTATCAAGGCACGCCCCACCCTGCACTACCGGCTACCGGACTGCGACATTGACAATCCCCAGTGGCACTTCTCCACTGTCTGGAATGACTGGATAGTAGTTGAGCGGCTGGTAGAGCATCCCGCATTACTTGACGAGCTGACGGCTCTGTTCAAAGAGAGTCGCAGCCTCAGCCTTCGTAACCTGACCAGTAGCTGGAAGGACCGTTGTGACCAATGGCTGAAACAGCATCATTCCCCCCTGTTGACGGGCATCCACGGGTCGTCATAGGTATCAGCGGGCCCGCCAGGCGCAGCATAACCCATCGGCTGATTCAGCTGGGGCTGCACCTGTGCGGTGCTGACACCCGTTACATCCGGCCCGGCAGTACCGTTGAACCCTGGCAGCTGGACGGCCTGGTGTTGTCCGGCGGCACCCATATTCACCCTGACCGCTACGGGCAACAGCCCGAAGTTATTGCCCGTTACGATCAACAGCGGGATGAGACAGACTGGGAGCTGATGGAACTGGCCCATCGAACCAGCCTGCCAGTATTGGGCATCTGCCGGGGCGCCCAGTTCATCAATATTTACCGCGCAGGCACCTTGTGCCAGGACGTGACACCCCTGCGGGTGCATACTCGTCACCGCCCCCTGCTGCTGCCGATGCAAACCGTCAGGGTGGTACGGGGAAGCCGGCTGGCGACGGCGCTGGGAGCGCATAATCTGGGGGCCAACCGCATCCACAGCCAGGCCATCAAGCGGCTGGGGCGACAGCTGCAAGCTGTAGCACTGGATAACGACGGTTTTGTGCAGGGTATTGAGCATAGGGGACAACACTGGTTGCTGGGGGTGCAATGGCACCCCGAATATCTGCTATATCATCCCCTGCACCGGCGGCTGTTCCGCCAACTGGTTGCCGCTGCCCAGACCTTTCGGAATGAGCGGACTCAGAAATCCCGGGTGTAGAAAAGATCCAGGGACGCGGCCAGGCCGCTGGCGGCCTCCAGATAGAAGTAGCGCCCCAAGTCGTAACGCAGAGCAATGGTGGTCACTGGCTGGAACACACCCACCCCATAACGCAGGCTCAGATCACGGGTTATGTAACCGCTGGCCACGACAGCCGTGTCCTCACCACTACCTTCTGCTTCCAGGCGCAGATCCCGGATACCCACTTCTTCACCCAGCTCTCGGGTGACGGTGCTGGCCTGCGCCAGCCCCAGTGCCAGGGCAGCCTCACCCATTTGCCCCTGTTCACCAGCGGTACGCAGGGGGCGGCCCAGAATCAGATAGGCCAGAGCGTCGGAGTCCGGCATCACAGGCTCGGAGAAGATGGCCGTTTCGGGTGCCGAGGCAGGCCCGGTGATCCGGATACCGGCGGTCACCGTGTCCACTCGCCTTATGGCCTCAATATCCAGGTAGGGTTCAGCTACCGGCCCGACAAAAACCAGCCGTGCCCGGCGCAACTCCAACTCCTGGCCATAGGCCCGGTAACTGCCATTCACCAGTTGCAGTGCGCCACGGGCATCCATTTCATTACCCAGACGCAAGGTACCTTCGAGATCACCACTGACACCAAATCCACGGAAGGTCACCCGCTCATCGCCGACAACCACCGTCAGGTCCATATTGAGCGCAGTGACCACCGGGTCACCAACCTCAGCCCCCACAATGACCTCATCATCAGACACAGAAACAGCTTGTTCCGGGAGCTGGCGTACCTCGATACTGCCTCGCGGCACTTCTGCCCGGCCGCTGATATCGAGGACACCCTCGCGGAACCGGATCGTCACATTGGGCCTGACCTCAAGCTGGGCGAACGGCTCATAGGCGACCGGTAAACGCTCACCTGATACATTCAGGGCGATATCGATCCCATCCTGCCAGGACAGCTCACCCTGCAAACGACCGCGACCATGGGTGTTGCTGACCCAATCACCCTCAAGCTCCGCCCTGTAACCCAGCAGAGATAAGGTCAGCTGCAGATCCGAGAGCGGCACAGGAATGGTAGGATCGAGAATCTTGGCATCCCTCAGGCTGATTTCCCCCAACACTTCGGGACGCATCAACGGCCCCTGTAACCGACCCTGCCCCAACAGCTCGCCTTCAATCTCCCGCAGATCGACAAAGCGCCCAACCACGGCCAGGTCCAGGCCGTCCAGCAAAAAGGCACCGGCAATGGGTAATTGCTCGTCATTGGGGTCTATGGCCAGGTCCAGCTGCAGGTCACCCAGCATTTCACTAACAAACCGCAACCCCAACCGTGCTTCGGAAGGCGCAAGCTGCAAGGCCAGCGACAGCCCTTCATAGCTGAAGGTCTGCCACTCCTCCAGTGCCACCATCCTTAACTCGCCCACGCTGGTACCCAGCAGAATCTGACCCACCGGGCCTTGCTCGGTGATATCCAGTGCCAGCTCACCGTCAATCATTGCATCCCAGGCCACCTCTTCAGGCATGAAAGCGGCGAAAACCGCAACCGGAAACTGCTTCAGGGAATAGCGTATACGGGGTTCCGGCAGGAACTGCTGGTCCGCGGCACACAGGCTGCTATCCTGCCAGCGCCAGCAATGAGCCGATAGTGTCAGGTGCTGCGGCTCCGGGCGGAATTCCAGTGTGGCCGCGCGATCCAGCAGCCATTGCTGCCCCTCTGCAACCACTTCTCCCTGGAATAACTCACCCAGCCACCCATCCTCCCAGCCACCACGCAACCCCAGGTCAAGGTTAACCTGATCATTGCTGAGGGCGAGAAACACTTGATGAGACGCCAGGTTGCCATCGAGGGTTACCGCCATCTGGCCCAGGGCCTGTTCGGCCACGGAGGCGCCACTAAGGGTCAGGCTGCTACTCAGATTCAGAGCTTCCCGCAGGTTGGCACGCAGGCGCAGCACGTGCACACTGGCGAGTTCCTGCCATGCGAGTTCGTCACCATCCAGTTCCAGTGTGCCCACAGGCGCATCCAGCGAGCCGCTCAGCACCAAGCTGCCAGACAGGCGTCCGGTCAGTTCAGGCAGCAGCTGTTCAGGGGCGGGGACATCAAAAGCCAGTGCCGCCTCCACGCCGCCAGCCAGTTTGCCGTGCCCCTGGATCCGGTTATCCCCAAGCCGCACCAGCAGTGGCTCGATCAACCACTGGCCATCGGCACCGTCCAGCCGCCCCTGGGTCTCCAGTGGCAGCTCCCGCCACAGGCCACGCAGGTGCCAGTCTGCCACCAGTTCAGGCTCGCCCCCTTGTGGCAGGCGACCACGGGTGGAGAAGGCTCCGCTCAAACTTGAGTCCAGCCCTGCCAACCAGAAACCGGCATTCAGCGCCGCCAGTTGCAGGCGCGCGTCCCACTGCAGGTCATCGCCAAAGGCCAGCTCAGCGTCACCCGTCAATCCTCCGGCACCGGTCTCCAATCGCAAACTGCTGAGAGATACGCCCTGCAGATCACCTGCCAGGGCCGTGTCCAGGCGACTCTCGCCCAGCGGCCCCGCCAGCGCCACAAATAGCTGCGCCCGGTAATCGCCGTTACGATACTCACCGTCCAGGTCAAGGGTCTCAATGGTTACGGGCAGCTCCGGAAGCTCGGGCACCAGGTGGTACCAGGGGAAACTCACCATCTGGATTTCGGCATCCGCAGCCAGGCCCTCCTGCCAATCCACCGCGCCGGCAAAGTGAAAGCGCGCGTCAGGGTCGTGATAGGGTGCCCGCAGCGTAAGGTCCACTCCCTGCAAACCTGCGGTGGTCAGCAAGCCGCTCAAAGTGAGAGGCATGCGGCCCTGCGCAGTTGGCAAATCAGCGCCCCCTTGCAGGGTCAGCCCCTGCTCCAGGGAGCCCACAAGGCTGACGTCAAGATCAAGAAAATGAACCGGCTCGGGTAATTCACTGGAGGGTCTGAAGCCATCAGACGTCAGACGCAAGCTCAGCGGCAGCGCCGGCACCAGCGGCTGCAGGGTACCGTGCAGGTGTGCGTCCAGATAGCCTTCACTGTCACCCCGCAGGCGCAAGTCTCTGACACTGCCCCGCAGCGCAAGCCCAAGTAGCCAGCGATCACCTTCCGGCGGTGGTAAACTGACATCAACATCCAGCACCAATGGCCAGTCTCGACGCATCTCAACGTGACCATGGGCAGTCACCTGCAGTTCATCCAGCAGGTAGTGAAGCCGCTCAACTGTAATCTGGCTCTCACGGGCCGTTGTCGCCAGCTGCAATTCATCCCAGACGGGCGTGCCATCCAGTGTAAAGGGGCCCAGATTCACGTCTCTGATAATCAGGGTAACGGGTAGCCGGATAGAGGGCAGGCTGATCGCTGTGGGTTCTGCGGGCGCTGGCGTTTCCTGCGGCTCAAGGCGCAGGTCTGTGCGGGCAACGTGCAACTGTTCAAGGCAAAAGCTCAGTCTCAACAGGCAGGTCGGTGACCAATCCAATTGCAATTGCGCCATATCCAGCCAGACCCCGTAACCCTGCCAGCGCACCTGATCTGCCTGCCACTGCCCCAGCAAGCTGCCGGAGCCCTGCTCCACAGTCAGGCCTGGCACCTGCTCTAGTACCCAGGCGGTGCCTTTGTCGGAGCGCAGCAGGGTATAGCCTGCCACCAGCACCAGCACCAGCAACCAGGCCACCAAGAGCAACGGATAGAGCAGCCAGCGCATCATAGCTCCGGCCCCATGGAAAAGTGCAGCCGCCAGCCACCACCGAACTGGTCATCCAGGCCCTTGGCGATATCCAGACGCAACGGGCCCACCGGGCTTACCCAACGAATGCCGCCGCCTACGCCTGTCGCCAGGGGATCAAGGGGGTCATTAACAGCATTGCCATGATCAACAAATGCCGCCAGTCGCCAGCTCCGACTAAAGGAATACTGGTACTCTGCGCTACTGGCCAAAAGGAAGCGCCCCCCCACCGATGCGCCATCCTCACGGGGAGAGAGGGTCTCGTAACCGTACCCCCTGACACTCTGGTCACCACCGGCAAAGAATCGGAGAGATGGAGGCACTTTGCTGAAACGGTTGGTGGCAATGCCACCCACCTGGGCCCGGGCCAGAAAACGGTGCCGGTCTGCCAGGGTGTAGAGTCCACGGGCAACCCCCACCACCTGCAGGATATCTGCCTCCGACAGCGCCGCCCGGTGACCGCCCACAACGTCCAGCTGGAGCCGGAAACCGCGACTGGGATCCATGGGGGAGTCAGCCTGCAACTTTGAGAAACCGATACCCGGCAAGAGCAGACTCGACTTCTGTGAAGGCTGGTCACCGATCCGGAAACGTTCACCTTCCCAGCGCATGGACAATACCCGCATCCAGCCACTGTCCATCTGGTGGCGCCACTGCTGACCCAGCGTAAGACGCTCGGACTCCACGTCTTCGATCTGCTCACGCTGATAGCCAGAGGTCAGTCGCAGGGCGTCCGTCATGGGCGGATCAAGTGGCAACTCATACCAACCACTCAGGCTCTGACGTGGCTCTGATAATTCGGTTTCCAAGCCACGACGGTGGCCGCGTTCATTAATCCAGTGTTCAGTCCAGGACGTCCGCAGCCTTGGCCCGACATCCGTTGAAAAACCGATACCCATAGCCACCGAGCGCGGATCACGCTGGCGCAACTCCACCCTGACGGGCACCACCCGGTCCACAGCATCGGTATGAGGCGCATCAATGATGACCTGCGAGAAATAGCCGCTGTTGGAGAGGTCACTGTTGAGGCGGGCTACGTGGTCAGCATGATAGGGCACGCCAGCTTCAAAACGGACAAATCGTTCCAGCAATTGCAGCTCAAAGCCATGCCCTTCCTCAAACGTCACCTCCCCAAGGAAGTAACGCTCGCCACTCTCGTACACCAGTTCGATGTCTGCCACCCCTTCATTCGGGTCAACAGTGAGGCGTCGGGCCAGGAAGCGGCCATCAAAGTAACCCAGCCGCAGAGCCCGGTTCTGGATACTCTGGCGGGCACTGTCATAATAACCGTGATTCAACACACTGCCCGGGGCAATACGGCGGGTATCAATGGGCAGAAAATCCCGATCACTGGCTGCGGGTCCCTCTACCCGCACATCCAGATTGCGAATGCGAACAGGATCACCGGGGTCAATGATCAACACCAACAAGGCAGGATCGCCCTCTTCCACCCGCCAGCGAATATCCGGCCGGTAGTAGCCCAACGCCCGCAGAGCTTCTTCAGTTCGCTTTACCGCCGTTCTGGCATAGCGGCGAAGGTTATCCGCTGAGCGGCCCTCAACCGTCCCGATAAACGCCATGGCGTTATCCCTAAGCTCAGGAAAACGCCCCTCAAATTCCAGCTGTACCTGCTGCGCAGCCAACAAGCCTGGCAGTAAAAGCAGCAACAGGGGCCAAAATCCGTGGCGTTTGAGGATTACCTTAGGGGTCATTAAGAAACCGATCTCCGGGTACGACGAGCCCGCCAATAGTGAGCAAGACCACCAAGTTTAACGAGTCACCCGCTGCCTTAGCCAGCATGGCTTGACCTCATTGCCCTTTGTTAATGCGCTTTATGCCAATGGCGAAGCTCCCGCCGAGCCACAAGATCAAAGCACGTCATAAGCAATCATAGAAACCGCAACAATTACAGGAGCTACTGCAATGACCAGAGATCCTATCGGTCTCGCTCTGTCTGCCATGAACCGCCTGGCCGGGGCACCCTGGCTGGATCGCTTCGGCTTGAGGAATACAGTTGAGCGCGCGGCCTACCATGGCACTCGATCAGGTTTCAAAACCCTGTCCGTCGCCAACCGCGAGTTCAAGCGGGTGAAGGATCTGCTACCCAGGCAGAAACTCCCCAATCGCGCACCCAAAGACCTGTTCGATCTCAATCTGGATGAAGATCAGCAACTGATCGTTGACAGCCTCAAACGCCTCGCCATGGATGCACTGCGACCGGCCGCGGCGAAAGCGGATGAAGAAGGCGTGATGCCGGAAGATGTGCGCGCAGCAGCCGCTGAACTGGGTCTGGCCCTCTATGCCGTCCCCGAAGCCTTTGGCGGCGTGGCCGAGCATCTTTCGCCGGTAACCAGCGTCTTGATTGCCGAGCAACTGGCCTGGGGTGACATGGGACTGGCCACAGCGCTACTGGCCCCCTTCAGTGTTGCTCAGGCCATCACCCAGTGGGGCACGGCCGAGCAGCAGAACCGTTACCTGCCGGCCTTCTGCGAAGAGCAGCCACCAGTGGCTACCATCGCCATTGATGAGCCACACCCGCTGTTTGACCCGGACAAACTGCAAACAACAGCCACCCGTACCGAGCATGGCTATACCCTGAGCGGCGCCAAAAACGGTGTGGTGCTTGCAGCAGAAGCGGACCTGTTCCTGATCGCAGCCAACTTGCGCGGCGAAGGCCCCCGCATCTTTATTGTCGAACGCGGTACGGCGGGTCTTTCCTGCGGCGCCGAGCCCACCATGGGATTGCGGCCTGCACAGCTGGCCCGTCTGCAACTGGACAATGTCCATGTGGGTGCTGATGCCTTGCTGGGTGGTGATGACTTTGATTACCAGAGCTTTATCGACCGCGGTGCCTTGCTGCGCTGTGGCCTGGCCCTGGGCAGTGCACAAGCGGTACTGGATTATGTCATTCCCTACTGCAATGACCGGGAAGCCTTTGGCGAACCCATCAGCCACCGACAATCCGTGGCGTTCATGATTAGCAATATGGCGATCGAAATCGATGCCATGCGAATGCTGACCTGGCGCGCTGCCAGTCGTGCCGAAGCCGGGTTGAGCTTCCACCGGGAAGCCTGCCTCGCCAAGTTGCTGTGCAACGAGAAGGCTGCGGAGGTTGGCACCAACGGTGTGCAGTTGCTCGGCGGGCATGGTTTTGTGAAAGAGCATCCTGTTGAGCGTTGGTACCGCGACCTGCGCTCCGTTGCCACCCAGTTTGGCGGCACCCACGCCTGATCAGCTGCCCTGTAGAGGACAATGACAATGTATCTGGAAATCCCGAAAAAACTGAAGCCGGTCATTCACCAGGCCAAACAGGTGGCCAATGAGGTATTCCGCCCCATCTCGCGCAAGTATGACCGCGCTGAGCACAGCTATCCCAAAGAACTGGATATGTTCGCCTCCATCATGGATGGCATGAATGACGGCTCAGACGAGGGTGCAGGCGCTGGCAAGCTGGCACGCGCCGCCAATGGCGAAGAGGGCTCCGGTAACCGCAATGGCACCAACATGCGTACCGTATTGGGGCTGACCGAGCTGTGCTGGGGTGATGTCGGGCTGGCCCTGTCCATTCCACGCCAGGGGCTGGGTAACTCCGCCATCGCCGCAGTCGCTAACGAAGAGCAACTGGCACGCTTCGGCAATACCTGGGCGGCCATGGCCATTACCGAGCCCGGCGCTGGCTCCGACAGTGGCGCCATTCGCACCACAGCCACTCTGGACGGCGACCACTATGTACTGAACGGAGAAAAAATCTACGTCACAGCGGGCGACCGGGCGGACGCTGTGGTGGTCTGGGCCACCCTGGACCGCAATCTGGGTAAAGCGGCTATCAAGTCCTTCGTGGTGGAAAAAGGCACCCCCGGCATGACGCTGGAACGACTGGAGAAAAAGTTGGGTATCCGTGCCTCTGACACCGCCGCCTTCCGCTTTGAGAACTGTCGTGTACCGAAGGAGAATCTGCTGGGTGACCCGGAAGTCAGCGTTGACAAGGGCTTTGCCGGCGCTATGCAGACCTTCGACAACACCCGTCCGGTCGTCGCCGGCATGGCTATTGGTGTGGCCAGTGCTGCGCTGGAAAAAACCCGGGAGCTGCTGAAACGGGCTGGCGTGGACCTGGGTTATCAGCTGCAAACCTGGAGCCAGTCTGCAGTGGCCCGAGAGCTTCAGCTGCTTGAAGCCGAACTGGAGGCCGCCCGGCTGCTGACCCTGAAAGCCGCCTGGATGGCAGACAACGGCCAGCCCAACTCCAAAGAAGCGTCTATCGCCAAAGCCAAAGCTGGACGCGTGGGCAACCAGATCACCCTGCGCTGCGTGGAGCTCTGCAGCAGTCTGGGCTTCAGCGAAATGGAGTTGTTGGAGAAGTGGGCCAGGGACTCGAAAATCCTTGATATTTTCGAGGGAACCCAGCAAATTCAGCTTTTGATCATCGCCCGCCGGTTGCTGGGCAAATCATCCGCTGAATTGAAATAAGGGCCTGATGTTTACCATCAACCGCGAGAACCTGCGCAAGAGCCACCAGCAGGTCTGGCTCATCATCGACTTCATGATGCTGGGCCTGCTGGCGCTCAATCTGACGCTGATCATTTTCGATTCCGTGTATGGCTTCGCGGCCATTCAGGCTTTCTTTGCTGAACGCGCGCCCGACTTTGCGGCCTTTTATCAGCCTGTACACGACAACTTCATTTTCTACGACCTGATTTTCGTCGCCATCTTTCTGACGGAATTTGCCATCCGCTGGGTCTACGCAATCACCACACGCCAGTATGCCCGCTGGTATTTCTACCCGTTCATCCACTGGTACGATCTGGTGGGCTGCATACCCATTGGCACCCTGCGTTTCCTGCGGATACTACGGGTGGTCAGCATTGCCTATCGGTTGCACAAGTACGGCATTATCGACTTTACCCAGACCCGGCTATTCCAGTTCCTCAAATTCTACTATGAGGCCTTCCTGGAGGAGCTCTCCGACCGCATCGTGATCAAGGTACTGTCCGGTGTACAGGAAGAGGTTGCCCACGGCTCACCTCTGGTGGAGCGCATTCGCCACGACATATTGCTGCCGCGACGAAAAATGATCACAGACTGGGTGTCCGGGCGCGTGGCGGAAGCCGCTGCGGAGGGTTATGTGCCCAACCGGGGGGCCTTGCGGGTTTACCTGGAACAACGAGTGGATCGCGCCTTGCGTCAGAATGTGGAGCTCAGCCGCCTGAAATTTCTGCCCATCGTCGGCCCCACCATACAGGACACACTGGAAAGCGCCGTGGGAGATATAGTCGCAGAAGTTATCCACCAGATCCTTGATGATCTGGCCTCAGCGCGCAACCACGACTTTATCGAAGATATCGTCAACGTCTTCATAAAAGACGAGTTCATAGAAGAACACGAGGCCGGCAACCAGGAGCTGATACAACTTATTATCGAAGTACTCGATGCCGTCAAAGCCCAGGTCAGTGTGAAGCGCTGGCGTCAGGCGCTATAGGCAAAAATTTCGTTTATCCCCTGCCGCAGGGGAGCATTGATAACAAGGCGGTACCATGACAACAACACTCGACATGCCACTGCATTACCGTTCCGCAGGCGACCTGCTGAACGCACTGGCAACACTGCAGCTCTCCAGCGAGACGCTGATGGAAGCTACCCTGGCCCGACTCGAAGAGGTCAACAGCAAGGTCAACGCCGTCGTCAGCTATGATCGCGAGCAAGCGCTGGCTGCAGCCCGTGCTGCCGATGAGCAACGAGAGCGCGGCGATACCCTTGGCCCACTGCACGGCCTGCCACTGACCCTTAAAGACACCTGGGAGGCGCCGGGCTTCCCTTGTACCGCTGGCGCTCCGGCACTCAAAGAATACCGCCCCGAACAACCCGCCGATGTGGTCCAACGGTTGACCGAGGCTGGCGCTATTATCATCGGTAAAACTAATGTCCCCCTTTATGCCAGCGATATTCAGACCTATAACAAACTCTTCGGCTACACCCGTAACCCGTATAACCCAGAGCGGACGTCCGGCGGGTCCTCAGGCGGTGCAGCGGCAGCCCTGGCGGCGGGTATTACCAGCCTGGAGGTAGGGAGTGATTTGGCCGGGTCCATCCGCACGCCGGCGCACTTTTGCGGCGTGTTTGGTCACAAGCCCAGCCGCGACCTGATTTCACTACGGGGCCATATTCCCGGACCGCCTGGTAGCATGACCCAACCCGATCTGGCAGAAGCCGGCCCCATGGCCCGCAGCACCGCTGACCTGATCATGCTTTTGGGGGTGATCGCCGGGCCACGCCGGCAGGACGAACGAAGCTGGGCGCTCAGTCTGGCACCCACCAGCCTCAACAGCCTGCGGCAGGCGCGGGTCGGTCTCTGGCTGGAAGACCGGCACTGTCCCATCGATGACGAGCTTTTTCACGCCTACCGGCACTTTGGCGACACCCTTGCTGCACAAGGCGCCGCAGTGCACGACGCCAACCACCCATTACTGGACCTCGACAGGATTATGCCGGCCTACTTCAACCTGCTGGGCACGCTGCTGAGCACCGGTATGAAGCCTGCCCAGCGCCGCCAGATGCGGTGGGTAGGTCGCCTGGAGCCATGGCTGAAACACCTCACTACCATGACTGTCGGCACCGGCGACTACGCCCGCGGGGTCAATCAGAGCGTTCATGAGCTGGCGCAATGGCACGAACAGCGGGAAAAGATGCGCTGGCAGATCGAGGAGCTGTTTCAGGACATTGACGTGTTGCTGTGCCCGGTCACACCAACAACGGCTATTCCCCACGACCATTCGCACCCCTTCTTCAACCGCAAAATCAAGGTCAATGGCCAGCCTCGGCCCTATATGGATCAGTTCTGCTGGATCGCCCTGGCCACCCTGCTTGGACTGCCCGCAACCTCGGTACCCATCGGCCGCACCAAAGAAGGCCTGCCCTATAACATTCAGGTGATTGGCGCTCCCGGCATGGATTTAACCACACTGAAGTTTTCAAGGTTACTGGAGGAGAAAGGACTGGCCGGGTTCAAGGCCCCAGAGGGTTTCTGAGCCTCTCAGGCTAAGAAACCCAAGTCAAAGCCCAAAATGCCTGCAGGGGTCTTGGTGGACGCTGAGGGATGGCGAATCAATGATAAATACGGTCCCACCGCCCGAGCATGTCAGGCGGTGTGGGGAAAAAGGGCCAGTTGAGGTAATCCTCAAAAAAATCCTGTTGCCGGGAGGTGTCCAGCAACACCTCCATGCACTCACTGATGCCGCAGCTCCCTTGCACACCAGCCATACAGAGCTCGTCCGGCAGCAGCGCATCCAGCGCCTGGTAAACAATCTGCTCAGCACAAGCAGGATCACCAAATGCCGTCAGAGCGTTGGTGACATAAATAGCCGCCAGCGTAAGCTCGATGTGCATACAACGCTCGTTGCGCGCACGGGCCAGACAGGCCAGCTCAAACGCGCAGCCTGAAAGGGAAACCACCGCCCGCCAGTCTTGCTGACGGTACTGCATCTGGGCACACTCCATCCAGACCAGCCAGAGTTCCCGCTGCTGATCCAGAGACATATCCGCAAACTGGCGCCTGTGCGCTGAGCATAAGAATTCCATAAGAAGCCTCCTGCCACTCTCAAATAGTAACGATTATCATTTGCGATACTAGCAGGAAAAGTCTGGCCGTCAAGCCCTGATTGATCACCAAAAATTTAATCAATAATCATTTGCATTTGTGTGGCGTGGCGCTATTTTAAATAATCAAAGGCAGGGTCGCAGTAAAGATGCGTGAATGCATAGGCTACACCCCTTTCTTGTTCAGGCTTGTGTCAGGGAGAATCAGATCATGAGCAGCAATGTCACTCAATTGGCTGGCAACGCACAACACCTGCTGGACGCCTGGCGTCGGCTCAGCAGTCAAAGCAAACAGAGCAACTATAAAAAGTCTCGAAAAATCAAAGGACCAGAGAGCCTTCGCGAAGACTAAGGTACCTGAAGCACCAAACGGGGTTCACCGGGGTTGCAAGTTTGATCGCAAGGCAAGTTCGTGATCAGGCGCAGGGGTCGGCCGGGTAACCTGGTCATGGGTGCGCGCTGACGCCGGCCGGGTCAACTGTTCCGCCAACCGAGCGAAGTGGGTCTGGAAAGCAGCCAGGGTCCATTGGCCGTAGATGGTATGTCCACCTTCATAAGCCTGCTGTTGATACTCCTCGTAAGTCGTCACGTAGCCCATGTAGTCGTTACAGTAAGTGCAGATCAATACCTGCTCAATACCTGAAGCCTGAAGTCGCGCCCGTACCGTATCACGCACCCGTCGCCCCGCGATGGTGGTGAATTCCCCAGGACAGCACAGAATTGCAAGCTTACCCAGCGTGACAATCTGCAACGGCAACACCGTCGGTACCATGGCACTTTGCCGCACCGCACCGGCACGCACCTGGCGTTTAAGCTCACCGACCAGTTGGTCAGCAAAGCCAGGCAGGGGTAGCTTGTCAAAAGGCCGACCCAGTATGTATTTGCGCCCGCTCTCCATGAGAATGTCCTTGGCGCCCTGAGCGGCGTACAGTCGCTCAATGTATTCACGCCTGGACTGACTGTAACCATGCAAGCGGCCCATACGCCGAGACTTCACCCTACGGGCGATCTGCTTTGCCCCGGCCACCAACAGACCCGGCATGCCGGGACCGTCAACCGGCGTACCTGCAAAAAAAGCCACACCGTGGCAGGGTTCGCTGGTAAAGGCCTCGTGCTCACCATTGGCGTAGGCGGGATCTGCCCTCACGTTAGCGAAGTCAACGTAGGTCAGTATCGCATCCGTACGACCATGCAGACTCATCACCGGTGGCAAATCCAACAGCCCCAACGCGAAACGGCTCTGCCGCTCCCCGTTCTCGCGGGCATAACGGTATTCCGCCTCACCTTTCAGCGCCATGCGTCGGCCGTAAGCACCCGGGCCCTGCTCATGAGGTGATACGTCCCCCGCCGTTGCCTGAGCAAAAATGGCAACCGGATGCTCATTACCTGCATTGACCAACGCAGTTTCAGCGTGACGGGCAGCATAGCCTTTGTTGTCACCGTCATGACGGTGCAACCGGCTACTGAGACAGGTGGCATGTACGCCAAACAGGGACAATAGCGCATTTGCCTGACCACCCTGACGCACCGCCAGTACCGACATCGTACGATCCAGCGCCCGCTGTGTCTGGGTGGGTGGCTGGGGAATAACATCCGGATTACGATTGTAAGCGGCAAGGGAGCGATTCCAGGCGACCGGTATCTCCTCACCCAAAACCCCTTGATGCAAATCCAGGTCAGCCGGCACCGCTGTCGTCTGGGCTACCCGCAATGCTGCGCAGGCCGCCACCACAACGCGAGCCAGGTGCTCAGGCTGAAATCCCGGCGTGACCAGATTATACAACACATCATGGGAGCAACCGCCGGGGCCTGAATGGGTGTGGGTACAGGTCAGCACCAGTCGCGCTTCATCAAACCCGTCCCCCGCCTGCACCCGCAACTGCGCGCAGACGCCCTCCCGCATGGCATGGGTGACATATCCCAGATCCAGGCAGCAGAACCAGAGTGCTTTACCTTCCGTATCTTCGATGTAGAGCGCTCGAGCATGCAGGGGTGTCTGCTGCGCTGAACCTTGATGTGCGGGCTGGCCGTAGCCATGCATGGCGAAGCCCCGCGGCGGAATATCGATCTCATGGAGCCCCCACCCAATCTTATATGCAGTTCCACCCCTCATCACATGCGCCTCATCCTGACACTTCACAAAATCATTGTGGTTATGGATACTACGTCGCCAAGCACTTCGAAACAATGTGTCATGTTCTGTTGGTTGCCGTGCTCGGTGAACCGGCAATAATGCGAGCACCGGGAAATATTCCGGCAAAGCGTCTAACCTTTGAAAACACGATCGACTACGCGTACCTGAGCGACTGAGCATGAGTGAGAAGCTGACCTGCGATACCTTCTCCGAACTGGATATGGAGACACTGGGCGATTTTATGGATGCCTGCCGCGAGGCCATGGAGGAGGCAGAGGCAACACTTGGCCGCCTGATGAGTGATCAAAACGATGGGCAGCTGATTAATCAGCTGTTCCGCGCCATGCACTCATTGAAGGGCAACTGCCGCATGGTGTTCCTGACGCCCATGGTAGACCTCTATCACGAGCTTGAGGAGATCGTCGACGACTTGCGAAAGGGCCAACCCTATTCCATTGAACTGGGTGATTTCTTTCTCGCCTGCCTTGAGCGCGCCCAAAGCCTTATCCAGAACCTGATCAGTCAGGGGCAGGCCGATGGTGTTGAATACACATACCTTCTGGAACGAATCCGGAGGGTATACAGCGAGCAGCCCGCCAAACGCCAGGCCCTGTGCAGTCGCCTGTTGACAGAATTGGCAGGCGAAGTGGAACAGACCTCAGAAGCCGCAGAGGTGCTGCCGCCCTTAGCAAATGACCTGGAACTGATGACACAATTGGCCCGCCAGCTGGACGGACGCTCCCTTTACCGGGAGGGGCGCACCACCAGTCAATGGGAGCTTTGCCAACTGATGAATCAACTGCTGCCGGAACCTGTGGACCCTGACCAGCTCAAAGCGGCGGTACTGATGCATGATTTTGGCATGTGCCTGGTACCACCCAAAATTCTCAGCAAGGACGGGGCGCTCGATAAGGAAGAGCGACGCCACATCCAGCAACATGTCCATACCGGCACCCAACTGCTGCAGCGCATGGGTTGGGAGGAAGCCGCAAGGATGGTCTATCAGCATCACGAGATGTTTAACGGTGAGGGTTACCCCGCCCGTAGTCAGGGTGATGCCATTCACCCAGGCGCCCAGATCATCGCTATTGCAGATACGTTCTTTTCACTGACCAATGAGCGCTCTGACAGGAGCTACAAAAAGACACTGTTTGGCGCCGTAAAGGAGATCAATGCCAACAGCGGAACCCAGTTCGACCCCGAGCTCGTTGAGCTTTTTAACCAAGTCATCCGGGACTATTACCTGAAGCCGAAGGCTGGGTAAAAAGGTCACGTCCCTGCTGGGGGCGTGACCTCAACCAACGAGAAGGTCAATTTGACTCCGTCCGTAATACCAAGACTACATCTGCAACACAGTCTCGACCAAGCGAAGGTCTATTAGCTCACCGTCTTCTACTTCAATTACTGGTTTAGTGACCCTATCCGTCAGGTAACCGGATGTGTCGGTATATGAATCAGCAAAAACCTCCAGCTCATCTTCCACAACATAGTTATCCGGCAAAGGCACTGTGACAATGATATTGGCGGGAAGTCCCTCATTAACGTAAACATCACTCCACCAGCCTGTCTGAGACGACATGATGCTTATACGAACGAAGCAAGCAACATACCCTTCTACAGGCAGCGGTTGATAACTCCCATCTACCGAATCATCCGAATACACCACTCCGTCGCAACGGATGCGCAATGCCTGAGCAGCATCGCCTAACAAGGTACTACTGAGACCAATCACCACATCTTCGTTTGAACCACTGTTCGCCGCCCCCTCATAGCGCACCCGTTGACCTGCGGAGCCTACCATGGGCGTTTTGGCTGCCCATGATAGATTTGTAACATCCCACATAGTCTGCACCGTAGCGCCGTCTGCTGGAATCTGTAACATTAATTCCTCTAGGTCACCATTGACCGTGGCGCTCAACGTAACCTCACAAGCTATGGGCGCACCTAGTTCGGTCAGGCATCGAACGAAATTGGATGTTTTGGGATTTTCAATCTCAATTTCAACATAAGGTTCAATGCCGGATGTGCGTTCACCGATCATTCCAGTTGCCGTAGTAGCGTACCAATGAATAGTAGCTTGGTTCGGCATATTGATGATCTGTGTGCCCTCAGCAGCCAAATAACCGGTATTGCCGCCGAAGGGAGTCACCTTAGAGCCGTCTGGCAGAGTGACGTCAACAACAACTGAGCAAGCGACCCCATGGCCAAGCCCGTCCACACAACGCACATTCAACGTGCTTCCACCAGACCATTTAAAATCCCAGTTCCAAGTGGAGAAGTGGCTGACCGTAGCAAGTACTGCCAGCCCCGTTGGAGAAGCAGGAGACTCAACCACCTCCCCCACACCATCCTCAACCCACAACCCCAGGTCAGGATCAAAGCTCCACATGGGGATCTCCGTACCCACCTCCATCGCTTGGCCATCAATGCTGACGATCGGCAAATCCATCTGGATATCCGCCGTTTTGCCCTCTGCCAGTTGAAGCGGTTGGCCAGCGTCGTTAAAGAAATTGACCGTCATCATACCCGCGCTGATCAGTAGTGTGCGGTCACCATCGGCAGCAATGGCTTGACCACCGCCTGGCATGGCCAAAAGATCAACATCCTGTATATTCCAGGGCGTCAGCTCAACCCGGGCCTTGCCTGTTGCCAGCGTAGAGGTGCCAGCCAGCACAAAGCTGTTTTCAGCAAAACTGACACTGGCGTTAAGAGAGGCGGCTGCCACTGTCTGGGCCGTGCTGATATCCTGCAACGCGATGCTTTTCTCTACCGGCTGCAACACCAACTGCACCGTATCCAGCCCTGCCACTGGCACCCGTAGGCTCTGGGGCACATGGCCTTCCAGCTCAGCTTTGACGACAACCTCTTCCGCATTGGCGGGAATTTCGCCACTCAAATTCGCACGGCCATCACGGCCTGTAGTGCCGCTATCACCCGGCATGGAAAGCAGGGCACCGGCCAACAAACCACCACTGACACCCCGAACCGTGCCCGTCAGATCCAGAGATACCGTTTCAACAGGCGTGGGATCATCGATTGGGCCACCGGGGCCATCAGTCGAGGCATCATCCGAGGAGCCGCAAGCAACCAGAGATATAATGAGGACACCCAGGCCGAAGCTGCGGCCCAGAGAGGAAGTTCTTTTCATGGGAGAGCCATCCTTGTTTGATCACATTCATGTGAATCGTCAGTGTTCTGACTGTCACTACCTTGTTGTCCTGAGAGGCAGATCCAAAGCGGTCTACAGCAACAGCACGAACTTTGCGCTGAACCACCAACGATCGTCCGCAGCATTCTATAGCAGCCCCACGCAGCCTCCAACAGGCATTCATGAGCAATGCAAACAAGTGTGCAAAATACAAAGCCAATCGCTGCCGGATAGCCACACAACCTTTCACACATACACCGCCCTGCTAAATCAGAGCGGTGTATGTTGATGTCGAAAAAGCCCGACTTTCAGGCATTACTCAGCTGGAGAACAAACCCTTCACGGGAAACAGGTCTTCGTAGACGGGCGCCTGTTTCTGGGCCTTTGCCTGGAAGGATTTCATCATATCAACGGGGCGGAACATACCGGACTGCCAGGTAGCCATATAGCGCAGGCTATCTTCCACGCTGTGGTCACGGCTGAAGTTAATCATTTCCTTGCAGCCGGTCACCGCCAGGGGTGAATTAGCAGCGATCTGCGCGGCAATCGCCATCACGCCATCCAGCATGGCTTCCTGCGTCTCGAAAACCCTATTCACAAAACCAAGACGATAAGCCTCCTCAGCACCGAACTTGCGGCCGGTATAGGCCAGCTCCCTCACCACGCCTTCCGGCATGAGCTTCGGCAGGCGCTGCAGGGTACCCACATCGGCGGTCATACCCAGTTCGGTTTCTTTGATCGTAAAGTACGCATCAGCCGTGCAGTAACGGCTATCAGCCGCACACACCAGGTCCAGAGCGCCACCAATACAACCACCATGAACCGCTGCCAACACCGGCAGGCGAACGCGCTCCAGGGAGGTGAGCGTATCTTGCAGTTGCAGCACTACCCGGCGCAGGTTCTCCGCCATTCGGCCCGGGTCACCGCTCATGGGCACGGATTTGGGATCAGAAAACACGCCCAGATCCATACCAGCAGAAAAGTGCTTGCCGGTCGAAGAAACCACAATTACCCGAGCATCGGTATTGGCCTCGATATCCTGCACACAGCGGGGTAATTCCAACCAGAAGGCCTTGTTCATAGTGTTCAGCGCTTCCGGTCGGCTGAACTGAACATGGGCGATATGATCTTTAACTTCAATGTTGAAGCATTCGTAGCTGGCGAGTTCAGACAATGTGTTACTCCTCTGGCTATTTAGTGTTGGCGACGTTGCAGTACAGCAGCGCGCGCCAGGTTATGGCACGGATTTCCGGTATTCCCCCGGTGAGCAGTTCATCCAACGACGAAAGGCCCGGGTAAAGCTGGCGGTGTCTGTATAGCCCAGATGAAAGGCCAACTCATCCAGCTTCATCGGGCTATTCGCCAAAAGCTGCTGGGCCAGCTGGCGGCGCTCTTCTTCAAGCAACTGGCGGAAGCTGGTGCCTTCCAGATCCAGCTTCCGCCGCAAACTGCGGGGCGACATCGCCAGTGCACCCGCCACTTCATCCAGCGACGCCACCAGTCCCAATGGGCCCAGTAATTGCTGGCGCACTTTTCCGGCAACGCCACCTGTCTGCCGTTGCTTAAGCTGTTGACGGCAACGGTGATCCAATACCTGAACCAAATGGGCGTCGTAGGTTGGCAAGGGCCGGTCAGCATCTTCCCTGCGGACCACCAACGCATTACGCGGTTGATTGAAGTTCAACCGCACACTGCTGATCCTCTCCAGGTCAGTACTGTAGGGCAACGGATCACCTTTCAGCTCGACCGCCTCCACATCAAACCCTGCCAGACTCAGTTCCTTGAACAGATTCAACCCGGTCGCCAGATCCCGCTCCAGCAGAAACTGGCGCAAGTGCCGGGGGATGTCGTCAGGGTCAAAAGAGACGCCAAAATAAGCACCCTCGACAAACGTATGCATCTTGCAGTAGGCCGTGCTGAGGGGAAGATAGCGAAGGGCCAGTGCGGTGGCATCCCGCAGGGTCCGGCTGGTGCGCAAGGCAAATCCCCAGATACCAAAGGTTGCCACGCTGTATTGCAGCCCCATCTGAAAACCCAGCGCGGGCATATCCGGCAGCGCGAGAATCAGGTTCTCGATCAGTCGCATTTCCTGGGCGCGGGTAATCAGGCCGTCGCCAGTCTGCAAATCATCTTCGGCAATACCTGTGCCTAACAGACAGGCCTCACGATCCACACCCTGCTTGATGGCAAAGTTGATCATGACCTGACTGATGGTAACTGGATGAAGAAGGGTTTCGGTGTTGGACATAGCACACGAGTATGACCCGCCCGCGCAGGCCGGACAAGTGCCTGGCTAACCAAGGCCGTTTATGTCAGTTAGATGGCCAAAGCTGCCCTGTCTGCTGCTGCGACTCGCCCGTAGAGTGATAGAGAACACGCAAGCCACTAGCAGAACAACCCGGAGTAGCTGATGTCTGATGACCTGACGGCCCTGAACAAGCAAGCCATTGCTGCCGCCAAAACCCACATGGGTATCGTAGCCTGGCCCACCGTAGCCCTGACCTTCGCCACGCTGACCGGCTTCATACTGACTCTGGCGCTGTTCGCCACCGGCCTGCTGCCGGTCTGGACTGCCACCCTGCTGATAGGCGCACTGACCTACATCTCATACACCCCGTTACATGAAGCCGTGCACAATAATATCCACGGAGAACACGACCAGCTCAGCTGGCTCAATCACCTGTGCGGTTACCTGGTCGCCCCCCTGATCGCGGTGCCCTACCAGTCTCACCGACTGGAACACTTCACTCATCATCGCTACACCAACCAGCCGGACAAAGACCCGGACTTCATCATCAGCGGCATGAGCAAGGGGCCTTTCAGCGCCTTGCTGACCGTGTTTCGCTTCCTGTGGGTGCAGAACAGCTTCTTCGCCCGCCAACACTGGCGCTCTGCATCCGGCAAGGAGCGCCTGATCTACTGCACGGAGCTGCTGGTGTCCATCGGATGGCGAGTGGCTTTTCTGGCCTTGGTCAGCCAACCTGGCACGGCGGCAGTCGTGCTGCTGGGCTATCTGCTGGGCGGCGCCTTCACCGCCTACTGGTTCGCCTATCGTCCGCATCTGCCCTATCAAGAACCCAAACGCTACCGCAATACCAACAGCCTGATTATGCCCCGCTATATGAAACCACTGGAGTGGTTCTGGCTGGGTCAGAACCTGCATTCCATCCATCACCTGTTCCCCAGGGTGCCTTTTTACCGCTATCACGCCCTGCACCGGGAGATTGAGCCCGTCCTGCGGGCCCATGGCACACCCATCATTGGCATCTTCAGTCGTCGCCCTCAGTAGACAGCGACAAGGCTCAGCAAGGTCACCCGCGCGCCTGAACCGCCGTCACCACGCTTGAATAGCCAGCCCAATGCCCCAATAATGCAGGAAGGCGTCAGGAAACCTCCCATGACCAGAAACCCTGCACTTGCATTACCAACCGGGCACCCCAGGGTGTCTGGCTTTGCGCTGGCTGTGCTTGCACTCTTGTTTCTGTGTGCCATTACCCAGTCCAACACTTACACCAGCGTCCCCGGTAAAGTCTCAGCCAACCACCTGGAACACCTGGTGGTTGCAAGCCACAGCACGTCCTTGTCTGTCGCCGATGCGGCCCCGCATTCGGACAACACCCACGGTGACGCCCCGGACAAACTGGCCAGGCTGCGCTCTGCCATAGCCTGGCTATACTCGCGCCCCCAGGTACCCAGCGTCGGCGTCGACACAGCGTCGTCCGGCAAGCTCCCTGACTACCTTACCCCCCCGCTCCGGGCACCCCCCATCGCCTGATCCCCTCACCAGAAGATTACGCAGAACGGCCCACTGGCCGCTCTGGCTGAACCCCTGTTGATCAAGGATTAGCGATGAAATCATTACGTTCACGGGCCATGGTCTATGGCCTGGTGATTGTGCTCGGATTACTGAGCGCAGTACCCAATCTGTTACCGGCCAGCCTGGCCCATTACGTCCCCGCCTGGTATCAGGGCAACACCCTGGCCCTCGGGCTGGATCTGCAAGGCGGCTCCCACCTGCTGCTGGAAGTCGACACCCGCGAACTGCTGGCCAGCAATCCGCACCAACCAGAAGAAGCCCTCATCCAGGATGCCGTCGACCGCAGCCTGGAAGTGATCCGCCGGCGCCTGGACGAAACCGGTCTGGTGGAACCCAGCATCACCCGTCAAGGCAAGAACCACATTCTGGTGCAAATGCCCGGCGTGGCGGACCCGGCACAGATACGCGACCTGCTGGGCACTACCGCCCAGATGACCTTCCACTGGGTAGCGAAACCCGGGGAGGACAGGCGTTCAGCCACCCTGCAACTGAGGGATAGCGCCGGGCAGCAGGACTATGTACTCGAACAGCGGGTAGCCATGCAGGGAGAGCATATCAGCGACGCCCAACTGGCCTTCAACCTGGACACCGGCGAACCCGTCGTCAACTTCAAACTTGATAGCGACGGTGCCCGACTGTTCGGCGAAATAACCCGCAACAATATTGGCCGCCCACTGGCTATTGTGCTGGATAACGAAGTGCTGACCGCCCCGGTGATCCGGAGCGTTATCGCTGGTGGCGGCGGTGAGATCAGCGGCGCCTTCACCGTAAAGGAGGCCAGCAACCTGGCTTTAATGCTGCGGGCAGGTGCCTTGCCCGCGCCCCTGCATGTGATTGAAGAGCGTACCGTAGGGCCCGACCAAGGCAGCGATGCCATCGCAATGGGGGTCAGCACGGGCCTGTTAGGAGCAGCCCTGGTCATTGCTTTTATGCTCGGTATTTATGGCCGCTGGGGCCTCATCGCCTGCTTTGGCCTCACCATTAACATCGGTCTGGTATTCGGCATACTGAGTCTGCTGGGCGCCACCCTGACGCTGCCCGGTATCGCCGGCATCATTCTCACCATGGGTATGGCAGTGGACGCCAACATCCTCATCAATGAGCGCATCCGGGAAGAGTCGCGGGGGGGCAAACCTGCCTGGATGGCCCTGAAAGAAGGTTTCGCCCGGGCCTACAGCACCATCCTTGACTCCAACATCACCACACTGATCGCCGTCAGCCTGCTGTTCATGTTCGGCAGTGGTCCAGTACGGGGCTTTGCCGTCACCATCGGCATTGGCCTGCTGACCTCCCTGTTTACTGCCGTTGCCTTCAACCGCCTGGTCATGGAATGGTGGAATAAAGGCCGGGAGCGGCAGCCCCTCATTATCAACGGCTTTGCCTGGCTGGACAGGCTCAGTGCCCGCGGCTTCAACGTCATGAAAGGCCGCATTGTTGGCCTGGTGCTATCCGCCGCGCTGTCCCTTGGCGCCATCGCCCTGTTCGTGTCACCGGGGCTGAACTACGGCGTGGATTTCACCGGCGGCACCCTGGTGGAAGTGTCCGCACCGTCGGTATCCGTTGACCAGTTACGCACCAGGCTCCAGCAACAGCAACTCGGCAAAGCCTCCATTCAGGAGGTGGGGAGCGGAGGTCACTTCATGATCCGGCTACCGGTAGAAAGTACCCGACAGGCCGACACCCCTCACCCGGTCGATGCCCTGAAACAGGCCGTCACCAGCCTGCAGGCAGATGCCAGCTTCCCGAAGGTGGATCTGGTGGGCCCGAAAGTCAGCGGGAGCTTCAGTGATGCCACTATTCTCGCCATATTGCTTGCAGGTGCAGGCATGCTGGCCTTCCTCTGGCTACGGTTTGAGTCTCACTTCGCCACGGCCGCTACCGTCACCATTGCGCTGGACCTGGCCAAAACCATCGGTTTTTTTGCTCTGGCGGGGGTAGAGTTCAATCTCACCGCCGTAGCCGCCTTGCTGGCGCTGATCGGCTACTCCGTGAATGACAAAGTAGTGGTGTTTGACCGCATTCGAGAAAATTTGCGCGAGACGCCGGATATGCCCATGCTCGAGCTGCTCAACCGCAGTATCGCCTCAACCCTCACCCGCACCGCGTTCACCTCCGTGACCACTTTCCTGGCGTTACTGCCTATGGGCATCGCGGGGGGCGCTGCCGTTTCCGGCTTTGCGCTGCCCATGCTGTTCGGCGTGGTGGTTGGCACCAGCTCCTCGGTGTTCATCGCCTCACCCATGCTCTATTACCTGAGCGAACGACGAGCCCGCAAAGGGCTGCCGCAACTGAGACCCACGGCGGAGGAGATGCGTAAAGAGCTGGAACTGATCCCATAATCCTATAAAAGCGCAGCTCCAAAGTTTATGCCGAACGGCACTCCAGGGGCTGCGCAGACTAGGCGACAGAGTAAAGTTCCAAGTTTTCGCCCACTACTCCCTGGAGAGCTTTGAGCACCACATCCTATTCAGCCAGCCTGCGCCTGTTCCCTGAACAACGCCGTCCCCAGCGCAGAAAAGTATCGCATAAAAGCGTCATTGACCTGTTTACGGTGCATGCCTGAGGGATACAGCCCAGCCTGGGCTTCATCGGTACCTCTGGTGCCACGTACCAGAAAGCGATTTGTGGGCTTACAATCTTCTGCAAATGCTTCAAACGCCCGCGCGCAGATTTCCTCAGGCCTCGAGTAATAGAACACACCACGGTGCTCATCAGCTCGCTGAGATGCTTCGAACAGACGGCTGGGCGTAGTTCCATTTTCACTCAGCAGTATCACCCGGTAGCACTCCGCCAGGCGTTGGTTCAAAGGGTGCTGTTTGAGCATACCGCTGTTCAGCCAAGCACTGGACGCAAAACTTTGCGGGCCTGTGCCGGGGCAGAGCCTGTCACCCATGTAGTGATCAAAGCCATGAAACCACTCGTGCGCCAGGCTGCCCGCACCGGCATTCTTTGCCAGCGCCAGCTGTCTGGAGGCTGGGATGTAGTGGGCGGAAACCCCAGGCCTGCCACCGATACCGTATTGAAGCCCCAGCGTACCGCGCAGGGATACAAGGCGCTCAGGCCCTTGCAGCAGATGCATCAGGTCACACAATGCCCGGTAGAAATTGACGGCGGCCCTGTCTCGCTCCTGCTCTGTAACCCAGCGGCCTACCTCGATGTTACGAAAATCAAAGCGACGTCGTACGGTTACAAAGGAAATGGGAGAACTATCTATCATGGCGGTCATCACTACACTGGCCCAACACTGTTTATACGTACAGCATACTGAGGACGGAAAAGCGTAAGGTCAACATCAGAACACACGAATCGCAACTTTATCCTGGCCCGCTCAGACAAACCAGCTACACATTTGCCCCCTTACCATGAGCGCCTGTCACCTTTCAGTCAACAGACCAAAAAATACAACCTGAGGCACAGTCAGCATGTCCAAATTTTATGCAGCGTTTGTGGGCGCTCTTCTTACCTTGCCCTTGTCGGGCTGCCTGAGTAACAGTTCTGATGACACGGATGCAGTCACAGCGGGGAATCCTTCCAATGGCAGTGAAGCCGGCCAGGAGCTGGTAAATACTGACACCAGCCCGGGTGCGGACGCACCTGCAAGCCCTGGCTCGCGCCTGCAACCAACCATTCCATCCGACATTGATCGCGCCTGTGATGATGCACCCTATCCGTCCAAAATCTGGACGGAATGCGAAGCACGCAATTATGCCAGAACACTCGAAGCACCCGCGGAACAGCTGGAGCTGGGATTTCAGGCCCGCTATGGTGTGCAGTCGACAGCCAACATCGCAGAGTGGACGGCCCGCTCATTGGCAGACCCCAGCTGGCTGTCATTGCGCTCGGGAAACAGTTTTCTGACACCCCTATGCGCCAGCTATGGCTTGCCTTGCACCGGTGACCCCTATCGCTATGCCAGTGTAAATGGCCCAGATGGCGAACAGTTTTTTGAGCAGGAGGCTCTCGTCGAAGACCTGGTGTTTTATGATCGCGAATGCGCTCGTATCAGTGCCCGCTTGTGGTTGCCCCGGAATGCCTCAGCGGCAAAGCCCGTGCCTGCTATCGTGATTACCAACGGCTCCATTCAGGCGCCCCAGACAGTCTACTACTGGGCTGCGCAGGCATTGGTTCGGGCTGGCTATGGAGTAATGACTTATGATCCTCGTGGTCAGGGGCGCTCCGACATGCAGACACCGCGGCGCAGTCAGGGTAGCAACCTTAACCCACGGGTATTCTGGGAGGGGCAGGTCGATGCCATTGATTTCTTCCGCACTTCACCCCAGCGTTCCTACCCACACCAGCAAGCCTGCGCAAATACCTACCGTACGCGCACAGCCAGTTTCAACCCGTTCTGGGACCGGATAGATCACAGCCGTCTTGGCATTGCTGGCCACTCACTGGGAGGCATTGGTGTGTCCGTCGTTCAGGGCTATGGCGCTGAAGGTGCAGAGCCGTGGCCTGGCATCCTCGATCAGCACAATCCAGTAACTGCGGCAGTTGGTTGGGATAGCCTGATCACACCAGGTTCGGAAGGTCTGGCGACGGTGGCCAACCTGCAAGCCCCGGATGAGCTCTATGCCGCTATTACCACGCTAATTACGCAGGTTGCCTTACCTGCCTTTGCGCCACGGGTGCCCTCCATGAACCTGTTTGCGGATTATGCGGGCATACCGGTGCCTTACCTCATGCCACCCGATCCAACCACCAACCTTGCCCCCTTCAAGGCATGGCAAGCAGCAGGCGTACCCGTATATTCAGTAGGGTTTCAAGGCACAACACATTTTGATTTTTCCCAGCTGCCTAACTTCCCTTCGTCCTCCTGGTGTGCAGATACCAGCAGCGGAGCCTGTCGGGGTGGCTGGGGAAGCCCCGCCATCACCTATTACACGGTTGCCTGGTTTGATCGTTGGCTGAAAAAACCTGGCGAACCAGGCTATGACGATGCCGATCAGCGGCTCATTGATGACGCCTGGGAGGGCGGAGCTGCACGCATGAGCTATCACTACCAATCTGCCAGAGATTTCAAGGATCGATTTGGTGACCGACAGCTGTGTCTGGATATCCGCCGAGGCTGCACGCAAGAATAGCCTCTGAAACACCATCCAGGTGTTGGCGGCGTACAATGCGTTATCCTGTTTGACTGGCTAGCCTACAAGGACTTTCATCCATGTCACCCAATCGTCGCCAAACCGCCCTACTTCTCTCCAGAGAGTTTATCAAGCCCTACCACAGGGCCGTAGCAGGCGCGCTGATCGCCCTGACTTTTACCGCCGGGGTAACCCTGTCACTGGGTCAGGGGCTACGGATTCTGGTGGACCAGGGGCTGGCGACCCAGTCGCCGGAGATGCTGGCCCAGGCCCTGGGGCTGTTTTTTGTGCTGGTACTGGCGCTGGCTTTTGGCTCCTACGCACGCTTCTATCTGGTGTCCTGGATTGGTGAACGGGTAGTGGCGGATATCCGCAAGCGGGTGTTTGATCACCTACTGGATCTGCACCCCGGTTTCTACGAACAGAACAGGAGCCTGGAGATACAGTCCCGTTTCACCGCGGATACCACGGTACTGCAGTCGGTGATCGGCTCTTCCGTCTCCATCGCCCTGCGCAATGCGCTGATGCTGGCGGGCGGGCTGATACTGCTATTCGTGACGAACCCGAAGTTGGCGGCGATTATTCTGGTGGGCTTTCCGCTGGTGATCATTCCTATACTGTTTTTCGGACGGCGGGTGCGCAACCTGTCCCGGCTCAGCCAGGATCGGGTTGCCGATGTGGGTAGCTATGTGGGTGAGAATCTGACCCAGATAAAAACCGTGCAGGCGTTTAATCATCAACCCCTGGACCGGGCACGGTTTGCCGGCGTTGTAGAAAATGCGTTTAACGTGGCGCGCCAGCGCATCCGTCAGCGCGCCTGGCTGACCACTCTGGCTATCACCCTGGTCATGGGGGCGGTCGGCGTTGTGATCTGGGTTGGTGGGCTGGATGTCATTTCTGGCCGCACCAGTCCCGGCGAACTGGCAGCCTTTGTCTTTTATGCACTATTAGTGGGGGTTGCTGCTGGGGCTATCAGTGAGGTGATGGGCGAGCTACAACGGGCCGCAGGCGCCGCTTCACGGATTATCGACTTACTTAATACCCGCAGTGAAATTGCCCCGGAGCCTGATCACGTTACCCCCTTGCCTAACAACATAAAAGGTACTCTGACATTCGAGAACCTCAGTTTCCACTACCCGGCCCGGCCGGATGCCATGGTGCTCAAGGCTATTGAGCTGACCATCGCCGCTGGCGAAACCGTGGCCCTGGTCGGGCCGTCAGGTGCCGGCAAATCCACCCTGTTCGACTTGCTGCTGCGGTTTTACGATCCACAACAAGGCCGCATCCTGATTGATGGCCTGGACAGCCGCGCCCTCAAACCCGCCGATCTGCGACGTTGCTTTGCGCTGGTGCCCCAGAACCCGGCGCTTTTTCACGGTACGGTAATGGAAAACCTGCGCTACGGACGGCCCGACGCTACTGCCGCTGAGGTTGAAGAAGCCGCTCGCATTGCCCATGCCCATGAATTTATCTGCCAGCTAACGCACGGCTACGACACACCTCTGGGTGACGGCGGCATGGGGCTGTCGGGCGGGCAGCGACAGCGACTGGCTATTGCGAGGGCGCTGCTGGCAGACGCACCCATTCTACTACTGGATGAAGCCACCAGCGCTCTGGATGCGGAGAGCGAAGCCCTGATTCAGGAAGCCCTGCCCCGGCTGATGGCGGGCCGCACAACGCTGGTCATAGCGCACCGGCTTAGCACCGTTCAGCATGCGGACCGCATTCTGGTACTGGATAAAGGCGAGATCCAGGCCGTCGGTCGACACGATGAGCTGGTCAGGCAGAATGGTCTCTATCAGAAGCTGGCCAAATTACAGTTTCGCGAGGCCACGCATGAGGCCCTATGAAGTGAAAACAGGAGGGAGGGCATCAAAATGCCAGCACAGCCCGGCAAACTCATTCTGCCGCGGCCCGTTGCCTTGCCCGTTGGTACCAAACGACTGTGACGCAATGGCTTAGGATACCCGAACACCACCCGCGAGGTGTCCCAACGGAGCTTACCCTTGGCGCGGTCACAAGGATTGATCCAGAATGACAACTCCAGGGCCCCAGCCAAAACGAAAAAAGCCAGCTAAAAAGCTGGCTTTTCTCTAATTGGTAGCGGGGGCTGGATTCGAACCAACGACCTTCGGGTTATGAGCCCGACGAGCTACCAGACTGCTCCACCCCGCATCAAACTTGTTTACTTAACTTTTAGTCTTTTTGCAGACTTGAGCCTTTGGCTCAGGTTAAGCACGCTCTGGTAAGCGCTTGTTGAATCAGGCTTTTGCCTCTCAACGTGGCGCGTATATTAAGGACTCTTGCGGCCCCTGTCAAACCCTTATTGAAATAAATCTGTAGGGAATGTTTCACCGTCCGCAGGTTGGTTCAGCGTGCGGTTTTCGCCCACCTGCTCTGCAGCCAGCGCCACGGGCCGAAAGGAGCGCCTGTGGATGGCGGTAACGCCAAGGGTGTTGAGGGCACTCAGGTGATCAGGTGTCGGATATCCCTTATGCCGGGCCAGGCCATATCCCGGATAGCTCTGCTCAAGCGCATCCATTTCACGGTCGCGGGTCACCTTGGCGATAATGGATGCCGCACTGATACAGGCGACGCGTCCGTCCCCTTTGACAACCGCTTCACTGGGCCATTGCCACTTCGGGCATTTGTTGCCATCCACCAGGACATACTCGGGCTTGATATGAAGCCCGTCCACCGCACGCTGCATAGCCACCATGGTAGCTTGGTAGATATTGAGACGGTCGATCTCATCCACCTCGCAACGTCCGAGGGACCAGGCTAGTGAGCGTTCTAGAATCACGTCATAAAGGGCATCACGACGCTTTTCCGTGAGCTTCTTGGAGTCCATCAGGCCGTCAATAGGCTTGGCAGGGTCCAGAATAACCGCTGCTGTCACCACCGGACCTGCCAGGGGTCCGCGACCGACCTCATCCACACCTGCAAGCAGGTGCCCCGTGTAATGGCATTCGAAAGGGGGCAAAGCGGCCATCAGGACACGCCCTTACGCTCAATCAGTTCCGCAACCGCAGTGGCGGCCCGCTGGTCGGCATCTTTGCGCAACTGATGGTGCAGTGTCATGAACTCATCCTGGATGGCACGCCGCGCAGCATCATCCGCCAGCCAGCGCTGCACCGCCTGGCCGAGGGATTCAGGGGTTGCGTCGTCCTGCAGCAGCTCCGGCACCAGCGCCTTCTGTGCTAGCAGGTTGGGCAGTGCAACGTGTGGCACTTTCACCAGTTTGCTGGCAAGCCAGAAGGTGAAGGCGGTAAGCCGGTATCCCACCACCATGGGCTTTTTCAGCAACATGGCTTCCAGCGTGGCGGTGCCTGAAGCCAGCATCACCACATCCGCACTGGCCATAACGTCACGGGAGCGCCCCTGTACGATCTGGACCGGCAAGGTCACGCCCAGGGCAGCCATGATTTCACGCAGTTGTTTCTCCCGCGCTTTGTTAACGCAGGGAATAATGAGCTGCAGCTCTGGTTGCCGCTGCTGTAACCACTGGGCCGCCTCAAGGAACAGCTGCCCAAGCCGTTGCACTTCCCCTGCCCGACTGCCTGGCAGTATCGCCAGGACGGGCGCGTCGGCACTGAGGCCAAAAGCCTCTCGGGCGGCCGCTGTGTCCGGTTGCAGGGGCACACGATCGGCCAGGGGATGACCCACAAAAGCGACAGGTACCCCATGCTCCTCGTAAAAGCGGGCTTCAAACGGGAACAGGGTCAGCATCAGGTCAACAGACTTGGCAATCTTGAAAATTCGCTTCTGCCGCCAGGCCCATACGGACGGGCTGACATAATGAGCGGTGGGCACACCGGCATCACGGCAAATACGCTCAAGACCCAGGGTAAAGTCAGGGGCATCAATACCAATGACCACCGCAGGCGGCGTATCCAGCGTGTTCAGGAAATAGTCGGTTATCCGGGCCCGGATCTGGAAAAGCTCACGCAGCCGCCCCAGCACCTCCACCAGTCCCATCACCGAAAGGCGTTCCATGGGCACAAGGGAGTGAAAGCCCTCGGCTTCCATTTCCGGGCCGCCAATACCGGCGAAACGGGCACGGGGGTAACGTTGGCGGAGGGCGCGGATCAGACCGGCACCCAGGATGTCACCGGATGCCTCTCCCGCCACAATGCCGATAGTCAGCGCGCGTTCACTGATAACGCCCGCCGCAGAAGGCAAGCCTGGAGCTTTCGTCACTACCGGATGATTCCGCGGGTTGCCCGACGCAGAGAGTCAAGCAAAGGCGCAACCAGAGCTGCGTCGCCGTAATCTGCGGCCAACTGCTCGATCGCCTGCTCGGTAGTCAGCCCCTGACGATAAATGACTTTGTAGGCACGCCTCAGGGTTAGCAGATCGTCTTTGCTGAAGCCGCGACGCTTGAGGCCTTCCACATTGATACCGTGAGGTGATGCAGACTGGCCACTGGCCATGACGTACGCCGGAATATCCTTCAACACGATACTGCCGCCCGCGCTCATGCTGTGGGGGCCGATATTGCAGAACTGGTGCACCATGGTGCCGCCACCCAGAATGGCCCAGTCACCCACCGATACATGGCCGGCGAGGGTCGCACAGTTGGCCAGAATGGTGTTGTTGCCCACAGTACAGTCATGGGCGACGTGCACGTAGGCCATCAGCAGGTTGTTGCTACCAATAGCAGTCTCGCCGCGGTCCTGTACTGTACCGCGATGGATAGTGCAGTTTTCCCGGATGACGTTATTGTCGCCAATAATCAGCGTTGTGGGCTCACCCGCGTACTTCTTGTCCTGGCACTCTTCACCAATGCTGGAGAACTGGAAGATGCGGTTGTTACGGCCAATAACCGTAGGGCCCTTGATAACCACATGGGAGAGGATTTCCGTGCCCTCGCCAATCTCAACGCCGGGGCCGACATAACTCCAGGGGCCAACAGTGACGTTATCCGCCAGCTTTGCTGACGGATGGACGATTGCCTGTGGATGGACACCAGACCAATCTCTCATTGCCATTAAACATCTCTCTCCGCGGTCATGATTTGCGCCACGCAGGCAACCTCTTCGCCAACCAGCGCCCGGCAATCATACTTCCAAATACCGTGCTTCCGCGACAACAAGCGTGCCTCCATCAACAGCTGGTCCCCAGGGACCACCGGGCGCTTGAAGCGAACCTTGTCGCAACCTGCCAAATAATGAATTACACCGTCGGAAGGACGTCGCTCTGCGGTAACAAAGCCAAGGATACCACCAAGCTGCGCCATTGCCTCGACAATCATCACGCCCGGCATAATGGGCTTGCCAGGAAAATGACCGTTAAAGAAGTTTTCATTGATGGTAATGGACTTGTAGCCCTTGATGAGCTCACCGCTCTCCACTTCGGTTACACGGTCCACCAGCAGGAACGGGTAACGGTGCGGCAGGAATTCCATGATTTCTTCTATGTACATCATCAGGAGCGGCCTCTCAGCCTTCTAGTTTCTTTTCAAGCTCGCGCAGTTTCTTCGCCATGGCATCCAGCTGACGGAATCTGACGGCATTCTTGCGCCACTGGCGATTGGTGTCTGCTGACGTACCAGAAGAATACACCCCCGGTTTGGTAATGCTGCCCGTGACCATGGTCATAGCCGTGAGTTGAACGCCATCCGTTATCTGGATATGGCCGGTAATACCCGATGCTCCACCAAATACACAGTGGCGGCCGATGGTCGTGCTACCCGCAATACCCGCATGGGCGGCCATCGCTGAGTGATCACCAATCTGCACGTTATGAGCGATCTGCACCAGGTTGTCGATTTTTACACCGTTGCCAATCACCGTGTCGGCGATAGCGCCGCGGTCAATAGTGGCGTTGGCGCCAATTTCCACGTCATCCCCAAGCACCACACGTCCAATCTGGGCAATGCGGTGCCAGACACCCTTTTCATTGGCAAAACCAAAGCCCTGGGAACCCAGCACAGCACCACTGAGAATATTGCAGCGCTGACCGATAACCGTATCGTGCGCGACAATAGCTTTGGCATGCAGGCGCGTGCCAGCCCCGACACGGCTGCGGGCACCGATCACACAGCCAGCGCCTACAATCACCTGCTCGCCAATCTCAGCACCCGCCTCAATAACCGCCAGCGGCCCAATGGTCGCTGATGCGGCAACGGTGGCTGCCGGGTCTATCACGGCGCTGGCATGGATGCCCGGTTCGGGCACCGGCATGGGGTCAAACCAATGGCTGAGGCGAGCATAGCCGAGGTAAGGGTTTTTCAGGCACAGGACATTAGTCGGACACTGATCCGCCAACTCGGGTGCGACGATAACCGCAGCAGCGCGGGTTGACCCCAGGTACTTGGCGTACTGGGGATTCGCCAGAAAAGAAATCTGATCAGGCTCAGCAGCCTGCAGGGTGGCAAGGCCCCTGACCACAACGGCAGGATCACCCTTCAGTTCCGCACCCAGTGCCTGGGCAATCTCAGCCAAGTTATAACCAGCCTGACTCATCACAGGGGTTGCTCCGGTTTTCAATCAAAAGCGAACACAGACGACGCCTTGCGGCGAAACACGCACGACAAGGCGTTACCACATCCTCTGCGGACGCCACGGACGCGGGCCGCGCGCGCAGACACCAAGCGCCCGTCAGCGGCTTACTTGTTGAGTTTTTCCAACAACTTTGGCGTCAGGTCCATGTCCGGCTTGGCATACACCACGGCCTCTGCAGGCAGAATGATGTCGAGGTTGTTCTCCTCAAGCAACTCACGCACCGCGCGGTCCACATCCGGGCGCGCCTGCTCAAGAAACTGCTGCTTGCGGTTGTTCACCGTGGCATCCAGGCGCTGCTTCAGGAAGTTGAACTCCTGGGCTTTCTCCTGAAACTGTTCCATAGCCCGCTGGCGTTCGGTCTCGTTCATCATGGCGCCGTCACGCTCAAGCCGTTGCTGCATCCGCCGCGCGTCTTCCTGTGCGGTGCGAACGCGAGCTTCTTCGTCAGCAAACTCTTTTTGCAATTGCTCACTGAACTTACGGGCACCCTCTGATGAGAACAGCGCCTGACGGAGATCCACAACGCCAATCCGGGTCTGGGCATGAACCGGTGCTGCAAGCAGCGCCAGCATAACCAACGGGGCAATCCAACTGAATCTGAACATGCTTTACCTCACACTCAAGTGGCTATCTTGCTTGTTATGGGCCGGTCCCCCCTGACGCTGGTGACCCGGCTCGTTGCGGTGCGGATTCAACCTTTCCGCACCTAGAATGACTGCCCCAGTGAGAACTGGAACCGTTGCACATCATCCCCTGGTTTATTGTTCAGCGGGTTCGCAAGGCTGAAGGCCAGCGGACCGATCGCAGTGATCCACTGGAAGCTGATGCCCGCGGACAAACGCACTTCATCTATATCGGGATCAAACCCACGATCCAGATCAAACACCTGGCCCGCGTCCACAAACAGCGTAGTGCGCATGGTACGGGTGTCACCACCAAATGGCGTGGGCACGATCAGCTCAAGGCTGGATTCGGTGAGCAGGTTACCACCAAAGGGCCTTGGCCGACTGAAATCGTTGTCAGCAGGTCTTGCACGCGGGCCCAGTGAGTTGGCACGGTAGCCGCGCACCGAGCCATAGCCACCGGAGTAGAAATGCTCATAAAACGGCATCACATCCCGGCCGTCATAACCGTCGCCGTAACCCACCTCGCCGCGGGCACGGAATACCCAGGTATGGGCGCTGTTGAACGGATAATAGTAATTGGCCCGGTAATTCAGCTTGTAATAAGTCAGGTCACTGCCAGGGACTGCGATATCGCCCGAAATACTGTGCGAATAGCCGCGGGTGGGCAGAATACCCCGGTTCAGGGTGCTGCGACGCCAAGAGGCTGTGAGGAAAAAGTTGTCAAATTGATTACCTTCCTCATCAATAAATTCACTGATGTCTTTAGGCGTAAACACACCGTCCTTGATCTTGGAGTTGGTATAGCCCACACCAAAACTGATGCGGGTAATGGCATCCGTCGGATAACCAAAGGTGATACGACCACCGTATTCATCCAGCAAGAACGAGGAAATGTCCTGTTGTTCGAAATCCGTTTCCCGGGCAAACACACTAAACCCACGGCTAACACCGTCAACCGTGTAATAAGGGTTGAGGTAGGAGAGATTGGCGCTTCGCACGGATTGACTGTAGTTGACCCCAAAGGATGCCCGTTTGCCGCTGCCGAAGAAGTTGTTCTCAGCCACGTTGGCGCCCAGAATCATGCCGGAGACCTGAGAGTAACCAATGGAGGCCGACAGGCTACCGGTGGGCTGCTCTTCCACGATATAGGTGACATCCACCAGGTCACTGCTGCCAGGTACCGGTGAGGTATCCACATCCACAGAGCGGAAGAAGCCCAGGCGGTCCAGACGGGTCTTGGAATGCTCAATCAGGTCGGTAGAGGCGACGGCACCCTCCATCTGGGTCATTTCCTGCCTCAGCACCTCATCCCGGGTCGATACGTTACCTTCGAAGTTGATGCGTCGCACATAGGCGCGCCGCCCAGGCTCAATGTAAAAAGTCACTTCGGCGGTATTGTCGTCTGCGGTTTCGGGAATACCGCTGACATTGGCGAAGGTGTAGCCTTCGCGACCCAGGCGCTGGGAAATAAGCTCAGACGTCGCAGTCAGGCGCTGGCGGGAGAACACATCCCCCTCTTTCATCAACAACAGGCGGCGCAGCTCCTCTTCCTCAACCACCAGGTCACCGCGCAATTTGACACCAGAGATGGTGTACTGGGGCCCCTCGTTGATGGCGATGGAGATAAACACCTGGCGCTTGTCTGGTGAGATGGATACCTGACTGGACTCAACCGTGAAATCAATGTAACCGCGATCCAGATAGAACGAGCGCAGCTTCTCCAGGTCGCCCGTCAGGCGCTCACGGGAATACTTGTCCTTGTTGGTCAGCGATGCCCACCAACCCGCTGTTCTCAGCTCGAACAGGCTGACCAGTTCCTCATCACGAAAAGCCTCATTGCCCACAATGTTGATGTGGTGAATGGCTGCCACTGAGCCTTCATTGATATCCAGTTTGATGGCAACCCGGTTGCGGGGCAGTTCTTCCGCCGTCGCGGTGACCTGGGCGTTGTAACGCCCCTGAGCGACGTAGGAGCGCAGAATCTCGAGTTCCAGGCGCTCGAGAGTGGCGCGACGAAACACCTGCCCCTCCTGCAGGCCGGCGCTGCGCAGCGCATCCCGCAGCATATCGGTTTCGATGGCCCGGTTACCTTCGATATCGATGGACGTAATGGCCGGGCGCTCCTGCACCGTCAAGACCAGCACACCATCATCACGGCTGGCCGAAATATCGGTAAACAACCCGGTACGGAACAGGGAGCGGATGGCCTCAGCCAGCACCAGCTCATCCACCGATTCACCAATATCAATCGGAAACGCTGAGAAAACCGTACCTGCAGAGACTCTCTGCAGACCTTCCACTTCAATGTCGGAGATGACGAACTGGTCGGCGTGCGCAGGTACAGCGCACGCCAAAACCATGGCCACACCTAAAGCCAGACTCGCTAGGGAACGTCTCATTCAGAAAAATCGCCTGTGAATGCGCATGAACAGTCGGCAATTCTCACAATCGCATCAGGTCGTTGTAAAGAGCAAAGACCATTAATGTGAGAATCAAAGCCATACCAATTTGTAATCCAAGGGTTTGAGCTCGTTCTGACAGGGGCTTTTTGCGGATCGCCTCGATGGTGTAATAGACGATATGTCCGCCATCCAGCACCGGGATGGGTAACAGATTGAGAATACCCAGACTGACACTGAGATAAGCCAGGAAGCGGATAAAATCCTCAAATCCTGAGCTGGCACTGGCTTCAGCAACCCTCGCAATGGTGATGGGGCCACTGAGATTGGTGGGTGACAGCAGGCCCGTGACCATTTTCTGAATCGCCACCAAGGTCAACCGGGTGTCAGACCAGGTCTCCTGCACCGCGCGAGGTACCGCAGCCAAGGGGTTGTAACGGGTCTCCCGCAGGAACTCCTCTGGCCAGGTGAAAGGCTTAACACCGGCACCGATAAAGCCGGTCACTTCACCGGCTTCATTGCGCCGACTGGCAGGCGTCAGACGGACAGTCTGTGGCCAACCATCCCGCTCAACCACCACCGTCAACGTCTGTTCAGGTGCCGGCTGAATAAGGCCCACCAACTGGAACCAGTCGGTAACCGGCTCGCCGTCCACTTCCAGCACCTTGTCACCGGTACGCAGACCGACTGCAGCAGCCCGGCCATCCGGCACCAGCTCACCCAATATGGCAGGCACTTGCGGACGCCAGGGATTGAGTCCAAACAGGGCCACCGGGTGGGGTACATCATCCGTCAACCGCCAGCCGGCAAGATCCCCAACCAGCTCGCGGTCCTGACCATCCACCCGCACACCGACGGTAACCTGACCGTGTTCACCAGCCCGCTCCAGCAGCCGCATGTTCACCTCACGCCATGACGGGGTATTGCGGCCATCAATGGTGCGGATTTCCATACCCGTCTGCAGCCCCATCTGTTCGGCGATAGAACCTTCGTTGATATCACCAATGACAGGGGCCACCGTGGTGAAACCCACCACACTCAGCAGCCAGTAGGCAGCAATGGCGAACAGGAAATTGGCGATGGGGCCTGCCGAGGCAATAGCAATCCTGCGCCCGGGTGTTTGGCGATTAAAGGTTTGATGAAGTTGATCATCAGGGACTGGACCTTCACGCTCGTCCAGCATTTTGACATAGCCGCCCAAGGGAATGGCGGCTACCGCGAACTCCGTGCCGTGACGGTCGTAACGGGACCAGATCGGCTTGCCGAAACCTACCGAGAAGCGCAACACTTTGACGCCCAGCTTGCGGGCAACGATGTAATGACCATATTCATGTATGGTCACAAGAATACCGAGGGTAACAATAAGAGCAAGAACGGTCTGGATAAAGGTCATAGGCTCATCAGTTCACGTGCCAGGATGCGGGCTTCCTCGTCTTTGACAAAGATAGTGTCGAAACTATCCGCGGACACTACGGATACGCTGCTGAGCACTTTCTCGATGATAACGGGAATGTCTGTGAAACGCAGCCGTTGCGCCAAAAAGGCCGCCACCGCCTCTTCATTGGCCGCATTAAGCACCGTGGGTGCCGTGCCGCCCGCCTCAAAAGCCTCTGCCGCCAGCCGCAGGCATGGGAATCGGTTGAGGTCTGGCCGTTCAAAATGAAAACGCCCCAGGGCAAAAAGATCCAGGGATGGCACACCGGCGTCAATACGCTCAGGCCAACCCAACCCGTTGGCAATGGGGGTGCGCATATCAGGACTGCCCAGCTGAGCCAGCACCGATCCATCCACGTACTCCACCATGGAATGAATGATACTTTCCGGGTGCACGTGTACTTCAATCTGGGCCGGGCGGGTATTAAACAGCCAGCAGGCTTCGATCAGCTCCAGCCCTTTGTTCATCAGGGTGGCGGAATCCACAGAGATCTTCTGACCCATGCTCCAATTGGGATGGGCACAGGCCTGCGCGGGGGTTGCCTCCTGCATAGCTTGCAGGGATGCGGTGCGGAACGGACCGCCAGACGCGGTTAACAGGATACGACGCACACCCGCACCCGGCAAATCACGTACCTGGGTCGGCGGCAGGCACTGAAAAATTGCGTTGTGCTCACTGTCTATGGGAAGCAGCTCAGCGCCCGAGCGAACCACCGCGTCCATCAACAGGGCACCAGACATCACCAGCGCCTCTTTGTTGGCCAGTAGCACCCGCTTGCCGGTCTCTACCGCAGCCAGGGTAGGACGTAGCCCGGCAGCACCGACAATGGCGGCCATAACGGTATCCACCGCCGCTGCACCAGCCACCTCGCAAAGCCCTGACTCGCCTGCCAGCACCACCGTATCCGAACAGCCCTGCAGCAACGCTTGCAGCTGCTCAGCGGCAAGCGGATCGGCCATAACGGCATAGCGGGGCTGAAATTCCAGACAAAGGGCCGCCAACGCTTCAGCCTGACGCCAGGCCGTCAGGGCGTATACCTGAAAACGCTCAGGGTGACGCCGAATAACATCCAGCGTATTCAGGCCAATGGAGCCTGTCGCTCCCAGGATGGTGACTTGACGGCGCATAGGGCGGCCTTACAGGGTGCCGACCTGGAGCCATCCCAGCAGGGTGGCTCCAAGGGCAAACACGGGCACCGCCGCCGTGAGGCTGTCGATTCTGTCCATCACGCCGCCATGCCCGGGCAGCAGCTGACTGCTGTCTTTGATGCCGCGGAACCGTTTGAGCATGCTCTCCAGCAAATCCCCCAACACAGACACAAAGCCAACAAAGACACTGAGCAGTACCAGCAACACGGCATCCACAGTACCGGCGCCAGCCAGCCAGGAAGCCGCCAGCGCCAACACCAATACTGCAGCCATACCGCCCCAGACACCCGCCCAGGACTTGCCGGGACTTACTCTGGGCGCCAGCTTGGCCTTGCCAAAGGCGCGACCCGCAAAATAGGCACCAATATCCGCCACCCAGACGACGAAAAATACATACAGAATCAATAACAGGTTGTTATCCACCTGACCGAAGCTGAAACCACTGGCTCGCAGATGGTTGAAACCAACCCAGGTGGGCACCAGTACCAGCAGCCCCATCAGTGCCCGCAGAGCCACAGGCTGCCAGTAGTTACCCATGGCCGGGTAGGCGCGTACCAGAAAGAAGGCCGACAGCCACCAGGCCAGCGCCAGCCACAACACCGGCAGGGCCTGCACGGTGGTCAGCAGTAACAAGACCAGTGCCACGGCCGCGGCATAGGCAACACGCTGGACCTGACTGGTCAGCCCCGCCATATTGGCCCATTCCCAGGCACCCAGGGTAACAATCAGGCCGGTAAACAAGGCAAAACCCCGGGGCGGCAGGAAGAAAATCCCGCCAATCACCAGCGGGGCAAGAATCAAAGCAGTAATAATTCGGGTTTTGAGCACGTCGCTGCTCGCTCTCTTATCGTTATTGGTCTGAGGCTGCGGCGATCTGGTCGTCAGTACGACCAAACCGGCGCTGACGCCGCGCGTAGGCATCCAGTGCCTTGAGCATTTCCTCCTGCAGGAAGTCCGGCCAATACACCTCTGAAAAATAAAACTCTGTATAGGCCAGATGCCATAACAGGAAGTTACTGATGCGCTGCTCACCGGCAGTACGGATCATCAGATCCGGCAGTGGCAGATCACCAATAGAGAGGTAGGACTGGAAAAGCTCTTCGGAAACATCTGCTGGCTGCAGCCTGCCATCCGCAACTTCCTGAGCAATGCGGCGACTGGCCTGAGTGAGGTCCCACTGACCGCCATAGTTGGCGGCGATAACCAGTGTCATCAGGGTGTTGTCTTTGGTCAGCGCTTCTGCGTTTGCCATGTGCTCCTGCAGCACCGGCGAAAAAGCGGAGCGATCACCAATAATGCGCAGGCGGATGTTATTGCGATGCAGCTTGTTCACTTCCCGCTCCAGCGCCCAGAGGAACAGCTTCATCAGCGCTGACACCTCGTCCGCCGGGCGGCGCCAGTTTTCACTGGAGAAAGCAAACAGGGTCAATACCTCAACCCCCTGGCGCGCGCAGGTTTCCACCACCGCACGTACTGCCCGGACTCCAGCCTTGTGGCCAGCCACTCCCTTGAGACGCCGGGTTTTGGCCCAGCGATTATTACCATCCATGATGATGGCCACATGCCGGGGCCGATCACTTGCGGTGATCGGCGCGCCGGGAGACACTGCATCCGTCATTTCAACCTCGGGTTCCGCAGGGGAACGTATTCATCTGTGCGCGGGACCGGTCAAACTTCCATCAGGTCGTCTTCTTTCGCCTTCAGCATCTTGTCAACTTCAGCGATGTAGCGATCCGTCAGCTTCTGCACATCGTCTTCACCGCGGTGCTGATCGTCCTCAGTGATATCCTTTTCCTTCAGCAACTCCTTGAGGTAGCTGTTGGCATCACGACGGGCGTTACGAATGGATACCCGGCCCTGCTCTGCATCCGCCCTGGCCTGCTTGACCAGTTCGCGACGGGTTTCTTCCGTCAGCATAGGCATAGGCACACGAATCACGCCACCGGTGGACGAGGGGTTCAGCCCCAAGTCAGACGACATGATGGCCTTCTCGATAACCGGCATCAGGTTCTTTTCCCACGGCGCCACCGTCAGGGTGCGATTGTCTTCAACGTTAACACTCGCCACCTGCTTGAGGGGGGTTTCCTGACCGTAGTAATTCACCATCACGCTATCAAGAATCGCCGGATGGGCACGGCCAGTACGAATTTTGTTGAATGCCGTGTGCAGTGCCTCAAGGCTTTTCTTCATACGGCCTTCGGCTTCTTTTTTTACGTCGTCAATCATCGATTTGTCCTCTCACCTTACTGAATCAGGGTCCCTTCCGGCTCACCCACCACGATGCGGGTCAAGGCACCAGGCTTGTTCATATTGAATACGCGAACCGGCATACCCTGATCCCTGCACAGGCAGATAGCCGTCAGGTCCATCACGCCCAGTTTCTTGTCCAGAACTTCATCGTAGGTCAGTTCATCGTATTTTACGGCATTCGGGTCTTTCACCGGATCTGCAGAGTAGACGCCATCAACCTTGGTGGCTTTCAGCACCACGTCCGCATCAATTTCGATACCACGCAAACAGGCAGCAGAGTCTGTGGTAAAGAACGGGTTGCCGGTACCGGCAGAAAAGATCACCACATCGCCTTCTTTCAGGTCGCGCACAGCGCGGCGGCGATCATAGTGCTCCACAACCCCACTCATGGGAATGGCCGACATGACCCGGGTGCGGATATTGGAGCGTTCAAGCGCGTCCCGCATGGCAAGACCGTTCATCACTGTCGCCAGCATGCCCATATGATCACCGGTCACACGATCCATACCGGCGTCATGCAGGGCAGCACCACGGAACAGGTTACCACCACCAATCACCAGACCCACCTGAACACCAATACCGATCAGCGCCCCGATCTCCAGAGCCATGCGATCCAGAACCTTGGGATCAATACCAAACTCCATATCACCCATCAGGGCTTCACCACTGAGTTTGAGAAGAACGCGTTTGTAACGGGGCTGGGTCAACGAGTGTTTCGGCATGACAGGTCCTCATCCGGGGTGCAGCGGGCAGAAAAACAGCAGGCATACCCGGAGCCCCGTGCACCTGGGCATCCAGACCGGGTCGGGTATGCATATGAGATAGCCCGCAAACCAGACGATCTCATATACAAACCCGCCACGGGGGCCGATCAAAACCGACCCGCGTGGCAGAGCGTATTGCAGAGGCTTGATTAAGCCTTGGAGATACCAGCAGCAGCGGCAACTTCAGCAGCGAAGTCCACCTGCTCTTTTTCGATACCTTCGCCTACTTCCAGGCGAACAAAACCAATCAGATCAGCGCCGGCAGACTTGATCAGCTGACCAACGGTCTGGTCCGGGTTCTTGACGAACGCCTGCTCAACCAGGCTGTTCTCAGCCAGGAACTTCTTGATACGGCCGCCGACCATCTTCTCGACGATTTCTGCTGGCTTGCCTTCCATGTCAGGCTGAGCGCGGATAATTTCCTTCTCTTTTTCCAGCTCTTCAGCAGGCATGTCGTCCGGCTTGCCAACGCGGGGGTTAACCGCAGCAACATGCATGGCCACGTCACGGGCAACGTCTTCAGTGGCACCGGTCAGCGCGACCACAGATGCAATCTTGTTGTTGCTGTGAACGTAACCACCCACCACGGTACCTTCAACCTTGATCAGGCGACGTACACTGATGTTCTCACCAATCTTCTGGACCAGCGCTTCGCGCTTGGCTTCCAGATCACCGGCCATCAGCGCCGCAACGTCAGTGGCGTCGGTATCAAATGCAACGTTCAGAACTTCATTGGCGAAGCCGAGGAAGTTCTCGTCACGGGCAACGAAGTCAGTTTCGGAGTTCACTTCCAGGATCAGAGCCTTGCTTTTGTCATCAGCTACCTTGATCAGGGCAACGCCCTCAGCAGCAGTACGACCGGCTTTCTTGGCAGCCTTCAGACCAGAAGACTTACGCAGCTCTTCAATTGCCGCGTCCACGTCACCGTTAGATTCAACGAGTGCTTTTTTGCACTCCATCATGCCAAGACCTGTGCGCTCACGCAGTTCCTTGACCATTGCAGCGGTAATTGCAGCCATGTTCAATCCTCTCTGTATTCGAATCTGGGGGTTCGCGCCACCCTTGCGGGCGGCGCAGGCGTTCAGTCGCCGGATTACTCGGCCGCAGGTGCGTCCTGAGCTTCTTCGCTGACTTCAACGAACTCGTCAGCGCTAACGCCGGACTGAGCAGCCTCAATGCAGGTATCGGCAATAGCCTTCACGTATACCTGAATGGCGCGAATGGCGTCATCGTTGCCAGGAATAACGTAGTCAACGCCATCAGGATCGCTGTTGGTATCAACAATACCGATAACAGGGATACCCAGCTTGTTGGCTTCCTTGATAGCGATACGCTCGTGATCAACGTCGATAACGAACAGCGCGTCAGGCAGGCCTCCCATATCCTTGATACCACCGATGGAACGCTCCAGCTTGTCCATTTCACGGGTGCGCTCAAGCGCTTCCTTCTTGGTCAGCTTGGCAAAAGTACCGTCCTGGCTCTGGGTTTCCAGATCACGGAAACGGCGGATGGACTGGCGGATAGTCTTATAGTTGGTCAGCATGCCACCCAACCAGCGGTGGTTTACGTAAGGCTGACCCGCGCGCAGCGCTTCTTCCTTGATGATCTTGGCAGCAGCACGCTTGGTGCCAACAAACAGAACCTTGTTCTTGTTCGCAGCCAGAGACTCAACCACTTTCAGGGCTTCGTTGAAGGCCGGAACGGTCTTTTCAAGGTTGATGATGTGAATCTTGTTACGGGCACCAAAAATGTACTTACCCATTTTCGGGTTCCAGTAACGGGTCTGGTGACCAAAGTGAGCACCTGCCTTGAGCAGGTCACGCATACTTACCTGAGCCATGATATGAATACCTTTCAGCTTCGGGTTAAACCTCCACACGTCCAATTGGCCCAACCATTTAAGGCACCCTGGGTCAACGTGACGACGTGTGTGTGAATTTGCCGGATCATTCCAGCGGGGCGCTTTATACCACAATTCACCCACCAAATACCATAGCGCGTCATGACACCGGTCACCAGCCTGAGCGGTAACGCCTCGGAATTGCGCACTTTGAAGACAAGATGCCGGCGGGAGGATGCTTCAAAGGCCCGCATGCATTAAAATCACCGGCTGATCCACGAATAATGGGCTTATCATGCAGGTAACCATCAAAACCCCGGACGAAATCGAGAAAATGCGCGTGGCTGGCCGGCTGGCAGCAGAGGCGCTGGAAATGATCGGTGAGCACGTTCGTCCCGGCGTCACTACAGGTGAACTGGACCGCATCTGCCATGACTATATTGTCAACGTGCAGAACGCCATCCCTGCCCCACTGAACTATAAAGGCTTTCCCAAGTCGATCTGTACGTCCGTGAATCACGTAATCTGTCACGGCATACCCAGCGACAAGAAAGTCCTCAAGAGCGGCGACATTGTCAACATCGACATCACCGTTATCAAAGATGGCTTTCATGGCGACACCAGCAAGATGTTTTTTGTTGGCGAGAAGAAAATTGCCGCCGAGCGGCTGGTCCGGATCACCCAGGAGTGTCTATATATGGGTATTGAACTGGTCAAGCCCGGCGCCCGCCTTGGAGACATCGGCCACGTGATTCAACAGCACGCCGAAAAGCATCGCTACTCCGTAGTACGGGAGTACTGCGGCCACGGTATCGGGCGGGTATTCCACGAGGAGCCGCAGGTTATGCATTACGGCCGCCCCGGCACCGGCTACGAGTTGCGAGAGGGCATGACCTTCACCATCGAGCCAATGATTAACCAGGGCAAGCGCCACTGCAAGCTGCTGCCCGACGAGTGGACGGTGGTCACCAAGGACCACAAGCTGTCCGCTCAGTGGGAGCACACCATCCTGGTGACCGCCGACGGCTACGAGGTGCTCACCAAGCGCTCTGAGGAGTCTTTTTAATCCATGTCAGCCATGCCCGCCACCGACCTGCCTTCTCTTGAAGCCCGCCTGGCGGGTAGCAAGGCCCCCGCCATCGAAGCGCGCCGTTTTCTCAAGGAGCTTTACGACGCCCACGCGGCGGCTTTCCGCAATGGCGCCGATGTCAGGGAGCTGGTGAGGGCGCGGGCAGAGGCCATGGATACCGTGCTGTCCATTCTCTGGAACGGCTACCGCTTTGCCAGGTCCGGGGATATTGCCCTGCTCGCCGTTGGCGGTTACGGTCGCGGCGAGCTACACCCCCACTCTGATATTGACCTGCTGATACTGACCCGCGATGGCATCCGGGAGGAGTGGCAGGAAGAGCTCACCATTTTTGTCACTGCCCTGTGGGACCTGCGCCTGGACATCGGCCACAGCGTACGCAGCATGCAGGAATGCCGGGATACCGGACGCGAAGACGTCACCATCCTCACCAATATGCTGGAGACCCGCCTCATCGCCGGCCCCGAGCAACTGCGGGAGCAACTGACGGAAGCCGTCTACGACGAAGACGTCAGCTCCGACCGGGAGTACTTTATCGCCAAGCGGGAAGAGCAGCGCCAACGCCACGCCAAATACGGCGGCACTGAATACAACCTGGAACCCAACATCAAGGCGTCACCGGGTGGCCTGCGGGATATTCAGACCATTGGCTGGATTACCAAACGGCATTTCGGCCTGGAGTCCATGACGGACCTGTTGCGCAGCAACATCCTCAATCAGGAAGAGTATGACCTGCTATACGAGGGCGAGACCTTCCTGTGGCGACTGCGCTATGGGCTGCAACTGGTGGCCGCTCGCAACGAGAACCGGCTGTTGTTTGATCATCAGCGCGCTCTGGCCGACCTGCTGGGTTATGAGGATGAACGCCGGCGTCTCGGCGTGGAAACCATGATGCAGGCCTACTACCGCACCGTGCTGGGCCTGGCGGAGCTGACGGATCTGATTCTGGAGTACTACGAGGAAGCCATCCTTAACGCCGACCTTGAGGATGTTATTCGCCCCCTCAACAAGCGCTTCCAGATCCGCAATGACTACATCGAAGCCGTGAACACGCAGGTGTTTGCCTTCGCCCCGTACGCTATCATGGAAATATTCGTGCTGATGGCCCAGAACCCGGGCCTGAAAGGCATCCGCGCCAGCACCATTCGCGCCCTCAGGGCACATCGCCACCTGATTGATGATGCCTTTCGCAACAACCTGGCGGTTACCACCCTGTTCATGGAGCTGTTCCGCACGCCTCACGCCCTGGACGAAAGCCTGTCCTTCATGAAGAAATACAACGTGCTGGGGCGCTACCTGCCGGAGTTCGGCCAGATCATCGGCCAGATGCAGTACGACCTGTTTCATATCTACACCGTGGACACCCACACCCTGCGGGTGATCCAGAACATGGTGCAGCTCAAATCAGAACAGGCTCGCACCCGCTTCCCCCTGGCTTCACGCCTGATCCACCGCCTGCCAAAACCGGAACTGCTCTATGTGGCCGGCTTGTACCACGATATTGGCAAGGGCCGCGGCGGTGACCATTCCGAGCTGGGCGCCATCGATGCGGAAGCCTTCTGCCGCCGGCATCATCTGAGCGAGCGGGATACCCAGCTGATTTCCTGGCTGGTGGAAAACCACCTGCTCATGTCCATGACTGCCCAGCGCAAGGACATCTCTGACCCTGACATTATCCATGCCTTCGCTCGCGGCATTCCCAGCCAGGTACATCTGGACTACCTCTATGTACTGACGGTGTGCGATATCAGCGCCACCAACCCCACCCTGTGGAATACCTGGCGCGCCTCCCTGTTGCGCCAGCTGTACATTGAAGCCAAACGCGCCCTGCGCCGGGGCTCCGAGAAACGGGTGGATCGCAACGAGTGGATTCGCGCGACACAGTCCGAAGCGCGGGAAATCCTCCGCGAACAGGGGCTGACGGACGAACAGATCAACGATGTCTGGGACATGCTGGATGACGAATACTTCCTGCAGGACTCCACCGTAGACATTGCCTGGCAGACAGCCGCCATCATTCGCCATGGCGAGAACCCGGACCCCCTGGTACTGATACGGGATACCAAGGGCGGGCCGACAGACGGCTTCAGCCACCTGGTCATCTACATGAAAGACCGCACCGCCCTGTTTGCCGCCACCACCGCCGTGCTGGAGCAGCTCAACCTCAACATTGTGGATGCCCGTATCAACAGCGGCATCCAGGGCAGCTATTCCATCAGCAGCTATGTGGTGGTGGACGAGCAGGGCCAACCGCTGGGCAAGGACCCGGCCCGCAAGGAGCGGGTGCGCCAGCGGCTGGTGGAAGAGCTGGATGACCCGGAGGACTACCCGGAGATCATTCATCGCCGAACCCCCCGGCAGCTGAAACACTTTGCCTTCCCGACCGAGGTCACTTTTTCCAATGACACGGTCAATCAGCGCACCCTGATGGAAGTTATCACGCCGGACCGCCCCGGGCTGCTGGCGCGCGTTGGTCAGGTCTTTGTTGACCATCGCATACGCCTCACCAACGCCAAGATTGCCACCCTGGGCGAGCGGGTTGAGGACGTTTTCTTCATCACCACCGAAGAGGGCGACCCCATCAGCGACCCTAAAGTATGCGCGGCCCTGCAACACGATCTTTGCAAGATGCTGGACGAAACCCAATGAATCCGAACCTGGACAAACTGCACCCCTACCCTTTTGAGAAGCTCGCCAAACTGAAAGCCGGCATAACCCCGCCTGCTGACAAGCGCCCTATCGCCCTGTCCATTGGCGAACCCAAACACGAATCCCCGGCGTTCGTGAAGCAGGTCATCACCGAAAATCTGGACAAACTGGCCAACTACCCGACCACCAAAGGCCTGGATGAGTTACGCCAGGCCATCGCCCAGTGGGCAACCCGGCGCTTTCAACTGAATCCAGGCACCCTCAGCGCCGACCAGCATATCCTCCCGGTCAACGGCACCCGAGAGGCCATCTTCTCCCTGGTTCAGGCCCTGATTGACCCCAAACCCGGCGCCAAGGTGGTAAGCCCCAACCCCTTCTACCAGATTTATGAGGGCGCGGCCTTCCTTGCGGGTGCGGAGCCAGTCTACCTGCCCTGCACAGCGGACAACGGCTTTGTACCAGACTTTGACGCAGTGCCGGCCTCGGTATGGCAAGACTGCCAGTTGCTGTTCCTCTGCTCACCCGGCAATCCCAGTGGCGCAGTCATGTCACGAGAGGTGCTGAGCAAGGTAATCGCACTGGCGGACCGCTACGATTTTGTGGTCGCCTCTGACGAGTGCTATTCCGAGCTCTACCCGGATGAGGGCAACCCACCCGAAGGCCTGCTGCAGACCTGCGCCGCCCTGGGCCGCCATGACTACGCCCGCTGCATTGTCTTCCACAGCCTGTCCAAGCGCAGCAACCTGCCGGGCCTGCGCTCCGGTTTTGTCGCCGGTGATGCCCGCATCCTCAAAGACTACCTGCGCTATCGCACCTACCACGGCAGCGCCATGCCTATCCAGCACCAGCTGGCCAGCATTGTCGCCTGGCAGGATGAAGATCATGTGAAGGAAAATCGGGCAGCCTACCGCGCCAAGTTTGAAGCAGTGGTGCCAATTCTGCGGGAAGTGATGGACGTGGACTTTCCGGATGCCGGCTTTTACCTGTGGCCGCAAACCCCCATGGATGATGAAACCTTCGCCCGTGAGCTGGCAGAGAAAGCCAACGTACACGTCCTGCCCGGCAGCTACCTGTCCCGCACCATTGACGGTCTGAACCCAGGCGCCAACCGCGCGCGCATGGCGCTGGTGGCACCGCTGGACGAATGCGTGGAAGCCGCAAAGCGGATTCGGGACTGGCTGAAAGGCAGATAGCGAGACTTGACGGTTGCCACGAGTGCCGCGGCAACCGTCCTCAAGGCGCCAATAAGCGCACCAGAATCTCTTCATAGACGTCACTGAGAATATCCAGATCCTCGGCCTTCACGCACTCATCCACTTTGTGGATAGTGGCGTTGACGGGACCAAGCTCCAGTACCTGGGCACCGGTTGGGGCGATGAAGCGGCCGTCCGAGGTGCCGCCGGAGGTGGATAGCTCTGCGTCCCGGCCGGTGATGGTACGGATGGACTCCACAGCGGCGTTGACCAAGGCACCGCGAGCGGTGAGGAAAGGTTCGCCACTGAGGTGCCATTGAATGTCGTAGCGCAGGTCGTGGCGGTCGAGAATGGCCAGCACCTTCTCTTTCAGGGTGTCGGCGGTGTTTTCCGTGCAGTAACGGAAGTTGAAGTGCACCAGTAACTCCCCGGGCACGATATTGCTGCCGGTACCCGCTTCAACGCGGGTGATCTGGAAGGTGGTGGGGGGGAAGAATTCATTACCCTCATCCCAGACAGTGCGGGCCAGTTCGTCTAGCATGGGCGCGGCCTTGTGGACCGGGTTTTCCGCCAGGTGGGGATAGGCCACATGGCCTTGAATGCCGTGTACCGTCAGGTAACCGTGCAGAGAACCGCGCCGGCCGTTCTTGATTACGTCACCCACCTGGTGGGTACTGGATGGTTCGCCAATCAGGCACCAGTCCATTTTCTCACCACGGGCTTCCAGGGTTTCCACCACTTTCACCGTGCCGTGCTGGGCAGGCCCTTCCTCGTCGCTGGTAATCAGATAGGCGATAGAACCACGATGGTTCGGATAGCGGGCCACAAAGCGCTCACAGGCGGTGACGAAGGCCGCCAAACTGCCTTTCATATCCGCTGCCCCACGGCCGTACAGGTAGCCTTCCTGAATTACTGGCTCAAAAGGAGCGTGCGACCAGTTTTTCTCCGGCCCGGTTGGCACCACATCGGTATGCCCGGCAAAGGCCAGTACCGGACCTTCGCTGCCACGACGAGCCCAAAGGTTATCCGTGTCCTCAAAGCGCAGATGCTCACCCCTAAAGCCCAGCGGAGCCAGCCGGGACATCATCAGTTCCTGACAACCCGCATCCTCCGGGGTTACCGAGCGGCGCCGGATCAGGTCCATGGCAAGTTCAAGTGTTGGGGACAGGGTCATGACAGGCCTTCGTACAGTGAATAGATAACAGAGAAAACAACCGGCGGCTGATTGCCGCCGGGAGTTCATTGCCTTGCGACTCCACGAAACGCCAAGGATGGCGTTTCAGGATAGACACTAGTTATTCGCGTGCAGGGCCTCATTCAGTTCAACAGCGGTTTTGTTGGTCTTGCACTCGACAGCGCCCGTCTGGGAGTTGCGGCGGAACAACAGGTCAGACTTGCCGGCCAGATCCCGCGCCTTGACCACTTCAACCAAGCTGTTCTGGTCATCCAGCAAGGCCACTTTGGTACCCGAGGTGATGTAAAGGCCAGCCTCAACCGTACAGCGGTCGCCCAGCGGAATGCCAATGCCGGCGTTGGCGCCCAGCAGGCAGTTCTTGCCAACGGAAATAATAATGTTGCCGCCGCCAGACAAGGTGCCCATGGTTGAGCAGCCGCCACCCAGATCTGAGCCTTCGCCAATCATGACGCCGGCGGAAATACGCCCTTCCACCATGCTGGTGCCTTCGGTTCCGGCGTTGAAGTTGATAAAGCCCTCGTGCATGACGGTTGTGCCTTCACCCACATAGGCACCCAGGCGCACGCGGGCGGTGTCTGCAATACGCACACCCTTGGGCACCACGTAGTCGGTCATCTGCGGGAACTTGTCAACCGACTTCACTTCCAGCACACGACCTGCCAGGCGGGCAGCCAACTGGCGCTCTGGCAGTTCATTGAGGTCAATGGCACCTTCATTGGTCCAGGCCAGATTCGGCAACTGACCGAAAATGCCATCCAGTTTCAGGCCGTGGGGCTTCACCAGGCGGTGGGAGATCAGGTGCAGTTTGAGGTAAACCTCCGGGGTGCTGGAGGCGACATCATCGCTTGCCAACAACGTGACGGTGACCGGGCGCTGGCTGCCAGCCGCGGCACGGGCCAGGCTGGCCTGCTCCGGAAAACCCGCGCGCTCAAAGGCTTCCGCCAGCGCCTGCAGCTGCTCCTCGCTGGCATCAACAGCACAGTTGCCACCCGCATAATCCAGGCAGTTACGAGCCACTTCCAGCAGACTTGCATCCGGCAGGTACAACGGTTGCTGGTAATAGACTTCCAGCCATTCCCCTTGTTTATTCTGGGTGCCGATACCAATACCAAATGCAAAACTCATGATGGCTTCACTCCTCACTTAACTGATTAAATGTTTATGGTCGCCCTGGTAACACGCCTGTTCTGAGACAGCAGTATTATTGCCAGAGGTTCCCTGGATAACAGAACAGCTCTGTTACTTGAATCGCTCTGCCCACTGCGCGGCATCAAAGCCCACCAGCACTTCACCGGCACGCTCAACTACGGGCCGTTTGATGATGGACGTTTGCTCCAGCATGATCCGGTGCGCGGATGGGGCGTCTATGTTATCACGAACTTCATCTGGCAGTTTGCGCCAGGTGGTGCCACGGCGGTTCAACAGGGTTTCCCAGCCGACATGATCAGTCCACTGGCTGAGTTGTGTATCACTCAGGCCATCTTTTTTGAAGTCATGAAACTCATAATCTATACCGGCCTCTTCCAGCCATTTACGGGCTTTCTTGACGGTGTCGCAGTTTTTGATGCCAAACAGTTTCATTGCGGCTCCTCAGTAGTGGGGTGGCGGGGTCTCTTCATCCTCACGGCGGATGTTGGAGGGCGCAACCACTTTCAGTTGCTTGGCCAACAGCCGGTTCGCATCCCATAGCCGACGCAGGTCCAGCTCTTGGTGGGCCAACTGATCATTCAGCACCGCTATAGTCTCTTCCTGAAACGCTACACGGGTCTCCAATTCTTCAAGTCGTGCCTTGAGTTCGCCAATCTCCATACATCACCGCCTGTGTATTCTGGTATGATGGCCGGTCCCTGGGTATGTGGTGGTCATTAGTACTTCCCTGACCCACGCATCTGCAGGGGGGCGATTGTACCCGCCCTTGCCACTCATGTGTTCGTTTTGCTGACAATTTCGTTTTGCTGACAATAGAGAGTTTTTTATCAATGCGTAATCTTCAACGTGCCATTATTGTTACCCTGCCCATTGCTATCCTTGCACCTTTTGTACTGTCTTTCCTGCTGTTGCTGCTGACACCCGAGGTGTTCCATAGCCTGTCACACTCCAGCGCGGACCAAGTAGCCGGTCACACGCCGTTTATTCTGGGTAGCGCCCAGGGCATTCTGGCCTATATTATCGCGTTACTGACATTTGGCCTCGCAGGCGTACTGACTGTTGCCCTGTTGCAACGCAAGCCCAAGCGCAAGGCCACCACCGAGCGTTACGACGAAGACGCCGAAAACGATGACGATGACGACTATGGCCCCGAAGGGGACGAGGAAGGCACCGTCAAATGGTTCAATGTCAAAAAAGGCTTTGGCTTTATTGTACGGGATAACGGCGAGGAGATTTTCGTCCATTTCCGTGCCATCCGCGGCCGTGGCCGTCGTGTACTGCGCCAGGGCCAACTGGTTCGCTTCGATGTGGTGGATGCTGACAAAGGCCTGCAGGCTGACAACGTCTCCATTATCGGGGAGTAACCCACGGGGCTCCCGAAGCTTCTCTGAAAACTGACAAGGACGACTACCATGGACGACTGGCAAGGATGCCTCAGCCCCACCTGCCAACAAGCACTGCAACAAGCCCGCCAGCATGTGACCCGGCGTGGTGGCCTGGCCATCTCGGCGGAAGATTTTCTGCTTGCGCTGCTGGCTCTGGATACCGGCCCGGCGGACTACCTTCGCCGGCGGGGCATCGACCTGGACGAACTTACTCGTGCGATTCAAGCTGAACAGCCTCCGTTGGCGGCCGTCACCGATGGCGATATGCTGTCTGCACAGCTGCGATACTGGCTCGCGCTGGCCAGAGAACTATCCCCTTGCGACTGGCTTGACTGGCCCGACCTGCTGCGGGTTCTGACCCAGCAGGCTGAACGCCTGGCGGGCAAAGGCTACGTGGCCCTGCTTGAAAGCGTGCCCCACTGGCCCCACCACACGGGCACCGCCATTGATCACCCCAGTCACCAACCAGCACACCCTCTGACGGTGCTGGATGAGGCCTGGTACCAGCTGGCCGAGGACGTATGCCTGGCACTGGCCAGTAACCCCCGCGCTCTGATCTGGCTGAACGGGCCGCCGGGCTCAGGTAAAACCAGCTGGCTGCAGCTGCTCACCAGCCACCTGTTCAATCCTTTTCAGCTTTGGGACATGCGCCAGCTGGGCCTGCTCCGGGCCTGCACCCGTAGCCAGCTGCCAGTAGCCACCGCCGAGCAGACGCTTCCCACAGCCCTGCTGGTGGACCCCCTGAGTGCCAGCACTGCCCAGCGAATGAGCAAGGAAAAGCCCGACGACGAAACCCCGGACCTATACGATCACCTCGGGCCTATCCTGCTGGTTGGCAGCCTGCCAGAACCGGCCTCAGATCAGCCCATTGTCGCGCTCGCCCAGCACCTGGGGCGGCGGCTACAGAAGGTCACCCTGCCGCCCTGCAGCCGGGCACAGCTCAGCGCCATACTCTACGCCCATCAACCGGAGATGGAGCGCCGCTGGCAGGTGCGTTTTACCCGGGATGCTCTGGAGCAACTGGCTGACCACAACAGCCCGGATGTAACCCCAGGCCAGGCTCTTGAACTTATGGCCCAGGCCGCCTTGCGCCAGGCGCTGGTTGTTCAGCAGGGCCCTCGCCGCTTGCGACTTGACCGACAACGCCTGCAACATGCCCAGCGCTGCCATTTGATTGCCCTCGCCCGGCAGCAGCCCACCGGCGATCTGGAACACCAGATTGCCAGCCTGCAGGCGTCGGTAAGGCAGCAGGAAAGCGACTGGCAACAGCGCCAGTACGATGAAAAGCTGCACCAAGCGCAAGTCGAAGGTATAGTGATGCCTGACGACTTGACCGGACCCCTGAGCCGCTATGACTGATCTGGAAATCTACCTTCGCAACGCTGAACCCGAAGCCATCGCCGAATGGCTGGAAGCCCACCTGGATGGTTTGGCGTTCCCTCTGCCCACTCAGGGGCGCATGCTAAAAGGTTCTGGCCAGTACCGTGGCCAGCCGGTAAACCTGAGCCTCTATCCTGAAGCTGCCGGCAAACAGTTTCACTGCCTGGTCATGGAAGGCGAGTCCCTGCCCTGGCAATCCGACCTCGACTGCGCCCGCAGTGCCTGGCGCGCCCTTGATAAAGAGGTGCGCTGCAGCCCCGGCGGCTGGGCCGAGGGTGACCCCGTTGAAGAAAACCAGTGGTGGAAACTTGATCAGCACGGGGAAAAACTGATTACTTGGTCTAGCTGATATCCCAACATTCTTCAGAGAGCGCTGCATTGGCCTGACTTTTAGATTGACAGCTCAATGTTATGTTATAACATAACCTTCTCGCCCAAATCATACCCTGCAAAGGAATAGCAAAATGCAATCTAGACCCTACTCGCCCGCAACCCGGCACCGCTACTCTGCACTGGCCCTGGCGCTAGGCGCAGCCCTGTTGACCGCGGGCTGCGGCGGCTCATCCACCGACAAACGTCACGACCACACCCCCATCGATTCGACCGGCCGGCTGGCGATTACTGAGGTAAGTGCCAGCACACTGCGCGTCATGGAGCTCGGCAATGCGCAGGTCATCAGCAGCTTTACCCTGCCTCACACCCCCACAGCGCTCAATAGCAGTCCCGATGGCCGTTACGCCATTGCGATTCAGCGTAACAATGACCTGGTGAGCTTTGTGGATGGAGGCCTCTGGACCGAAGACCACGGCGACCATATGCACGACTATGAGGAATCACCACAGCACCTGAACTTCACCCTGACCAGCCATCGCCCCACCCACTTCCAGTCCTACGGGCACCGGGCAGCGCTTTTTTTTGATGGCTCGGCAGAAGGCGCTTCCGCCCGTGTTCAAGTGCTGAGTGATGGCGGCATTGGCAATAATCAGGTGGTAGCCACCCTGGAGCGGGACAACAGCATGCACGGTGCGGCGCAGGTCGTCGGCGAACTCCTGTTTGCCACCTACCGCGATGCGTCCATCACCGATACCACCCTGCCTGCCGCCGTGGAACGTCACCGCCAGACAGGCAACGGCTATACCTTCGAAGAACGTTATGCTGAACCCTGTGAACGTCTGCACGGCAGTGCCAGCAACGCTGGCTTTACGGCCTTCGGCTGTGTTGACGGCGTACTGGTGATCAATCGCGGCGCTGACGGATACCCCGCCAGCAAGATGCTGAACCCGGCAACAGTGCCCGAGAATGCCCGAATCGGCACCCTGGCGGGTCACCCGGCAGTCGCCTCGTTTGTCGGTATTGCCGGCAGTCGCCTGTATGACATTGACCCGGCCAGCAACCGCTTTGAACTGATTGCATGGAAAGAAGATGGCATTCGGCGCGCCCACGGCTTTGACGCCCACGGTGAGAATTTTCTGGTGCTGGATAATGACGGTGTGCTGCATCTGCTCGATCCAGCCAATGACTTTACTACCCGCGCCAGCCTGACCGTGCTGCCCAACCCGCCCGCCGAGGCCCCCTGGCCTGTTATCACCGTTGCCAAGGGCTCAGACCGGGTCTTTATCAATGACCGTATGGGCAACGCCATCGTTGAAGTGGATCTTGAGGAAGCGGAAGTGGTACGCCGAATCGAGCTGGACTTCAGCCCTGCTGGTATCGCCTGGCTGGGGTTTGAGCCTCACGGCGACCATCACCACTAATCATCACCACTAACCACCGCTACTCACCTACCCGCCTGCAACCAGGCGGGTAGGACTACTGCTAACCCTCGCCTGCCAATATCTTGCCAACCGCCTCCGCCAGAACTGGCGCCATGCTGATGGCGTTGCTGGCATGGGCAATACAGTCAGTACTCCAGATCTCGCCAACGCCCGCCTGCCCGATTACCTCAAGCGCATCATCCGCAAAGAGCGCATGGGTGACGGCCACATCCACCGAACGCGCGCCGGCTGCCAACAGTTGTTCAGCCGCGCGGGCCAGGGTCCGGCCGGAGCTGGCCACATCGTCCAGCAGTACCACTTCGCGCCCACTGACATCCAGCGCCGGCAGCTTTACTTCCACCTCACGGTCACCATGGCGGACCTTGGAGCATACACCGTGATCAAAACCCTGCCGGGCCGCGGCGGCTTCAACCCATTGCGCGGACTCCGCATCGGGGCCCATCAGCAAAGGTCGCTGCCTGTGCTGAGCCACCAGCTCCGCCAGTATGGGGGCACCTGAAAGTGCCACCGCATGGGAAATGGGGATGGCCTGTTCCAGGCGGTCAATCCGGTGCAAATGGGGATCTACCGTCACCACACCGTCAAACAACTCCGCCAGAAAAGCGCCAATAATTTTCTGGCTGACAATCTCACCGGGATTAAAGGCAATATCCTGGCGCATATAGGCCAGATAGGGGGCCACCAGAATCAGGGTCTGCACGCCCTGCTGGCGGGCATGGCGGGCAATCAGTAACAGTTCTACCAGTTTTTCATTGGGGCGATCCAGGCTGCGGTAAACCACCAGACTGCGGGGGATATGACCTTCAGTGAATGGCAGGGTAAGGCGCAGCTCCCGATCCGGAAAACGATGCCGGGTCACCTGCCGGGCTTCAAGCCCTGCGGCTGCAGCAAAAGCACCAGCTGACTTGGACTCATCCTCAAAAAACAATACTGGGGTAGCCATTAGAACTCCACGTTCAAGGGTTTGATGTCGTCAGCCTGGCCTATGGTGAAACCCGTGCCCCGCTCAGTCGCCTGCAGAGCAAAGGTCTGTTCAGTACGGTAAGCCGCGTAGACCCGGTAAAGGGGCTGCCCCCTTTCCACCCTGTCCCCCAATCGCGCCAGCATATCAACCCCTGCACCCTGGGCCTTGGGGGCACCGGCCAGGCGGGCAATGCGGGCCATGCGCAGATTATCAATGCCGGTTACCACGCCACTTTCTGGCGCGGTCACTTCGAACATCAAGGGTGCCAGAGGCGGGTTGTCGGGATCAAAAGGCCTGGCGCCCTGGGCCTGGATGATATCGTGCATTTTCTCCAGCGCCCGCCCGGAATCAAGGATGTCTCTGGCAATACCAAAGCCATCGCCGCCACGTATGTCTGGGTTAAACTCCAGCATCCGACCGGCCAGCCGCAGTGACTTCTGACGCAGATCATTGGGCGCATCGGGGTGATTCTGCAGCACCCTCATCACATCCCGGGCCTCAAGTACCGGACCAATACCTTGCCCAATGGGCTGACGGCCGTCCGTGATCACCACTTCAATCACCAGCCCCATACGGGTGGCCACAAACTCAAACAGTTTGCGCAGGCGCCGCGCCTCCGGCATGGTGCGAACCTTGGCGTGCGGCCCAACCGGGATATCCAGCAGCAGGTGAGTAGATCCGGCTGCAACTTTTTTGGAGATGATGGACGCCACCATCTGGCCGGGAGAGTCGATATTCAGCGGTCGCTCCACCGCAATCAGCACATCATCAGCGGGTGAAAGTTCACTGGTGCCACCCCATGCCAGACAGCCCCGGTGGCGGCGCACCAGCTGGTTCAGCTCATCGAACGGTAGCTCCACATTGGCCATCACCTCCATGGTGTCGGCAGTACCGGCCGGGGACGTGATGGCCCGTGATGACGTCTTGGGGCAAAGCATGCCGTGGGCCGCGACAATGGGCACAACCAGCATGGAGGTACGATTGCCGGGGATACCGCCAATACAGTGCTTGTCCACCACCGGATGTTCATGCCAGTCCAGCTTGCGACCGACCCGACTCATGGCGTCACTGAGGTAGAAAACCTCTTCACGATCCAGCTCACCCTGATTGCAGGCAACCACAAAGGCGGTAAGCTCAATCTTGGAATAGCGCAGTTCAGAAATATCCCGCACGATCGCGGCAAAATCCTCACGGCTCAGTCGCTCACCGGCAATCTTTCGGTGCAAGGCCGGGATGGAGCTGGGCGGCTCGGCCTGGGAGACGCTCACAGCATGGCCTTCTGCCACCCCCAGCTTGGCAAATGCCTCTTCTGACAGTCCCAGTTGCTGGCAGTCAACGATGCTGGTGTCATCCACGACATTGAGGCTGGCCAGCACACGCTTGCCGTTCGCCCGCACTTCTATTTTTGCCAGTGCCTGAAACCCCTCTGCCCGGTAGAGCTCGCACTCCCGGTGCAGGTAAGCAACGTTTTCACGGTAGGTATCGATGGCAACCCGCTTGAGACCTAATGGCATGGACTGATCATCAACGGGCGCGGAGGTTTTGTTTTTCATGGTGTTCCTGTCCAAATGCGTGCTATCACTCTACCATCATCCGCAGGCCTTGCACTGATTCAGCGCAAGCAATCCACGTCATTCTCATTAAGGGACATCATGTTTTCCAGCCTGACGGCGTTTTTTCTGATGATGGTTACCGGCTGGCTGCTGATCATGGTGTGGCTTGCCCGGCGGCCCATGCCAGCCGGGCTTGCCGTGCAGGCACCCAAGCGTCATGGGCAGGATCTGCATTTACTGGTAGACCACACCCAACTGTTGGCCAGTGGTGAGCAACAGCTGACCCATACCATTTTTAATCAGGTCATTGCGCTCATTCAGCAGGCCAACCGCCTGATCCTGGTGGATATGTTCCTGTTCAATGACAGTAAAGCAGACCGCGGTGATTTGCGCCCCCTGTCCGGCGAGCTGACCACCGCGCTGCTCGCACGCAAGGCCGCCATGCCCGACATCACCATTATTGTGATCACTGACCCCATCAACACCCTTTACGGCGGCAGCCGGCACCCCCAGTTCGAACAACTGCGGGCAGCCGGGGTTGAAGTGGTTGAAACCCGGCTCACCGCCCTGCGTGATGCCAATCTGGCCTGGGCGGCGTGCTGGCGTCCGTTACTGTCCTGGCTGGGCAATAACCCCCAGGGGGGGTGGTTACCGACCGGGCTTGGTCACCACAGAGTCACCCTGCGCAGCTATCTGGCGTTGCTGAACTTCAAAGCCAACCACCGCAAGGTGTTAATCGTCGATGAAGGCGATGAATGGCGGGGGCTAGTCAGCTCCGGCAATCCCCATGACGCCAGCAGCCGTCACAGTAATATGGCCCTGTCATTCAGCGGGCCGGCGGTCGCAGACTTGCTGGCCACTGAACGTGCAGTGCTGGCTTTTTCTGCCCCGCAACTGCTGGAAATCCTGCCAACACTGCCCGACAAGGCCCTCCCCGTACCGACGGGCGGCAGCGGCGTGCAAGTGGTTACAGAATCCGCGATTCGCGACGCCCTTCTGGAGATGGTTGAGAGCACGCCCGCAGGGGGTGAGCTGGACGTGCTGATGTTCTACCTGTCCCATCGCCGGGTCATCAAAGCGCTGAAGGCAGCCTGGCGACGAGGGGTAAACCTGCGGGTGATCCTTGACCCCAACAAGGATGCCTTCGGCTATGAGAAAAGTGGTATACCCAATCGCCAGGTTGCGATGGAGCTGACCCGTGCCGGAGTACCGGTGCGTTGGTACAACACCCGCGGCGAACAATGCCACAGCAAGTTGTTGCTGCGGCGCGTGGAAGGGGAACCAGTTCAGTGCCTGCTGGGGTCCGCCAACTTTACCCGCCGCAATCTGGACAACCTCAATCTGGAAACCGATGTGCGGCTATGGCTGGCGGGCACAGACCCGAACGCGCTGGCGCTGGCAGGACTCATGGCTAGCTGTTGGGACCCGGCAGGGTCCGTGACCCTGCCCTATCCTGCCTACCGTGACCACAGCCGACTGAGATACTGGCGCTACCGCTTGATGGAGGCCACCGGGCTGAGCACTTTCTAAGGCGTACTCAGCGCGGCTCACCCTCTGATACAGCGCCAGCATCATTCAGTTCTCGCCGTAGCCGCTGCAGGGATATAGCCACCTCCTGAATAGCCTGATGGGTCTGCTGGTCCAGCGCCAGCTTGCCATCCATTGCCTGCAGCACCGGTACCAGGGACTGCTCGAACATATCCGTGAAGGCCTGTAGCAGCGTGTCCAGCCCTTTAGGGCCTTCCATCTGCACGTTGACTGACGGACTGAACTCCAGCTCCTTCATGCCACCACGAATCGCTCGGGCCAGGGCCAGCATGACCGCCTTATAGGCCCGGCGCTCTAGTGTTCGTGCCTCCGCCTTTTGCGTAGCCTGATGTTCAGGCCCCAGGGTCTGGCCAGATTCGCCCAACCGCCCCAGGCTCTCGGCAATCAGATTGAGCTGTCGCACCACCAGGGCACCGGTGTCTTCATCACCGCCGGTGAGCTGGCGACGGCGGAACTCACGCTTGATATCGTCCCAGCGCTGGGCTTCCTCAGCCGTGAGGGTACCCCGCATTTCCTTGAGTTTGAGCAGGTTCTCTTCTGCGCCGCGGGTCAGCAACTGGGACTCACCCAGATAATGATCATCCAGCAGTGCCTGCAGCTCATCCTCACTCATGATGGCAGTCACCTTCTCGGCCAGGCGCCCCATGTTGCGGTAACTGCCCTGCAGGCGGAATGACGGCTCCGTGCGGTAGGCATCCGCCTGGGCACTGGAAGCGATGTATTCCTGGTTAACCCGCAACACAATCTCGCGCACCTTGAACATGTTGCGCAGCACGGCGAGGATTTCCTCCCGCTCGGCGGCGCTGTAATCATGGTCAAAGTCAGTGCTGGCAACCTCCCGACCGGAGGCCAGATCAACAAAGCGATAGAAGTCGTCCATGCCACGGGTGGCCAGCGGTGCCAGTACCGGGTTGGAGCTCAGGGCGTTCTCGATGTACGACAGGGCAAACACCTGCTCCATGCCGCTGAGCACGTCACCCAGATTGTAGATGTCCGCCCGGTTGGCCAGCATGTCCGGCACCTTGAAGGCTTCACCTGTCTCGGTGTAGGGGTTACCGGCCATGGCAATACAGAAGCGCTTGCCGCGCATGTCATAGGTGCGGGTACGGCCATTCCAAACACCGTCGATACGACGGCTACCGTCACACAGCGAGATAAATTTTTGCAGAAACTCGGCATGGGTATGCTGGATATCATCCAGATACAACATGACGTTGTTGCCCATCTCCAGCGCCAGGTTCAGCTTGATCAGTTCGGCGCGGGCCGTTGAGTGAGGCGCCATATCCGGGTCCAGTGAGGTGACGTCGTAACCCAGACTGGGGCAGTTGATCTTCATGAAAATCAGGCCCAGGCGGTTTGCGACGTACTCCATCAGGGTGGTCTTACCGTAACCCGGCGGCGAAATCATCATCAGCAAGCCGCTGTTATCGGTGCGACGGTCATCCCCCACAGTGCCCATCTGCTTGGCGAGGTTGTCACCAATCACCGGCAGATAACTTTCACTGATCAAGCGGTTACGCACAAAGGAATTCAGTGGCCGGGGTATAAACTCCTCCAGCCGCAGCCGCTCCCGCTGCTCCCGCAACACCAGCTGGCGGGTCTCCTGGAGCTGGGCCCACCCCGTTACTACGGCTTGCTGGTGATAACGCAGCCGCTGCTGGAAGTCGTCGAGCTGCAGGTGCAGGGCCTGCCCCTGAATACGCGCATGCTGCCCCAGCAACCCTTCAACTGTGAAGGACAGCTCCACATGCTGTGATACGAAGGTTACCCGATCTGCCACGTTGATCATGGCCACGGCTTCCGGCAGGTAATGCTCCAGATGCGCCAGACCCGCCTGCTTGAGATGCGCCTTGAGCCACTTGGCAGTGATTGTCCAGCGAGCGCCCGGCAAGCCGGTGACCACCGCCAGGGATTCTTCAAACTGGCTGTAGTGGCCCTTCTGCTTCATGGCTTTGGTAAAGTCCGCCACCAGCTCTGCACCGTAACGGGTGACCAGGAAGCCCTCCCGCTCTTCCGCCAGTTGCCGGACCAGATAGTCCGCCGCCGCACTGATCTCGCTCGCATCCCCCTGCAGCCGATGTTGTTCAACAAAGGCAGCCAACGCCGGCTGTAACTCATCCATCAAAGCTTGCAGCAGTTCACCGCTGGTCATCATACGGCTGAGAATACCCGCCGACAGGCAGCGGGCCCGCAGGTTGCGGGCGGCGGCCTCATCACGGCACTGGTCGCCCCAGAACAGGCTGGCCAGCGCCCGCGGCAGAGGGCCAAAGCTCAGCAGGCCGGCACTCTGGCGGGCTGGCCACAGGGCCCGAACAATACGGGCGGCATCATGGTCATGAATACCTTTCTCGTAGCCTTCCCGGTAACGCGGTGAGGCAAACCGACCAACATAGCGTTGCAGCTCCGCCTCGTCGGCAACATTGAGCGCCTCAGCATCCGGTTTGGCAAGCTCTTCCATAACCAGGTAGGCCAGGTATTCGGCGCGGTACACCGCTGGCGATTCCGACGGCAGATTAATGCCCCAATAGGGCCTCAACGCCTCCAACCGGGGTTCCTGCAACTCCTCGTAATACTGGGTTCCGGTCAGGTGCAGCATCAGACGCTCATCGCGGGGCACCAGTGTCAGATCCAGCGCTTGCTGGTTGACACTGAAGCGATGGCGCGGCCCCAGGCGGATAACATTGCCACCGGACTCGTAGATATCAGAGCGATCCCGCACGCTGCGCAATGCGGCATCCTGGGCTGAACGCAACTGACCACTGAGGTCATCCGCCTCAATAACCGCCCCCATATCCCGCAGTTCGTCCGCCATGCTGCGAACCTTGGCCACCATGGCGTCCGCAGCGAAGAAACTGTGCAACTCCTCCAGGCTCTGGAAACGTTCGGTCCGCTTGGTCAGATTCTGCAGGATGCGGCGACTCGCATCCGTGAGGGTATTGACCCGCCGTTGCCGTTCGCCCTGCAGCTGCTGGCGCCGCGCCTCAACACTCTCATGGGCGGTCTCCCGCTGCTCCAGAATAGCCGTGAGGAAGTCGTCATACTCGCCGTATTGGCTCTCAAGCTCCTGCAGCTGGTCCAGCATGCGGGTCATCAGCTGATCACAATCCGCTGGCGCCCTTAACGAGGCCACACCGTTGGCCAGGCTCTGTTCAAACAAACGCATCTGGGCGGCAAACTGGGCGCGGGCTTCGGTACTGCCCTGCTCCCGTAACCGGATTTCAGCTTCTGAACGCTGCTGGTTGATGGCCGCATAGATAGCTGACAGGTTTTCCGTAATTTGCGTCTGCTGCTGGGCATTCTCGCTGCCCATGGAGGCCAGCATACCCTGAATCATATCCAGGCCTGACGTCAGCTCCCGGTATTCAGTCACGCAGACCGCCAGCTGGTCACGACTTTCCGCCTCAGCAACCCGGCCAGACAACTCAGACAACGTCTGACGGTAACCGTCCAGTGCTTCCGGCTTGGCGAGAAACGCAAAGGTCTGAGCCGTCAATGAGCGGTCCGATTCATCCAGCGCCTGCTCCAGATCGGTCAGCCGCTGAGTATCAAGATAACGGCGATCTTTCAGTGCCATCAGGCGGCCACGATGGTCGCGAAGCACCTTGAGATAGGCCACAAACTGGTCGGGACTGCGCCAGCTGCCCGGTTTCATTTCCCGCAGAATATCCGCCTGCTGACGGCTGGCAGCATCCAGCGCCTGAGACGATTGACGACGGATCGCCTGCACTTTCTCATACTCGTCCATCATCAGTTCTGCGGTATGCCGCAGCTGGACAAGCTGTTCCTGCAAGGTTTTCAGGTCGGGTTCCGCCAACCAGTGATACTGGTCCAGCGTACGGTCAATACGGCGTATCAGAGCGCTGAAATGGCGCTCACTCACGGTTTGGTCAGCCGCCATGTGCAGGATGGTGTTCATCTCCGCAATGCCGCGTACCAGCTCGGGGTTACCGATACGCCCTAACGGCGTATCATTGCTGAGGCTGCTCTGGGCGTGGAAACTCTCCGACATAAAAGCCGTTTCCCACACCTGCACCGGATGCACCAGAGTGGGTTCGTCACCCGCCAGGAATATGGCCAGGTGGCCGTTTTCCAGCAATGCGAAACCATGGCCCACCATCGGGGTGTCCGCCTGCTGGCGAATGAGATTGTACCGGTACAGCACCACATGGCCGGTGCTGGGCGCATAGAACACGTAGAGTACGTCTTCACCGTTGGGGGACCGCACCATACGCTTGAAGCGCAGGTCAACGTCGGGCACTTCAAAGGTTTTCAGCTCTCCGGTGTTGAGGTAGTAACCGGAGGGAAAAATAAGGCCATGATTCTCTGGCAAAGCCACCACCGAACCACCCATGGCGTCGATACGACGCACTTCCTGAGCGGTGCGGTTAAACAGGTAATAGCGCCACTGCCGTTCATTGAAGGGCAAAATCCGCACCAGCAGCACCGCCCCCAGATCAGCATACTCAAAACTGGCATCATCAAGGGACTGGGAGTCTGACTCGACCGGATCAGAATAGATGCCTTCACCGGTATTGGTGTTGTTTTCAATCTTGAAGGTAATCGTGCCACGCAGGTTGTCGATAAACAGCGTGTCCGCGATATTCAAATGGGGCGCGCGGCCCTGGACCTGGTGGTCACGCCCCGCCGCCTTCCAGGGAAAACTGAAACGATCCGGGAACTTCAGATCCCGCTCACCCCGGTTGTCGATGTAGCGGGTAACCTTACCACTGGCAGCCAGTTCCCAGCGAAACACCCGCACATCCGTAAGCTTCTCACCAATCTGGAAGGCTGCCAGCAACATGCCGTTCATGGCCACCAGTTGCACCAGATAGGCGTTGCTGTAGTACTGCTGCAACTCACGGAAATCCTGCTGGAAACGGGCATCGGCCAACAGGAAGCTGCCCTCGAGGGAAGCCTCGGCCAGTTCCAGGCCGTCTTCCCGGTCCTCCAGATGATAGAGGGCGAAGATATCCTCGATGTTGAGGGTCTTGCGCAAACCCAGCTGCACATTGAAGCCGAACAGCAACTGGTCGCCAATACGGACCATATCCCGCGCTACAGCGTTATTGACGGTGCGCACCCGCGCGCGCCCCAGCAGCGAGAGACCGGCGCTGCCGAATACCTCAGCACGCTGTTCGTTCAGCTGCGACACTGTCTTGCGCAGGGTCTCACTGTGGTCCCTGAGCCGGCGCTGGATGGTTTCAAACGCCGTGCTCTCCCTGACTAAATCCTCTAGTTGCGCATGGTCCTTCGACATCGGTGACACCCTGACAAAGATGATGTAGCCGGCATGATTTCCGTTCTGTCGCGTTCGCGAACGCTTAAACGCAATCCGTGCGGCAGTTGCCTTAAACGATTAGGAGACTGAGAGATTGCGCCTGAGGGCGCAATCTCTGGGGGTTCAACCAGCCACCCGGTTCACTGACGGTGGCTGGTGTCACAGGCTCAGGCAGACTCGGCTGGCAGTTCGGCCTTGTCACGGGCTTTCGCGCCACGATTGGCGAACCCGGCCAGGGCCGACTGCAGCGCCGGCGATTTTTCCAGCACGCCCTGGATGGACTTGCCATAACCCAGGCCAGTGGCAAACTTCTCGAAGATGTCGCCGTCGCCACCAATCAGCTCGAACTTGGCATTCTGCAGGGCGGCCGCCATAACCTTACCGTTCTCCAGCATACCCAGACGCTGTGCTTCAATCTGCGCCAGCACTTCTTTCTCATGCACTTCAAGCTGCATGCGGAACTCTTCGAAGTGACGAGCCTCTTCGGACATGTTGTCGTAGGCTTTCAGCTTCTCGACCAGACCATTGGCTTCGGCGCGAGCCATAGCTTCGCGAGCAGAGGCCTTGGCCTGACCCAGTTTTTCCTCACCTTCCGCTTCGGCCTGCAGACGCTGCTCCAGTACACGCACTTCCGCCAAACCAGCGCTTTCATCCGCTTTCGCAGTGGCTGTTTTGACTTCTGCAGCCGCCATACCTTCGGCACGCTGAGCGTGGGCACGGGCTTCCAGCACCTGCGCTTCGGCAAGACCGTCAGCTGCTGCCATGGCCTGATGACCGCGGGCCTGCTTCTCATCCGCCGTGGCGCGCTTCTCAGCGGCCTCCAGCTCAGCCTGGGAGCGGATAACCACTTCCTCTGACTCCAGCTTGGAACGCTCGAAGGCCGCTTCGGCCGCCTTCACTTCCTTCAGCTTCTGCTCGTCCGCATCAGCCTGGGCTGCGGTTACGCGAGTCACCTTGCGACGCTCGGCTTCCGCCTTGTTGCGAACATCCTTGATGTTCTCTTCCTCTTCCGCGACGCCACGCTCAACAGCAATACGCTGACTGGTGATCACGGCGATTTCCTTGCGCTCTTCTTCCAGCGCTTTTTCCATACCGATGCGCTCAACCTCTACGGCGCGCTGACGGTTAACATCCTCCAGTTCACGGGCCTGCTGGATGCGCACTTCTTCAATCTGAACCGCCCGTTCACGGGCTTTTTCTGCCATCTCGATCTGACGACGTTTGTTCTCTTCGGCAATGGCCAGCTCTTCATCCGTCTTGATGCGGGCGGCTTCTGCCTTGGCACGTTCCTGCTGACGCACCTGTTCAGTCTCTGATGTCTCGCGAGACTGCAGGGTCTCAATTTCACGCTGCTGTCGTGCTTCTGCATCTGCCTGGGTACGCTCAAGCTCCAGCGAGGCCTCACGGGCCGATACATTCTTGCGCTGAATCTCCAGTTCCTGATCACGTTCCAGGCGGTTGGTTTCAACATTGTGGAAAGCGGTGATTTCAGTGATCCGCTTGATACCCTCGGAATCCAGAATGTTATTGGGATCCAGCGCCGTTTTCGGTGTCTGCTCCAGGTAATCGATGGCTACGTCTTCGAGAATGTAGCCGTTCAGGTCCTCACCGATGGTCTCCACGATGGCGTCACGGAAACGCTGACGCTCTTCGAACAGCTGCATGAACTCCAGCTTTTTACCGACAGTTTTCAGGGCTTCACTGAACTTGGCATTGAACAGCTCGTTCACTGCATCCCGGTCAGATGCCCTGCTGACACCTACCGACTTGGCCACCCGCAATACGTCTTCCGGGGTCTCATTGACCCGCAGGTAGAAGGCAACGGTAATGTCCGCCCGCAGGTTGTCCTTACAAATCAGACCTTCCTTGCCTGTGCGGTTCAGCTCCAGGGTGATGACCGAGATTTTCATCACCTCGGCACGGTGAATCACCGGCAACACCATGGCGCCGGTAAAGTAAACTTTGGGGGTCGCAGACAGGTCGTTGACAATCAACGCCTGCCCCTGGTCAATCTTGCGATAGAAGGCATTGAATAGCGCCAGCACGCCGAGCAACGCCAAGGCCAGGATACCTATGGCGACAATGATCGGCATAATCCACGATAAGTCCATGTAGTCCATCTCCAGAGTGTTTGCGGTTACTGACCGGCGTGACCGGCATTAAATTCGGCCTCTGGCACCACCCAGTAGGCACGTTCGTCAGGCAGGTACTCCACCAGTACCGCCCGATCCCGGCGGGCCAGGGGTTTGTCCGCCCTGACCTGCAGAATAAGGTGTGCACCATCCAGATTGGCTTCCGCCTGTCCGGTGCGCTGGTCAACGGTAGCCGAGCGGATCGTGCAGACAGTGCCTATCACCCGCTTTTCCAGCGGCTGACTGTAGGCGCGGCGAAACAGGGGGCGCAGCGGGCGCACAATAATGGAGGTAACAATGAGCCCCACAGATGCCGCCACCATCAGCAACAGCGTACCCAGCACCGCCAACAGCCAACCGCCACCGAGCCAGCCGCCAAACAGCAGCATGACAAAGTAGGTCAGCAACCAGCCGCTGAGCAGCAGCACCGTCATCACCAGTGGCAGGGGCACACCTTGCAGCCCCAGCGTTACCAGCAAGCCACCAAAATCAGTGGACACATCAATCTCGTCGGCGTCGAGATCAAACAGGCCAAACAGGGACACCAGCCAATAGATCACCGCAACGCACAGGAGCACGGTAAAAATGACCGTCGGGAAGGAAAAGATGATCGAAAAAAAGGTGGTCATGGCCAGATACGTCCTTATTACAAAAACTCCCGGAATCCTTCCCGTTACGGGCCTGAGGCGCTATCGCCAACCTCCGGGTGAAACAGGGCGAGCACAACCGCATCTGCGATCATGCCGGAAAAGCTGCATGTCTGAACTACATAACATGTCAAAAGCGGAGTTGTTATACCCCATAAAAATAGTCTGTTGCAAGCCCATTTACTTAGTTATACACTGCAACCGTAAGACATATTATGTCAGAAAAAAGACCACAGAAGGAGCTAAACGTGGACACCCAGAGCCTCACCCTTAGCCTGAGTGAAGCGGTATACGCAGGCCGACAGTTTGACGTTATGCCCGTTGCCGGCGAAGAACCTGTACTACAGATCACCGTTTCCGGCGCCACCGAAACACCCGTTTATCTTACGGTGACTGAGACACAAATTTTGTGTCTTGTATATCTTTTTGACGAAAAGGAAATTCAGGCCGCCAGACTACCCGAGTTACACGAGAGCATGCTGCGCATCAGCGTACCCATGCCCCTCAGCGCTCTGGGCAAGGTCGGTGAGCATTACGTGGTGTATGGCGCCCTGAGCCCCACCTCTTCGGAATCCGACATCATGCAGGAACTGGTCACCCTGGCGGATAACGCCATCGACCTGCTGGAAACCTTTGAGGACGTTTTGGCCTGAGTGGAGGGCATACCATGAGATCAGTAATGAAGAAAATCATGACCGCCATGCGTGGCGGTGTTAACGAGCTGGGCGAAGCGGTGGTAGACAACCAGAGCACGCGCATCTTTGAACAGGAGATCCGCGATGCGGACAACGAGCTGCGCAATGCCCGCAGAGAACTGGCGGGGCTGATGGCTGAAGCGGCGTCCCTGGCCCGCCAGATTGGCAATGCAGAAGCAGAAATCAGCCGTCGTGAGAATGACGCGCAGAAGGCGCTGGCAGCAGGACAGGAAGACCTGGCCCGTGAAGTGGCGGAGCGTATTGTGGAAACCGAGCGCCAGCATGTGGATCTCAGCCACGCGCGGCAGCGCCTGCAGGTGCGCATCGAACAGCTCAAGGCCCGCGTACAGCAGGCGGAAAAACAGCTCGCAGAATACAAGCGTGAACTGCAGGTGGTGAAAACCAATGAGCGGGTGCTACGTACCACGGCGCAGATCGACACCAGCATGAACAGCAACCGCTCATCCCTGAGCGGTGCCAAGGAAACGCTGGAGCGTATCCGGGAGCGGCAGCAGCGGGAAGAAGACCGGCAGAATGCGCATGTCCAGCTGGATAAGGAGCTTTCCGGTGCCGATCTGGATGAGAAGCTCAAAGCCGCCGGCATTGACGGCAGCAAGCAGGCAGTTGATGACGTACTGGCCCGTCTGAAAGGCGCTGGCTCCGGCAGCAACTGAGTAATAGCAAGCACTGGGGCAGCGACATGCTGCCCCAGCTCTCAACTTCCATGGGAAACATGCCATGCCTCAAGATGACAAATGGCCCCGTGAAACCCGTGCCGTCAAGGCAGTACAACTGGCTTTTGACCTGTCCGGTGACATTCAGCGTGCATTTCGGGTATCTGCAGCGATGCAGGACCTGACCACATCAGACATGGTGCGCAAAGCGCTGGCACTGCCCTATAAACGCCGCCGCATTCGGCCCCGCCTGACCCTGTCCCTGCACCCCGATGACTTCCGGATACTGGCTGAGCGTTATCAGCTGGAGCCGGATGACCAGAATGCTATCCGCAAAGCTGTCGCCGAGGAGCTGAGCGCCTTTGCCAACCGTTTTTTCGCCGAACCACCCGACAGCGATACCTGAACCAGGGCCCAGGACGGCCTGCGCCTCAATACTGCCAGCTGAATGACAGGGTGCCAAAGCTAAGCGCCTGTTTGCTGGACGCTTCCTGCGCCGTGGTTGCCCGCAGCGTCAGGGACAGATTGAACCCCGGGGTATGCCAGCCCACCCCCATCCCTGCATGACCAATCCAGGGTTGCTGGTCATAGCTGTAATCACCCGAGCGCTCGTCCAGATACGAGTAAGGCACCCACTCCGCCACCAGCCCGGCAAAGACAGACCAGCCCGGCCCGGTCACATCCATAATACCGGGCAAACCAACCCCGGTTGACACCCCGGCATAGTCCGGCACGAAATTGCCTGGCAGGTTGTAACCCGCGCGCCAGACCAGCCCGGTTTCCACGCTGGTAATAAAATTGCTCAAACGGGCACCGCCAACCCAACTGAACTCGTTCTGATAGTCGCCCGCCGAGCCACTGCGGGCCAGCTTGCGGCCATGCAGCACTTGCACGCCACCCACCAGATCCGTACCCAGCTGATTCCCCCACCCGCTGGGACTGGTACTGCCGGTCACCTTATGCACCCAACGCTGGGTGTTCTCTGCCCCTGAGTCCTTGCCAACCACCCCCAGCAACAGGCCATAGCCGGTAATCGCCTGCTCACTCCAGCTCCACAGACTGGCCTCGGCAGACAGGTAGCCCACATAGGGCACGTCATCCAGTACCGGTTCACTGGCCTCAATGTCCTCCGGCGTCACCATAATCTGGCGGAGGCTGAAAGTGGCCGCGTGGCGGCTGGCAGCGCTCCCCATCCCGGGCAGCCAGACCAGGCTGTCACGGGCTTTTGCCACCGGACACAGGCGGCAGTCATGATTCCATTCGGCCGTCTTGCTCAACCAGGACAAGCGCACACCGTTGGTATAGCCACGATCCGTACCCGTCAACAAGTCGTTGTCCCAGGACAGGGTCAGCACGTCCGCATGAGCTGGTGCAGGCACAGCCCACAACGGCAAAACCAATAACAAACACCAAGAATGCCTGATCATGGGCAGTCTGACAGTCCTTAAATACGCCCAGTCTTACGCAGTCGCTTCTCAACCCAACGGTGATAGAGTGCAGCGAGAACAGGCCGTATCAACGGCAAGGCGATAAACCAGGCCAGGGGCTTTAACAAGGAAACACGGGACATCAAAAGTATATAGGCGTCCAGTTCCCGGTGGATAATACCCTCGCTATCACGAACATGCAGCTCCTGCATGGCCGCCAGCGGGTCAATACCCAGGCTTGCCAGCGCTTCGTCACGGCCGGTGATATCAAACCACTCCACATCATCACCTGTGCGCCCCGCCAGGCGCTCATAAAACCGGCGATCCTTGACACAACTCGGGCAGGCGCCGTCGTAGTAAACAATCAGTTTGCTGTCACTTGCTGCCATTGTTTCTGTTTACCTCAGAAGCCTCTGATAACACTCGCTGTCGCGGACACCCTTCACAGACCCATTATGACATTCCATTCGGCAAGTATCTCCCGCCAGAATAGTGAATGAACATTCATTCACGGTAACCACTCATGACACCGCCCCGCCCCAACGAAGATAAGCCAGCGCGGCTGCGGGCCGCTGCGCTGGTCGTGTTTGCCAGAACCGGCGTGCATGGCACCGCTGTGCCAGCCATCGCCGAACAGGCTGGCGTCAGTGTCGGCACACTGTACCGCTACTTCGAGCACAAAGAGGCGCTGGTCAACGCGGTGTTCCGCGATACCAAGCAGCGGCTGGCCCATCGGCTGATGTCTGAGCTGGACGTCAGCGCGCCCTCCCGGGCGATATTCGACACCCTGTGGGCGCGGCTGTCAGCCTTTGCCCAGGAAGAGCCGGACGCCTTTCAGTTTCTGGAGATGCAGGATCATGACAGCTACCTGGACCCACAGAGCCGCGCCCTGGAGCTGGGGCTGCTGGCACAGGTGCGGCAACTGATCCAGCTGGGGCAGACCGCCGGCCTGATACGCAGCGATATGCGCCCGGAGATCATCATGGCGCTGTTCTGGGGTGCCTTTGTGGGCCTGTTCAAGGCCGCCCGACGCGGCTATCTGCAACTGACCGACACCGATATCAGCCAGGCCCGCGATGCCTGCTGGCAATCCCTCCAAACTGATCAACGAGGACCGGGTAAATGACACAGCCACTGTATGATGTAATCGTGATTGGCGCCGGCATCAGCGGCATAGGGGCCGGCATCCGGCTGCGGGAAGCCGGGTTGGACAACTTCCTGATTCTGGAAAAAACAGCAGATCTGGGTGGCACCTGGCGGGACAACACCTATCCCGGCTGCGCCTGCGATGTGCCGTCGGCACTCTATTCCTATTCGTTTGCCCAGAAGCCCGATTGGAGCCGAGCCTTTGCCGGGCAGGCGGAGATCCTGCGGTATGTTCGCGAGGTTGCCGAGCGCCATGGTGTGCCTGGGTACATTCGCTTCCAGCAGCCGGTTGTGAAGGCCCAGTGGCAGGAAACAGCCCATGAGTGGGCATTGGACACACCCGATCAAAGGTATCGGGCCCGGGCCGTTATCGCCTGCTCAGGCTACCTGCACGAACCCATCATGCCCGCCATTCCAGGCCTGGATCAGTTTACCGGTACGCTGTTCCATTCCTCCCGCTGGCAGCACGATCACGATCTGACCGGTCAGCGGGTAGCGGTGGTAGGCACCGGGGCGTCTGCCATCCAGTTTGTACCGCAAATTCAGCCCAAAGTCCGGCACCTGACCCTGTTCCAGCGCACGCCCCAGTGGATACTGCCCAAACCCGACAGCACCCTGCCAGCCCTGGCCCAGCAGATGCTGCGCATGCCGCTGACACTGCCAGCCCTGCGCACGCTGCTGTACGGCGGCTTTGAAACCTTCGGTATTGGCTTTCGCAACCCGAAGCTACTGGAGCAGTTACAAAAACTGGGGCAGCTGCACCTGCGGCTGACCATCAAAGATCCGCAACTCCGGGCCCAGCTGACCCCCGACTACACCCTGGGCTGCAAACGGGTACTGTTGAGCAACAACTACTACCCAGCGCTCACTCAGCCGAATGTCATTCTCCGCGCCACCGGCCTGGCCGCGGTGGAGGGCAACACCCTGGTCGGCCAGGATGGCAGCCGCACGGAGGTGGACACCCTGATACTGGGCACCGGATTCCATGTCACCGAACCGCCGATTGCGAAGCATATCTTCGATCAGGCCGGACAATCCCTGGCAGAGCGCTGGACCGATCGGATGGAGGCCTACCGGGGCACCACCATCAGCGGCCTGCCCAATGCCTTTATGGTGTTGGGACCGAACCTGGGCATCGGGCACAATTCCGCATTTATCGTGATTGAGTCACAGCTGGACTACATCATGGGCGCCTTGCGGACCATGCGCACGCGCAAACTCACACGTCTTGAGGTGAAAGCCGACGTGCAGGCCCGCTATAACCGGAAAGTCCAGCAGGACTTGCAGGGTACCGTTTGGAACACAGGTGGCTGCTCAAGCTACTACCTGGACAAAAACGGCTACAACAGCGTGGGCTTCCCCTGGAGCACCCTGGCCATGAAACGGCTGTTGAAAACCTTTGATGCAGAAAATTACCACCAACAAACAGCAGACGACCTGCAGGAGGCCAGCGCATGAGTCCAACCCCTGAACCCCGGCGCGCACTGGTACTGGGCTGTGGCGGCGTTGCCGGCGCCGCCTGGAGCATCGCCGCCTTGCACAATCTGCAGCAGCAGCTGGGTTGGGACCCAAGACAGGCCAGCATCCTGATCGGCACCTCTGCCGGAGCGGTACTGGCGGCCATGCTAGGTGCGGGGGTGTCTGTAGATCAGTTGCTGGCCTGCCAGCAAGGGCAGACAGGCTGCGACTGGGATCACGACAAGGATAGTGGGCCAGCGCTACCGCCCTTGCCGGCACTCAGGCTTACGGCTGGCGATCTCTTTCTCCGCGGCTTGCGTGGCGAAGTCAGTGGTCTTACGGCGTTATGTGGCCTGGCACCCCGTGGCCGCTTCGATATGGCGCCCTTCCGGCGTCTGGTAAATCAGCTGCCACACAGCAATGGCTGGGTCACCCACCCTGCCACCTGGCTGGTAACCGTGGACAGCCAGAGCGGCCAGCGCATCGCTTTTGGGCATCCCGAGGCGCCGGCGGCGGCCCTGGCCGATGCCGTCTGTGCGTCCTATGGTGTACCGGGTTGGTGTCCGCCAGTGATGATACAGGGGCGTGAATATCTGGACGGCGGCGTTGCGTCCCCGACATCCGCTGACCTGTTGCTGGAGCAGCCCGTTGACGAGGTGATCATCCTGGCGCCCATGACCTCTCAGTCGCCGGACCGTCCCTGGTCTCCCATTACCCGCATCGAGCGGCGCGCGCGGCGTTACATGACCGCTATCGTGGACAAGGAAGAGGCAGCGCTGACAGCTGCGGGTAAACGGGTGATTCGACTCGCACCCAACGCTGAAGACCTCAAGGCCATCGGTTACAACATGATGGACCCGCAACGGCGACGGGCCGTGCTGGCGACGGCCCTGCAAACGACCCAGGCCACGCTTCGCCAGCAGTTGAGCCGCCACGACTCAACACCAAACCAGGGGATGCCCCATACCTGAGGGTGACACTGGCAAATCAGCGACCGGGCTCTACACTTGATGAGAGGCGCCGTGTCGGCGCCATGGCCCGGAGATACTGACCATGCGTTACCTCTTTGCGCTCCTGCTAACCGCGCTGCTTGCCAGTCCTGCCCTGGCACATCAGTGCCCTACTCTGATCAGTCAGATTGACCGACAGCTGGAAACCCTGTCCCTTGACCCGGAACTGCGTGAGGATGTGCTTGCCCTGCGCGATGAAGGGGATGTCTACCACCGTCAGGGCAAACATTCCGAAGCGGTACAGGTGCTGAATGAAGCTCTGGAGCTGCTGAAGGAGGCCGCACGCACACCCAGCTGAAGCCGGAGAGCGCCGGCCACTGACATCAAACCGTCGGGTAACTGTCACCCTCTGTTCATCTGCGGGCACCATGCTCATGGGAGCCAGGACAACGAGGGTGACCCATGCACCGTTACCGTACCGCCTTTATTTCGGACGTACACCTCGGCTCGGCAGACTGCCAGGCTGATTACCTGCTCGACTTTCTTGACCAGGCCCGGTTCGACACCCTCTATCTGGTGGGCGACATTGTGGATCTGATTGCCATGCAACGCCGGGTCTATTTTCCTGACAGTCACCAGGCCGTAATTCGCAAGCTGCAGGCGCTGGTGCAGGACGGCGTGCGGGTGATCTATACACCGGGTAACCACGACGACTTCTTCCGTGGGTTTTGCGGCCAGCAGTTTGCTGGCATTACCATCGAAGACAAGTTTGTACATACCACGGCGGACGGACGCACCTTTCTGGTATGCCACGGTGACCAGTTTGACCAGGTCGTGCGTTGCAGCCCCTTTATGCTGCTGGTGGGCGACCGCGCCCACGGTTTCCTGCTGCGCATGAACCGGTGGTTCAATGCCTGGCGCCGCCTCAAAGGCAAACCTTACTGGTCACTGGCTGGCTGGATCAAAGCCCGTATCGGCAAAGCGCAAGCCTTTATCCGCAGGTTTGAACTGGCGGCACTGGTAGCGGCGGAGCGCGGACACTTCGATGGCTTTATCTGTGGGCACATACATTCCGCTGGTTTCCGGCGCGGCAAGCACGGCCTGTACTGCAATGACGGGGACTGGGTTGAGCACTGCACCGCCCTGGTGGAGGATTTTCAGGGTCAGTTGAGCATATTGCACTGGTCGGAGCAGCCCTCCGTCATTGCCACTGAACCCGCCGAGATCACCCACCCCGGCGGTGTGGAGCTGCCCGACCTGCCCGGCGCCTTTATCGACCAGATCAACCATTGCCCGCTGCCCACAGCGCCTCAGGTCCGGGCATCTCACCAGGCTTGAGGGGCTGTCCGCTTAAACCTGACGAGGCTCTGCCTTTCAGGCGGCATCGGCAAACCGCAGGCCGTGCTGACGGCCCATTTCCCAGACACAGATGGCGTGGCTGGCGTCAAACAGGTCGCTGCGGACGATCACACTTTCACCGGGATGCAGCGGTTGATCGGTTTCGATGCGTATCCCGCTCATGCTGAAATCCACCATGGTGCAGGGCACCGGGGCGGCATCAGATGGTCGCTTGATAAAGGCCACGACACCCCGTGGGTCGAATCGTTCACGATCCCGCCGCTCGGCACCGGCTATCTGTGGCATGGGAAAGTCGGGATTTCTGGGTTTGTAAGCCCCGGCATTAATAGCTGTCATCACCGACTCATGCACTGTTACATTGATCGGGCGCTCTTCCCGGTTGCCCCGCAAGAAACGACGCTCTTCGCCCGGACCAATCAGGCCCAGCAGACGATAGAGCGTCGAATAGCTGTCATGGGCGTGCATTTCCGGGTTGGGCTGAGTCAGCCGGCCAAGGTAACGATGATCAAACTCCAACCCCAGCGCTTCGGCCTTGTCCACCATCCACAGCAAGGCGATATCTGACAGGCCGCTTTCCTTGTAACCACCGCCAATATCAGAATGCGCACCACGGAACCAGCACTGCTCAATCACCTGATCAGCAGTCGGCGTGCCGGTCCAAAGGTCGGGGCTGAACGCAGCACGGCGCTCATCCAGTGCCAGGGCGTGATAGGCATGTTTCACAATGGGGCTCAAATGGGTGTCAAAGAAGCCAATCCAGGGTGTGGTCAGGCGACCCAGCAATGGCGTTGGCGCACCCAGCGCGCCGACGGTATCCCAGACTCCGATCATACGAATGTCCGGTCTCGGATTTTGGTCATAGATGGCGTTGGGGCGGTCAGCAGGGGGCGTGCGGTAGTACTGGTAGGCCTTGGGCAGCTCCTCCAGCCCTGACTTGTTCATGATGCCAATGGCACTGACCAGTCCGGCAAACGCCCGCGCCGTGTAGGCGCCGCGACTGAAACCAAAGCAGTAGATTTCGTCCTGGTCCTCATAGTTGTGCACCAGAAAGCGGTAGCAATCGCGGACGCTCTTGGCAACACCCTTGCCCAAGGCACCGCCAACCACGCGGTCCACGTTACTGCCAGTGCCAACGCCCTGGCTGTAGAAAACCACTTGTTGAGTGCCATCAGCGGCAGTGGGCTGTATACAGCGCAACAGTTTGACAACGTTGGTGGGGTCTATGTCCGGCTCATTCCAGGTGCCGTCACAGCAGATGATAATTCGTTTGGGGTGGTGCATGGCGAGGCCTCCCAATACTGGTACCTGTTGGGCCTATCGCACTGCGATGACTACGCCGTATTAAAGGGGACTGCCGCCAACAGTTGGTATAAAAAGCTGATCAGCCCCTGATTGAGTCAAGTATAGTTTGAAACTTCGGATAACGGGAGCCGTCAGCACTGCATGGCGTGCCAGGCGGCCTGCAGCACTGCATCACTGGCCAGCGTCGCGCCGAACAGGCGGGGGTAACGATAGTGAGCCTGGGGAATGGTGTGGCCGCCACCTTCGATGGACAGGAGCCTGACGCATCCCTGGTCGCCGCTCCAATCCGTCTGCATGACCGGCACACCGGGCAGACTGGCGGGTTGCGGCGCCGCCTCTATGCCCAGGGCGCCAGCGAACCATTCACCACTGGCATAGGCCGACAAAACATTCCCACGGTTACCAAAGCCAAACAGGGTAACCCGGCCACCCCGGTAGGGGCTGATAGGGTCACGGGTGCCCGCGATAAGCGCGATACCCGCTGGCAGCGAACCGGTCAGCTCACAGTCCAGATTCTCCGCTGTCGGCACCAGAGCGCTGATGGCCGTCAGCCCACGCAACAAGCCCGGCGCCTCCCAGGCCAGGCGCATGGCCATATGGCCACCGTTGGAAAAACCAACGCCATAGACGCGCGAGCGATCAACGGGGTAGTCCTGCACCAACTGTTCTACAACCTGCCGGAGAAAAGCGACATCATCAACATTGCGGGTACGGGCGCTGTAACTGGCCGCCTTGCGGCAATCATTGAAATGCCCCTCGAAGCCATCCGGGTAGACCACAATCAGGTTCTGCTCGGCGGCCCAGGACTCCAGGCTGGGGCCAATAATGGCCCGCAGCCTGTCACCGTCGCTTTGGGAGGGATGAAGCGCGAGTACGATACCCGCGCCGGCCCCCAGCTCGGGTGGCAGAACCCATTGCACATCGCGGATCAGCTCTGCTTGCTGAATTTGATAGCGATGGGCCTCTGGATGGGGTGCGGAGGGTAGCGGGGCATACAGCAGATAAAGCGCCGGCAGAAGGAATACCAGCACCATCGGCACCCAGCGCAGCAACAGGCGTCTCATCGGGCACCCCCTGACTGACACTGGAACAGGGCTACGTCCTTACGGGGAATGCTGAGCTGCCAGCCGAAGTAATCCGCCAGCCACTGCAGGGTCGTTTGCCGGTAAAACACCACATGGGTCGGGTCACGGCGGTAGTGCCAGTGGGCGAAGCGGCTGTCATCCGTCTGAAAGCAGGTCATGATGGCCAGCATAGCACCGGGTTTCAACATGCGCTCGAGATCCCTGAGCACGTCCAATGGCTGGTGCAGATGCTCCAGTACCTCGGTGCAGGTGATAAAGTCATACTGCTTGGTCAGCACCGTTGGGTCCGGCGCGTAAAAGGGGTCGTACACCGTCATGTCCATCCCCTCAGCCCGCAGCATGTCTGCCAGCGCGGCCCCAGGCCCACAACCAAAATCAAGCCCCTGACTGCCCGGCGGCACGCACGCCAGCAAGGGTTCAGCGAGTTTTGCCAGAAAGCGCCGGTAGCCCGGGTCGGCAGGGTTATTGTCATGCAGATCGTAAATGGCGCGTTCTTCTGCCGCCGGCAGCCAGTGCGCCGGGTCCATCAGGGTGGCCTGACAGGTATCGCAGCGCCAGTAGGTTTTGTTGTCCACCACCTGAAACAGCGACAGCTGAGGGGTGTGGCAAACCGTGCAGTGGAGTAATGACAAGGGGCTTACCAGCGTCCCGAACGTGGAGGCCGCGAGCCTTGAGGATTGAAGAGCTCACAGCGCAGCTGCCCCTGCAACGTATCCCGGACCTGCACCGGCCGGCTTATACCCCGCTGGAAATCACCGCTGGTGCCAACGATAACGGCACAGTCACGCTCCCCGGGCCGACAGAGACGCACCCGCAAACCATCGAAGTAGGCTTCGGCACCGAGATTACGATGAGTGGAACCCTGCAGGTTGATACGGAAATCCTGACGCTCCCCCCGCAGCAGATCAAGCACAACCGGGTCTGCCGGCCGCCAGTCTGAGCCGAGACGTAACTCGGCACCCTCCAGCACACACTGGAGACGGTCGCCGTGGGCTGCAGCAAGGCGCCGCTGTTCCAGAGCTTCAGCCTCCTGTCTGGCCTGCTCCTGCTGCAGACGCTGCGCCTCAGCCCGGCGCTGTGCGGCATCTGCCGACAGGCGCTGCTGGCGCTCCCTGGCGTCCAGTTGCTGCTCCGGCGTGAGTCGGTTCCATTCCGCTTCCGACATACCCAAAGGATAATGGGTCATACAGCCCACAAGCAGCCATGACATGACCATGACGAAACACAATAGGCTGGACCGCGTAGCGCTGACTGCCATCAGAAAACTCTCCTGCCGGATACACTGCAGCCGGCAGTTTAACCCCAAGGCACGTCAAGCAACAGCCTGGCACGCCCTGGGTGGCTTTATCAGTGATGGTGATGGTGGTGATGTCCCTCGTCACCGTCCAGAGGCTCAACATGCAGCTCCACTTCTGCAGTAGGCGCACCGTCAAAGGTCAGCGTCAGCGCCACGCGCTCGCCTTCCTTCAACGGTGCGTTCAGGCCTTCCAGCATCAGGTGATAGCTGTGGGGCTTCAGCTCAACGGTTGCGCCGGCAGGAATCAGCAAGCCGTCTGCCATGGTTTGCATGCGCATGACACCGCCTTCCATAAAGCTTTCATGAATAGACACCGTTTCTGTGCGCGGTGACTCAGCAGCCACCAGGCGCACATCATCACTGCCATGGTTGGTGATAACCATATAACCCACACCTACCGGCATGCCAGGCGGTGTCGGGCGCGACCAGGGGTGATCAATTTCCAGCGACCCCACCCGGTAATCATGCGCCATTGTCACCGGACTCAACGCCAGGCCCAATCCCATTACTACTGCCACTAATGCTCGCATCGCCTTACTCTCTTTTTGCCATGAATGTTATGGACTGTTGCCGGTTCTTACAGGCAACAGCGTTTGAGTTCTGCTTGTGTCAATAATCACAGCCGCCAGACAACCCCTAGTGCGGCCCGGTCACGGGTGCGGTCTGCCGACCAGTCGTCCCTTAACCCCTCAACCCGCAACGACAGTTGCGGCGTGACCTGATAGCGGTAAGCAATACCCAGGCGCCGTGGATTGTGCCCAAGATTTATCAGACCGCTTTCCTCTGCCAGCTGGGGCGCGCTGGTACCCACCAGGGTGTTACGTAAACTCAGTTCCTCGTAACGCACACCCAGAGTATGCGGGCCCACCTGACCTGCCAGTGTCACCCAGCCCCCCAGATACTCCCCTTGCAGGCTGGCGCTGCGGGTTGCATCCTCATCTGTCAGGGTGCCATCCGGCTCCACCCATAACCACTCGGTGGTTGTGACCATAGTGAGGCTGTCATTGATCTGCCAAGCCAGCTCACCATGGACGCCGTACATCCGGGTTTTACCGCTAAACCGGTGACCGCTGCCCTGGACGCCGCCACCGTGGCTATGACCTGAGCTATAGCGCTCATCTTCGCGCTGATTCGCCCGGCTGAGAAAGTACCACCCACCGAGACGCCAGGCCAGGCGGTTATAGCGGCCCTGCCAGTCAACAAAAGCATCATAATTGGGGGACTCCCCGGTGCTGGCGGGGAAACTGCCACCTTGCCAGAGTTCAAGTCCCAGCGTCAGCCCCTGGCCGGGCGACCACTGCAGTCGCGCACCGTTATCCACAAAATGCCGACCCTGGAATACATCGAGGGCCAAAGGTGCTTCAGAGAACAACCGTCCCGCTGCATGGCGTTCATTCTCCGGCGAGAAGCGACCGGCCATACGCCCAATCTCAGCCGTCAGCACGCCGTCGGCAGCCAGTACATCATAGCCAAGCCAGGCGTGCTCCAGCTCCAGTCCGTGACCGTGGCTACCCGCCTCCAGCACTACCCATTGCCGGTCAGCCCGCCAGTGAACGCCCAGCCTGGCATCATCCAACGTAACGCCTCGTTCCGGTGGCAGCGCCTCACCACCCATCAGCGCACCGTTAACCTGCCAGACCTCGTCCCGCGACACCAGTGCGTGGCTGCGCCAGGTGGCAGCCAGCTCCGCAGACACCGCGACCTGCCCGCCGCCCAGCTGCCAGCCATCAGCTACGGGTGGTGCTGGATGCGCCCAGGCAATTGTTGCCAAGGATGTCATAAACAAGGCCGCAAACACGCTCTTCATGGTTGTTCCGTCTGCCAGGGGTCACTGAATCTCGGATTGGTCACAAAGCTCTCGTCAGTCAGGGATTTCAGAAACTCGACCAGATCATTGATCTCAGCGTCGGTAATATGGAACGAGACAATAAAGCCATCTTTAAGCGGACTGATGCGGCCATCGCCAGGGTGCGGACCACCGGTGATCAAGCGCCCGCCCGCAGCGTAATTGCGAATCACGTCCTCCAGTGTGGCGACCGAGCCATCGTGGTTGTAAGGCGCTGTCAGTTCGACATTGCGCAAGGATGGCGTACGGAACTGCCCCATATGGCTGGCCATACCCGTCACTTCATGGCGCCCGGTATTGGGGTAGGGGTAGGCCCCAAGTCCATCAATGTTGTACAGGCCAGTGTTGTGAAACAGCGGTTCAATCCAGTCAATGGTGCGGTCAATAGTGGCATTGCTGAAGTTGTAGCCATCATGGCAGTGAAAGCACTCCAGTCGCTCACTATTGAACAGGCGCTCGCCGCGCCGCGCAGCTGCGCTGTGTTCGTTGCGATCAAAAGGGCTATTGAAGGAGGCAAGACCACGGACAAAGGAGGACAGTGCTTTGACGATATTGTCCCAGGCCAGCTCACCCATTAACGGGTCAGTCTGATCCGGAAAGGCCGCGGCAAACAACGTGGCATAGCGGCCGTCAATTTGCAGGCTGGCCAGTACCTCAACACGGTTGAACTCATTGATACCATGTTCGATGGGGTCATCGCCGAACAACGGCAGCATGACCTGCTGCTCGATATGCGCCAACGCCGGATTGGCCCAGGTGAGATTGTTGTACCAGGCGACGTTGACCAGTGCCTGACTGTTACGCGGGTGCCGCTGACCTGTGGCCCCGAAGGGCCGTGCCACGCCGTCACTGAAGGCCTTATCCTGATGGTGGCAGCTGGCGCAGCTGACACTGCCATTGACCGACAGGCGCTGGTCATAGAACAGATGCCGCCCCAACTGAAACTTTTCTTCTGTCATGGGATTGTCAGCAGGCTCATAAGGCAGCGGGATATGATCGGGGATACCCCAATCAAATGCCGATACCCGCGCCCCCTGATCATCTATGGCGGTGCCGCTTTGCTCGGGACAACCCGCCAGCAGGGCCAGTAACGAGCACAGTATAAGCGCAGGCAACCTTCGCTGAGCCGACGACTTTAACGACATCACTCGTCAGCGAGCTCCACCAGAGAAAACACACCTTGGCTGCCTGCAGGTGCCTCGCCCCACGCCAGGCCAAACTTAGGCAAAATCTGTTCGCACTCGGGGTCACCCTGCCCGGACATGCAGCCGGCGGGGCCGCCGTCATCCTGCCCAAGGTTGCTGCTTGCCACCAGCTCGGCGTAATCCAGCTGCACTGCAAAGGCATCCAATGCCAGAGCCCCCAAAGGCAGCGTCACTTCCTTGCGATTAGGGTGGCCGCAAGGCTCTGGCGACGTCCCTGCCTGCAACTCACTGACGGTGGTGGGACAGTTGGTGCTGCCCAGATGGACATTCCACTTGGGGCTGGACCATTCAGTATTACTTGGACGAACAATGCCCCCCACTGGCCAGACGTCCAAGCCGGTGAACTTGTAGCCACCTTGCCAGTTCCAGGCCATGCCCGTTGCCATACCTGGGTTACGCAGGGGTTCTTCTGCGTCGGCCTGGTTCTGATGATTGAGGTCGGCGGGCACGCCAAGGGTGAAGCGGATTTCACTAATGGACACGCTGGGGTCAATGACGGCGGAACCGGTAATGGCGTCATTGAAGTTTGGATTTGCATCCGCGCCCGTCTCGCAGCCAATGGTATCGCGGAAATCCAGTTGCGCCACGCGGGAGTTCTGGCTGGGGTGTTCTGCATTCAAAGTGACAGGAATTTCCTCCCCCTGGTCCGTCACAAATTTCACATCGTGGACAAACAGGCGGAAGTCCGCAATGGTCACATCCGTACCCGAGGTGCCAAGACCGGTGTACGTCTGGCCACAAGCAACCGGCTCAGAGCCTACCATCGCCTTGAATGGGATGGTAACCGTCGGAGGGGCAATGCCAACTGCATCATTAACATTGTTATCGCTGCTACTGAGACAGCCCGCCAGTAGTGGAAGCGTCAAAGACAAGACGGCTCCGGTCTTCAGCAGTGTAACTTTTGCAGCGAACTCTGGCATGACGGTGACCCCTCAGCAATTATGTGAATTGACTGATGGGCATCATAGTGTGGAGCGCGTGATTCCGGGATGCGACATGGTGTCGCACCCCACTCAGCTGCCTGTCGCCAGCAGCTGACGAATCTGTTCCCGCAGGGTTTGGGGGCTTGCGGTATGGCTGGCAGTATCCACCAGCTCACCGGCAGGATTGATCAGGTAGATCAGCGCCGTGTGGTCAACTGCGTAGTACCCAGAACCGTCGGGATTGCCCAGCCGGTAGTAGGCACCGTACTGGCGAATAAGCTGACGCAGTTCCTGGTCTGAACCGCTGACCCCCAGCATACGGGAGGAAAAGAAGCGAACGTAATCGGTGAGGTGCTGTGGTGTATCCCGCGCCGGGTCCACACTGACAAAAAGGCCGCGCACCTGGCCAAGCTCTTCCTCGGACAGCCCGCGGAACGCCTGCGCCAGGTTGGCCATGGTCAGGGGGCAGATATCCGGGCAGTGGGTATAGCCGAAAAACATCGCCACCGCTTCGCCACGCAGATCAGCGAGCTGAAACACCTGTTCGCCATGATTCAAGGTGAAATCCCCGCCCTGAATACCGGCAAAACCCGTTGGCACACTGTCCTGCTGGAAAAGCTTGACCGTGGTCAGCGCAACCACCATCAGGGTAACGGCCAGCAAAATACCTGCAACTTTCATGTACACCTCCTGAGATCGCCACAGTGTACCCCAAACCGGCACATCCAGTGCCTGCGACAAACTGCCGCACCCGCAGCCCCGCCAGGCGCCTTTACGCTGTTGACGCAAGGGGTTAGGCTAGGCCCTGCCCAGATACGATAAACGCCGCCCATGACACCCCCAGCTAACCGCTCAGACACACCGCTTACCGACAGCCGGAATGCCCTGCTGCAACTGGTGTACATTCGCATGGCCGTGCTGCTGTGCCTGTGCGTGGCAATCCTGGCGGGTGCCAGTCTGTTCTACGTGGAAATTCGTTTGCTCGGTCCGGGCATCACCCTGCTCACACTGATGGCCCTCACCGTGCTGGCCTACGGGCGACTTTACCTGCAGGCGCCAGTGCTGGCTGCGGAGTTTTTTGCGCACCTGCTGGCAGACGCCCTGCTCTACAGCGTGTTCCTGTTTCTGGCCGGCGGCGCGCAAAACCCCTTTGCCTTCCTGCTGCTGATTCCGCTGATTGTCGCAGCCACCACCCTGACCTGGGGTTACACCCTACTGCTGGCGGTGGTGGTCGCAGGGCTCTATACCAGCCTGCTGTTCCTGTACATTCCGCTTCTGGCCCTCGCGGAAGCCCACCGCCACAGTCTGGTCAGCTATCTGGACCTGCAGGCCTCTGGGCTGTGGCTGAACTTTATGCTAACGGTGGTGATCATCACTGCCTTTGTCATCCCCATGCGGCGCGCCCTGGCGGAACGGGAGCGGGAGCTCTATGCCTTGCGGGAACAGGGGTTACGGGACCAACAGCTGCTCTCCCTGGCCACAGCGGCGGCGTCAACCGCCCATGAACTGGGAACACCCCTGAATACGCTGCAACTGGTGCTGGACGATCTGCAGCCCGGGGATACCCTGACGACTGAAGACCTGCAACTGCTGAAAGAACAAACCACACTGTGCGCCACCCGGCTGCAGCAAATACGGGAGCGGGCCCGGCGTGATCCGGATTGTCTGCAGCCCCTGACCCAACTGGTGGATGAAGTGCTGGACGAATGGCGTTTCATGCGTCCCTCCGCGCGGTGGCAGCTTCAAAGCAAAGACGCACATGATGCATTACCGGTACCGGCAGGGCTGGGCGTGCGCCAGGCGCTGATCAATCTGCTCAACAACGCTGCGGACGCCAGTACTGAGCCACTGGATATACATGTGATCTGGGATCAACAGCAGGGCCGCATACGTATCCACGACCAGGGGCCGGGGCTCAGCGGAGAACAACAACGACAGCTGGGCAAACCCTTCTTTTCCACCAAGGACAGTCTGGGTATTGGCTACTTTCTCAGCCAAACCGCGCTCCAGGCCCACGGCGCCGATGTCCAGCTCAGGGCCCGAGATGGCGGGGGCACGGTGACCGAGATCCTGTTCCAGCCTGGCAACATCCCCGCGGCACAAGGTGCCAGCCATGACTGAACGGCAGTTTCTGATTGTGGATGACGACCCCACCTTCTGTGCGGTGCTGGCGCGGGCGCTGAAACGACGCCACTTCAATGTCATGGTGGCCCATGACGGCGAGAGTGCAGAGGCCTTGGTCAGAGAGCATCGTTTTCACTTCGCCACGCTGGATATGCGTCTGGAAGGACCATCCGGGCTCACTTTGATTCCGACCCTGAAGCAGCTGCAACCAGACATGCAACTATTGGTGCTGACCGGCTACGCCAGCATTGCCACTACCGTCGAGGCCATCAAACTGGGGGCGGACAACTACCTGCCCAAACCCGCCGACACCCAGCAAATACTGGCCGCCCTGGGCTACAGCGAAGATACCAGCGGGCAGCAAAACCACAGCCAGGCACCCATACCCGAGCAGCCCATGTCAGTCAGTCGGCTGGAGTGGGAGCATATCCAGAAAGTCCTGACAGAACACCAGGGCAACATCTCGGCCACCGCCCGAGCCCTGGGGATGCACCGCCGCACATTGCAACGCAAACTGGCAAAATATCCGGTGAAGCGTTAGGTAACGCCTGACCCAGGCAGACTAGAGCCCCAGCACCTCGCCATGCTGCATGATCCGAAAATCCCGTTCCGATACCCCCTGATCCGCGAGGGCCTGCCGTAGTCGGCGGGGCGGCTCGTCCATGGGCTCATCGGTGAGCACAAAAGTGCCCCAATGCATACCGATGGACTGGCGGGCGCCAATATCCCGGTGAATATGCACGGCCTCTTCCGGCGCCACATGTACCGGGGACATAAACCAGCGGGGTTCATAAGCGCCAATAGGGAGCAGCGCCAGATCAATGGGTGCAAACAGCTCACCGATCTGCGTAAAGACATGGCCATAGCCCGTATCACCGCCGAAAAACAGGCGATAGCCGTTCAGCTGCAGTAACCAGGCGCACCAAAGGGAGTGGTTGGTATCGCTGGGCCCGCGGCCACTGAAGTGTTGCGTCGGCAGGCAGAACACTTCGTCCTCCGGAGCCAGTACCTCCGACTCCCACCAACCCAGTTCAACGACATGAGTAATACCGCGCCGGGCAAACCACTGTTTCAGCCCTTTGGGGACACAAAAACACAGGTCGTCGCCGAAACGTCGGTGCAGCTGGCGCACGACGGCCTCGTCCAGATGGTCATAATGGTTGTGGGAAATCAGCACCCGGTGAATCACTGGCAGCTCTGACACCTGCAGAGCCGACGGGGTATAGCGCTTGGGCCCCAGAAACGGAAAGGGACTGGCCCGCTCTGAAAACACCGGATCTGTCAGCACGTTCAAACCACGATACTGAAACAGGAAAGAGGCATGCCCCAGCCAGGTTAACTGTGGCCGCTCACCGGGATGCGCCAGCCGGTGGCTGTCAGGGCGCAGCAGATTGTAGCGCTTACCCGGCGGGAAACGCTTGCCGGGGGACAACTGCCAGCGCAAAAAATCCCCCAGCCCGTGGGCTTTAGTGCGCTCCAGATTGCGATAACGGCCTTTGATGAAATAAGGCTGTGCGGCCAGTTCCGCCAGCCGGGCACGGTCGATGGTATTCACCGGTTCGCAGTCCTTTTACTGTAAGCAGACCACAGCCTAAGGTGTTTGCAGTACCTCCACAAGTCTGCCCATAAACCGGGACACCTCGCCACCGGTGGCCGCGCGATGGTCAAAGGTCAGGGACAGGGGCAGAGTACGGCGGATGGCCGCCTCACCGTTGAAGGGCACGACTTTGTCGCGGATACGCCCAGCCCCGACAATGGCCACCTGGGGTGGGCTGACTACCGGGTTGGCATACTGCCCGGTCATGGTGCCGAAATTGGACAGGGTGATGGTGGCGCCCTGCATTTCCTGCGGCGGGATTTTGCGGGCGTAAACCGCTGCCCGCAGGTTCTCCAGGCCCTCCCTCAGATTATCCTGGCTGCGATGATTCACATCCCGCAGTACCGGCACGAACAGCCCGTCGGGGGTGTCCACCGCGATACCCACATGCACTTCACTGAGCAAGCGACGGGTGAGATTGTCACCGTCAAACCAGGCGTTCAGCTCCGGCGAGCTTTCGCAGGCTGCCGCGATGGCCAGCACCAGCCGCATAGTGATATCCGTGCCCGCGGGCCAATCCTGAATATCGGCATCTTCAAAAATGGTCACGGGCACCACCTGGGCATGGGACAGCGCCATGTTCTTGGCCATGGTGCGACGGGGGCCGCGCAGTGGTTCAGCATCACCCAGAGCTTTCTGGTGGCTGGCATGGCGGTAGACATCATCATTGGTCACCAGCCCGCCGGGTCCGCTACCGGTGATCTGCTCCAGGCTCACCCCCAGCCGCTCAGCCAGCGCCCGCACCCCCGGTGTGGCCTTGTGCCTGCGGGCCTGCTTGCTGGACGCCGCTGCGCCAACAATAAAGCTGTCCGCACGGGCGGCTGAGGCCGCCCGCTTCAACTCCCCCACCACCGTGCCGCTGTCCTCATCGCTGCCGTCAAAAGCCAGCAATGGCTCACCGGTATGGATAATGTCACCGGGCGCACCAAACAGTTTGGCCACCACCCCGTCAAAGGGCGAAGGCACCTCCACGATAGCCTTAGCGGTTTCCACCGACACCAGCACCTGATCGGTGGTGACCGTATCCCCCACCTTCACGTGCCACGCCACAATCTCCGCCTCCGGCAGACCTTCGCCCAGGTCGGGCAATCTGAAGTGTTTCATAGGGCACCTCTTTGGTACTGATTGTTTTTTGGCCGCGGAAACCGCGGAAGTACGCGGAATAGAGACAAATGATTAAGTAGCCACGGACGACACGGACAAGCACGGACAAAAATAAATAGTTTTGTGGTTTTGCTCTTGTCCGTGCTTGTCCGTGCTTGTCCGTGTCGTCCGTGGCTAAAAGCCCTTTTCCGCGTACTTCCGCGGTTTCCGCGGCAAAACGGTTTACAAAGCAATCACCTGCTCCACCGCCGCGACTATGTCCTCCACCTGGGGCAGGTAGAAATTCTCCAGGCGGTAATAGGGCATCACGGTATCGTAGCCGGTCACTCTGACCACCGGGGCCTGGAGGTCGAGGAAGGCGGCTTCGGCGATGCTGGCGGCGATTTCGGCACCGACGCCGCCGTTGCGGCAGGCTTCGTGGATGATCACGCAACGGCCCGTTTTCGCTACCGAGCACAGCAGGGTGTCACGGTCCAGGGGGCTGAGGGTGGCTACGTCAATCACCTCCGCACTGATACCCTGTTCCGCCAGCCGGTCCGCAGCCTGCAGGGTTTCATGGATGCTGGCACCCCAACTGATCAGGGTGACATCATCCCCTTCACGCAATGTGAAACAGGTATCCAGAGGCAGTGCTTCCCCCGTGTCCTCCACGGGTTGGCTGACGGCCCGGTAGATCCGCTTGGGCTCCAGGAACACCACTGGGTCCGGGTTGCGGATCGCTGCCAACAGCAGGCCGTATGCCCGTTGTGGGGAGCTGGGAATCACCACCCGCAGGCCCGGTATATGAGCGAACAGGGCTTCGGTGCTTTCGGAGTGGTGCTCAGGGGCGTGAATGCCACCGCCAAAAGGCGCGCGGAAAACCGCCGGGCAGGTAATCCGCCCCCGGGTGCGATTGCGCAGGCGGGCGGCATGACTCACCAGCTGTTCCATGCCGGCATAGATAAAGCCCATAAACTGGAACTCGGCCACGGGGCGAAGCCCCTGGGTAGCCATGCCAATGGCAGTGCCGGCGATCAGGGTCTCCGCCAGGGGGGTGTCCATCACTCGTTTGTAGCCGAATCGTTCTTTCAGGCCCACGGTGGCCCGGAAAACACCCCCGTTGGTGGCAATGTCCTCCCCCAACAGGACTACATTCGGGTCATGGTCCATTTCCCAGGCCAGCGCCATATTGACCGCTTCTACCAGTGTGACGTTGGGCATTACACATCCTCCTGACCATGGCGCACCACCAGCCTGGCGCGCTGGGGCTCCAGCGCCTTCGGCAATTTGGCAAACAGGTAGTCCAGCATGTCGGTGGCCGGTGCCGGTGGCACCGCAAGATAGTCGGCCACGGCCAGTTCCACGGTGGCTTTGCAGTCAGTCTGTAACTGTTGTTCCTGATCAGGGCTCCAGAGCGCGCGGTGGTGGAGATACCGCTGCAGGCGCTTGATACCGTCCCGCTCCCAGGCTTGCTTGAGCTCTTCGGCACTGCGGTAACGGGTGGCATCATCAGCGGTGGTATGGTCGCCCAGCCGGTAAGTCACCGCTTCAATCAGGCTCGCGCCCTTACCGGCCCGAGCCCGTTCCAGCGCCTGCAGCAGCTGGTCTGTGACCGCGAAGTAATCGTTACCGTCCACTAGATGGCCCGGTATGCCACCGGCGATGGCTTTCTGAGCGATGGTTTCAGTTCCGGATTGCAGGCTGCGCGGGGTGGAAATGGCCCATTGGTTGTTGATGACCATGAATACCACCGGCAAATGCCAGGCCCCGGCCAGGTTGAGGCTCTCCAGAAAATCCCCCTTGGAGGTGGCGCCATCCCCAAGACAGCAGACCACCGCCCGGTGTTCATCGCGAATGCGCATGGCAGCGGCTATGCCGACGGCATGGCAACACTGGGTGGCGATGGGTACGGCAATGGGCAGGTCATGGGGACAGTCTTGCCAGGCACTGCCCCGCTCGTCGCCCCCCCAGTACAGCAGTAATTCAGACAGTTTGACCCCCCGCAGAATATGGGCGGCCTGGTCGCGATAGTAAGGCACGAACACGTCATCCGGCGTCATGCATTGACCAATGGCGGTGCCCACCACCTCATGCCCCAGCACAGACGGGTAGGTACCGCACTGACCGGTGCGTTGCAGGGCAATGGCTTTCTGGTCGAAGGTGCGGGTCAGCACCATATTGCGGTAGGCAGCCAGCACCCGCTCCGATTCCTCGGCCCAGGTGGGCAGTGCATCCAGAGGCAGGCCCTGGTCGTTGAGATAGCGCAGACTATCCACATGAAAATCGTAGCGGCTCTTCATCCCTCACCTCCTGGCCTGTCACGTCGCTGTCGGCTTGTGGCTGACTCGCGTAACGCCGTTGGTTTGTTGTTATGCGTGGATCACACGCTCAGGGGACGTACTGTTTAATTTTTAGCCGCAGTCGAACAAAAGATCAAACTGGTAACGGATTTCTCATGGCGTCAGCAGCCCGTCATAACCGACCGAGGAACCTGATCGCAGCAGCCGCTGCCGCGGTGCGGTTCTCAACGCCCAGTTTGCGGAATACCTGCTCAAGGTGCTTGTTGACGGTACGCGGGCTCATATCGAGAATCTGACCGATCTCGCGATTGGTTTTGCCATTGGCAATCCACAGCAACACATCTGCCTCCCGGTTGGTAAGGCCGAATTGCTCCCGCAAGCGATCCGTGGTGTCTGAGGGTTGCTGGGCCTGAGTCAGGCGCAGCAGCAGTTCATCGGCGCTGATGCGGGCCAGAAACTCCACCTGTAACCCGCCGGCATCACTGGGCAGTGGCAACTGGTGCCCGGGCTCTGGCTGGCGGTTCAGCCAACCCAGCAGCAGGCTGCTTAACACACTGTGTTCCTCTGACTGGCTCAGACCCGCACGATGCAGACCATCAAACACTTGTGGCGTTGCCCACAGCAGTTCAGCCTGACTGTTTACCGCAAAGAGGTACTGCCCGGCCCGGTCCAGTGCCAGACGAGCCTGGCGGGTCATGCGGGCATTGGCAAGATGAACCCGCATCCGGGCCACCAGTTCATCGGCCTTGGTGGGTTTGGTGACATAGTCCACTCCCCCTGCGTTCAGCCCCATAACCACATGCTCGGTGTCACTCAGTCCGGTCATAAAGATAATGGGTACATCGGCCAGCATAGGGTTTTGCTTGAGCTGGCGGCAGGTTTCAAAACCGTCCATGTTGGGCATCAGGGCATCCAGCAGAATGATGTCCGGCGTGATATTGCGGGTGATGGTTAACGCCTGGGCGCCTTCCAGGGCCACCAGCACGGTCATGCCTGCGGTTTCCAGCACGTCACTCAACATGCGGATGGTATCCACCGAGTCATCGACAACCAGCACGGTGTCTCGTTCAGACGGCTTCATGGCTTTGCTCCGTTGACTGCAATAGCGTTTTGATCTGTTCAAACTGAAAATCGTTGGTCAGGTTGATCATGGTCTGGATAAACGCAGCGCTGACCACTTGCTGATCACGCAGCTTGTAGATTTCCTCCAGCAATCCTTTGCGGTGCCCTATGGCCGCAAGGCCCAACAGATGACGGGTCAGTGCGGTCGGGGGTATTTCAAGCGCTGGTATGACATCCGGCGTGGATGCGCTGTCCTCAGCAAACTGCCAGTTCAGATTCAGCTGTTGGCCCAGTAACTCCAGCAGATTGTTGAGGCGTACCGGCTTGATCAGATAGCCGTTGTGAGCAGGAGCCCCCTCGGCCCGACCGCGCCCCTCACTGGCGTCGGCGGACACCATCAGCACCGGCAGTTGTGGATAGTGCTGCCGGATATTGCCCAGCAGGGTCCAGCCGTCCATGCCTGGCATGGAGACGTCCAGCAACACCAGGTCTGGCTGTTCCCGCTGGACCACCTCCATCGCCAGCAGCGCGCTATTGATATCGGTGACGCTGAAGCCCAGGGGGGCCAGCAAGGCCCGCATGAGTTGTCGGTGTGAGTCATCGTCATCCACCACCAGAATGCGCCGGGCAGGCCCACCAAAGCCCTTGGGCGTGCGGACAGGCGCCACCGGCTCAGCACTTGGCGCACTGACGCTGGACAACATGAGGGATACTCTGAAAACACTGCCCTTGCCTGGCGTACTATCAAGAGCGATATCCCCCCCCATGATATCGGTCAGCAAGCGGGTGATGGTCAGGCCCAGGCCGGTTCCTGAAACGTTGGAGCCTGACGCCCGCAAGCGCTCAAATGGCTGAAAGATGCGTTCCTGATCGGCAAGGGCGATACCGTTGCCGGTATCGCGAACAGTGAATTCCGCCACCTGATTGCGGTAGCGCAGGTGCAAGGCCACGCCTCCGCGCTCCGTGTACTTGATGGCATTTGACAACAGATTGATGAGTATCTGGCGCAATCGTTTCTCATCGGTCTTCACCAGTTCTGGTAGTCGACCGCTGCACCGGTAGTCAAACGCCAGACCCTTTTCCTGAGCTTGTAGTCGGAACATGTGAACCAGCTGATCCATCAGCAGGTCCAGGCGCACCTGATCCTGATGCAGATCCAGACGACCCGCTTCAATCTTGGAAATGTCCAGCAGACCTTCAATCAAATCCGCCAGGTAGTCACCGCTGCGCCGAATAACCCCCAGGGCATTCTGGTGTTCCGTAGACAGGCGCTGGTCTTTTTCCAGCAGCTGGGCATAGCCGAGTATGGCATTAAGGGGTGAGCGGAGCTCATGACTGATACCTGTGAGGTAACGGCTTTTGGCGTCATTGGCGGCTTCAGCATGCTCCTTGGCGTGCTGCAGGGCCTTGTCGGTCCGCTCATGGGCGCTGATTTCCTCCATCAACAGGCGTGTCTGCCGCTGGGACTCATCCTGGGCGACCACCCGGCTTTCATGGGCCAGCACAAACAACCAACAGACTACGCCGGTGATGATGATCAGGATAAAAAACACCTTCCAGAGGGTGCCGGATAACAACTGGGCTGAGGCTTCATCAAGCAATGGAGTCTGAAAGTAGATCATCGACAACAACAGGCCGGACAAGCCATTGATCACAATCAGCAAAGCCAGAAAGTGACCGATCTTGGCATCCAGACGAACCGCCATGATGCCGGGTGTCAGACGGGTGAAAAAGCGCCGCAGTTGCTCGACATAGCCCGCGCCCGGTTTGCAGTAGTCGCCGCAGCGGGCGTCCAGTGAGCAGCACAGTGAACAGATGGCGCCACCGTAGGCCGGGCAGTCTGCGATATCCTCCTTCTCGAAACGGTGTTCGCAGATACAGCAGGTACCCAGCCCCTCACCATCCACCTCCACGGGGCCGGGCTGGCGCGCCAGGTAGTAACGCCCTTTGGTCAGCCAGGCAATTAACGGGGCGACCACCAGCGCCGTTGCCAGGGTGATGAAATGTGCCAGCGCCTTGGCGATCTCACCCACCATACCTGTCAGGCTGACCACGCCGATGAGGGTTGCGACCAACATGGCGCCCACACCCACCGGGTTGATGTCATACAGGTGTGCACGCTTGAACTCGATGTGCTTTGGGCTCAGGCCAAGCGGCTTGTTAATCACCAAGTCTGCCACCAGGGAGCCGACCCAGGCCACGGCAACAACCCCGTAAAACCCCAGGGTTTCCTCCAATGCCCGATAGACGCCCAGCTCCATCACCAAGAGCGCGATGGTGACATTGAACACCAGCCACACGACACGGCCAGGGTGGCTGTGGGTCAGACGGGAGAAGAAGTTGGACCAGGCAATGGAGCCAGCATAGGCATTGGTCACGTTGATCTTGATCTGGCAGAGAATGACAAAGATACCCGCCACTGCGAGGGTGACCTGAGGCGAGCTGCTCACGTAACCAAAGGCAATCATGTACATGTGGGTGGGGTCAGCGGCTTCCTGCGCAGAGACACCGCTGTTCAGCGCCAGTACCGCCAGGAAGGAGCCGGCCAAGATCTTCAGCACACCGACCACAATCCAGCCTGGCCCGCCCGCCATCACGGCGGCCCACCAGCCCCAGCGCTGACGCCGGGTTTGCGGCTCCGGGATAAAGCGCAGGAAATCCACCTGCTCGCCGATCTGCGCGATCAACGCAAACATCACCCCTGCGGCGGCGCCGAACAACAGCAGACTGACACCTTCGCTGACAGGTTCGATACCGGCAAATTGCGTCCAGTCCTCAACCGCGCTGGCATCCAGATAAATGATGAACAGAAACGGAAACAACTGCATCACCACAAACAGCGGCTGAGTCCACAACTGAAACCGGCTGATGAGGGTGATACCGTGGGTGACCAACGGAATAATGACCACCGCGCAAAGCACATAACCCACGGCCAGCGGCACACCGAACAGCAGCTCCAGCGCCATGGCCATGATGACGGCTTCCAGCGCGAAAAAGATAAAAGTGAAGGTGGCATAGATCAGCGAGGTAATCGTGGAGCCGATATAGCCGAACCCTGCGCCCCGGGTAAGCAGATCAATATCCACACCATAGCGGGCTGCATAGATACTGATGGGAACGGCGGTAAGAAAGATGATCAGGCCAACCGCCAGGGTGGCGGCCAACGCATTGCTGAAGCCGTACTGCAGGGTGATGGCACCACCAATAGCCTCAAGGGCGAGAAAGGAAATCGCCCCCAGTGCGGTATTGGCCACCCGGCCTGCCGACCAACGGCGCGAGCGCTTGGCGGTAAAACGCAGGGCATAGTCCTCCAGGGTCTGGTTGGCGACCCATTGGTTGTACTTCCTGCGTTCACGAAAAATATGTTGCCTGGCCGTCATTCACTCAACCTCGGGCGCCCGGGTGTTCGCACCATTCTGATGCGCGTAGCCGGCAAAGGCGCTGATTCAGCGCATCCTGTTGCTCTGGCCGCAGCCCGCCCTGGCCACGTCGCTGCGGGACGCTTGTATACAAGGCCCCAGCGGACTTCACATCAAGGTTCGTGCCATACCCTTTACGAGGGATCACACGCCGCTTGCGGCGGACACTGAGTGATCGCCCTCTCATCACGTCTCACAGCTTTTTATCGGCTTTGCTCCGGGGGTGATATGCGTCAAATGACGTAGGCCGCTGGGGTATTTGTCGAATGGGCAGCAAACACTACCCCTCGCAGAATGCAAGGCGTGGGCATCAGCGACCTCCGGGATGCGATGCCGGCTTGCAACACGCGACTGTGCGAAAACTACTGTGAGGAAGACCCATGGCTATCCAAGACAAGACCGCGAAAGCGATGCCAGCCGGCAAACGCCGGTTCGGGGGGCTGCTGGCCCTCGCGGCATCCATGATGCTGGCTACCACCGTAGTGGCCAAACCACCCACCGCTGAAGTCAACACCACCAATCTGGCTGTCACCGATGACACGGTGCGCGTCGGTATCCTGCACTCGGTAACCGGCACCATGGCCATCAGTGAGGCGGGTTCAGTACAGGCGGAAATTCTCGCCATCGAGCAGATCAATGCCCAGGGCGGTGTACTGGGCCGCAAAATTGAATACATCCAGGAGGATGGCGCCAGCGACTGGCCCACCTTTGCCGAGCGCGCTCGCAAGCTGCTGCGCCAGGACCGGGTTGCTGCGGTTTTCGGGGCCTGGACATCCGCATCACGCAAAGCAGTACTGCCGGTGTTTGAGCAGTTTAACGGCATGCTGTACTACCCCACCTTCTACGAAGGCCTGGAGCAGTCACCCAACGTCATCTACACCGGCCAGGAAGCCACCCAGCAGATCCTCGCCAGCATTGACTGGCTGGCTCAGGAAAAAGGCGCCAAAACCTTCTACCTGATGGGTTCCGACTACATCTGGCCGCGTACCTCCAACAAGATTGCCCGCATCCACATTGAGGAAAAGCTGGGCCTTCGGGTGGTCGGTGAGGATTACTTCCCCCTTGGCCATACCAACTTCAACTCCACCATCAACCGCATTCGCCTGCGCCGTCCTGACGTAATCTTTGCGTCTGTTGTAGGTGGTTCCAACGTAGCCTTCTATCGCCAGCTTAAAGCGGCCGGCATTGATCTGAGCCGCGGCGATATCACCCTGCTGACCATTTCGGTCACTGAGGATGAAATCCTGGGCATCGGTGGTGAGAACATTGAAGGCGCCTACGCCTCCATGAAGTACTTCCAGAGCCTGGATAACCCCAACAATGAAGCCTTTGTAAAAGCCTTTAAAGAGCGCTGGGGTGAGAACTCGGTGATTGGCGATGTGACACAGGCCGCCTACCTGGGCCCCTGGCTGTGGAAAGAAGCGGTCGAGCGTGCCGGTTCGTTCGATATTGATAAAGTGCGGGCCGCATCACCCGGTATCGAGCTGACCACCGCCCCTGAGGGTTACGTCAAGGTGCACGAAAATCACCACCTCTGGTCCCGTGCCCGTATCGGCCGCGCCCTGCGCAACGGCCAGTTCGAAGTGGTGCACGAAACCGCAGACCTGATGGAGCCAGACCCCTTCCCCGCCGGTTACCAGTAAGCGAGACCGACGACGCCCGCACCTGAGGGTGCGGGCTAACCCCGAATGCCTGATCAAACGCAGCTGTAACCCAGCCGGAGGTCACCATGTTTTCTGAATATTCTGCTACGGAGTTGGGCTCGATCCTTGCCATGCAAGGTTTCGCCGGCCTGATCCTGTTTGCGGTGTTTGTTCTCATGGCGCTTGGCCTGGCCATCATTTTTGGCCAAATGGGCGTCATCAATATGGCACACGGGGAATTCATGATCCTCGGCGCCTACGTCACCTACCTGACATCCAATCTGTTCGCCAACCACTTTCCCGATCTGTTCGGGAGCTACTTCTTCTTTGCCATGGCCTTTGCCTTTATAGCGACCGCCTTGCTCGGTGCACTGGTGGAGTGGGGTATGATCCGCTTTCTCTACCACCGGCCACTGGACACTCTGCTGGCCACCTGGGGCCTGAGCCTGATCCTGCAGCAGACCTACCGCTCGCTGTTTGGCGCCCGTGAAGTCGGCGTGGTCATCCCCGACTGGCTGATGGGGTCCTACCGGATTACTGACTTCATCGAGATCCCCATCAACGGCATCTTTGTGATGATTCTTGCCATCGTGGTGACATTTATTGTCTACCTGCTGATGTTCCGCTCCAGCTGGGGCCGTCAGGTGCGTGCAGTGGTCCAGAACCGCCCCATGGCGGGCGCGGTGGGCATCAACACCGCACGGGTTGACCGCCTCACCTTCGCCCTGGGTTGTGGTATCGCAGGTGTCGCCGGCAGCGCCTTCACCATGATTGGCTCCACCGGCCCCACCTCTGGCCAGCTCTACATTGTCGATACCTTCCTGGTGGTGGTATTCGGCGGTGCAGCCAGCCTGCTGGGTACCGTCGCTTCTGCCTTCACCATTTCCCAGTCCCAGTCTGCCCTCGAATTCTTCATCGGTGGCTCCATGGCCAAGGTGCTGACCCTGATGTTCGTGGTGATCATCCTGATGTTCCGCCCCCAGGGGCTGTTCACCCTGAAAGTCCGTCGCTAGGAGGTGCCCTATGTCATTCAAGTCCTTCAGTGATTTCATGCCACGCCAGGATATCCTCAGCTTTGCTGTGCTGGCGCTGATACTGCTGGTGGTGCTGCCCCTGAGCCTGGATATTTTCCGGCTCAATCTGGTGGGCAAGTACCTGACCTTCGCCTTTGTGGCGGTTGGGCTGGTGCTCTGCTGGGGTTATGGCGGCATTCTCAGCCTGGGCCAGGGGGTGTTTTACGGACTCGGGGGTTATGCCCTGGCCATGTTCCTGAAGCTGGAGTCCTCCGACCCGGAGAGCACCCGCATCCAGAGCACTCCCGGCATTCCCGACTTCATGGACTGGAACCGGATTACCGAACTGCCTTGGTTCTGGGAACCGTTCCACAGTCTGACCTTCACGGTGATCGCCATCATCGTGATTCCCTCCCTGTTCGCCTACCTGATCGGGGTCGCCATGTTCAAACGACGGGTCGGCGGGGTGTATTTTGCCATCATCACCCAGGCCATAGCCGCCATCATGACCATCCTCATCATCGGTCAGCAGGGTTATACCGGCGGGGTGAATGGCATTACCGATCTGCGCACCCTCAAGGGTTGGGACATCCGCTCGGACTTTGCCAGCTACGTATTCTACTTCCTGGCGGTGGTGCTGCTGTTTGTGTGCCTGTTCCTTGCACAGTACATCCGCCGCAGCAAGCTGGGACGGCTGCTGGTGGCCATGCGCGGCCAGGAGGACCGGGTGCGCTTCTCCGGCTATGACGTCGCCAACTTCAAGATCTTTGTGTTTTGCGTCGGTGCCTCCTTCGCTGCCATCGGCGGTGCCATGTTCACCCTGCAGGAAGGCTTCATGTCTCCCTCATTCGTGGGCATCGTGCCCTCCATTGAGATGGTGATCTTCTGCGCCGTAGGTGGCCGACTGTCCCTGGTGGGCGCAGTCTACGGTGCCCTGCTGGTGAACTTTGCCAAAACCGTACTGGGGGAAACCTTCCCGGAACTGTGGCTGTTTGCCATGGGGCTGCTGTTCATCGGCGTGGTCATGGCTTTCCCCAACGGTCTGGCTGGGCTCTACAACAGTTACGTGGCGCGGTATGTGGATCGTCTGCTGGATAAAGTGTTTGGTCCGCAACGCAGTAGCGACGCCTACCGCCCGGCAAGCAGTGACACGGTGCCGCCGGCAGCCCCAGGCTTACGTCAAAACAGCACCTCCCCGACTGAAGGAGCCATCTCATGACCGCTGGCAGCAACACTGACTTTGTCCTGGCCGTTGAGGGTTTAACGGTGTCCTTCGATGGCTTCAAGGCCGTTAACGACCTCAGTTTCTATGTGGACGAGAACGAAATCCGCGTGATTATCGGCCCCAACGGGGCCGGCAAGACCACGGTGCTGGATCTGATCTGTGGTCGCACCCGTGCCACGGCAGGATCCATCAAATTCCGCAATCAGGAGCTTACCAAGCTGAAGGAGCACGACATCGTCAAGGCCGGGGTTGGACGCAAGTTTCAGAACCCCTCCATCTACGGTGACCTGACGGTATTCGAGAACCTGGAAATCTCCTATCCCACCGGCCGCTCGGTATTCGGCGCCCTCACCTTCAAACGCACTGACGCGGTTGTGCAGCGCATTGAGGAGATCGCCGACATGATTTTCCTCAAGGACCAGTTACATACCGAGGCGGAGCTTCTCAGCCATGGTCAGAAACAATGGCTGGAGATCGGCATGCTGCTGATTCAGGACCCCACCCTGCTGATGCTGGATGAGCCGGTGGCAGGCATGTCGGTGACGGAACGGCAACAGACCGCCAAGCTGCTGCGCACCATCACCAAGGACCGCTCGGTCATTGTGATTGAGCACGACATGCAGTTTGTGGCCGAGATTGCCGACCGGGTGACCGTGCTGCACCAGGGCCGTATTCTGGCAGAGGGCACAGCAGAGAAGGTCAAGGCCGACCCGAAAGTCGTTGAAGTCTATCTGGGCCACTAACCCCTGAGCGAAGAGGATTGCACGATGCTGAATGTATCCGACTACCGCGTGAGTTATGGCCAGAGCGAGGTACTGCATGGCCTGAATTTTGAGATTAAACCCAACGAAATCGTAGCCATTCTCGGCCGCAACGGCATGGGTAAAACCACTCTGATGAAGTCGCTGATGGGCGTCATCCCCAGCAGCAAGGGCAGCGTGAAACTGAACGGCGAGGATGTCGCCAGCCTGCAGAGTTACCAGCGGGTGTCAAAAGGGTTCGGTTTTGTACCCCAGGGCCGGATGATTTTCTCCACCATGACCGTCAAGGAGAACATCGAGACCGGCCTTACCTCCACTGGCAAACGGTCCGTGCCCAAGGATCTGTATGACCTGTTCCCGGTGCTGCTGGAAATGCGCAATCGACGGGGCGGCAACCTCTCCGGCGGCCAGCAGCAACAGCTGGCCATCGCCCGCGCCCTGGCCAGTGACCCCAAACTGCTGTTGCTGGATGAGCCAACCGAGGGTATCCAACCTTCCATCATCCGGGACATGGCGCGCACCCTGAAACAAATCAGGGACCAGCGTGGTCTGTCCATTCTGGTCTCCGAACAGGTGCTCAGCTTCGCCCTGGATATTGCCGACCGCATTCTGGTGATCGAGAAAGGCGAGATAGTCCACGAAGCCAGCGGCAGTGACGTGGACCAGGCCAAGATCGCCAGTTACCTGGCAGTGTGAGCAACGGTTTCCCTGAACAGATCCTCATCAACTGAAGCAAGAGGTACACACCATGCGTCATGGCGATATTTCCAGCAGCAACGACACCGTCGGTGTCGCTGTTGTTAACTACAAGATGCCGCGCCTGCATACCCGTGAACAGGTGCTGGAGAACGCACACCGCATCGCTGACATGATCCGCGGCATGAAACAGGGCCTGCCAGGCATGGATCTGGTGGTGTTTCCCGAATACAGCACCATGGGCATCATGTATGACCCGGACGAAATGATGGCAACCGCAGCCACCGTGCCGGGCGATGAAACGGCCATCTTCGCCCAGGCCTGCCGGGACGCCAACACCTGGGGCGTATTCTCCCTCACCGGTGAACAGCATGAGGAACACCCCCACAAAGCCCCCTACAACACTCTGGTGCTGATCAACAACGAAGGGCAAGTGGTGCAGAAATACCGTAAGTGCATCCCCTGGTGCCCCATTGAGGGCTGGTACCCCGGCGACACCACCTATGTCACTGAAGGCCCCAAAGGCCTGAAAATCAGCCTGATCATCTGCGATGACGGCAATTACCCGGAGATCTGGCGGGACTGTGCCATGAAAGGCGCCGAACTGATCGTGCGTTGCCAGGGCTATATGTACCCCGCCAAGGAACAACAGATCATGATGGCCAAGAGCATGGCCTGGGCCAACAACTGCTATGTGGCCGTAGCCAATGCCACCGGATTTGATGGGGTTTATTCCTACTTTGGCCATTCTGCCATTATCGGTTTTGATGGCCGCACACTGGGCGAATGCGGCGAGGAGGACATGGGGGTGCAGTATGCCCAGCTCTCCGTCAGCCAGATTCGGGATGCCCGCGCCAATGACCAGTCACAGAACCACCTGTTCAAGCTGCTGCACCGCGGCTATACCGGCATTCACAAATCCGGCGATGGTGACAAGGGCATAGCCGACTGCCCCTTCGACTTTTACCGCACCTGGGTTATGGACGCAGAAAAGGCTCGCGAGCAGGTAGAGGCCCTGACCCGCTCAACGGTAGGTGTGGCGGAATGCCCGGTGGGGGATCTGCCAATCCCCGAGCAGGAAAAGCAGGCGGGCAAACCCTGACACCGCTGAATCGCTATACTGGCAATGTCTCGGCACGCAAGTACGAGGAGAACCTATGCCGTTCATCAATGACCGACTTGCAGCCAACCGGACACTGATCGCAGAGCAACCCACCCGGGGCAAGGCCCGTCAGAGTCGCTTCCGGTTTGAACCCGCGCAGGTGATGGATCACCTGCGTCAACGTATCGTGGGGCAGGTGCCCGCCCTGCAGGCCATCAGTGATGTGTTACAGGTGATCAAGGCCGAACTTGCACCGGAAGAGCGACCTCTGGGTGTTTGTCTGCTGATGGGGCCAACCGGGGTGGGTAAAACAGAAACTGTGCGCCAACTGGCCATCGCCATTCACGGCAACGCTGACGCCCTGTGCCGGATTGACATGAACACCCTGAGCCAGGCCCACTACGCCTCTGCCCTCACCGGCGCACCACCTGGCTACGTAGGCAGCAAGGAAGGCCATACCCTGTATGACGCCGAGCGTATTCGCGGCAGCTACAGCAAACCCGGTATCGTGCTGTTTGACGAGCTGGAAAAGGCCAGTCCCGAGGTGATTCGCAGTTTGCTGAACGTGCTGGACTCCGGCTGGCTTACATTGCCTGCCGGCAACCAGCAGATCGACTTCCGCAATGCATTGATATTTATGACCAGCAATCTGGGGGCACGGGAACTTGCCCGCTACCAGAGCCGTTTCATGCGCGGCTGGCGGCGCCTGCTCCGGCCCAGCCCGGAACGACAGCAGCAACTGCTGGATCAGGCGCTGCAACAGCATTTTGATCCGGAATTTATCAATCGCATTGACCGTATCCTGCACTATCAGCCCCTGCCAGACAGCCACATCAGTGATCTCTGGCAACTGGAACTGGCGAACCTCAACCGGCGACTGGCGCGCCAACAGGTTCAGTTGAGCGTCAGCCCCAATGCAGCCCAGTGGCTGCAACGCAGTTACGACCACCGCTATGGCGCCCGCGATCTGGCCCGTCTCGTCAAAAGCCAGCTGATGCCGGCGGTAGCCGAAGCCTTGCTGGCGGCTGCCGATGCCACCCACTTTCACGCTGACCTATACCACGGCCACTTGGTGGTGAACCCTGTCTACGTCAAATGACGTAGGTGGGGGTGTTATTTCACGAATGGCCCATCAACACCCCATGCCAGATAGTAGAGCCGTTGTTTGGAACACTGACCAACCGCAGCTCAGGAGACCTGGCCATGGCCGAAACCATAATCAAGATTGACCTGGACAAATCGCCGTACGAAAACGACATGATTCACAACCGCTGGCACCCGGACATCCCCATGGTGGCCACCGTCAAACCGGGTGACGATTTCATTATCGAGTGCTACGACTGGACCGGCGGCCAGATCCAGAACAACGACTGTGCCGATGACGTACGGGATGTTGACCTGACCCAGGTTCATTTCCTGTCCGGCCCGGTAGGTGTGGAAGGCGCAGAGCCCGGTGACCTGCTGGAAGTGGACATTCTGGACATAGGCGCCTTCGAAAAAAGCCAGTGGGGCTTTAACGGCTTTTTTTCCAAGCAGAACGGCGGCGGCTTTCTGACTGAGCACTTCCCGGAAGCACAGAAGTCCATCTGGGACTTCAACGGCATGTTCACCAAGTCCCGCCATATTCCCAATGTGGAGTTCGCTGGCTTGATTCACCCGGGTCTGATCGGCTGCCTGCCATCAAAAGACATGCTGGATGAATGGAACAAGCGGGAGAAGGCCCTGTTCGATACGGACCCGGAGCGGGTTCCGCAACTGGCGGCCCTGCCCTATGCTGACACCGCACATATGGGCCGGATGCCCGAAGATGCTGCCAAGGATGCTGCTGCCGAGGGCGCGCGGACCGTACCGCCGCGGGAGCACGGCGGTAACTGTGATATCAAGGACCTCTCCCGCGGCTCAAAAATCTACTTCCCGGTGTATGTTAAAGGCGGCGGTCTGTCTGTCGGTGACCTGCACTTCAGTCAGGGCGACGGCGAAATCACCTTCTGTGGCGCCATTGAAATGGCGGGCTGGATTCATCTTCGGGTCAATGTCATCAAAGACGGTATGGCGAAGTACGGCATCAAGAACCCTATCTTCAAACCCAGCCCCATCAAGCCCCGTTACGATGACTATGTGATTTTTGAAGGCATCTCCGTGGACGAGCAGGGCGAGCAGCACTACCTGGACGTTCATGTGGCCTACCGCCAGGCCTGCCTGAATGCCATTGAGTACCTCACCAAGTTCGGCTACAGCCGTGCCCAAGCCTACGCCATCCTCGGCTGTGCACCGGTTGAAGGGCATATCAGCGGCGTGGTTGATATCCCCAATGCCTGTGCCACCCTCTGGTTGCCAACGGGTATCTTTGACTTCGACATCAACCCCAGTGCGGATGGACCGCAAGCCAAAGCCAGTGGCGCCATGGACATCCCCCTGTCCCCTGACAAGGAGTAAATGCCATGCCTTTGTATGACTATAAATGCCGGGACCACGGCCTGTTTCAGGAACTGGCGGCCATGGCAGAGAGCGCAACCCCCAAGCCCTGCCCGCACTGCGGGGCACTCTCTGCCAGAGTCATCGTAATACCGCCTGAGATACTGGCCATGGACCCGGCCCGCCGCGAGGCCGCTACGCGCAATGAGCGCAGTCGCCATGAGCCACGCTTCTCCACGCCGGAGCACCGGGCCGAGGAGCAGGCCCGGCATGAGCACCGTCATGGCAAAGGCTGCGGCTGCAACCACAAACCCATCAACAAACCCCAGCTGTTCTATACCGCCGACGGCAAAAAGATGTTCCCCTCTGCCCGACCGTGGATGATCAGCCACTAACCTCGTACCGGGCCTGTGAAACCGCGGGCCCGGTGCGCTGATCCGTTGAATGTAATACTTAATTTACATTTGTCAGAGACATCAATCCGCCCACCTTTGGTAATATGCCCGCCGCCCGTCTAGCGGGCAGGTTTCACCCCCTTCCCGGTAAAACGGCGACAGGGTCTCGAAGGTGACCCAGCCATGAAGTTCCGAACTGGCGAGACGGCCGCTCGCCCAGTGATGCCCGCGCCATATACCATCTGAGCCGGCAAAGTTATCCCGTACCCGAGACTCTGCATTGCGCAAACCAAAAAACACACCGCCATCACGGCATTGCCAAAACCCAGTGAGGCCTCCGTGGACCAGAGCTCCTGCTGCGGGATAGTCACCACAGGCAAAGGCTCAGGCCATGGCCTAAAGCTGACACCAATACTCATCTCGCCGGAAACAGACCTCATGTAACCCTGCAACGGATTTTTACGTATACTGCGGGCTCTCAACCCCATCCGGAGACCACCATGGCCATTTGGGTCGATGCAGACGCCTGCCCCGTTGTGATCAAAGAGATCCTCTGCCGCGCGGCAGACCGCTGGAAGATCAACGTGACCTTTGTCGCCAATCAGCCCATCAAAGTGCCGCCGTCCCCCTTCATCAAAACCCGTCAGGTGTTGCAGGGGTTTGATGTGGCAGACAATGAAATTGCCGCTGCGGTCAGCGCTGGCGATCTGGTGATTACTCAGGATATTCCCCTGGCAGCGGAAGTGGTGGAAAAGGGTGCCGATGCCCTCAGCCCGCGGGGCCAGCCCTTCACCCCTGAAAACATCCGCCAACGTCTGGCCATGCGGAACTTCATGGAGGAGATGCGCAGTGCTGGCCAGGTCACCGGCGGCCCACCCGCGCTGGGGCAAGCAGACCGCAAACAGTTTGCTGACCAGCTGGACCGCTGGTTGCAGAAACAGGCCAGGCGCCAATCCTGAACGCCGGCATGACTAACCTATCAAAGCTGGGTAGGGTTCGGTGCATCACCATAAACAGCGGCAGGATCAAACACCTTCTGCTGCTCTTCAAAAGCCAGCACAGGTTCCCCAGCTTTTAACGAGACACTGCGATAGAAACATGAGCGATACCCGACATGGCAGCTCGCCCCGCCGCCAGACACTTCGACTCTGAGCCAAATGGCATCCTGATCATCATCTATACGGATTTCCTTCACTTTTTGCCTAAGCCCGCTTTTTGCCCCCTTGTGCCACAAGAGCCTTCTGGCCCGGCTCCAGTAGTGCGCCTCGTTTTTTTCTAGTGTGGCGACAAGTGCGTCTTTGTTCATATAGCCGATCATTAACACCTCGCCGGTAGACCAGTCTGTTGTGACGCACGGAAGAAGCCCCTCCGCATCAAAACGTGGGGCCAACAGGCAGCCGTCTTCAACCTCCTCAACGGAAAGGCGTGGCGCAAACCCAATAGTCATATCATTTACCTCTCTGGTTGTGGACGCAGAGTCTCTGCAAACTGAACCGGGCGACCGCCCGGCGTACCCAGCACTTCATCGTCACGCATCACCACCTGCCCGCGGATAACGGTCATCATCGGCCAGCCACAGACTTCCATGCCTTCGTAAGGGGACCAACCCGACACGCTGGCAATCCAGCGTCGCTCTATCTCGCGGCGTTGTTTCAGATCGACCAGCGTGAAGTCTGCGTCGTAACCCTTTGCAACGCGCCCTTTGCGTGCAATCCCAAACACGCGGGCGGGACCAGCGCTGGTTAGATCCACCAGCCTTTCAAGGCTCAGTCTGCCTGCATTGACATGATCGAGCATGACCGGCAGCAGTGTTTGTGTGCCGGGCATGCCGCTCGGCGAATCAGGGTAAGGCGCTGCCTTTTCCTCCAGGGTATGCGGTGCGTGATCGCTGCCCAGCACATCGACAAGTCCATTACGGACCGCCCGCCAGAGGGCATCCTGGTGTCGCCGACCTCTGACCGGTGGATTCATTTGCGCTAACGTCCCGAGACGCTCGTAACACTCAGGCGCGGTCAATGTCAGATGATGAGGAAGCACTTCAACACTGACCCGGTGGCGATGGGCCGCGAGCAGTTCAAGCTCTTCAGCAGTAGAAATATGTAGTAGATGCAAGCGTCGCTGGACCGTCTCAGACACAGCCAATATGCGTTTGGTAGCATTCAATGCCGTTTCCACATCCCGCCAGTGCGGGTGATCTGTTACCGCGCGACTTCGCTCAACCAGTTCCCTACGGGCTCTTAACCGCGCCTCATCTTCAGCATGTATTGCCATTCGTCTGTGGCCACAGGCGACTATTTCTCGCAGCACATCATCCTGATCTGCCAGCAGGTCGCCAAAAGAGCTACCCATGAAAACCTTGATACCCACGCAGCCGGGCAATAACTCAAGCTCAGCAAGCTCAGGAATATTTGCGCGGCAACCACCGATATAGAATCCGTAGTCACACCAGGCATAACGGGCGGCGATCTCAAGTTTTGATGCCAGAGCCTCCCGGGTGATGGTCAGCGGAGATGTATTGGGCATCTCAAAAATCGTCGTCACACCACCGAGCACGGCGCCACGGGTGCCTGCCTCCAAAGTCTCCTTATGGGTCAGCCCGGGCTCCCTGAAGTGCACCTGTGTATCCATGACACCCGGCAGTACCGTCAGCCCCCTGGCATCTATTTCCTGCCGACCGCGCCAACCCGTCTCACCAACAGCAACCACAGCACCCTCATGGCATGCGATGTCACCTTGTTGACGTCCGGACGGGGTCAATATCTCGCCATTTCTGATGACGAGATCCACAACCTTCTGATCAGTCTTACTTGTCTCAAACATGTTGTTATTCGATGTCATTCTTTTTCTTCCCCCTGGGTCGGCGGTCGCATTTCACTGCTTTTGTTCCACGATTTACGTGCCACGGCGTCATGAGCGTGCAGGCTTTCAAGATGACGAACGTCAATACTTGCTTGTTCATAGAGGGGGTAAAGGGTATCGCTGAGTTTGCGAACGACATCCTCCACGAATTGCAGATGCATTCCATTTAACAAAGCAAAGGCCTGCTCATCCTGCCGTTTCACAGCAGTCTGCACCGGCGTGCCTATCGCCGTCTCAACCCTGTCGATCAGAGGTTCAAGCTCAAACAAGCGGGCGCTCTCCGCCAGCTGAACTTCAATCCGGGCCACACTCCGCTGGCTATGCGGCGTGGCTGATGTGCCGTGGATCGAAAGCCACTGCTTTGCCTGATCAAGCCCTATGGATGTTTGCCCTTGGAAGTGACGATCAAAAATCTCTGTGATTGATTGCCGTGCCAGCGCAGCAGAACAGGGGCAGGTAGACGAATACGTCACCTCAACTTGCAAGCTGCATGAGAACACGCCCTCCTTCAGGTGCCCCGTAATACTCACGGGATAGCGATTCCAGCCGCCAGCCTCTTTTGTTACCAGGGCAGACCGGTAAGCGAGGTGCACAAACTGCAACGTCACCTGCGCCGTTGTGGACAAACAATCACCGTGAGAGCCCAGCACGCTGCTCAGCAGTTGTCTGAGAAGCACCGGTGTAACCGCCTGCTGTTGCAAATGCTCAAGAAGGTGCCTGTACAAACGGGACATATGAATGCCCCGGCCACCCGACTGCCCCAAATCAACGCCAATATCGGCCAGACCGCAGAGCGGCAAGCCAGCAGTGTCATCAATGTGAAAAGGCAGGCTGATGCCCCCCATACCCACCCAGTCAATGGACACAGCCGGTCGTATCAGCGTCTTTGACTGAGCAACATCAGGAAGAAATGCGCTCATAGTTGCGGAATCTTTGATCGTGGATGATTAATGCTACAATAATGCAACGGCGCTGCAATATTGCCAGAACAACATCACTATCGCAACACCGTTGCATTAGTAGAAGGAGGGGCAAAATGGAATGGCAAACGATTCTGCATGAAAAGAACCTGCGCGCTACCCGGACCACCCTGGCCATACTGGAGATTCTCCAGCAGGCCAGAGGCCCCGTTAGTCAGACAGTGCTGACGGAGCAGCTGCGTGCAAGCAGCAGTGATCACTCTACAGATCGTGTAACGATCTACCGGACGCTGGAACGACTCCAGAATGCTGACATGGTGCTTTGCACCACATCATCCGGCCAGAGTCGGTGTTATGTGCTAAAAGCCTTCGCCAGTGCGGGCCAGTTCGAGTGCCAGCGCTGCAAAAAGGTCAGCCTGCTGCACACTGATACCCGTATGGATAGCGCTATTCGCAGGCTTCACCAGCAGCTTGCAGCGCAAGGCATAAAAGTCAGTGAAAACGGTCTGTCCCTGCGCGGGCTTTGCCAAACCTGCAACACAGCTCAGGACTGACGCAACCACCCCTTGCGCCAGAACCAGCGCATCAGCCCACCACCGATGCCGGCCATGGCCACCAACACCACCGGGTAGGCCCAGGTCCAGCCCAGCTCCGGCATAACCTCAAAGTTCATGCCATAGACGCCAGCAATAAACGTCAGCGGCATGAACACCGTGGCGATAATGGTGAGCACTTTCATGATTTCATTCATGCGGTTGCTGATACTGGACAGGTACAGGTCCAGCATGCCCACCAGCAACTCCCGCAATGTGTCCACAATATCCAGCACATGGATGGTGTGGTCGTAGACATCCCGCAGGAACACCTGGGTTTCCCGACGTACCAGGTCGTTCTCGTCTCGTGCCAGGCGACTGATCACCTCCCGTAGCGGCCAGATGGACTTCCGCAGTAGCAGCATTTCCCGCTTGAAGTGATGGATGCGCGCCAGGGTAGCCGGCGTCGGGTGGGCGATCAGCTCCTCTTCCAGGGACTCGATCTGCTCGCCCAGTTGCTCAAGCACCACAAAATAGTTATCCACCACCGCATCCACCAGAGCGTAGGCCAGGTAGTCCGACTGCAGAAAACGCATGCGTTTGCCCGCACGCAAGCGCGTCTCAATCTGATCGAATAGCGTGTCAGGATGCTCCTGCAGTGATATCAGCAGTTGCTCACCCAGAATCAGGCTGAGCTGCTGGGAGCGCACCTGATGCGTATCAGGGTCCAGATGAAGCATGCGCATCACCAGATAGACATAGTGATCGTAGTCCTCAATCTTGGCGCGCTGATCCGTATTGAGGATGTCTTCCATCACCAAGGGATGCAGGTTGATACCGTTACCCAGGGTTTCTATCAAGGCGGGGTCATGCACCCCCTCCACCCGTAACCAGCGGGTCAGCTTCCCTGCAGGCAATGTTGCGCAGGCCGCCATATCCACGCCATCTGCTGCCGTCAGGGTTTCATCGTTGTAGTCCACGACCCGCAACCGGATCGGATGATCGGTCTTCTTGCCGGTATGAATCAAGGTGCCAGGCGCTGTGCCCGGTTTCTTCCCTCGCTTGGTGACCAACCCTCTACTCATGCAACACTCCGTCTTTGATTTCGAGCAAGCATAGCTCAGCCCGCTGCAGGGTGAGTCATCTATCACGACGTGCTAACGTAACCTACTGGGTAAACACACCGTGTGAGGAATTGAACACAACCGGAGCCAAGGCCATGACACCCACGCTGAAAACACTCACCTATGCCGGGCTGCTCACCCTTGGGCTAAACGCCCACGCCAATACTGAGCAGGCTTCAGACCATACCAGCTTCCAGCTACAAACCGTAGTATCCGGATTGGAGCACCCTTGGGGGCTGGCGTTTCTGCCAAACGGTGACAAGCTGGTTACCGAGCGGCCCGGGCGGCTGCGTATCGTGCGTGACGGTGAACTGCTTGAGCAACCCGTCACAGGGCTGCCGGAGTTGGCCGCCCGCGGTCAGGGTGGTCTGCTGGATGTGGTGTTACACCCCGCTTTTAACGATAACCAGCAGCTGTTCCTGAGCTATGCCCACCGCAACCGGCGCGGTTATACCACCCGGGTGGCCAGAGCCACCTACACGGAAGGAGCCCTCTCCAATGTCCGGGTCATCTTCGAGGCGGAACCCCGCTCCAACAATGGCCGCCACTTTGGCAGCCGACTTGCCTTCGATGAAGCGGGGCTGCTGTACATCTCAGTGGGTGATCGGGGCGAGATGGAACGGGCCCAGAAGATGGACGACGACGCCGGTGCTGTACACCGCATCACCATTGACGGCGAAGTGCCGCCGGATAATCCGTTTGTCGGCCGGCGCGGTCACCGGGATACGGTGTTCAGCAAGGGTAACCGCAACATTCAGGGCATGACCCGTCACCCGGAGACGGGCGACATCTGGAGTCATGAGCATGGCCCCCGGGGTGGTGACGAGATCAATATCATCCGTAAGGGACTGAACTACGGCTGGCCCACCATCACCCATGGCGTGAATTACTCGGGCCTGCCCATCACCAACCTGACGAAAAAAGAGGGCATGGAGCAACCCCTGCATTACTGGACGCCTTCGCCCGCGCCCTCTGGCATGGCCTTTTACACCGGCGAGTTGCTGCCCGCGTGGCAGGGGGACCTGTTCATCGGTGCACTGGCCGGGCGCAAGCTGATCCGTCTGCGCCTTGACGGCGAGACGGTAGTAGAAGAGGAAGACCTGCTGACCGGGTTTGGCCAGCGTATCCGCGATGTCCGCAATGGGCCGGATGGCGCACTCTGGCTGCTGACGGATGATCGTAACGGCCGACTGGTGCGCCTCAGCCGCTAGTACGCTGCTGACACCCTGCCGCCTGTAGCACCGGCCTGTTGCGGCGGGTGCTGCAGGTGCCCCCTATCATTTCTGCCAACCACCCTGAGCGTTTCGGCCAATAAAGCCGACAAATGTCATGTTAGACTAGCGCTTATTACCCATCTGCTCCGGAGCCCCGCCATGTCTGACACCCCCATCAACGCCGAGCCCCTGCACCAGCGCGTGATCATCATTGGCTCTGGCTTCGGCGGTATAGGCATGGGCGTCGCGCTAAAGAAACAGGGCATTGAAAACTTCCTGATGCTGGAAAAAGCCGCTGATGTGGGGGGCGTGTGGCGCGACAACAGTTACCCGGGCGCCGCCTGTGATGTGCCTTCCCATCTCTACTCGTTCTCCTTCGAACCCAACCCGGCCTGGAGCCACGTGTTCGCGCCACAGCACGAGATCTATCAGTATCTCCGCCACTGTGCCGCCAAATACGGCCTGCGCCCCCACCTGCGTTTTGGCACGGAGGTGGCCGAAGCCAACTACGAAGAATCAGCCCGACGCTGGGTACTCAAGCTGACAGACGGGCGTCAGTTGACCACCGACATTCTTATCACAGCAACGGGCCAGCTCAGCCGTCCTGCACTGCCCAAAATTGAGGGCATGGACACCTTCAAAGGCCACAGTTTCCACTCCGCCCACTGGGATCATAACTACCCGCTGGAAGGCAAGCGGGTGGCCGTTATCGGTACCGGCGCCTCAGCCATTCAGTTTGTGCCCGCCATTGCCGACAAAGTTCGGCATATGACCGTATTCCAGCGTTCGCCAGCCTATATACTGCCGCGCCCTGACCGGCCCTACAGCGCAGTTGAGCGTGGCTTGTTCAAAAGGCTTCCCGCCGTCGGCAAGCTCTACCGCGCCGGTATCTATCTGCAATACGAGTCCCGGGCCATCGCTTTTACCCGCTTCCACAGCCTGATGAAGCCCATGGGCGTACTTCCCTTCCGCCGCTTGCTCAAACGCCAGGTGCCCGACGCTGGACTGCAGGAAAAACTGGTGCCGGACTATCCCATCGGCTGCAAGCGGATTCTGCTCTCCAGCGAATACCTGGCCACCCTGGCACGTCCGCAGGTGGAACTGGTCACCGATCCGATTACGCGTATCACTGAGCAGGGCGTGCAAACCGCAGATGGCACCTGCCATGAGGTTGATACCCTGATCTACGGCACCGGTTTTGCAGCGACCGAATTCCTCGCGCCCATGACCATTCGAGGCCGGGATGGCCAGTCCCTGAACGAGGCGTGGCAGCAAGGCGCGAAAGCCTTCCTCGGCCTCAGTGTGCCGGGGTTCCCCAACTTCTTCATGCTGTATGGCCCCAACACCAATCTGGGTCATAATTCCATCGTTTATATGCTGGAAAGCCAGATTACCCACGTCATCAAGTGTCTGAAACTACTGGACCAACAGGGCGCCAGTGTCATCGAAGTGGACGCGCAACAGCACACAGACTTCAACCAGGGTATCCAGGCTCGTCTGAGTGACAGCGTGTGGTCCGGCTGCCAAAGCTGGTATGTGGATGCCAATGGCCACAACAGCACCAACTGGCCTGGCTTTACCCTGAGCTACCGCTGGCTGGTCAACCGTCGCCTGCAGGATGCCTATCATCTGGCGAGCTGAGCAGAAGGCGGCAGAATGCATCGCACGCCAGCGCAATCTGAACAGCCTCTGCCTATACTCATCCGTATTACCGGGCTCTAGTCCCAAATTTGTACGGATAGGCAGCATGAAAAAACGTGTCCCGATCAGTGACGTGCGCGTCGGCATGTACGTCACTGACGAGAATAATGACTGGATCCCCCACAATGCCCGTAACAGGCGCGGGCTGATTCGCAAGGAAGAAACCATTGAGAGAATGCGTCAACTGGGGGTGACGGCGATCTATATCGACACCAGTAAGGGGCTGGATGCGCCTCATGGCGAACCTGAACCGCTGGTAGATCAGCACAATGAAACCCTGCTGCAGGGTGCCGCCGAAGCTCCGCCAGTCACACGCAATGCGGTTGGCGTGGCAGAGGAAATGGAAAAAGCCACCCGCATCCATGAGGAAGCGCAGGGGCTGGTGGGGCAACTGCTAGGCAGTGTAAAACTCGGCGAACCCCTCACCCTGAGCCCGGTCAATGATCTTGCCGATGAGCTGCTGGATTCCGTCTTTCGCAATCACAATGCCCTGGCCTGCCTGGGCAAAATCCGGGAAAAAGACAACTACCTGCTGGAACATTCGGTCAACCTCAGCGTGCTGATGTCCATTTTCGGCAAGTCCGTGAAGCTAAGCAGGCAGGCCATGCACGATACGGTTGTCGGCGCCCTGCTCCACGATCTGGGCAAGATTCTCACCCCGGATGAAGTCCTGCATAAACCCGGACGACTGACACCGGAGGAGTTCGAGGTGATGAAACTCCACGCCAGCCATACCCGGGACATTCTGCTCAGCACCCCTGATATCGGCCAGATTGCCCTGCTCACCGCCTCTCAGCACCATGAAAAAATGAATGGTAGCGGCTACCCGGATGGCCTCAAGGGTGAGGCGATTTCCATCTACGGTCGCATGGTGGCCATTACCGATGTCTACGACGCCATCACCTCTGACCGGGTTTACCACAAGGGCATGACCCCGACCCAGGGCCTGAAAAAACTGCTGGAATGGAGCGGCGACCACCTGGACCCGAAACTGGTGCGCTACTTCATTCGCTGTATCGGTCTGTACCCGGTAGGGTCCATGGTCTTAATGGAAAGTGGCCGGCTGGCAGTGGTGATTGAAACCAATGAGCACGACCAGCGGCTGCCGGTGGTGCGGGTGATGTATCACACCAAATTCCGCCAGCCCATTCCCATCAAAACCATCGATCTCGCCCAGCCCGGGGTGCAGGACCGCATCCTGCGCGCAGTTGACCCGGATGACTACGGCCTGGATGTCAGGCCACTGCTGGCCTGACGAGCAGGATCAACACAAGCCGCCGGCTTGCTGAGCTGCTGCGAACCACCCATCAGAGGCGGTATTGCTCATCCAGGTAACGCAGGATGCGAGAGGACTCAAACAGCGCTTCGCCGGTATTCGGGTCTTCCAGGTACGGCACCTGCACCCGCTGATGCTGCTGGAAGAAGGCATCCCGTTTGCCACCTGCAGCGGGCGTATAGGGGCCAGGCTTGACACGCCGAACCGCAGGGCCGATTTCCTGCCAGTGCTCCTTGCCCAGGTTATGCAGCGTGTAGGGAATCTCCATCTCACACAGCTTCTCCCGCACCAGACGGGAATAGGGGCTGCCTTCAAAGCTCCACAGGTGCAAAGGCTGCGCGGGAATACGGGCTGGTGTCACACGCAGGCCCCGCAGGCCACTGGCCCCTGACCCCACGGCGCTCAGTGTTGGCTGATAGAACTTCCACTGATAGTAACGGGGTACCGGGCGCTTGGCGTAGGTGCTGAACAGGTACTCCACGATATCCTCAGATTCGTACAGGACGGTGCCCGTGTTCTCATCCACAAGCAACGGGAACTGCTGCTTGTCCCCCTTGGCCTCAGCTTCCTGACGAAAGCGGCTGCCACCTTTCGGGCAGGGCCTGATCTCCACATCAAGGTGCAACGCACTGAAGACCTCCCGTACGCGACGGCAGTAAGGGCAGGCCTCCATATCATAGAGAATCAGTGGTTTCTCAGGCTGGGGCACGGGCTTGACTACCATGCAACCCCGCCAGCCAGTGAAGGTTGACGTGAGCACCGAGCCCAGTACATTGAGGTTGTGGGAAATCACGTTGGGCATCGGAGCCTCCTGTTGAGCATCGCTGAACCGATTGGGGTCAATGGGTTACACATGCAGAAAAACTGTAACCAAAAGATGAAACTGTAAACACATTCTAATATTAAACTTCAAATACAAGCATAGGCATTGTGGGCTATTCTGAGCTATCTTTAGTTTCTCAGTCCAACTGCCACTCTGACATGCCGGTTTAGCCACCATGACAACAGCGAAGCGCTTCTCTCGGTCCCTTGCCGTTAGCCTGGCAGCCATCGCCCTGAGCCTGCCCGCCGCGCAGGTTTCAGCGGATGCCTACAAATGGCGATCAAACATCCTCAGCCATGCTGACCGCACCATTCCCGGCCACGAACAGGGCCTTAGCCTGGCGGCCATCCCGCTGGACGGCCCGGGGCTTGAGCAATTCATCAATGCCGATGTGCAGATGAACCCAGGGTCCGCCATGAAGGTCATCACCACCTTCGCCGCTCTGGAACTGCTTGGGCCTGCCTTCCAATGGGAAACCCGCGTTTACACCGATGGCAAGCTGGTGGGTGATATCCTGTACGGCAATCTGTACGTGAAGTTTGGGGGCGATCCGAAACTGACCGAAGAACGCCTGTGGTCCATGATGCGCGAGTTGCGCTACATGGGTATACGCACGGTCAGCGGTGACCTGGTGCTTGACGGCGGTTACTTCCACTTGCCGAACGACCTGCCCTCTTTTGAAGACAATGGCGACAATCCCTTCGCCCCTTTCCTGGTGGAGCCGTCCGCTTACCTGACCAACTTCAACCTGATGCACTTTCAGGTGCGGGCCGATGAGCGGGGCACACAGGCCTGGGTAACACCACAGCTGGATGGGGTTGTTATCGACAACCAGGTAACCGCAACCGAGGAAGGCCCCTGCCCCGCCAGGCGCGCGTTTGAGTGGAAGCCCGAGTTCCGGCAGGACGGACTGATTCGCGTCAACATCAATGGCACCCTGCCGCGGGGCTGCCGCACCACCACCTACCTGTCACTGTTACCACAGGCTGATTACAGCGCCTCACTGATTCGCGCCCTGTGGAGTGACATGGGGGGTGCCATTGCCGGCCACAACACCAGCGGCGAAACCCCGGAAGACGCCCGCCTGCTGACCCGCAGCAGCTCCCAGGATCTGGTAACTGCAGTGCGTGACATCAACAAGTGGAGCAGCAATGTCATGGCCCGGCAGTTGTTGCTGACCATCGGCGCAGAACACCGTACCGAGGATGATGCAGACGACCGGCAGGCAGGCATTCGCGCCATTACCGCCTGGCTGGAGACCAAGGGCGTCAATACCGCAGGCATGGTGATCGAAAACGGCGCTGGCCTGTCGCGGGACGAGCGCCTGACTGCGAAACAGACCGCACAAATTCTGTTACTGGCCTGGAACAGTCAGTTCCGTTCCGACCTGATGTCCTCCCTGCCGGTCATTGCAATGGATGGCACCATGCACCGCCGCCTGCTGAACACTGCGCTGGTTGGTGAAGGCCGTATCAAGACCGGTTATCTGGAAGGGGTCCGCTCCATCGCCGGTTTTGCCCGCGACAAGGACAAAACCACTTGGGCCGTAGTGGGTTACGTCAACCACACCCCGGCCTGGAACGGCCAGGCCCTGCTGGACCGGGTGCTCTATTCCCTCTACTACACACCGCCGGTAGGCACGACCCTGTCCCGGGCAGATACAGACAGGGATTAAACCCTGCCGGTACCTGCCTGCATCTCACCGCAACACGCAATCACGGGCACAGAAAACTGGCGTGATAGCGCAGATGATCTTCAATAAATGAAGCAATAAAGAAGTAGGAATGGTCATAGCCCGGCTGCATCCGCAGCGTCAGCGGGATACCCTGGGCCTCGCACACCGCAGCCAGGGCCTCGGGGCGTAGCTGCCCGTCATGCAGAAAATTGTCTGCATCACCCTGATCCACCAGTATCCCCGCCACTTTCGCGCCACCACGAATCAGCTCGCAACTGTCCCAGGCGTTCCAGCTGCCCGGGTCATCCCCCAGATAACCCGCCAGCGCCTTCTGCCCCCAGGCACACTGGGTTGGGTTGGTGATAGGGGCGAATGCCGAGACAGAGGTATAGTGCTCGGGAGCGCGCAGGGCACATACCAACGCCCCATGCCCGCCCATGGAGTGACCACTGATAGACTGGCACTGACTGACCGGCAGATGCTCAGCCACCAGAGCCGGCAGCTCCTGGGTGACATAGTCATACATGCGATAGCTTGCCGACCAGGGCGCTGCCGTGGCATTCACATAGAAGCCAGCCCCGGAGCCAAAGTCATAGCTGTCATGCTCCCCCGGATAGTCACTGCCCCGCGGGCTGGTATCGGGACAGATAATGGCTATACCCAGTTCAGCAGCGACCCTGTGGGCACCGGCTTTCTGCATGAAATTCTCGTCCGTACAGGTCAGGCCCGACAGCCACCAGAGCACCGGCACAGGCCCCCGTTCTGCTGCGGGCGGCAGATAAACCGCAAATACCATCTCACAACCCAACACCGCCGACTGATGACGGAAGCGCTTATGCCAGCCGCCAAAACTGCGGTTGGCGGCAATCTCAGTGAGTGTCGTCATGGCGTTTTCCCCGCTCAGTAATGCAGTACGGTACGGATACTCTTGCCTTCGTGGAGCAGATCAAAGGCCTCGTTGATCTTCTCGAAGGGCATATCATGGGTGACAAACTCGTCAATCTTGATCTCGCCCTTCATGTAGCGGTCCACATAGCCCGGCAACTCGCTGCGCCCCTTTACGCCGCCGAAGGCAGAGCCCCGCCAGACCCGACCGGTCACCAACTGGAAGGGACGGGTGGCGATTTCCTCACCGGCACCCGCCACACCAATAATCACCGACTCACCCCAGCCCTTGTGGCAGCACTCCAGCGCTGACCGCATAACGTTCACATTACCGATACACTCGAAGGAGTAGTCCACCCCGCCGTCGGTCATGTCCACGATCACCTGCTGGATGGGGTCGCTGTAGTCTTTCGGGTTGACGAACTCTGTGGCACCAAACTGACGGGCCAGCTCGAATTTGTCCGGGTTGATATCAATAGCAATGATGCGGCTGGCACCTACCATCTGAGCCCCCTGAATAACCGCCAGCCCGATGGCTCCCAGACCAAACACCGCCACGGTGGCACCCGCCTCAACCTTGGCGGTATTGATCACCGCGCCAATACCCGTGGTCACACCGCAGCCCAACAGGCAGATCTTGTCCAGCGGTGCCTCTTTGGATACCTTCGCCAGCGAGACTTCCGGCAGCACCGTGTAGTTGCTGAAGGTGGAGCACCCCATGTAGTGGTGCAGCGGCTTGCCACCCACGGAAAAACGGGATGTACCATCCGGCATCAGCCCCTGGCCCTGAGTCGCCCGGACGGACTGACACAGGTTGGTCTTGCCGGACAGACAGAACTTGCACTTGCCACACTCTGCCGTGTACAGGGGAATCACATGATCCCCGGGTTTCAGGCTGGTGACGCCTGCGCCCACTTCCTCCACGATACCGGCACCTTCATGCCCCAGAATAGCGGGGAACAACCCCTCGGGGTCCGCACCGGACAGGGTATAGGCGTCCGTATGACAGACGCTGGTCGCGACAATCCGCACCAGCACCTCGCCGGCTTTGGGGCCCGCCACGTCAACTTCTTCCAGCGTCAGCGGTTTGCCTGCTTCCCAGGCTACGGCAGCAATCGACTTCATCAGGGCTCTCCTGTCAGGTGCACGATAGCCACCCAGTGTAATGGACCCCCGGTAGCCCTATAAGGCATCATTCAGCAATAGATTATTGCCAGGGAACAACAATGCAGCACTGGGATCGGATTGAAGCCTTTGTCGAAGTCGTACGGCAAGGATCCTTTGCCTCAGCAGCGCGGACATTGCGGGTATCTGTATCCCATGTCAGCCGCCTGGTGGCCCGGCTGGAAACCCAGCTGAACACCCAGCTGTTGTACCGCACCACCCGCCAACTCAAACTCACCGATGCCGGTGAGATCTATTACGACCATTGCAGTCATCTATACGATGGCTTTCAGGAAGCCCTGAATGCCATCGGCGACTACCAGCACCGGCCCTCCGGCGAGCTGCGGATCACCTGCGCCACCACCTTCGGGGAAAAATACATCGCGCCCCTGGTGAACGATTTTCTTTGCCTGCACCCGCAACTGGGGGTTCAGCTCAAGCTCACCAACCGCCCGGTGGATATCATCCGGGAGGGGTTTGATGTTGCCATCCGTACCGGCGCCCTGCCGGACTCCTCTCTTATCGCCCGCAAGCTCTGCCCCCGGCGGGAGTACGTGGTTGGTTCCGCCGACTATTTCCAGCGCCACCCCGCCCCCAGCCAGCCAGAGGAGCTGAGCCAGCACAACTGCCTGGCCGGCTCCGCGGACCACTGGACCTTTGATGTTAACGGCCAGCACCGGCATCTGCGGGTACAGGGCAACTGGCGTGGTAACTCCGGGTTGGCCCTGCTGGATGCTGTCAGCAAGGGGCTTGGCCTGGCTCAGCTACCGGATTACTACGTGGAGGAAAGGCTGGCAACGGGTGCACTGGTCTCGGTACTGGACAGCTATGCCTGCCAGCATACGGCGGTGTGGGTCATCTATCCCCGTCACCGGCACCTGTCCCCCAAGGTGCGGCAGTTTGTGGACTTTCTGACCACCCACTTTGCCAGGCCGAACGTAACGCTGCCCGCCGATAGCGACCCGGCGACAAGCCTGTCCAGCGCCGATAGGCCCGGGTAAAGGCACTCTGTTCGGAGAACCCCAGCAGCAGGGCGATGTCACTGAGGGTGAGGCCCGGGTCCTCCAGATAATCATTGGCCAACTGTTCGCGGCTGCGATCCAGCCACTGTTGCCAGCTCAAGCCATGCAGTGACAGCCGGCGCTGCAACGTGCGCGGCGACATGTGCATGGCTCTGGCGGCGCGGTCCAGGGTGGGCTCCCCTTCGGCCAGCAAGCGCAGCAGCACCTGTTGCAGCAGGCGCTCCATCTCTGAGCCTCCCGGCAGAGCCCGTAACAGCGCCTGGGCCTGACGGTCCAGCAGCATCAACAGATTGGGATCACGACGGGGCATGGGAATCTGCAGATAAGCCAGAGGGAAGCGTATCCGCACATAGTGATCGGCAAACTGCACCGGGCAGCCGAAAAATGCCTCATAGGCGGCCGCCCGGGCCGGCGATACCGGGTCCAGAAACCCTACCAGACTGGGCGGTGGTGGATCATCCAGCTGACGGCGCAGAAAGGTGATCAAGGCGGCAATGGCCACACCGTCCGCTAATTGCCCCAGCTCCTGCTCACCCCGGGGCCAGCGGATTTCCGCATCCTGGCCGAGCAGTTCCATCTCCACCAGATTGATGCCGTAAAACAGTTTTTCGTAGCGCTGGTAAGCCAGCATCGCTTCACCAAGGGTATCGGATGCCAGTATCAGGTAGCCCAACACGCCCACATGTGCGGGCTGTACGCAGGCCCCCACCTCCAACTCCGGCGCCACTTCCCCTGGCACCAGGGCCAGCCCCTCCGCCAGCAGCTCCCGCCACACCGGGATAGGGACATTTTCGTCTCCGGCCCTGCGCGCCAGGGCAGCCCGCAAGACTGGGGCCTCCAGCCCCCTCATCTGTAACCAGTCAGACAACAGACCGGTCCAGGCGCCGGTCACCCGCATCACATGGGCCATAGCCACAACCTCTTATCAGCTTGGCGTAGATCATCAAAATGATGTCATTAATTGTCAATTCTGAAATGAACAGTTTATAGACAATAGACAAAGAACAACAACACCACAACGGAGCCACCTCATGTTGTTTGAAATGATCTCCACCATGCTGGACAACAGCGGCCTCCTGCCTGTATGGCAGATGGTAAGCCAGTGGCTGGCCCTGGATGCCCGGCAACTGATCTTCGTGGTCGCAACCCCAGTATTTATTGGTGTCACCGTCTGGGAATATCTGCGGATACGCCATAACCCGGCGCTGATGAATACCCGCGAAGCCATTAAAAACTTCATGCTGGGTGCTGGCTATCAAATCACTGAACTGCTGTTCGCCGGTTTACTGGCCTTCCCCGTCTATGCCCTGGCCTACCATTACCGGCTACTGGATCTGGAGTTGAGCCTCGCCACCGCCGTGCTGACCTTTATCGGTGTGGATTTCTGTTTCTACTGGATGCACCGGGCCAGTCATCGCATGCGCTGGTTCTGGGCTGCACATGTGGTGCATCACTCGTCAGAGCGGTTCAACTTTTCCACCGCCATGCGCCAGAACGCCACCAATATTTTCAACGGCAACTGGCTGTTCTATGTGCCACTGGCACTGATTGGCTTCAATCCGGTGTGGATCGGTATCGCCTTTGCGCTGTCACTGGTGTACCAGTTCTTTATCCACACGACCCTGGTCAATCGTCTGCACCCCTGGGTCGAGTTCCTGTTCAACACCCCCGGCCATCACCGGTTTCACCATGGCCGAAATCCAGGTTATATAGACCGCAACTACGGTGGCATCCTGATCCTGTGGGACCGCCTGTTCGGCACCTTCGTGGACGAGGAGGCCCAGGACCCGCCGGAGTACGGCATCACCACGCCGATCCCCGGTGACGACCTGATTACCCTGTGGACTCACGAATACGTGGACATGTTCAGGGACATGGGCAAACCCGGCCCGGTCAGCCACCGCCTCAAACACCTGGTGATGCCGCCGGACTGGCAGCGGCCCCCTCTGCAACTGCCACCGCGAGGCCTACCGGAGTAAAGGGCGTCACGACATGGTATCCTTGCAGCCCCGTCTGTCGCGGGGCTTAATGACTTCTGACATCACAGGGTTACCATGCGTATTGTTATCCGTACCTTCTTTCGACTGCTCCGCCTGATTCTCACCCCCATCATGCTGGTCATGGAAAAACTGACCACGCCGAAAAGCATCTCGCGCTCCCCGGATCAGCAAGCCGCTGTGGACGCCGCCACACGTCAGCTGGCGCTTTACCAGTTCCGCGCCTGCCCGTTTTGCATCAAGGTTCGCAAGGAAGCGGCCCGGCTTGGCCTGAACATTGAACTGCGTGACGCCCAGCACGACACAGCGCACCGGGAAACCCTGCTGGCCGGTGGCGGCAAAGTGGCTGTACCCTGCCTGCGGATCAAGGATGAGCAGGGCGAAGACCGCTGGATGTATGAATCCGGTGACATTGTCGCCTGGCTGAATCAGCAATTTGGTCAAGCTACGTCTCACTGAGCCAATTCATGCCGACTACCATGACACGGATCGTCAGCCAGGCCGCGACAGTCACCGGCCAGACCGCCCTCGCACTGATCGCAGCCCACTTCTGGGCATTGCTCTACCAGCAGCGGGGCAATGCCGCCGACACCTTCATGCTGTTGCTGTTTGTCGGTCTTGTGTTGCTTCGCTTCAGCGGCCCCGCACGCTGGCGGGCAGGCATGCGCCGTTTCCTGGCCCATTCGGTTGTCGCCGGGGTGGCGGCGGCCATGTGGCTGGGTTTGGGAGAAGAGGGCTACCTGTGGTTACCCCCGGTGCCCGAGACTGCAAGTGAGGACACACTAACGTCGCCGAGAGAGATGCAGATGGCACTGCTTTTTGTCGGGTGCTGGCTGCTACTAACGCTGGCAACGGCACTAGCGCAGCCCTTACAGGCCAGATTCAGCCAGCGCCGGTCGTAACGCCCGGGGCGCCTGTCACGCCCCGCCTTTAAGCCATTTCCGTTTGGCTTTCTCAACCAGGTCCCGGGCGTCATTGTTCCAGGGATGAAAGCGCGGGCTGTAAAACTTCAGATAAGATGGAAGCAGTTTGCGAAACACCCCTGGCTTGCCCCACATGTAGTTCAGTGCCTTACCCCAGGATCGGAAATTGCCGAGCTGGCCGTCTGCCTTCATCAGCTGCACCAGGTGCACCGTGGTGAACACAGGAAACACCACGCTGACAAACAGCATCTCCGTCGCCCGCACAAATTCGCTACCGCCGACAGTCTTGTAAACGTCGAAGGCCACGGCCTTGTGTTCTGACTCCTCAATAGCATGCCACGCCCAAATGGGCGCCATATGGGGGTCCATCTCATCCAGGGCGTCATATTTGAGTAGAAACTCCTCCGCCATCAGAGCCGTAAAATGCTCCACCGCAACAGTATGAGCAAGCTGGCGTTCAGGGCTAAGGTTGTTCCGCATCCAATCCATGAAGACCTGAATTTCCCGCTCCAGCCGACCGAGGTTAATACCCCGGTCTTCGAGAAAACCGTTCAGCGCCTTGTGCTCCCGGGAATGGTGCGCTTCCTGACCAATGAAGCCACGGATAGCCTGCTGCAGCTCCGGGTCTGTGATGCGGTCCTGGTAGTAACGAACGGAGTCTATGAAAAACCGCTCCCCTGGCGGAAAGCCCGACGACAAGGCCGCCAATAGCAGGGTTTTGGCGGGGTCATTGTCCCACCAGTATCGAGGCATATCGGCAGGCAACTCAAAGTTTGGCCGACGCACTTCCGGAATCATACCCGGTGGCGTGGCAAGCTTTCTGTGGCGTTTGGCATTGGGCTTTACGGTAGCGGGTGCGTTCATCATGATCTCCGGGTAAACGATATTATTGTGCTATGGCCTCCAGAGTACTGGCAGACCGCCACAAGGCGTGAGATGCTGCACGGACAAAGCACTTGTCATTGGTGGCCAACAGTGAATCCCGCATCTAACCAGACCCAGCAGCCTGCGTGGCTCCGGCAACCTAACCAGCCGGTGACTTACGCGCGCATGTTTGCTGAGGTTGCGCGGGCGCGCGGCATTGCATCCGAACCGATACTGGCAGAGGTTGGCCTCCCTGCAACGGCACTGGACGACCCTGCCGGACGCCTGTCGCTGGCGGATATATTCCAGCTTATTCATGCCTTGTCTGAGCATGCCGGCACCACCGTGCTCGGTTTCGAAACTGGCCTCCGTTTACCGCTGACCGCCCACGGCAGCCTGGGCTATGCCCTGATGTGTGCCGCCACGGCCGGTGAAGCCATCAGCATTCTGGAGCGCTTCTGGCATCTTCGTGGTCGGGGGGTATTACTGAGCCGGCGCCAGACCGAGGGGCGGCTGTTCTTCGAGATCACCCCTGAAACCCCCATGGCCGCCGCCCTCAAGGACATGATGTTTGCCTCTATCCTTACCAGCATGTACCGGGGAATGGAGTTTGTTTTACCCATGCTACCCATAACCCGTGAGCTCTGGCTGACCGGCAGGCAGCCGGATGACTTTGAGCAGGTCCGTGACCTGCTGCCTCGGGTGAGATTCCAGATGCCGATGGCAGGCGTGGCCCTGCTGGGGGATATCCGCTGGCTGAGCCAACCGCTCCCGACGGCCAACCCGGAGGCTCTGAGCCAGGCCCTGGCCCAGTGTGAACGGGAGAGCAGCCTGCTTGACCCGGTTGACAGCCTGGCACCACAGATTCGCGCCGCACTGATTGCAGGCCCTCAGGGTTACCCATCGCCCGAGGCCCTGGCACAGTCGTTACACCTCACCACGCGCACCCTGCGCCGCCGGCTCCAGGAGCAAGGCAGCGGCTACAAACAGCTGCTGGAGGAGGCCCGGCAACGGGACAGCTGCCACTTGCTCAGCGACAGCGATATGAGCATTCAGCGCATAGCCGACCTGCTCGGCTACACCGACCCGGCCAATTTCACCCGAGCGTTCAAAGGATGGACCGGGATGACGCCAAGCCAATGGCGCGCTGCCGCCCAAACGGAAACAAGCACGCAAACGACCACTTGATCACAGCCTCGCTTAACCCGATGATAGCGGGCTATGACAAACCTCATTCCGACCCACAAATGTGATGACGCCGCCTGCGCAGCATTGGCTGCGGCCAGTAACCAGGAGGTCATTCCATATATTGGAGCCCTGCTGCAATGCCTGCAGGACCTTAACTGGCCGATCGCGGGTCCGGTTGCCGAGCGGCTCGCCGTCATGGGCATAGAGCTGGCGGAGCCGATCAAGGAGGTGCTGTCAGGTAACGATGAAATCTGGAAATACTGGCTGGTGTCTCATCTGCTGCACATGGTCAGGCCTGAGGTGTATCAGGCCCTGCTGTTCAAACTGAATCATATGCGGCGCAACCCTACCGCAGCAGAACGGACTGAAGAAGTGCATGACGCCGTATGCTGCCTGTTGGCCGCCCGCGGTATGGGCTAAGGAAACGTTATGGAACTTCGCGCAGCCGCTGAGCAGGATTACCCCGCTATTGTCCGCTTGCTGTCCAACAAGTCAGACCTGTTTCGGGTCTACCCCAAAGGTCAGCACCCTTTCACCACTGACCAGCTACGCGCCCTGGCCCAATGCCGGGAGGCCCTTACGGTCGTTGCCCACCAAGGTGAGATTATCGGCTTTGCCAACCTGTATAACGTCATACCTGACGCCTCCGCCTTTATCGGCAACGTCATAGTGGCACCCCAGGCAAGGGGTCAGGGTGTTGGCCGATTGCTGGTCAGCTACATGGCGCAGCAGGCCATTTGCCGGTTCCAGGTCAGGGAAATCCGTATTTCCGTGTTCAATGACAACACTGCAGCCATCCTGCTCTATAGCTCTCTGGGCTTTGTGCCCCATGGGGTAGAGGTTCGCCACAACCCCGAGGGACAGACGATGGCATTGATTCATATGCGCCAGTGCGTCACAGAAAGCCCAAATCAAACTCCCTAACAGACAAAACTTTATCTATACTGCAAGTATGTCTGGCTCGGAACCTTGCCAGGCATCTCCCGGCAAAAACTCAAGGATCAGAGGAGTTTATTCCACGATGGAAACCACGGCCGCTACCGCAAAATCCCCAGTTATCAGCATCTCGGCAATCATCATTGGCGGCCTGGCACTGGTGCTGGCCCTGGCCCATTTCTGGTCGGCGCCACAGACGCCCAAACCCGCCCCGCAATCCAACCTGGCCAGTCTGTCCAGCAGTGTGCACCAATCAGTGTTGAGCCTGCTGCAGGGCAAATCCGCGGAGACAAACAGCCAGCCCAACCCGTTGCACCCTGATCGTGTGGCGGTCATGATCACCACCCTGCTCGGCACATTTGCACTGATCCTCGCCGCGCTGGCCACTGTCCGCCGCGAACCTGCAACAGCTACCGGCTGTGCCGCCCTGCTCGGCCTTGCCGCCATCGCCCTGCCCTACTTCACTCTCTATATAATGGTGGCTCTGGTGATCATATTTATCGTGGCTGTGATCATAGCACTGGGCGATGCCCTGCAAGGCTGACCGTTCCTCAATTAACCGGAGTCACCTACCCCCATGGTGTTTAAAAAGCTACAGGCTGCTATTTCTCCCACCCTCTACATACAAATCTGGGAACATCGCCTCAAGGTCACCAACCTGAAAACCGGACAGGTCTATGAGGACGCGCCGCTGGTGGCCATTGAAACATCGCCCAGAGGCGACAAGAAGGTCGCCGCTATAGGCGCAGCGGCGGGGCAGCTACCTCTGCGTAGCAACATTGAGTTGGTGAACCCCTTCTCCCACGCCCGCACCTTGCTGAATGATTTTGTAATAGCGGAGACGTTGATAATGCACGGGGTCAGAAACGTCTGCGGGAAAGACCTTGTGCCCGCCGCGCCGGCTGTGATCATGCACCCTATGGAAAAACTCGACGGTGGTCTGACTCATATCGAGCGTAAGGCCTTACGCGAACTGGCACTCGGCGCAGGCGCGCGTGCCGTTACGGTGTATCAGGGTGAAGAACTCAGCACACGAACACTGGATTTTGATGCACTGGCAAAGCGTGACCCGGATACTCGCCTGTCCAGCAAAAGGCAGGGGCAATCACCGGCACTTGTGGTGATCATGGTGGTGATAGGTATTGCCTTGTTTATACTGAGCCTTCTGGCTGACGCCAAGGATGAGCTCAATTGCGAACAGGCCATCTCAACTCTGGAAATCAATCACTGCGCAGCCCTGGAACTTCAGGCCATAGAGGAAACTCTCGCCCACTACCTCGACGTCAGTCGCGATCGCCTTGATTATGACCCCGTCGCCGTTGCCAGCCTCGATGCTGCCCAGGAAGCCTGGGTTGATTACCGAAGCGCGCATTGCGATGCAGTCTATGATCTGTGGCGGGACGGTACTATCCGTACCGTTATGGCCATCGAGTGCGCCAAGGCGCTAACTCAGGACCGTACGCAGATCCTGTGGCAGGCTTACCTCACCTATATGGACAGCACACCACCGGTGTTGCCGGAGCCGTACCCCAAGTAGCCCGCCGCAGAAATCCGTTCACCCTGAGCCTGTCGGAGATTACAGGCACCCAGGCCCCACATTTGAGACCTCACCCCTCGACAGGCCCAGGGTGAACGGGAGGCGTCCCAACCCAGTCGAAGCGTATTCATGCGGATAACAACAGACTCTGTTTGTTCCAGCAGCCCCCTCAGCAGCAACAAACTGCACTATACTGATTCTTCCTCACACTGCTTTCTTCCCCACAGCGATAGCCAACAACGGCAAGGAGATAAGGGATGAAACGGGACTTTGAACTTGTCCGGGGCATTCTCAAAGCGGTTGCTGACAAAGACATTACCGATAGTGATGAACTTGCAGACGAACTCGGCGAAACACCGGCCCGATTGAACTACCACCTCCACCTGATGGCCGACGACGCCAGGCTGCTTACCGCTGCATCGCAGGGTATGTCCCTTGGTGGCGAGAAGCGTCCACCCGACTATACGGGCATCGCCATCACCTGGCAGGGCAATGATTTTCTGGATGCCGTGGATGACGAAAAAGCCTGGAAAAAGATTCGGGCCGCCCTCAAAACAGGTGCCCGTACTGCCACCCTTGAAGCCCTGAAAACCGTCGCCAAAGGCGCCGGTGCCGCTGGGCTGGCGGTAATCTTCGCCAAATCAGATGCCGACCTTAAGGCTTGCGACCCGGGCCAGTTGATGGCGGAGGTAACTAAGCAAACCCTTTGATACCCGCTGGCAATAGTGACATACCACTGCGGTAGATATGACGCCAAGCAGGTGAGGCACCATGTCTGTTAACTAGCGTGGGCAAGGGCTCTGGCTCACCACGCAGGTGATTGGGTTCAACTGCCCGGCGACGCTTTCCTTCATATCGGCAAACAACAACGCACCACCGCCCAACACAAACATCAACGTAACAAGACTGCGCATACCGACTCCCCGTAGGTGTGACTACAGAGTTAAACGCTGGAACCACAAAGATAGATCGATACGGTTTGTGATGTATTGTGAGGGGCTGTAAAGAAGAAAGGCCTGCATGCAGCCAGAAACCAACAATCTGGCTGCATGCAGGCCTGGGTACCAGCAAGAGTGTTTAAACCGTCAGATAGCCGCCGTCGACATTCAGGCACGCACCCGTGGTGTAACTGGAGGCGTTGGATGCCAGGTAGAGCACGGTGCCGGCCATTTCGTCCGGGTCGGCGACGCGGTTCATGGGGATGTGCATCAGCGCCTGTTTCTTGATAGCGTCGTTGGTGGTCAGGGCGCTCGCAAATTTGGTGTCAGTGAGACCCGGCAGCAAGGCATTCACCCGGATGTTCTGCTGGCCCAGCTCCTTGGCGAAGGCTTTGGTCATGGAGATAACCGCGGCCTTGGTGATGGAGTAGATACCCTGGAAGTGGCCCGGCACCACGCCGTTGATGGAAGCCACATTGATGATGGAGCCACCGCCGCTCTTCTTCATCAGGTGAACGGCCTTGGTACACATGAAGAAGTAACCCCGGATGTTGACGTCCACGGTTTTCTGGAAGGCACCGATATCGGTGGTTTCAATGGGGCCAAAATGGGGGTTGGTGGCGGCGTTGTTCACCAGGATATCCAGCTTGCCGTGGCTGGCTTCAATGTGGCTCCACACGGCATCAATCTGCTCCATTTCACCGATATGACAGGCGTAGGCTTCGGCCTTGCCACCGGCTTGGCGGATACTCTCTGCAACCGCTTCACAGCCGTCGATTTTACGGCTGCTGACAATAACGTGCGCGCCATAGGCTGCGAGGGTACGGGCGATGCTTTCACCGATGCCACGGCTTGCGCCGGTTACCAGGGCGACTTTACCAGTCAGGTCGAATAGGTCTTGTTTGCTCATATCGTTTTCCTTTAGATGCTTACTTAAGCGTTCAGCACGGTGCGAGTGAACGAGCGGGGGGCTGCTTGCCGGGACCGTCAAAAACCAGGGATGGTTTTTGCCGAGCGTACATGGGTTCGATCAAGCGATCGTGAAGCTCTGCTTCATGCGCAGATCGAACGACCGCAATCTGTGATTGCGGGCCGGACCCCAGCGGGGGATTTACAGCGTGTCCCGGCAAGCAGCCCCCCGCTTGTTTACGAATACCAAACTGATTATCTAAACGTCACCAGAGACAGGTCTTCTGCCTCCAGATGGCTATAGTTGTTGAATACTGACAGGCTGCGCTTGCGACCGCTGTAAAGCACTCGGGTCACACTGGTGTTGGCGATCACCTCATTGAGCCGGAGTGCGCGGCTATCGCTCAGACTCAGCAATGACTGGGCGATGACCGCAATAGGACCGCCAGAGGTGGACACCAGGGCATCCCGCCCCTCTGCCATGGCCAGTACGTCATCAAAGGCTTGCAGCACCCGCTGCTGGAAGGCCGGCCAGGTTTCCTCATAGTCACTGTCATGTAGCCCACTGGCCCAGCGCTCTACCGCCTGCACAAAGGCCTCCTGAAAGGCTTTTGCCGGTTTCGGGTGGCTGGCCAACTCCCGGGCCATAACGGCTCGGTCAGCCCAGGCGGGTCTGAAGGCGTTCACCACGGCTTCATGATCGAACTCATTCAGGCCTGCCAGCGCCTGCATGTCCGGCAACTGGGTACCATAGCCACTGGTGATGGCCTCAGCGGTTTCCCGGTGCCGCAACAGCAGGCCACCGAACACAAAGGCAGGCTCCACCTTACCTTGCAACCAGCGGCCCAAAACCCGGCCCTGCTCCCAGCCCCGCGGCGACAACTGATCATAGTTTTCCTTACCAAAGCTGGCCTGACCGTGGCGGATAAGATAGACCGTCGCCATTACAGACTGCTGGCGTCGATAAGACGATTGCAGCGCTTTTCCAGATAATTGGCCGCGTGGCCAAACATGGCAAAGCGCTTGTCCTTGGTCTGGCCGTGGTAGTAGCGGTAGTAGATCTGCTGAATAATCACCGCCAAACGGAACAGGCCGTAGATTTCGTAGAAATCAAAACTCTTGATCTGCAGGCCGGATTTCTCCAGGTAGTAATCCACCACCTCGGCCCGGGTCAGCATGCCGGGGCGATGGGTGGGCTGGCGACGCAGAATCTGGAAGGGCTGCTCATCATCCGCCTGAATCCAGTAGGCCAGGCTATTGCCCAGATCCATCAGCGGATCGCCGATGGTGGCCATTTCCCAGTCCAGCACACCGATTACCTCAAAGGGGTTGTCGGGGTTCAGCACCACGTTGTCAAAACGGTAATCGTTATGGATAACCACCTGCCCCACATCTGCGGGCATCTTGTCCTTTAGCCAGGTCATAACGGTCTCAAAATCACCCACATCATCCGTGCGCGCCTTGCGGAAACGGTCACTCCAGCCGAGGATCTGCCGCTCTACATAACCCGGCCCCTTGCCCAGTTTGTCCAGGCCAGCGGCAACCGCATCCACCTGATGCAGATCTACCAGCTTGTCGATGACATTCAGGCACAGGCGGCGGATATCCGCCTCACTGAGGGTAAGGTCTTCGGGAAAGTCCTGCCGCAGGATGACGCCCTTGAGGCGCTCCATGACGTAGAAATCACACCCCAGCACACTGTGATCATCACAGATGGCGATGATCTCCGGCACGTAGGGATACACGGGTTTAAGGGCCTGCATAACGCGGGCTTCCCGCAGCATGTCATGGGCCGACTTGGCGATCTTGCCGAAGGGCGGACGCCGTAGTACGAAGGAGCGCTCACCGTAATCCACCTGATAGGTCAGGTTGGACGCGCCACCGGGATACTGGCTCACCTGCGGCTGGCCCTCCAACCCGGGTAATGCCTGCTTCATAAAGCGGTCTACGACCGCCAGGTCCAGCTCCTCGCCCTCGCGGATAGCCGCCGCCTGATCGATCTGCGTCATGCCGCGCCTCCCATTTTCTTCATCCAGCGCTTGCTCTCCTGATGCATCAACCAGTCAAAGGCCCAGGGGACGTGACGTTTGACCACCCACATGCGGCGCTCCTTGGCATGGGGCAGCACCCAGAAATCCTTTTTCTCCACCGCCCGGGCAATATCCTGGGCCACATCATCGGCGGTGATCTCGGAGCGCTTCATCAGTTTATTGACGTTGCCCTGAATGCCGGGAATGTCGGAACGCATGCTGTTAGTGAGGTTGGTCTGGAAGAATGCCGGGCAGACACAGGCCACATGAATGCCAAAGTCCCGCAGTTCCTGACTGAGGGTCTCTGACAGGGCAATCACACCGGCTTTGGATACGTTGTAGCTGCTCATCAACGGCGCCAGCATCAGCCCCGCCATAGAGGCAATGTTCACAAAACTGCCGGACTTCTGCTGCTTGAATACCGGGGTAAACGCCTTACAACCCCGCACCACGCCCATCACGTTGATATCCAGTATCCACTCCCAGTCGGTCATGGTGGTGTCTTCGATGCTACCCGCCGAGGCTACGCCAGCATTGTTCACCACCACATCCACACCGCCCCAGTCTGCCAGCAGGCGGTCGCGGATGGCCTCCAGATCGCCCAGCCGGCGCACATCGCAGGACAGAAACAAACCCGTGCCGCCAGCCGCATTGATTTCCTGCTCAACCTGGGCGCCCTGTTCGGGGTTGATGTCACCAATACACACCTTGGCACCCTGTTTGGCATAACAGAGGGCCAGAGCCCGTCCCAGGCCGCTGGCACCGCCGGTAATAAATACTCGCTGCGTCATTTTGCTGCTCCGTCCTGTCCGCTTACTTCATGAATTTCTTGTATTTCTTGAGCTCCAGCCGAGCCACCATACCACGATGCACCTCGTCCGGACCGTCTGCCAGGCGCAATACCCGGGCATAGCCGTACAGTGCCGTCAGCGGGAAATCATCGTCACTAACCCCAGCGCCGCCGTGGATCTGAATCGCCTGATCCACAATGGTCTGCAGCATCTGTGGCACCACCGCCTTGATCTGGGACACTTCGCTCAGCGCCCCCAGAATCCCCTTGGTATCCAGCAACCAGGCACACTTGAGGGTCAGCAGTCGGGCCTGCTCAATGGCCATACGGGCATTGGCAATAATGTCCGGATTACCCCCCAGCTTAGCCAGTGGCCGACCGAAAGCCTCACGGCTGATGGCCCGCATGATGAGCAGTTCCAGCGCCCGTTCTGCGGCACCGATAGCGCGCATACAGTGGTGTACACGACCTGGCCCCAAACGCCCCTGGGCGATCTCAAAGCCACGGCCCGGGCCGGCAATAATGGCGCTCTTGGGCAGGCGCACATTCTCGAAATTCACCACGCCGTGGCCGTAAGGCTCATCGTAGTGGCCAAAAACCGGCAGCATGCGCTCAACGGTAATACCGGGGGTATTTTTCGGCACCAGCACCATGGAATGCTGGCGATGACGGTGGGCATCCGGATCGGTCTTGCCCATAAAAATGATCACCTCACAGTTGGGATGACCAATACCCGTGCTCCACCACTTGCGACCATTCAGTACCACCTCGTCGCCTTCAACAATGGCGGTGGCTTCCATATTGGTGGCGTCGGAGGAGGCAACAGCCGGCTCTGTCATACAGAAGGCAGAACGTACCTCGCCCGCCAGCAGTTTCGGCAACCACTCGGCTTTCTGTTCCTCAGAACCATAGTGGATCAGCACTTCCATATTGCCGGTGTCCGGCGCATTGCAGTTGAAGATCTCCGGCGCGATAAAACTCTTGCCGGTCTCCTCTGCGATCATGGCGTAGTCCGAGTTGAGCAGGCCACAGCCGTGTTTTTCGTCCGGAAAGAACATATTCCACAGGCCCTGAGCGCGGGCCTTGGCTTTCAGTTCGGTGATGATCGGAAGCTCGACCCAGCGGTTCTCCAGGGACTGCAATTCCCGGTAGTAGGCGTCCTCAATCGGGAAAATCTCATCCCGCATAAATGCCTGGACGCGCTTCAGGTAGTCCTGGCCTTTTTCTGACAGATTGAAATCCATACCCTTGTCCCCTTGTTCGTCAGCCGTTCAGTATAGTCACGATATAAGCGAGTGTAGGGACACCCAAACTATTACACGACTGAATTTTTCTTATCGTGTACTATTAGTTTTAATTATTATGAACCCGACGGAAGGACCGCCGCATGAGCCTGGGACGCCTGGACCTTAATCTGTTGCACGTGTTTGACACCATCTATAGAGAAGGCAGCCTGACTCGGGCAGCTCGTGCGCTGCACCTGACCCAGCCTGCCGTCAGCCACTCCCTCGCCCGGCTGCGGGATCATTTTGAAGACCCCCTGTTTACCCGACAGGGCAACCAGATGGTCCCCACCCCCCTGGCCCGGCGCTTCGCCGAATCCATGCGGCCAGGGCTGACCCAGATCCAGAATGCGGTCAACCAGTTCCACGCCTTTGACCCCGCCCGCCATCGCAAAACCTTCTCCCTGGGCCTGCGGGATGTACTGGAATCCACCTTCCTGCCACCGCTGATGGCGACACTGGCTGATTACCCGGACCTGGACATCGTCAGCCAGCGAGTGCCCCGCCGGGAAATGGAAACCCGACTGGCCTCCGGCAAACTGGATTTTGCTGTGGATGTTCTGCTACCCATCAGCGAGCAAACCTGTCATGAGTTACTACGTCGGGATCAGCTGGTGGTCGTGGTCCGGCAGGACCACCCCCTGCTGCAAACCGGGCTGACTATGGACACCTACCTGGCTGCGCGCCACGTACTGGTATCCTCCCGTGCTGAAGGCCCCGGCGTGGAGGACTTTGCCCTCTCCCGCTTCAGCGCCCACCGCCGTATCGCCCTGCGCTGCCAACACTATTTTGCCGCCTGTCGGGTGGTCGCCCAGACTGACCTGCTGGTCACCATGCCGGAAGCCTACGCTCGAATCATCGCTGAGCAGTCCAACCTGATCATCCTGCCACCCCCGGCAGAGCTGCCATCACTGGATGTGCATCTATACTGGCATAGAGCCTATGAACAGGAGCCTGCGCTGGTGTGGTTTAGGGAGCGGCTGGCGGGTGTTGAAGGTTGATGATTAAAGACAGATGAAAACAGTCAAAAAGAGTCGCCACACCCCGCCTGAACAGCCGATGCCCGAGTATCAGGTGTTCCCCGTCGGCATGTGGCATATGATTGGCGCTGTCATGTTGATGATTGGCTGCGTGTCCATTACTATAATGCTTCTCTCCATACTCAAAATCAGCCATGCAACCGCCGACGAAGCCGCCAGCCGCGGTTACGACCAACTCATGCCCATGGCACATACCTACGTGACCCTCATGCTTTGTGCAGACACGGCCATGGAGTTTGAGGAAGATGAGGATGCGTCGCATCGCTTTGGTAACAAAGCACACCGGCTGATAGAGCAGTCTATTTCGCTAGGCTGGAACATGTATCAAATCTCAGCCGCTACTCTTGAAGCCACCGAAAATCCACAAGGTGTTGAGCTTCGTGATGATGACACGCCTGAGACCTTCAGCGTGAGGCATTACTCCGGACAACCCTGCACAAATGCCCTCTCGCGAGCAGCCGCTATGCTCAAAGATGAGGAGCTCCCCCGCCCTATTGATTCATGATGCAGGCATACTGAAAAAGTTCATCTGACGATGGTTTGCAAGGGACCCTATGAATTTACGCTGCTGCAATAGAATTCGGCACCCAAAAGTCTCTTTCAGGGCGAGTGTTGGCGACATCATTGGCATTTTTTTCCTAGGGGGATTTTTCGGGGGAATCTTGTTTCTTGTCGGCTGGGTGGTTTTTTACGCCCTCTGGTCTTCTATCGACACTGGCGAGTATGGGAGCAGAGCCTGGTATGGTATCAGGCACGGCGTTGGCTATCTGGTTTTGCTTATTGCAATTATCAAGATCGCCCCCACTTTCATGAAAATTCTAAGTTTTTTTGTAAACTACCGATTGAAGATCAGCAGCAACTGCCAGATCTGCAACGATGAACAAGTGCACGTTGATCTTCCTACAAAGGCAGATCCGTTTTAACAAGTGCCGCAGCAAGTTCGAATGGCTAGCGTTAACCAAGATAAGGATTCATCCATGGACGAAAAACCCGGCGCACTTGGCGTGTCAGCTACGGAATGGAGGCATATGTACTTCGCTGGCGTAACCAGGCTGCCTGTCAATGAAATTAACCTTACCGACGCTCAGATGGGCGGGCTGCTTTCCATGGTCGGCCTTAATGCCGTTGTAGCCAGCGGTGCAGCAATTGAGCCACAGTATCTTATTAACCAAAAAGGTACGACGCCGTGGTTGGCAATGCATGTACTGCTTCACGTAAAAAACCCTGACGCTCTTGACCACGTTGCCAGCGGCAGATTACGTGCTCATATCCCCCCAGATTCCATTCGTGGTGCCTTTGGTACGCATATCAACTGGCCGGCAGAACTTCTTGATAAATACGATCTTGGCCTGGGCGAATACCGTCTGTTTTCGATCCCCTTTCTAGTCCACAGCAGCGTCCCCCAAATAGGCAGCCTCACGGAGTCCATGAAAGCGCCCGATGGCAGCCTGGAAGTGTTCGGCCTGTATGAATTTGATGCCGGCGATCCTGAAGGTTTACTCAAGGATCTCTCCGAGCTTGCAAATTTCATAAAAACAAACCGGGCTGATGCTATTCACTAGCTCAAGATGCTATACCAAGGGCACCAGAATGCAGTGTGGAGCATGTGTTAGGAGGCATGAGCATGTTGTTACCTCTGAAAGGGAAGCCTGAACTCAACGTGTGCCGCGATGGTGGTAGCATCACGGCAAGTTACACGGATTTTTGGGGCAATGACTACCGGCTCACCTTGCCCATTCGGTGGGCCAGGACGCCAACAGATGACGTGAAGGTGGCCGGATATCGCGCGCCTGTGCTTGAGAAAATCGTCAGATCTAAAAGAAAGCCCAAAGGTAACGGGATGATTAACACGGTAAGTTCAACCGTCGAGGTTGCCGTGGATAACGAGCGAGCCCTAAAAATAGCGCGTAAAATTCAGCGGTCAGTGACAGGTCAAGAATGCTCAGATCTAGCCGCTGACCTCGTTCTCGGAATTGAGGCCGGCGTTCCGTCAAGAATCTCGTAACAAATCATCCTGGATGCGCTTTCAGTATAGCCGGGGAGAAATGGAAGGGCCTCGGAAGCTGCACTCCGACGAGAACGTACAATGGACAGCTTCGCGGCCTTACACCTAAAACGCCCCCACCAACGCCAATAGCGTCAGAAACACACCGCTGGCCATCACCAGGCTGGCAGCGACAATGCCGAAGCCCCACCAGATGGCAGCGCCGTCAGAAACCTCTACATTGTGGGAGCGCACGGTACGGTAGAAGGCGAGAGGGCCAAGCACAAAAGCCCCTACCACCGCAAAAACCAGCCCAACCGCCACACCGGCAAAGGTCCAGGTGGACAGTACCATGGCCCGGTCAGAGAGATTTTCCGTTACGCCGTGACGGGCCAAAAACCAGCGGCATAAGGCCCATAACAGACCAAACAGCACGGCCACCAGCAGGATGCCGGCTACGACAGTAATCACGCGATAAATCATTTAATTCATGTCCTTGTGTTGGGTCCTTTCAATCAGGAAAGACGGGCTCTGGCAGGCACTCAAAACCAGGCCTGGCAAAAAGGTAGCCCTGGTAGAGGTGGATACCCTGCCCGCTGAGCCAGCGATACTCCTCCACGGTTTCCACCCCTTCGGCGACAATACGGCCGCCCAGCCGGTTCATCATTTCAACGATACCAATGACCACCGCTTGCTTGTTGGGTTCCTGGTGAATGTCACGAATCAACGCCATATCCAGTTTTAGTACGTCCGGCGGACTGGCGATCAGGATGTTGTAGCGGGCGTAACCGGCGCCAAAATCATCGATGGAGGTCTTGAAGCCCATTTCCTGATAGGCCTTGATAATAGAGACAAGGTGATCCGTCGAGGTCAGATCTTCTCCCTCAGTAAGCTCAAAAATGATGTTTCGAGTATCGAACGCATAGGTTTTGGCAGCAGCCAGGGTGGTACGGATACAGTATTCAGCCTGATAGACAGCATTGGGCATGAAGTTAATGCTGAGCTTGGCCTTCATGCCAAGTTTGGCGGCCAGTTTGACGGCCTTGACCCGACAGATCTGGTCAAAGGCATAACGATTCTGCTGGTTGACCTGATCCAGCACCCAAAACGCGCCTTGCTGCTCAGGCCCCCGAACTAGGGCTTCATAGGCGTAGACCTCCCTGGTGTCGGTGTCCACTATCGGTTGAAATGCAAAGGTGAAAGCAAAATCCAATCCGTTCCCACACGCGCACTGCTCGCAGTGAGACTCATCAAAGAGCACCGGTGGTTTGGTAACTGTTTGTACGCTTGGAGATTTATTCATTTGGACTCTTTCCTGGCGCTGTCAGTTTACACGTCTACACTGGGGTAAACGCCGCAATCTCATAGGAGCTTAGCATGTCCGAGACAAAGCGTGTCGCGATAACGCCCGGCGACGGCATTGGCCCAGAGGTCATTGAGGAGGCCGTGCACTGCCTGGCGCTGTTGCGCGAAAAGCACGATCTTGCTCTGGAGTGGACCCTCTTTCCTTGGCCTTCTCACCGCTGGTATCAGCAATACGGTGAAATGATGCCCACAGATGCCATGCGCACCCTGCAAGGCTACGATGCCATATTGCTGGGGGCGCTGGGTGACCCCGGCCCGCTGAACGATCCCCACCGCTTTCTGCTGCCGGATAGCGTTTCCCTCGCGCCCTTGCTGACGATGCGCAAGGGCTTTGACCAGTGGGCCTGTGAGCGCCCTGCCCGTTTACTGCCTGGCGCCACCCAATACCTGGCGGATCCTCGGGCCCGTGACGTGGACATGCTGGTGATTCGGGAAAACAGTGAAGGTGAGTATGTCAGCCAGGGCGGCCGGTTAAGACAGGGGCGAGGGGATGAAGTCGCCACCCAACTGGAGGTGTTTACCCGTAAGGCCACCGACCGGATTATCCGCTACGCCTTTGACAAGGCACGCATTCGGGCGGCTGAGCGCGAAGCCCGGGGGGCGGCCCGCAGCTTCAGCATCCTGACAGGCGAGAGCAGAGCCAGCCAGGTATGCCTGATTACCAAACGCAATGCCCTGCGTCATTGGGGGGATATGTATACCGAGGCATTTGAGGCCATCGCCCATGACTATCCCGATGTAGCCATTCACCATGAGCTGGTGGATGCCGCCTGCATGAAATTTGTGCAATGCCCCTGGGCGTTTGATGTGGTTGTGGCCAGCAATCTGCAGGGGGATATTCTGACGGATCTGGCGGCGGTGCTGTCGGGCGGCATGGGGGTGGCGCCGTCCTGCAACCTCAATCCGGATGACCGCAGCCAACCGTCCATGTTCGAGCCCACCCATGGCAGCGCGCCGGATATCGCAGGCCAGGGCAAGGCCAACCCTACCGCCATGTTGTTTACCACCGCCACCATGCTGGACTGGCTGGGCGAGTCCAGCCCCGCCCTGCGAGCTGCCGGCGCCCTGCTCCACCAGGCGGTGGCCGATGACCTTGCAGAGCATGGCAACACCCACCGACCAACCCGGACGGTAGGTGAGGCCGTCAGAAAACGCATTGTAAATGCAGGTCAATAACCACTAGGCTGTATATACGTGTTTCGGAACCGTCAGGCATCTCAGGTTTTGTAACGTCCACTTTCGCAGGAGAACAAACGAACGGGAGGCACCGTGACCGACCATCATCGCAAAGGCAAGTTATCCCCTATCCTCAAACAGGCGACGGGCATCACTGCCGTCAAGGGCGAAGGCGCCTATATCCAGGATAAGGATGGTAGCCGCTACCTGGACTTCACCTCCGGTATCGGTGTTACCAGCACCGGCCACTGTCACCCCAAAGTGGTGGCGGCGGCACAACAGCAGGTGGCCACCATGATTCATGCCCAGGCCACCACCGTCATGAATCCCCGGCTGATTGAATTAAGCGAGAAGCTAGGGGAATTTACCCCGGATCACATCGACGCTTTCTTCTTTTCAAATGCCGGTACTGAGGTGGCGGAAGCCGCCCTGCGGCTGGCACGCCATGCCACCGGCCGCCCTAACATGATCGTGTTCCACGGCGGCTTCCATGGCCGCACCATGGGTTCCCTGTCCATGACCACCTCCAGTGTCGGCCTACGGGCAGGCCTGCAACCCATGATGGGTGGTGTGGTGGTAGCGCCCTTCCCCCATGCCCACCATTACGGCTGGAGCCTGGATGAAGCCACTGATTTCTGCCTGCGGGAACTGGACCGAATTTTTGTCACCTACTCCGCACCCAAGGAAACCGCAGGCATGCTTATTGAGCCGGTGCAGGGTGAAGGGGGCTATGTGCCCGCCAACACCCGCTTCCTTCAAGGGTTACGGGAGCGCTGTGACAAGCACGGCATGCTGCTGATCATGGATGAGGTGCAGGCCGGCTTTGGCCGCACGGGTAAATTCTGGGCCCATGAACATTTTGCCGTTAAACCGGACCTGATGATGATGGCCAAAGGCCTCGCCAGCGGCTTTCCCATCTCCGCCCTGGGCGGCGCAGAGTCGCTGATGGGGCAAGGCTGGCCTGGGTCACAAGGGGGCACTTATGGCGGTAACGCCGTTGCCGCGGCAGCCGCCATTGCCACCATTGAGGTGATTCAGGATGAGGGTCTGGTGGATAACGCCGCCCGCATGGGTAAACGCCTGTGGGACGGGCTGCATGCCCTGCAGAAAGACTACCCGGAGATGGACAACATCCGCGGCATGGGCCTGATGCTGGGGGTGGAAATGCGCCGCGACGGCCAGCCCGACGGTGACCGCGCCGGCCGCATCCTGAAAGCCTGTGAAAAGCGCAAGCTGCTGATGTTGCGTTGCGGCCCCTATCAGGAAATTGTCCGCTGGCTGCCGCCGCTGATCGTCACTCAGGCGCAGATCGATGAAGCGCTGAGCATCTTCGAGGAAGCATTGAAAGAGACGGCTTGAGAGGAATTCACCTAGAGATGTATGACAAATACGGATCACTGGCCACGGACGGTTCACCTACGGTGGTCCGATGACGTCACGGCATTGGTTTTTTGTTTCCGCCTACTTTCTGGTGTTTCTGGGAGGCGCCCGACTACTGGCACTGCTCCCCATGCCCGAGACGCTTTCGTTCTGGCTGGCATTTGCTGCTGCGGCGATGTTATCCATGCACTTCTGCCGCACGGTGCATAGTCTCTGGATTATTCCGCTGCTCTATCTGATGGTCTTTGCGCTGGACTTTACCCTTAGCCTGCACTGGATCACAACAGCAAAAACCGAGTCGCTCACCTTCGGCATTCCAGCTGCACTGATCTTTGTGCTCCCGCTGTAATTGGGCTGGGGTGTTCAGCGATTACGAGTAGGCGCACATGCCCACTAGCAAACCCATTATGCCTCTGTTTCCAAATGATTGGTGTACACTCTGGCCCTTAACCATTTCAAGGTGAGACAGGGACCATGAGCTGCATTTTTTGCCAGATCATTGCGGGCGAGTTGCCGGCATCGGTGGTGCACGAGGATGAACACTGCCTCGCGTTTATGGATATTCACCCTCTGGGGCGTGGTCATGTGCTGGTAGTGCCCAAGGTGCACGCGGTGCAAGTGACCGAACTGCCTGCGGCCACCACGGATCACCTGTTCCACATGGCCAATCGCATCCTGCATGCCCAGCGCGCCCTGGGCTGGGGTCTTGGCGGCAGCCATATCCTTCTGAATGATGGCAAAACCGCCAATCAGACGGTGCCCCACGTGCATGTTCATATCATCCCGCGAGAGCGCGGGGAAACCATCAAAACTCTGGGCCGGCTCGCCCTGCATGTGACCGGCCTGTTCGGCCCTGCCGTTGCCCGGCAAACCCTGGACGAGCAGGCACAGGCCTTGCGCCGAGCACTGGCACAGCTGGCCGATTAACCGACGCCGTAGCCCAGCCCCTTGTCCACCGGATTCTGCAGGGGCTCACCCGCCAGCCAGCGGTCGAGATTGGCCACGAACTGATCCGTGAGGGCCTGCTGCCAGCCGATAAAATCACCCGCCATATGGGCAGTGATCAATACATTATCCATGCTCCATAGCGGGTGCTCTGGCGGTAGCGGCTCTTCCTCAAACACGTCCAGGGCCGCCCCGGCAATCTCACCGGCGCGCAAGGCAGCGACCAGGTCATCTGTCACCACAATGGGGCCGCGCCCGATATTCACCAGCCGGGCGGACTTTTTCATGGCCTTGAAGACGCGCTTATCGAACAGCCCTTCGGTTGCCGCGGTCAGTGGCGCGGCGATCACTACAAAGTCCGCCTCGGACAACTGCTGCTGCAAATCCGCCTGGCTGTGCACCTGGATAAAGTCCGGGTCATCACTGCGCTCACGGCGGGCAATGCCGTGCACTTGCATTCCTACTGCGGTTGTCAGGCGTGCAATCTGTCGGCCAATGGAGCCAGCCCCCACCACCAGCACCCGTTGTCCTTCCGCCCGCTCCGTATCGCGGTGCTGCCAGCGGTGCTTCATCTGCAGGCGGATGGAGTTTGAGAAGTCCTTGCAGAACATCAGCAAGGTACACAACACGTATTCCGCGATGGTGCGGTCAAAGACCCCCCGGGCATTGGTCAGGCGTACCTCACTGTCCACCAGCGCCGGGAACATCAGGGCATCCACGCCGGCGCTGGTGGCATGTACCCAGGCCAGCTGGTCGGCACTGGGCCAGGCGGCAGCCAGGGCCTCTGTACGAAAATCCGTAACCATCAGCACCTGGGAGCCCGGCAGGCTCTTGCGCAGGCTGGCTTCGTCACAGGCCAGGCGCACCTCTGCCCGGGCGCGCACAGCCTGCAGTCCCGGCGGCTCGGCCTCATCCGGTGCAGTCAACACCGTCACAACCGGTTGCTGCTGTGGCTTGCTCATAACATCCCCCGTTTAGCCTTGAGTCGATCATTACAGTCTGGTGATTTGTGGCGGCGGGGTCAAACAAGTCACCCAGGCAACCTTGCACCCCCGGGTCATAACCTCTAGGCTGAACTTACAACCATGTACAAAGGTAAGCGAACATGGCTTACCGGGACCGTCCGCAGCAAGGACAATGAGGTCGAGCCTACAGGGAGGTATTCACGGCGCGTCTCGGGCAGCCATATTCGCTGACCGATGCAAGGATGAGCATGTTCGTTCTGCGAGCAGCCGTCTTTCAGCAGAGCTCTGCCACCAGGAGGTTTCATGCCTGACAGCGCCAAGCCCGACCCCGCTGCCACCCAGAAGGTGAAATACCGCAAGACCAAAGCCCGCTGGCATCCTGCCATGCAAGCCATTCCGGTGCCCGGCATCCGGCGCATGGTGAACTTGGCCGCCACCATGAAGGATGTGATTCATCTGTCCATCGGCCAGCCTGACCTACCGACACCACAGCACATCATTGATGCCTATATTGATGCCCTTAACGCCGGCCAAACCGGCTACACCATGGATGCAGGCCTGCCTGAACTGCTGGTGGCCCTGAGGGATTACTACAACAAGCGCTATGACCGTAAGCTAACCCGGGACAACATTCTCATTACCAGCGGCGCCACTGAGGCCATGTATCTGGCACTCTCCGCAACCTCGGCACCGGGCCGGCAATTTATCGTGACTGACCCGTCCTTTTTGCTCTATGCCCCGCTGATCCGGATGAATGGCGGCGAGGTCAAATATGTACCCACCCATCTGGAGAACAACCACCAGCTGGACCCTGACGAAGTCATCGCTGCCATGGGGCCACGCACCTTTGCGGTGGTACTGAACTCACCCAATAACCCCACCGGAGCGGTCTACCCCAGGGAGACTATTGAAGCCATTCTGGAAGAGTGCGCCTACCGGGGCATTCAGGTCTACAGCGATGAGGTCTATGACCACCTGGTTCTGGACGAGGATGAGGAGTACGCCAGCGTACTGCGTTGCAGCGTGGATCTGGACAACATCATGTGTATCAGCAGTTTCTCCAAAACCTTCAGCATGGCGGGGCTGCGGGTGGGCTGGGTCATCTCCAGCCAGGCCACCATCAAGTCCTTGCGCCGCTACCATATGTTCACCACCTCCGTCGCCAACACGCCTGCCCAGTATGCCGGTGTGGCGGCCCTTACCGGCGACCAGCAGTGTGTGCGGGATATGGTCAAGATCTACCGGGAGCGGCGGGACCGCGTGGTGGAGCTGGTGGAACAGACGCCCCACCTGACGGGTTACAAGCCGGGCGGGGCTTTCTTTATATTCCCCAACCTGCCGCGGCATGTGAACGGTTCTGATCTGGCACTGCGGATGCTGAAGGAAACCGGCGTCTGCACCGTACCCGGTGATGCCTTCTGCGAACACAATGCAGCCACGCTACGACTGAGCTTTTCCGCCCCCATGGAATCCCTGGAAGAGGCCTTCAGCCGCATCATTCCCTGGATGAAGAAGCAACCGTTCTGACTGCAGATGAGGGGCACCAGACAGGGTGCCCCCGGGAAAGCCTCTGATTAACGCTTGTCCTATCCGCGCCCATGGCGCAGGATAACGGCTATCAACAATCTCAAGAGGTTTATATCGGATGAAACGCCTGCTGGCCCTCCCCCTTGCCGCCCTGTTCCTGCTGAGTGCTTGCGCGAACTTCACCACGCATACCGTCAGTGAAGGTACCATTGAACGCTACCTGATGAATGCAGTGGCTGGTTTTGATCCCGCCGAGGCTACCGGCCTGCCGTTGAATGTCGCCCTCAAGACCGCCAAGGTGACCCTGGGCCCTGATGGCCGTCAGGTAGCCGTGCTGGATGTGAGAGGCCAGGTTGCGGTAGACGCGCTCTTTGCCCGCCTGCCAGTGGACGTGGCGCTGAAGCTGGAAGGCTCCCCGGTTTACGACAGTACCGAGAAAGCGGTGTTTATCCGCCAGCTGAAGATGCTGGAAGGCAGTATCGACACCCCCCTGTACAGAGGTGACCTGGCGCCGGTAACCAACAGCGTGCTGGAGGTTGTATCTTACCTGCTGGACAACACCCCGGTTTATCGTCTGGATGAAACCGATGCCCGCCAGCGTATGCTGGGCATGATACCGATGGATGTGCGGGTTGCACCGGGACGTCTGGAGTTTGTACCCAGGGATTGATCGATCCTGATTGCAACTCAGGACAAGCAGCGAGGGATGACTGCAGCCCTTTTGGAGGTCATCCCTCGCCACCCCGCCGATTCACCAAGAACACGTACTGCCCGTTCACCCTGAGCCTGTCGAAGGGTGATTGCACTAGGTCTCGCCCTTAGGCAGCTTCTGGACGAACGGAAGACGCCGCTTTGTGAAACAACCATAACAGTCTTACTAAGCCACTTGCCTCGCGTTGCGGGCAGCGGTGCTCATCTCATACTGCAGCGGCAGCAGGTCAAACGTACGCTCCGGGCGATTGGGATCAACCAGCAGCGTTGGGGTCTTGTAGACACGGGGCGTGCTGTACAGAAGCTTGACCGCCTGCCAGTGACTCGGCGCCACGTAACGCTCAGGGAAGTTGCTCTCCAGCCACGCTTTTACCACCGGCGCCTTGTTATGGGCCATTTTCGGAAAAAAGTGGTGCTCAATATGGTGGCTGAAGCGGAAGTGCAGCCGATCCAGAATCGGATGGGTGCGCACGCTCATGGAGTTATCCAGCGGGTTGTTGGTAGCCGTCTGCGGGCGCAGGAAGTGGTTGGTCAGGATGTAACACTGCCCCAACGCATTGGCCACCATTAACGGAATCACCACCGTGTAGAGCGCCAGCGGACCCGAGAAATAGGCCAGCACACCCCAGGCTGCCACACACAACAGGCTTTGACGAATCGCCTTGTTACGATCCATGCCCCGGAATGCCTTGCGACGTTTGGCCTGCAGCCACAGCACCAGCTGCGCATGGAAGGTAAATGAGTAGAAGAAGAACAGATAGCTGTACCAGGTGCCTGAGCCCGGGGCCAGCTTGGTGAATTTCTTCTGCTTGGGATCGACCTCATAGCGACGCGCGGTACCCAGGCTGTCCGGGTCAGTGTCTCCCATGTTGGTATTGCCGTGGTGAACCACGTTGTGCCACTTGCGCCAGAACTCCGGGGGCACGATCAGCGGCCCAAAACCAAGCCAGCCAAAAAAGTTCTGCCAGCGTTTGCTCATGCCCAGTGCACCGTGCAAAACCTCATGCGCGAGTAACGCCTGTGCGCCGATCGTATGCCCCACCACCACAGCCAGGCCGAGGTTGGCATACCAGGGCAAGCCCGCCAGAAGAATGGCAGCGATACCACCCCAGATGATCAGTTGCAGCGGCAAAAACCAGATAATACGCCAAGTTTGAGGCTTAAAAGTATCAGCAGGCAACTCTGCCCGCATACGGTCGCGCAGTTCACGCTCGTCCGCAAATCCGTAGTTTTCGTTGCCAGACAGGCCTGGCTTCACAGCAGCATTCATAGGTCACCTTTAACTTTGGGCGTACACTTGTGCGCTGAATTTACACAAACAATGAAGGCAGTTCAATGACAGCGAGGTGATTTTTTTGTGAAATGACAAGCGCCAGCAGCCGGAAAAGGCTGCCGGAATAAAGATAGCGAGCTGAATTAATTGAGAAAAACCACAACACCGGGGCCTTGGTGGTGCAGTCAGAACATTGGCCTAGCCGGACAGGCTGGTCTGGGAGGTATCTATTTCAAGCTGCTGGATGGCGATAACCGCCTGAGTGCGGTTGCGTACCCCCAGCTTCCGGAACACCGCCGTGATATGTGCCTTGACGGTGGCTTCCGAAACCTCAAGATCATAGGCAATCTGCTTGTTGAGCAAACCTTCCGCCAGCATACCCAGCACCCTGAACTGCTGAGGTGTCAGGGACGCCAGGCGGTCGGAAATGTCTGTGACATCGGATTGCACGCGCTCCAGGCGTTCGGCAACACCCTCGGGCAACCACACATCACCCTGAAGCACATCGCGAATGGCCTGGGTAATGGTGGGCAGGGGGGCCGATTTGGGGATAAAGCCTGAAGCGCCGTAATCAATGGCACGGCGCATCACTTGCAGCTCCTCGGCACCGGACACCACCACCACCGGCAGACCGGGGTATTGGCCACGCATGAAGACAAGCCCGGAAAACCCGTGCGCACCTGGCATATTGAGATCAAGCAACACCAGGTCCGCACCGGGGTGCAGATCCACCGCAGCCTGCAAGGCCTTGATGCTGTCCACTTCCACCACGTCGGCTTCCGGTACCGCCTGGCTAACCGCCTGCCGCAGGGCAGCCCGGAACAGGGGATGGTCGTCAGCGATAATGATTTGGTGGGACATCAGGTTACCTTACTGTTGCGGGCTTCGCGCCGGGCCCGTTTATTGGAATGCGCGATGAGCGATCAATTCATCCACCACGGCCGGATCAGCAAGCGTGGACGTGTCACCCAACTGGTCATGCTCGTTGGCGGCGATCTTCCGCAGGATACGGCGCATGATCTTGCCAGAACGGGTCTTGGGCAGGCCCGGCGCCCACTGGATCACATCCGGCGTGGCAATCGGTCCGATTTCTTTGCGAACCCACTGCAACAGCTCCTTACGCAGCTCCTCCGTGGGTTCCTCGCCCTGCACCAGGGTCACATAGACATAGATGCCCTGCCCCTTGATATCATGAGGATAGCCCACCACGGCAGCCTCGGCGACTTTGGCATGGGCCACCAGTGCGCTTTCCACCTCGGCCGTGCCAAGACGATGGCCGGATACGTTCAGCACATCATCCACCCGCCCGGTGATCCAGTAGTAGCCGTCGTCATCGCGACGGGCACCGTCACCCGTAAAGTAACGGCCAGGATAGGCGCTGAAGTAGGTTTGCTTGAAGCGTTCGTGATCACCAAAAATGGTACGCATCTGGCCAGGCCAGCTATCAAGAATAACCAGATTGCCTTCGGCGGCGTCTTCCAGCACATTGCCATCCGCATCCAGCAGCGCCGGTTTCACCCCGAAGAAGGGCAAGGTTGCGGAGCCGGGCTTGAGATCCGTGGCACCCGGTAGCGGGGAGATCAGAATGCCGCCCGTCTCTGTCTGCCACCAGGTATCCACAATCGGGCACGCGCTGTTGCCGATCACCCGGTGATACCAGGTCCAGGCTTCCGGGTTGATGGGCTCGCCCACCGAGCCAAGCAGACGCAGGCTGTCACGCCGGGTTCCCGCCATGCAGTCGTCTCCCTCCGCCATCAGCGCACGGATTGCGGTGGGTGCCGTGTACAGGATATTGACCTTGTGCTTGTCCACCACCTGGCCAATACGGGCATTACTGGGGTAGTTGGGTACGCCCTCGAACAGCAGCGTAATAGCCCCGTTGGCCAAAGGCCCGTAGAGAATATAGCTGTGGCCGGTGATCCAGCCAAAGTCGGCGGTACACCAGTAAACATCACCATCATGGTAATCAAACACATATTGGTGGGTCATGGCGGCATACACCAGATAGCCACCGGTGGTGTGCAGCACACCTTTCGGCGCCCCCGTTGAGCCGGAGGTATAAAGCATGAACAGCGGATCTTCCGCATTCATGGGCTCAGGCTCACACTCGGGTTTGGCGGTTGCCATCAGCTCTTCGTACCAGACATCACGCCCGGCCTGCCAGCCGATATCACCCCCGGTACGCTTGACCGTAATGACATGATCCACTGCCGGCACCTTGTCACTGCTCAGGGCAAGATCGACGTTTTTCTTCAGCGGGATCTTGCGGCCACCCCGCAATCCTTCATCCGCAGTGATGACATAGCGGGACTTGCCGTTGGCAATTCTGGCGCCCAGAGCCTCCGGCGAGAAACCACCGAACACCACCGAGTGGATAGCGCCAATGCGGGCACAGGCAAGCATGGCCACCGCGGTCTCAACAATCATCGGCATATAGATTGTGACCACGTCACCCTTGCGCACGCCCAGCGCCTTGAGGGCATTGGCAAACTTGCAGACGTCGGTGTGCAGTTCCCGATAGGTCACGTGCCGTGACACATTGGGGTCATCCCCCTCAAATATAATGGCGGTCTGATCACCCCGTTTGGCCAGGTGGCGGTCCAGACAGTTGGCCGAAACGTTCAGCACCCCATCTTCAAACCACTTGATGGACAGGTTGTCGTAGTCAAAGGTGGTGTTTTTGACGCGGGAGTACGGCTTAACCCAGTCAATACGCTTGCCATGCTCACCCCAGAAGCCCTCCGGATCCTCCACGGAGGCCTGGTACATTTGCTGGTAGCCTGAGCGGTCAACCCAGGCCCGACCCTGCATTTCTGGCGTGACCGGGTATACCTTGCTGTCAGTCATCGTGCTCCCCTTTCAGTCTGTCAGTTCGTTGTAGGCATTGTTGCAACAGATCAGTGTGGGCGTTGTGTGTCTTTCGGCCCGTATGGGTCATAGTTCACCACGGTGGGCACCCAAGGTTGAATTAGACCAATGTCCTAAGACGCTCTCACACCGCGCGCGCCGCCGGTTTTACTTTTGTGAGCGTCGCGTTGTCAGAGAATAACGGTCCAGACCGGCAAGATGAATACGCTGCAGGTAGTTGGCCCAATCAATCGCTGAGGGGTCAACGGGAAACAGTGCACGATCCACCGGCGACATCCGCTGTGCCAGTGCCATCAGTCGGTCATTGTGAAAAACATAGTCGGCGGCGGTGTAGAAACCAAACAAGGCTGCCAGTTGCTGGGTGGTCGCCAGACTCTCCAGCAACTTCAGTTTCGCCTCGGGCTCCCTGATGCGCAGTAGCCGTTGAATGACCTGCAATGGCAGCTGCGAGCCCTTTAACAGGAGGCCAAACAGCGTTGCGTCCACGGCAACAAACGGCAGCCTTGGCGGACGTTTGAACAGTCGCGGGTAGGACTGGTGATTTCGGCGGGACTCCTCAATCACCAGATCTATAAACTGCCCCAGAGTTATGGGGTTGCTGGCGCCGCTACAGGACTGATAGATACGCTGCTCGCCCGGGTCCTGGAGGGCCTCGGCAAGCGCCATCAGAATGCTGTTAGCCACCAAATCCACCGGGATCACGTCAAGCACGCAGCCGCGTTGGCCGGGAAACACCACGACCTTGCCACGGGCATACCCCATGATCACCGCATCAGCCACCTTCACGCCCTCTATCCAGCCCGGCAGGGGCTCTTCAAGGGCACTCTCGATAATAGCCGGGCGCACGATGGTGAGGGTGCGTCCCTGCATGGACTCCAGCAGGCACTGCTCACCCAGCCATTTGGTGAAGGTGTAGGTGTCAGTCCAGCCCAGTTCATTAGCCTCCGCCTGACCAAGGGCTATCAGCGCCTGCTCCCGTGCATCAGGGTCCTGATGGGCCGCAGACAACTCCCGGATCTCCGCCTGCAAGCGAGCGATCAGCGGGCGTACCTCGTAGTAACCCTGAGCATGCCGCGCCAGGCGACCAGAGGCGGGCGCCACGACAGCCTCCCGGGCATCGCCGGGGTTCTTGCCGTTGACATAGCATGTGGACACCTGCAGCAACGGGATGCCGCCCGCCACCTCGGTAAGGGTGACCAGATTGTCCAGGCAGAGGGTGTTGATCTCCAGCGCCCGTTCCAGTGATTCGCGGAAATTGACGCTGGCTGCGGAATTGATGATGGCATCCAGTGAGCCCGCCAGGGCCTGGTAGGCATCATCCGTCAGACCCAACTGCGACGCTGTGATGGTAGCCGGCAGACAACGAATACGGGCCGCAACCCGCGCTTCAAACGCATCGCCCAGGTCCCGCCTCAGTCGGTCAAATACACTGGAGCCCAGCACTTCGGCACGAAAGCGGTCTTCGGCATTGGGAAATTTACGATTGGCACGCATGGGAAGATAGATCAGACCGATATCCGGCACCGTGCGCAACAGCTTCTCAAGCACCACCTTGCCGAGAAAACCGCTGGCACCGGTCAGCAAAATCCGCTTGCCCGTTAAAGTGGCAATAATACGGGATGAGACCACGGGTTTAACCTGTGTATCCATAGCATGTCCCATACTGTCCTCCATGATGTGTGAGGAGCATCCATGCAACCACTGCCGCGGTGGCGCTGTCAGTCCCCTGAGGTTTTTTCCAGCACTGAGCGCAGAAAGCGTTCCACTGATACATCCCGTGGCTGCTCTTTGAGTGCCGCCAACAATTTGCTCTGATCGCCAAAGCGTACCCGATCATAGCGAGGTTCATCCGCTGCGGGTAGCACCCCCTGCGAAGTTCCTGATACCGGCATCACAGCGGGAGACGAAACATCGGATCGGGGTTGCACCTGCTCGGCCAAATGGCGTAAATGTTCGGCAAACTGCCCCCGCACGGCTTCCGGCCAGGACTCCCAGCCCAGGTTGGCCAACCCGGTTTGCAAAGTTTCCACCACATCATCATCCGCAGCCCTGCCGAGGCTCGCCATACAGGCAATGATGGCGTCATGGATCTGCGTGGAAGTGGTATCGGAGGCCGCCAGCAACGCTTCAAATTCGCTCACCCAAGCCTGCCAGCGCGCGGCTATGGGTGTGGTCAGACTGGCGCTGTCCTGCGTTGGCTGGCTTGCGGCTCGCCGTTGCGCCACACCCTGCCAATAACCCGCAAACCCTCTCGGCCGCGGCTCGGCCTGAGTCAGTTTGACGCTCACCATATCGGCAAGAACACGGAACTGGCGGGCGGAGGGGTCTGATGCAGGCAACAAGGCCACAGGTCTCTGTTGCCGGGCAGCCTGAACCAGAGTTTCATCCCGCCAGATGGCCCCGAGATAATGCGGTGTGATGCCCAGATAGCGCTGCACCGCCGCAGCAAAACGCTGAAACAAGGAGCGCGCCTGACTGGCGCCACGCGCCATGTTGATCAGTACGCTGGGCTGCCGCCGATAGCCCCGGCGGTGCAGCACCTTGAGCAGTGAAAAGGCATCCGTGAGTGAGGCTGGGTCTGGCGTCACCACCACGCACGCCTGATCAGCCGCAGCGATCATATGCAGCACCACCGGCTGCAGGCCTGCGGCTGTGTCTATGAGAATCGTATCGTAGTTGGACTCAAGGGCAGCCAACGCCTCCAGCAGGCGAGTACGGTCAGCTGCACTAACCGCCATGCAGCGCTCCATACCCGATGCGCCGGGTATCACGTGCAACCCGTGGGGGGCCTCAAGAATCACCTCTTCCAGACTGCAGCTGCCGTTAAGGGCCTGCTCGAGGGTGCGGTTGGGATACTGGCCCAGCATAATGCTGACATTGGCAAGGTCGGTGTCACCATCCAGCAGCAGCACACGCTGACCGTCTCGCGCCAGAGTCAGGGCGAGGTTAACGGCAATGGAGGTCTTGCCAACACCACCTTTACCTCCGGTGATAGCCAGCATTCTTGAGCGGCGGGTGGCCTGTTCCTGTGCCATGGCGAACCTTTATTATATCTATTTTACATCCGGCTTTAGTGCCAGCAGATTGCCCGAGCAATGAAACTGTTCAGTAATTGTACAATCAGAAACCAGTGTAAAGTAGACTCAGTTCTGTTTTTTTATTAAAAACAGCTTGCTACTGAGACAAGTTTGGTTAAGATCTGAACAGACTAAAATCATGAACTGGGCGTCATTTTCCTGTGACTGTATCGCAGATTCCAGATGTCAGCCAGCTTCCAAGCCTGCCTCAGGTGGTTGTCAGTGCCCTTGAGGCCTGCCGGAGGGATGCCGGCTACCGGGAGATCAGCCGGCTGCTTGCCAGCGATACCGCGTTGACTGCGCGGGTATTGGCGCTGGCCAGCTCCCCCCTGCTGGGGGCGGCAGGCGATGTCAGCTCCATGGAGCAGGCCCTGTTGCGCCTGGGCACCCGGCGTATCCAGGCGCTGATTCTGACGGCTGGCTTACGTCAGTTGCTGAACGACCTGTCCGACGACCAGTGGCAACAGCTCCGGGATTTCTGGCGACACGCCCTGACCACCGCCCTCACTGCCAAAACCCTCGCAACCCTGACCCGCTACCCGGCCGAAGACGAAGCCTTTACGCTGGGCATGCTGCACAATATCGGCGAACTGCTGGCCCTGAACGCACATCACGACTCTCAGGTGTTACTGGATCAACAGGCCGAAATTGCCGCCGCGCTGGTGGCCCATTGGGGGCTTGGCCCCATGGCCGCCGACGCCATGCGCTACCAGCAGCTGCCGCCGGACCGCCTGCAGGATGCCAGCCACTTGGTGAAGATCATCAACCTGTCAGTCCGTCTGGCGCTGACGGACCGGCGCGGCATTGATGCCGCCTACACCCTGTTCGGCCTGAGTGAAGCCCTGACCCTGGAGCTGATAGAGCGCATCAACCACGATGTCGCCACCCTGGCAGAGTCCCTGGGCGTACCCCTGGACGCCACGTACCCCGCCGACGCGGCCCGGCAACATCTGCTGGAGGCAACCCTGAGCAATGCGCTGGTGATGGGGGCCAGCCAACCGCTGCAGGATGTGGTGCCCACACCCGCTGCTCTTATCAAGGAGGCCGCTCTGTGCCTGATGCAGCTGACAGCCAGGCCGGTGCTGGCGTTCCACTGTCAGCAGAATGAGCTGACCCTGTTCGCCCATACTGCCGGCCCATGCCCACATCTTGATCTGCCCCTGTCACCCGCCCTCAGCCTGCTGACAATGGCCTGTAAAGAGAAGGCAATACAACAACTTGATACTAGGCTGATTACCGTACTGGACCAGCAATTGTTAGGGCTTTTGCAGATGGCATCCATGACGGCAGTACCTTTGATTGTTGGCGATCAGCTGCAGGGCGCCCTGGTGGTTGGCACCTTGGCCGATGAGCAACCGTTTCAGCTTCGCCTGATTCAGTTGTTCGCCGCCAACCTGGAGCACCAACTGGCGCAGCTGACAGCCCTTCGCCACTCCCACACCGCAGGGTCGGACAGCGAACTGAGTGCTCAACTGGAATACCAGCGTATTCGCCAGATTGTTCATGAAGTCAGCAACCCGCTGACCATCGTCCGGCAGTATGTACATCAACTGCACAGTCAGCTGACGGTAAAAGCAGATGAACCACAGTTACACCAGGATCTGATGGTCATTCGTGAAGAGCTGGAGCGGGCTACCGAGTTGCTGCTGCGCCTGACGGACGAGCCCCCTGCCTCTGACAACTCTCCGGCCGGGCTAGATCTGAACCGGGAAGTGCAGCTACTGACAGGCCTGTTTGAACACACCTTACTCAATGCGGTAACGGGCCTGTCCTGCCGGCTCAAACTGAGCGACACCCCCACCCTGGCATCGATACCCCAGGCGGGCTTCCGGCAGGTGTATATCAACCTGCTGCGGAACGCCATTGAGGCCATGCCCGAGGGCGGGCAGATTATCGTCTCCACCACCGCCGGTATCTGGCAGCAAGGGCGCAACTGGATTGAACTCATTGTTGAAGATAACGGGCCAGGGATACCCCCTGAAATGCAGGCCCAACTGTTCAGCCCAGTGCAGTCCAGCAAGGGCTCTGGCCATAGCGGACTGGGATTAAGCATCGTAAAACAGTTAATGGATGACATGGAGGGCATCATAGGCTGCCGTACGGACCAGACCGGAACCAGCTTCCGGCTTCTGTTGCCGACCATTCAGAATCGTCCAACCTGACAGCGCAGGTAAACCATGACATCCGACTATAGCGATAACCATAACACCAGGATTCTGGTAGCGGATGATGACCCCAGGCTCATGGACGCACTGGTCAGGCTGCTCCGGAATGCCGGCTTTGATGTCACCGGCGCCAACGGCGGGCGGGCCGCGCTGCACCTGCTTGAAGTCCGGCGCTTTGACTTGGTCATGCTGGACCTGCGAATGCCTGAAGTGTCCGGGTTCGATGTCATGGACACCCTGGCCAGCGGAGACCATGACAGCGCGGTGATTGTGGTCAGTGGCGAAGCATCATTCGGCACCGTCAGCCGCGCCTTGCGACGGGGTGCCCAGGACTATATCAAAAAGCCTTTTGATCCTGACGAGCTGCTGACCACCGTCCACAACGTACTCAACAAGCGTTTCCTGGAAAAGTCCCATGCAGACGTCCAGTACCGCCTGCAGAAGTCTGAGGAGCTGCATCGCTATATCGTCAACAGCTCCCCGGATATCGTGTTCATGCTGGATGAAGACGGCCACCTGTGCTTCGTCAATAGCAAGGTTGAAAGCATGCTGGGCTACCGGGCAGACGAGGTTATCGGCCGCCACTTTCGCGACATTGTTGACGAGCAGGACGCCAACCGCAGCTCCTATGTACTGAAAGACCCCGGCATCAGCGCCGATAACCCCAGAACCTTCGAGGTACGGCTGAAAACCCGGGGCAGCCGCCGCGCCAACCGGCACTTTGAAATCACAGCCTTTCCCATCGATCACGATAACTGGAGCTTCCTGCCGGGTGGCAGCCGTCACAGCAGCTATTCACGGGCACGTTTTTACGGGACCGCCCGTGATGTGACTGAACGCAAAGAGGCCGAGGCTTTTATCAACTTCCAGGCCTATCATGATTTGTTGACCCGGCTGCCCAACCGCTCCCTGTTCCGGGACCGCCTCAACCTTGCCATCGCCCAGGCTCGCCGCAACAAACAGCAGTTGGCCGTGATGTTTCTGGACCTGGACCGCTTCAAGCTGGTCAATGACACCCTTGGCCACGCCATGGGCGACCAGCTGCTGCAGGCGGTCACTCAGCGCCTGGAGAGCTGCCTGCGCCGTGGCGACACCCTGTCTCGCTTTGGCGGCGATGAGTTTACCCTGTTACTCCCCGCCATCAACGGCAGCGACGATGCCAAGCTGATTGCCAAGAAGCTGATCAAAGCCCTCAAGCCCCCCTTCCAGTTGGGCGAACACGAAGTGTTTGTCGGCGTCAGCATCGGTATCGCACTGTATCCCGGTGGCGGGCAAAGCCTGGATCAACTGATCCAGAATGCCGATATTGCCATGTACCATGTTAAAGCCAGGGGCAAGGACGGCTACAGTTTCTTCACCGACAGCATGAGTACGGACACCGCCAATCGGCTGAGCCTGGAACGGGATCTGCGCCAGGCGCTGGAGCGGGATGAGCTGGTGGTTCACTACCAGCCCCAGGTATCCGCCCTTACCGGCGAGGTGGTGGGTCTTGAGGCACTGGTCCGCTGGCAACACCCTGAGCGCGGCCTGCTGTTCCCGGGCGAGTTCCTGCAAGTGGCAGAGGAAACCCGGCTGATCGCCGAGTTGAGTGAAAAAGTGCTGGCCATTGCCTGCAAGCAGATGAACGTCTGGCTGGCAGAAGGCCATGGCAATCTGCGCCTGGCGGTGAACCTCTCGCCCATGCAAGTGGAACACCCACGCTTTGTGCAGGATCTGATGCGCCAGCTGGAACGACACCGCTTCCCGGCGAAGCACCTGGAAATCGAAATCACCGAAAACGTGATCATGAGTGATCTGGAGCAGATCAGCCGCAAACTGCTCGAGCTATCAGCCCACGGGGTCAGAATTGCCATCGATGACTTCGGCACCGGCTATTCGTCCCTCAACTACCTGCACCGCCTGCCTATTCACACGCTGAAAGTGGACCAGTCCTTCGTAAGAGGCATTCGCCAGGGTGATGACGGCGCCTGTATCGTCAACGCCATCATTGCCATGGCCCACGGCCTGAAGCTGGACATCGTGGCGGAAGGTGTGGAAACCGACGCTCAACTGGCCTACCTGCGGCAACTGGGGTGCCACCAGGTGCAAGGCTTTTTCTACGGCCGCCCCCTGCCGGCAGACATCATCAGCCAGCAACTGCTGGATCGTCGCCGGATGACGGCAGCAGTCTAACGGGGCCATACAGATTGTAAAACAATCCTATTAAACTTTATGACAGGGTTAGCAAAGCGTTTCAGCAAGTAACGTTATGTATCCAGAAATGCGGTCCACTGCACATTTTTTACCCTACAGGTTTCCTAAGCTGTCCGAAAATGACAAGAACAACCGGGCAGCGCCTCGCCATCAACAGGCTACTGTCCCCCCTGGCACAGGCAGTGAATTATGAGCGACAAGTACCGTATCGTTGGTCCTGTATACGACTTCCTCAGCAATCTCTACAGCGGCAAGAGTATCCATCACTGCAAAACCGCCATGCTGGATGTAGAAACCATTCAGCCCGGCACCCGCATCCTGTTTGCCGGCGTGGGCCATGGTCGCGATGCCATACGCGCCGCGGAGCTTGGCGCTGAGGTGACCGTAGTGGACCTGTCTGAAACCATGCTGCGCAAGTTCTCCGAAGCCCAGCAGCGGGAAGCGCCCCAGCTCAGCATACGCCAGCTGCATAGCGACATCATGAAGGTGGATGAGTTTGAGCAGTACGATATGGTGGTGGCCAATTTTTTCCTCAACGTGTTTGACGAGGACACCATGGTTAAGGTGCTTGAGCACCTGATCAAGCTCGGCAAACCCGCAGGCCGGATTGTGGTGGGTGATTTCTGTTACCCCACAGGCAATATTCTCGCCCGCACCTTCAAGAAGACCTACTGGTATCTGGCCGTCTTTTTCTTCTGGCTGCTCGCCAATAATTCATTCCACAAAATCTACAACTATCCCGAGCACATGCAGCGCCTGGGGCTTCAGGTTCGCGCCAAAAAACACTTCAAGCTGCTGAACATGAACTGCTACTGGTCCATCCTCGGCCAGAAGCCATCCTGACCTTCTCCTGGCCCTGACCAAACAGCAGGGCCCAAAAGCCCAACAACAATAACAAGGCCCATTAAGGGCCTGGACGAACAAGCAAGGGAGCTATCATGAACCAGTCCATTCTTACCCTGGATACCGCGGGTAGGCTGGGCGAGGGCCGCCTGACCTTCGCCGAGCGCGTCAATTACCTGAAGCAATATGGCAGCCACTCCCAGTCGTTCTCCAGTCTGCAACCCGACATGGAGTACTTTGACCTGCCGGGAGTGGGCTACATGGGGTATATGCGCAAGTGGGGCATCAACTTTGTGCTGGCGGATCCGATAACCGCACCCGATTATTTTGAACACATCCTGACCGCCTACCATCAGCGCTTTCCCAATACCTGCTATATCCAGGTATCCCGTCCGGTGGTGGATATCCTGCATCGCAAGTTCGGCTTTTTCGGTACAGAGGTGGGCAAAGAGTGCCGGGTGGATCTGGCCAGCTGGAATCTGACCGGCAAGAAAAAACAGATCCTGCGCACAGCCATCAATCAGGCCGAAAAGCGGGGCATCACCGTCAAGGAGCGCTTCAGCGATGACCATACCCGGGACATTTCTGAAGCCTGGATAAAAACCCGCAAATGCAAGCGCCAGGAAATCCGCTTCATGATTCGCCCGATGGACATGTCCTATCGGGAGAACGAGCGGCACTTCTATGCGTATCAGGATGGCAGGGCCGTTGGCTTTATCTACTTCGACCCCATTTACGCCAATAATCAGATCATCAGTTATGTGCCCAATATTTCCCGCGCCAACGCGGATTTCAAACAGGGTATCTTCTACACGCTGATGACCCACGCCATGGACGTGTTCAAAGCCGAAGGCGTGCCCGCACTGGACCTGGGTTTCATTCCCCTGTCACTGGATCCGGCCCCTGAAGCCCAGGAGGCCCGACTGCTGAAACGCAGCCTGCAGCTGGTCTATGAACGGGGCACTTTCCTTTACAATTTCAAAGGGCTGGAGTTCACCAAATCGCGCTTCCGGGGTGAGACAACCAAAACCTACTGCTGCCACCGCGGCGCGCTGCCCTGGTTGGAGTTCCTGGCCATGCTAAAGCTGACCCGGGTGGCCTGAGCCAGCAAGAACCCTCAGCAGGCCTCGGGGGTATCACTGGACAAAGCCACCGGCGGCAGCCCGATGCGGGCCATAAACGCCCCCAGGGCGGCTGGCAACGGCCCGGTGAAATGGGCCTGCACCGAAGCCGGGGCCACAGGTGCTGACGCCGCCGGGCCCAGCAGGTCGGCCGTACGACGGGCGATGGCTTCGCCCGAGTCCACCCAGTCACTGACACTGGGGCAGGCCCGCTGCAGCGCTTCTGTAATGAGCGGATAATGGGTACAGCCCAGCACCACCGTATCAACATCCGCTGCCCCAAAGGGCCGCAACAGTAATGCCAGCTCTTGCTCCGGCAGCGACTTGCCTGCCACCCACTCTTCAATCCAGCGCACCAGCACAGGCTCACCCACCCGGGTGATCTCACAATCACTGGCAAAGTCCCCAATCAGTTGCTCAAGATAGGGGCGCCTGACGGTCGCCGGGGTGGCCAACAGGCCAATCCTGCGGTTACGACTGAGGGCAGCAGCCGGTTTGATGGCAGGCACCACCCCCACCACCGGTTGGCTAATGGCGGCCCGGAGATGCGGCAGCACAACGGTGCTGGCGGTGTTGCAGGCAATAACCACCAAGTCAATGGTGTGGCGCTGCAGATACTTTTGAATCAGCCTGACACAGCGTTCAATAAGCAGGTCTTCCGGCTGCTCACCATAGGGAAAGAAGGCGTTGTCCGCCAGGTAATGCAGGGCACAGGCCGGCAGGCGCTGATGCACGCACTGGGCTACACTCAGCCCGCCAACGCCGGAATCAAAAATCAACACCTGTGGTTGTTGCAAACCCTTCCCCCTGGCCAGACCCGAAGGCGTGAATTTTACCCTATGGATGCCATCTGCACGCAAGCCGGGTGGAGAAAAACACCCACAAGGATCTGTCCCCTCTACACCTGTATCTCTGCGCCCGGACAGCTACACTAGCAGGCTATCGACCTGTGGCCACTGAATGCGGCCCGGCTTGGCAGTTTTTTAGCGCTCGCCTTTGCTGGCTGGCGGCGAACAAGTAAACTTAGCGCCACTCTATGATTAGGAGATTGAAGGGCATGCGTTTCATTCCAGGCCTTAGTGACCTGCTGTTCACCCTGCTGCGCAAGCTGCTGTTCCTGTGGGTAAGGACTGATGTACTGGGTGCCAGCAAGGAGCAACTGGAGCTGGACCCGGATAAACCCGTATGTTACGTGCTGCAATACAGTTCCCTGTCCAGCCGCCTGGTACTGGAACAAGAGGTACTGCGGGCAGGCCTGCCCTCCGCGCAAGCCACCATGCCTGCCGACCGGGGCCTGAGGCGTTCATTTTTCTTTCTGTACGAGCGCGCGGGCGGTCTCTTTCGACGTCGCCATACCCCGGCGCTGACGCCGAGACTCCGGCAACTGGTTGAGCTTGGCCTGGCAGACCCCGAACTGGACGTACAGATTGTACCCGTATCGATTTTCTGGGGGCGCGCGCCTGACAAAGAAAAATCCCTGCTGAAACTCATGCTGGCGGATACCTGGTCAGTGGCTGGGCGCCTGCTCAAATTCTTCCGGATCGTCGTGCATGGCCGCAGCACGTTCGTGCAGTTCAGCAAGCCGGTGTCCCTGAAGCAGGTAATCGACGAGTACCGGGACAACGATGAAAAGGCCACCCGCAAGCTGGCCCGCATCCTGCGAACCCATTTCCGCCGGGTCCGCCAGGCGGTGCTTGGACCTGACCTTTCACACCGCCGGACGCTGGTTGACAGCCTGGTAAGAACCACCGCGGTGCGTCAGGCCATCAAAGAGACCGTTGAACGGGAAAACCTGCCGGAAGCCAAAGTCAGAGACAAAGCCTGGAAGTACGCTGACGAGATCGCCGCCAGCATGTCCATGGTCACCATCCGTTTTCTCGATGTACTGCTGACCTGGCTGTGGAACCGCATCTACAACGGCGTCGCCGTTAACAATATTGAAATCCCCCAGGACATCGCCAGTAAAAACGCCGTGGTCTATGTCCCCTGCCACCGTTCCCATATCGATTATCTGCTGCTGTCCTACGTCCTCTACAAGAACGGCATCATGCCGCCCCACATTGCCGCTGGCATCAATCTCAACATGCCTGTGGTGGGGCCTATCCTGCGGCGCGGTGGCGCTTTCTTCATGCGCCGCAGCTTCCGTGACAACCCGCTGTACGCCACCGTATTCAACGAGTACATGCATGTGATGTTTTCCCGAGGTTACTCGGTGGAGTATTTTGTGGAAGGGGGCCGCAGCCGCACCGGGCGGATGTTGCAACCGCGCCCCGGCATGCTGTCCATGACCGTGCGCAGCTACCTGCGTGATCACCGCAAACCCATTGTGTTCGTGCCTGTGTATGTTGGGTATGAGAAGGTCATCGAAGCTCGCTCTTACCTGGGGGAGCTGCGGGGCAAGAAAAAACAGAAAGAAAACATCTTCTCCCTTGCCAAGTCTTTGAAAAACCTTCGCAATTCCTTTGGCAGGGTATCGGTTAACTTCGGCAGCCCCATTACCCTCAACGATGTGCTGGATGACACCCGGCCCGGTTGGCGCGAAGAAAACTATAACGAGGAATACCGTCCAGAGTGGCTGCCCGCGACCGTTGAGGAGCTCTCCAACCGGGTGGCCACAGCAATCAACTCGGCCGTTGCCGTCAACCCCATCAACATGGTGGCCACCATTCTGCTTTCCACCGAGCGTCTGGCAATGGATGAACGCGTTCTGGTGCGCTTCACGGATGAGTTTATGGCGCTGTTGCGGGCTTACCCCTACACCAACAACGTGACCTTTCCCGAGGGCAGTGGCAAAGACTGGGTCGCCTATTGTGAACAGATGGGCTTCACCTCCCGCTATCACCAGAAGCTGGGGGATATCATCACCCTGGAAGGCAACAATGCCACCCTGATGACCTACTACCGCAACAATATCCAGCACCTGTTTGCGCTGCCAGCCATCATTGCCTGCCTGTTCGAGAACAATGAAAGCCTTGCGCGGGAAAAGGTAACCAGTCTGACCGCGGTCATTTACCCCTATATTCGTTCAGAGCTGTTCCTGCAGTATGAGGAGGATGAGCTGGGGGGCGTCATCGATCACTGGATCGACATACTGATTGAGCGTGGCCTGCTGCGGGCTACCGATGGCCGCATCTGCCGCCCGGAAGACGGTACCGAGGTGGCGTTGCAACTGCGCACCCTTTCCCACTGTGTGATACAGATGCTGGAGCGTTACTACATCGTGATCGCCACCCTGCGCAAGAATGGCAGTGGCAGCGTTACCGCCCAGGAGCTGGAAGAACAGAGCACGTTAATGGCCGAACGCATGTCCATTCTGTTTGGCCTGAATGCGCCGGAATTCTTTGACAAATCCCTGTTCCGCAACTTCATTTCCAACCTGCGCGCCAATCAGATTCTGATACCGGATGACGCCGATCGCCTCTGCTACACCGAGAGCCTGGAAGAGGTTGCGGAAGACGCCCGGCTGGTGCTGAGCCCGGCCCTGCGCCAGGCTATCCGCCAGGTAACCATGCTGGAGTCATGAGGCGACGCCGCTGTAAGGCCTCTGCCTGAGGGTCTTTTACCCGGCAGGCAGAGCGTGCAGCGCATAGACATCATAGCGGCTGCTCTTGCCCTCTATGGCCATGGTGGGCGCCATGCCCTCCACGACCGGGGCCTTGCGTGGCCGCTTCACCACCACCCGGAAGCGGGCGCAGCGCAGGGCCGCGGCCAGCAATGCAGGCGCGTCAAGGTCTTCGCCTACCAGATCCCGAAATACCCGCATTTCCTTTTTCACCAGCGCCGATTTGTCCCGATGAGGGAACATGGGGTCGAGGTGAATAACATCCGCTACCGGCCCCTCAGCGGCATTCAGATAGGCAATAGCGTCGGCAGGTGGCAGCAGGGTCATACGGTTCAACAAGGGTGCCAGCTCGGTCACCAGGGCGGCGCGCTGCAAACCATCCTGTAACAGCGCATGGATGACCGGGGCACGTTCCACCAACGTGACAACACAGCCCAGACCCGCCAACACAAACGCATCCTGCCCCAGACCTGCGGTGGCATCCAGCAGAGTCAACTGGCGCCGGGTTTTCTGCAGCCCAACCGCCTTGGCCACCAACTGCCCAGTACCCCCACCGTGCTCACGCCGGTAACCTGCCTTGCCGTGAACAAACTCCGCCCGTACCGGTCCCGGCGCGCCTTTTCCTGTCATCTGCAAAGCCAGACCATCAAGACTCAGATACAACAACACATCAGCCAGGCTGGCGGCTTGCCGGACGTCCGTTAGCTGACCCACCAGGGGCAACTCGAGACTTGCTGCCAACTGGCTGGCACGGGCTTGTAACAGGCTGTCGCTATAGGCGACCGCCAGGGCTAGAGGTTTTGAATCAGGCATAGTGGTGTGATGCGTCAGAGTAGACGCTGGGTGCGCCTGGATAAAAGGGGCAGGCATCAAACGCGAATGGAGATACCGGCGAGTTCAGCGTCGTCGTCATTACGCTGGCCTGCCACGGCAGTGAAGGCTTGCAGGGCGCGGCTATTCTGCAGCGGGAGTTCGTCGGCGCGAAACTGCTCCAGCCGTGCATCCTCAGCCGCCCGCCGCGCCTCAACCCGACGTTCAAACGCTGCCGGGTCCTGGATGGTATCGCGACGTCCGCCAACATCCTCTCGCTGCTGCGGCTGCTCTTGCTGTGCAGCAGCACCCCGTTGCGGCGAGCGGGTCTGCTCGTTGCGGAGCTGGAGTTCATTGTTGGTAGGTAGTCCGCCAATCATGGGCTGATCTCTGGGTTAACGACTTTCAGCTGACAGTATGGCCCCTGTCATGCCAGTTGAAAAGTGGTACGCGATCATTTAGTGATCAGCTCAACGCCCAGGCAGTTTTTTCCAGGCCACTTCATCCCTCAGGTACACAGGCTGTGCCTCTGCCGCGGGGACCGTCTCACCAGCCTGATAGGCTACTGCCGCCAGCAATGCCACCTCAGCCGCTCTTGGCTGCAGGTTCTGCCCGGCAACCGTCACACGCTCGCGCACGTTAGCCGGCATCGACGCCAGGAACTGCCATCCACTACCGGCACCAAACCAGTCACCATCTTCAGGCAGGCTGACGTGACCCGGCGGGCACACCCGCTCCGCGGCCAGCGCCTGTGGCATGCCTCCCACAAGCCGGTAGCACCCCAGGTACACCTCATCCATCCGGGCATCAAAAGCGACCGCCACCCGGGCACCATCAGCACAGTAGCCACCACGCACCGCCTGCAATGCAACGGCCGCCAATGACGACACAGGCACCACCGGACAGCCAAGCCCATACGCCAGGCCCTGCACCACGCCGGTTGCGATACGCAGGCCCGTAAAGGAACCAGGGCCACGGGCAAAGGCCAGGGCATCCAGATCAGTTGCCGCCAGCCCCTGCTCTGCCAGTAGCGATCTGATCATCGGCAGCAGCAGGCGGGTGTGGCCCCGCGGGGCAAGCTCAAAGCGATCGGTCAGCTGACCGTCCATCAGCAATGCCGCGGAACAGCCTTCAGATGACGTATCAAGGGCAAGTAGTTTCATGATTGGCAGGCACCGGGACGAGCGTTGCTCCTCCCGGCACCGTCAGTCTCAGGAGAGTTGGTTCAGAATGCGTTCGCGGATATCATCCAGCGAACCGATGCCTTCAACCCGCACGTAACGGGGTGCTTCGCTGGCAGCCTGCTGAGCCCAGTCCTGGTAGAAGTTGATCAGCGGCGCCGTCTGGGAGTGATAGATATCCAGACGCTTGCGAATGGTCTCTTCCTGATCATCGGTACGCTGGATCAGCGGCTCGCCGGTAACATCGTCCTTGCCTTCAACCTTGGGTGGGTCGTATTTGACATGGTAAGTGCGACCACTGCCTTCGTGCACACGGCGACCGGACAGGCGGTGGATGATTTCCTCATCAGCCACTGCGATCTCAACAACGTAATCAATGGCGATACCCTGAGCCTTGAGTGCTTCAGCCTGGGGGATGGTGCGGGGGAAACCGTCGAGCAGGAAGCCGTTAACACAGTCAGGCTGCTGGATGCGCTCTTCAATCAGTTGAATGATGATGTCATCTGACACCAAGCCGCCCGTCGTCATGACTTCCTTGACCTGAAGACCCAGCGGGCTTTCTGCCTTTACGGCGGCACGCAGCATGTCACCCGTGGAAATCTGCGGGATCGAAAACTTCTCGGTGATGAACTGGGCCTGGGTTCCCTTGCCCGCACCGGGTGCACCTAACAAAATAACTCGCATACTGGATAACTCCTGATTAACACTGAAAATCTGTCGGAAAGCGTGGTACCTGAGGACGACTCGCTTTCAGGAAGACCGTATTGCCGGGGTATGTAGGGGCACGGAATCCACAAAGATCCGGCATTATACGTACTCAGCCACGCCAGCAAAAGGGTACTTCAGTCTTAGGGTGCTACCCGGCTCAGGCTGCCATGGCCTGGGCCAGTTGATCCAGGTCCACTGCGGCGCGCTCCAGCGCCTGCTGAATCAGCTCCAGCTTGTTGTCATCCAGTGCCAGTTCCGCCAGCCAGGGCGCAGGTGACTCGTCATCAAACTCGTCGCCAATGCCCCGTTGCTTAAGCAAGGCGTTAGCCAGCCTGACAATGCTCACGTAATCAGCGTTCTCGCTCTGCTGACCTGCAGCCTGATGCAGGCCCGCCGCGCGCACCACCGGCTCTGGCAACTGCCACAGACGATGCAAAATGCCACCAATGACACCGTGCCCCACGGCCAGCAGATCGTCCTGACCGCTGCCAAAGACCTGCCGTTCAAGGGTCGCCAGACTCACCTCCGGGGAGGCTTCCCGCAACCGGTTCAGCTCGGCAAACTCTTCCGGGAACAGATGGCCCACCAGCAGCAGGCCAAAGTTGTGCAGCAAGCCGCAGAGATAAGCCAGCCCCGAGTCATGCCCAGTCTGGCGGGCAATTTCCTGGCTGGTAAAGGCGCAGTAAAGGGAATGACGCCAGAAGGTATCCATACCCAGCATGCCTTTGCGGGGCACGGTAAAGGCCTTGACAGCAGCAATACCCATGGCCACGTGGGCAACCCGGTCAAAACCAAGTACCCGGGTCACCGCTTCCTGAACCGTATTGACCTGCCCCTGATACTGGAACAGGGCTGAGCGCGCATAGCGCATGATCTGGGCCGCCAGGCTGGGGTCCAGCTCAATCAGTGCCCCCAGGTCATGGGCGCTGGCTTCCGGGTCTGAGGTCAGTTTCAGCACCTTCAGCGCCAGGGCAGGCATGGGCGGCAACTTGTACAGTTTTTCCAGGCGGGCCGCGACCTCATCAAGGCTCAACCCAGGCGTGCCCGCCGCAGAGAAAGGTGACGCCTGGGTGGCCACTATCTTGCCCTTGCGGCAACCCGCCTGGGCCAGCCGGAACTGGCGCCCATCCAGACGCAACAGAAAGCCGGCTGCACCAGAGCAGATCACCACCGAGGGCAACTGCTCTACCGCTTCATCCATGATCACCGAAATATCATAGGCATTGCCCACAGGGGGGTAGCAACCCGGATCGCAGTCATCAAACAGCCTATCGGCCTGCGCCATAACCAACGGCTGCAAGCGCCGCCCGGTGAGCTGCTGAACCCGTGCCAGGTCCGGCGTGCTGCTCAACAGATGAAGCAGCATCACCGTTCCTTTGGTGTCAATCAGTAGCGTGCACTGAACCGTCTCGGCCAGTGGTAGCTCTGCCAGAGCAACGGCCTGCTCAAGCGTCGGCGCCCGGGGATGAGAAACGGGCTCGTAGCTGATGCCCTTTTGCCTAAGGTACTGCTCCAGTCTGGCTGCGGCCACACACTCTCTCCTGCTGTCTAACCGGTATTGCGCATACCGGCGGCTATACCTGCCATTGTAACCTTCAGCGCCCGCTCCACAAGCTCCTGCACTTGGCCGGTACCCTCCGCCTCACGATCCCGCCGCAGCAGTTCCGCCTGCAGGTAGTGCAAGGGGTCAGTGTAGGGGTTGCGCACCCGCATGGAATGGGCGAACACGGGTTCATCCCGCAACAACCGGTCCTGCTGTTTGAGTTCATTCAGGTGGCGGATACATCCCGCCAGCCGTGCCCGCAAAGCCTCGCCCAAAGGTTGGTACTGTGGCTCCACCAGGGTGCTGTCATAGTAACTGGCGATGCGCAGATCGGCCTTGGCCAGTACCATTTCCAACATATCGACATAGGTCCGAAAGAAAGGCCACTGAGCCATCATCTCCCGCATCAAAGGGAACTGACCCTGCTCGGCGGCCTCTTCGAGTGCCACGTCACTGCCCAACCAGCTGGGTAGCATGAGGCGCATCTGTGTCCAGGCAAAAATCCACGGAATCGCCCGCAGACTCTCAACGCCGCCGGAGGCCTTACGTTTGGCTGGCCGGCTCCCCAAGGCGAGCTTACCCAATGCCTGTTCCGGTGTCGCCTGGCGGAAATAGGTGACAAAATCCGGGTGTTCTCTGACCACGTCCCGGTAGGCCGCCAGCGCCCGGCGGCTGAGGCTATTCATCATCTCGCGCCACTGCGGCCTGGGGGCCGGCGGGGGCGACAGGGTCGCCTCCACCACAGCACTGGTGTAGAGGGTCAGGCTTTGCTCCGCCAGGCGGGGCAAGCCAAATTTGAAGCGGATCATCTCGCCCTGCTCGGTGATACGGAAAGTCCCGTTGACCGAGCCTGGGGGCTGAGACAGGATTGCCCGGTTAGCAGGCCCGCCGCCACGACCCACGGTACCACCACGACCATGGAACAGGGTCAGATGAATACCGCTCTGGCTGGCCACCTCGGTCAGGGCCTCCTGAGCCTGATACTGGGCCCAGGCGGCCATCATCTGCCCTGCATCCTTGGCGGAATCCGAGTAGCCGATCATCACCTCCTGATGGCAGGCGCAGTAGTTTCGGTACCAGTCAATGTCATAAAGCGCACGCATGGCATCCGGTGCACCCTCAAGGTCCGCCAGGGTTTCAAACAACGGCACCACCCGCATGGGGTGTCGCATGCCGGATTCCCGCAACAGCAGGATCACGTTCAGGACATCCGATGGCGTGCTGGCCATGGAGATGACGTAGGACCCGAGCCCTTCTGGCGTCTGCCCGGCCACCACGCGACAGGTGGCCAGCACCTCACGAACATTGTCTGAAGGCTCAAAATCACGGGGAATCAGCGGGCGCCGGTTGGATAGCTCGGTGATCAGGAAACGCTGACGCTCGTCCTCAGACCAGCTCAGGTAATCGCCCAGGCCGAGGGCTGCCACAATCTCACCCACCGCTTCAGCGTGACGGGCGGCCTCCTGGCGGATATCCAGTTTCAGCAGCGGCAAGCCAAAGCTGTAGGCCCGCCGCAGGGTGTCCAGCAGCAACCCGTTGGCAATACCACTTAGGCCGCAATGTAACAGGGAGTCGTAACACAGCTGCAGGGGGGCGATAAGGTCTTCATTCTCAAAAAGGATATCCGTGGCATCGGCAGCCTCACCGTTCATGCTGGCCTCGGCCCAATCGCGGGTTTTCTGCAGGTGGTCACGCAACTGACCCAGCACCGCCCGGTAAGGCTCACGGGCATCGCCAGCGGCCGCCCGCAGGGCGTCGTCTGCCTGCCACATGGACAGCTCGGCTCGCAACACTTGCACATCCCGCAGGAACAGATCCGCCGCCATCCAGCGGCTGAGCAGAAACACCCGCTGGCTGACCTGGTGGGTCACATTGGGGTTACCATCGCGGTCCCCGCCCATCCAGGAGGCAATGCGCAGCGGGGTGGCGTGGAGCGGAAGCCCCTCGCCAGTGGCCTGTATCAGGGCCTGATCAAGGCTGCGCAGAAACCGCGGCAGCGCCTGCCAGAGACTGTTCTCGATAACCGCAAACCCCCACTTGGCCTCGTCCACTGCGGTGGGCCGTTCGTGACGGATTTCGTCGGTGTGCCAGGCCTCGGTAATCAGCTGCTGCAGTCGGTTGTGAATCTCATCGCGCTCCGCCGGGAGCAGATCCTCATGATCAAGCTGCCCGAGGCAATGGGAAATTTCATCGTACTTGAGAATCAGCGTGCGACGGGTCACTTCCGTCGGATGGGCCGTAAGGACAAACTCAATACCCAGATTAGCGACGGTATGATGGAGCTTTTCCTTGCTGACACCCTGCTGCAGCAGGCGTTCGAACACATCACTGAGGGATTCAACGATAAGGTCCGAGGCGTGGCCCTGATTGCGGCGCACCCCATGGTACTGTTCCGCCAGGTTGGCCAGATTGAGAAACTGATTAAACGCGCGGGTAACCGGCAACAACTGATCATCATCCAGGGTGCGCAGCAGGGTCAGCAAACGCTGCCCGGCATCACTCTCCTTACGGCGATCAGCCTTGGCAGCGGCGCGGATCTCCTCGATCAGGTTGTAGCAGTCTTCACCGGGCGCATGGCGGATACTTTCTCCCAGTAACTCGCCCAACAACCGGACATTGTCTCGCAAATGGGGGTGCAGTTCAGTCACGGTGGTTTCCTTTTCGTTTGACGTTTGCGCAAACTTGTACTGATACTAATAACCATTAAGCACCGTGGTCGCAAGGAGTATTGGATGAAAGTCAGAGATTTACCAAAGCACTGGAACAAGCAGAAGGAGGCGGTCGAGCGTCCGCAGGAGTACAACCTGCGTCTGCCGCTTGAGGATGCCGCCCGTATCGCGGCCCTCGCCGAACTCTACCCGGACCGGTCAGAGTCAGACATTCTTAACGACATGGTGTCAGCGGCACTGGATGACCTGCTGCGGGAGCGGGCAGTAAAAGATCGGTTGGAAGGAAAGTCCTGACGGACACAACACAACAGGACAGCCGTTGGCTGTCCTGTTGTGTCTAACGCGGTGCCTGACGTAATGCCGGAAGTAGTGCCTGGCGTGGCAAGGCCTGATGTCAGGCGGCTGACTCAATCTGTCGGGCTTTGATACGCTGGATATGTTTCTGACTGAGGCTTACAAACCGGGGCGTCAGGCCCTCGTCCTCATAGATTTCATACCCGTCCTCGTCATAAGCCACCACCTTCTGTCCCTGCACATAGGGGAAGCTGGTTTCCAGCTCGTCCAGCGCCGATGACACCAGGTCCCGTAACAGATCCTGAGGCGTTTTCAGCGGGTAGAGTTCCGCCAGCTGTTCCAGCCGATTGTGGTGTGCCTGACTCAGCGCTACGAAATAAGCGTCGCGGGTAAGGCGCCCTCGGGCGTGCTTATCCCAGTATTTGACAAGATCTTTTATTTTCATGGTCCCATACCCCACTACGACAAGGTCAAAATCGCTCCCTATTGGTGCAGTTTAGCCCAAACCACCGTCTTCGCATCCGGGGATTCGTTACGGATTGTACGGATCTTTTTCAATGCCTTTCACCGATTGCCAGATGGCATCCAGCGTCTCCAGTGTCTCATTTTCCATCGCCCGCCCCTCTGTCGCCAGCGCCTGTTCAATGGCCCGGAAACGACGCTCGAACTTGCGGTTGGTGCGGCGCAGAGCCTGCTCCGGATTCACTTTCAGAAACCGGGCCAGGTTAACGCATACAAACATCACATCCCCCAGCTCATCCTCCAGGGCATCCCGATCCGCCGGGTTTTCCTGTACCTGCTGCCAGGCTTCCTTGAGCTCGTCGATTTCCTCGTGCAGTTTGTCAAACACCGGGTTAATGTCGGGCCAGTCAAAACCATAGTGAGCCGCACGGCGTTGCAGTTTTTCCGCCCGCGCCAGGGCGGGCAGACTGGCGGCTATGCCGTCCAGTTTACTGGCCACAGCCTCTGGCTCTGTCTGCTGCCCCCGCTCCTCTGCCTTGATGCGCTCCCAGGCCGTCTTGATGCTGGCCTCATCCGGTCGGTTATCAGGGTCAATCTGACTATCCAACGTGCCTTGCGGAAAAACATGGGGATGGCGTCGAATCAGCTTGGCAACCAGATTGTCGACGATGGATTCAAGGTCAAAATGCCCTGCTTCCTTGCCCATCTGGGCATAGAAAATCACCTGGAACAGCAGGTCGCCCAACTCGTCCTTCAAGTGGGGCATGTCATCTCGTTCAATAGCGTCCGCCACCTCATGGGCTTCTTCCAGGGTATGAGGAACAATACTGCGGAAGGTCTGTTTGACGTCCCAGGGGCAGCCGATGGAAGGGTCCCGCAGGCGGGCCATGAGGTATGTCAGATCATCCAGGGTATAGGCCATAACTCAGGTCCGCTTGCGTCTTACGTCAATGATGTTGGGAAGGTTGCGGATCTGCGCCAGCAACCTGGCCAGCTGCTCCAGGCTGGAAATTTCCAGGGTGACCACCATCATGGCGGTGTTGTCATCCATATTGGTGCGGGTATTTAGTGCCAACACGTTGGACTTGGATGTCGCCAACAGGGAGGTGATATCCCGCAGCAGACCCGAACGGTCATAGGCCTGAATTTCAATGTCCACCGGGTAGACCGCCTCGGGCTTGCCTCCCCAACTGACCTCGATAATACGGTTGGGCTCATATTCCTGCTGATGCAGGAAGGTGAGGCAGTCCTGCCGGTGCACCGTCACGCCGCGACCGACGGTAATGTAACCGCCGATGGGGTCCCCCGGCAGCGGTTTACAGCATTTGGCGATGTGGGTCATGAGTTTACCCACGCCCTGAATACGCACATCCGACTCACTGTCATAGTCCCGCTTGCGACGGGCCGGATTCAGCTTGAGGTCCAATTGTTTGGACTTGGGCTCCAGCATCTCCTGCGCCACATTGGCCACATGCGTTGGCCGCAGATCCCCCGCCCCGACGGCGGCAAACATGTCATCAGCGGCCTTCAGGTTGACCTTCTGCGCAAGTTCGTCCAGGTCCACGTCATAGATGGACAGGCGGCGGAATTCGTCCTCCAGAATGGCGCGACCATCAGCAATGTTGCGGTCGCGGTCCTGCATTTTGAACCATTGCGCCACTTTGGCCCGGGCGCGGGAGGTCTGGATATAGCCCAGACTGGGGTTGAGCCAGTCACGACTTGGCGCCGGGTTGTTAGAGGTAAGGATAAACACCTGATCCCCGGTTTTAAGGGGGTAGGTCAGGGGCACAATACGACCGTTAAGCTTGGCGCCACGGCAGGCGTGCCCCACTTCCGTATGCACCCGGTAGGCAAAATCAACGGGCGTGGCGCCCTGGGGCAAATCCACCACATGGCCATCAGGCGTAAATACGTACACGCGGTCAGAGGTCACATCGGCATGCAGGTGGTCGGCCAGACCGGAAATGTCGCCAAGCTCCTCCTGCCACTCCAGCACCTGCCGCAGCCAGTTTATCTTGGCCTCGTAACCCACTGCTTTCTTGCCACGATCCGTGCCTTTATAAAGCCAGTGAGCGCACACCCCCAGCTCCGCTTCCTCATGCATTTTGTGGGTTCGGATCTGCACCTCCATCACCTTACCCTCAGGACCAATCACCGCTGTGTGCAGGGACTGGTATCCGTTTTCCTTGGGGTTGGCGATGTAGTCGTCAAACTCATGAGGGATGTGGCGCCAGATGCCATGCACAATGCCCAGGGCGGCATAGCAGTCCCTTACTTCAGGCACCAGGATACGCACGGCTCTGACATCGTAGACCTGTGAGAAGTCGATGCCCTTGCGGCGCATTTTGCGCCAGATACTGTAGATGTGCTTGGCGCGCCCGGTAAGATCGGCCTTGATACCTGCATCACTGAGGGCATCCTGCAGGATCGTCAGTACCCGTTTGATGTACTGATCGCGGTCGAGACGTTTCTCATCCAGCAGTTTGGCAATCTTTTTGTAGGCTGTGGCATGCAGGTAGCGAAAGGACAGGTCCTCAAGTTCCCATTTGATATGCCCGATACCCAGGCGGTGAGCCAGAGGGGCATAGATGTCAAAGACCTCCCGGGCAACCCGCATGCGCTTGTTGGCGTCCGCATCCTTCACTGCGCGCAGGGCACAGGTTCGCTCCGCCAGTTTGATCAACGCCACGCGCACGTCGTCAATCATGGTGACCAGCATCTTGCGGACATTATCCAGCTGGCCTTCGGCCTGCCCCAGCACATGCCCTTTCAGCGGGTGATGAATGGCGGAGATGGCAGCCATTTGCTGCACACCATTGATCAGCCCGGCCACCTCATCGCCAAAGGCCTTACGAATCACATCCAGGGATACCCGCTCCTCCCGTACCGCGCGGTACAGGATGGCCGCCACCAGAGAGGTCTGGTCCAGGTGCAGTTCCACCAGCACCTGGACCATTTCCACGCCGGTGCGGAAGCTGCTGGCGCCTGGCGCCCACAACCGGTCTTCCCGAAACGCCTGGCGATCAATGTCCGCCGCCAATTCGCAGGCTCGCTGGAACTGCTCAACATTTTCCAGCGCCCCTTGGGCCTGGAGTTGCTGAACCCACTGTTCAATATCGACCTGACCGTCCTGGGTCACTGCGTAATCTTCGCGGACTTTTACCATAACGCTTCCAGTTGGTTAGGAAACCTCTGACAACCTACCGGCGATGCCTTGTCATGACGGCTTCGCACAGGTTTGCCAGAAGCTCCACAGGGAACCTCAAACCTTCTCAAACAAAGCCATGGACTCTACATGGGTCGTGTGGGGGAACATGTCCATCACCCCCGTACGTACCAGCCGATAGCCCCGGCTCACCAGCACCCCCGCATCCCGGGCCAGGGTTGCAGGATTACAGGACACATACACCACACGCTTGGCGCCGAATGCCGCCAGGTATTCACAAACCCCCTCGGCGCCGGAACGGGGTGGGTCAATCAGTATCTTGTCGAAACCTTCCAGCGCCCAGGGTGCCTGGGTAAAATCTGCATGCAGGTCAGCACCGTGGAAGGTGACGTTGGTCAGGCCGTTCAGCTCAGCATTCTGACGCCCGCGTACCACCATGGCGTCATCCCCCTCCACACCCACCACTGCGCGTGCCTTACGCGCCAACGGCAGAGTAAAGTTGCCGAGCCCGCAGAACAGGTCCAGTACCCGCTCGTCCTGCTGCACGTCCAGCCACTCAAGGGCCTGCACGATCATACGACGGTTGATATCCGCATTCACCTGAGTAAAGTCCATGGGCTCGAACTTCATGGTCAGATCAAACTCGGGTAAACCGTAGCTGAGCAAGGGCTTATCAGTGTCTGGCCAGATCTGGTGGACAGTATCCGGCCCCTTCGGTTGCAGGCAGATATGCAAATCATGGGCCTGACCGAAGGCTTGCAGTTTCTCGATGTCTGTCTCACCCAGTGGCACCATGTTACGGAACACCAGAACCACCTGCTCATCGCCACTGGCCACCTCAACCTGCGCGATCTGCTCGTAGGCGTCCAGATCCTGAATCAGCGTCCGTAGCGGCGTGATTTTCTCCCCCACTCTGGGGTCCAGCACGACACAGCGATTGATGTCGGCCAGGTATCGGGCGCGTTTTTCACGAAACCCCACCAGCACCGAACCACGTTTCTGCACAAAACGAACGCCCAGACGCGCCTTGCGCCGGTAGCCCAGGTCCTGCGACTGCATGGGCGCTTCCCAGTGGGCCGGTTCTATGCCCCCGAAATGGGCAAAATGCTCCCGCAAGGTCGCTTCTTTGAACCGGATCTGGGCATCAGGGGTCATATGCTGAAGACTGCAACCCCCGCACAGGTCAGCGTGGTCACAAGGCGGTGTAGCCCGATCTGGTGCTGCCTGCAAAACGGTTTCCGTACGCAATTCATCAAACTTGCTGCGAGTGCTGACCATGCGTGCGGACACCACCTCGCCGGGCAAGGCACCGTCAACAAACTGGATTTTACCGTCTGCCTGACGGGCGATACCGCGGCCATCATGGCCCAGGCGTTCCACACAGCAGGTTACCGGCTCTGCCGGCAGGGGTTTTCTGCGTCTTCTGCTCATTGATTCTTCCAGTACGATAAAACGAACGGGCCCTGTGGGCCCGTCACTAACAGGTGTGCTCAGCCCTGCACTCAGGCGCCAGGGAATACGCCGGTGGACAGATAACGGTCACCCCGGTCACAGATAATGGCTACGATGACCGCGTTTTCAACCTGCCGGGACAAACGCAGGGCACCCGCGATGGCCCCACCCGAGGACACGCCACAGAAGATGCCCTCCTGCTGCGCCAGGGCACGCATGGTGTCTTCGGCCTCCTGCTGCCCTACATCCACCACCTGATCTACCCGGCTGGCGTCAAAAATCTTCGGCAGGTACTCAGCAGGCCAGCGCCGTATTCCGGGTATGGAAGCGCCCTCCTGGGGCTGCAGCCCGATGATTTGCACATCCGGATTACGCTCCTTCAGGTAACGGGATACCCCCATGATGGTGCCGGTCGTACCCATGGAGCTGACAAAGTGAGTGACCCGCCCCTGCGTCTGCTCCCAGATTTCCGGGCCGGTAGTGCGGTAGTGGGCCAGCGGATTGTCCGGGTTGGCAAACTGGTCGAGCACATAACCCTTGCCTTGCTGCTGCATCAGCTGAGCCAGGTCACGGGCGCCTTCCATGCTTTGTTCACGGGTTACGGTGATGATTTCCGCACCGTAGGCCCGCATGGAGGCCCGGCGCTCCTCACTCATGTTCTCCGGCATGATGAGGATCATCCGGTAACCTTTAATGGCCGCCGCCATGGCCAGGGCGATACCGGTGTTCCCGCTGGTGGCTTCAATCAGCGTATCACCCGGCTTGATGTCACCACGCTTTTCAGCTTCCTGAATCATACTGAGGGCGGGCCGGTCCTTCACCGAACCTGCCGGATTGTTACCCTCAAGCTTGGCCAGGATGACATTACTGGTACTACCCGGCAAACGCTGCAGCCGTACCAGAGGGGTGTGGCCCACATAGTCTTCAATGGTGGGAAAAGGCATAACAGATCTCACTCCTGTACAGTTGCGCGTAACCCTTTTGCGGCCAAGATGATACACTTTGAGCCTACACATGATACGCATATCAGCTGCCACCGCCTAGAACGGTGAAGCTGCGGATTACCCGGCAAGCCCAGTGCGGCCCGCCGGTTTTAAAGACAAGGTGTCGCCACAGACGGCGATTCGCCCGGAACGACCAGCATACGCCCGCCAGGCAGGCTGCCAACACAGGCGGCCCGGTGAGCATGCTGGTCCTTTTGCCAAAACAGGGAATTCTGCATGCGCCGTTGGGGCATCCGCAAGAAAGTACTGGTTGTTACGCTGGTGCCGACGGTGGTCACTACACTGCTGCTCGGGTTGTTTTTTACCCAGAGCTGGGTCGGCAATATTGAGCGGCTGCTCCATGACCGTGGCGAGTCCTTGTCCCGGCAACTGGCCGCTGCCTCCGAATACGGCATGTTTACCGCTAACCGCAGCCTGCTGAACAGCCTGTCCAACGCCTTGCTGGAAGAGCAGGATGTCCGCTCCATTACTTTTTATGGTGCCAACAAGCAGCTGTTGATCCACACGGGGCCCCGCCTTCCCGAGCACCTGGACCCAGCGACCGTGACCGCCACGCCCTATCACACGCTGGGTATTCGTGGTCAGGGCAGCACCCTGTTTGTAACGCCTGTGTTTCTGCAGGACCTGATGCTGGATGGCATGCTGGAGCCGGTACAGCACACCCGGGATACCGCCAGCGACAGTCCGATTGGCTGGGCTGCGGTGGAGATGTCCCATATCCGGACCGAAAAGGACACCTACCGCGCCCTGCTGATCAGCATTCTGCTGATCATGGTGGGCATCGGGCTAAACGTACTGATTGCCCTGCGTATGAGCCGGTCGGTAACCGACCCCATCTTCCAGCTCAATACCGCGGTAGCCCGCCTGAAGGAAGGTAAGCTGGACACCCGTGTTCACACCCAGGCTGGCCCTGAATTTGAGCAGCTGGAGTCAGGCCTGAATGCCATGGCGGAAGAGCTCAGCAAAGCCCAGGCGGAGATGCAGCAGAACATTGACCAGGCCACGGAAGACCTGCGAGAAACCCTGGAAACGATCGAAATCCAGAATATCGAGCTGGATCTTGCCCGCAAGGAAGCCCTGGAGGCCAGCCGCATCAAGTCAGAATTCCTGGCTAACATGTCTCATGAGATCCGCACGCCACTGAACGGTATTATCGGTTTCACGGAGCTGCTGCTGAAAAGCCAGATGAATGGCCAGCAGAAAGATCACCTTAATACGATCCGCAAATCCTCCGAGATTCTGCTCACCATCATCAATGACATCCTTGATTTCTCCAAGATCGAGGCTGGCAAGCTGGTGCTGGACCGGGTGCCCTACAACCTGCGCGGTACCATTGAAGATGTCATGGTGATGCTGGCGCCGACGGCCCATGCCAAAAACCTCGACCTGGTGCCACTCATCTACAGCGACGTTCCGGACAACCTGATGGGCGACCCCTTGCGGGTGAAACAGGTGATCACCAACCTGGTGAACAATGCCATCAAGTTTACCCAGACCGGCGAGGTGGTCATGCGGGTGAGTCTGGAGGATGAAGATACCGAGCACCACCGTGCCACCCTGCGGGTCAGTGTCAGCGATACCGGCGTGGGCTTGTCCCGGGCGCAGCAACAGTCACTGTTTAACGCCTTCAGTCAGGCGGACGCCTCCACCGCCCGCCAGTACGGTGGCACCGGCCTGGGGCTGGTGATCTCCAAGCGGCTGGTTGAGGAGATGGACGGCACCATCGGCCTCGAAAGTGAACTGGGCAAGGGTTCCACCTTCTGGTTTACCATTTCCGCCGAGGTTGCGGTCAATGCCAGCCCGGCCGATCCGCGTGATGCGCTGCAGGGCGAGCGCGTGCTTTATCTGGAGCACCAGAAGACCACGGCACTGGCGGTCGAGCACATGCTACGGGATTGGGGTGTGCGTGTGGAGCGGGCAGAAAATCCAAGTGAGCTGCTGGAAAAAGTGGAAGAGGCTCAGGCTCAGCACACCGGATACGGCGCCGTCATCATTGGCCTGACCCGGCACCTGATGAACTCCAACCAGTACCGCGAAATGATCCGCAAACTGGAAGTGGACTGCGACTGCCGGACCCTGATCCTGACGCCCACACTGGACCACCAGGATGCCATGTTGACGCCACTCGCCAGCGGACACATGACCAAACCTGTCTGCCGGGAGCCCATGTACGACGAGTTGTTTGTGCTGCTACATGGCGAGCAGCGGGGTAATACGCCCCGCCCGGAACAACAACCCAGCAGCCCGGCGGTTGAGTGGCAGCAGAATGTGCCACGGGTACTGGCGGTGGATGACAATGACGCCAACCTGAAGCTGGTGATGACCCTGCTGGCGGACTGCCAGATTCAGGCCGAGGGGGCCAGCAGCGGTTTCGAAGCCTTGAGCAAGGCGCGTCAGCAACCTTTTGACCTGGTATTCATGGATCTGCAGATGCCCGGCATGGACGGCGTAGAAACCACCAGCCGGCTGCGGCACATGGATGAGGGCCGCCGCCACACCCCCATCGTAGCCCTCACCGCCCATGCCCTGGCGGAAGAAAAAGACCGGCTGCAACAGCAGGGCTTTGACGGCTACCTTGCCAAGCCAGTCAGCAGCCAGCAGCTGATGGACGCCCTGTACCGGCATACGGGTTTCCGCGGGCACCAGTCACCCAGTGCGCCGACGCTCCCCATGGACAACGGTAATGGGCAACGGCTGATTCGCCCCTCAACCCGCACGCGCCAGCAACCCTGTGTGGATATCGAACAAAGCATCAGCCTGGCGGCCGGCAAGGCGGATCTGGCAGAAGAACTGTTCAGTATGCTGGTGGAACAGCTCAGCCATGATCGGCAGGTGATTGAAAACCTGTGGCTGGAGGGCAATCTGGAACAACTACTGGAAACCGTGCACAAACTGCACGGCGCAACCCGCTATTGTGGGGTGCCAGAGCTGCGTAGCGCCGCCGAACAGTTCGAGACGGCGCTGAAACGCAACACACCCGACCTGGAAACCCTGAAAGAGAAGATCGTTGGCGCTATTGAGCGGCTACAGATCTGGACCGAGGAGACCGATTGGCAACCGCTTTTCCGCAACAACCCTGATAAGGGCAGCAACGCGTTGCTACAGAGCTGAAGGCTCAGCTGTTACCCGGTATACAGGCCTGATCCAGTAATTGGCGCATATCCCGCACGGCCTCTTTCAGGCCGGTAAATACCGCCCGGGCAATGATGGCGTGGCCGATATTGAGCTCGTTGATACCGGGAATCGCCGCAATACGCTGGGTATTATGGTAATTCAGACCATGGCCTGCGTTAACCACCAGGCCCTTCTTGCGGGCGTAGGCCACCGCATCAGCAATGCGCTGGTACTGTGTGTCGGCTGTCACCGGGTCTGTCGCCTCTGCATATTCACCGGTGTGTAACTCGATAACCGGCGCACCGCAACGGACCGCCGCGTCAATCTGCTCCCGCTCCGGATCAATAAACAGGGATACCTCCGCGCCTATGGCAGCCAGGCGCTCGCAGGCTTTGGCGATCCGGGCTTCCTGCCCTACCACATCGAGGCCGCCTTCCGTGGTCAGTTCCTCGCGCTTCTCCGGCACCAGACAGCAGCACTCAGGCTGCACCTGCTCGGCGAACGCGAGCATGGCTTCCGTCACCGCCATTTCCAGATTCATCTTGGTGTTCAGGGTTTGCTTGAGCAGCAGTACATCGCGATCCTGAATGTGGCGACGATCTTCCCTGGGGTGAATGGTGATGCCATCCGCACCTGCCTCTTCCGCCAGCATCGCCGCCTGAACCGGGTCGGGATAGCGGGTCCCGCGGGCCTGGCGAAGTGTCGCCACATGATCCACGTTAACACCCAACAAAACTCGTTGACTCATGACTCATCTCCCCGCCAATGGGTAAAAAGGTTTCGGCTATGCAAGGGACGCCCCTGCAACAGGTGGTCAATCAATACGCGCATTACCCGCTTGGCCAGGCGGCGACTGTCTGGCGATGACAGGTCATCAGCCGCCAGTGCCTGCAATAAACTGCCTGACAGGCCCTGCAAGCGGGCACCTGGTGTTGCCTCAGCGAGTATGCCCTGCTCCGGATCGTAATAATACTGGCGCTCAGGCGCCACCGGCTGCCCCAAATCATTGGCCTGGTCCCAGGCAAAACCATAGCCCACCGCGTCTGCAAAAGCCTGCTCAAAACGACGCAGTACCGGTTCAAAATCGCGGCTGGCAGCCAGGGTGGTCAGGGTTTCAATATAGCGGGCAAACAGCGGCTGATGGACTTCCTGAGCGGGCAACAGGCGCTGCACCAGTTCGTTAATGTAAAAGCCGCAATACAGTGCTTCCGTGCTGGCCAGCAGCGGGCCGTGACGGGGTTCCACCTGAACCAGGGTTTTCAGGTCTGTGCGCCCCTGCCAGTCCAGCAACAAAGGCTGAAAAGGCTGCAGCTGGGCCTTGAGAGGGCTTTTTGCCGTGTTGCCGCCACGTGCAACCAGACTCAGGCGACCATGATTGAGGCTGAAGATGTCCAGCATCAAACTGGTCTCCCGATACGGCCGCCGGTGCAGAACGTAGGCCGGCTCCTGTTGGACCGCACCCCTCACGGTACTCACTCAGAAGTCGTTCATGCCCAGGCTTTTCAGGGCACGCTCACTGTCGGCCCAGCCCCGCTTGACCTTGACCCACAGGCGCAGCATGACCTTGCTATCAAACAGCCGTTCCATATCCTGGCGGGCTTCCTGACCGATCAGTCGCAAGCGGGCGCCCTTGTCACCAATCACGATCTTTTTCTGCCCTTCCCGCTCAACCAGGATCAGTGCCGCGATATGCAGGGTCTTGCCTTCCCGTTTAAATTCCTCAACTTCCACCGCTACTGAATAAGGCAGCTCAGCACCCAACTGGCGGGTGATCTTCTCACGCACCATTTCTGCCGCCAGAAAGCGCTCACTGCGGTCAGTGATCTGGTCGTCCGGGTAATAATGCACACTTTGCGGCAACAACCGCTGCACTGCAGCCTCCAGCGGTTCCAGGTTCTGCTCTTTCAGAGCAGAGAGGGGAATAATCTCGGCAAACTCCCGTTTCTCGGCCAGCGCCTGCAAATGAGGCAGCAACTGCTGTTTGTCCGCGATCTTGTCCACCTTGTTCAACGCCAGAATCACCGGACTGCGAACATGCCGGAGCTTTTCCAGTACCAGATCGTCCGCGGCCGTCCAGTGCTGCTGGTCCACCACGAAAATAACCACGTCAACGTCCTTGAGGGCAGAGGTGGCGGCCTTGTTCATGTAGCGATTAAGCGCCCGAGGCTCCTCCTCGTGCATACCTGGCGTATCCACATAGATAGCCTGGCAATCACCTTCGGTCTTGATGCCCAGCACCTGGTGACGGGTGGTTTGCGGCTTGCGGGAGGTGATGCTCAGTTTTTGCCTGAGGATGTGATTCAGCAAGGTGGACTTGCCCACGTTGGGCCGTCCGACAATGGCAACGAAGCCGCAGCGACTGTTGGGATTATCGGGCTGGGTGGGGTCAATCATTCGTTATCCTCGACACCAAGTGCCTTGAGGGCCTGCCGGGCAGCCTGCTGCTCCGCAAGGCGACGGTTACTGCCTGATCCGGTGGTTTTGCGGCCCAGGGATGGCAATGCGCACTCGACATGAAAGGTCTGGGCATGCGCCTCCCCCTCTACCGAGACCACATCGTACTGTGGCAACGGGTATTGACGGGACTGCAAATATTCCTGCAAACGGGTTTTCGGATCTTTCTGGGTGTCAACAATAGACAGGTTGCTCAGCCGTCCCTGGAACCAACCCAGTACCAGTTCTCGACAAGTATAAAAGTCGCTGTCACGGTAAATGGCGCCAATGATGGACTCCACCGCATCTGCAAGAATGGATTCACGACGATAACCGCCGCTTTTCAGCTCGCCGGAGCCCAGACGCAAATAGTCACCCAGACCAAATTCCCGCCCCAGCTCCGCCAGGGTCACGCCTTTCACCATACGAGCCCGCAAACGACTCAGCTGCCCTTCCCGGGCTTTAGGGAAATGCTCATAGAGATGCTCCGCAATCACCATATTGACAATGGAATCACCAAGAAACTCCAGTCGCTCATTGTTGCGGTTGCCAAAACTGCGATGGGTCAGCGCCAGGTCCAGCAGCTCAGGATCACGGAACTGGTAACCCAAGGTGCGCTGTAATCGATCCAGGTCGGATTTAGTGGAACTCACCGGCCTCTGAACTCGTGAATCTGATTGAAGGAAATAACCGCATCAACATTGCCAAAAAGCGGCGTTCTAACCTCGTAGTCCAGCGTCAAGCGAACCGAGTCGCCGTCTCGTTCTACTTGAATATCGCGCGTGTTAAAGCCTCTCACATTGTTTACTGCAAGACGACGATTGATATGCCCACGGATGTCTTCCGGGCTCATACGGGCAATATTCTGCGTATCTGATACACCAGCAATTGTTTTGCTGATGGTATAGTTATCCAGATAAGCAGGACCAAGACGAATTGCCAGCGTCAAAAGCATGGCGAAAAACAAAACGACAATCACCATGGTTAACGCAGAACCACGTTGCGCCTTCATCGCGTGTAATGATAGGTCTCTCACTGGACTCACCTGCTATATGTAGTAATGGAAACGATCTAGTCAATCCGACCCACACGGTCAAAACTTGGCAAACTGCTGGTCATTGAGCGCCAATGCATCCAGATGGCGAACGCGCGACCCACTACCAGCTCATCGGGCACCGTGCCCCAGAAGCGGCTGTCATTGCTGTTATCACGGTTATCCCCGACAACGAAGTACTCGCCCTCAGGAATAACCCACTCACCCTCACCGGCGCCCGTGTTGCGCGCCATAGTGAGGTAGATCTGGTGCTCAGTATCCCCCAGTCGCTCCCGACGTAACTCAACGGGAGGCAAGGCAGCAACAAAGCTGGAGGCCACTGCCTCATCATTAATATAGAGCGTTTTGTTGCGATAGCTAACCCGGTCGCCCGGCAGGCCAACAACCCGCTTGATGTAGTTGGTCCGACGGTCCTCGGGGTACTTGAACACCATCACGTCCCCACGCTGGGGATCATTGAGAGCGAGCACTTTGGTACCAATCACCGGCAGGCGCAAGCCGTAGGTATACTTGTTTACCAAAATGAAGTCCCCCACCTCCAGAGTCGGCAGCATGGAGCCGGATGGAATCTGAAAAGGCTCCACCAGGAAGGAGCGCAACACCAGCACAACCGCCAGGATGGGAAAAAAAGACCGACTCAAATCAACCAGGTAGGGATCCTTCGGCGGCTCCTGATCATCCCCTTCTCCGGTGTCATCAGGCTGAGAGGCCAGCCGGCGCGCCTTGAAAAACAAATGGTCAACCAGCCAAACAAGCCCGGTGGCAAAGGTCAACACCACCAGCACAAGGGGAAAATCAATATCCATCAGTACATCCTATTTGTCGACTTTCAGCACGGCCAGGAAGGCCTCCTGCGGCACCTCCACATTCCCCAGCTGTTTCATCCGCTTTTTGCCTTCTTTCTGTTTTTGCAGCAGCTTTTTCTTGCGGCTGACGTCGCCACCATAACACTTTGCCGTCACGTTCTTGCGTAACGCCTTCACGGTCTGGCGCGAAACCACCTGATTACCAATGGCCGCCTGGATAGCGATATCAAACATCTGTCGGGGGATCAGTTCTTTCATCTTTTCCACCAGCGCCCGCCCCCGGTAATGGGCCTGATCACGATGGATAATCAATGCCAGGGCGTCGATCCGGTCGCCGTTGATCAGAACATCGAGCCGCACCAGGTTGGCGGGCTGAAAACGCACAAAATGATAGTCCAGTGAGGCAAAGCCGCGGCTCGCAGACTTGATGCGATCAAAGAAATCCAGCACCACCTCACTCATGGGCAGTTCATACGTCAGCTGCACCTGACTGGTGAGAAACAGCATATTTTTCTGCACGCCCCGCTTCTCTTCGCACAGGGCGATGACGTTACCCAGGTGTTCCTGTGGCACCAGAATATTGGCTTCCACAATGGGTTCACGCATTTCCTCAATGGAGCCCACATCCGGCAGGCGGCTGGGATTGTCCACCTGAACCGTCTGCCCCTGCTTGGTCACCACTTCGTAGATGACCGTGGGTGCGGTCGTGATCAGGTCAAGATCATACTCACGCTCCAGCCGCTCCTGGATGATTTCCATGTGCAACATACCCAGGAAACCACAGCGAAAGCCAAACCCGAGGGCGTCTGAGTTTTCCGGCTCATAGAACAGGGAGGCATCGTTGAGAGTAAGCTTTTCCAGCGCGTCACGGAAATCGTCATAGTCGTCGGAGCGCACCGGGAACAGCCCGGCATAGACTTGCGGCTGAACCTTCTTGAAGCCCGGAAGTGCCGGCGTGTCCGCGGACTTCTGATGGGTAATGGTGTCACCAACCGGCGCACCATGAATATCCTTGATACCGGCAACCAGAAAGCCCACTTCACCGGTTTCGAGAATACCGGTCTCTTTGAGCTTGGGGGTGAAAATGCCCACACTGTCGGCCCCCCACGCCTTACCGGTGGACTTGATCAGGATCTTGTCACCCTTGCGCAACGTACCCTGAGTAATCCGCACCAATGACACTACCCCCAGGTAGTTATCAAACCAGGAGTCGATAATCAGTGCCTGCAGCGGACCGTCAGTATCACCGGTGGGTGGCGGGATACGGCGAATCAGGTCTTCCAGCACCTCCACCACGCCTTCACCGGTTTTCGCGCTGCAGCGGACAGCTTCCATGGCGTCAATGCCGATAATGTCCTCGATTTCCTGGGCCACCCGCTCCGGTTCGGCCTGGGGCAAATCAATCTTGTTCAGGACCGGTACGACCTCCAGCCCCTGTTCGATAGCGGTGTAACAGTTGGCCACCGACTGGGCTTCCACACCCTGACCGGCATCCACCACCAGCAGCGCACCCTCACAGGCATAGAGGGATCGGGACACCTCATAGGAGAAATCCACGTGTCCCGGAGTGTCAATCATGTTGAGCTTGTACTCGATGCCATCCTGGGCCGTGTAGTACAGGGTTACGCTCTGGGCCTTGATGGTAATGCCCCGTTCCCGTTCAATGTCCATGGAGTCCAGGACTTGCGCAGCCATTTCACGCTCGGACAGCCCACCGCAGATCTGGATAAACCGGTCGGCCAACGTGGATTTACCGTGGTCAATGTGGGCGATAATGGAGAAGTTTCGGATGCGGCTCAGTTCAGTCACAGAAAATGGTTACTCAGTCGGGACGACAAAACCCCAGCCGAAGCACATCCGGCCGGAGACATAATCAGGTGGGAGGAATTTTACCGTTTAACCCGCGGCTTTACCATGTTACTGAATCATGGCCCGCTCGTGCTGGCGCAGCAGGAAGCCAATCAAGGCGTCCTCATCCAGTGGCTGGCTGAACAGGTTGCCCTGACACTCAGCACACCCACTATTGCGCAGGAAACTCAGTTGCTGCGGCGTTTCAACACCCTCGGCAATCACCGTCATGTGCAGCTTGGCCGCCAGTGCGATAACTGCGCCGGCCACATCGGTTGCATTGGTGTTATAGGGGATATCACGAATAAAGCGCTGATCTACCTTGACCGCGGTCAGGGGCAGACGGCGCATGGCCGCCAGGGTACAGCTGCCGGTACCGAAGTCATCGAGGATCATGACGATGCCCATGCTGTGCAAGGTGCTCAAAATAGGGTGTATCTCATCTTCGTCCTGATTCAGCAGCGCCGCCGGCAACTCCAGCTCCAACAGGTGAGGCGACACGCCCGTCTCAGTCACCACCTTGCGGACCATATCCATAAACTGCGGGTCCATGATCTGCCGGGTCGACAGGTTGACAGACACCCTCAGATTGATAAAGCCCGCCCGCTCCAGCGCTTGAATCTGAATACAGGCCTGCCGCAAGGCCATCTCACCCAGCCGGACTATCAGCCCCGACTCCTCTGCCAGCCCAATAAAATGCTGCGCGGGCACCAGGCCCCGCTCCGGATGCTGCCAGCGCAACAGGGCCTCAACGCCAATCACTTCCTCTGTGCGCAGATCAAAGCGCGGCTGATAATGAAGGATAAAGCGGTCCGCCTCCAGCGAGCTGTTCAGCTCCTCCTGCTGCAGCAAGCGCCTTGCCGCGCGGATATTGAGCGCAGGGGTAAAGAACTGGTAGTTGTTGCGCCCCCGCTCCTTAGCGCGATACATCGCCAGATCAGCATATTTCATGAGGGTAATGGCGTCATCACTGTCATAGGGAATCATTGCAACGCCAATACTGACGGTGACACCCACATCGTGCTCATTCAGGCGGATGCGCTGGCACAGCCGCTCCAGGATGGCTTCCGCCACCTTGGCCGCGGCATCAGGACCACTGACCTCAGACAACAGCACGACAAACTCATCGCCACCGAGGCGTGCCACCGAGTCTTCCTCACGTACACAGCCCGTGAGCCAGGACGCCACATGTTCCAGCAAGCGGTCGCCCGCATCATGCCCCAGAGTGTCGTTGATACGCTTGAAACCATCCAGGTCGAGCAGCATCAGCGCGGAGGCCTTGCCACTGCGCTTGCAACGGCGGATAACGTAATCCAGGCGGTCACGGAACAACTGACGGTTCGCCAGCCCGGTCAGGGGGTCATAGAACGCCAGCCGGTGCAGCTCGGACTGGGCGGCCTTCAGCTCTGTCAGATCACGCAGGCTCAGCACCACCCCATGTACACCCGGCTCGTCCATCATCGCGGTATAGGCGCCTTCCATATCCCGCCAGCTGCCGTCACGACTGCGAATACGCACGTGCACCAGGGTCTGGGGGGTGCCCGGACATTTCAGTGCCTGCATAAAACAACTCTGCAGCTGAGGCCAGTCATCGGGATGCACCAGGGCTTCCAGATTCATGCCAGGCACTTGTGCTGGCGCATAGCCGAGCATTTTTTCGGTAGACGGGCTGACATAGGTGGGCCGACCACGTTCATCCAGCACCAGGGTAATATTGGAGGCCCCTTCCGTGATGGCGCGATATCGTCCAGCACTGGCTTGCGCCATCAGACGCGACCGGATCAGGGCCAGGGAGAAGGCAAACAGCAGGAAGCTGATGACCAGCCCTGCCGACATCACAATTGTTGGCCGGGGATCAGCCGCCAGGAAGTCAAAAGCCGGCGTGGTGCGGGTCAGCAACAACCAGGTGCGACCGCCGTAGCTGAGGGACTGGGCCATTTCAAAAGAATACACCTCGTCCAGAGAGCCCAGGTTTGACCCGTACATCAGGGCGTCCCGGCTGGCCACCTCACTGTCATAGATGCGCACATCCAGAAAGGGTGAGATCAGCCCGACAATGCCATCCATCAGGTTGTTCATGCGGAACGCACTGAATACAAAGCCTTTCAGGCTTTCATTGCGCTCTTCAAGGCTGCGGGGGATAACCTGCCCCTCATACACCGGAAAGTACATGAGAAACCCGGCCTGGCCATCGTCCACGTGCTCCTGCACCAGGACCACTTTGCCGGTCATAGTTGTCGCAGCCGTGTTGCGGGCGAGCTCCATGGCCTGGCGATGCGCGGGGTCACCAAAAGCATCATAACCAAAGGCCCGCCGGTTACGGCGCGTACTGGGTTCCAGATACACAATGGGGTGATACTCGGCACGAGCGCCCGCAGGGCTTATCAGATAGTCAGGCAGCCCCTGAGCCCGCACCATGGCGATATGATCGAGGATGTCATCACCCTGGATACGCTTGGTAAAACCAATACCGTGGATTCCGGGATAATAGCGTTCGATATCCAGACGATTAACGTAGGTTTGCCACTGCTGACGATCCACGCTCTCAGCAACAGCGAACAATCCGGAACTGCCAGCTAACACCTGTTCATAGTTGAGCAGGCGCTCTTCAATAGCGGTTTTCAGCTGACGGGACTGGTTTTTGAACTGAACTTCGGTGCGATCATCCACCAGGTGGATAGATAACTGCCAGAGCCCGAAGGTAGCAAGCAGGGCGACCAGTAAAACAGACCAAGCCAAGCGGGAGTTCCGTAGCTTGAGCAGCTGGAAAAATGTCACATCCTTTTTTCTGATCATCCCTGAAATCCGATGGCAGGGGCCTCTGACCAAGGCCGGTCAATAATTGTTCAACAAAGTATAACAGATTTACTTAGGACTGCACCCTGTGCATGACGCACTTTCAGGCCAAGTTGGCAAACCCTCCTGGCTTGCCAACTTGCAGTGCCACGGGATCAGCGGGGGATTCGCATCACCAGGTAAGAGGCCCTCCCCTGGCGCACAACCCTTACCGATACCGCCTTACCCCGGGGCAGGTCTTTGGCGATGCGGTTAAAGTCTGCCACCGAGGTCACAGGCTGACGATTCAGCTCGGTAATGATATCGCCGGGACGAATACCCGCATCCAGACCCGGCCCACGGGCCAAGTTGCGCACCAGCACGCCATCCGTCAGGCCATAGGTTTCCCGCACCTGATCGCTCAATGGCTCAATCTGCAACCCCAGCGGCGCCTGTGCATCCTCTCTGGCTGGCGCGGGCGCAGGGGTTTCTGACGCTTCACCCGGCAGCTCTGCAATGGTGACTGGCACTGTAATGCGCTGCCCCTGCCGCAACACTTCGAGCTGCGCCTTGTGCCCTATGGCCGTGCGTCCAACCATGGGCGGAAGATCAGAGGACAGGTTGATGGCATCACCTTCAAATGACAGCACAATATCGCCGGCCTGAAGCCCTGCTGCCTGGGCAGGTGAGTCAGCCACCACTTCCGCCACCAAAGCGCCACGGGGCCGACTGAGACCGAAAGACTCCGCCAGGTCGCGATTGACCTCCTGAATCAGCACACCCAGCCAGCCACGGGACACCTTGCCCTGGTCACGTATCTGCTCAAACACATACATGGCCACATCCATGGGAATGGCAAAGGACACCCCCATAAAGCCTCCTGACCGGGTGTAGATCTGCGAGTTGATACCGACCACCTCACCCGCCAGATTGAACAGCGGACCGCCGGAGTTGCCGGGGTTAATGGCCACATCTGTCTGAATAAAGGGCACGTAGTTTTCCGTTGGCAGGGAGCGGCCAACGGCGCTCACAATACCGGCCGTCACCGTGTAATCGAAGCCAAAAGGCGAGCCGATGGCCAATACCCACTCACCTGGCTCCAGCTCACGTGAACGCCCAACCTTAACCACCGGCAAGGGTTCATTGTCTTCTACCTTCAATACCGCCATGTCGGTGCGGGGGTCAGTACCTACCAGCGTGGCGATCAGCTCCCGCCGGTCCGACAGACGCACAACAATTTCATCCGCCCCTTCCACCACATGATTATTGGTCAGAATATAGCCATCACTGGACACGATAAAGCCAGAGCCCATGGAGGTTCTCGGCTGGGAACGGCGGGGATCACCCCGAAAGGGCGCCTGCGGCCCCCGGAAAAAGTCCCGGAAAATTTCAGGAATCTGGTTCAGCTGATCGTCATCGAAAGGAGAACCAGACCGGGCACGAGTCTGTACCGCCTGGGTGGTGCTGATATTTACTACTGCACCCGCATTTTCCTTCACCAGCCCGGTAAAGTCCGGCAAGGCGGGTCGCGCATGCGCGGTGGGCACCATCAATAACATCAGACAGCTCATCAGCAACAGGCCGATACTGTCCTGCAAAGAAAGTCGGGCTCCTGCAAACATATCAGTCTCCGGATTCACAGATTAATACCGCTGACGTCGCGGAACACGGCGCCAACCTGGAGTGTTTACCAGTGAACATACTGGCGGCACAAGGCCGGTTTTCAATAGCCTTTTCAATGCATTAATAAACTGTAAACTGGTGTGCAGACAGGCCGGTCTAGTGGGCGCCCACAGCTGCGGATGGACGCTGTTTTTTCAGCATGCTCGGCGCCATGCCAACCGACGTCCGACGCCGGAACAATCCCAACACCACAAAGCCCAGCGCGAGGCCAATCATTGCGGCGAGAATCACCCGCAGCTCTTCCGCCGGCCATAGCGCCTGCCCTAACAGCGCCGCCGCCAGCATGGTCAGCAATGGCCAGGCATATACCGCCAGGGAAGCCTTCAGCAACATGCGCTCATCAATACCCAGCGTCACATCGTCGCCCACTTCAGCATTCAGGGTGTTAATCACCCGCACCTGATTGGCGCGGCCCGCCGTGACTGCCGCCAGCGCACGCTGCCCGCAGGCATGACGAGCCTGACAACTGGCACAGGCGCTCTGGCGAATGGTCTGTACCCAGGCATAGGTGCCGTCCAGCGCGATGACTTTACCGGTTTCTTCAATCATGACTGCCACGCCCAAACAGTTTCAGAGCGTCGATAACTTCAACTGAATCAGCCACTTTACGGGCCGTGGCCGGAGGAATCTCGCCAACCACAGTCACCAGGTAGCGCTGCGTGTCCACCTGACCCATGCGCATGTAAGCGGTGGTTGCACCAATGCGCGAGGCACCTGTTGGCATTTCAGTACCGGAAAAAGCCTCGACAAATATGGAGAAGGACGCCAGACCATCAGAAAAGGCTACCGCCTGACCGGAAGCGCGGGTACGAGGGGTGGCGGCAGGCATAAAGCCCTCCGGTCGCCAGCCCAGACGCCAGCCTTCCAGGTGCCGGGTTGAAGACGACCAGGGGCCACCACCCAATGTGTGCTCAACTGTCTTGCCGCTGCCCTGTATCTCGAACTCGCTGTCATGCAGATCATTGGTGATTTCCAGGGAGGTAAACTGGAATCGCTCCAGCACCCGACCATCACCCCCTTCGCGTACATCGCTTTTGATCAGTAGCCCGGTGTTTTTCTCAAGCCAGATACGGTAACTGTACCGGTGTGGATCCCGGGCATTGAGTTCAACAACGGCCGCCTTGTGGCCAGCAACCCGCCCGGGTTCAAGCAACGTCGCCTGATACCAGCGACTGACCGGAACAAACTGACTGGAGAAAGCCTCTGCAAACGGTCCGGAAGGTATAACCGCATCCAGATGGAAGCGTCCGTGTTCAGGGAGGATGCAGGTGACCCGGTTGCCCTTGCGCAATATTTCGCCGCTTTCACCATCCTGCGGTACCAGGCGTTCCTGAACCTCGCCATTACGGTAGCGGTGGACAATATGCATGGCGTTAACCTGATCACCGCGAGTGTAAACAAACACCCCTCGATAGCTGGTGGTGTTCAGGGCGGGCCCGAGTTTGCGCAGCCACTCTTCTGCGGTCAGTTCTGCAGGGCTTTCAGCAGCCCAGGCCCAGGGCGCCAATAACAGGGCAGACAGCAGCAAGCACAAACTACGGAATGCGCGCATCATCACACCTCTGCTCATCACCCTGTGACCACCTCTTCAAAATAACCGGCCTTGTAACCACAATTAGCGACTGGCACTGGAGACACTGACAACCCGGGCATAACCCACGGACCCTCGTCCTGCCGCGACGCTGTTGTGCTGCGCATGCTCCAGCAGATAGCGACTGAGATGTTCCCACTGCTGATCATCAAGGCCCTGCAGGGGAATTTCAGGCACATCCGCGACCAGTGGCGCGGCATCCGCGTGAACAGCCAGCTCACCACCGTGCTCTGCTACCGGCGAGACCTGCCAGCCAACCCCGGCACCGAAGCCCAGCAGCAGTGCAAGCGCCACCGTCGCGGCCGCCGAGCCGCGCCAGCGCAGGAGGCGCCAGCCACGCTCGGGTAGCGATGACTCCGACGCCACTTCGGCACTCGCCGCCAGTGATCCCTGGATACTGGCCCTGACTTTCTGTGCCATATCCCCAGGCAGCACCTGAGGTACCTCATCGTGCATCAGGCTGCGAATCTGCTGCCAGCGGTGCCAGTGGCTGCGTAATGCTTCGGGATCACTGTGTGCCAGCAGGCGGCGTACCGACAGCTCATCCGCCTCGTCATCCATCATGGCTGACAGGGTTTCTTTCAAGCGTTCATCCATCCCGTTCACCTCACTCATATCACGCCCCCCTGCTCGTCCAACAAGGGGGCAAGATGGCGATCAACCGCGTCACGGGCGCGGAAGATTCTTGAACGTACCGTACCGATCGGGCAATCCAGTATCCGCGCTATGTCCTCATAGCTGAGGCCTTCGTACTCCCGCAGCAGCAATGCCGAGCGCAGTTCCTCCGGCAAGCTTTCAAGGGCCACCTGCAAGGCTGCCGCCAGCTGTTCACGCTGCAGTAGCTGCTCCGGGGAGGCGCGGTCGCGTAACCGCTCGCCTTCATCAAACTGCTCGGCATCCGCCACATCCACGCTGCCTTGGGGGCGGCGGCTACGGGACTCAAGGAAGTTCTTTGCGGTGTTGACGGCAATGCGGTAAAGCCAGGTGTAAAAAGCACTGTCGCCCCGGAAACGATCGATGGCGCGGTAGGCTTTAACAAAGGTTTCCTGCGTCAGGTCAAGGACATCCTGACTGTCATAGACAAAACGGCTGATAATGGAGGCAACCCGTGACTGGTACTTGATAACCAGCAGGTCAAAGGCCGCTGTATCACCACGGCGCACCTTCCGGACCAACTGGATGTCGGTCTGGCTGTCGGGGGCAGGCTTGTTCAGTCGGTCTGTTTCCGCCACCATGGCTGCGTTACCCGCGGGCCCTTTGTATCCTGAGTTAGCAAGGTACGGGGCGCCAACCTGTGCCCGCTGTACCGGATTGGCACTGTGCCCTGAAGATTGCAACTGTGACTGTCGCTTGATAGGCGTCATTTATCTATCCCGTGGTCTGATCATACCAGCACCGGCGGAGCCATGAACAGAATGGCCCAAAATCACGGTAATCCTGAGGGTTGTGGAGATACCCTCGTCATCGGCCAAATAGACAGCGACCACAAAGTTTAGTTCAATACACATTCACCCCTTGCGATTGAGTTCCAATGCCGCAATCCCACGAGTATGACGTTCTGGTTATCGGCACTGGCGCGGCCGGCCTTACGGTAGCGCTGAATCTGCCGACACACCTCAAAGTTGCCGTTGTCAGCAAAGGCAAGCTGTCCAGTGGCGCCACCCTGTGGGCACAGGGCGGCATCGCCGCCGTACTCGATAGCAGCGACTCGGTGGAAGACCATATTCGCGACACCCTGAATGCGGGTGGAGGCCTGTGCCATGAAGACGCTGTCCGCTTTACGGTAGAGCACGGAAAAGAAGCCATTGAGTGGCTGGTGGACAGGGGCGTGGATTTCACCCGGGACGCCAATGCCAATCTCCACCTGACACGGGAAGGCGGGCACAGCCACAGGCGCATCATCCATGCGGCTGACGCCACCGGGCACGCGGTATCCACAACTCTGGGGGAACGCGCACTGGCCGCACCCCACATCACCATACTTGAAAACCGGGTGGCGGTGGATCTGATTACCAACCGTAAACTCGGGCTGCCCGGTAATCGCTGTGTCGGAGCCTATGTACTTAACGTGGAAGACAACCACGTGGAACTGTTCCGCGCGCGCTTTGTGGTCATCGCGACCGGTGGTGCCAGCAAAGCCTATCGCTACACCAGCAATCCCGATGGCGCCTCTGGCGATGGCATTGCAATCGCCTGGCGGGCAGGCTGCCGGGTCGCCAACATGGAGTTCAACCAGTTCCACCCTACCTGCCTGTATCACCCCCACGCCAAGTCATTCCTGATTACCGAAGCCGTGCGTGGCGAAGGTGGCTATTTGCGCCTGCCTGACGGCAGTCGGTTCATGGACCGGTTTGACTCGCGCGCTGAACTTGCGCCCCGGGACATCGTGGCCAGGGCGATAGACCATGAAATGAAGCGACTGGGTGCGGATCACCTGCTGCTGGACATCAGTCATAAACCGGCGGATTTTATCCGCGAGCACTTCCCCACTATTCATGAACGCTGCCTGAGCTTTGGCATAGATATCACCCGGGAACCCATTCCTGTTGTGCCTGCCGCTCATTACACCTGTGGCGGCATCATGACGGACCTGCGTGCTCGCACCGACATCAATCAACTCTACGCCGTGGGCGAAGCAGCCTTCACCGGCCTGCACGGTGCCAATCGCATGGCCAGCAACTCCCTGTTGGAGTGCCTGGTGTATGGACGCGCTGCCGCAGATGATATCATTCGCCAGGATCCGGACGTGCCGCCACCCCCGGACGCCCCCGCCTGGGACGAATCCCAGGTGCGCGACTCGGATGAAGACGTGGTTATCTCCCATAACTGGGACGAGCTGAGACACTTTATGTGGGACTATGTCGGCATCGTCCGCACCACCAAGCGGCTCCAGCGCGCCAAACACCGGGTGGACATGCTGTCTCGCGAAATCAGCGAGTTCTACAGCAATTACCGGGTCACCAACGACCTGCTGGAGTTGCGTAATCTGGTGACGGTATCAGACCTGATTATCTGTTCCGCCATGCAGCGCAAGGAAAGCCGGGGCCTGCACTATACACTGGACTACCCGGGCCTGAACCATGAAGCCCGGGACACCGTACTGATTCCGACGACTTACCGTGTGCGCACACCCTGATACGAGAATGCACTAATGGATACCGATAACGAGTTTCGCCGCCTCTGGTGGCACAGCCGGCGCGGCATGCTGGAGCTGGACGTACTGCTGATCCCTTTTCTGGAACAGGCCTACCGTGACCTTCCGGCGGACGACCAGGCCCGCTACCGCAAACTGCTGGATTGCGAAGACACCGATATGTTTGAGTGGTTCATGCAACGGAGCAAACCGCAGGACCCCGATCTCGCGCGTATCGTGGACATTATCCTGACCCGTGTACAACCGCATTGAGCTGCAACTTGCGCCATCCCACCGGGTGGGACTGATTTCAGCCGCGCCCTGGCTGGCCCTTGCAGCCCTCTCCGCCAGCCTGGCCATAAGCCTGCATCCCCTGTGCGGTGTCGCCCTGCCCCTTTTGCTTTGGCAAGGGCTGAGCCGGTATCGCCTGAGGGGCCTGCTGCAAGGTGATCGCGCCATCATCTGCCTGACGGTGCGAAACAACCAGTTGCAACTGCAACTTGGCGACGGCGAGACGGTGGAAGCCGATTGTCACGCGGAATCGAGAGTTTACCGAACCCTCGCCTTCTTGAAAGTGATCGACCCCGCCCGCATGTTATCCCCCGTACCGGTTATCCTGTTGGCATCAGCCAACTGCCAGACCGATCAGTTGCGGCCACTGCGTGTGTGGTTGAGACTCAAAGCACCGGCTATACCCTAGGACATAACCATGACAACACCCGCATCCCCAACCATTGCCCGGCTAGAGCGCGAACGGCTGATACGGGTCAGCGGTGCCCAGGCGCGCAATTTTCTCCATGGCCAGCTCAGCCAGAACATGGATGATGTCACCCCCAGCCAAGCCCTGCGGGCGGCCGCCTGCACCCCCAAAGGCCGGGCCTACGGACTGCTACTGGTGGCCCGGGACGGGGATGACTTTGTGCTGCGCTGCCCCACGGAAGTACTGGACCCCTTGCTCCACACCCTGAACAAGTATCGACCGCTGTTCCGGGGCACGACCATGGATGTTGAGCCCGCAGCAGAGGTCTACGGTCTGCTGGGGCAGGCGGCTGCCCAGACTTTGATGGCTGACGCAGGCAGCCAGCTCACCCACTGGGGCGCCACCCTGACAACCCCCGGGGGGTTGCTGATCCGGGTTCCGGATACAGCGGAGGGTCTGCAGCGCTACGAGTTCTGGCGGCTTCAGCCCGACGCTGCCGAGCTGCCGGCAGCCTTCAAAAACCAGCTTGGCGCTTCAGCCATCACCTGGGCTCATTCAGAAATTGCGGCGGGCGTTGCGACCCTGACCCCCGCCACCCTGGAAAGCTACGTACCGCAAATGCTCAACTGGCAGCACCTGCAGGGCATTCATTTCAAGAAGGGCTGTTACACGGGCCAGGAAATCATCGCGCGGATGCACTTTCTCGGCCAGCTCAAAAAGAGCCTGTACCGCCTGATCAGCGCGACCCCTCATGCGCCAGTGATCGCCGGCACACCGGTTATGGGAGGCGAGGAATCCGTTGGCGAGGTAGTGAACTGCAGCCCGCTGGAGGACGGCAGGCTCGCGCTCCTGGCGGTACTGCGTCATGACCGGGCCTCAGCCCCGCTGTCTCTGCCTGAGCAGGGCGCGGCGTTGCACTTACAACCCCTGCCTTACACGGTACCTGAACAACAGCCGGACACTCCCTCAATGTCTGCTGGCACTGATACATAACATCACAGCGGGAAAGGCAATTCTTTGCTATAACTAGGAAACATCTGTCAGGCGTCAACAACATTGGCGCAGCGAAGCAAGCGCGACGGGGTGCCAGATCCCCTGACGCTCAGGTATTCACGAAACCCACGGATAACCAGCAACATGTCAACCATTGCGGAAACCATCAAAAACGACCTCCAGGCGGCCATTGAGAACGACAAGCTGGTTTTGCCAACCCTGCCAGAAGTCGCCCTGAAAGTCAGGGATATTGCGGAATCCGAAGACTCCAGCATCAACGATCTGGTGAATGTCATCAGTTCCGATACGGCGCTGTCAGCGCGCCTGATCCGGGTATGCAACAGCCCGCTGTTCCGGGGCACCCGACAAATCGAGAACCTCAACATGGCGGTCAGCCGCCTGGGGATGGCCTACACCAGCAACCTTGCCATGGGTCTGGCCATGGAGCAGATGTTCCAGGCCACCTCTGACATGATCGATAAGCGGCTGCGCAGCACCTGGCAAACCAGTACGGAAGTGGCTGGCGTCTGTTATGTGCTGGCGCAACAGTTCACACGCCTAAAGCCAGACCAGGCCACCCTCGCCGGGCTGGTACACCTGATTGGTGTACTGCCGATCCTTCGCTACGTGGAGGACAACGATATCCGTATCAACAGCGTGGTGCTGGACAACGTCATTGACGAGCTGCACCCACTGATCGGTGTCAAGATCCTGGAAAAATGGGATTTCCCTGCTGAACTTCGCAACATCCCGCAGGACTACCTGAATCTGGAGCGGCAACCGGCGGCCGCGGATTACGCGGATCTGGTCCTGGTCGCCAATCTGCAACTGGCGGCAGGGAGTGACAGCCCCCTGAACGAGCTGGACAAGCACAGTCTCGGCGCCTTCAAGCGCCTCGGCATTGACCCCGACAACCTGTCCGGCGAAGACGAAGACCTCAATGCCCAGATGGAAGCGGCTATGGCACTACTGGGCTGAGCTGCCGACAAAAAAACCGACAGTCTCCTGTCGGTTTTTTTGTACCTCTTACAGTAACCTGTCAAGCCTTGCCATAACGCGCCAACAAGCCAGCCTGATCAGGCAGCGCCCAATCCACCGGTGTTCGCTGCCGGGACTGCAACCACTCATTAGCCTTGCGGAAATGACCACAGCCCAGAAAGCCGCGATGAGCACTCAGGGGCGATGGATGAGGTGCCTCCAATACACAGTGGCGGCGACGATCAATAACCCGGCCTTTCTTGTGGGCATAGCGGCCCCACAGCATGAACACCACCTGGTCACAGTGTGTATTCACCTGTTCGATGACCCGGTCGGTAAACTGCTCCCAGCCTTTGCCCTGATGGGCGGCGGCCTCCCCCTGCACTACGGTGAGGACGCTGTTGAGCAGCAACACCCCTTGTTCTGCCCAGGGCTGCAAGCAGCCATGATCCGGCGGAGCGAGACCGAGGTCCGCCTGGATTTCCTTGTAGATGTTCACCAGGGATGGCGGCACCCGTACACCGGGCCGCACACTGAAGCAAAGCCCGTGGGCCTGACCTGGGCCATGGTAAGGGTCCTGCCCCAGGATCACCACTCGCACCTGATCCAACGGCGTACTGTTGAGGGCGTTAAAGCAGTGCTGGCTCGCCGGGTAGATTACCTTGCCCGCCTGCTCCTCCTGCGCGAGAAAATCCGCCAGCTCGCGCATGTAGGGCTGCTCAAACTCACCTTCGAGCACCTCCAGCCAACCACGGCCGGGCTTCAGCCGGGCTTTCAGTGTGGCTACCGCTGCGCTCATGGTATCAACGATGTTCCGGACGCATGGCGGGGAACAGGATCACATCCCGAATGGATGGCGAGTCCGTCAGCAGCATGGCCAGACGGTCGATACCGATGCCCTCACCAGCGGTGGGTGGCAGTCCGTACTCCAGCGCGGTGATGTAGTCATCGTCATAGAACATGGCTTCGTCATCACCCGCATCCTTCTCCGCCACCTGCTCCTTGAAGCGTTCCGCCTGATCCTCAGCATCGTTGAGCTCAGAGAAGCCATTGGCAATCTCACGGCCACCAACGAAGAACTCAAAGCGATCCGTCACAAAAGGGTTATCGTCATTGCGGCGGGCCAGCGGCGAGACTTCCGTAGGATACTCGGTGATAAAGGTGGGCTGCATCAGGCGATGCTCCACCGTCTCCTCGAAGATTTCGATCTGTACCTTGCCCAGCCCCCAGCTTTCCTTGACGCTGATACCCAGGCCCCGCGCCACAGCACGGGCCTGTTCCAGATCCAGCAGTTGCTCCCGCTGCAGCTCTGGGTTGTAGTGCAGGATGGAATCCAGCACCGACAGACGGGCAAACGGCTGGCCGAAATCATACTCGATGGTTTCCACCTCGCCATTCTTGCCGTGGCGGGTGTTGGTGAACTGCGTGCGGCCCAGCACATCCTGGGCGACCTGGCGCAACATGGCTTCAGTGAGATTCATCAGATCATGGTAGTCAGCGTAGGCCTGATAGAACTCCAGCATGGTGAACTCAGGATTATGACGCGTGGACAGCCCCTCATTACGGAAGTTGCGATTGATTTCAAACACCCGCTCAAAGCCCCCCACCACCAGACGCTTGAGGTAAAGCTCCGGCGCAATACGCAGGTACATATCAATACCCAGGGCGTTATGGTGGGTTTTGAAGGGACGTGCGGTTGCGCCGCCGGGAATCACCTGCAGCATGGGCGTCTCTACTTCCATGAAATCCCGGGCCACGAAGAAGCTGCGGATGCTGTTGATGATCTTTGAACGTGCCACAAACACCCGGCGAGCGTCCTCATTGACCATCAGGTCTACATAGCGCTGGCGATAACGGGTTTCCGTGTCCGTCAGACCTTTGTGCTTCTCCGGTAGCGGGCGCAGGGATTTGGTGAGCAGTTCATACTCCTCCATCATCACATAGAGGTCGCCTTTGCCGGATTTGCAGAGGGTGCCGCGTACGCCAACCACATCCCCCAGGTCCCAGTGCCGGGTGTCCTGCTGCACGTCCTTGGTGGCATAGATCTGGATGCGGCCCGTCATATCCTGAACCACTTTGAAGGCCTTGCGATCCAGCATCAGGCGGCCAGCAATGGACACTTTCAGCCCCAGGGATTCCAGCTCTTCCTTGGACTTATCACCGTGCGCCGCTTTCAGTCCTTCTGCCGTACTGTCACGACGGAATGCATTCGGAAAGGGATTGCCCTGCTCGCGCAGTGCCGCCAGCTTGGCGCGGCGCTCGGCAATCAGCTTGTTTTCGTCCTGCTGGGTGGCGTTCGGCGTCTGTTCGGTCATGATATCTCGCAAGGGTTGTCAGTCAGTGATCAGTTAACAGATAGAGGCCGGACCTGAGCCCGACCAAGGATTACAGGCCGGATTTCAGGCTGGCTTCGATGAAACGGTCGATATCACCGTCCAGTACCGCCTGGGTGTTGCTGGTCTCCACCTTGGTGCGCAAGTCCTTGACCCGGCTGTCGTCCAGCACGTAGGAGCGGATTTGGCTGCCCCAACCAATGTCAGCCTTGGCATCTTCCTGTTTCTGCTTCTCGGCATTACGTTTCTGCATTTCCAGCTCGAACAGCTTTGCCTTCAACTGCTTCATGGCAAAGTCTTTGTTTTGATGCTGGCTGCGACCGGCCTGACAGGCCACCACAGTACCGGTGGGGTTGTGGGTAATCCGCACCGCTGATTCAGTCCGGTTGACGTGCTGACCACCGGCGCCTGACGCCCGGTAGACGTCAATACGCAGGTCTGCCGGATTGATGTCAATTTCAAAGCTGTCATCCACCTCCGGTGCCACGAATACCGATGAGAAGGAGGTGTGGCGTCGGTTGCCTGAGTCAAACGGGGATTTGCGCACCAACCGGTGTACGCCGGTTTCCGTGCGCAGCCAACCGTAGGCATACTCGCCCTGCAGGTGAATAGTGGCGCTTTTGATACCGGCCACCTCGCCTTCCTGCAGTTCGATGATTTCAGTTTTAAAGCCTTTGCGCTCCCCCCACCGCAGGTACATGCGCAACAGCATATTGGCCCAATCCTGAGCTTCAGTACCGCCGGAACCGGCCTGAATGTCCAGGTAGGCGTTGTTCTCATCCATCTCACCGGAGAACATACGGCGGAACTCCAGCTTCTCCAGCTCACCTTCCAGGCCGTCCAGCTCAGTGCGGATATCGTCTACCGCCCCTTCATCACCTTCCTCAACCGCCATATCCAGCAACCCCTCGGCGTCTTCCAGGCCGGAGGTCAGGTTATTGATGGTCTTGACGATCAGCTCCAGGTTGGCGCGCTCCTTGCCCAGGGCCTGGGCGCGCTCGGGATCATCCCAGACTTTGGGGTCCTCAAGCTCGCGTTCAACTTCTACCAGGCGCTCACTGCGATGGTCGTAGTCAAAGATACCCCCTCAGCGCTTCAGTGCGCTCGCGAAGGTCCTTGATGGTGGTGACAATAGGGTTAATTTCCATGAAATCATGTCTCGCGTTTGAAAAGGGTGCGATAAAACAGAGGCGGGATTCTACCGGAAACTGGCGTTTAAATCAGCAACTGAGGGCGCGGGGGGTTGGGGCTTTTTGCCGCGGAATCCGCGGAAGGACACGGAAAAATAAAGACAAAACGCCGATTAGGTACAAAGATGCCACTTTGCTGGCCTTATGCGCCGGAACAAAGGCCTTACAGTGGCTCCAGGTAATCCACCATCAGCTGCAGATTGGTGCGGCCACGGAAGGTGTTAGCGTCCGGGCGGTAGACCAGTCTGGCGCCACTGCGAGTCAGGTCTGGCACCGCGGGCCCGGTGTTGAAAGCGATGGCGTCAATCACGTCACGGCCATCGGGGTGACGCACCACCATTTTCAGGTGCTTGTCCGCCAACAGACGCTGACTGACCACGGTAAACTCGCCGTCAAACAGAGGCTCAGGGAAATGCTGCCCCCAGGGGCCGGCCTGACGTAACAGGTGGGCAGTCTCCAGCGTCAGTTCCTCCGAGCTCAAAACACCGTCGGTGGTGATAGAGGCTTCCAGGTCCTCCGCGCTGACCGACTCCCGCACCGCGTGATCAAAGGCTTCGGCAAAGTCGCCAAAGCGCTCGGGCGCCAGGGTCATGCCTGCCGCCATGGCATGGCCACCATACTTCTTAAGCAAGCCGGGATGCCGGGCATCCACCACGGCCAATACGTCGCGGATGTGCAAGCCGGGAATGGAGCGGGCAGAGCCTTTCAGCTCGGTGCCATCTTCGCCCGGCGCAAAGGCGACGACCGGGCGATGAGTCTGTTCACGAATGCGGGCCGCCAGAATGCCAATAACACCCTGATGCCAATCCGGATCAAATAGGGCAAGCCCCCAGGGCAGACCGTCAACATCCAGGGACATGGAGGCCAGCAAGTCCTGCGCCTGGGCCTTCATGTCGCCTTCAATGCTGCGCCGCTCACGATTGAACTGATCCAGCAAGGTGGCCAGCCGCCGTGCCTCATCCGGGCTGTCTGCCAGCAAGCAGGCGATCCCGATGCTCATATCATCCAGACGACCGGCCGCGTTCAGACGAGGCCCCACCACAAAGCCCAGATCCGTGGCCGTAATCTGCGCGGGGTCACGCCCCGCCACCTCCAACAGCGCCAGAATACCCGGCCGGGCCTGGCCCTGCCGGATTCGCCGCAAGCCCTGCTCGACAAAAATGCGGTTGTTATGATCCAGCGGAACCACATCCGCGACCGTACCGAGAGCAACCAGGTCCAGCAACGCACCGAGATTCGGTTGGTTCTGCGGATCCAGCAAACCCTGCTCGCGCAGGTGCCGGCGCAGGGCCGTCAACACATAGAACATCACCCCGACACCGGCAGCATGTTTGCTGAGGAACGGGCAGCCCGGTTGATTGGGGTTCACGATAGCCTCTGCATCGGGCAACTGCTGGCCCGGCAAATGGTGATCGGTAATCAACACCTTGACCCCCCGACGGCGCGCCGCGGCCACGCCCTCCACCGCTGCGATCCCGTTATCCACGGTGATAAGCAGGTCCGGCAGTGCACCTTCTTCTTCCAGGCGCTCGATGATGCCGGGGGTCAGGCCATAACCATCCGCAAAGCGGCTGGGCACACGAAAATCCAGGGCCTGTACACCCAGCATCTGCAGCCCAAGCATGGCCACGGCGGTGCTGGTGGCACCGTCAGCATCAAAATCCCCCAGAATCATCACCCGCTGCTGCTGACGGATAGCGCTCTCCAACAAGGTTACAGCCGCTTCAATGCCCCGCAGTGCTGTCGGCGCCGCCAAGTGCTGCAGCGTATAGTGCAACTGCTCATCCGAGGTGACGCCCCTGGCGGCATAGAGTCTGCGCAACAAGGGTGGCAAGGACTGCCCCCAGGTCGGGGAGGCATCAGGCAGTGAACGACGAAGAATTTTACGGGAGATCATGGACACGGTGACTACCGGCTGGAGGCGGACAGACTTGCGGGGCTGGCACGCAGGAGCCCCCTGACGGGGCTCCTGCGCGGTAATTCAGGCGCCTTTCCAGTGCTTGGCCAGGAAATCCTGCACCACGCCCAGGTCATTCTCCAGCACCTGATAGCGCTCTTCGCGCTCAAACAGATCCGCCATATGATGCGGCAGCGCTGGACTCACGCCCACCCCTGCCCGGTCAACCGCATCCGGGAATTTGGCAGGATGCGCAGTACCCAACGTCACCATAGGCACCGCCGTATCGCGGCGACACTCACGGGCGGCCTTGACACCAATAGCAGTGTGGGGATCGAGCAGGTACTCATTGGCTTCAAACACCTGCCGGATCGTGGCACAGGTGTTTTCGTCGTCCACCGCCGCACTGTCAAACAACTGTCGTGCCTGCTTCCAGCGGTAATCTTCAATACTGACCGGACCGGCCTTGGCACGCTCCAGCAAATCCTTGACCAGAGCGCCATCGCGGCCGTGCAAGTCAAACAGCAGCCGCTCAAAGTTACTGGACACCATGATGTCCATGCTGGGCGACAGGGTGTGCTCTAACTGGTGCTGCTCGTAACGGTTGCCGCTCATAAAACGGTGGAGGATATCGTTACGGTTGGTGGCAATCACCAGCTGGCTGATGGGCAAGCCCATCTGCCGCGCCAGGTAACCGGCGAAAATGTCACCAAAGTTACCGGTCGGCACTGAGAAGGCCAGACTGCGGTCCGGTCCACCCAGCGCCAGAGACGCCTGGAAGTAGTAGACGATCTGGGCCATGATGCGCGCCCAGTTGATGGAGTTAACCGCCACCAGCTGGGTTTTGCCGCCAAGGAAGCCCTGGTTGCCAAAGCTCTCCTTAACCATGCGCTGACAATCATCAAAGTTACCCTTGATGGCCAGGTTGTGGATATTGTCGCCCAGCACCGTGGTCATCTGGCGGCGCTGTACTTCTGACACCCGCTGATGAGGATGCAGGATAAAGATATCCACATGCTCACAACGGCGACACCCCTCAATGGCAGCGGAACCGGTATCACCGGAGGTTGCCCCCATAATGACCACATGCTGCTTGCGCTTTTCCAACACATAGTCGAGCAGGCGACCCAGCAGTTGCAGGGCAAAGTCTTTGAACGCCAGGGTCGGGCCACGGAACAGCTCCATCACCCACTCGTTGCTGTCCAGCTGCACCAGTGGCGCTACGGATTGGTGGGCGAACACGCTGTAGGTGTCCTTGAGCATAACCCGAAAGTCAGCCTCAGGGATGGCACCTTCCACAAACGGGTACATGACGTTGAACGCCAGCTCATGGTAAGGCAGGCCGCGCCAGCTGCGGATGGTTTCCAGGCTGAAGTGCGGCAGGGACTCCGGCACATACAGACCACCATCGGTAGCCAGACCGGTCAGCAGAACATCTTCGAAACCCAGTGAAGGGGCTTCGCCCCGGGTGCTGATATATCTCACGCTAACATCCAGATCAGTTAAAGTTCTCGGTGCGGATACGAACCACGCTACCTACAATCTCGCTCAAAGCCTCAAGCTCAGTAATAGCCGCATTGATCTGCCGCTCCTGAACGGTATGGGTCAGAATAATGACCGGAATGCGGCCTTCCTCCACCTCAGACTCTTTTTGCATGATGGATTCAATGTTGATGCCCTGCTCGCTCAGTACCGAAGCGATCTTGGCCAGCACGCCCGGTTTGTCCAGAGCCTGGATGCGCAGGTAGTAGGCGGATTGCACATCGTCCATAGGCAGCACCTTGAGGTCCTCCATGGCTTCTGGTGCAAAGCCCAGGTAAGGCACCCGCTGGGTACTGCCCGAAGCCACCACACGGGCAACATCGACAATATCGGCAATGACCGCAGAGCCTGTGGCCTCAGCGCCGGCACCAGCACCGTAATACATGGTCTGACCCACCGCGTCGCCGTCCATCAATACGGCATTCAACACACCATCCACCTGGGCAATCAGGTGGTCTTTGGGGACCAGGGTCGGATGCACGCGCAACTCAATACCATCTTCGCGACGACGGGCAATACCCAAATGCTTGATGCGGTAGCCCAGCAATTCGGCATGAGCGATATCATAAGGGGTAACCTTGGAAATCCCCTCGGTGAACGCACGCTCAAACTGCAGGGGCACACCAAAACCCGCGGATGCGAGAATAGTCAGTTTGTGGGCGGCGTCGATACCTTCCACATCAAAGGTGGGGTCCGCCTCGGCGTAACCCAGCGCCTGGGCTTCTTTCAACACATCGGCAAACTCTCGGCCAGCGCGCATTTCAGTCAGGATATAGTTGCCAGTGCCATTGATGATACCGGCGATCCAGTCGATGCGGTTTGCCGCCATACCCTCACGCAGCGCCTTGATCACAGGCACACCACCAGCCACACCCGCTTCATAGGCAATGATAACGCCCTGTTTTTCGGCAGCGTCAAACAATTCGTTGCCGTGAACAGCAATCAGAGCCTTGTTGGCGGTAACCACATGCTTGCCGTTGGCGATGGCGGCCAGCACCAGTTCCCGGGCTGCGTCATAGCCCCCAATGAGCTCCACCACGATATCAATGGCGGGATCATTGACCACGTCATAAATATCCTCGCTGACGGCAACGCCGGTCAGGTCAATATCATCACGTAACTGGCGGGTGGCCACACGGGTAACCCGAATGTCACAGCCGGACCGCCCGGTAATCACCGCGGCATTGCGCTTGAGTACGTTGAACGTACCGCCGCCGACGGTTCCCAACCCACAGATTCCGATATTGACCTGTTTCAAACTAGCACCTCTGCTACCGTTAAATGGCAAAAACGGCGCCCATTATACCCATAGGCGCCGGTTGCGATAACCCAAATCCGTCCTAAAGAAGTCCCAGGCCTTTAGCCAGCTCATTCGCTGGCAAATAGCCACGTATCATATGGCCGTCCTCGAGAATAATGGCGGGCGTGCCGCTGACCCCCAAGGTGCGCCCCAGCTCGAACTGAGATTGCACCGGATTGTCGCAGCGGGCATCAGGCACTGAGCGACCGGCCTTGGCCCGCGTCATGGCATCCAGCGGATCGTCCGCACACCAAACGGATACATACTTGTCAAAAGAGGGCGTGCCAGGACCAGAGCGCGGAAATGCATAGTAATTTACCTTGACGCCGAGCTCGTTAAGGCGCGGCACGTCATCATGCAGGCGGCGACAGTACACGCAGTCAATGTCGGTGAAGACGTGCAGAGTCCGCTTGACCTCACCTTCCGGCGCAAAGGACACCAGCTGCGTCTCTGGAATAGCGTTCAGCACCTCAGCCCGGCGCCCGGAGCGGCCAGCTTCGGTGACATTGGAAACGCCCTCCGCCGTCAGTTCCAGCATGTCGCCGACAATGATAAAGCGACCATCCGCCGTGGTGTAGAGCATGTCACGATTATTGGTCTCCACCTCATAGAGCCCGGCCTCCGGCACAGGGCGCACACTGAGAATTTCGAGGCCGGGTATACTGGCAGCCAGACGGGCTTTGATCGCAGACTCTGGCTCTTCAGCCTGGGCAGAAACACTGGCAAACAGCAGGCCGAGCATGGCGATAGCCAACCAGCGAACACGTTGCATCATCATGGAGATTTCCTGTTGAATCAGTTGGTTTAAAGCGGCGCAAAGCGCCTGCGTGGAGCTGTGACCGGCAGCATGCAGCAAAGTTCGGGCGCTGGCTACCCCCTGGGATGATGCGCCTGGTGCAATGACTGCAATCGCTGACGCGCCACATGGGTGTAAATTTGCGTAGTGGACAAATCCGAATGCCCCAGCAACATCTGCACAACCCGCAGATCAGCACCATGATTCAGCAGGTGGGTCGCGAAAGCATGGCGCAGGGTGTGAGGCGAGAGATGCTTTTGGATACCGGCCCGTAAGGCGTACTGCTTGATCCGATACCAGAACGCCTGCCGGGTCATGGCGCTGGCCCGATTGCCGGGAAACAGGGCATCTGATGCCTGCCCCCGAAGCAGCTCAGCACGCGCACCCCTGACATAGCGCAACAACCAGTCCAGAGCCTCCTCGCCCATGGGCACAAGGCGCTCCTTGCTGCCCTTCCCCATCACCCGGACGATACCCTGCCTGACATTCACCTGGTCAACCCGCAGCCCCACCAGTTCTGAGACCCGCAAACCACAGCCATAGAGCAGCTCCAGCATGGCCCGATCCCTCAACTCCAGCGGCACCGTGGGATCCGGTGCTGCCAGCAGCGCCTCCACATCCTGCTCAGTCAGGGAGTCCGGCAACCGCCGTGGCAATCGGGGACTATCAATTTGCAGTGTCGGATCAACCGCAACCACGCCCTGGCGCAGCAGGTAGCGATAGAAACGGCGCAAGCCAGACAGCTGCCGAGCTGCCGTTGAAGTTTTACGGCCTGCCGCCAGACCTGCGGCAAACCAGGCCAACAAATCCACCCTGGAGGCCCCGGCCAAACCGGAGCGCCCTGGCCTCTCGGACAGCCAGCGGGCAAATTGCTGCAGGTCACTGGCATAGGCCTCACGCGTTTTTTCCGCCAAGCCATCCTCTAGCCACAGCACCTCGATAAAGCGGTCTATCAATGCCTGGTCCGGACTGGCCAGTTCGACACCTTGCGCCACCTTATGCCTCCCTGATCATCCGCAACAGCTTACAGCAACGCAAAAAGGGCAGCCTAGGCCACCCTCTTCTGCGAACGCCATGACAGCATTCACGCGGTACTGCTTGAGCCGGTCGCCAACACTGTTTAGCCAGCGACCAGAGCAATCAGCCCAGCTTTTCCTTGATACGCGCTGCCTTACCAGACAGGTCACGCAGGTAGTACAGCTTGGCCTGACGCACGTCACCGCGACGCTTGACTTCAATGCTGTCAATCAGGCGACTGTGGCTCTGGAAGGTACGCTCAACGCCCACGCCGTAAGAAATCTTACGCACAGTGAAGGAAGAGTTCAGGCCGCGGTTACGCTTGCCAATCACTACACCTTCGAACGCCTGCAGACGCTCACGGTTACCTTCGGTGACACGCACCTGAACAACCACGGTGTCACCGGGTGAAAACGCCGGGATTTCCTTGGTGATCTGTTCTGCTTCAATCTGACTGATGATGTTATTCTTGCCGCTCATCGTTTGCTCCTGATACTCAATCTTCTAATGCCCTGACTGCTCAGAGGCACCCGCTTCTTTAATAATGTCATCCAGCAGCTGACGCTCCTCTTCGGTAAACGTCCGCTTCTCCAACAGATCCGGTCTTCGCTGCCAGGTACGCTGCAGGGATTCCCTGAGCCGCCAGCGTCGGATCTGTTCGTGGTGACCGCCCAACAGAACTTCCGGTACCGCCTGCCCTTCATAAACTTCTGGCCGGGTGTAATGCGGGCAATCCAACAGCCCATCAGCAAAAGAGTCCTGGGCTGCAGAGTCAACGTGACCCAATGCACCAGGAATCAGCCGCACCACCGTGTCAATCACCACCATGGCCGCAAGCTCACCACCAGACAGCACAAAGTCGCCAAGGGACACTTCCCGATCAACTTCTGCTGCGATCAGACGCTCATCTACGCCCTCATAGCGGCCAGCCACCAGAATAAGGTGTGGCTCAGCCGCCAGGGACTCAACAACAGCCTGATTCAGCGGCTCACCCTGTGGAGACATGTAAACCACGCAGGCCTTACCGCCAGCAGCCTCCTTCGCAGCATGTATTGCATCGCGAAGCGGCTGAATTTTCATCAACATGCCTGGACCGCCCCCGTAGGGCCGGTCATCAACGGTACGGTGCCTGTCGTGCGTAAAGTCCCGCGGATTCCAGCACTGGAACTGCAAAAGACCACCACGCACGGCACGTCCAGTGACTCCATGCTCTGTTACCGCCGAGAACATCTCGGGAAACAGGCTGACAGCACCGATCCACACCGTCAGAACTCCGGGTCCCAGTCCACCATCATGCGGCCGTCATCCAAGGAAACGGACTTGACCACATCATCCGGGATGTAAGGAATCAGGCGTTCGCGTTGATCGACAGACCCATCGCAACCCTTGACCACCAAAACATCATTGGAACCGGTTTCCAGCAGATGACTGACCTGACCCAGCAGGACACCCTCAAGTGTCTCTACCCGCAGGCCTTCCAACTGATACCAGTAATACTCACCTTCCGGCAACGCTGGCAGGGATGCGGTGGGCACAACAATCTCTACACCACACAGCGCCTTCGCCTGATCGCGATCTGAAACACCCTTGAGCTGGACAATAATGCCAGGACCGTGGCGCTTGCCTTCGAGCACGTCCAACGCCGAGCGCCGACCCTCAAAAACCGCTGTCCACTTCGGGTAATTCAGAATGCCGTCAATGGGATCAGTGTAGGAGTAAACTTTTACCCAACCCTTGACCCCAAACACCGAGGTGATCCGGCCGATCACAGTCTCATCAGAACGCTGCGCCATGCCCACCCCGGCCTCAGTGCAATTACTTGGCTGCGTCCTTCAGGAGCTGCGCAACGCGATCGCTGGTCTGGGCGCCTTGGCCAACCCAGAACTCAACACGCTCACGATCAACACGCAGACGCTCTTCCTGACCGCGTGCAACCGGGTTAAAGAAACCAACACGCTCGATAAAACGACCGTTACGTGCACTGCGGCTGTCAGTCACGGTGAGGTGGTAAAACGGGCGCTTCTTGGAGCCACCACGAGCCAAACGGATTGTAACCATTTCGACCAATATCCTGTTCTGTTGTACGAACTCTGTATGGCCCATATCACTGCCCTCTGGACAGCGAATACGAAACCCCATACTCGAAAGGGGCGCTATTCTATGCTAAAACCTTGCCGTTGAAAACAGCTAATGCGTACCGGTTTTCACATACGGCCAAAGGGTGGCATTCCCCCGCCAGGAGGCAGCATGCCTTTCATGCCGCGCATCATGTTGGCCATACCGCCCTTACTGAACTTTTTCATCATCTTCTGCATTTGCTTGTGCTGCTTGAGCAGCCGGTTGACATCCTGGATCTGGGTTCCAGAGCCGCCAGCAATACGGCGCTTGCGGGAGTTGTTGATCACATCCGGATAGCGCCGTTCATGGGGCGTCATGGAGGAGATGATGGCCTCCAGCTGCTTGAGGGTCTTGTCATTGACCTGCTGCTGGGCAACCTGGGCCATCTGCCCCATGCCCGGCAACTTGTCCAGCAGACCAGCCACACCACCCATGTTTTTCATCTGCTGCAACTGATCCCGAAAATCCTCCAGGTCAAAACTCTTGCCCTTCTTGATCTTCTTGGTCAGCTTCTCCGCCTTCTGGCGATCAATCTTGCGCTCAGCCTCTTCAATCAGAGAGAGCACATCCCCCATCCCCAGTATGCGGGATGCCACCCGATCCGGATGGAAGGGCTCAAGGGCATCGGACTTCTCACCCACACCCATGAACTTGATGGGCTTGCCGGTAATCTGCCGGACGGAGAGCGCTGCACCGCCCCTGGCGTCGCCATCAGTCTTGGTCAGCACCACCCCGGTCAACGGCAGGGCGTCATTGAACGCCTTAGCCGTATTGGCTGCGTCCTGACCCGTCATGGAGTCCACAACAAACAGGGTTTCCACCGGCTTGACCGCAGCGTGCAGGCGACAAATCTCCCCCATCATCTGCTCATCTACGTGCAGACGACCCGCGGTATCAAGTATCACCACATCCACGTGTTTCTTGCGGGCGGCGTCAATAGCACCGTTGGCGATATCTACCGGGTCCTGGTCCGCCGTACTGGGGTGAAATGCCACTCCCACGTCATTGGCCAGGGTTTCCAGCTGCCGGATCGCTGCCGGACGGTAGATATCCGCACTGACCACAAGCACCGATTTCTTGCGGCGCTCCTTGAGGAAACGCGCCAGCTTGGCAACGGATGTGGTTTTACCCGCGCCCTGCAGACCTGCCATCATGATTACGGCCGGCGGCTGTGCGGACAGGTTCAGATCCTCGTTAGCCTGCCCCATGACCTTGACCAGCTCATCCTGCACCACCTTGATGAACTGCTGGCCGGGCGTCAGGCTGCGGGCGACTTCCTGGCCGACAGCGCGCTCACGCACATTCTCAATAAAGACTTTGACTACAGGCAGCGCTACGTCAGCCTCGAGCAACGCCATACGCACTTCGCGCAAGGTGTCCTTGATATTGTCGTCGGTAAGGCGCGCCTGCCCGGAAATCTTGCGTAAACTGTCGGATAGACGTTCAGTCAGGTTCTGGAACATGGAAAATCTGTCTGCCTCTGATCAGAAACAATGGGTTGCGGGCGATGGCCGCCTTCAACGGAACACCCTCGCGGTACCTGAGCTCCCCTGGCACCAGCCACAACAAACGACCGCCGTATCATGAGGGAGTTCCGTGCGGTGAAGCGGTTGATTCCAGTTGCACAATCGCGACATTATAACCAGACTATGGCTTTTAAACGACCGGGACAGTCAAATCAATGCGTTTGCCCCTAATCCACAGCCTCCTGACGACACCTTACACACCATGGGAACGCTGATCCTGGCAGTCACTACGCTGCTGCTCTACAGCATTGGTACAGCGTTGCAGGCACTGGACTTCCGGCGCAGGGTTGACGCTCACCCCACGCTAACCAAAACCATTGGCTTGCTGGCACTGGCAAGCCATGGCGCACTGCTCGCCCTGACCGTCCAAGCTCAGGAAGGCTACAATTTCAGCTTTTTCCACAGCGCTGCCATTATTTCCTGGTTCATTGTTGCCTTGCTGCTGGTACTGAGCTTGCGCCGCCCCATGTTCAGCCTGTTTCTCGGCATATACCCGCTAGCCGCGCTGACGGTTATCTCCCTCTTGGTATTCCATTCGCCCCCCCGTTATATCTCGCAGGACAACTGGGGCATGCTGTCTCATATCTCGCTTTCCATCACCGCTTACAGCCTGTTCACACTCGCCGCAGCCCAGGCACTGTTGCTGCACCTGCAGAACCGCCAACTGAAGCACAACTACAACAGCCTGCTGGTGCGCAACCTGCCACCACTGCAGACCATGGAGTCTGTGCTGTTCGAACTGATCTGGGCCGGCGTCATCGTGCTCACGCTGGCTATTGTTACGGGCGCCCTGTTCGTTGATGACCTGTTTGTAAAATCCCTGGCGCACAAAACCGTTTTTTCGCTGATTGCGCTGGCGGTATTTGCAGCCTTGCTGGCAGGGCGTTATGCCTTTGGCTGGCGGGGCCGCACAGCAACACGCTGGACCCTCATCGGTTGCGCTCTGTTGATGATCGGGTACTTCGGCAGCAAACTGGTGCTGGAACTGATTATCCAGCGTGTAGGCTGAGGCACCCCGATCAAGCGCCTTGACAGCCAACGACCAAACCCCTAATTTCGCTTCTTTGTAGGCTTTATAAGGACACCCTTCCTTGAACGAGGCATCGCTCTCGACCCTTTTCCTGCTGCTTGCAGGGCTTATCGTGTTGTCGGGTTTTTTCTCCAGCTCCGAGACCGGCATGATGTCCCTCAACCGCTACCGGCTGAAACACCTTGCAAAAACCGGCCACAAGGGCGCCAAACGAGCCAACAAACTCTTGGCCCGCACCGACCAGCTGATTGGCGTGATCCTGATTGGCAACAACTTTGTCAACATCCTGGCCTCAGCAATCGCCACCGTCATTGCCATCCGCATCTGGGGTGACGCCGGTATCGCCATCGCCACCATATCCCTGACCATCATTATCCTGATCTTCGCTGAGGTCACACCAAAGACCCTGGCCGCACTGTTTCCTGAGAAAATCGCTTTCCCGGCCAGCGTGATACTCGGCCCACTGCTGCGGATCCTGTACCCGGCCGTGTGGCTGGTAAACCTCTTCACCAGCCTGTTTCTCAAGCTACTGGGCGTCTCCGCCAAAGACGCCAATCAGGATCACCTCAGCCGAGAGGAACTGCGCACCCTGGTCAATGAGGCTGGAGCCCTGATTCCTAGCAAACACAAAGATATGCTGGTCAGCATCCTGGATCTGGAGAAAGTCACGGTCAACGACATCATGGTGCCCCGCAACGAAGTGGTGGGCATCGACCTGGACGACGACCTCGACGACATCCTGCGCCAGCTACGCAGCAGCCAACACACCCGCGTCCCGGTCTACAAAGGCGACATTAACAACATTCAGGGCATGTTCCACCTGCGCAACGCATCAAAACTCCTGATGCAGGACGACATCAACAAAGCCATGATCATGCAGCTGACCCGGGAACCCTACTTCATCCCCGAAAGCACACCCCTGCATACCCAGCTGATCAACTTTCAGAAAGCCAAGCGCCGTATTGGTATCGTGGTTGATGAGTATGGCGACGTCATGGGTATCGCAACCCTGGAGGATATTCTGGAAGAGATCGTCGGTGAATTTACCACCGATTTCTCAGCCACCAGCCAGGACATCATTCCTCAGGAAGACGGCACCTTTATCATTGATGGCTCCGCCCAGCTACGCAGCATCAACAAAACTCTGGGCTGGAAGCTGCCCACTGACGGCCCGAAAACCCTCAACGGATTGATAACGGAAGCCCTGGAAGCCATACCTGAGAACAACGTCTGCCTGCGCCTCCACGGCATCCGGGTAGAAGTGCTGCAAATAAAGGATAACGTTATCAAGGCTGCTATCGTTCACCCACCATTACGCCGCCCTCTGCGCCGCCGGACTCGCTGAGCGCGCTGACCGAACCTATAGATCATTGCGTTATATCAAGCCCCACTCTAGGAAGATCAAAATTTAGCCAAATCCTTGACCTTTAGCAGGCCAGACTCAACACTCAGTCGTAAGACCTATAACAACAACGAGGAGTAATACCATGAGTCTTGGACACACTGTTGGCTTGCTGACCCACCCTGATCAGGAGTGGGAAGCTATTCGTAATGAAAAAGAATCCGTCACCAAGCTCTATTTCACCCACATCCTTTTCCTGGCGCTTGTCCCTGCCGCCGCAGGCTTCTATGGCGCTACTCAGGTCGGCTGGCAGATTGGCAGTGGCCCGGTCACCAAACTGACACTGGCCAGCGGCTTCCAGCTTGCAGCCCTGTTTTATGCAGCCATGCTGGTGGGTATCTACATCATCGGACGCTTTATCGACTTTTTCGCGGCCACTTATGGTGTGCGCGACGAGAACCCCCGAGGCGTGACCCTTGCAGCTTACACTGCAACACCGGTGTTCCTGCTCGGCGTCATCGCAGTCTACCCCAACATCTGGGTTAACATGCTGGTCGCCTTTATCGCCATCGCCTACTCCGTGTATCTGTTATATGAGGGCCTGCCGATTCTGATGAAGATTCCGGAAGATCGTGGCTTCATGTTTGCCACCTCAGTATTGACAGTAGGGCTGGTTATGTTTGTCGGCCTGCTGGCTATCAGCGTCATCATCTGGAGCGTTGGCGTGGGACCGGTGTTCGTGAGTTGACGAGTGGTCACAGCAAAAAAACAAAGGACATCGGTCTGATCTGCTTGGCAGATCAGACCGATTTTGTACATATTGGCAATAAACAGTTCGTATTTCTTTTAGGTAGCCTAGAAGCCTGATATTGTATTAGGAAGCGTGTCGGGGTCTTTTTAACCCCGGTTGAGGCGTAACAGGAGTGGGCCATGAACAAGCAGTCCGGCATTCACTATCTCCATCCACAGAAAGCCCAGGGAATGGATCCCGTGTTGCCTTCTGAAATTGTGCGTATCCGGGACACCGTTGCCGCCGGCCTCAGCGATCTGTTGCAGGGCGCTTTTGACGCCGTCGATGATTCGCTATTCGAGCTGGCCAATAACAGCCGCAGCAATAACGAGCAGAATCGTTACTTTGAAGCCATGCGCGAAATTCGCATCAAGCGCAAAGGCGTTGAAAAGCAATTCAAGGTTGCCCTCAACAACCTGTTTAACAAGCCCCCCTTTGCTGATGGTGTCGATCACACCGACAGCGAGGAGCCCTCTGCCGACCGCTTGGCACTGGTACAGAATGACGAGCTGGAAGAGCAAGTCGCACTGAGTACCATGATCAGCAAGGCCAAAGCCCATTTTCAAGGCCCCTTGCTGCAACTTCAGGCCCGCTTCACCGCTGCCTACAAGCAGGATGAACAACACCCGGTAAACCCGCTGGCGCCGGAACATCTGTGCAGGGCCTTTGCCGAGTCTGCCGAGACGCTGGAAATTCAGATCCGGGAACGCCTGATTGTTCTCAAGCAGTTCGATCGCTACGTTATTTCCAATCTGGGCATGCTGTTTGACGAAGCCAATCGCATCCTGATTCAGGCCGGCATTATTCCCAACTTCCGTTATCAGGGCCGAGCAGGCAAGCAGGTTGAGCGCAGCGAGTCCCAGACCAGCAGCAGCGAAAACAAGCACGCTGGCAGCAGCCATCAGGACCACCAGGCCACACCGGAAGACATGGCCGCCGCTGACAGCCTGTTTGAGCAGATACGACACCTGATTGCCCAGCAGAACCGTGGTTCCATGTTCCCTTCGAGCGCCTACAACGCAACGAATGTGCAATACATCAGCGGGAACGAGCTGCTGAACCTGTTAGCCAATACGCCGCCAGGCCCTGATTTCAGTGGCATGGAGAACCTGAGCGCTGGCGAGCCTCTGAGCATTGACCTGCGCGAAGCAGTGAAACAGATTCTGTTGGGCCAGAAGACCAGTGATGGTAAACAACCAGCCTTGAAGGAAATGGACGAGGATCTGATCAACCTCGTGTCGATGCTGTTTGAGTTCATTCTGGACGACGACAATCTGTCTGCCCCGATCCAGGTGCTCATCAGCAGGCTGCAGATCCCCATCCTGAAAGTCGCCATCAAAGACAAATCCTTCTTCAGCCGCGCCACCCACCCTGCCCGCAAACTGCTTAACGCACTTGCCCGTGCAGGTATCGGCTGGAGCGATGCCAACGAGAAAGCTAAAGATAAACTTTACGAGCAGATTCACATCATTGTCGCCAAAATTCTCAGCGACTTTGATGGTGACCTCAGCCTGTTCGAAAAGCTTGGTGAAGAGTTTGACCAGTTTCTGGCTCGGGAAAATCGTAAGGCAACGCTGGTCGAGCAGCGTACCCGCGAATCCGAGCGGGGACGTATCAAGTCCCAGAAAGCGCAGGAGACTGTTGACCAGTTCCTGCAACAGCGCCTCGCAAACCGTCAACTACCAGGCCCGGTGCGGGAGATTCTGGTACACGGCTGGAGCCGGGTCATGTTCCTCGCGTACCTGCGTGACGATGTTGAACACCGCTGGCAGCACGCCACACGTATCGTCGATGACCTGCTCTGGTGCCTACACCCGCACACCGAAGATGCCGAGCGCGACCAGTGGGTACGCGTAGTGCCCAGCCTGCTCAAAGCCCTGCGCGCAGGGCTTGAGGAAGTCTCCTACAATGCGGCGCGACTTGACGACATGATGGCGTCCCTCAAGCACGAGTTGACGGAGGCGTTCCGCTGCAATCATGTCGCGGAAGTCCGCCCCCCCGCTGTAGGCGAGCCTGAGTCGGCTGCCGACCCGGTGGCAGCAAACCCGCAAACCAATACCCAGAAAGACCTGGATGACGCAGCCATTGCGGAGTTCGTTACCCAGATCGAGCAGATCCACGTCGGTGATTGGGTTGAGTTCAATCTGGTGAACGGCACGCGCTTCCGCTGCAAGCTGTCAGCCATCATTGAAGAAGCTGACTGCTTTGTCTTCGTGAACCGTATGGGACTGAAAGTCATCGAGAAAAGTCGGGTTGAGCTGGCCCATGAGATGCGGCGCGGCCGCCTCAACCTGCTTGAGCAAGGCGCCCTGGTCGACCGGGCGCTGGATGCTGTAATGAGCAAGCTGAGACGCAGTGCCTGACGCACCAGACGCAACCTACCGTCTACTGTTTACCCTCTCCCTGGCCCTGCTACTACACGTAGTAGTGCTGGGGTTTGTCAGATTACCTGCCTCTGACGCCCAGGAACCCCTGCCGCTTCGGTTCCTGCTGGCAGGCAGCATGCCCGCCATACCCGCTAACGAAGCACCACCGCCAGTTCCCGAGCACCACGAGCCCCCAAGCGACTCCGCGCAGGTGAACAATGAGGTGACCGCGGTACCTGAGGCGCCTGCGCCACCGGAAACAACGCCAACGCCAACGCCAACGCCACCGCCAACGCCAACGCCTGTAACGGTGGACACACAGACGGCAACAGCGCCAGCAGCAGCCTCCCGTGTCGATCCGGCCTCATCCACACAAGAAACCCAGGCATCGACGGCAAGTCCCGCAGGGCAAACTGCAGTCACGCAGTTAACGTCGCAACCTGAGCTCAACGACCCCTATCTGGCGGCGCTTTGGCAACAAGTGGCCATACAGCTCCGGCAGCAACGGATATCCGAGCTACAGGGCCTGCAACAACCTGAGACTGTTCGTCTGGAACTGCATCTGATGTCGAACGGCGCACTGATCAGAGTGAATACCCTGAGCCGCTCAGCTGTGGAAGGGTTGAATCAGGCCGCCCTGAGGGCAGCGCTCGCCGCCAGCCCTTATCCGCCGCCACCAGGGGACGATGGCCAAAGAGGCTACCGTTACCCGGTTGAGCTGCGGTTTTTGCCAGCCGGCGCCGGGAACCCCTGAAAAACCAGCCGCGTTTCTGAGAGGTTCCCTGACTGGGTCGATCAGGCGTCTTCTTTCTTGGCTACAGCCTTGATCATTTGCGCAAGCTCACCGGACTCCGCCAGCTCCAGCACAATATCGCAGCCACCAACCAGCTCGCCATTGATATAGAGCTGTGGGTAGGTGGGCCAGTTGGAGTAGGCTTTCAGGCCTTCACGCAGTTCCTGGTTATCCAGAATATTCACGAACGCGAACCGCTCACCGCAGGACATGACCGCCTGTACAGTGCGTGCGGAGAAGCCGCACTGCGGCATCTGGGGCGACCCCTTCATGTACAGGATGACCGGGTTCTCAGCGAGTTGGGATTTGATGGTTTCGTTGATATCCATTAGTGGACCTCTGATGGGGGCTCAACGCCCGACTGACGATAAAATTCAGACTGCTATTGTACACTGGCGGCCTGAGGCCTGACAGACCCTTTCGGGAGTACCCCGAACGCCCTCATCCTGAGCGCAATTGTCAGGACCGGCATTACAGGCTAGACTGGCGGCTTTCGAGAACTCTAGGCACACCGCTGACACCCGAGACATACCACCGCCGGTACGGAATCCGTAGCCCGGCTGTTTGTCATTTGGCAAAGCCTGTACCTGTTTTTGTATCAAGATAATCGGGCATTCCAGTGGTTCGCAGTTTGTATGACGCGACAACCGCTGACACCCTGATCGACAACACGGGGACACCCATGGCGGATCAACCGCTTCTGAACACCTATGGCCGTTTGCCTATCGTCTTTGATCATGGCCACGGCCCCTGGCTGTTCGATACGGACGGCCAGCGTTACTTCGACACCTTTACCGGTATCGCAGTATGCGGGCTGGGGCATGCTCATCCGGCGGTAGCCGAGGCCATCAGCCGCCAGGCCCAACGCCTGCTGCATTGCTCAAATCTCTTTTATACCGCTGAGCAGCAGTCCCTGGCAAAACGCCTGTGCGAACTCTCCGGCATGGACGGCGCCTTTTTCGCCAATTCCGGTGCCGAGGCCAACGAAGCCGCCATCAAACTGGCGCGCCTGTATGGCCACCAGAGGAACATCAAGAACCCCGCCATTATTGTTATGGAACGGGCCTTCCACGGCCGCACTCTGGCCACCCTGACCGCCACAGGCAACCGCAAGGTTCAGGCAGGCTTCGAACCGCTGGTATCCGGTTTTGTCCGCGCTCCCTACAACGACCTGGCAGCCATCCAGAGCATCGCCAACGCCAATCCAAATGTGGTTGCGATACTGCTGGAACCGGTTCAGGGCGAAGGCGGCCTTAGCATTGCCAGCAATGAGTGGCTGCAAGGCGTGCGACGGATCTGTGATGAACACCGCTGGCTGTTGATGCTGGATGAAGTGCAAACCGGCAATGGCCGTACCGGCTCCTATTTTGCCTACCAACAGACGGGCGTGCTGCCAGACGTAGTAACTACCGCCAAAGGCCTGGGCAATGGCTTCCCCATCGGTGCCTGCCTGGCCCGGGGCGTCGCGGCCACCACCTTCCAGCCCGGCCATCACGGCTCCACCTTTGGTGGCAATCCAATGGCCTGCGCTGCTGCGCTGGCGGTACTGGACGTTATCGAACGAGACAACCTGATAGCCCGGGCCCGCACGCTCGGCGCCCGCATCCTGGGCAACCTGAAGTCAGCCTTCGACGGCGCTGACTACATTCGGGACATTCGCGGCCACGGCTTGATGCTGGGTATCGAATTGAATGAGCCATGCGCTGAACTGGTGCCATTGGCCAAAATGCAGGGGCTGTTAATGAACGTGACGGCGGAGAAGGTTATTCGCCTGCTACCCGCCCTGACCCTGAGTGATGATGAAGCCGACTATATGGTCGACCAGCTGGTGAGGGTAATCAAACTCTACGCTGGCGACGACCGCATGGTACCCCGGCCAAGCATCGACGCCTGATTTTTTCCTGACACGAATGATATAGGGGATGGCTGCAATGCCAGTTAGACATTTTCTGACCCTGAAAGACATGTCCTCCAGCGAGCTTGTGCAGTTGCTGGACCATGCGACTTACCTGAAAAAGACCTGGCGCGCCGGCGAGACCAGGGACACCCTGCGTAACCGCGTGCTGGCCATGATCTTTGAAAAGTCCTCGACCCGCACCCGTGTGTCCTTTGAAGCCGGCATGACCCAGCTCGGTGGCGCCGCGCTGTTTCTCTCCCCCCGGGACACCCAACTCGGCCGCGGCGAACCCATTGAGGACTCCTCCAGAGTTATCTCCCGCATGGTGGACGCGGTGATGATTCGCACCTTTGAGCATCACAAGGTGGAAGCCTTTGCCAAGGTGTCAGAGAAGCCCGTCATCAACGCCCTGACAGATGACTATCACCCCTGCCAACTGTTGGCAGACATGCAAACCTGGCGCGAGCACCGGGGCAGCATCCAGGGCGCCACCGTCACCTGGATTGGTGATGGCAACAATATGTGCAATTCCTACATCAATGCCGCCATCCAGTTTGATTTCAAACTGCGGGTCGCCTGCCCAGAGGGGTATGAGCCCAGCGCTGACTTGCTGGCGGAAGCCGGTGACCGGGTCAGCATCCTGCGGGACCCGGCAGAAGCAGCACGGGACGCTCACCTGCTGGTTACCGACGTGTGGGCCTCCATGGGCCAGGAAGAGGAACAAGCCAAGCGTGCACAGGCCTTTGCGGGCTATCAGATCAGCCCGAAACTGATGGCGCTGGCAGACAAGGACGCCCTGTTCATGCATTGCCTGCCTGCCCACAGGGGCGAAGAAGTGTCCGAGGACATGCTGGAGCACAGCACCTCAGTGGTATGGGACGAGGCGGAAAACCGCCTGCACGCCCAAAAAGCGCTGCTGGAATTCCTGATCGTAGGCTTGCCGGGGTAATACTCGGGGCGTCCTTAGCCCTGGCGGCAACCGCAGCCAGGGCAGGATCCCATCAGGTATGGCGGATGCGTTCGACTGCATCCAGCCAGCCGCTGTAAAGCGCCTCCCGCAATCCCGGCTGCATAGCCGGCTCAAAGCGACGCTCACGCTCCCACAAACGGGCAACCTCATCCGTGCCCTGATAGACACCCGCCTGCAAGCCCGCCAGATAGGCAACACCCAATGCCGTTGTCTCAGTCACCTGGGGACGATCAACCGGCACATTCAAGACATCCGCCAGGAACTGCATCACCCAGTCATTCACCACCATACCGCCGTCCACCCGCAAGGCTTCAACCCGTGCGCCATCGTTGATGATTGCGCGAATCAGATCCTTGGTCTGGTAGCAGACGGACTGCAAACCGGCTGTTACTATCTCGGCAATGCCGGTGTCACGGGTCAGCCCCATGATGGCGCCCCGGGCATGGGGGTCCCAATAGGGAGCCCCCAACCCGGTGAAGGCGGGCACCAGATACACTTGATTATCCGCACCCACGGTCTGGGCGTGCTGCAGGGAATCACTGGCATGGGCGATAATCTGCAGTCCGTCGCGCAGCCACTGCATCGCGGCTCCGGCCACAAAAATGCTGCCCTCGATGGCATAGTAGGGCTGCCCTGCGAGGCGGTAGGCCACGGTGGTTAGCAGTCGATTTTCTGACCGCACCGGCTCGGTGCCCGTGTTCAACATCAGGAAGCAGCCGGTGCCGTAGGTGCTCTTCGCCATACCAGGCTCAAAGCACGCCTGCCCCACCAGAGCGGCCTGTTGGTCACCGGCAATCCCGGCCACCAGTACGGGCGCCCCCAACAGCTCCGCCTCGGTGGTACCAAAGTCGGCAGCAGAGTCTCGCACATCCGGCAACAAAGTCGCCGGCACCCGGTAGAGATTCAGCAGGGTTTCGTCCCAGCATTGCTGGTGAATATTGAACAGAGACGTGCGCGATGCGTTGGTGGCATCCGTTAGGTGGGAGCGCCCGCCCGTAAGGTTCCACAGCAGCCAGGTATCGATGGTCCCGAAAGCCAGCTCGCCCGCCTCGGCCCGCTGCCGGGCACCAGGAACGTCATCCAGCAGCCAGGCGATCTTGGTGGCGGAAAAATACGGGTCAATCAACAAGCCCGTGCGCTCTACCACTGTGCTTTCATAGCCCTGAGCACGCAGCTGGGTGCAGGTGGCCGCCGTCCGCCTATCCTGCCAGACGATGGCATGATGGATCGGCTGTCCGGTCTTGCGATCCCAAATGACCGTAGTCTCACGTTGATTGGTAATGCCAATGGCAGCAAGCTCAGGCGCTGCCAGCCCGGCCTTCTCCAGCACCTGACGACAGACCCGCAAGGTACTGTCCCAGATCTCGACAGCATCATGCTCGACCCAGCCATCACGGGGAAAATACTGGTGGAATTCCTGCTGCGCCACAGCAACAATACGCCCTTCCCGGGTAAAAATTATCGCCCGGGAACTGGTCGTCCCCTGGTCGATGGCCATCAGATAAGCAGGCATGGTTGCGTCCTTTTCGTTTTTGTATTTTCGAAAGCGAAAATTATAATACCGATGACGCCGGGATTGAATGCCTGAATGACATTATTCTGCCCACACCGACTCCATAGCCAACAGGACGCAAGCCATGACGGTTAACCTCCGCCACGAACAGATCGTTGAACTGATCAACGACCAGGGCTTCACCACCATTGAGTCCCTGGCGGAGCATTTTAACGTTACCCCACAAACCATCAGGCGCGACATCAATACGCTGGACGAACAGGGGCGGGTGCGCCGCTTCCATGGCGGCGCCGGCGGCGTTAGCCACCAGGCAAGCACCACCAATGTTGCCTATGCCGAGCGGCGCATTCACAACCTGGAAGAAAAGCAGCGTATTGCCGCTGCGGTAGCCGAGCGGGTACCCGACAACAGCTCTCTGTTCATTAACATCGGCACCACCACCGAAACCATTGCCAAAGCCCTGCTCGCCAAACAGGGCCTGACGGTCATCACCAACAACCTTCACGTGGCCAGCATTCTCAGCAGCCGGGACGACTTCAAAATCTTCATCGCCGGCGGCATGGTCCGCAACCGGGATGGGGGCATTATCGGCGAGGCCACACTGGAGTTCGTGCAGCAGTTCAAGGTGGATATTGCCATCATCGGCATCAGCGGTATCGACAACGAAGGCGAACTGCTGGACTTTGACTATCAGGAAGTTCGCGTTGCCCAGGCTATCATCCATCACAGCCGCCAGGTCTTCCTTGCCGCAGACCACTCGAAGTTTGGCCGTAACGCCATGATCCGACTGGGCCACATCTCTCAGGCTACCCATCTGTTTACCGACCGCACCCCCCACAAAAACCTCGAAGCCGTGATCAAAGATGCCGGCGTGCGCCTGATTATCGCCCCCACGTAAACCTGCCCACACGCAAAACCCAGCCCCACAGAGTTCTTATTCGAAAATTTTATTTGGCTAAAATCCACGCAAGGTTTACTATCGAACAATAAATTTTCGTTTTCGAATTTACGAGGCAAGGATATGGACAAGGGCACGCCAACCTACCAACTCAATGAAACCTATGACGTGCTGGTAATAGGGGGCGGCATCAACGGCACCGGAATCGCGGCAGACGCCAGCGGGCGTGGCCTCTCCGTGTTGCTTTGCGAACAGGGTGACCTGGGTGGCGCCACCTCATCCGCCAGCAGCAAACTGGTTCACGGCGGCCTCCGATACCTCGAACATTACGAATTCCGTCTAGTGCGTGAAGCCCTGGCAGAGCGGGAAGTCCTGCTGAAGGTAGCCCCTCATCTGGTGCGGCCGCTACGCTTCACCCTGCCACACCTGCCGCATTTGCGGCCCGGCTGGATGATTCGCAGTGGCCTGTTCCTGTATGACAACCTGGCGGACAGGGAAACCCTGCCGGCCTCCCGCAAACAACGCTTCGGGGTCAGTAGCCCCCTAAAGCCCCATATCCGCAAGGGCTACAGCTACTCCGACTGCTGGGTTGATGATGCCCGTCTGGTCATTGCCAATGCGCAGGCTGCCCGCGAACAGGGCGCTCGCATTCTGCGCAATACACGCTGCATACGCGCCCTTCGGGTCGCAGACGACGGTCTGTGGCAGGTCACCTTGCAGCAAGCCGGTAGCGACACAACACAAACCGTCCGGGCACGCAGCCTTGTGAACGCGGCGGGCCCCTGGGCAGCCAGGCTGTTTGACACGGCGCTGGAGCAGACTTCACCCCATCAGGTACGCCTGATCAAGGGCAGCCACATTGTGGTACCCCGGTTTACCGAGGGAGAAGGCGCCTTTATTCTGCAGAACAGCGACAAGCGCATCGTTTTCGTGTTGCCCTTCGAGGAAGATTTCAATCTTATCGGCACCACCGATAAGGAATACCGGGGTGATCCAGCCAAAGTGGCCATTGATCAGGATGAAATTGACTACCTGCTGGGGGTCGTTAACAACCACTTTATCCGCCAGCTGACTCCGGCTGACATCGTGCATACCTATTCCGGCGTGCGACCGCTGCTCGATGATGAGTCCAGTGACCCTTCCGCCATCACCCGCGACTACACCCTGACGCTGGACCGTGGCGAAGGGGAACAGTCTGCACCCCTGCTGAGCGTGTTCGGCGGTAAAATCACCACCTACCGGAAGCTGGCTGTCGCGGCCGTCAACAAACTCCAGTGTCAGTTCCCGGCCCTGCCCCCGTCACACACCGCCCAGCGGCCATTGCCAGGTGCCACGGCGGAGCTGACCCAGCAGGGTGCCATCCTGGCCCTGTTGCAGAAACTCTACCCCCAGTTACCTGCCACCATGCTCAGACGGTTCAGCCGCAGTTACGGCGTACTGGCCATCCGCATACTGGGCAAAGCCCGTACCACCGATGAGCTAGGCAGGCATTTTGGCGATACGCTTTACGAAACTGAAGTCAATTACCTGCGCCAGGAGGAATGGGCCATCACCGCCGAGGATATCCTGTGGCGACGCAGCAAACTGGGGCTGCGCCTGGATACACAGCAACAGACAGCGCTGACAGCGTGGCTTGAGCAACAGCCTGCAGCACAAAGAACTGTGGCCTGACGTGGTCAGGCCTGTGCGTCGGCTGGAGACTTGTCCACGGCCGGAACCGGCGCAGAAGGCGTAAGCCCGAGCTTTTTGCGGTCGTGACCTGACTCAACGTTGGTCAGCAGCTTGTAGGACTCCTTGTACCAAAGCCGTGGCCCATCAGGGCTACGGCGAAAGCGTTTGTAAGTCCACTGATACTGTTCAGGGCTGTCAGCAATGCAGGCCTCAAGGCCACGATTCATAGCCTCCAGTGCGCGCTGCTCAGTATCCGCCTGTTCCACATCCGGCGCAGGCTGAAAAACCAGATGAATATCCCTGGCACCCCCCTCGCCACGGTAGCAGTGCACAAAAAACACTCTTGGCCGATAGCGCATAACCAGCCGTCCCACCAGGCCGAGGGTATGCACCGGGTGGCCAAAAAAAGGTACGAAGGGATTGTTGCTGGCACCGGGGTTGTGATCCGCCAGTATCCCCAGCGACTCGCCATTCTGCATGGCCATCAGCGCTTCCCGTACACCCTTGCTGTTGGCAGCAACCAGGCTGCACCCCGTGCGCTCGCGGGCCTCTTTCAAGCCTTTCTCCAGCAGTTTGCTTTTATCTGGCTGGTACAGAATAACCGTGCGACGCCCCTGGCTTTTCGCGCCCACGTAGAGATTACTCAGCTCCCAACTGCCGTGGTGTAAGGTCAGCAGCAGCAATGGCCGGGAATCCGCCACAGCGGCGAGAAATTCTGCCTCACCCTCTACCTTACTGATACGGGCAAGACTTTCATCCACCGGGCGTATACATACGTGGGCCAGCTCGGCGTAGGTGCGCCCCTGCTCCCGCAGGGCACGTCGGGCCATTTGCCGCGCCTCAGCCCAACTGAGTGAGGGGTAAGCCGCCAACAGATTGATCAACACCACCCGGTAGGCACTGGCATACTTCAGCGGCAAGCGCGCCAACAAGGCCGCCAGGCCACCGGCCACCGCCATGGCTAGCCGCAACGGCAACCTGGCAAACACCTGCATAACCCGCCAAACCATATCGCTCTGGTTCTTTTTCTTCATCGTCTATCCGCAAGGTTAGGAGCCTCTGATCAGCCCCTCAGATTTATACCCCGATATCGGGAATCTCAAGGCGCCGCCATAATACCAGATAGCATTGAAGGGGTATTGGCCCATCAGGCGCAGCGTTCTCGCGCGGGCAGGCCATGCGGTGACAGCGACAGAGGATAAGGTTAGCATGACCTTTTGCTGCAAAAGGATTGCTTACCATGGGCACACTGCTTGCCATTCTCGCTGTACTTTTTCTGGCACTGATTGTGTTGGTGCCACTGATCGAACGTTTCAGTGACCGCAGCCAGCCACAGGACTACAGCAACCTGAGCCGCTGGATACTGCCACTGATGGCTGTGGTGATTGTACTGCAGATGATCGGGTACTTTTTCCTGGGGCGGTGAACTGGAGCCCGCACGCAAAGGGCAAAAAAAGGCCAGTCAAAAGACTGGCCAGAATATGACGAATGAAACAAGGAAAGTTCGTAAGAACTACAACCTCAAAAGTCATCCCTTACGCTTTTGATTATGGCCACCTGCCCGCCGGCATTCAGTACCTTTTGTGTAGCCCTTTTGTTACATCACGTGAGGCCGCCCGCCGTCAGACAGGGCTGTCCGCTGGCTTGCGACGCGGCCACACCAGACTGAAACAGGCCCCACCCAGATCAGCGCTGCGGGTCACAAATGCCTGACCGCCATGCCAGTAGAGGATGCGCCTGACAATAGACAGGCCCAGGCCGTAGCCCCCCGATGTCCGGGTACGGCTGTCGTCCAGGCGGGCAAACGCGGTGAACACCTTCTCCCAGTCACTTTCGGGAATACCGGGACCATCATCCTCCACGTCAATGCGACAGGTCTGCTCATCGAGGGTGCAACGCACACGCACCTTGCCCGCCGCATAACGGGCGGCATTGCCCACCAGGTTCTGTATGGCACGGTGAATATAGCGGGGCTCGATGTCCGACAGGGCGTAAATATCTGACGCCCCGCTCAGATCCGCCTCTATGGTGACCTTGGGACGGATCAGGCGTTGCTCCTGCACCACCTGCTCGACGATGGGCGGCACGGCCTCTTCCTGCAGGGAAAACACCGGGCCGCCCTGCTCAAGCCGGGCGTAAGTCAGAATCTCATCAATCAACTCATCCAGTTCCTGAATGTCGCCGTCAATTCCATCCAGCTGTTTCTTACGCTCTGCCTCGCTCTCACAATCCTCAATCATCTGCACCCCGAAGCGAATGCGAGCCACCGGTGTTCGCAGCTCATGGGATACGGCATGAATCATTTCCCGCTGCACACCAACCAAGCGCTGGATATGCTCCGCCATGCCGTTGAACGCCCTGGCCAGACGGCCGGTCAGGTTGCCATCGCCCACCTCTACCCGGGCTTCCATCTCTCCCCGCCCTATGCGCACCGCGACCGACTCCAGCTCCCGCAGATTGCGGCTGACCTCCCGTAGCAACAGGTAGAGCGCGCCGGCCAGCAGAGAGGCCATAACCACGATGAGAAACAGGTAAAGATAGAACGGGTGGTGGTTAAACGGAGGCGGCGGTGTCATCTGCAGCAAGGTACCGTCACGTAACCGCAGCACCACGACCGCAGCATCTTTCGTGCGCTGCTGTACAAAAGCAATACTGCGTTCCGAAACCCGTTCCAGCACCACACTGTCAGGCAGCATCCGCTCATCAACAATGGGTTCAATGGTCACCCCAAGGGCATCACCCAGGCTGGCCATGACTTCCGCACGATCTTCGGGCAGTTGCTCATTGAGATGCCAAAGCACCGTCAGGGCAATGGCTTCCGCGTTATCCCGGTAGAGATCGCGAAGATTGAGCTCAAGCAAATGACCGCGAGCATCCAGGCGCATGGCCCGCGCGCCCAGGCCGGAACGGGAAACCACCACCTGGCCATAGCGCAAACGCGCCAGCTCCACCTTTGACAAGTCAGCGGACGCCGGGCTGCCAAAGCGAAAATCGTACAGGCGCCCCAGCCAGTGATACTGCCCGGCAGGGTCCGGCGTGTTGGACAGCCAGGTCATCAGCGGTGTCAGGGTCGCCTCATGCCAGGCACGTTCACGAACCTGATTGATACCCGAAAACAGCAACAGACAAAGAGCGGCAACCAGTATCGCCAGTGCCATAAGACGGGCATAAAGTCGAAGAAAGGAGGAGAGCGGCATCCCGTTTCAGCCTGAAAGACAGCGCCGGCCTTCAGGGCCGGCGCATGGGGTTTGGTGATCAGGCTTCTTTGACAAAAAGATAGCCTTTACTGCGTACCGTCTTGATGCGGCGCGGATGTACCGGGTCGTCGCCAATCTTTGGCCGGATACGGGACACCCGCACATCAATAGAGCGGTCCTGCCCGTCGTACTCGATACCGCGCAAGGCACTGAAAATCTCCTCCCGGCTCAGTACCCGACCGGCACTGCTGGCCAGCAGCCACAGCAGGTCAAATTCAGCGCTGGTCAGATCAATGCTCTCGTCGTTCAGCCAGGCCTCACGCATGGCACGGTCCACCACCAGATCATTGAACTGCAGGCGCACAGGCTCTTCGCCCTCGCCATCCTGATCGGACTTGTCAGCGGACTCGCCGCTACGCCGCAGCAGGGCACGGATACGTGCCAGCAACACCCGTGGCTTGACCGGCTTGCTGATGTAATCGTCAGCACCCATTTCCAGACCCAGAACCTGATCCAGATCATCGGTACGGGCCGTCAGCATCAGGATTGGCCCGGAAAAGAAGGGCCGCACCCGCCGGCAGATGGACAGTCCATCTTCACCGGGCAGCATGAGATCCAGCACCACCAGATCTGGCTTCTCATTTTTGATCCGCTCTACCGCGTGGCCACCGTGGGTTTCGAGGGAGACCGTGAGGCCATTGCTTTCCAGGTATTCCCGCGTCAGCTCCGCGAGCCGCTCATCGTCTTCAACGATGAGTATTCGCCATGACTCATTTGTCTGTTCCACGCATCCATCTCTGCTTGTTTTGTTTTAATCAGCCGCTGCACCGAGGCAACAACCTGTTACACCAATTATACATGCTGTTCTGAAAAATACATGGAAGGCGCAGAGAGTTACAAGTAGTGACGCTAATTAAGGTGCCTCTGATTAACGCCCCGGCCTGTCATATTCTCTTCATCAGGCCGTCACACCGCAGTCATACCACCTTCATAGGCTTGACAGAACATGGACACAATGAGAGCTATCAATGACTGCATTGACTGCACGCCAAGCCCGCGAGGCCCGCAAGCTGACGGCCTCTATGACACGCTGCCCGAACAAGGTCAAGGACGCCCAACGACTGCGCTATCGGGTGTTTTCCGAGGAGTACAACTGCAACCTCGGCGCCACCACCCCAGGCATCGACGCTGACCGCTATGACCCCTGGTGTGACCACCTGATGGTCACTGACGAGGCCAGTGGCCAACTGGTTGCCACCACCCGCATCCTCCATCAGCGCGACCTGGCAGCCACCGACGGTTTCTACTCCGCCAGCGAATTTGACCTCGCCAACCTGACCCAATTGCCGGGCAATATTGCCGAGCTGGGCCGCACCTGTGTGCATCCCGATTATCGCAACGGCGCCACCATCAGCCTGCTCTGGTCCGAACTGGCAGCCTACCTGATGCGCGAGCAGGTGGATTACCTGATTGGCTGCGCCAGCATCAGTATGGCGGATGGTGGCCACAAAGCCTGGCGGATTGCCGAACACCTGCGCCAGACCTACCTGACACCGGAACACCAGCGGGTTACCCCGCATCGTGCCCTGCCCCACATTACGCCGGGCAGCCTCTCCGATCGCCCTGTGCTCATACCACCGCTGATCAAAGCCTACATGCGTCTGGGCGCACGCATCTGCGGCGAACCCTGCTGGGACCCGGATTTCCGCTGTGCTGATCTGCTGGTGCTGCTGGAAGTGCAGGCTCTGGCGGATCGCTACAGCCGCCACTTTATGCAACGCCGGGCGGCGGAGTAATCAGCATGCTGCCGCGCCTTCGTCTTGTTGCACGCCTGTTGGCGTTTCTGCTGGCCATGGTATTCAGCGCCGTGCTGGCGAGCCTGATCAAACTGGTGGAACTGATTCGCCGGCAGCCTGTAGACCGCTCACCCTGGGCCCGGCTGTGCTTTAACCTGGCCCGCCGCAGCCTTGGCATCCGCGTGACACAGACTGGGGTGCCGGCAGAGGCGCCGGTGATGTTTGTCAGCAACCATGTGTCCTGGGCCGACATTCCGGTACTCGGGGGCATCGCACCCCTGCGTTTTCTTTCCAAGGCGGAGGTGGGACGCTGGCCGGGCATTGGCTGGCTGGCCAAGCAGGCCGGCACCCTGTTCATCCAGCGCGGCACCGGGCAATCAGACCAGCGCCGACGCTGTCTGAGCGGTGCCTTGCAAGGAGGCGAGTCGGTCCTGGTGTTCCCGGAAGCCACCACCTCATCCGGCGAAAGCGTATTGCCGTTCCATGGCAAACTACTGACCGCCGCCAGTGAGGCTGGTACTGCGATTCAACCCATATCCCTGTGCTACCTGCGGGATGGCCAGCCTTGCGAGATTGCACCTTTCATCGGTGATGATGACTTCCGGGAGCACCTGACCCGGATGCTGTCTCTGCCGGCAGTGGAGGTAGCAGTGATCTTTCACGCGCCCGTGCATTTCCCGGCCAGCACCGACCCCGGCACTATGGCGCGACAGCTACATGGGGTGGTGCAACGGGGACTGGACAGACTGCGCCCAGGGGCCTGTGATCAGGAAAATGCGCGGCCAGCCGTAAGCTCCTCCTCGGTGGCCTGACGGACATCCAGAATCTCCAGATCAAAATACAGGGTAAAGCCTGCCAGGGGGTGGTTGGCGTCCACCAGCACCAGGTTGCCATCCAGGCCGACCACCTTGACCACCTGTGCCTCGGCGCCGGTGTTGGTCTGGAAGGTCATACCGGGCCGTACTTCCTCAATATCGCCAAAGGCTGAACGGGGCACCCGGCGCACCAGCTCCGGATTGTGCTCGCCATAGGCCATAGCGGGTGGCACGGTGACTTCCAAACAGTCACCCACGCCACGGCCTTTGACGGCTTCCTGTATGCCCTTGATGACACCTGCAGCGCCCATCAGAAAGCTCAACGGCTCGCCGCCTTCGGAGGTGTCCACCACCTCGCCGGCGCGATTTTTCAGGCGATAATGCAGGGTATAAACCAACGGTGTATCCATAACGCTCCTGAACAGTCGATCAGGGAAGCTCTGGTAAATACGGGCTTCCTCGGAGGGCGCTGGCAAGCCGCCCCGAGACCGTCAGGACAACTTGCGCAGGGCCAGAACCAGCAGGCGCTGGTCGAGCTTCTCGCGCACCGAAGCCGGGGCCGCAAGGTCCATACGCTCCAGCAGCACCTTGAACTCATCCGGCCCTGGCCGGGTGCGCAGCGCCTGCCACAAAACGCCCAGTTTACCACGGGTTGTGCCCGTCACAGCTTTCAGATACTTGAGGGCCTTACCCAGCTTCAGCTCATCGTCGGTAAAGTCGCAGCCGAAGGGGAATGGTGGGAACAGCTGTTTGTCTCCGGCGGCAGCCAGTGCGGCCCGGACCTGTTCGGGGGTGTTCTGCTGCCATTCGGCAGGCAGTTTGAAACTCTTGTCCACTTTATGAGCTTTCTTGGCCTGATCCAGCAGTTCCTGCTGGAAGCGGGTATCAGCAATACGGATCAACGCCAGGTAGACCTCCTGGTCGGTTTTGCCCCGCAAATCCGCGATACCGTACTCAGTGACCACAATATCCCGCAGGTGGCGGGGAATGGTGCAATGGCCGTAGCTGAGGACAATATTGGACACCGTGCGGCCACGGGACTGACGGGTGCTTCGCAACGTCATGATGGAACGGGCACCAAGCAATTCATGCGCCATGGCGACAAAGTTATACTGCCCGCCCACACCGCTGACCACACGGCCATCACTCAGGCCGTCAGAGACTGCAGCGCCGGACAGGGTCATCATCATGGTGGAGTTGATCAACCGTGCGTCTTTGCGTTGTGCTGCTTTCAGTGCCTGGTTACCAAACGGATGGTCGTACAGGTGATTGATATAGTTGACGCTGGTCATGCAGATACGCTGTTTCTGCGCAGGCGTCAGCTCCCGTAGCTGCTGGTAGAAATCACCTGGCCCCAGGTAGAAGCCGCCATGCATGACAATGCCGCCCGTCAGCTCTGCACCCAACACATATCTGGCCAATTGAGCGCGCGCCTCTTCAGCATCCAGGTCCGGTACCAGTGACAAGTCATCCAGCACCAACTGCCCGCCGCGGAACACCACACCCGGTTTCACAATGCCGAACTGCTGCAACCAGCGCACATCCCGGGCCCGCAGGGGCGAGCTGATCAGCTTGCGCTCTCGCAGTACATCCAGCGTATTCAGGCTAACGTTGCGGGTCAGCAGCCCCTCATTGAGCAACGCCTGCAGCTCGGTATTACCCACCACCTGACGGGTCAGCACCCCGGCTTTGATCAGGTGCATGAAGCCATCCACCATCATCTCGCTGCAGCCGTAGAGGCCCTGTTCGAAGCGCCCCGTGCCGCCAATCCGCGTTGCCAGCGGAAACCGGCGTGCCACATCCAGATGCCGGTAGACCGACTGCCAGGCACCATTGTTCTCATGCCGCAGCAACGCGCTGTAGATCAACCCGGCACCGAGGGAGCCAATGCCTACCTGCAAGGTGCCGTTATCCTTTAACAGCGTGCTGGCATAGAAGCCAATCATATGATCTGCCGGGCTGATGGCCATCTGGGGCACCGGAAACAACGGATAAGCCAGGCTCGGCGCATCCAGCACCAGGTCAAAAGTGGACAGCGGCACCGAGGCGTCATTAGGCAGATAGGGCAAGGCGTCGCTCATTTCTGCCACTACCGCTACCGGCTGGCCGGTGGCTTCCCGGGCGCGCATGGCGGGAATCAGATCCAGCGTCAGGTCGGCATTGCAACTCAGGCTGACCCGATCCCCCTCTTCACTCGGGCCTCGGGCCACCAGTTGCCCCACCACGTTGACGCCATGGTCCAGCAGATCACGCACCACGTGGGTGTAGTTGGTGCTGATGTAGTTCTGCTGCTGTTCCGGATGATTGATAAAGCTGCCGGCCTTGAAGAAAAACTCAGACACCTTCACGTTATCGGGTAACCGCCGTTCCAGCAGGTCGCGGGCGAATTCCAAGTCGGGAATTTCGCCATACAAACGCTCGGCAAAGGGTTTGAGGAAGCGCTTTTCCAGCGATGCGCTGCCCCGGGGCGCCAGCAGCGACAACGCTGTGACTATATGCAGTTTCAGCTCCGGATCCTGCCGGGCACGCCGGTAAAGGGCGTTGGCAAAATGGATAGGCTTACCCAGCCCCAGCGGCAAACCAAACACGATGTGTTTTCCGGTGCGCCGGATAACTGCATCCACACAGGCGTCCGGGCTGGTTTCGCGAATCGGGGCTTCGGCCATAAGCGTGCTCTCCTGCTGTTGTCTGGCCTCCCTTCACCGGGAGACATACAGCATAATTACACGCACCCCTGTCACTGACAACCAGCCCACACCCGCCTCTTGATCCAGATCAGGGGCAAGGGTAGGTATAGCGGGCATGTAGGTCCTCAATGGCTTCCAGCACCGCCTCGGGCAAGGTCACCCAGGCCGAGGCAATGTTTTCCTGCAATTGCACCAGGGTTGTGGCGCCGATGATATTGCTGGTGAGGAAAGGACGACTGTTAACATAGGCCAGTGCTAGCTGAGCCAGACTCAGGCCATTGGCATCCGCCAGCGCCTGGTAGGCCGCCGTGGCCGCATCCGCCTGAGGGTTGCTGTAGCGACTGAAACGCTGGTAACGGGTGAGCCGGGCAGCGGGTGGTCGCTGCCCGTTCAGGTACTTGCCGGACAGCACGCCGAAGGCCAGGGGTGAATAAGCCAGCAACCCCACCTGCTCCCGGTGAGCCACCTCCGCCAAACCAACCTCAAAAGACCGGTTCAGCAGGTTATAAGGGTTTTGAATACTGACCGGCCGCGGCCAACCCCGCTGCTCTGCCAACTGCAGATAACGCATGGTGCCCCAGGGGGTTTCATTGGACAGGCCAATATGGCGGACCTTACCCTGCCTCACCAGATCATTCAGCGCTTCCAGGGTTTCCTCGATGGGGGTGGCCTGCTCGCGATCCGCGTGGTGATAGCCCAACCGACCGAAGAAGTTGGTGTTCCGGTCTGGCCAGTGCACCTGGTAAAGATCGAGATAATCCGTTTGCAGGCGGCGCAAACTGTCTTCCAGCGCCCGCTGGATATGATCGCGGGTCAAGCGCGGTCCGCCCCGCAAATAGGTCAGGCCATTGCCGGGACCCGCCACCTTGCTGGCGATCACCAGATCATCCCGCCGTCCCCGGCGTGCCAGCCAGCTGCCCAGATAGGTTTCCGTCAGCCCCTGGGTTTCTTCCCTTGGCGGCACCGGGTACATCTCGGCCGCATCAATGAAGTTAATGCCCTGGGCAGTGGCGTAGTCCAACTGCTCATGGGCTTCTGCCTCGGTATTCTGCTCGCCCCAGGTCATGGTTCCCAGGCAGATCAGGCTGACCTGTAAATCGGTACGCCCCAATTGACGCTGTTGCATGGCACCTCCCGCGTGCACTACCGCCGTGCACTGTCATCTGTTTGTCACACACCTGTCGCCCCGCTGTCACGGCGGGCTGTCAGGGTATGTCTTATGAAAAGACCAACTCTAGCAGATCGAGGGTCAAGCGTGAGTCAAGCCGTTCGTCACATCGCGATTGTTACGGAAACCTTTCCGCCGGAGATCAATGGGGTCGCCAATACCCTGCGTCATCTTTGCCTGGGACTGATGGCCAATGGCCACCGAGTGACCATCGTGCGTCCACGACAGCTCGGGGAAACAGCTGCCAACAGTCTGGTGCAGAGTGGTTTGTGCTCCTCTGAACACGTTGTTACCGGCCTGCCACTGCCGGGCTACGGTGAGTTGCGCTTTGGTATCAGTCGCATCCGCCCCATTCTCAAGCGCTGGCGCAAACATACGCCGGACGCGGTCTATATCGCCACCCAGGGGCCACTGGGCCTGTCCGCGCTGGCGGCCGCCCGGCGCCTGGGCATACCGGTGAGCTCGGGCTTTCATACCAACTTTCATACCTACAGCCGCTATTACGGCGCAGGTTTTCTTGAGCGTTTTATCTGCGCTTATCTGCGCTGGTTCCATAACCGCACCGCCCTGACCCTGACCCCCACCCGTAAGGTGCAACAGCAGCTGATGGATCTGGGCATCAGTAACACCGGCGTCTGGAGCCGTGGCGTGGACTGCCAGCGCTTCGCCCCCCACAAACGGGACATGGCGTTGCGGCATAGTTGGGGCCTGGCACCAGAGGACCGCGCGGTGATCTACGTGGGCCGACTGGCGTCAGAGAAAAATCTGCAACTGGCAGTGAGCAGCTTTGAGCGCCTGCGGCAGATTCATCCCCGCGCCCGCTTCGTGCTGGTGGGGGATGGCCCCTTGCGCAAACGCCTGGCAGAGAAACACCCGGATTACATCTTCTGCGGCATGCAAACCGGCGAAGACCTGGCCCGCCACTACGCCAGTGGCGATATCTTCCTGTTTCCCAGCAAGACCGACACCTTCGGCAACGTGGTGCCGGAAGCCATGGCCAGCGGCCTCGCGGTGGTGTCATTCAATGACGCGGCTGCCGCCGAGCACATTCGCCATGAAGACAACGGCCTGAAAGCGGAACTGTCGGACGACGAAGGCTTTACCGAGGCTGCCCTGCGACTGGCAGATCAGCCCAGCCTGCTGAGCCGCATTCGCGCCCAGGCCCGCCTGGATGCACTGGACCTGCAGTGGAATCTGCAAATCGAGCTGTTTGAGCACCTGATTCTCAACACGCCAAAGAAGGTACGTAGCCATGCAACCCGGACCAGTATCTCGCTTCTTTGAACGGGCCGACCGGCTCGAATATGCTCTCTGCCAGGCCATCAATGGCACCCTGCGGTTTCGCCCGGTCACCGGCTACTTTCGCACCGTCAGTCGGCTTGGGGATGGCTGGCTCTGGTATGCACTGATTCTGGCCATCCCCCTGCTGGCCCCGGAGCAAGGTCTGGCGGTGGCACTGGCCATGGTGATTACCGGGCTCTGCTGCACCGTGCTGTATAAGTCTCTGAAACACACGCTGGTACGGGAACGGCCGTTTATTTCCTTCCCCGCCATCCACTGTGGCACGCCACCGCTGGATCGCTACAGTTTCCCTTCCGGCCACACCCTGCATGCCGTGTGCTTCAATACCCTGCTGGCCTTCACCCTGCCGACGCTGGCGCTGGCCATACTCCCCTTCACCCTCAGCGTAGCGGCATCCCGCGTGGTACTGGGCCTGCACTACCCTACGGATGTTATCGCTGGCGCTCTGATCGGCGCCGGGCTGGCGTCACTGATGATCTGGGCGGGACTGGTAGAGCACCTCGCCACACTGGTTTAAAGCGCCTCTAGTCAAACAGCCGCAGTTGCCGGGTTGGCGCACCTGACGCCTGAAAGCGCACCCCCAGGCCGAGCAGCCTGATCGGGCGTTGGGCGTCCGTGACCAGCGCCGCCAGCAGCGGCTGATAGTCGTCAACCTGTGGCGGCCCTGACAAGGCCCGCACCCGCTCCAGCGTGTGGGTGGAAAAATCGCTATAGCGAATCTTGACGAACAGCTTGTGTACCGGCTTATCACGCCCCCGGCGACTCAGCCGCCCCGCCAGTTCCTCCAGCAACGACGGCAAAACCGCCTGACAAGCCTGCAGGTTGGGCAGGTCGGCGGCAAAGGTGCGCTCCACGCTGACGGATTTGGCCTCCCGTGTCACCACCACAGGGCGGTCATCCTCGCCGTAAGCCAGCCGGTGCAACCGGTAACCCTGTTTGCCGAACCATTCCACCAGTTGCTCGGGCCGCTGCTGGCGCAGGTCGTCACAGGTGAAGATGCTAAGTTCATGGAGCCTGCGGGCGGTCACCTGGCCCACACCGTGAATTTTTTCTACCGGCAGTTGGCGTACAAACCCGTCCACATCCTCAGGGCGGATCACAAACAAACCGTCCGGCTTCTGCCAGTCACTGGCAATTTTGGCCAGGAACTTATTGGGGGCCACGCCGGCAGACAGGGTGATACCCACCTCCTCACGCACCCGCTCCCGCAGATACTGTGCCATCAGGGTCGCGCTGCCCTTGCAGGCGGTGACTTCAGAAACATCCAGATAGGCCTCGTCCAGCGACAGGGGTTCCACCCATTCCGTCAGTTCGCGCAAAATGGTCATGACCTGCTGGGAGGCTGCCCGGTAGCGGGGCATATCCACCGGCAATAAGGTGAGATCCGGGCACAGACGCAGGGCTTCACCCCCTGGCATGGCAGAACGCACGCCAAAACGGCGGGCAGGATAATTACAGGTAGTAATAACCCCCCGGCGCCCGGCACCGCCCACCGCAATGGGGCGCTCACGCAGGTCGGGATTGTCACGCATTTCCACCGCTGCGTAGAAACAATCGCAGTCCACATGGATAATTTTGCGCACCGGAGCGGTTGCATTGTCGGCCATAGCCACTAACCTGTACATAAATACAGTCTTGTATCCTACGCTGACATGCCGAGAATGTCAGGGTTTACCCGCCAATGAGGCGCTTTTATGAGCGAACAACACCCAGACCGCCTGCAAACCGACATCGAAGCCGCCGCTTTTCGCCGCTTGCTCAAACACTTGCAGGAACACACCGAGGTTCAGAACATTGACCTGATGAACCTGGCCGGCTTCTGCCGCAACTGCCTTGCCAAATGGTATCGCGCCGAAGCCGAGGCCCGTGGCGTGGATATGGCCGATGCCGACGCCCGCGAGCACATTTATGGCATGCCCTACGACACCTGGAAGGAACGCTTCCAGACCGGCCCCAAACAGCCCCACAAAGGTTAACCGCAGATGAATCTACGCAATGCCCTGAGCATTCACCTGGCCTCCCTGCAGGCGGGTCACGCTGACTTTGAAGACACCATGGCGCTGGTGACCCGCTACTTTGACTACCAGCCCACCGCCTTCGACAACGGCCCGCTGCATAACGCCGCAGGCCAGAACGAGGGCTCTTGCAAGCTGTTTGCCATGGCACTGCAGGCCGGGCTGACGGAAGACGAGACCCTAAAATGCTTTGGCAGACATTACCAAAGTGTACTGGATGACCCGACAGGCGACAGCCATGGTAATATTCGTCAGTTCATGAGTACCGGCTGGTCAGGTATCCGTTTCGCCGGATCTCCCCTGCACCAGAAGTCCCAGCACGCATCGCCACAGGAAGAGTCCCTTTGATGCCTGACAGCACCAACCAACCGGATCAGCCCTGTTTCAAGCTCAAGAGTGCCAACATCTCCCTGACGGCATTGGAGCTGCAGTATTTCGACGCCCAGGACTTCGAGCAGGCGCTGCGGGAAAAGATCAACCAGGCGCCGGGGTTCTTCAAGGACGGCCCGCTGATTATCAGCCTGGAAAAGTATGAAGGCCTGGACAGCGAGCTGGATTTCTTCCAGATCATTGGCATTTGCCGTCGCCACAAGATTCATGTGGTGGGGGTGCGGGGGGGCAATGATGACCAGCGTCGGCTGGCGCGGCACGCCTCTCTGGCCCTGTTCCCGGCTGCAGGCCAGCGTCAGGTAGACAGGCAGGAGGCCGAGGCAGCAGCCGAGCCACCTGTTGCAGCCGCTGACAGTGCGGAAACACCGCAGGATACCGGCGGCGAGGCCAAGGTCGTCCTCCACCCTGTCAGATCAGGCCAACAAATTTTCGCGCCAGATGGTGATCTGGTGATTCTGGGCCCCGTGCAGGCTGGCGCAGAAGTACTCGCCAAGGGCAGCATCCACGTCTATGGCCCCTTGCGGGGGCGCGCCCTCGCAGGTGTTCGGGGCCAGGCGGGGGCTCGTATCTTCTGTCAGTCACTAGAGGCGGAGCTTGTCTCTATCGCGGGACACTATAAAATCTCCGAAGACTTGCAGGAAAACGGCTGGAAAACGGCCGTCCAGGTCCAGCTCAAGGATGACCTGCTGGTAGTTTCCCCCCTGGAAAAGAACTGATATTCCCATTCACTCTGGCAAACAGGATTGCAACCTTGGCTAAGATCATCACAGTTACCTCAGGAAAAGGCGGCGTAGGCAAAACCACCACCAGCGCATCCATTAGCACCGGCCTGGCCCGGCGTGGCCACAAAACTGTGGTGATTGATTTTGACGTGGGGCTACGCAACCTGGATCTCATCATGAACTGTGAGCGCCGGGTGGTTTACGACTTCGTCAACGTCATTCAGGGCGAAGCGACCCTCAACCAGGCGCTGATCCGCGACAAACGGGTGGATACCCTGTATATCCTGCCCGCCTCCCAGACCCGGGAAAAAGAAGCACTGACCAAAGACGGCGTTGAGCGCATCATCAATGAGTTGTCCCAGACGTTCGACTACATTGTCTGCGACTCACCGGCCGGGATTGAACATGGCGCCCTGATGGCCCTGTACTATGCCGATGAAGCCATCGTGGTGACCAACCCCGAGGTATCCTCCGTGCGGGACTCTGACCGTATCCTCGGCATCCTGCAAAGCAAATCCCGTCGCGCCGAGCTGGGCCTGGACCCGGTCAAGGAGCACCTGCTGCTGACCCGGTACAACCCGGTGCGCGTGGACAAAGGCGAAATGCTGTCAGTGGGCGACGTGGAAGAAATTCTGGCGATTCCGCTGCTGGGGGTCATACCCGAGTCTCAGGTGGTGCTGAATGCATCCAACCAGGGCGTGCCCGTTATCCTGGAAGGCGAAAGCGATGCCGGCCAGGCCTATGAGGATGCCGTAGCCCGTCTGGTGGGCGAGGACCGTGAGCACCGCTTCCTGAAGGCGGAGAAGAAGGGAATCTTCGCGCGGATGTTCAAGGGGTGACAAGCATGAGCTTTCTCGATTACTTCAAAAGCAAGAAAACCAACACCGCCAACATTGCCAAAGAGCGGCTGCAGATCATTGTCGCCCATGAGCGCGGCAAACGGGACCAGCCCGACTACCTGCCACAGCTGCAGCAGGAGCTGCTGGCGGTCATTCGCAAGTACGTGGACATCTCCGATGACATGGTGCAGGTGGAGCTGGACCGGAATGAAGACTGTTCCGTGCTCGAACTGAACGTCACGTTACCGGAAAAATAATTACTGCTGTACACATCCAGCCCCACACGGGGCTGGATGAAATACCTCGCAATACCCCGCCATAGCTGCCCTCAACCCCTATCTGCTTAGCCAAATCAGTCAGTTGCTGCCAAATTCCGGACATAATCCGGCCTTGATATCCTGCGCCACCTTTGCCAATCTGAATAGTCAGCGCTCGATAATTCTGTTGTGCTGTAACATTTCAGCTGCATTATCCAGCGCCACCGGATGGGGCTACCCCATTGACTCAACCAACCAGGAGGTTCCCGGCATCTGACTCCCGGCACCCGCCAGCGGACCAGATACTCAACCGGAGCCAGGCGATGAGGAAGACGCAATGACTCTCAGAAAAGCAACGGGCGTAGCTGTGGCAGGCATCCTGTTTGCCTCACTGGCTGCCTGTAGTGGTGATTCCGATACTGCTGCGACGGCCAGCGGAGAACAGGGCCAGAACTGGCGCTATGCCCACGAGGAATTCGAAGGTGACGTTCAGGATGTATTCGCCCACAAGTTCAAGGAATACATCGAGGAAAACTCCCCGCACACGGTCCAGATCCACCGCTTTGGTGAGCTCGGTGAATCTGACGACATCATGGAGCAGACCCAGGCCGGCATTCTGCAGTTCGTCAATCAATCCCCCGGCTTTACCGGCTCGCTGATTCCCGAGGCGCAGATCTTCTTCATCCCTTACCTGTTACCGGTTGAAGATGCGCAGATTGTGGAGTTCTTCCGCAGCAGCCGGGCCATCAACGAGATGTTTCCTGAGCTCTATGCCGAGCAGGGCCTGGAATTGCTGACCATGTACCCGGAAGGCGAAATGGTGGTCACCGCCAATGAGCCGGTGCGCACACCCGAGGACTTCCGTGGCAAAAACATCCGGGTGATGACCAATCCGCTGCTGTCGGAGACCTACCGTGCTTTCGGCGCCACTCCCACCCCGCTGCCCTGGGGCGAGGTCTACGGTGGCCTGCAGACCAATATCATCCAGGGACAGGAAAACCCCATCTTCTGGATCCAGTCCGGCGGGCTGTACGAAGTGTCCCCCAACCTGATTTTTACCGGCCATGGTCAGTTCACCACCGCCATGATGGCCAACCAGAACTTCTTCAATGGCCTGTCAGCGGAAGATCAGCAACTGGTGCGTGACGCCACCGACTTCGCCTTCAACTACATCACCGAATACGTGCCAGGGCTCGGTGAGCGGATGCTGGAGCGGATTCTGGAGAGCAGCGATCAAGTCACCGTGACACGCCTTACCGCGGAAGAACGCCAGGCCTTTATGGATCGCGCGCCTCGTGTGGAAGAGCGTTTCATCAATATGACCGGTGAGCGGGGCGAAGCCCTGCTGAACCAGTTCAAGGAAGATCTTGCCGCCGTTCTCGGCAGCGACTGACCGGCACGCGGTCTGGCGGGGCTCCAGCGAACCCCGCCAGACCACCCTCCCAGAGGACTCCCCCATGCAGGATGACATTCCAGCCAACCAGGAATCCACCCTACCAGGGCTGCTGGGCACCATCGACACCGGCATCAGCAAGGTAGAAGCCGTTATCCTGGCTGCCGGGGTGCTGCTCATGGCCCTTAATACCATCGCCAATGTGATAGGTCGCTTTGCCTTTGGTGAAAGTCTGCATTTCGCAGAGGAAATCAACCGCATCCTGATTGTGATGATTACCTTTGCCGGCCTCGGCTATGCCGCCCGCCATGGCCGACATATCCGCATGTCAGCAGTGTATGACGCCTTTCCAGTGGTAGTAAGGCGCATCATGATGATCATCATTGCCTTTGTGACCTCCGCCGTCATGGTGTTTCTGTGCTGGTTTGCCGTGCGCTATATCCACTCGGTGTACGCCACCGGCCGCGTGCTGCCCACCCTGGACATTCCCATCTACCTGATGTACCTGTGGGTCCCCATCGGCTTTACGGTAACCGCAATCCAGTACTTCATGACGGGCGTCAAAAACATCGTCTCCCGGGACGTCTACCTGTCTACCCATGTATTGGATGGGTACGACGACACGGAAACGGAGGTCTGAGTCATGGCGTTGACCATGTTTCTGGTGATGGTGATCCTGCTGCTACTGGGCTTTCCCATGATGGTGCCACTGATTGTCGGCGCCCTGGTGGGTTTCTACATGATGTTCGATGGCTTCGGCCAGGTGAACATGTTTATCCAGCAGATGATGGGCGGGATTCGCCCGGCGGCACTGATTGCCGTGCCCATGTTTATTCTGGCGGCCGATATCATGACCCGCGGCCAGTCAGCCAACAGACTGGTGAATATGGTGATGGCCTTTATCGGCCATATCAAAGGCGGCCTGGCGGTCAGCACCGCGGCCTCCTGCACCCTGTTTGGTGCGGTATCAGGCTCCACCCAGGCCACGGTTGTGGCGGTAGGTTCACCCCTGCGCCCACGCATGCTAAAGGCAGGCTACAAGGACCCTTTCACCCTGGCCCTGATCATCAATGCCAGCGACATCGCCTTCCTGATTCCCCCCAGTATCGGCATGATTATCTACGGCGTTATTTCCGGCACCTCCATTGCCGAGCTGTTTATTGCGGGTATTGGCCCCGGCCTGCTGATACTGCTGATGTTTTCCACTTACTGCATCATCTACGCCATCGTTAAAAAAGTACCCACTGAGCCTCGTGCCAGCTGGCTGGATCGCGCCAAAGCTGTGCAAAAGGCCCTCTGGCCCCTGGGCTTTCCTGTCATTATTGTCGGCGGGATTTATGGCGGCATTTTCAGCCCTACGGAAGCGGCCGCCGTGTGCGTGCTGTATGCGGTGATCCTGGAGTTTTTGATATTCCGCTCCCTGCGGGCAAAAGACATCTTTACCATCGCCAAATCCACCGGGCTGATTACCGCAGTGGTGTTTATCCTGGTAGCGGTGGGTAACGGCTTCTCCTGGATCATTTCCTTTGCTCAGATCCCCCAGACCATCTTGGGCGGACTCGGGATCAATGAGGCTGGCCCCACCGGGGTGCTGGTTGCGATTGCCGTGGCCTTCTTTATTGCCTGCATGTTTGTGGACCCTATCGTGGTGATCCTGGTGCTGACCCCTATTTTTGCACCCGCCGTTGCCGCCACCGGTCTGGACCCGGTGCTGGGTGGGGTACTGATTACCCTGATGGTGGCCATAGGGTCCGCCACGCCGCCCTTTGGCTGCGACATCTTTACCGCCATCGCCATCTTCAAACGGCCTTACTGGGAGGTCATCAAAGGCACGCCACCCTTTGTGGCCATGCTGCTGCTGGCGACCATGCTGATTATCCTATTTCCGCAGATCGCCCTGTTTCTGAGGGATCTGGCGTTCAGATAGACAGGTTACGGAGGCACGCCATGTTTGAACGGATACTGGTTCCTGTTGATGGTTCACAAGGCGCCTTGCAGGCACTGGAGCAGGCGGTCGCGTTGCAGAAAGCGCTCGGGAGTGAGATTTATCTGCTCTGTGTCTTCAAACATCACAGCCTGTTTGAAGCGTCCCTGTCGATGGTGCGCCCCAAGCAGGTTCAGCTGCCTGACGAGGCGCTGAAAGAGTACGCCTCATCGGTGGCAGAACACGCCAAACGCCATGCCTTTGAGCTGGGCGCGGAACGGGTCCGGGCTTTCGTCAAGGGAGGCCGCCCCTCCAAAACTATTGTCAGCTTTGCTAACAGCAAAGAGGCCAATCTTATTGTCATGGGTTCCCGGGGCACCAATGGCGAGGCCGACGGCTACTTTCTGGGCAGCGTTTCACAGCGGGTAGCAAGCCGGGCCAAGTGCCCGGTGCTGATTGTCTGAAACAGACGGCGGAGCCACTGCTCACCAGCGGGCAAAATGATCTTCCATCAGGCCGCGGATACCCTGAACGGGTGTGCGGGCGCCGTTGTCCTCAATGATCACGCCGTCGAAGGTGCCCGCATACTGGCGGAAGTTGGACGCCAGCACCCCCGCGTTGAGACGCTCCTTGCGCACACCGGCAGGCTGGAACCGCAGATCCAGCCGCCCATCAGAGGTGACTACCCGCCAGGGGCTGTCAGGCTGGTAACGGTTGAACTCAAAACGGGCCATATCCAGCTTGATCAGTTTGCCATCCAGCCAGAGCGCGTTTTCCGTCACCCCGGTTTCATTCACGCCCGCAGCCAGGTTGAGCCCGACAGAGCGCCCATCCCCCAGCACCCCCGCCAGACAGGCCCAGTTCCAGGCGGTTTCACGGCGCATAAAGCCGCAGCTCCAGTCAATGGACCCCCGCATGCGGTCATCACAGTGCCATTCCCGATCACCCCAGCGCACATGGCCGGCGACTGGCAAGCCAGCTGATTTACGGGTAAACACCCAGCCGTTGTAACCCGCAGGGCAAGCCACCCGCAGTGGGTCATTGTCCTGGCTCAGCGACAATTCAACAGACAATTCATCACCCCGATGGACCCGCACACGGCGACCATGGCCATGCTCACGAGGGCCGATACTCATTTCCAGCCGCCCCTTGGTGAAGCTGGTTTCCCCGGTCTCCGGCACCGCATCAAATCGGGTACCCATCGCCAGGGGCTGCAAATAGCTCTTTTCCAGCATCTGCCCGGTACGGAAATCAAACAGATAGAAAAACGCCGAGCTGACCAGTTTCAGATCAACAATGGCCAGGCCGAACAGCCAGTCCGGCCCCATAGCACTGACGAACTGGAACTGGTTAAAGCGCCACTGGCGCGCCAGCCGGGTGCGTTTGCGGTCCATCACCGTACGCAGGTCAAAATCCCGATAATTCACCACATCAATGGGCTTGTGGTGTACGCCAAACCGCACACGACCCTGGTCATCAATCAGCTTCAAAACGTTTTCCTCTTATTATTCTTGCGCCAATGGCGGGCAGATCTGGCGCCTTCCTGGAGGTGACCCAATACGGAATTAAGTCACAAAGTCGCTAAAACACCAAGGCACCACCGGCAAAATAACCGAAGTGGTACAACGGCCATGATAGACTGCCCGTCCCGCTAGATTCAGATTGTCAAACGGAGTTCACCCATGCTGTTGTTCAGCACCCGCCGCTGGATCGGCCTGCCCGCCCTGCTGCTATCGCTTCTTCTGCCCCCCCTGAGCCAGGCCGACCCGGCACTGCCCGCCGAGGATACTGACTGGAAGCTGGCCAGAGAGGCAGACAATATCAATATTTACACTGCTCCGCTGGATGGCTCACGCTTCAGCGCCTTCAAGGCGGTCGCGGTGCTGGATGTGCCCATCACCACACTGATAGCGGTGATGGTCAACCCCCACTCCTGTGTGGAATGGGTGCTCAACTGCAAAGAAGCCTACACCATTGGCGAAGGCAACTTCCATGACCGTTACGCCTACTCCTCCAACCGCATGCCCTGGCCGGTCACCGACCGGGACTATGTATTGCGCATTCAAACCCGGGGTGACCAGGCCAGCGGTGACGTCACCATGATCATGAACGCCATCACCGACATGCGCGATGCCCGCAGTGGTCATATCCGGGTGGAGAAATCCGATACCTTCTACCGCTTCGAGCCCCTCAATGACCAGCAGACCCGCATGACCTGGGTACAGCACACAGATCCCAACGGCACCCTGCCCGGCTGGCTGGTGAACTCACTACTGGTGGATATTCCCCTGAAATCGCTGCAACAACTGGAACAGGTGGCACAACGGGATTACTATCAGCACCATCAACTGGTTTACGATGATGAAGGTCAGCTTGTTGGCGTCGTGAAAAGTCAGCCAGCAAGTGATGACTATCCGCCGCTTACCCGCTAAGCTCTACCCAAGGACGACTCGAAACAGGTTCCTCTCATGACCGTGCTTGCCCACGAGATAATGACGCCCAACGTCAAGGCAGTTCCCCAATCCTGGACCATGGAACGGTTTGTCCGCTTCCTGACTGATAACGAGATTAACGGCAGCCCCGTCGCCAACGAAGAGGGCGAGATCATTGGCATCGCCACCCTCAAGGATGTCGCCGAGTTCCGCTGGAACACCAGCCGTGAAGACATGGAAGAGGCCAAGCTCACCCCCGAAGAAGCGGAAGACGCTCGCCGTTTGCGTATGATGATTTTCGAGGAGATGGGCAAAGTGCCCGTTGAAGTGCGGGACATCATGACTCCCATCATCCTGTCGGTAGATGAACAAACCCCCGTGGGCGCTATCGCCGACCTTATGATGAAAGAGCACCTGCACCGGGTGTTCGTGACCCGTGACAGTCACGTCACCGGCATTATCACCACCTATGACATGCTGAAGCTGATATCCGACAAGGGCCTGACCCGTCGTTGCCTGGACTGACCGGGCAACGATGAGCGAGCAACCGTACGCAGACCAGTAAGAGGTAGCTAGCCTATGGCAAATGCACCGCGCACGCGGAAAAAAATGTACGTTCTCGACACCAACGTCCTCATCCACGACCCCAACGCCCTGCTGAATTTTGAAGAACACGATGTCATCATCCCGATGACGGTCCTTGAAGAGCTCGACAACCTCAAATCCGGCAAACAAGCGGTCGCTGCCGATTGCCGCCAGGCTATCCGCAACATTGACCGGGTACTGGGGGATGCCACCCCGAAACAGATCGAAAAAGGTGTACCCATAGTACGCGCCGCCAAGGCAGCGCCCTTGGGCACCCTGTCCATTCTGATGTCCATGGAGCACAAATCCTCTCACTCGCTGCCGGAACATCTGAACGATAACAAGATTATCAACAGCCTGGCTGAGCTGCAGACCCGCCACAAGTCCAAAGACATTATCCTGGTCAGTAAAGACATCAACATGCGTCTGAAAGCCCGGGGCTTCGGGGTTGAGGCGCAGGATTACCACAATGACCAGTTGTTGGATGACATCGATCTGCTACCCAAAGGCTACATGGAGTTCAAAGGGTCTTTCTGGGACACCGTCAGCAAGGTGGAAACCGTGCAGCGGGAAGGCATCACTGAGCACGTGCTGCCCCGCCAGGGCGAGCTGGCGAAACTCAATATCAACGAGTTCGTGGTGGATGAGCTGGGTTTTGTCGGCCGCGTCAGCGAACTGGACGGGGATCGTCTGGTGCTGGAGGACCTGCACAAGGACGACCTGCTGGACACCGAAGTCTGGGGGTTGACGCCCCGGGACATCTATCAGGCCATGGCCCTGCACCTGCTGCTGGACCCGGATATTCACCTGGTCAATCTCACCGGCTCGGCGGGCTCCGGCAAGACCATCCTGGCCCTGGCAGCCTGCATTGAGATGACGGTAGCCAGCAAGCAGTACAAGCGCATCATCGCCACCCGCAGCACCCAGGGTCTGGATGAAGACATTGGCTTCCTGCCGGGCACTGAAGCCGAGAAAATGGAGCCCTGGCTGGGGGCTATCGTCGATAACCTGGAAGCCCTCCACGAAGACGACGAAAACATGAACGCCAGCGTCGATTACATCCTCAGCAAGGTGCCCCTGCACTTTAAATCCCTGAACTACATTCGGGGCCGCAGCTTCCAGCACAGCCTGATCATTATCGACGAGTCCCAGAACCTGACGCCACACCAGATCAAAACCATCGTCACCCGCGCGGGCAATGGCTCCAAGGTCATCTGCCTGGGTAACCTGGCGCAGATCGACACCCCCTACCTGAGCGGCCTCAGCTCCGGGCTGACCTACATGACGGAAAGATTCAAAACCTTCCGCCACGGCGGTCACATCCACCTGCAGGGCGTACCCCGTTCTGTACTCGCAGAGTTTGCCGAAGCCAACCTCTGATCGTTTAAAGCGCTCAAGACAACAGCCCCTGATGGGAACCCATCAGGGGCTGTTGTCGTTTTACCTGTTACAAAAACACAACAATGCACTACGTACTGCAATAAAACCAATAACAGCGACAGGTAAACATTATGAACAAAACCGCACTGGCCGTAGGCCTCAGCCTCAGTGTTGCGCTCCTGAGTGGCTGTAAATCATCCGATGAACCGGGGCGCAGCTCTGCCCCTCAGTCAGCACCCGCCGCTGGGCAGGTTGCCGGCGAGTCTGAACGCAGTATCGACTTGCCCGCCAGCTTTGTCAGCACCCGCGCCCTGCCCGCCAGTCAGGCAGACCTGCCACCCGCCTCCTGCGAGGACGGTGAACGCCTGCGGGGCGGTCGCAATTACCGGGTGGAAATGCCCTCTCGCGTAGACGCGGCAGCTATCGTGTTCCAGGTATTCGAACCCACCCTGTTTGACTGCGAGGCCCGCCACCCCCTGATCCTTGAAGGCCACGGTTTCAGCGGCAACCGCCAGACCTCTGCCAGTGACAGCATCATGTCGCCCATCAAGTCCCTGGTAGATGCAGGCTACACCGTCATTTCCATTGACCAGCGGGGCCACGGCGAAAGTGGCGGCACCATTCGTGTCATGGACCCGGATTACGAGGGCCAGGACCTGGTGCAGATTGTCGACTGGGCAGAAGCCCATCTGGACTACCTGGCCTACCGTGAGGGCAGTCTGCTGCTGGGCGGCGTTGGCGGCAGCTACGGTGGTGGCTTCCAATACCTGCTCTACAACATGGACCCCGATCAGCGCATGAAGGCCATGGTGCCCCACATCACCTGGCATGACCTGACCTACAGTCTGGTGCCCGGCGGCGCCCCCAAAGGGTTCTGGGCCTTGTTCCTGTCTGCCGCCGGTGACGCCAATACCGGCTTTGGCATGGACCCTTTCCTGCGCGCGTCGCTGCTGGACGGGCTGGTCACTAGCCGGTTCAATGACGTGGCCAAAGACTTCGTTTACTACCATAGCCCGAGCTACTTCTGGCACAACACCCGTGAGCTGGAACTGCTGGACAGCGGCAATACCAGTAACTACCTGCTGGACCCACTGACGGGCCAGCTGCCCATCACTTCAGATGGCCGCTTCATCGTCAAAACACCACCTCGTGACCCTTACCCGGTGGACGTGCTGATGTTCCAGGGTATCCGGGACAACCTGTTCAACCTCAATGAGGCCTACCTGAACTACCTGACGCTGACAGCAGCAGGTGGCGATGTGCGGTTGCTGACTTACCCCTGGGGCCATCACTACCTGTCACCCAATCTGGGCCTGCTGCAGGAAACGGCCAACAGTATCGGCTTCTATCTGGATGCACTGCCCACCCTGGCGGACGGTGGCACCGATTTTCTTGGCAACTGCGGCGACGTGGAGGCGATCCGCGCCACGGTAGCCTGGTTCAACGAAAAGCTGCGGGGCCGAGGCAACGCCGATAACGTCATTACTACCGGCCAGGACATCTGCCTCACACTGTCACCGGGTGACGCCATTGCCGTACCGGACCTCACCATCGGCGGTCAGGAATTCTCCCTCACCACCCCTCTGGAAGACCTGTTGGGCGGCACGCCACTGCTGCTGGGCGCCAACCCACTGCCTAATGTGATTCCGCTGACCACTCTGGAAGAAGATGCCGTTATTGCAGGTATTCCGACACTGACGATGCAAGTAGGCAGTGCCACCGTCAACAGCCTGTGCCAGGCGAGCACCGACCCCATCCTGAGTGTCGGTACCTGCGATGTCATCATGTATGTAGGCGTGGGCGTGATTCGCAACAACCAGCTGCTGCCGGAACTGATTGACGAGCAGGTGATGCCGGTGCGCGGCGTTGGCCCCAAAAAAGTGACCCTCAGTGGCATTGCCCAGCGCCTGCAGGCAGGCGACCAACTGGCGCTGATGATCTACGGCCAGCATCCGACCTTTGCCGGCATTTTCAGCCGTGACCTCACCGGCCTGGTAACCACCATCAAAGGACGAGTGGAACTGCCCTTGCTGAGCGCAGATGGCCAGCAACCCCTCAACTAACCCCCGCCGACCTGTCCTATCTGGACAAATCTGACCGCTTTGGCCAAAAGTGACTAATCCGACAAGAGGGTTGGTCGCTTTGGCCAGTGCGGTGCCTGCCTCTTAGCCGCTAGCATCCAGACTATAAAAATAATTACAAACCGTAACGTTAGAATACAATAACAAGGAACCCTGGTATGAAAGACACTGGAAAGCTGGCCTTGCTGGCCGGCAGCTTACTGTTGCTCAGCGCTTGTGGGGGCGACAACAGCACCACACCTAACCCCGCGACTGCCAGCCCGGTAGACCAGAGCGCACCCGGCGGCGAACTGCCCGCCACCGATGACAGCAGCACCGAGACGCCCCCGCCTGCACCCGGCTGGACCCTGCGGGAACTGCCACCCAGTATTGCCGAGGCACAAGCAGCCTCCTGTGCAGACGACACCCTCCCTGAAGGGGGCCGCAGTTACCGGGTGGAAATGCCCTCCCGTGTTGATGGCAACACTATTGTTTTTCAGGTTTTTGAGCCCACCGCATTCGACTGCCAGGCCCACCACCCGTTGATCCTGCACGGCCACGGGTTTGGCCTTTCCCGTTCCACCAGCGCCGAGCTGGAGCTACCCGGCGTCGGCTTCAGTTTTGAAATGCCCCTGGGACCCATTTCCCGCCTGCTGGACGCAGGTTATGCCGTCATCAGCTTTGATCAGCGCGGGTTTGGCGAGAGCGAAGGCACCATCCGAGTCATGGACCCGGACATCGAAGGCCAGAACGTTATCCAGATTGTTGACTGGGCAGAGGCCAACCTGGACTACCTTGCGTACCGCGACAACAACCTGCTGCTGGGCTCCGTTGGCGGCAGTTATGGTGGGGGCTACCAGTACCTGCTATACAACCTGGACCCGGACCAGCGCCTCAACGCCATGGTGCCGGAAATCACCTGGAATGACCTGAGCTACAGCCTGGTACCGGGCGACGTACCCAAAACCTTCTGGATGGCGGCCCTGTCACTGATTGGTGAACTGCTGGGCAAAGGTGGCATGGACCCCATGATCAAAGAGGCAGCGGCTGAAGCCATCAAAACCAACCGCCTGCCAGCCATGGCCAAAGACCTTCTCAATTACCACAGCGCCGACTATTTCATGACGAACAGCCGCGCGCTGCCCCTGTTCAACCCCGACACACCAGAGCTGTACCAGCCAGACCCCTACGTTGGGGAACTGCCGGTCACCCGGGCTGATCAGCGCTATGCCGTGAAACAACCGCCACGCCTCAATCGCTACCCGGTGGACGTGCTGATGTTCCAGGGCCTGCGGGACAACCTGTTTAACTTCAACGAGGCCTACCGTAACTACGAGGCGTTCCGTGAGCTTGGCGGTGATGTGCGCTTGCTGACCTACCCCTTCGGCCACCACATCCTCAATCCCGGCCTCGGCTTTATCAAGGAAACCCTCAATGACCTGGGTTACTACGCTGATCTGATCACCAATGACCTGCTGAACGGCAACCTGAACAGCTACTTCAGTTGCGGCAGCATCAGCGTGGCCGACGCCACCCTTGCCTGGTTTGATGAAAAGCTCCGCGGCCAGGGCAATGCCAACAGCGTCATCACCTCTGGCCAGAACATCTGCTACACCCTGGCACCGGGCGATACCATTCATGCCCCCGAGGTGACTGTGGGCGGCACTGCGTTTCCCATCAAAGGCCTGCTGGGTCGTGACAAGGTATCCGTCATGGCGGGGCCCAACCTGATCCCCAGGGTGATCCATCTCACTACCCTGCAAGAGGATGGGGTCATTGCTGGCATCCCCACGGCAGAACTGACCCTGGAGCACAGTGCCCTCAACCTCTTCACCCAGTGCAAAGACCCCGCTGATGCTTTCCTGAGCCAGGCGACCTGTGATGCCATCCTGTTTGTGGGTGTGGGTGTCACCCGCAAGGGCAGACTGATCGCCGAGCTGATTGACGAGCAACTGCTGCCCGTTCGCGGCATTGGCACTCACCAGGTAGAACTGGTGGGCATTGCTGAGCGCCTGAAAAAAGGGGACAAGCTCTCCCTCATGGTTTACGGCGCACACCCCCTCTTTGTCGGCGCCCACTCCCGCGACCTGACCACTTACAGCCTGAACCTCAGCGGCACCGTCAAACTACCCCTGCTGAACGAGTGGCAAACCCAGGCCGCCTTCTGACGCAACACACTTTTCAGGCACGAAAAGCTGTATCTCTCCTACTGCCCGGTCACTGACCGGGCTTTTTTGTAGGTTATCCATCCCTTGTGAGCTGACCTATCGACGCTAAGCGCCGCTCACCACTTTTAAGTAGGCCCGCTCCAACGCCCAATGCGTGCGCCGAACAGCGTCTGCAATGGGAAACTTGTCCAGATGCGCATCCGCTTTGGGAATGATCTCAACGTGCTTTACAGGGCGGAAGTAAGCATGCCCCTGAGGACTAAAGCCCACCACCCTGGAGTCCTCATGCAACGCCACCTCATATTGCCAAACGCTATCGAACAGGGTCACCACATCGTTGTCATCCCTGACCACAACGGCTTCAATAGACGTTTCGCACTGGAACGGCCGGGTAGCAATGCGCACACCCCGCTGGATGCAATGCATGGCTACGTCAGAGCGCTCCAACAACACCTGCGGGGCTTGTTCCGCCCGAACAAAAACCGTCGCCCCCTCTTGGGCAGCAATACGACGGCTGTGAACAAAAATCTGATAAATGCGGTCACAGGTCTCGCGGAAATGGGTTTGTGCCCAGTTAGAGAGATCATCTGGATCAGTGGGAATGGTTTTAGATTCTTGGATAATATCCTGCGCAAACCTCTGCCAGACTAATCTCTCTGTACTGTCCCGGCGGGCTGATACATTCTCTTGAAGGCTTGGCGTCACCGGCCTCTGATACCGCTGCCTCGCCTGCGCCTCAATGTCCGCAAGCGCCTTTTGTATATACCCCGCGGACTGGCGACGGCTCAGCAGGCGATACAAATGATCCCGGATCTCTAGCCCCACCTGGCTGACATTGAACCCGCGCGCGGCGTCATCTACCTCCCGTTTATAGCCATTCCTGAATCTGATGTAGGCCGTTTCCAGCTCTTGCTGCGTCAGCTCTTGTAACGCACTGTGCCGACGCACAAACGTCTTAGACGCTTCCCCCAATACCCAGGCAGGTGCTGCGGGAACAAATCCCAACGAACGGGGGGAGAAGGCCACAATGCCCTGCGCAGCCGTATTCAACCAAGCCAGGCTCGTTAGCCAGGGGGCGTCATAGTGGTAAGTGGGTACGCGGAGTGTGTCCGCAGCGTCCTTGACGTTATTTCGCCAGAGGTTTACTTCTTCCCGTATCGCTTGGGCACAAATTTCATAGGTAGGTCCATTCATTGTAAATTCCTTGTACAGAGTTTGAGATTTACTTCCCTAAGGCCGCTCCGCGGCCGATTTGAGACTAACCCATTCATTCAAAACGTGAAAGGCGTTACGGCCCTGCCAGCCGCCTGTGATAGGATCTGGGTCACAATTCAAGGACAAACCACCTAAAGGATTAAACCGATGCCTACCGACCTGTTGCGGCGCCCCTGTGCCAGCCTGCTGCTACTCATGCTGGCGGCATGCACACCAGCCACCGATCCTCAAGAAACCGTGGTTCCTGAGCCTCAGACCTGGGCCGAGTATGTCGCCAGTGAAATTCCCCGCCGGGCCGCCCGACACGAGATCAGCCCAGATTTAGACGTCTACTTCCGCGACGGCCTGCCCGATATTCGGGGTTGGACGCTTGAAGATATGTTGCCCCCCGAAGCGCTGAACCAGACCCACATTGACATGTGCGAACTGGACGACACAACACTAAACGCCCTCTGGGAAGACCCTACTTTTCCTGATAATGAGCAGGGCAAGTTGGATCGCATACTCAAGCTGGCCGGTGAGGGCTATCTGCAAGCCCAGGTCATCGTGGGAAACTACTGTTATGAAAGTGAACAGCCTGATGCGCTGATCAGTCATCACGAGGTACTTAGCTGGTTACAAAAAGCCGCGACCAGTGAGCGAGGCTACGCCATGGGCGAATTGGCCAGCTGCATGACCTACCTCCGCGGAGCCACGGGCGTTCCGCGGGCCAGCTTTGAAACTGACAAGGAACTTTACTGGCACCAGCGGGCGGCCCAACAACTGCATCCCCTTTCCTTGAGGGAGCTTGCCTATCAGCTGGGCTCCCAAAACTTCACTTACAGACCCCGATCCGAACGATTCAAACATGAATTCCTCTTACGCCAGTTGTTCGAACTGAGCACGGTGTTTACTGGCGACAATAAGTGGGTGCGCGGGTTACTGGGCACCCAGCGGCTGGTGGAGCGCTACAATATGTACACAGATACCAGGCCGGACTGGGAGATTACCGACGCCGTCGTGCAGGAGGCCGAAGCCAAGGTCACCCAGTGGCTTCTGGACCACCCCGATGCCTTCGCCCAATTCGACCTGCGCTGGGGGTGCCGCCAAAGCATTGAGGCCTGGGGCGACTATGAGGCCGTTAACGTGGAACTGGCGCGCTTTGGCCTGCACGTGGTACCCCCAGGCCATATCCGTGAAGGCATCGCACCTGAGCTGGACTTATCCCAACCCCCACCCCCTGCCGACTAGTCACCCCCACAGTTTGCAGGCCGCTGCGGGCAGGGCGTTCGCAGCAGCGCCGCACCCAAGCCACAGACATTAAAGGCCACAAGAACAACAGGCCTGACGACACCCCTCGGTTGCGCTAGAATTGTGCACACTCAAACTCGCAACCAACGACCCGAACCGGGTCCTCAGGGCCCGAATGTTTAGACTGCTGCTACTTTTACTCTCTGTGACGGTCCTGCTGGCAGCGTGCTCAACATCCCCCACGCCCTTCACGCACGAGGTCATCACCCCGGTGCCACAGCCGGCCACCTCAGGCCCGTTTCTGGGTTGGCAACCAGCGGATGATGACCCCGACAATGAGTCCCCCCTCAACGGCTTTCGCCTCCTCTACGACGGCGCAGAGGCCTTTTCCGCCCGTTTGCAAAGCGCCCGTCTGGCCCAGCAGCACCTGAATATCCAGTACTACATCTGGCGCGATGACAAAGCAGGTCAGCGCCTGGTGTATGAACTGATCAACGCCGCAGAGCGGGGGGTCAAAGTGTCCGTACTGCTGGACGACATGGACGTGCGTGGCAGCGACCGGGCCCTGGCCATTCTGGACCAGCATGACAACATTGAGGTGCGGGTCTTCAACCCCTTCATCAGCCGCTGGGGCATGTTGCGCTTTGGGATCGAGTTTATCTTCCGCGGCAGCGACCTGAACCACCGCATGCACAACAAGGCCTGGATTGCCGATGGCCACTTTGCCATTGTCGGTGGCCGTAACATCGGTGATGAGTACTTCGACGCCAGCCCCCACTTCAACTTTTCCGACCTGGACATGGCCATCGCCGGCCCCATGGCCCATGAGGCGGATGCAGCATTCACTGCCTACTGGAACAGCCCGGCCGCAGTGCCCATCCGTCATATCAAACGCCTCGACAAAGACCGCCGCGCGCTGGAAGACAAACGCCACAACCTGCGGGCCTGGCTGAATGAACAGGAACACCACCCCCTGCATGAACGCTTCCACACCCTGAGCGATGAACCCTCGCCCCTGCTGAATGCGGATTACTACGAGTGGTCACGCCATGCCACCTTTGTGGCTGATGATCCCGGCAAAGCCACCCATAAAACACCTCTGGACCCCGGTGTGCTGGAAGCGCTGATTGCCCACTTCCTTGCCGTTGAGCGAGAGCTGCTGATTATCTCCCCCTATTTTGTGCCCGGCGAAGAGGGCACCCGCTACCTCAGCGCCATGGCACGCCGTGGTATCGACATCCACATTCTCACCAACTCCCTGGCCGCCAATGATGTGGTGTTTGCCCACAGCGGCTATGCCAAACGCCGTCAGGCGCTGGCCGAGGCCGGCATACGCCTCTACGAACTGAAGCCCAATGCCCTGCGGGCCGCAGAGGACGCCGGCATGAAACTGGGGTTGGGGTCATCGAGAGCCAGCCTGCACACCAAAGCCATACTGTTTGACGGCAGGGAACTGTTCGTGGGCTCGTTCAATCTAGACCCGCGCTCAGCCAACCTGAATACGGAGCAAGGCGTATTCACTGCTGACCCAGCACTGGCGGCGCAGTTTGCCCGGTTATTCCGCCTGACGACAGACCCGGCCTACACCTACCGGGTGTCATTGGACGATCAGGGGCGGGTCATCTGGACTGACGGACTGCTGGACGTATATCACCGGGACCCCGGCGCCAGCCTGTGGCGCAGGTTTCTGTCCGGTTTTGCGGGCATGTTGCCTATTGAGGCCCACCTGTAAGTCGCTGGCGACGTCACCCTGAGCACAACTGAAAAGCGCCCCGAAGGGCGCTGATTTGGATAAGGTCTCAAGCCTCGGCGGGCTTGGACTGGCTTTGCAGATAGTTTTCCAGCCCCATCAGGCTGATCAGCCGCAGCTGTTTTTCCAGGAAGTAGGCGTGGTCCATTTCGGAATCGTCCAGTTGCGTCAGCAACATACCCCGTGACACATAGTCCTGTGCTTCTTCACAGGCGGCCATAGCTGCTCGCAAGGCATCGACCACCTTGTACTCCAGCGCCAGATCCGCCTTGAGCATATCCTCAACTGTCTCGCCCACCGTCATCGGGTCACGCTTGGCCAGATTGGGCTTGCCTTCCAGAAACAGGATACGCTGAATCAGTGCCCGGGCATGCTCGCGTTCGTGATCAGACTCGTGCAGGGTGCGCTCAGCCAGGACTGTCAGACCCTTGTCAGCGTAAACCTCACCGTGGATCAGGTACTGGTCCACCGCGGTCAGCTCACCTGCCAGCAGCTCGTTGAGAATACCGACTATCTTCGCGTTACCTTTCATTGCACACCCTCTCACGCTCTTTTTTTGACATGATACAGACTCAACGGGCAAAGGGCACCCGTACCTCGATACGGCCGCGTCCCAAGCTCACCCGCCCCTGGCGCTCCAGCTCTTTGAGCAGCCTGCTGACAACCTCCCTGGCGGTACCCAGCTCCTCCGCCAACGCCTGGTGGGTAATATCAATGACCGTATCGCTGCCCCGCAGCGCCAGCCAGTCTTCCAGCCGGTCATCCATCCGCCGGAAGGCCACTTCCTCAACCAGCAGCATCAGGTCATCCAGCCGGCGGCCATAAGCCGCCATCATTTCCCGGCGAAACTTTGGCGAGGCAGCCATCAGCTCTTCAAACAGCGCCAGCGGCAGAATCAGCACCTCGGCGGCCTCCTCAACCACCGCCTCGGCACGATAACCTCTGGCAGCCATCAGGCAACCGACAGACAAGGTGCAGACATCCTGCTCGCCGATACGGTACAGGACAATACTGTTGCCGGACGCCCCGGTCATCTGCACACGGATCACGCCACTGAGTACCAGGGGCAAGCCCTGACAGGCGTCACCCGCCCGAAATACCACCCGCCCGGCAGGCAAAGCAACTCGCTGCGCACCTTCCAGCAGACGGGTGCGGGTATCCGCTTCCAGTTGTGCGAGCATCCCGTCCATCGAGAAGGTGCTTGTAGCCATCATAGTCAGAGCCCCCTGAACAGATTCAGACAAATCATCCGTACCCCCTGTGTGACTTTATCACTGATACGCGAAGGCCCGAAGCCTACACTGCACCCTGGAAGTTTAACCTTGTGAGGACATTGCCATGGAAAAGAATATGGGTTCGCTGGATCGCACCATTCGTGTCATCGTTGGTCTGCTGCTGATCTCGCTGGTTTTTGTCGGCCCGCAGACTGCCTGGGGCTGGATCGGCGTGGTTCCACTGATTACAGCAGCGCTGGGCAACTGCCCGGCCTATACTCTGCTCGGCATCAAAACCTGCCGTAAGTAACCCCTAACGGACGCCACGGTCCGCAGAGCCCGGGGCGTCCGTACCTGCCACCACCCGGTTACGGCCACCTTCCTTGGCCTGGTACAGGGAACTGTCTGCCCGGCGAAACAGGTCATCCGCGTTGATAAAGGGCGGCCACGCAGTGGCAATGCCAATGCTGGCCGTCAGGGGTACCTGGCCCTTCTCGCCAACAATCTCCAGGTGGGCTACCGCTTCCCGGCAACGCTCGGCCACCTGCTTGGCCTCTGGGGTGTCGCAATCAGGCAACAGCACCACAAATTCTTCACCCCCAAAGCGCGCCACATAGTCCACTTCCCGCACGCTGGCCTGCACCGCATGGGCTGCCGCAATCAGCGCCTGGTCACCCAGGCTGTGCCCGTGCTCGTCATTGATTTTCTTGAAGTGATCGAGGTCCACCACCAGCATGGACACCGGCCGGCGGTTGCGAATGGCATTGTGTATGCCCCGCATGGTGAGTTCATCCAGGTAACCCCGGTTCCACAGCCCCGTAAGTGGATCAATGCGGGATAAAGCCCTTACCTGCCGCTCACTTTCCCGCAGCGCCCCCACCAATTGCCGGATAAAAAGCAGCATTAACACCGTGGCAGAAAAACCAATTGCCACCTGTACCAGCGCCCACACCGGTGACAGGGCCCGCAATGCAGGCCGGTCAGCAAACAAAGGCGCGTCAGGCCACCAGCCAAAGGTTACCCCCAGTGTTATGACCGTCAGCTGCAACCAGGCCAGCAGCATCACAATCAAGACATGGTTGGTCTGAAACAGAACGAAGGCAAACGCCAGAAACACCGTCAGCAAAGCCCCTGAGGTAAAGGAATGCACACCGTTGAAATAGGCAAACACCATCAGGGAGAAGCAGGCTATGTAAATCAACAGAATGCCTGGCAAAGTGGCATTCGGATCCCGCGCGCAAAAGCGCGTTTTTACCCACCCGCCAAAACCCGTCCAGAACAGGGCCGAACCCGTTGCGTAAAGAAACAGGGTACGGAAATCCGGCATGGAGGAAAATTCAGACAGCCCAGGCAGAAACGAGCCCAGCACCAGGAAGAAGGCGAAAAACAGGTTGCAGAAAATCAGCAGGCCGGTCGCAAGCAACGCGCGGTCGGCCTCCGGCCAGAACATGGGGTTACCCTTACCTTTTACTGTATCCCAAAGTTTAGCCAGCATCTTTCATTCCTAACCTGCACCCACAGAGCATAGGCAAAAGCGGCCAAAATGCCACCCGATCTGCTGTAATTACCAGCGCCCCTGTAATGTGGCGACCACTTGTCTGGCACCCCCCTGGTTACGATGCTCACACAGGTAGATACCCTGCCAGGTGCCCAGGGCCAGCTGACCATCGGATACCGGCAGTACCAGTGAAGGCCCGATCAGCACACTTTTAATGTGGGCAGGCATGTCATCCGGCCCTTCCAGGGTGTGTTCAAAGTGCGGCGCGCTTTCCGGCACCATCACGTTGAAGTGGCGCTCCATATCGCCCCGCACGTCCGGGTCCGCATTTTCATTCACCGCCAGGGAGGCCGAGGTGTGCTGGATAAACAGGTGCAGCAGCCCGACCTGGCAATGGGTCAGCTTTGGCCCGGCCTCCAGGACCTCTTCAGTAATCAGGTGGAAACCACGGCCCCGGGGCCGCAGGGTAATGATGGTCTGATCCCAGATCATGCTCGCTCCTGATGGGTATCGGTTGCGGCTCAGCGCGCCGTGATAAAGTCGGTATAAGGTCCCACAGGCTGCCGGGTGACCTGAATGTCAGTGACCTGTGCCGCTGGCGGGCCTTGCCAGCACCAGTCAAGCAGCGCCTGCAGATCCGCAGCCGCCCCTTGCGCAACCACTTCCACCTGCCCGCCTGGCAAATTCCGGACCTGCCCCACCAAGCCCAGCACCTGGGCTTTCTCGCAGGTGGAGGCGCGGTAGTACACGCCCTGTACGCGGCCGGTAACAACCAGCATCCAGCACTCAGCTGCCATAGTGAACCCCGTGACCCTTAGCGGTTTCCGCATGCCCTTGTTGTTACAGTGTAAACAAGTATCGCGCCAGCCCCAACGGCATCAGGCCGTTATACTGACCGGGGTCATGGGATAGCCCATAGAGAATTCTGCCCGGGCAATGATCCGGCTGAACGGAAAAGGCTCGCAATCGCGAGCCTTTTCCGTGTTCCCGCAGTCTGGGCGCTAAGGGCTGGGCACAATGCCATGAGCGGTATTGACTTGATTGTCTCTCCCCCCCAATACCACGCTGTAGTTACCCAGGGTGTTGTTGTTCTCACCACCCACAACAGCAGAGTATTGCCCACCGGTATTGGGCGCAGTGCCGTTGTTACGCCCACCCAAAATACTGCCATAGGCACTCAAGGCCTGATTGAGATAGCCACCACTGATGCTGCTGGCCACACCGGTAGCCAGGTTCCGCTCGCCGCCACTGATAGTGGCATAGTTACGGTTAACCGAATTCTGGAAGCCGGCGACAAAGCCGCCTGTCTGGCTATAGGCGTTGCCATTACCAATCACGAGATTATGTGAACCGGATTTATGGTTAAAAGCCCACACTTGACCCGCAGCCTGACAACTGCCGCTATCCACATACTGACCATCGGAGCACCCCGGATAACCGACAGTGCGGGCACTGTTATAGCCAACAATCAGGTTGCCCACGCCATTGGCCGTTGTCTGCCCCGTACCATTGATAACCTGCACGTTCACCCCGGTGAAGCGCACCGTTTGGTAACCATTATTGTCCGTTACCAGTGCTACGCGGCCTTCCAGGCCCAGCACATCGCTGGCGGCCAACGTCTGCACGTCTTCCTCGAGTTGCTGAACACGCGGAACAAGGTTACCGGTCAGTTGTTCAATGTCGCTGTTAACGTCAGTTTCCAGTGCATGAAGACTTGCCTGAAACTTGCTCTCAAGCTGGTCCAGGCCAGACTGCAGAGTACCCTCCAGTTGAGACAAGCCACTCTGCAATTCGTCTTCCAACTGCTGCACCCGGGCCTGTAGGACTTCAACCGCATCCTTGAGGGCATCAAAGTTAGCGTTGACCTGAGCCGCACTGGCTTTGTCACCCGCCACAAAGGTATGGGGAATCGTCACCTGCCCCACCAAGGGCAGTGAGCCCAGCGCCAGAAGCAGCACACCCGGTATATATTGCCAGCGTTTGTTCATGGTCATTCCCTCTAACAGCCCTTTAGCCCCAACGGCCCTGATCCCAATGCATCTGGTCCCACTGATCCCCGGTAGCCGGATTGTCGCTGTTTTTGCTGCCACCACAGCCCAGCAAAAACGCCGCCGCAAGGACCAGAATCATCCAACGCCTCGCCATAACCCCTCCGGACAAACAATGTGCATTCGAAAATTATCAATGCAATCTGTTCATATGCGCAATTACTTATTTTGCATTCTTCCACGATTGCATCACACGCCGGGCGCATTCATATGCAGAGCCGACTAGTTGGCATCGGCTCTATTATTCCAGTGCCGGAGGAAGGCATACTTTGGGGCTTCGATCACCCACGAGTTTCCTTAGCTGAAGGCCGCCATGACAGCGCACACAAACCGCAATACACCGCCCAAAGGCGGCACAGAATTGCACGACTTTGGCTATCAGGATGTCTGGCTGGGTTTCAGGCAGCTGGTGCCCCTGTCCCTGTTTGTGACCCTGTTCGGCCTGGCCTTCGGGCTTGCCGCCACCCAGACTGGCCTGGATGGCGCCGAAACGGTAATGATGAGCGCCCTGGTGTTCGCTGGTGCATCCCAGTTTGCCGCGCTGGAATTGTGGGGCCCGCAGGTGGCCATTGTGCCACTGACGATCACCGTGTTTGCCATCAACGCCCGCCACCTGCTGATGGGCGCAAGCCTCTACCCCTGGCTGCGCCATCTGCCCCCCGCCAAGCGCTACGGTGTCATGCTGGTTGCTTCAGATGCCAACTGGGCGCTTGCCATGCAGGCCTTCGCCAGGGGCAAGCCCGGCATCGGCCTGCTGCTGGGTGGAGGCATCGCCCTTTGGGTGTTCTGGGTGCTGGGCACTCTGCTGGGGCTCTATTTCGGCAAAGCCATTCAGGACCCGGTGCGCTTCGGGCTGGACATGGTGATGGGCTGTTTTCTGCTAGCCATGGTGGTGGGTGGCCCCAAAAGCCCCCGCATCTTCATTATCTGGACATTGGCAGCCAGCGCCTCCCTGCTCGCTTACCGCTACCTGCCGGAAAACAGTCACGTGGTGGTCGGCGCGCTAGCAGGCGGCGCCCTGGGTGCCCTGTGGATGGAGCAGCCCCATGACCCTTGAAACCACCACCATAGGTGCCCTGGCCATCATCCTCATCATGGCCCTGGTAACCCTGGCCACTCGCTGGGGTGGTATGTTTGTGATGTCATTTATCCCCATCAGCTACCGGGTGCAGCAGTTTATCAGTGCCATGTCAGGGTCGGTGCTGGTGGCGCTGCTGGCGCCCCTGGCATTGGAAGGGGATCTGGGGGCGCGGCTCGCGTTGCTGGCCACGGCAGTCGTCATGCTAACGGTGAAAAAGCCTCTGCCCGCCATTGCGGCCGGAATTCTTGTGGCGGCACTGGTCAGGCAACTGGCGGCCTGACCAGCACGCAGAAACCTTACATGCCCACCATAGCGGCAGACATATCCCACAGCCGCCGGGCATCGTCGTCATTGCGGGCCTTGGGCCTGGCCTTGGCGGGCTTGCAGCGGTAATAGTAGCCACCGGTCTGCCCCGCAACCTCTGGTGCACTGGCGAGCCAGACCGTGGTTTTGGCACCCTGCTCTGCCGTGATGGTGAATACCCGGATCACCGCACTGGCCAGCTTTTCGTACCAATGGGCACCGGGCCAGATATTGGTATTCACCGCACCGGGGTGCAGGCAATTCGCCGTTACACCCGTCCCTTCCAGGCGGCGAGCCAACTCACGGGTGAACAGGATGTTCGCCAGTTTCGATTGGCCGTAGGCTTTCATCACCTGATAGCCCCGGGTCAGGTTCAGATCCTCAAAATGCATCTTGCCGATGCTATGGGCCACCGACGCCACATTGACAATACGCCCGCCACTGGCCTGCAACACCGGCAACAACAGGCTGGTCAGCAGGAACGGCCCCAGGTGATTGGTGGCCAGGGTCAGCTCGAAGCCGTCCACCGACTCTTCCCGGCGTACATTGGCAAGGCCCGCGTTGTTCACCAGTACATCCAGCCTGGGGAAACGCTCTATAATCTCCGCCGCAGCCCGCCGCACATCATCCAGTGATGACACGTCCAGCCGCACCGTTTCCAGCTGCGCCGCCGGAACCTCCGCACCAATACGGGCCACTGCATCTTCGGCAGCCTCAGGCCGCCGGCAAGCCAGCACCACCCGCGCGCCCATCGCCGCCAACGCCTTCGCCGCCTCAAAACCAATACCGCTATTGGCCCCGGTAATCAGCACTGTCTTGCCTTGCATGGAAACCGTCATTGCACCCTCCGCTAAAATACTTCGCCCGTAACAATAGCGCTCAGCTTAACGGCCTTGATGGCGGTTTGACCACCTCATTACCGGCCATGACTGACGCGAAGTACAGCACCATTGGTTTGTGAGATTTCAGCCTCTGCCGTACCACCCAGCCGGTTGACTGGCAAAGTGCCGGCGACATACCAAACACCATCTTGAAGACTTGCTCTGTAAGGACGCTGACGGGCAAGTCTCTCAGCACCGTAAATGGGCTCCCAGACGGCCAGGGCAATTTTTATGGCGGTAGCAGAGTCCGGAACCAGACCCTGTTCAGGCATCACTGAGTGTTTCATAACATCTTTAGTCCCATCAGTCTTTTTCATATGCCCTCGTAAACAAGAGCCGTTGTGGCGATTACCCCACCAGTTCAACACATGAGACGGTCTTGCAAAACCGTTACCATCCCCCATTAAACTCCGAATACCCGTTGGGACATAGCAGGATGAAACACCCCATCGTGATACTCACTTTAGGGACACTGGTGGCATGTGTTCAGCCCAAGACTGATTCGGCCCCAGATTATCTGCCCGCCAGACAAGAACGGCTGCATCAGTATTTGGGACAAAACCGTTTGCCTGAGGCTGTAGCAGAAGCCAGAGAGATCGCCCGTATACAGGGTGACATCCCAGAGGCCGTGCTCACGTTTTGTATGCTTGACGATTTACATCTTGGTGGTGCGCGGGACGGTGGCACTTGCTACAAACAGGTGGCGGTAAGTATCGAGTCCAGAACAGAAGAGCCTGAAAGCGATCTCAATTACCTCCTTGCGTTGAAGCTGTCTGACTCACCGGTATTCCAGTCGGCAGCCGAGGCGCATTTACGCGGGCTTGATCGTGAGGATGTTCGCAGCTTTAACGCCCAGCTGCTGTTTGAACTAGATCGTGCAGATTTGCTGGAAATGTACTTTCCGAGTGCAGGGGCGCCGTAACGGCCGGTCGGGCAAGGTGCTTCCATGTTTTACCAACCCCTGTATAGAGGATGTAAGTACTCCAACTGTACAATCCTAACGGTGCAATCTTGTCCCAAAGAAACGCCCCACGTGCGTGGGGAAGACGTGATCGGCAGCATACGCCGTGACCGCAGCACGGAAACACCCCCACGTGCGTGGGGAAGACCTGGACGAAAGCGCGCCGGAGGTGGTCACCATGGAAACACCCCCACGTGCGTGGGGAAGACCTGTCTGGTCAGCGGCCATGCCCTGCCACTGGGGAAACACCCCCACGTGCGTGGGGAAGACCAAGCCCCTCAATGAACTGGGGGTGGCGTGAGGGAAACACCCCCACGTGCGTGGGGAAGACACTACTCTGCGTCCTGCAGGGCGTGTGCCTTCGGAAACACCCCCACGTGCGTGGGGAAGACCCGGGGTGTCGGTGCAGTCGGTGTATCACTGGAGAAACACCCCCACGTGCGTGGGGAAGACCCAGCATAGATGCAGCTTTTTTTAAAGCGTCCGGAAACACCCCCACGTGCGTGGGGAAGACGGTACGCGGAAGCCGTTTTCCTGAACAAATTCAGAAACACCCCCACGTGCGTGGGGAAGACCAAACTTGAGGTGAGAGTATGAGCAAGGTACTGGAAACACCCCCACGTGCGTGGGGAAGACATCTGGCCGGAGATCAAACAACGGGACTTCAAGGAAACACCCCCACGTGCGTGGGGAAGACACCTGATCAGTGCCGTGAACATCTAACAACCTGGAAACACCCCCACGTGCGTGGGGAAGACGCCAGCGCTACCACGCCCGCAACAATCAACGTGGAAACACCCCCACGTGCGTGGGGAAGACAGACCCTGATGGAGCGCGTCACGGACGAGGACGGAAACACCCCCACGTGCGTGGGGAAGACTCGGAGATCGTAAAGGTCTCGCGGTTTTCGTAGGAAACACCCCCACGTGCGTGGGGGAGACTCTGACACACTCGCGCCCGCCGCTTTTAGCTCGGAAACACCCCCACGTGCGTGGGGAAGACGACACCCTGGCCGCGCCTATGCCATCCACCGGAGAAACACCCCCACGTGCGTGGGGAAGACTATGATCCGGTTACCGGCGAGGCGTTGGGGCTGGAAACACCCCCACGTGCGTGGGGAAGACTTTGTGGGGCGCATGGGCTACGCGCCGTCGGAGGAAACACCCCCACGTGCGTGGGGAAGACCTTGGAAGAGAACGACCGTTTAAGGAAAGTCAGGAAACACCCCCACGTGCGTGGGGAAGACGCAACCACCGGGTACTCCGGCGGCTGCAGCGCGGAAACACCCCCACGTGCGTGGGGAAGACGACGACGAGGGGGATTTATGAGCGGTACAGCGAGAAACACCCCCACGTGCGTGGGGAAGACACTGGATATGCTCCATAATGTCTGGCTTTGGCCGGAAACACCCCCACGTGCGTGGGGAAGACCGGGCAAAGCTGGCCCGGCGGGTGGTCGAGCCAGAAACACCCCCACGTGCGTGGGGAAGACGGCGGCACTAGGCTGAACTTAACGACGCGAGGAGAAACACCCCCACGTGCGTGGGGAAGACGAGGCAACAGCCTCAATCAGGGTGCCACGGATAGAAACACCCCCACGTGCGTGGGGAAGACGCCCACTGCTGGATGGCGTTATGTGGTTCCATGGAAACACCCCCACGTGCGTGGGGAAGACCCTATGCCATCAATCTGCTGATAAACCTCTATGGAAACACCCCCACGTGCGTGGGGAAGACAACCTGGAGAATGCGGTGCACGTGGATTGGGCGGAAACACCCCCACGTGCGTGGGGAAGACGCCAGCTGCTGCAGCTCAGCAACGTCCGGGCTGGAAACACCCCCACGTGCGTGGGGAAGACCCGCAATGCCCGTAGCACGTCGAAGTGCTGGAGGAAACACCCCCACGTGCGTGGGGAAGACTTATCGCCGTCAGCAGTGACGTCAATGGGGTCGGAAACACCCCCACGTGCGTGGGGAAGACGGCCACCATCCGGCCGGTGGAGTGCCCGCAGTAGAAACACCCCCACGTGCGTGGGGAAGACGACTTTGGAGTCACGCCCGATGCTGACGCACAGGAAACACCCCCACGTGCGTGGGGAAGACCATGCCGGTGCCGAAGTGGACGCAGAGGAAGTGGAAACACCCCCACGTGCGTGGGGAAGACTCATAGTCTCGGAAAACTCCTCGTCTATGCCGAGAAACACCCCCACGTGCGTGGGGAAGACGTTTTTGCAGCTCTGCATGCGTGTTGGCAATGAGAAACACCCCCACGTGCGTGGGGAAGACAAACCCTGACCATTAACAACGAGGCGGTGGACGGAAACACCCCCACGTGCGTGGGGAAGACGGTCTTTTGCGTAGTCGGTTTTTGCGTAGGTGGGAAACACCCCCACGTGCGTGGGGAAGACAAGAGCGACAGTGAGGAAGGGCTACAAGGCGTAGAAACACCCCCACGTGCGTGGGGAAGACCCGCGAACTTGGACGGGACCGCTTATCAGGTGAGAAACACCCCCACGTGCGTGGGGAAGACTTGCGCGGGCAAGTTCGGGGCTGTAGTCAGGCGGAAACACCCCCACGTGCGTGGGGAAGACACCATTTTGTAAATCAGACGCCCGGATAACCCAGAAACACCCCCACGTGCGTGGGGAAGACGCGGCCACGGTGTATGCCTTGAGGCCGTCAGCGGAAACACCCCCACGTGCGTGGGGAAGACACCAACAAATTGTTAATGAGCAGCGCGCAAAACACAATATATTTGATTCAGAGCGTTTTTAGGGTTTCGATCACCAGCTGCAATCCGCTGATTTCGATA
>JAIUMV010000002.1 GCA_022565395.1 Marinobacter sp.
GCGCAAGGGTGGGTAGAAGAACCCTCGCGGGTTCGACCGGAGGCTGCAGCGCAGCCGGAGGAACGTCGGCGCAACGCGACGACGGCCCCGAAGGGGTGAGGCCCACAGGGCCGAATCATCCCGACCGCCGCAACGTCTCCAGTCCACGTTCACATCCCAGCCAGTAGCCCTCGCCAAACAGGTTATAGTGATTCAGGTAGTGGTAAAGGTTATACACCTCACGCTTATACCCATCAGCCTCAGAGCGAGGCATAACCGCCTCATAGGCCTGATAGAACGCGGGATCAAAACCGCCGAACATCTCCGTCATGGCCATGTCCGCCTCCCGGTCACCATTATAGACTGCGGGGTCAATAAACCAGGGCCCGGTCCTGTCAAACAGGATGTTACCGCGCCAAAGGTCACCATGGAGCAAACTGGGGGATCTGCAGTTCGCATTCAGCCAGACCACCAGCTGATCACCCACAGCATCCAACAACTGCAATACCTTTCTGCGGCGCCCTTCATGCCTGATCTTAAGCGCCTGATAGGTCAGCCGGTGATTAAGGAAGAACTCGCCCCAGTCTTCAGCAGGTTGATTAGGCTGAGGCGACAACCCCAGGTAGTTAGCCCTTTCATACCCGTAAAAAGACTGATCAATGCCATGGATAGCCGCAAGGCCCTCCGCCAAAACCTGCCAGTCCTTACGACTCGGCGCAGTCGCAGTAATAGCTGTCATCACCAGCACCTGCTGATCGACCCGATGTACCTCCGGCACCTTTAACCCTGTCACGTTCGCGCGGTGCAGTGCGTCGCGTAGCGCTGCCAACCCTTCAGCCTCGCGGATCAACGCATCCGGAAAACCACTGGCATTGTGCTTGGTAAACCTGTTCATCCGCCCTCCCTGAACAAAACTTAAGGCGCCTGACGCCGCTTACAGCAGCCGGTTGAGGCTCGTCATTGCTACAATAGCCCTGAACTCACCCCGCCCGAGCCCTTTTACCATGTTACTGACTGCCGCAACCTCCTGTGTCGTACTCGTGGACTTCCAACATCGGCTGATGCCTGCCATTCATCAGGGTGATCAGGTACTATCCCGCAGTGCGCGGCTCGGCCATATAGCCAAGCTGTTGCAGATTCCTGTTATCGGTACCGAGCAATTGCCTGCGAAGCTTGGGCCCAACACCAAGGATATCGCCGCACTCTGCGACATCACCCTGGAAAAGCATCATTTTGGCGCTTGTCAGGGCAGCCTTTTGCAAGCACTCCCAGACCACCGCCCCAATATCGTCATCGCAGGCTGTGAAGCTCATGTGTGCCTGTTGCAGACCGCGCTCAGGCTGCTGGGGCACGGCTACAGGGTATGGGTTGTGGCGGATGCCATCGGGTCTCGTGCGCCGTCAGACCGTGAGCTGGCATTACAGCGTCTCCGGCAGGAAGGGGCCCGAATTGTATCCGTTGAAATGGCTGCCTTTGAATGGCTGGAGAGCGCTGAACACCCGCTGTTCCGCGAGGTGCTGGCATTGATCAAATAGTCAGCAAAACTGGCCTGAAACGACAGTCTCAAGGAAGCTCTCGGTAACTACGTACCATGCCACAGGAAGCCCTTTAATCAAGGGCTCCTGCTGACCGACCACCGTGCCAAATCGGAATACTTCATTACGTTTCATTACAAATTGGGCCTTTTCAGTACCTTATAATCGCTGGCTTACTTACATTGATGTAACGCCATGCTCTTCAGACGGAAATCGAAGCAAAAGACCCCACGCTCCGGTAGCACCAGCCAAACCGTTATGCGTCGGCTGGATATTCCAACCAGTGCCGTGCGTATTGGTATGCATGTTGTCAACCTCGACCGCCCCTGGCCAGAGGTTCCCCTGGCGTTTCAGAAATTCGTCGTCGAAAAAACAGAGCAAATCCGAGTACTGCAGGCCTACTGCCTGAGCGTTACCGTAGACCTCACGGAAGCCCAGTATCAACAATATGAGGCGGCTCGCCAGGGATCCGTATCCGTTCGCCAACGGAGACTGCCGGAGCGCCACTCGCTGATCGAAGAGCTTCCCGTCGCCAGGGCACACTACCTGCACGCCAAAGCCTATATCAATGATCTACTTGCAAAGGTGGCCGCAAGCAAAGATATCAATTTCGAAGGCGTCCATGAAATTGTACAGAATTGCGTAAAAAGCATTGTTGCCAACCCTAACGCCATATTCTGGCTTTCTCGTATCCGGCATGAAGACGCCTACACCGCAGAGCATTGCGTACGGGTCGGCGTGCTGGCCATAACCTTTGCCAGATTTCTTGACCTGCCTGAGCCGGACATGAAAATTCTGGGCTTGTGCGGCATGCTGCATGATGTCGGCAAGATGAAGATTTCGCCTGATCTGCTAAACAAACCCGGTGCCCTGTCGCCTGAAGAGTGGCAAGTGGTGAAGGCCCACCCAACCTATGGCCATCAACTCCTGGCCGCGGATGGCGGGCTAGACCCCTTGGTGAAAGAAGCTGCCCTTTCTCATCATGAGCGCATGGATGGCAGCGGTTACCCCAACGGTCTTTCCGGCAACAGTATCGGTCTTTACGCCCGTATCATCGCCATTGTCGATGCCTATGACGCCATCACCAGTGACCGACCTTACCAGAAAGGCCGTTCCAGCATGGATGCCCTGCGCATACTCTATCAGTGCAGTGGCAGTCACTTCGACAGTGACCTGGTGCAAACCTTTATCACCATGATTGGACTCTACCCACCTGGCAGCCTTGTGCAACTTAAGTCCGGCGAAATCGCCGTGGTGCTATCCACCTCGCCAGCACAAAAACTGAAACCCGTGATAGAGCTGGTGCTGGATGCCGCAGGCAATCCCTGTGTACCCCGTGTCCTGAGGCTGACAGAAAGGCCTCTCAACGACGCCGGTGAGCCCTACGCTATCGTCCATGCCCTGCCAGACAATACCGATCGCTTTGATCTGAAAAATTATATTCAGCAACGGGCCAGCACATCCAACAAACCGCTAGCCACTGACGACTGACTCGGTATCCGGAACAAGTCCAGCAAGCTGTCGATGCATTGCTCAATCTGGGCGAACAGCTGTCGTCACTGGGCCGCAACGACAACCAGGTGCGGGACGCCATCGATGAGCTGCAGCGGTTGACCGATCGGGTGGAACTCTATCGCCAGTAAGGCAACGGTTGCCTGATACAAAGCATCTTGGCTCAACGGGGGCGTGGCACCCTGACAACGCTGCCCAATGATGCATATTCCTCACCACCCAGGCGGGCCAGTGGGTCTACCTTGTCCGCGGCTACCAGCAGCCGGCCATTCTCCATGCGGGCCACGGCATCTGACAGATACAACCGCTTTACTTCAGCAAAAATCAGGCCCTGCCGCTTGGGCCCTATCTCCTGTACTTCATAAAGCGCACAGGCCATGGCAATGGGACAGCCCGCCAGACGCGGTATCGCAGACCCTTCGAAAGGTGCCAGGGACAGCCCTGCCCGCTCAAGCTCTGACTCCCCCATCGGGAGGGTTCTGGAGGTTTCGGTCAGCTCCGCTGCCAGGTCACTGGGGGCGATGTGAATGACAAAGGGCCGGCCCTCCATGAGATTACGGCGGGTGTCCTTGAGATCACCATCGGGTTTGCTGCCAATGGACAGCATCACCAGGGGAGGCTCACTACTGACGGCGGTAAAATAGGAAAAGGGCGCCAGGTTCAGGTTACCCCCCGGGTTCTCCGATAATACCCAGGCAATGGGCCGGGGAATCAGGGTTTGCGTCATAGCGTGATAAACCTGACTGGCAGACAGGTCGGCAAAATCAATAAGCATGAGGGTCACTTGCGACGGTAGATAATACCAGGGTGACACTGAACCATCTCATAAAGGTCAGGCAAACCGTTAAGAGACTCAGATGCGCCCAGAATAAGGTACCCCCCCGGATTGAGAGCGCCATGCATGCGGGTCAGTATGTCTTTCTTGAGCTCTGCTGAGAAATAGATCAGTACGTTACGGCAGAAAATGATATCGAACTTGCCGAGCATGTAGCGCTCAAGCAGGTTCAGTTCCTTGAACTCCACCACCCGCTTGAGGTCTGGCTTGATCTGCCAGCCTCCTCCGGCTATTGGCATAAAGTAATTGCGCTGTCTTTCCGGCGACAGGCCACGCCCAATGGCCAGCATTTCATACTCACCACGCCGGGCGGACTCCAGCACTGTTTTGGAGATATCTGTCGCGGTGATCTTGATGTCGGAGCGAAGTTTGCCTGGTCGCAGGCGCTTGTACTCATCAATGGTCATAGCGATGGAGTATGGCTCCTGGCCCGTTGAGCAGGCCGCAGACCAGATACGCAGGGGCTGAAGGGTCTTACGCTCGGACAGCTCCGGCAAGAGGATTTCGGTGAGTATGCGAAACGGGTGGGTATCACGAAACCACAGGGTTTCGTTTGTGGTCATGGCATCAATGACCTGCTCTCGCAACATGGCACGCCCAGGCTGTTTGAGCCGGTCCGTCAGCTCGCCCAACGATGCCAAACCGTTTTCATCAGCGATCTTGCGGAGACGGCTTTTCACCAGGTACTGCTTGTTCTCGCCCAACAGGATGCCGCAGGCATCCTGCAGAAACTTTCTGAACGCCTCGTACTCCTGAGGTGTGATATCAGATTTCATCAAGTGTCCGCATGAGTCGCGGCCCGCAGGCCGGTTAGTGGTCTTTGTCGAGAATTTCCATCACACGCTCAGCCAGCTCATCAGGGCTGAATTTGGCCATAAAATCGTCGGCGCCTACCTTCTGGACCATGGCCTTGTTGAACACGCCACTGAGGGAGGTGTGGAGCATAATATAGAGATTTGCCAGCTTGGGCTCGGCCTTGCACCGTGTCACCAGAGTGTAGCCATCCATTTCCGGCATTTCCACATCGGAAATCATCATCGCGATATGGTCGGTGATATCGGAGCCGTCTTCAACCAGGGATTTCAGATAATCGAGCGCCTGTTTACCATCATTACGGGTTACCACGGGCAGACCGATCGCACTCAGGCAGCGCTCTACCTGCCGGCGGGCAACGGCAGAATCGTCAGCAACCAAGACCGGCAGGGACGCCGCGCGGTCCTTGGTGTTCTTGTTAATGGTTTCTTCAGCGACATCTTCCTTCAGCGGCGAGACATCGGAGAGAATTTTTTCCACATCGATGATTTCAATCAGCTTGTCATCCAGGTTGGTGACGGCTGTCAGATAGACATCCTTACCGGCGCCTTTGGGTGGCGGCAGGATTGCCTCCCAGTTCATATTGACGATACGGTCAACACCCGCCACCAGAAAGCCCTGGGTTTTGCGGTTGTACTCCGTGATGATGATGAAACATTGCTTCAGCTCATTGTCGGGAATAGGCGGCATGCGGATAGCCATGCCCAAATCGATAATGGGGATGGTCTCACCGCGAATATGAGCCACACCCCTGACCACACTGTTACTCTTGGGTATCGATGACAGCTTGGGGCATTGCAGTACTTCTTTTACCTTGAACACATTGATACCGTAAACTTGGCGCCCCCGCAGCCGGAACAGTAAAAGTTCCAGCCGGTTCTGACCGACAAGCTGAGTTCGCTGGTTAACATTGTCCAGAACGCCTGCCATAACAAATTTACCTCATGATCTGATCGCGATTTAACCGGCACGGGTCTTGCTTTGAATACCGCAAGACAATCTTGCGTGTCGGCTTTCCGACACCGCTGCGGGTTACTCTCAAAGCATAGGACAAACTGCGGAAAATGCGCATCATAGTTTTGCTTTTACTTTCAATGTCTGGGCTATCGGCCGCAGCCGCCGGGGCTTTAGCGACAACCCCGGATGCCATCCATGCAGCCGCCGAAAGGTTCATGCAAGGGTTCGTCGCCAGTCTGGATGTTGAGGGGTATGAGAGTGACTACACGCTGGGCTCACTGGACCCGCGACTGCAGCTTGCCGCCTGCCAGGATGAGCTGACAGTCAGCTTCACCGGCGACCCCTGGCGCAGCACCCAGCCCAGCCTTCAGGTGGCCTGCGAAGATGGCCAGCGCCCCTGGCGTCTGTTTATTGGCACTTCCCTCACCATCAGGGGTACTGCCTGGGTCGCTGCACGCCCCTTGAACCGCGGCGACCGGATTGACGCCAGCGCACTGGAGCGCCGCCCCGCCGTGCTGAACGCCTTGCGCCGGGAAGCCATCACTGAACGTGAGCAACTTGAAGGCATGGAAATGCGGCGCGCGGTAAGCAGCGGTACGGTGTTTACCCCTGATCTCATCAGCAGTCCTGATGCGGTTGCGCGGGGTGATCATGTTATTATTGTCGCACGCTCAGGCACGTTCGCCGTACAAAGCCGCGGGCGAGCACTCGCCAACGCCCGGGTGGGCGAGCAGGTGCTGGTTGAAAATCTGGCTTCGTCACGGCGCGTCAGGGGCACAGTGACCGCACCCGGGCGCGTGGAAATACCCATGTAATGCGGCAAAATGATGCCTAATAGGCGGAAAATACTTTCCGCTTGGCGCTAAAGTTTCAGGCACGGGGGCCGATAGCCAAGGCAACGAGCCTAAAGGACGTCTTAACAAGGCGCCAAATTCACCAGATATGCACAGGTGTTGCGATGACAGTCGACTTCAACGGAATTGGCCCCGGCCAGGTCAACACCCGGAAAACCGCCGAGCAAAAACCCGCCGCCCAGCCAGCGGCCCAGCAGCCAGCGCCGGAGCGCGCCAAAGCCGCAGCTGCACGCGCTGACAGCGTCAGCCTCAGCGATCAGGCCAAAGAGCTGAAAAAGATGGAAGAAAAGCTGGCCCAGTATCCGGAAATTGACGACCAGCGGGTCGAGCAGATCCGCGCGGCCCTGGCTGACGGCAGCTATAAAGTAGACGCAGAAAAACTGGCCCAGAAAATGCTTGAGATGGATAAAAGCATTTTCGGGTGAACTGAGCCATGTCTACTATTGACGATCTGATTACGCTACTGAACCAGGATTGCAACGCACTGAACATCCTGCATGACCTGCTCATGCAGGAGAAAGACCTTCTCAGGGACGGTGAAGCTGCCGGCCTTGAGTCTCTGACCAAAGAAAAGAGTGTGCTGCTTGAGCAGGTCCGCGAACAGGCCAAAAGCAAAATCCGCCTGTTGGTTCAGATGGGCTACCGCCCAGAGCTGGGCAGCCCATCCCGCTATATCCAGTCATCTGGCATCGCCCCCCTGATGGAGGCATGGCAGGCTGCAGAGGCCGCATTGGCAAGCTGTCAGGACTTGAACAGCGTCAACAGCCGGGTGGTCACCCATCTCCAACAGAGGCTGGGGAGGCTGACCGACATCATCCGTGGTTCCTCTGGGCAAGCCAAACTCTATGGCGCCAGCGGCGAACAAACCAGCATCGGTCAGCGCAACAAGCTCGCAAGCGCCTGAGGTTGTTCAACCGAACTTCAGCGCGTACGAATCGTCATGCTGGAGGCGGGATCAAATCGAATGTCATGCAGACTGACATTGCCCATGGCTGGCAAGTGACTGCCGCTTACCCGGATGTTATCCATCCGCACCTCTTCGATACGCTCTGGCAACGCCAGCTTCAGCCCGCCATCGGCGAGTATCTGGTAGCGCGGCCGGTCTTCGCTGTAGTGCACGCCGGTCACCGTGAGGTCGGAGTCCAACAGATTCAACACGGGCACAAAGGTATGAGCGACAAGTGCCAGACCAGCCCTCGCATCTGGCTCAAGCTCCGCAACCAGGTCTTCACCACCGACACTGTCAGCAGCCCGGCCCGCCATCAATGTTGCCTCGGTCAGGCGTTCCAGAAATGCGTCCCGACCCTGGCCGGTCACCTGGTCAAGATCCGCATCGGAAAGCGGCTGAATGCGGCTGCCGAAATGATGTAATTCCCCCGCCCTGGCGGGCTCCGCCGTCGGCGAACTTGCCGTCGATGCAAGGGAAATGGCTGGCTGCAAGGGTACGGCGACCATAGCGATAAAGGCTGCCGCGCGACGATAGCGGCTCTGGTGCTTCAGCACCCGATCAAGATCTCTTTGGGCAATGGCACCAGAAGATACCAGCAACTCCCCCAGACGAACCTGGGTTCTGCGCTGTGTCTGCAACGCCGCTTCTAGCTGCGCTTCATTCAGATAACCGCGGCTGACAAGCAGGCGGCCGAGACGGGACTTTTCCTGATAGGATTGAGGGTTGTTCACGCATCGTCTCCGTATGAAAACCTAACGTCCACTGGACAACCTACTCAGCGTTATCACAACAGTGTAATCCAAGGTGCCAGATATGCACGGCCGGCAGCTCCTTACCCGGTTGATACTCTGATAAAATCAGGGCAAGTTCCACAGGACTCCTGTTAATAAAAGCACGAGGAAAGTAACAATGGCGAGTTTGTTGGTGAAAAACGGTGTAAAACCCATCAGCTTTGTGACCCAGTTCTTCGCGGCACTGGTACTGTTGTTGGCCGGACTGGCATCTCAGGCCGCGAGCGCCGACACAGACGCCTTACCCAGAGTCACCGTCGACACCAATCACGGCGAGTTTGAACTAACCCTGCGTCCGGATGTGGCACCTGAAACGGTTGCCAACTTCCTAGCCTATGTGGATGAGGGCTTCTATGACGACACCATCTTCCACCGTGTCATCCCCGGCTTTATGGTCCAGGGCGGTGGCTTCAATGACATGATGCGGCAAAAACCAACCCGCAGCGCCATCCGTAATGAAGGCAGCCCCACCGTTAAAAACCTGCGGGGCAGCATTGCCATGGCCCGCACCAACAATCCCCATTCCGCTACATCCCAGTTTTTCATCAACCTGGTGGATAATCCGCACCTGAACGCCAGCGGACGAGGTGCGGGCTATGCGGTGTTTGGCAAGGTGACATCAGGCATGGGAGTGATTGACAGCATCGCCCAGGTGGCAACCGGACAACAGGCCGGGCATGCCAATGTACCGGTGCAACCCGTACGTATTCTGACTGTTCGTCGTGTAGCCGCAGATACTGAGTAGGCTATGACCGAAACAGCAGAAATCCGCACCGGGCCAGCGTCTCCGGGCTTGCCCTATGCTGACATTGAGTGGCAGGATGGCCAACCCGTATCCCGTCTTTTTGGAGACGTCTACTTCAGTAAAGACAATGGGTTAGAGGAAACTCGTTATGTTTTTCTTCAACATAATAAGTTGCCCGAGCGGTTTGCTGAGGTTCCTACAGGCGGCTGCTTTACCGTCGCAGAAACCGGCTTTGGTACTGGCCTGAACTTCCTTGCCTGCTGGCAGGCCTGGCGCGCCAGCCACCGAGAACCCGGTGCAGTACTGCACTTCGTATCCACGGAAAAATACCCCCTGAGCCACCAGGACCTGAGCCGAGCGCTTGCACTGTGGCCCGAGTTGCAGCCGCTGGCGGATGCCTTGCTGGCCCAGTATCCACCCGCTGTAGCCGGCTGCCACCGTCTGGTGTTTGATGAGGGCGCAGTGCGCCTTACCCTTTGGCTGGGGGATGCCCTGGCGGCCTTTCAGTGCCTGACATTCAATGCCGACGCCTGGTTTCTCGATGGCTTCGCACCGGCACTTAACCCGGACCTTTGGCTCGACGCCATGGCGGAACTGCTTGCGCAGCACAGCAACCCAGGCACCACTCTGGCGACGTTCACAGCGGTGGGTGATGTCAGGCGCAGGCTTCAGGCCAGCGGCTTTACCATGCGCAAAGTGCCCGGCTACGGCCGTAAACGGGACATGATTTGCGGTGAATTCTCTGCCGCCCCTTCTGTACAGCCAACACACGCACCCCGCACAGCCCTGTTAATCGGTGCCGGCGTGGCCGGCGTTACCCTGGCCCGCAGCCTGGCCGAACGCGGCATTCAGGTGCAGCTGATTGACAGTTATCCGGCCCCTGGGCCCAAACCAGAGATCAATCCCCAGGGTGCCCTATACGTAAAACCAGGGGTGGATTACACCCAACAGACCCAGCTTGCAGTAACCGCCCTCACCTTTAGCCAGCGCTACTACCGGCGCATTGGCACCTCCGCGTTTCATGGCACCGGTCTGCTACAGCTGGCGTACGATGACCAGGAGGCAGCCCGGCAGGCAAAACTGTTGGCTCGCAGCAGCTATCCGCCAGATGTCTTCCAGCCTGTCAGCGCTGAGCAAGCAACTCAGCTCACGGGCGTGCCACTGCAGCGAGGTGGCCTTTGGTTTCCTGCCAGCGGCTGGATCGCTACCGGCACGCTCCGTCACGAGCTGCCCCAACACCCACAGATCTCCTGCCACTATCAGCAGGAGGTAACCGCTATTGAGCAGCGTGACGGCCAATGGCACGCCACCACTGACTGCCAGACCTTCAGCGGTGACATAATCGCTCTCTGTGGCGGCTTCCGCACTCCCGCCTTGCTGCCTAACGGCAGCGACTACCGGCTCAAAGCCATCCGTGGCCAGGTCTCGCTGATACCGGAGAACGCACTGGGACGCCCTGCCGCCGTGATCTGTGGTCAGAAGTATCTGAGCCCGGCACTGCACGGACAGTGTCTCGTTGGCTCTACCTTCGATTTGCACAGTCAGGCCCAGGAACCTGACGAGGCGAGCCATCGTGATAATCTGAATGGACTCACGGAAACCGTGCCTGACATATGGCAGGATGAAATTGTCAGCATGGCGGATCTCAGAGGGCTGGTGGGTTTCCGTTGCACCACGCACGATTACCAACCGGTTGCTGGCCCGCTTAACAGCGAGGATGATGGTTGCTATGTACTGAGCGGCCTGGGCAGTAAAGGACTTAGCTTTGCCCCCCTGTTGGCGGAGTGGCTGGCAGATGTGATCAGCGGACAACCGCAATGCCTGCCGCTGGAACTGCAGCGTCGGGTCGCAGTGGAACGGTGTCTGAAAACGGCGCGCTAGTCACAGATCGGCTGTCAAGAAAACCTGAATGCTGCCGATAAAGGTGGGAGAAACGCAGGATATCCGCTATGGCAATATTCGTCAGTGAACCGGGCCGCCCTATCGGCACGCGACTACCGGAGGTGTTCCGCGGGCAACGCGTGGGCACCGTAGACGAGTTGAATGAGTCCCGCGCCATCCATGAAAGCCGCATGGAAGAATCCGGCGGCATCAAGGATCAGGCGCAGCGGGTTATTGCCAAGCGCGCGTTCCGCGAGTATGGCGAGCAGGCCGCGGGTAATCCGGACACCGCCCGCGCGTATCTGCCAGTGTCTCGCATTTGTACGCCTGCGCTCTTCTCCTTACCAGCCACCGCCACCCTGGCTGAAGCCCTGATGGAAATGGAGGAGCACAGCATCCACCACCTGACCATTACGGCGGATGGCGCCGTGGCTGGCTTGGTGGACTATAAATGGATACTGCAGTGGTTGTTTGAGCACCAGAAAAATCCGGCCAGCCAGACCTTTACCCACATTGAGCTACCCGCCTTCCTGACGGTTACGCCGGAAACAGACGCCCATCAGCTGGCGAGACTCATGCTTGCGCACCAGCTCAGCGCCGGACTGGTCATTGACAGCCTTGGCAAACCCACGGGCATTGTCACCAGCACCGACTTCCTGCGGCTCTACGCTAATCTCAGCCGCCACGAAGGCACTGTCTAGCCCCCAGCGCGCCTTTTCAGGGCGCAGGGGGATTCAGTAGCCGGCCTTCTCCATTCAGCACGTCCAGTCGATAACTGCGATTGGCCTCTGGTCCAACCGACACCAGCGCTACAATTTTGGCATCCCGATAAAAGCTCAACGCCCGTACGTCACTGTCTGCCTCATCACGCTGTATGCGCCAGAGCTCCATCAAACCATCATCGTCACCACTGGCAGCGACACGGGCATAGATCGCCTGATGAGCGCCTGCCAGCCCCCCTTCCGGTGAAAACACGCCCTGCGTTCGACCACCCACCACCAGGTCACCATCAAATGCGGTCAGGCGCGAGAAAAACTGGTTGAACTGATCGTCGGCGTCGTTAAGGGTAAGCGCCCCTTCCAGTACCGCCGGGGTTCGGTAGTTCAACAAAAAGCCTGCCTGAGAGTCTTGCGCCGCACGGCGCAGGGCTGAGGCTTGGCCGGCTCCCTGAGTCTCGGTCAACTCACGACGATAACGGGCCTGGGCGTTGCCCAGCAACCAGATACGCTCACCGATATAGGCACCTTGCTGCACCACATCATCACCTGACGTGCCTACCTGGCGCAGGTTGGACACATTATCCGCCGCTGTCCCGTTGTAAAAAAACATGTCGACACCGCCGAGCTGGGGATCGTCGCCCATTTGGCCACGGGTGTTGCCAAGCACCATACCGCCCCCGCTGACCAGCCCTAAACCCCGGACCTGCTCATCCAGCCCTGTACCCACCTGCTGCGTCCAGGCGATGAGACCTGCCGGACCCTCAGCGGTGTTTTCTGTATCAATGCGCTGCAAAAAACTGTCCATGCCGCCTCGGTGTGTGCGTTGCGGCCAGGCACCGGTTGTCTCACCTGCCACATAGACGTTGCCGGCACCATCCAGAGCAACAGCCCTCACCAGGTCATCACCAGCCGTGCCGGACTGTTTGACCCAAAGCTCCGTGTATGAAAGTTCGGCGCCATCACGGCGATACTTCGCCACCGCCACATCGCTGCCCCCGGCATTGGCATGACCTGCAAATGCCGCGTCCGTACTCCAGCTAATGGCAAGTTCACGCCGGGTGATATTTTGATCGGCACCCACATTTACACTGCGCAACACGAATGCGGCTTTAGGTTCCATCCCCTCTGCCAGGGTGGCATCATCAATAACCACCCGCTCCATGCCGGCCATCGGCGAGCCATCACGCTCAAAGACACTGAAGGCCACCAATCGATCATCGGGCTGATAGCCAACAACAAAGATGCGTCCGGTTTCACCCACCACCATGTCGGTGGCTACAAAATCCACAGGGAACACCCGTGGATCCGTAAAGTCGTTGATATGCAGTCGCAATCCCTGATCGCCTCTGGCGGCGTAAAAAGGACGGCCATCCTGGTACCGTTCATTGACGGTAATGACCGCCAACTTGTCGTTTAGCAAACCTTCGCGGACCACGCGGTTCTCAGCGGTAACCCGGAACATTACCTCGTCGGTATCCGGCGGGAAAACAAGCTCGTCGCCGGGTACCCAGCCACCATTGTCCTCCACCTCGATAAAGTAATCCTGATCCATACCGAAGATGGCCGTCGACGTGTTGCCACGCCCCAGTCGCACCCGGTAAGCCTGCTCCCGCGCACCACTAAGCACGGCCCGGTAGGTCTCTGTGGCCTGATCATTGATGGCATCACTGCTGAACCCCGCCAGGGTTTCAAAACGTACGGTCGGGGCATTGTCCTCGATGCGCAAGCCCTGGCGCACCGGTGCCTGATTGCTGCTCAAGGCCGCCAGGCCGCTGCGCACCTCTGTCAGGGCAATGCGGAAAAATTTGGTGGGCTCGGCAAAGTTGTCATTGATCACTTCAAGGCGGATATAACACTCGGCAATGCCTGGCGCCAGGGTGATAACCCCCCGTGTCAGGAAGCCTTCCTCATCCTCTTGATAAACCAGGTAGTCGGGTACTGGCAGGGTGCTTTCGCTGTCGCTGCCCAGCGCCACAATATCCCGGCCCAGGATCGCCCGTTCCCGATTGGTATTACTGAAATCACAGCGCTGATGAGGGGGATTAAAATCGCCCTGGTCACAGGCTTCGGGGTTGTAGTCTGATTCCAGCTGGAAGGCGACCTTGATTTCAGTGACAGAGGGACGCTCCAGCAATACCCGCACGTAGACCGGGTTGGTGGGCAGGGTAAGGTCTTCGCTACCAATGACCTCGCCGTCGTCATTATAGGTGTTGACGGTAAAGGAGTGGCTACCCAGCTCATCCAGATCAGGCGATTCACAAACGCCGTCGAGCCCGGCATTTGCAGGCGGATCAAAGGACTCACCTTCTATGAACGGCGTAGAATCCAGAGACAGGCGGTTCTCTCTGACCTGTATGTCAAAACTTTGCTGGCCGGAGCGACGACCATCGTTGGCAACCAGGGTGATATTGGTGTAATTGCCCAGATCCGCTGTACCACGATTGCCGCCACTGACACCCGGCACGCCACGCATTATAATTCCCTGCCGGGCCTTGTTGCTGGTATCTTCCAGAGCCAGCCAGGAAGGGGCGTTGCTCAGGCTGTAATCAAGAATGCCTTCACCACCATCACCGCCAAAATTGTAATAGTATTCAGCGCCGAGGTAGGCAATGGGGGCGGGACGCCCAAGCACACTGGGCGCGTCCGGTTTCTGCTCGGTTTTACAGGCGGCCAGGGCGGCCGTTAACAGCAACAACAGCAGGACCCGCGGGGTGGTGACGGCGCAGGCACGTCCAATCGAAGCGCGAAACATGGCTTGCATGTAAGAACATCCGTTATCAGGGCTTTTTGTTATTCAATCCCCGTGGCAGTGCCGATTCGGCTACAGATCAGCATCCGGAGCCGGCACCGTCGGGCCTGGCGCTGTTTACACACGGTTACCGTCTGCACCATGGTAATGAAATTATACCAATGGCGACCTGCGCGAGTTCTCAGATTCAGTCATGACCCGTCAGGCTTGCTGGTGGGTTGCCAGGAACGCCATAAAAGCGGTCTCATCCATCACCGGCACCCCCAGCGACTCAGCCTTGCTGAGCTTGGAGCCTGCCGCCTCACCCGCCACCACGGCGGTGGTCTTTTTGGAAACGCTGCCTGAAACCTTGGCGCCCAGCGCCTCAAGCTGAGCCTTCGCTTCATCCCGGTTCATACCTGACAAGGTGCCGGTCAGCACATAGGTGCTGCCAGCCAGGGGTTGCGCTCCGCCCGCAGCTACTTCCAGGGTTTTCCAACGAACACCTGCAGCCTGAAGCGCCGCGATGGTTTCCTGATTATGGGCCTGACGGAAAAATCTGACGATATGGTCCGCCACCACTGGCCCTACATCAGGCACGGCCTGCAGGCTATCTTCATCAGCCTCGGCAATCGGCCCAAGATCGCCAAAATGGTTTGCCAGCGCCTTGGCAGTTGCCTCACCCACCTCACGGATACCCAGGGCGTAGATAAAACGCCACAATTCCGGTGCGCGTGAGGCGGCAATGGCGTTCACCAGATTGCTGGCAGACTTCTCCCCCATTCGGTCGAGGGTTTTCAGCTCATCAACCGTCAGGCGGTAGAGATCAGCCACGGTTTGCACCTTGTCCTGATCCACCAGAATATCAATCCACTTTTCACCGAGGCCTTCAATATCCATGGCCTTGCGCGAGGCATAGTGCCTGATGGCCTCCCGCCGCTGGGCGCCACAATAGAGCCCGCCAGAGCAGCGGGCAACCGCCTCGCCCTCCACCTGAACAATCTCGGAATCGCAAACCGGACAGGTCTCCGGCCTGATAACAGCGCGGGCATCCGCAGGCCTTCGCTCCGCCAGCACCCTTACCACCTGGGGAATCACATCACCAGCCCGGCGAATAAACACCGTATCCCCGACATGGAGATCCAGGCGGGCAATCTCATCCATATTGTGGAGGGTGGCGTTGCTGACGGTGACGCCGCCAACAAACACCGGTTTGAGGCGAGCTACCGGCGTTACCGCTCCGGTGCGGCCTACCTGAAACTCCACGTCCAGCACTTCGGTCAGTTCTTCCTGGGCGGGAAACTTGTGAGCAATGGCCCAGCGTGGCGCCCGGGATACAAACCCGAGATCCCGCTGCAACTTGAGGCTGTTAACCTTGAAGACAATACCGTCGATTTCGTAAGGCAAGGCATCTCTTTGCGTCAGCAGCGCATCATAGGCTGCCAGACAAGCCTCAGCCCCCGGCCCCCGGCCCATCTGCGGGTTGATTCTGAAGCCCCAGGCCTTGACCAGTTGCAAACAGTCCCAATGGGTGTCCGGCAACAGGCTCTCATCTTCCAGCGCCACGCTGTAAGCACAGAGCTCCAGAGGCCGTTTTGCCGTCACCCGCGGATTCTTCTGCCGCAAGCTGCCAGCCGCTGCATTGCGGGGATTAACAAAGGTTTTCTCACCACGGGCCTCAAGCTCGCGATTCAGCCGGGCGAACCCCTCCTTGGGCATATAGACCTCGCCCCTGACTTCCACGACGGCTGGGAGGTTATCGCCGCGCAGGCGCAGGGGAACCGACGGTATAGTGCGGATATTTTCAGTGATATCCTCGCCAGTAAAGCCGTCGCCCCGCGTGGCGGCCAGGCGCAACACGCCTTCTTCGTAATGCAGACTGACCGCAAGCCCGTCCAGCTTTGGCTCACTGACGTACTCCACCTCCCCGTCAATATCGAGGCGCTCGCGCACCCGACGATCGAACTCACGCAACTCGTCTGCACTGAAAGCATTATCCAGGGACAGCATGGGGATTCGGTGCTGCACTTCGGCAAAGCTGTTCTCAGCCCGCCCACCAACCCGCCGCGTGGGCGAGTCTTCAGTCAATAATTCAGGATACTCGCTCTCCAGCGCCTGCAGCTCACGGAACAGGCGGTCGTACTCGACATCCGGAATGCTCGGTTCATCAAGTACGTAGTAGCGGTAGTTGTGTTCATTAAGCTGATCCCGCAGAGCCAACGCCCGGCGGGAGATCTCAGGTGGGAGATTCATGTGATATCAGTTCTGACGATAGGCGTTGGCTGAGCGACGTTTACGCTCATACTCTCGGATTCGGTTTCGGCAATGTTCGATGGTTTGCGCCGTCATCACACTGCGACGCTCATCCTTCAGTTCACCACCAAAATTCTTGACCACACACTGAGCCGTTTCCAGCATGTAATCGAAGGCCTGCATGGCATTGGATGGTCCCGGCAGGCTCATAAAGAAGCTGATACCCGGCGTTGCAAAGGTGCTGGTGTCGTCAACATTAAAGGTACCGGGTGCAACGGCATTGGCAACACTGAACTGTACCGGGGTGGTGGTATCGTTTTCTTCGTGGCGATGAAGGATATCCATGTCACCGTGTTCAAGCCCGCACACCGTCAGCAGCTTGGCCAGCGCTTCACCAGGAAAGCGCCCTTCCCTCGCATGCACATTGATTACAATGACTTCCTGGGCTTGCGGACGATTGGTTCCGGCCAAAGGGCGTTGAGGCACAGACGCCGCGACAGGCGCAGGCGCTGCTACTTCTGGGGTAATGGTGGCGTTCGATACAGGCTCGTCAGCTTCTGCCGCGGGCTCCAACAGCTCTGGCATTGCCGTCTCTGCAGGCGCCTGCGTCCGTTCCGCCCACAGGAAATCTGTATCTGCAGACTCTGCAGGCACCGGTCTGGCTTCACCAAGGGTAGCGTCTTCCAGCAAGGGTTCATCATCCAGTGCAGAAAATCCCTGCTCGCTGCCGAAATCTTCCTCCACCGGGGTGAAACGCTCAGGTACCTTGTCGGCAATCACTGGCCGAGTGGGTTTGGGCGGCACTTTGGTGAACGGACTCTGGCCCCGCTCCCGCCGTTGATAGCGCTCAGGGTCCACCGGACGGGCGCCGCCATTGGGCAGTTCCGGATTATAGTCTTCGTCCAGCGGTGAGCCTTCCAGGTCATCCGCGCCCATACCCGACGAAATGGTCAGCGCATCTTTGCGGGCACGCCGCATGCGCCGGTAGCCATCAACGACAATGCCCACGATAACCAGGGTACCTATGGCAATTAGCCATTCCCTTACTGACATACGGTGTCGGTCCTATTGCTGTATGAAACTTGGCTAGCCTCTGAAAAACTCGCGGCGATGCCGCCTCCAGCCCTTCAGATGATTCCTTGACATAACTTTAATTAACCCGCAGCCAAGGCACAACGGCTGTGCAGCCAGAATGGCCGAATTGTCATGCAAATGGCCAGTTTATGACCATTCAGCGGGCGCCGTCAGGCCTCCGCCAGGGCGGCTGCCTCGTCCACATCCACCGACACCAGTCGGGAACAGCCCGGCTCGTGCATGGTAACCCCCATCAATTGGTCAGCCTGCTCCATAGCGATCTTGTTGTGGGTGATATAGATAAATTGCACCTGGGAGGACATTTCCTTGACGATATTGGCATAACGGCCGACGTTGGCATCATCCAGTGGCGCATCCACCTCATCCAGCATGCAGAAGGGTGCCGGATTCAGCTGGAAGATAGAGAACACCAAGGCGATGGCTGTCAGGGCCTTCTCGCCCCCGGAGAGCAGGTGGATGGTGCTGTTCTTCTTGCCCGGTGGCCGGGCCATGATGGCAACGCCCGTTTCCAGCAAATCTTCCCCGGTCAGTTCAAGATAGGCATTGCCGCCACCAAAGACTTTCGGGAACAGGGCTTGCAAGCCGCCGTTGACCTTGTCGAAGGTTTCCTTGAAGCGCTGGCGCGTTTCCCGGTCAATTTTGCGGATGGCATTATCCAGCACTTCCAGTGCTTCCATCAGGTCTGCGTGCTGGCTGTCGAGGTATTCTTTGCGCTCACCCTGCACCTGGTACTCGTCGATCGCCGCCAGGTTGATATTGCCGAGGCGCTGGATGCGACTGCCTATTTTTTCCAGCTCTTCTGCCCAGAGCTTGTCATCCGCCCCGGTGGGCAACTGCTCCAGCACATCCTGCAACTTGACATCCAACTCCCGCAACTGCTCAAGGTGATTGCCAGCCCGTATTTCCAGCGCCTGTGACTCCATTTTCAGCCGTTCGAGCCTGGCGCGGATATCCTGAATCTGGCTGTCGATGCGGCTGCGGCGCTGTTCCCTGTCCCGCACATCCCGGTCAATCTCTTCCAGGGCATCTCTGGCCACCGCCAGCTTGTCCTCTTCCGCCAGCCGGCGATCCAGCAAGCCTTCCAGCTGCAACTGCAGATCCTCGAGGGGTTCCTCGGCGGACTCGCGGCTTTCCAGCAGGATCTGGATACGTTCATCCAAACGCTCCTGCTGCATGGCCATACGTTCCAGGGTTTGCCGCAAGCCATCCCGCTGACTGCGCAGCGACTGAATCTGTAACTCCAACTGGTGGCTGTGGTCCCGGTCATGGCGGGCTTGCTGGCGCAGACTATCGAGGCGTTCACGCACACTGTCACGACGTTCCAGCAAGCGCTCCTTTTCATCCGCCTGATCTTCCGTTGCCGCCAGCGCGGCCTGCCAATCCTCTTGCAACGCGGCCAGGGTTTCACGCTGTTCCGCCAGCTGTTGCTCAAGCTCTTCGGCATCCTCGTTGATGCGATTCAGGCGGTCTTCAATCTGCTCGGATTTGGCACGCAGCGCACTGATACGCGAGCCCAACTGGGCCAGTTCCCGATCCGCCTCATTCACTCGCAGCTGATAATCATCCTTTTGACGTTCCGTACTGATCGTGGCCTGCTCAAGCTGTGCGAGGACACCCTCGGCATCATTCAGGGACGTCTGTGCAACCGCCAACTCCTGCTCCAGGGTGGCTACGCGCTTCTGACGCTCAATGATCCCCACCTGACCGGCCGCTGAGTCCGGCTTGCGTATCCAGCCACGTCCCAGCCAAAGGCCGTCTGGGGTAATTACACTCTGCCCTGCCTGCAACGACAACTGTGCCGCCAGTGCAGCTTCGGTGGTTTCGGCCACCCGCACCGCAGCGAGGGCATCCGTCAACCCTCCCGCATGGCTTACTTGGGCTGCCAGTGTCGGTAGCCCGTCAACAGGCTCAGCCACCACCGACTCACGGCTATCCACCAGCACCAACCCGTTGGGCGCATCCACAAGCACGTTACCGGCATCAGTAAATTCTGGCAGACAAACCCCCTGCACCAGACCACCCAACACCTGCTCAACCGCACTTTCCCAGCCGTCAGCAATAACCATCTCCCGCGCGATGCGAGGAAACTCGGCAAACCCCCGGGCACTCAGCCAGGCCATCAGTTGATCATCACCGGCACCCAGTTGTTCCTCCAGCAAGCTGCGCTGGGACTCCAGATTCGCCGCCAGCGATTGCACTTGTTGTGACAGGGTACGCTGCCTGGCTTCGGCATCTTTCTGCGCGACTCGCGCGTCCTGGAGGGCTTGATTGACCTGTTCCAGTTGGTCACGGGCCTCATCCTTTTGCGCCTGCCAGTCCGCCTCTGTCTCCAACAGCGCGTGCAACTCATCCAGTTGCACCTGAGAGGCCAGGGTCTCCCGCTCCTCACGCAAGCGCGTCTGTCGGGTGGACAGACGCTCTATGGCTTCTTCTGCAGCCCTGATACGGGATTGGCTCAACTCTGACTGTCGCAATGCGTCGGCTGAACGTGCGCTGAATGCTTCCCACTCCTGCTGCCACGACGCCATAGCCTGCTCTGCAGCCAACAGCTCTTCTGCAGACTGCTCCGCACGGGCGTGCAATGTTTCCTGCTCCGGCTCTACCGTAGCCAGCTCGTCCTCAACAATGGCCAGACGGTCTTCATCCTTGGCCACTTCCTGCTGGACTTCACGCCGGTTGGCCATGGCCTGGTCCAGTTCAGTGGCCAACTGCCGTGAACGTTCACGCTGATGTTCAAGGCTCTGTTCCAGACGGGCGATATCGGCACCGGCTTCGTAATAGCGCGCCTGTGCCTGATTGAAGTGGTCGGTACGGTCGTGATGGCTGTCGCGCAGATTTTCCAGTGCCGTATCCAGGCTTACCCGCTCGGTCACGGCTTTCTCAAGCTCCAGCTCGGTGTCCCGGATTTTTTCCCGCCAGGTATGCTGATCATCATCCAGTGCCCGCCAACGCAGCACGGTAAGTTCAGCTTTCTTCTGGCGTTCCTCTTGTTTGTAGGCCTTGTATTTTTCCGCTGACTCCGCCTGACGCTTGAGGTGTTGCAGCTGCCGCCCCAGCTCCTCCCGCAGGTCCGTCAGCCGCTCAAGGTTTTCCTGAGTGCGCCGGATACGACTCTCGGTTTCCTTCCGGCGTTCCTTATACTTGGAAATGCCCGCGGCTTCTTCAATGTATACCCGCAATTCCTCCGGCTTGGCTTCAATCAGCCGGGAAATCATGCCCTGTTCGATAATGGCATAACTGCGAGGTCCCAGGCCGGTGCCCAGAAACAGGTCGGTGATATCCCGTCGCCGGCATTTGGCGCCGTTCAGGAAATAATCGGACTGGCCTTCCCGGCTCACCCGGCGTTTGACTGAAATCTCATTGAAGTTGGCAAACTCGCCAGGCGCGGAACCGTCGCTGTTATCAAACACCAGCTCAATAGTGGCCTGGCCAACCGGCTTGCGGGCGCTGGAGCCGTTAAAGATAACGTCGGTCATGGACTCACCCCGCAAATGTTTTGCGGAGCTTTCGCCCATCACCCAGCGCACAGCATCAATAATGTTGGATTTACCACAACCATTCGGCCCCACCACCGCAGTCATATTGGTGGTGAAGGGCACCGTGGTGGGGTCCACAAAAGACTTGAAGCCTGCCAGCTTGATGGACTTCAGACGCATGGGAACCTAGCGCCCCTGTGCTTCGGACTGCTCACCCAGTACTTCAAGTACCTGTGAACGCTGCAATTCAGCGAAATCACGAATAATCTGGTCAACCTGCTGGCTGTCACCCGCTGAGGCCGCCTTGGCAAGACTGACGAAGAAATCCCGGGTATGGGTATAGCCGTTGCGGAAGCTTTCCAACGCAACGTAATAAGTACGGCTGACCGCGGGCCGGAAGTTCTCCAGCGTCTCTTCCAGGAAGGGGTTGTCTACCTGACGATAAGCCAGACGCATGAGCTCAAAACCGGCTTCAATGACCAGCTCGGCGTCGCCGGCGTGCTGTTCAACCCGCTGTTCCAGTTCCTTGAGGCGACTCAACAAGCCTGAGGCATCAACGCTGGACCAGCGCTCAAGGAGCCTTTTGCCCAACACGCAAAGCAACTCACCGTAGACATCATAAAGGGAGTTGACCAGTTCGGGTGTCAGCTGGGAGACCACAGCCCCCCGGCGGGGATAGATCTCAATGAGATGGCGTCGCTCCAGAATCAGCAAGGCTTCGCGGACCGAACCACGGCTGACATCCAACTCGCCTGCGACCTTGAGCTCCTGGATACGCTCACCAGGCTTCAGCTGGCCAGTGATGATACGCTGCCCCAGGTGCTGGGCGATCTGTTCTGATAAACTTTCGGGTGCCTGAAAACGCATAAGTCCTTTCACTTTCATGCAAATGAACCTGCGGAGTTTAACACAACCAACGGCAAGCCCCAGCCCTTTTGCACCCCGGCACAAATCCTCCCTTTAACGACGTCAACTAATTGGCACAAACGGCAAATAGTGGCCGGACAGCACCGAAGAAATCATCATTATTATTTGTTTATAAAACGATTTTTAACTCTTGGCATAATGTTCGCTTAACTGACATCAGTTAACGAGGAAACCCCTATGCCCAATTCTCAAGGCTCCATTACCGCACTATCTGGCGACCGCGAGCGTCAATTGACTGACATTCGTCAGGCCAGACAGCAATGGCAGTCAAGGAACGACATATACACACGCTTGTGTCGCCGGGTTACCACTACCCTGTCCCTGAATGAGCTCTGGGGCATATTTGCAGAGGAACTGGCGGCAGTCATTCCCTTTGAACGTATGCAGTATCAGCACAAGCTGGCGGACGAATCCATTGTCTTCACCTCTGGCAAGGGTGGCCCGCACCGGTGCGAGTACCGCCTGATGCTGGAACGGAAACACTACGGCGAACTCATCCTGAGCCGCAGGTTACGGTTTGAGGACGATGAGCTTCAGCTTGTTGAAGAGCTGCTGGGCATCATGATCACCGCCGTACGCAACGCCTGTGAGTTCCGTGAAATCAAGCGTGCCGCGCTGACGGACGCACTCACGGGATTAGGTAACAAGCGTGCATTTGATGAAGCCCTGGTACGGCAGCGCGCCCTCAGCCAACGGCACGGGCAACCAGCCGCCCTGATCCTGTGCGATCTGGATCACTTCAAAGTGATTAATGATACCTGGGGCCATCTGGCAGGCGACAAGGTGCTGATTGCCGTTGCTCGGGAGCTGCTGGCCGCCACGCGTCTTTCAGACAGCGTGTACCGCATTGGTGGTGAAGAGTTTGCAATCCTTTTGCCCCACAACGATGAGGCCAGTGCGCTGGAAGTCGCCGAGCGGATTCGACAACGTATCATGACCTTGCAGGTTAGTTGCGGCGACCATCGTATCGAGGTCACCGCTAGCCTGGGGGTTGCCCGCCTGCAGGCGTCGCTGAGCAGCGAGCAATGGGTTGAGCTCGCCGACCTGGCGCTCTACCGCGCCAAATCGGACGGCCGCAACCGGGTGGTTAACGCGGTTTATGAGGTGAACGCTGACGCGCAGGCTTGTCAGCAGGCTTAGTCGCCCCACGCCCCGGACGGGTCGTGGTGACGGCCCAGCTACCCTTGTCCCCTTTGGGCTTTGCTGCTGAGCGGGCCGGCCGTTTACGCCTGCTACGCTCCTGCGCGGCCTGCTCGTCCGGCGTTTTCTGCGGCAGCGATACCGGGTCCAACCCCACCATACGACTCAGTGCATCAACAGCGCGCTGATCAAGCTCCTCCCAGCGACCGATACTGAGCCGGCTCGGCAACATGGCCGTACCGTAGCGGACCCGCTTCAGGCGGCTGACAGTTACCCCCTGCGATTCCCACAAACGACGCACTTCCCGGTTACGCCCTTCCAGCAACGAGACGTGGTACCACTGGTTCATGCCCTTGCCACCAGCCTCGCTGATGTCACTGAAACGGGCCATGCCGTCTTCAAGCATGACCCCCTCCCGCAGGCGCTCGATCATCTCTTCCGTCACTTCACCAAACACCCGGACCGCATATTCCCGGTCAACCTGATAGGACGGATGCATCAGACGATTCGCTAGCTCACCGTCGGTGGTGAACAGTATCAGACCGGTAGTATTGATATCGAGGCGGCCTATAGCAATCCAACGCTGGTCCTTGATACGAGGCAGCCGGTCAAACACCGTCGGACGACCTTCAGGGTCATTACGCGTAGTGACCTCGCCTTCCGGCTTGTTATACATGATAACCCGGCGGACCGGCAGGCTTGCAGACAGCTCAAGGCGACGGCCATCCACATCGATCTGGTCGGCCATGGTGACTTTCTGGCCAAGCACTGCGGCTTCGCCATTCACCAGCACCCGCCCCTGCTCGATTAGGGATTCAACCTCACGACGTGAGGCAACACCTGCACGTGCGAGGATTTTCTGCAACCGCTCTGCCTCTTGCAGCAGCTGCGACTCCGCCCGCTGGCGGCGACCGCCACCGCGACGCTCATTGGCACCAGACTTGGGCTGGCTTGAAGATGCCATGTGTATATCCTTGCTATGAAATAAAATGGAGTGCTAAAGGCGTTTCTGGAAAAACACTCAGATTGCAGCGACTGCCGGGACCTGAGTTTTCAGAGCATCCTTAGTGCAACGTTTGCTCGCCATTATCGTCGGCGTCATCCTGCGGCTGCACGGTATCCGACGGGGTGAAGTCGATTTCGCCCTGAACCTGTGCCTCTATCTCGCGGCTGATTTCGTCCAGGTCACGCACATCCGCAAGAGGCGGCAACTGATCCAGGTTAGTGAGATTAAAATAGTCCAAAAACTGACGGGTGGTGGCATACATGGCCGGACGGCCCGGCACATCCCGGTGACCAACAATGCGGACCCACTCCCGTTCCAGCAAGGTCCGCATAATATTGCTGCTGACGGTCACGCCCCGAATGTCTTCAATTTCGCCTCGTGTAATGGGCTGGCGATAGGCAATAAGCGCCAGGGTTTCAAGCAACGCCCTGGAATAACGCTGGGGACGTTCCTCAAACAGGCGACCGACCCAGGGGGCATAAGCCTCTCGTACCTGAAAACGGTAACCACTGGCAACCTGCTTGAGCTCAAAGCCACGGCCGTCACAGGCTTTGCCTATGAGGGTCAGCACATGTTCCACTACTTGCCGGGCCGGACGCTCGGGCTCATCGAACAGTTCACGCAGCTGTTCGATGGACATGGGCTTGCCCGCCGCCAGCAAGGCCCCTTCAACAATACACTGTATCTGCGCTAACTGTTGCTCAGTCATGCCAAACCTACCTTGTTCAACTGGCCGCGCGGGCGCGCAGATGGATGGGCCCCAGTACTTCCGCCTGCACCAGCTCCACCAACTGCTCTTTGATCAGCTCCAGCATGGCAAGAAATGTCACCACGACCCCTAATCGCCCCTCGTGCACACTAAACAAGGATTCAAAACTGATAAACCGGTCCGCTGGAAGGGCCGCGAGAATAGCAGACATGCGCTCCCGGGTGGACAGGCGCTCACGTTCGACATGGTGGCTACTGAACATATCTGCCCGTTTCAGCACATCCCGCAACGCCAGCAACATATCCATCATGTCCACATCCGGCTGCGCCTGAGTACGGGGCATGGGCGGCGGCTCAGCGGTGGCAATAAAGGTATCCCTTTCAACCCGTGGCAGGGTGTCCATATCTTCCGCAGCTTTCTTGAAACGCTCGTACTGCTGCAACCGCCGAATCAACTCGGCACGCGGGTCGTTTTCCTCATCCTCATCACTGACCTGGCGTGGCAGCAACATACGTGACTTGATCTCCGCCAATGTCGCAGCCATCACCAGATACTCCGCCGCCAGCTCGAAACGCATAGTTTCCATGACATCGATATAATCCATGTACTGACGCGTGATCTCGCTGACATCAATGTCAAGAATATCCATATTGTGGCGACGAATCAGGTACAGCAACAGATCTAGCGGGCCCTCAAAGGCCTCCAGAAACACGGCCAGGGCATCCGGGGGTATATAGAGATCCTTTGGAATCTCCACCACCGGCTTGCCCGCCACGCGAGCCAAAGGCGCTGGGGCCACCTCAACGGATGCGCCCTGCTCTGCCTGAGCTTCCGGTGCCGCCAGCGGATCAGTCATGGATAGCGCGCGACATCAGCGGCGAAAGCGCAGGCCCATGGCCTGGCGCACTTCTTCAAGCGTTTCACGGGCAGCATCACGGGCCTGCTCGCAGCCTTCTTCGATAATGGAGGCCACCAGTTCAGGATTGCCTTCATACTCCCTGGCACGGGCATGCAGGGGTTTTTGCTCCTCGACAATGGCATCAATCACCGGCTTCTTGCAGTCCAGACACCCAATGCCCGCGCTACGGCAGCCCTGCTGGACCCACGCCTGGGTGTCTGTGTCGGAGTAAACCTTGTGTAGACCCCACACCGGGCACTTCTCTGGCTCACCAGGGTCCGTCAGCCTGACGCGTGCAGGATCGGTCTGCATGGTGCGGATTTTCTGTGCCACACTGTCGGGCTCTTCCCGCAAGCCAATGGTGTTGTTATAGGACTTGGACATCTTCTGCCCGTCCAGGCCAGGCATCTTGGCCTCAGGGGTCAACAGGGCCTGGGGCTCAGGGAGAATGACCTTGCCCCCCCCTTCAATAAACCCATAGAGACGCTCACGATCCCCCAGGGAAATGTTCTGCTGTTCCTTGAGCAGTGCCCGCGCTCTTTCCAACGCTTCCAGGTCGCCCTCTTCCTGATAACGACGTTTAAGGGTGCGGTAGAGCTTGGCGTTCTTTTTGCCCATCTTGGTGATGGCCGCCTCCGCCTGCTCTTCAAAGCCCGGTTCGCGGCCGTAAAGATGATTAAAGCGGCGCGCCACCTCCCGGGTAATCTCAATATGGGAGACCTGATCAGCACCCACGGGCACCCGGCCAGCGCGATAAATCAGAATGTCAGCGCTCTGCAACAAGGGGTAACCGAGGAAACCATAAGTCGCCAGGTCCTTTTCCCGCAGTTTTTCCTGCTGATCTTTATAGGTGGGCACGCGCTCCAGCCAGCCCAACGGTGTGATCATGGACAGCAACAGGTGCAGCTCAGCATGCTCAGGCACGCGGGACTGGATAAACAGTGTAGCGGAACCGGGATTAACCCCCGCCGCCAGCCAGTCGATCACCATTTCCCAGCTGCTGGCTTCAATGCCCGACGGGTCGTCATAGTTAGTGGTCAATGCATGCCAATCAGCCACAAAGAAGAAGCACTCGAATTCATGCTGTAGCTTTACCCAGTTCTTGAGCACACCATGGTAATGGCCCAAATGAAGTTTGCCCGTCGGGCGCATACCGGAAAGGACGCGCTGCTGGGAATCTACAGTACTCAAAGCATGAACTCCTTTTGATGAATCGTTGTCGCATGATAAAGCAAGGCTGCCCACGAATAAATGCCGGGGAGCCGCCACAGCCATATAACGCAAAAGCCCCCGTCACCCTGTGCAAGGGTGACGGGGGCTTATCACTTGCCAGCAATGCTTACCAGCCAGTGAGTTCCTTCAGCGCTTTGCCGATATCAGCCAGGCTGCGAACGGTTTTCACGCCAGCATCTTCCAATGCTGCGAACTTCTCATCCGCTGTACCCTTGCCGCCAGAGATAATGGCGCCAGCGTGGCCCATGCGCTTGCCAGGAGGCGCCGTAACACCCGCGATGTAGGATACCACCGGCTTGGTTACGTTTGCCTTGATGTAGGCCGCTGCCTCTTCTTCAGCAGTACCACCAATCTCACCGATCATCACGATCGCTTCGGTTTGCGGGTCGTCCTGCAGAAGCTTGAGGATATCAATGAAATTGGAGCCCGGAATCGGGTCACCACCGATACCAATACAGGTGGACTGACCAAAGCCGAAATCGGTGGTTTGCTTGACGGCTTCATAGGTCAGAGTACCGGAGCGGGATACGATACCCACCTTGCCCGGCTTGTGAATGTGACCCGGCATGATGCCGATCTTGCACTCGCCTGGTGTGATAACACCCGGGCAGTTAGGCCCGATCATGCGCACACCTTTGCGATCCACATATTCCTTCGCGTACAGCATATCGAGCGTAGGGATACCCTCGGTGATGCACACGATCAGCTCAATACCCGCATCCGCCGCTTCAATGATGGCGTCCTTACAGAAAGGTGCAGGTACGTAGATAACCGTAGCGGTAGCGCCAGTTTGCTCTACGGCTTCACGCACGGTGTTGAACACCGGCAAGCCAAGGTGCTGGGTGCCGCCTTTGCCGGGGCTTACGCCACCAACCATCTGGGTGCCGTAGGCTATAGCCTGCTCGGAATGGAAGGTACCTTGTGCGCCGGTAAAGCCCTGACAGATAACCTTGGTGTCTTTGTTAATCAGGATGCTCATTACTTACCCCCTGCGGCTTTAACGACTTGCTCTGCGGCATCCGCCAGACTGGTGGCGGCGATGATGTTCAGGCCACTCTCGGCGAGTACCTTGGTACCCAGTTCGGCATTATTACCTTCCAGGCGAACAACAACAGGGACTTTCACACCCACTTCCTTCACCGCGCCGATAATACCTTCAGCGATCATGTCGCAACGGACGATGCCACCGAAAATATTTACCAATACGGCCTGCACATTACTGTCAGACAGAATGATCTTGAACGCTTCGGATACACGCTCTTTGGTCGCACCGCCACCAACGTCCAGGAAGTTTGCAGGCTGGCCACCAGAAAGTTTGATGATATCCATGGTGCCCATGGCAAGACCCGCGCCGTTGACCATACAACCAATGTTGCCGTCCAGCGCTACATAGTTGAGCTCCCACTTGGCGGCTTCGGCCTCGCGTGCATCATCCTGCGATGGATCGTGCATCTCATGGATCTTTTTCTGACGGTACAGAGCGTTACCATCGACGTTGATTTTCGCATCCAGGCAGTGCAGATTACCGGCGGGGGTAATAACCAGCGGGTTGATTTCCAGCAGCGCCAGGTCATAGTCTTCAAACAATTTCGCCAGACCCATGAAGATCTTGGTGAACTGTCCGATCTGTTTGCCTTCAAGACCCAGCTTGAACGCCAACTCACGGCCCTGATAGGGCTGTGCACCTACCAGTGGGTCGATTTCTGCCTTGAGAATCTTCTCAGGGGTCTCTTCCGCAACTTTTTCGATCTCCACGCCACCTTCGGTGGAGGCCATAAACACCACACGGCGCGTACCACGATCAACCACGGCGCCGAGGTACAGCTCCTGATCGATATCTGTCAGAGACTCCACCAGAATTTTGCTGACCGGCTGGCCGTTTTCATCGGTCTGGTAAGTCACCAGGTTCTTGCCCAGCCAATGCTCGGCAAAAGCGCGAATCTCGTCCTTGCTTTTCACCAGCTTGACGCCGCCTGCCTTACCACGGCCACCGGCATGCACCTGAGCCTTGACTACCCATGCGTCACCGCCGATCTCATCAGCAGCCGCAACGGCCTCTTTCGGGGTATCACAGGCAACGCCCTTGGATACGGGCAAGCCGTATTCGGCGAAAAGCTGTTTGCCCTGATATTCGTGCAAATTCATAGTTAATGTCCCGCTTCTTGATGGAGGATAACCACGTACGGAAATTGAACCCGCCTACAGCGAATTCGGTTTGATATACCAGGGATCGCCTCGGCATACCTTTTGCGCAACAGGAAAGTTACCCGGTGTAAGGTAGCGGGGCGCCTTCATTGGCGCCCCACTTTCCTCGATTGCGTTACTTCTTTTTGCGACGGTTGGCGATATGAATCGCACCGCCATTCACGCCCAGTGCCGCCTCATGGACAGACTCTGACAGCGTCGGATGAGCAAAGCAGGTCAGCGCCAGATCCTCGGCGGTAGAGCCAAACTCCATAGCAATCACGCCCTGCGCGACTATCTCGGATGCCTGTGGCCCCAATACGTGGAAGCCCAGGATGCGGTCGGTTTTCTCGTCAGCAACAATTTTCACCAGCCCGCTCGCCGCGTTGGCAGCCATCGCACGACCGTTCGCAGCGAAGGGGAATGTGCCTACCTTATAGGCCTCGCCTTCTGCCTTGAGCTGATCCTCAGTCTTGCCAACCCATGCCACTTCAGGGTGGGTATAGATGACGTTAGGAATGCAGTCGTAGTTAACCTGTGGCTTATGGCCAGCGATACGCTCAGCCACCATAACCCCTTCTTCAGAGGCCTTGTGGGCCAGCATTGGGCCGCGTACCACGTCACCCACGGCATAGATGCCGGGCGCGTTGGTTTCGCAGGTATCATCCACGAAGATAAAGCCACGCTCGTCCAGATTGACACCACAGTCAGGCGCCAGCAGGTTATCCGTGTTGGGACGACGCCCAACCGCGACAATCAGCTTGTCCACCTTGATTTCCTGCTCGCCCTTACCGTCTTCATAGGTCACGTACACCAGGTTACGCTTGACCTGGGTGCCTGTCACACGGCACTTGAGCTGGATGTTCAGGCCCTGCTTCTGGAACTGTTTGAGAGCATCCTTCGCCAGCTGCTGATCAACCGCTGACAGGAAGCTGTCCTGAGCCTCCAGTACGGTCACTTCCGCACCCAGGCGAGCCCAGACACTACCCAGTTCCAGACCAATAACACCCGCGCCGATAACCCCAAGACGCTTGGGCACTTCTTCAAAGGCGAGCGCGCCTTCGGAATCCACAATATAACCCTCGGTCAGCGGCGCCGGGGGAATGTCGATGGGTGAGGAGCCGGTCGCGATAATGATATTCTCCGCGTCATAGGTCTTCACCTTGCCGTCCGGATCGGTAACCTCAACCTTCTTGCCGGCCAGCAACTTGCCGCGGCCCTGGATAGTGGTCACACCGTTCGCTTTGAACAGCTGGGCGATACCGCCTGTCAGCTGGGTAACGATACCGGTCTTGCGCTCCATCATCTTGGCAACGTCAATGTCCACGTCCTTGACCTTGATGCCCTGCTCGGCAAAGCCGTGGCTGGCCTCTTCATACTTATGAGAGATCTCCAGCAGTGCCTTGGAGGGGATGCATCCTACATTAAGGCAAGTACCACCCAGTACCGGCTTGCCATCTTCGCTGGTCCACATCTCGACACACGCCGTCTTCAGACCCAGTTGCGCCGCCTTGATGGCAGCAACGTAGCCGCCTGGACCCGCGCCGATGACAATAACGTCAAACTTATCAGCCATGATTCTTCCCGTTATTCAATTCGTGTGTGGAGGTCAAACGTCGAGCAGGATGCGCGCCGGATCTTCAACCATCTCCTTGATGGCCACCAGGAACTGTACGGCCTCTTTGCCATCAATCATGCGGTGGTCATAAGAGAGTGCCAGATACATCATGGGCAGAATCACCACTTGTCCGTTCACCGCCATAGGGCGCTCCTGGATCTTGTGCATTCCCAGAATGCCGGTTTGCGGCGGGTTCAGAATCGGCGTGGACATCAGAGAGCCAAACACACCACCGTTAGAGATGGTGAAGGTGCCGCCGGTCATGTCCTCAATACCCAGTTTGCCATCCCGCGCCTTGGTACCGAACTCAGCAATCTTCTTCTCGATATCCGCAAGGCCCATGGCGTCGGTGTCGCGCAATACCGGCACCACCAAACCACGGTCACTGGATACCGCCACGCCAATATCCTGATAGCCGTGGTAGACCATGTCATTGCCGTCGATGGACGCGTTGACCGCCGGGAAGCGCTTGAGCGCCTCGGTAGCGGCTTTGACAAACAGGGACATAAAGCCAAGCTTCACACCGTGGCGCTTCTCAAAGCTGTCCTTGTACTGCGCACGCAAGTCCATCAACGGCTTCATGTTAACTTCGTTGAAGGTGGTCAGCATGGCCGCAGTCTGCTGCGCTTCCACCAGACGTCGGGCAATACTGGCGCGCAGGCGGGTCATTGGCACCCGTTTCTCGGGACGCTCGCCCTCCGCCAGAGCGACCGGTGCCACAGCCGGTGCAGCGCTGGCAGCAACGGTTTGCGGTTTGGCACTGACGTGTTTCTGCACATCTTCTTTGGTGACCAGGCCGCCTTTACCTGTGCCCTGTAGGGTCGCTACATCCACACCCTGCTCGCTGGCAAGTTTACGGGCAGACGGGCTCAGCACCGCTTCAGCGCCGCTGGCCGCAGGCTTGGCTTCGGCCACTGGCGTTTCCGCTTTAGCAGGCTCTGCCGGTGCCGACTCGGCCACAGCGCCTTCCTTGAAATGGGCGATAACCTCGGCACTTTCGACAGTGTCGCCTTCCGCCTTGATGATCTCAACAATAACGCCGTCAGCCGGAGCGTTGACTTCTAGAACCACCTTGTCAGTTTCGATATCGACAATCAGCTCATCACGGACACAAGCCTCGCCTGGCTTCTTGTGCCAGGTCGCCACGGTGCCTTCTGCGACAGATTCGGGAAAAACGGGTGCTTTGATTTCTGTTGACATCTCTATTCCTTAATTCGATCACTCGTCAAATTTCGAAGGCTTCGTTGACCAGTTTTTTCTGTTCTTCGATATGAACTGACAGGTATCCACACGCCGGTGCGGCTGACGCCTCCCGACCCGCGTACTCCAGGTAGAGTTTCGGACTCAGGCGGTGCAACGCTGCACGCATATGGTGCTGACTGCAGTACCAGGCACCCTGGTTCATAGGCTCTTCCTGACACCAGACCACTTTCTCAAGCTTGGTGTAGGTGGCCAGCAGTTCGTCCAGGTCATCACCGGGGAACGGGTATAGCTGCTCAATACGCACAATAGCCACGTCATCCCGCTCATCGGTTTTCTTCTTTTCCAGCAAGTCAAAATAGACCTTGCCGCTGCAAAGAATCAAGCGTTTGATCTTTTTCGGATCAGACGGCTCTTTCTCCGGCAGCACCGTCTGGAAGGTGCCCTCTGTGAGGTCATCCAGACTGGAAATTGCCTCTTTATGGCGCAACAGACTTTTGGGCGTGATGGCAACCAACGGCTTGCGAAGCGGACGTTTGACCTGACGACGCAACATGTGGAACACCTGCGCCGGTGTTGTTGGTACACATACCTGGATATTGTGCTCGGCGCACAACTGCAGGAATCGTTCCAATCTTGCGGAGCTGTGCTCCGGCCCCTGCCCCTCATAACCGTGGGGCAACAACAGGGTCAGACCGCAGAGCCGGCCCCACTTGTGTTCACCACTGGTAAGGAACTGATCAATCACTACCTGCGCACCATTGGCAAAGTCACCAAACTGCGCTTCCCACACAATCAATGCATCGGGCGTGGTGGTTGAGTAACCGTATTCAAATGCCAGTACCGCCTCCTCAGACAACAAGGAGTCGTATAGCTGGAACTTCGGCTGGTTCTCTGATAGGTGCTGCAAGGGCACATAGATTTCGCCGTCTTTCTGGTTGTGCAGAACCGCATGACGATGGCTGAAGGTGCCACGGCCAACGTCCTGACCGGTAATGCGCACCGGGTGACCTTCGGCCAACAGCGTGGCATAAGCCATAACCTCGCCGTAGCCCCAGTTGATGGGCAAGGCACCGGCGGTCATCTTGGCACGGTCATCAATGATTTTGGACACCTGCCGCTGCACCGCAAAGCCTTCCGGCAACTGATTCAGCTTCTTGCCCAGCCGCTGGATGGTCTTCAAGGCAACATGGGATTTGCACTTGGCAGTCCACTCGTGGCCCAGATACGGTTGCCAGTCAACGTACAACGCCTTGTTGGGTTCCTTGACCAGGGACTTAACGACGTGATCGCCTTTGTCCAGCGCATCCCGGTAGTCCAGCTCCATCTGCTTGACTTCATCCGCCGACAGCACACCTTCGCCAACCAGACGCTCAGCATAAAGCTCGCGGGTGGTTTTCAGCTTGCGGATCTTTTCATACATGCGGGGCTGAGTGGCGGAAGGCTCATCAGCCTCGTTATGACCGCGACGGCGGTAACACACCAGATCAATAACCACATCACCCTTGAATTCCTTGCGGTAATCCATGGCCATCTGGGTTACAAACATGACTGCTTCAGGATCGTCCGCATTCACGTGCAGAATGGGAGCCTGAACCATTTTCGCCACGTCAGTACAGTACTCAGTAGAGCGGGCATCATCCTGGCGACTGGTGGTAAAGCCGACCTGGTTGTTGATAACAATATGAATGGTACCGCCAACACCATAGCCCCGGGTCTGGGACATCTGGAAGGTTTCCATCACCACGCCCTGGCCCGCAAATGCCGCATCGCCATGCATGATAATGGGCACGACCTGGGAGCCCTCGGTATCCTCACGACGCGTCTGGCGCGCACGCACCGAGCCAATGGCTACCGGCGATACAATTTCCAGGTGCGACGGGTTAAAGGCCAGCGCAAGGTGAACCTCACCCCCATCCGTCATGACATTGGACGAGAAGCCCTGGTGATACTTCACATCACCGGAGCCCGAATCCGTCATTTTCTTGCCTTCGAACTCGTCAAACAGGTCCTTCGGGTTTTTGCCCAGGGTGTTGACCAGCACGTTGAGGCGGCCACGGTGAGCCATACCAATAACAATTTCTTTGGTGCCATAACTGCCCGCACGCTGAATCAGCTCATCGACGCAGGGGATCAGTGTCTCACCACCTTCAAGGCCAAAACGCTTGACCCCGGGATAACGGGACCCCAGGTACTTTTCCAGGCCCTCGGCGGCGGTCAGGCGTTCCAACAGGTGTTTGCGTGTCGCTGCTTCATAACCGGGCTTGCCGCGGGAAGGCTCCATGCGTTGCTGGAACCAGCGCTTCACGCGCGTATCCACCACATGCATGTACTCAGCGCCGATATTGCCGCAATAGGTACTTTTCAAGCCATCAACGATATCCCGCAGCTTCATGGTCTCTTCGCCGAAGCACAGAGAACCTACCTGAAACTCAAGATCAAGGTCCGCTTCAGTCAGTTCGTGGAAGCGATAGTCAAGATCTTCCACAGGCATGCGCTGCTGTAACCCCAGGGGGTCCAGCGTGGCGTGCTGGTGGCCACGGAATCGGAACGCATTGATAAGCTGGAGAACGCGGATCTGTTTTTTGTCCGCCTCGGATGTGGCGCTGGCGGGTACGCCGCCGCGACCAATAAAACGCTGGTTTCGGGAAATATGTTCGAACTGTTCCCTTATCGTGGCGTGGCTGACGTCTCTCCCGATGCTTCCCTCAACCCCTGGCAGCCGGTCGAAGTAGCTACGCCACTCCTCTGGAACAGCATTGGGATCGGTAAGGTAGGTTTCGAAAAGCTGTTCAACATAGGCAAGGTTACCCCCCTGAATGTGGGAGGACTGCCACAACTGCTCCATGATGCTCTCTTGCATTTTTTATAGCTCACCTTGGGCTGGTGCGAGGAGCGCATTATGGTCAGCCAGGGGTATCAAGCAGTCAATACGGGTAAGTACGAGATCGACTGCCGGCACCACAACACGCACGGATGTTTTCCGTTCCCCGGTGGTTAAACTCAGCAAAAGCCGCTAGAAGCGCCTTGTAAGCACCTTTAGCGGCTTTCGTAGTCTGCCTTCACTACCCGTCTTTGGGTATACGCCTTTAGTGTTAACTGTTTGTGACAGTTGCCACTATCCGCAAGAAGGCCAGCTAATCCGAACAGTATAGCGCCTGATTGGGATTACGCCCTGTTAAAGCCCTCAATAGCCCCGATTGCGACTGACTATTTCATTCTCAGCCGCAAATCGGATGCTATACCGGACCTCAGGTCGCACGCTGCAGCAGCATATCCCGAATGTGGCCAATCGCCCGCGTGGGGTTGAGCCCTTTCGGGCAGACGCTCACACAGTTCATGATCCCACGGCAGCGGAATACGCTGAAGGGGTCATCCAGCCTTGAAAGACGCTCATCACGAGCGTTATCACGGCTGTCGGCCAGGAAACGGTACGCCTGCAGCAAGCCCGCAGGACCGATAAACTTGTCCGGGTTCCACCAGAAAGACGGACAGGAGGTGGAACAACAGGCACATAGAATACACTCATACAGGCCGTCGAGCTTTTCACGCTCTTCGGGTGACTGCAGCCGCTCAATAGCCGGCGCGGGTGTATTATTGATCAGGTACGGCTGTACCTTCTCATACTGCTGGTAAAACAGGCTCATGTCGACCACCAGGTCACGAATGACCGGCAGACCGGGCAACGGCCGCAATACCAGCTTGTTCTTTTTGACCACCTGAGAGATCGGCGTGATGCACGCAAGACCGTTCTTGCCATTCATGTTCATGCCGTCTGAGCCGCATACGCCCTCTCGACAAGAACGGCGATAGCTCAATGTAGGATCTTTCTCTTTCAATAGCGCGAGAACATCCAGCACCATCAGGTCCTTGCCTTCCGGAATATCCAGATCAACGTCCTGCATATAGGGCGCTTTATCAGTCTCCGGATTGTAACGATAAAGACTAACTAACATCTCTGCATACCCCTTAGTAGGTCCGAACCTTCGGCTGGAAAGCTTCCATCGTCTTGGGCGCGAAGTTCACATCGCGCTTGCCAACCCGTTTTTCAAGCGGGAAGTAAACGGAATGCTTCAGCCAGTTCTCATCATCTCGCTCGGTGAAATCGTTACGAGCATGGGCCCCACGACTCTCTCTACGCTCGCTGGCGGAGATGGCGGTAGCCAGGGCAACCTCATAGAGATTATCCAGCTCGAGCGCTTCAATACGCGCTGTATTGAACGACTTGCTGCTATCAGCAAGCTTAGTCCTGCGAACACGCTCACCGATTTCTTCCAGGAGCTTGAGGCCTTTTTCCATGCTTTCGCCATCACGAAACACACCGAAATAAAGCTGCATGCAGTTCTGCAGATCCTTACGCACTTTGGCGACTTCCTCGCCCTCAGTGGCGCTGTCAAGCCGGTCAAGCCGCGCCATGGCGCGCTTGATGTCTTCCTCACTGGCTGCGTCAACTTCGAAACCGCCGCGCAATTGCTCCTCAATATGAAGGCCAGCAGCGCGACCAAATACGACGAGGTCTAACAACGAGTTACCACCAAGACGGTTGGCACCATGCACAGAAACGCAAGCCGCTTCCCCGCAGGCAAACAAACCTGGTATCGGAAGGTCCTTGCCATCCGCATCCTGAGTCAGCGCCTGGCCACCAACGTTTGTCGGAATACCACCCATCATATAATGACAGGTCGGAACCACCGGCACAGGCTCTTTTACAGGGTCAACATGAGCGAAGGTACGTGAAAGCTCACAGATGCCCGGCAAACGAAGGTTGAGGGTTTCCTCTCCCAAATGATCCAGCTTGAGCAACACGTGATCCTTTTCAGGACCGCAACCGCGTCCCTCAAGGATTTCAAGGACCATAGAGCGAGCAACAACATCACGGCCAGCAAGATCCTTGGCGTTAGGTGCGTAACGCTCCATGAAGCGCTCACCCTCGGCATTGATCAGATAACCACCTTCACCACGGCAGCCCTCGGTAACCAGCGTTCCCGCGCCGTAGATGCCGGTTGGATGGAACTGCCACATTTCCATGTCCTGCACCGGGAAGCCCGCGCGCAGCGCCATACCGATGCCATCACCAGTGTTGATCAGTGCATTGGTTGTGGACGCATAGATACGACCAGCACCGCCCGTCGCCAATACCGTCGCTTTTGCACTAATGTAAGAGACTTCACCTGATTCGATCTCGATCGCAACAATGCCGACTACTTCATTCTTGGCATTCTTTACCAGATCAACGGCGTACCACTCGTTCAGGAAGGTGGTGCCGCCCTTGAGGTTTGCCTGATAGAGCGTGTGAAGCAGAGCATGACCGGTACGGTCTGCAGCAGCACAGGTACGGGCAGCCTGACCACCCTTACCATAATCTTTCGACTGACCACCAAACGGGCGCTGATAGATGCGACCCTCTTCAGTGCGGGAGAACGGCAAGCCCATGTGTTCAAGCTCAAAGACCGCCTGCGGACCTACAGAGCACATGTACTCAATCGCATCCTGATCACCGATGTAATCGGAACCCTTGACGGTGTCATACATGTGCCAACGCCAGTCATCATTGGGATCAGCACTTGCGATTGCACAGGTGATACCACCCTGCGCAGACACGGTGTGAGAGCGCGTCGGGAACACTTTGGTGACACACGCCGTGCGAACCCCGGATTCGGTCAACTGAAGCGCAGCACGCATACCCGCGCCGCCGCCGCCTATGACGATAGCGTCATAGGAAATGGTCTTGATCTTAGCCATCTATCAAAGCCCCCAAAGAATCTTAATACCCCAGACGACATAAACGAACATCACCGCACCACACGCAGCCTGCACCAGAAAACGCAAAGCTGTTGCCTTGATGTAGTCCGTTGTTACCGTCCACAGACCTACCCACGCATGGGCGCCCAGGGAAATAAGCGTCATCAGACTGAAGATGCGGAACCAGGTCTGCCCGAACAAGGCACTCCAGCTCTCGTAATTCACGTCTGTCGTGAGCATAAAGCCCAGCAGGAACAAGGTGTACAGAGCTAGTACGTAGGCCGATACCCGCTGGACCATCCAGTCATAGACGCCGCTACGACCCAGATTCGTTACGCTGTTTACCATATCCAGACTCCTGCGAGGACGATGAGAACGATAGACACGACCAGGGTGATCTTGGCCGCCAGACGGCCACCCGGAAGGGTTTCACCAATACCCATATCCATGATCAGGTGCTTGATACCTGCCACAAGATGGTAAAGAAGGGCGGATAGAATGCCCCAGATGATCAGTTTCGCGAGGAAACCGTCCAGCAGTTCACTGACTTGGTTAAAGCCTTCCTCTCCGGACAGCGACATATCCAGGCCGCACAGCAAGAATGCCACACCAACAAAAATGATGATGCCGCTGATGCGGTGCAGGATGGAGGTAATCGCCGGCAAGGGGAAATGAAACTTGCTGAGATCGAGATTAACTGGTCGTTGCTTATTCACAGCGCTCTCACACTCTCTCGTTATTCCGCCAGTCCGAAGGATATCGGCACGGATAGTTGGAATGAATGGTTCGTACTACTTCGCACTACGTTGACCCGGAGATTCCGGATTGGAAGGAAAACACGACTGCTAAAAACGTCGTCGTTGGCGTTCAGGCTTTGCATGCTCCCGTTTCCGGGCTAGGGATTATAAGGATCGGACGCAGGAATTACAAACCTGCAATACACAAATGCAGAGCACAGAAAGAATTATTAGACTAAAGGATAGCGCCAACCGAAACCGGTTGCGGAGTTGCCCTCTTGCTACAATCCGCGGCCAATATGAGGCGGATTGCCACCTCCGCACCCTGCACCAGGCCAGCCAAAGGCGACCAGCGGGCCAGATCAGGACACCTAGGTTATTGACAATGGCGCTCAAGACCCTATAGTTTCCCGCCAGATTACTGCCCTGTAACCATCCCATCCCAATGACGGGACGGGACGAAGCTGCCATAATAGGCGCACTTCGAGGCCCGCGTAGCACCCGCCAGGTAAGCACATAGCGGCTGCGCGACCTTTAGCCGAACCTACTTATTCACAATGGGAGAGCACCATGACCGACAAGAAAGCAACGCTTTCGGTAGGTGACAAGTCAATCGAGCTGCCAGTTTACTCCGGTACCACTGGCCCCGATGTCATCGATGTTCGCGGCCTGGTCCAACACGGCCTGTTCACATACGACCCAGGATTTGTGTCCACCGCGGCCTGCGAATCCAAAATCACTTACATTGACGGTGACAAAGGTGTTCTGCTGCATCGGGGCTACCCCATTGAGCAGCTTGCGGAACAGACGGATTATCTGGAAGTCTGCTACCTGCTGCTCCACGGCGAGCTGCCCACAGCCGCTGAAAGCGCACGCTTCCATGACACCATTAAAAACCACACCATGCTGCACGACCAGATGCGCAATTTCTTCAACGGCTTCCGCCGTGACGCGCACCCGATGGCCATCATGTGCGGCGTTGTGGGCGCCCTGTCAGCGTTCTACCATGATCAGATCGACATTAACGATGCACGGCAGCGCGAGATCACAGCTCATCGCCTGATTGCCAAGATGCCTACCATCGCAGCCTGGTGTCACAAGTACTCCACCGGCCAGCCCTTCATGTACCCGCGTAACGACCTGAACTATGCGGAGAATTTCCTGCACATGATGTTTGGCACCCCGTGCGAGGAGTACAAGCCAAACCCGATACTGGCAAAAGCCATGGATCGCATCTTTATTTTGCATGCTGACCACGAGCAGAACGCGTCCACCTCTACCGTTCGCCTGGCAGGCTCCACCGGCGCCAACCCATTCGCCTGTATCGCGTCCGGTATTGCGGCCCTTTGGGGACCAGCGCACGGCGGCGCTAACGAGGCCGTTCTGGATATGCTGGAAGAGATTGGTGATGAGAGCAATATCGATACCTTCATCGCCAAAGCCAAAGACAAGGAAGACCCCTTCCGCCTGATGGGCTTCGGTCACCGGGTCTACAAGAACTTTGACCCGCGCGCCAAAGTCATGCGTGAAACTGCCCACGAAGTGCTGGCGGAGCTGGGCCTGGAAAACGATCCCATGCTCAAGATCGCCCAGCGCCTGGAACAGATTGCGCTGGAGGACGAGTATTTCGTCAAGCGCAAGCTGTACCCGAACGTTGACTTCTACTCCGGTATCATTCTGAAAGCCATCGGCATCCCCACGTCCATGTTCACCGTGATCTTTGCCATGTCGCGCACCATCGGCTGGTTCTCTCACTGGAACGAAATGGTGAGCGGTGATTACCGTATCGGTCGCCCTCGCCAGCTGTACAATGGCGAAATCAGCCGGGATGTAGCCAAGTAACAACACTCCGCACGGCCATTGCGAGCCGCCTTGACTACCGTTGCGCAGCCGCGCCCGGAAGTCACGGCGGCTTTCTCGCATCTGGAGACTAGCGCACCATGATTAGAAACATTGGCTTTATCGGTCTTGGGGTTATGGGCTACCCCATGGCGGGACATCTGGCGGACCGCTGGCACAGCGTCAATGTGTTTAACCGCACCCCTGAACGCACTGAGCGCTGGCAAAAAGCCCATAACGGCAAGGCATGCAGCACTATCGTCGAGGCCATCAACGGCTGCGACTTCGTCATTACCTGCGTGGGGGCAGATCCGGACCTGACGTCCATTTACCTCGGTAGCGACGGCATCATCGCCAATGCCCGCCCTGGTAGCATCCTGATTGATCACACCACCGCCTCTGCCGCCATGGCGGAGCAGTTAGCGGAGGCTGCCCGGGCGCGGGACCTGCACTTTATCGATGCCCCCGTATCAGGCGGCCAGCCCGGCGCCGAGAAGGGTCAACTCACCATCATGTGTGGTGGTACTGAAAAGGCCTTTGAGACTGCCAAGCCGGTGATGGAAGCCTATGGCAAGGCCGTCAATCTGATGGGACCGTCCGGCGCTGGCCAGCGGACCAAAATGGTAAACCAGATTGCTGTTGCCGGCCTGTTGCAAGCGCTGTCAGAGGCGCTTAACTTTGCCCAGCAAGCAGGGCTCGATACCGCCAAGGTGCTGGACGTGATTTCCAAAGGTGCAGCCCAGTCATGGCAGATGGATAACCGCGGAGAGAGTATGCTGGCAGGCCATTTTGATCATGGCTTTGCGGTGAACTGGATGCGAAAAGATCTGGCAATCTGTATGGCGGAAGCTGAAGCCCGGCATATCCCCCTACCGATCACCGCCCTGGTGGACAGCTTTTACGAGGATATACAGGCCATGGGCGGCGGTCGCTGGGATACATCATCACTCATTGAGCGCCTGCGTAAGCCCACCTGAACCGGGATCCACTTACGCAGGCTCGGGCGGCTTACGCAGCCGCCCGACTCACTTCTTGTCCTGCACCTGCCATTTGCCGCCTACGTACCAAGCCGACCAGCCCGTTGGCTTGCCGTCCTTCTCCGTCATCACATATTGCTCCTTGCTTTTGCGGCTGTAGCGCACAACGGCTGGATTGCCCTCGCTGTCTGCTTCCGGCGCATCAAGGAGAAAGCCGTACTTCGGATCAATCTCACTGCGATGGGGCTTCAATTCACGCACCAGTGGCGCCCGCGTCTCCCGGTTTTTGGGAAACTTGCTGGCCGCAAGGAAAAGGCCTGAGGCACCATCCCGCAACACATAGGTGTCATCCACCTTTTCGCAACGCAGTTCCGGCATGGGCACCGGGTCCATTTTGGGGGGCGCAGGCTCACCGCTCCGCAACAGCTTGCGGGTATTTTTGCATTCGCTGTTAGTACAGCCGAAGTACTTGCCGAAACGGCCAGTTTTAAGCTGCATTTCTGAACCACACTTGTCGCAGTCCAGGGTGGGGCCGTCATAGCCTTTGATCTTGAAGCTGCCCTGCTCTACTTCATAGCCTGAGCAGTCGGGATTGTTGCCACACACATGGAGCTTGCGGCCTTCATCAATCAGATAGCTGTCCATGGCAGTGCCGCATTTGGGGCAACGCCGCTTCTTCCGTAGCAGCCGGCTCTCGCCCTCACCTTCCACATCATCATCAGCCCTGACCACCTCATCACCGGACACCAGGTTAATGGTGGTTTTGCAGCGCTCTTTGGGCGGCAATGCATAGCCCGAACAGCCCAGGAACACTCCGGTACTGGCGACCCGAATCTGCATCGGGCGGGTACAGGTGGGACAAGCAATGTCGGTTTCCGTGGGCGTATTGCCCCGCATGCCGCCGTCATCACTTTGCTCGGCTTTCTCAAGCTGGCTGCTGAAGTTACCATAGAAACTGTTGAGGACCTTTTTCCAATCCACATCACCGGAAGCGATCTCGTCCAGCTCTTCTTCCAGCTTGGCGGTAAAGTCATAGTCCATCAAATTGGAGAAGGACTCATTCAGGCGATCGGTAACAATGTCGCCCATCTTCTCGGCGTAGAAACGGCGGTTCTCAAGGCGTACATACCCCCGGTCCTGAATGGTGGAAATAATGGACGCATAGGTCGAGGGTCGCCCGATGCCACGCTTCTCTAGCTCCTTGACCAGACTGGCTTCAGTGTACCGCGGTGCCGGCTTGGTAAAGTGCTGGGTCGGATCCAGCTTTTCGAGCCCAAGCAGATCGTTAACCTGAATATCCGGCAGCGCAACATCCTCATCCTTTTTGGACGATTGCGGTGCTGCCTTGAGGAAACCTTCAAACCGGATAATGCGGCCACGGGTCTTCAGCTCATAGTCCGCTGCCTGCAGGGTAATGGAGGTACTGAGGAACTCGGCGTCCGCCATCTGACAGGCGATGAACTGGCGCCAGATCAAATCGTAAAGCCGCTCAGCATCCTTCTCCAGGTCTTTGATAGCGGTAGGGCGCAACGCCACATCAGTTGGCCGAATGGCCTCGTGCGCTTCCTGAGCGCCCTCCCGGCTACCGTAGGTGCGCGGGCTCTCCGGCAAGTACTTGTCACCGAACTGCTTCTGAATAAAGGCTCGACAGCTTTCCACCGCATCCCGGCTGAGGTTGGTGGAGTCCGTTCGCATATAGGTGATATAGCCAGCCTCATAAAGGCGCTGCGCCAGCATCATGGTTTTTTTGACGCTGAAGCCCATGCGATTACTGGCTGCTTGCTGCAAGGTAGAGGTGATAAACGGCGCACCGGGCTTGGAGCGGGTAGGCTTGTCCTCACGCTTAACCACCTTATAGGCAGCTTGCTGCAGGGCAGCGACGTGCGCCACGCTCTGCTGCTCGTTTACCGGTCGATAAGCTTTATCCTGATGGCGCACCACCTCGAACCGTATTGGATCCTTAACGTCGGCGGCTCGCAAATCGGCGTGCAATTGCCAGTATTCTTCCGGCACAAAACTGCGTATATCACGCTCTCGCTCGACGATCAGCTTGACCGCCACGGATTGTACCCGGCCCGCTGACAGGCCACGGGCCAGCTTGTTCCACAACAAGGGTGACACCATGTAACCCACAACTCGATCAAGGAAGCGGCGGGCCTGCTGGGCATCCACACGGTGTTGGTCCAGCTGCCCCGGATCTTTGAAGGATTCCTGAATAGCACGCTTGGTGATTTCGTTGAACACTACCCGCCGGTATCTTTCTGGCTCACCACCGATCGCTTCGCGCAAGTGCCAGGCGATGGCTTCCCCCTCGCGGTCCAAATCCGTTGCCAGGTAGATATGGTCAGCGGACTTGGCGAGCCGTTTGAGCTCACTGACAACCTTTTCTTTGCCTGGCAGTATCTGGTAATTCGCCGCCCAGTCGTCATCCGGGTCCACACCCATACGGGCAATCAGCTGCTCCCGTGCCTTGCGCTTTTTATGGACCACTTTTTCTTCAGCGCTCATTTTTCGCGTCTGGGCGGCCAGCTTGGCCCTTTCTTTTGGGTCTGTTGTGGTGCCGCTGCCGCTGACTGGCAGGTCCCTGATATGCCCGATGCTGGACTTGACGATAAAGTCCGGCCCCAGATATTTATTGATGGTTTTGGCTTTAGCTGGTGACTCGACAATGACGAGGCTTTTACCCATAACGGAGATCTGTATCCTTGGCGATAATCGGTCTGACGATGTGCGAACCGTAAACTCGCTTGAAAATCAGGCAACTGGGTTATAAGAAAGAGTTGCCACTTTTTATAGGTGCTCAGTTTTACAGGGTCAAGTCAAGCAACACAACCCATCACACAAAAAAAGCCCGGCAATGCCGGGCTTTCTCGGGTGTTGTCACCTGACGAATCAGATGCGCTCCCACACGGTCGCGATGCCCTGACCAAGACCGATACACATGGTGGATACACCAAGGGTACCGCCTTTTGCCTGCATGACGTTCAGCAGGGTGGTAGAGATACGCGCACCGGAACAACCCAGCGGGTGACCCAGAGCGATAGCACCACCGTTCAGGTTGACCTTCTCATCCATCACGTTCATCAGCTTCAGGTCTTTGATAACCGGCAGCGACTGACCCGCGAAGGCTTCGTTCAGTTCCCAGAAGTCGATATCTTCAACTTTCAGGCCTGCACGCTTGAGCGCCTTCTTGGTGGCCGGTACTGGACCATAGCCCATGATGGCGGGATCACAGCCGGCAACGGCCATGCTGCGCACCTTGGCGATCGGGGTCAAACCCAGCGCCTGCGCACGCTCTGCAGACATCAGCACCATCGCTGCGGCACCGTCAGTCAGCTGAGAGGAGGTACCTGCAGTCACAGTACCACTCTTCGGATCGAAGGCCGGACGCAGGGCTGCAAGGGACTCAACTGTAGTCTCAGGACGGATGGTTTCGTCGTGCTCGATCAGCTTGAGGAAACCATTGTCGTCGTGACCTTCGATAGGCACGATTTCGTTCTTGAAACGACCTTCAACGGTCGCTTCGTGTGCCAGACGGTGTGAACGGGCGCCGAACTCGTCCTGCTGCTGACGGGTGATGCCGTGCATCTTCGCCAGCATTTCAGCGGTCAGACCCATCATATTGGAGGCCTTGGCGCTGTACTTGGAGGCTGCCGGGTTGTGGTCAAAGCCTTCAGTCATGGGCACGTGACCCATGTGCTCAACGCCGCCCACGAAGAACACGTCACCGTTGTTGGTCATGATCGCCTGGGCTGCAGTATGAATTGCAGTCATGGCGGAACCACACAGACGGTTAACGGTCTGGGCAGAGGACTCGTGAGGAATGCGGGTCAGCAAGGAGATCTGACGCGCAACGTTGAAGCCCTGCTCTTTGGTCTGGTTTACACAGCCCCAAATCACGTCTTCAACTTCTTTCGGGTCCAGGTTCGGGTTACGGGCGAAGATCGCATCGATCAGCGCTGCGGACAGGTTCTCGGCACGAACGTTGCGGAAGCAACCGTTCTTGGCACGACCCATCGGAGTCCGCACGCAATCCACTACGACAACGTCTCTCGGATTAAGGCTCATAGATCTTTCTCCGTTCGGATATCTCTCAGGGTTCTCAGCCGAAGAACTTCTTACCAGTCTTGGCCATTTCACGCAGCTTCTCGGTCGGGTGATAAAGCGCACCCAGCTCTGCGTACTTGTCTGCCAACTCGACGAACTTGTCTACACCCATATCGTCGATGTAACGCAGCGCACCACCGCGGAACGGAGGGAAGCCAATGCCAAAGATGAGGCCCATATCTGCATCCGCAGGCGCCTCAACAATGTTGTCTTCCAGGCAGCGAACGGTTTCCATGCACAGAGGAATCATCATGCGAGCAATGATTTCTTCTTCATCAAACTCTTTCTTGCCCTGAACAACCGGTGCAATCAGCTTGTAGGTCTCTTCGTCAGCGACCTTCTTCTGCTTGCCTTTGCGATCCAGTTCGTACTTGTAGAAGCCGACGTTGGTCTTCTGACCAAAGCGCTTGTTCTCGTACATGACGTCGATAGCCGTCTTCTCGGCGTACTTCATGCGGTCAGGGAAACCTTCCGCCATAACGTCACCGGCGTGCTTGCCTGTGTCCATGCCGACCACGTCCAGCAGGTATGCAGGACCCATCGGCCAGCCAAACTTCTCCATGACCTTGTCAACTTGCTGGAAATCAGCACCGTCACGGATCAGGCCCATAAAGCCGCCGAAGTACGGGAACAGCACGCGGTTGACCAGGAAGCCCGGGCAGTCATTAACCACGATCGGGGTCTTGCCCATAGCCTTGGCGTAGGCCACGGTGGTCGCAATGGCACGATCAGAGGTCTTCTCGCCACGGATAACCTCAACCAGCGGCATCATGTGTACCGGGTTGAAGAAGTGCATACCGCAAAAGTTCTCGGGACGCTTCAGGTTCTTCGCCAGCAGGTTGATGGAGATGGTGGAGGTGTTGGAGGTGATGATGGTGTCTTCACGAACCGCATCTTCGGTTTCGCGCAGAACAGCGTCTTTCACCTTGGGATTTTCAACAACCGCCTCAACAACCAGATCGACGTTCTTGAAATCGCCATAGTTCAGCGTCGGGGTAATGCTGTTCAGGACGTCAGCCATCTTGTCAGCATTCATGCGGCCCTTCTCGACACGCTTGGCCAACAGTTTTTTGGCTTCTTTCAGGCCCAGCTCAATACCTGCAGGCGCGATGTCCTTCATGACGATGGGCGTGCCTTTCAGTGCAGACTGATAAGCAACACCGCCGCCCATGATACCGGCGCCCAGAACCGCCGCCAGTTTGACCGGAGACGCCTCTTTCTCCCACGCCTTGGCTTTTTTCTTCAGTTCCTGATCATTCAGGAACAGGCCTACCAGACAGGCTGCAACATTGGTTTTGGCCATCTTGGCGAAGCCTTTGGCTTCAACCTCAATCGCCTTATCACGGGTCAGGTTGGCATGCTTTTGCATGGTCTTGATGGCTTCAACAGGCGCTGGATAGTTGCGACCTGCCTTACCTGCCACGAAAGCCTTGGAGATTTCGAATGCCATCATGCTTTCCATGGCATTCAGTTTGATCTTGCCTTTCTTCTCTTCACGGCGAGCCTGGTAATCCAGCTTGCCGTCGATGCACTGCTTGATCAGATCAACGGCTGCTGCCAGCAACTGGTCGGCGGCAACCACAGCGTCTACTGCGCCTACTTTCAGAGCGTCAGCAGCACGGTTCTCAGCACCGCCACAGATCCACTCAACAGCGTAATCCACGCCTACCAGGCGGGACAGACGCACGGTACCACCAAAGCCAGGGAAGATACCCAGCTTAACTTCTGGCAGACCTACCTTGGCTTTCGCATCCATAACCCGGTAGTCAGTGGCCAGACACATCTCGAAACCGCCACCCAGCGCGATACCGTTAATAGCTGTCACGGTGGGGAAAGGCAGGTCTTCGATTGCATTGAATACGGCGTTTGCTTTGAGGTTGTTGGCTACCAGGTCTTCCTCTGAGCCAGCAAACAGGTCCGTGAATTCGGTAATGTCTGCGCCAACAATGAAGCTGTCCTTGGAGCTGGTTACCACCAGACCCTTCAGGCCTTTCTGGCCCTTGAGTTTTTCAGCCGCGGCACCAAGTTCTTCGATGGTCAGGCGATTGAACTTATTGACTGACTCGCCCTGCAAGTCGAAGTTCAACTGCGCGATGCCGCCTTCGATCTCTTTAACCGTGATGGCTTTACCTTCGTAAATCATCAACTGATCTCCAGTCTGTGTTTGAAACTGCGTGAGTGCTGCCGGTAAGCCCGGCCGTGTCTCTACAGCGAGATTTCGGTCACTGCCCGATCAACCGATTCAAAATTCATACAGTCGTTTGAATCGTGAGGGCACACATTGAAAAAAATCGCGCCGTTTGTCAATTCGTTTCTGCGAAGAAAGACCGTTTCGCGCCAACAAAGTGACTTTCTGTGGGTAAACCGCTTGATTGGTGTGCGCACATACTTTAGCCTCAAAGGTTGTACCCCGTCCAACAGAGCTTTGCTCTAACAGGCGTTTCGGCTATAACAGCCGGTATCAGGCATTGCAAAGCCCGCCTGAACCCGTCCCGGACGCGGAAACAATAATAAAATAGCCCCATATAACGGAGACACTTTCCGATGAAAGCTTCAGGTATGCGACTCAGCTCCCTGGTTTTTGCCGTCGTCATGATGGTACTTGGTTCTTCCCTCGCTCACGCCGAGAAGCCGGAATTCCTGTCTGATCTGCACGAGTTTCGCCTGCACAACTTTCTTGCCCTGAATGCCTTCTATCGCTACAGCGACAGCCGCGACCGCATGCTGCAGCAAGACATCAACGCCAGCATTAACAATGCCACCCGTGCCATGTCCGCGGTGCGCACCAGCGACACCGAGCTGCTGAGCAATGACGATATCGCCCGCCTTGATCAGGAATTCGACAAGTTCCGCGCCCTGATGCAGCAGAATATCCAGGACGTGCGCACCATGGGCTACCCTGATCTGCGCCTGCTCTCGGAGATGGCAGAGCAAGCCCATGAGCTAAACCAGATATCCACCGAGCTTTACGAGGTAGCGCGGGAGAAGGCGAACCTTGACGTCGATGACCGGGTTGAATCCATCCGCGCCGCCTCCGTGTTGATTGCACAGATGCTGTCGAACTACACCGCCCGTTCCACCTCCAGCGTGCAGCAAACCTTCCAGGGCGCCACCACCGGTATTCCGCTCAACGAACTGGCCATGCGTTTTGACGCCCTGTTCACCCGCATCAACGCGGCCGGTACTGAGGAGGAGATGCGTGCGCTGCTGCAGGACGCCAATTCCAAGTGGAGCTTTATTCGCAACTCCTACATCAACTTCAACGAGAATAACGTGGTATTCGTCATTGATCGCTACTCCAAAGGTATCATCGACAGCCTGGAGCGCATGATCCAGGTGATTGAGAGCGCCTGACCCCCTACCCTGACCACACACCCGGCAGGGCGCACATTGTTGCGCCCTGCGCCTCCCATCCTTTCTTGATACGTGTCAGTGACTTCCCGCGCTATCTGACCTACAGTAATGATCGGATTCACAGTCGGAGCCCCCTCATGTCTGAGTACAAAAAGATTCTGGTCGCCATCGACCTCACGGAAGAAGCCCCTCAGGTGCTGGCCCGCGCCAAGGCCCTGGCAGCAGCACAGCAGGCAGAACTAACCTTGGTGCATGTGGTTGAACCGGTCGGTTACGCCTACGGCGGAGATATTCCTCTGGACCTAACCGAGCTTCAGGAGCAGCTTGACCATGCCGCTCGCAAGCAACTGGCCAACTACGGCGAACAACACGACGTGCCCGCTGATCGGCAGATCGTTACCGTCGGACGCCCTGAGTCAGAAGTTCGGCGCCTGAGCAAGGATGGCGGATTCGATTTGATTGTGGTGGGAAGTCACGGTCGCAAAGGCATACAACTGCTGCTGGGCTCCACCGCTAACGGTGTACTGCACGGCGCTGTGTGTGATGTACTGGCGGTACGCATCAATTAAGACGCGCTTTGTCGGGGCTGCGGCGCAGCCCCGGATTCAACGGTAAAACACAGGCTCAGGCAACACTATCACCCTGACGCATCTTCCCTTCCAGCTTACGCAACTGGCTTTCCAGCGAGAAACTGACGCTCGATGCCATGGAAAAGAAATTGAGCAGCGCCTTAAGGTTGCTATCCCCCTTGCAGACAGCGTGAATGCGTTGCCAGAGCGCCTGGTTGACCAACTGCAGACGCTGATTACGATCCACCAGGCCCGCCAACTTCCAGTCAGGATCCCGGCCCGCACGCATATCAAAGTACTGCTGCATTAAATAGTGGGACACGCTCCGCAGGATAAACTCGTCCGTGCTGGCGAACGGCAGGTGATGAACCGCCATCGACCGCAACTCTCCCAGCACCGGGCAGGCACTCATGGCCATTTTCAGCCCCAGTAACGAACGCAGCGCCTCCTCCAGCGTAGCCTCCTTGGCATAAGTACGACGGTCATCCTTAACGGTAACATTAACCTTCTGGTAGGCATCCTCTTCCCGAAATGCCTCAACCACAGGCAGCATGGCAGTAGCTGCGGGACAAAACGGGTGTTCTTTGCGATTCAGAGGGCAATTGGAGCACTGGCAGTGCTCCAATCGCGTCCAATCAGGCAGACTGCCTGCAGGCACGGCAGGCTTATCCAGAGTGCTGACTTTGAACTCGATAGCACGTTCAGCTGCCAGCTCAAATCGATAGGTTATATCCATTATTATTGTTCCGTTGATCAGTGATTCCCATTGTATACCAGGAGCCCTGACTTCCCTGTTACAGCTGACCGGCTTAACCGGCGGCCTGCTCCTCCAACTCCATCCAGCGTTCCATAGCGGCTTCCAGATCCTGTTCCACCCTGGTCAGGGTCGCCAGGGTTTCACTGACCACCGCTGCATCACCGCTGTAAAAAGAGGGGCTCGCAATGCGGGCTTGCAACCCCTCTATCTCTGCTTCCAATCCCTCAATCCGTGCCGGCAAGGATTCCAACTCCAATTTTAGTTTGTAGCTGAGTTTCTTGCCTTTCTGTCCTGGTGCTTTTGGCTGAGTTTCAGAAGATGAAACCGGGGCCTTTACCGCCTTCGCGGGCTTTGCCTCGGCGACCGGGAGCTCGGATGGAAAACGGCCGCCCTGCCGTCGCCAATCGTCGTAGCCACCCACGTAACTTTGTACCCTGCCGGAGCCATCCAGAAACAGGGTATCAGTCACTACATTATCCAGGAACTCCCGGTCATGGCTGATCACAATGACCGTCCCCTTGAAGTCCACCAGTTGCGCTTCCAGCAACTCAAGGGTCTCCACATCAAGGTCATTGGTGGGCTCATCAAGAACCAGCACGTTGGCCGGCTTGCTGAACAATTTGGCCAGCAATAACCGGGCACGCTCGCCACCGGAAAACACGCTGACGGGCGACCGAGCCCGCTCCGGGGTAAAAAGAAAATCCTGCAGGTAGCCCAGCACATGCTTGCTCTGGCCGTTGATATCAATGAACTCCCGACCTTCCGCCAGATTGTCCAGGGCGTTGCCAGTCAGATCCAACTCGCCACGTAGCTGGTCAAAGTAAGCGACTTCCAGATGAGTGCCGAGACGGATACTGCCTTCTGTAGGCTGCAAGCCGCCGAGCAGCAGGCGCACCAGAGTGGTTTTGCCCGTACCGTTCTCCCCTACAAGACCAATTTTGTCTCCCCGCAGAATGGTCAGATCCATATCACGAATGACCTGGGTGCCGTCAGGGTAACTGAAGCCCGCTTTTGCTGCCTCCACCACCAGCTTGCCGGAGCGGGCGGCATCCTCCACGCTGAAGGTGGCAGTGCCACCTCGAACGCGCCGCTGGCGATGCTCTTCTCGCATCGCCTTGAGTGCTCTCACCCGTCCCATGTTGCGCGTGCGCCGCGCTTTGATGCCCTGGCGAATCCACGCCTCTTCCTGCTTCAGGCGCTTGTCAAACAGCGCATTCTGACGCTCCTCTTCTTCCAGAGCCTTCTCTTTCAGGTCAAGGTAACGATCATAGCTGGCCGCGAAACTGACCAGTTGCCCCCGGTCCAGCTCCACCACCCGCGTCGCCATACGGCGGATAAACGCGCGGTCATGGCTGACAAACAATATGGCACCGCGAAACTGGCCCAGAGCATTCTCCAGCCAGGCAATGGCCGGCACGTCAAGGTGGTTCGTGGGCTCATCCAGAAGCAGAATATCCGGATCCCCCACCAACGCTCGGGCCAACAGGACGCGGCGCTGCCAGCCACCGGAGAGGGTATTCAGGCGTTGATCGGGGTTGACGTTGTAGTTGGCAAGAATGGCGTTTACTTTCTGATCCAGCAACCAGCCATCCAGCGCTTCCAGACGTTCCTGCACTTTCATCAGGCGCGCCATACTCGCGTCATCAGCACGCTGAGAGAGCTCATGAAACTCCGCCAGCAGCGCACCGGTTTCAGGAAACGCCCCGGCGACCACTTCATAGGCGGTACGGGTGTCGTCAGTTGGCAGGTTTTGTGGCAGTACCGCCAGGCGCGCGCCCTCATCCAGACGCACCTTGCCCCCATCCGGAGTCACCTCTCCACTGAGAATTTTGAGCAAGGTGGACTTGCCCTCGCCATTGCGACCGAGCAGACACACCCGCTCGCCGGCTTCAATCACCAGATTTGCGTTATCCAGCAACGGCTGTAATCCAAACGACAGGGACAGGTTTTCCAGATTTAACAAAGGCACTTAGTCTGACTCCAAGGAAATTATCGTGACCGGATCACCCAACGTTAACAAGCCCCGAGTGTCATGCACGGCGTTAACCCCAAACATGACGCCGTCAGCGGTACGCCGAAACTGCCCCAGGGTTCTCAGCGGTTGCATGTCCGCCGCCTTGACGCCCGTGTCCGGATCAACAGTGGTCATGACACAACGAGAACAGGGTTTGACCAGGCGCAAGCGGAGCGCCCCCACCTCCAACACTGACCAGTTATCTTCCGCCCAGGGTTCGGCGCCCGCTATGACGATGTTGGGTCGGAACCGGCGCATGTCAACCGGAGCAGTCAGCCGGCCATTGAGGTCGTCCAGTGATGCGGTACTGGCAACCAACAACGGAAAACCATCGGCAAAACCGACACGCCTGCTATCCGCCACCCGCACCGGGTCAATCCGACGAAAGGTGGATTGCGGCATGTAAACAAAGCGAAAGAACTCACCACAGTATTCGCTCAACGCCCGCGAAGCACCACCCGCCTCAGCAACAGCCGTCACCTGGTCCCGCCAGACAACGACCTGCAGCGTTTCATCACCGGGAATCAGGGGAAAAACACCCTGCTCCGGAATACGGATGTTTACAGCACCAGCCTCCACCGCCGTGGTGATTCGGGCAAGTTGCGGGTAATCCCGCTGAGTAACGAACCGGCCACTGCCGTCCACGATCATCCAGCGCCGGTCATGAACCATCCCGAAATCATCCAGGGCAACTTCACTGACCTCGATACCCGCAAGAGACTTCACCGGGTATATGAATAGAGCATGAACCTGCACTTCCGTCTCCTCACCCATGGAGCTTCGCTCCCTGTAAATCAGCGCCACAGTATAACGGTTTGCCTCCTCCGATGCCGTGATATTGCGCCAATCTCACGCTGCTGGTCCGGACTCTAGCCAAGGCACCCCGGCATTGTGGTAACCTCGCCTTCCCAATTAGCGAATCTTGACAGTTGCCTGCGGCTTAATGGAAAACTTCTACCTTATATTGATTTATCTGGCCATTGGCGCCCTGCTACGACGGCTTCCGGCCATGCCGGACAACGCTGCCACGGTACTGAACATCTATGTGCTGTACGTTGCCTTACCCGCGCTCATTCTCAAGAGCCTGCCGGGCATCACGTTAAGCAGCAACCTCCTGATACCGGCTATTACCCCCTGGATTTTGTTGATCACCATGGCTGGCATCATTTTACTGTTGGGCCGGACCTTGCAGTGGCGTCGCGAAGAAATTGGCGCGTTGCTGGTCATTGTGCCTCTGGGCAACACGGCCTTTCTCGGTTTCCCCATGATCGATGCGCTGTTTGGCGCCGAAGCCATGCCCTATGCGCTGGTCTATGACCAGCTGGGTTCCTTTATCGCCCTGGCCACCTACGCCACCATAGTGGCGGCTTTCTACAGTCCAACCATGAGCGCGCCGAGTCGGCGTGCGGTAATCCTCAAGATTCTGACGTTCCCGTCCTTTGTGGCGCTGATTGCAGCACTGCTGATACGCAACAGCACCCTGCCACCACTGGCCAATACACTGATCGACAACCTGTCGGCCACGCTGGTTCCAGTCGTTATGATTGCGGTGGGTTATCAATTGAGTTTCCGTTTCACCCGCAGCGAACTATCCCCACTGGTGGGCGGCCTGACACTGAAACTGGCAGCCATGCCGTTGCTGACCTGGGTAGGCTGGACCCTGGCCGGACAACAGGGTATGGCGGTGAACATCAGCGTGTTTCAGGCCGCCATGCCGTCCATGATCTCTGCCGGCGCCGTTGCCATTATGGCAGGCCTGGCACCACGTCTGGTCAGCGGTGTAGTCGGGCTCGGCATTCTGATCAGCCTCTGCACCCTGCCCCTGCTGGCCTGGTTGCTGCAGTAGCCGCGCGCCTCTGCAGCGTCACAAGCGCGCTTTCAGGATCTCTGAAACGCGAAAACCCGGCCGTGGTTAGCGACCGGGTTTTCTGAATCTGGAGCGGGAAACGAGACTCGAACTCGCGACCCCAACCTTGGCAAGGTTGTGCTCTACCAACTGAGCTATTCCCGCTTTTCACGTGGGCGACGTTGCCTCCCAACGGCTGCGTATTCTACTGATACCGCTTGCTCCGTCAACAGTTTTTTTCAATTTTAAGGTGTCGCTGATGGCAGGATGCGGAGCGCGCCCTCACCAGTTAAAGATCTGGCTTTCACAATGCGTCTGATAGCGGACAGCGCTGCCATTAAGCAACAGTTCCAGTCCGTATCCACGGGCACTGGATGCGCCATAACGGGCATCGAGCGTACCGTCGGCCCGCAACCGCAAGTGCCCTGAGGTCGGGCAGCCACCGCTGTGGGTAAAACGCAACGGTGTTGGTGTTGAATAGCGTACAAAGCCCGCCAGGGCTGAGCTGACCAGATCGCCTCTTAGACTGGACTGGCGCACACCACCACTGTCTGACACCGCATAGTGCATATCTCTCAGTGCCACATAATGCTGGTCTACCACAAACTCCAGGGCCGCGACCTGCAACGAGCCACTGGCACTTCCATGGCCGCCCTCACTGGCCCGCAGCTCCTGTGAACCTACTAATGCCAACGGTGCGCCACTGGCAACGACTGAGCCGTAGATATCAAACCGCTCGGTAATGGCGGTAGAACCAACAGCCGAGCCTGACCTCAGGGTCACCCGATAGTCACCATAAAGGCGTATAACACCAAAGTCCCGCGTGTCCGCCAGGCAGCCCATAAACTCATAGATCACCCTCTCATAACCGATGCCCTGCTGCTCACGAACAACTACCGTGCCGGCAGCCTCCGAGCAGAACCCGCCATAACCACTCTGATGCTCTGCCGCATCCAGGATATCCGTCAGTAATAGCTGGATCTGCTGCAACTCCTGATACTCAGCCCCTGCAATGTCAAAGTCACCAAAAGCCCGGATAGCAGAGGGATACTGGCCAAACCCACGGGAATCCAGCACCAGTGGGGTTCGGGATTCACGCCATTCGCCACTTTCGACATAACAGCCCGCCAGGGTCACGACCAAGCCTGCAACCATTACCAGACGCACAACCAAACCGTTTCTCATAGCGACTCCTGAAGCTATTTTTTACAGACCCTGTCTGATAATGACCCAGCTGCTGCACCTGTAAAACCGCCCTTACACAACCTTTACACAGGACCGCAACCCGTTGACAAAACCCGGACGCTGGCGGCGGAACTCGCACAAGCGATAACCAAAAGCTATGGAGGTAGTGGGACAAAACCTACTTGATGCAATAGAGGGCCGTTGCTACAACTTTAAAGGCGCGATGACGATATGCCGTTCGCCATCCACCGGCGAAAGGCACCAGGACATTTACCGGCAGCAGTCATCCATGCCTGTCGCGCAAGAATATTCACAAGCCAACACCTCAAAAGCGACGTGAAACAACATTGACTGGAGATAACGATGAGTGAGAACAGCAACCCCGGCGCAGGCAAGTGCCCAGTAATGCATGGGGGCAATACTGCCTCCGCAAACGCGACAACAATGGACTGGTGGCCCAAGGCCCTGAATCTTGACATCCTCCATCAGCATGACCGTAAAACCAACCCCCTTGGTGAAGACTTCAACTACGCCGAAGCGTTCAAAAAGCTGGATTTGCAGGCGGTAAAAGATGACCTCAAGGCCCTGATGACCGACAGCCAGGATTGGTGGCCCGCTGACTGGGGCCACTATGGCGGCCTGATGATCCGTATGGCCTGGCACGCAGCGGGTACCTATCGAGTCGCTGACGGCCGCGGTGGCGCAGGCACAGGCAATCAGCGTTTCGCCCCCCTCAACAGCTGGCCCGATAACGCCAACCTGGATAAAGCGCGGCGCCTGCTTTGGCCCATCAAACAGAAGTACGGCAACAGCCTGTCCTGGGCCGACTTGCTGATTCTGGCTGGCAATATGGCCTATGAATCCATGGGCCTGAAGGTTTTCGGCTTCGGTGGCGGCCGCGAAGATATCTGGCACCCGGAAAAAGATATTTATTGGGGCTCAGAGCGGGAGTGGTTGGCGCCAACCAATAACCCTAACAGCCGGTATTCTGGTGAGCGGGATCTCGAAAATCCGCTAGCTGCCGTGATGATGGGGCTTATCTATGTCAACCCTGAAGGGGTCGATGGCAAGCCTGATCCCCTGAAAACCGCCCATGATGTCCGCATTACCTTTGCCCGCATGGCCATGGATGACGAAGAAACCGTGGCCCTCACCGCTGGCGGCCATACCGTTGGTAAGGCCCACGGCAATGGCAGCGCCGCAAATCTGGGCCCCGAACCGGAAGCCGCGGGACTTGAAGAACAAGGCCTGGGTTGGAACAACCACAAAACCCGGGGTATTGGCCGTGATACGGTCACCAGCGGGCTTGAAGGCGCATGGACCACCCACCCCACCCAGTGGGACAACGGCTATTTCCAGCTGCTGCTGAACTATGAATGGGAACTGAAAAAGAGCCCGGCAGGTGCCTGGCAGTGGGAGCCCATCAATATCAAGGAAGAAGACAAACCGGTTGATGTGGAGGACCCCAGCATCCGGTATAACCCCATCATGACAGACGCCGATATGGCGATGAAGATGGACCCCGCCTATCGCAAGATTTCTGAGCGCTTCTACAAAGATCCGGCCTACTTCTCCGACGTATTTGCCCGCGCCTGGTTCAAGCTGACTCACCGTGACATGGGCCCGAAAAGCCGTTACCTGGGCCCGGACGTACCGGCGGAAGACCTGATCTGGCAAGACCCGGTGCCGGCAGTAAGCTACACCCTGTCGGATGCGGAGGTCGCTGACCTGAAAGCGAAGATTCTCGCAACCGGCTTGAGTGTAGATGAGCTGGTGGCCACGGCCTGGGATAGTGCACGCACCTTCCGTGGCTCAGATTACCGCGGTGGCGCCAATGGCGCGCGCATCCGGCTGGCACCACAGAAGGACTGGGCAGGCAACGAGCCTGAGCGCCTGCAGAAAGTGCTTAAGGCGCTGGAAGGGGTACAGGCCGGCCTGAGCAAACAAGTCAGCATGGCAGACCTTATTGTGCTCGGCGGTACCGCCGCGGTTGAAAAAGCGGCCAAGGATGCGGGTGTGAATATTACCGTGCCCTTCGCACCAGGTCGCGGCGACGCCACCCAGGAGATGACCGATACCGAATCCTTCGAGTATCTGGAGCCTCTGCACGACGGCTACCGCAACTGGGTGAAAAAGGACTACGTGGTTACACCCGAGGAGATGATGCTGGACCGCACCCAACTGATGGGACTCACTGCCCCGGAAATGACCGTACTGGTTGGCGGCATGCGGGTATTGGGAACCAACCACGGCGGCACCCGGCACGGCGTGTTTACCGATAAGGTTGGGGTATTGAGCAATGACTTTTTCGTCAACCTCACAAGCATGGCCTACAACTGGAAGCCTGCGGGCAACAATCTTTATGAGATTGTCGAACGCAGCACCGGCAAGGTGAAATGGACCGCCACCCGGGTTGACCTGGTATTCGGCTCCAATTCCATCCTGCGTGCCTACGCAGAGGTCTACGCACAAAGCGATGCCAAGGAAAAGTTCGTTAAGGACTTTGTGAAGGCATGGACCAAAGTGATGAACGCAGATCGGTTCGACCTGGCTTGATCTGATACTGCGCGGGACACGGGCGCCGGGGTGGCGCCCGTGTCTTTTTTACATAACAAGATGCGTTGTGTTTAGCCTATCCCGGCGCCCGCCTGGCGCCTCTCAACATTCCCTGCAACAGCTCCTCGGCATCAAATTTGGTCAGCGCCTCGTCCGCTCCGACCTGACGGGCGTAACTGACACTCATTTCACTGTTAAGGGAGGTGTGAAGAATAATGTAAGGCTGGTGAATCCCACTCTCATCCCGAACATTGAAGGTCAGTTCATAGCCATCAAGCCCCGGCATTTCAATATCGCTGACCAGAATATCCACCGGTCGCCCCTCCCCGTTGGCGGCCCTGATCATATCCAGCGCCTCCTGGCCGTTCGCTGTCATCAGATAGGGAATACCCTTGCTGTCCAGCGCATCTGACAACTGTTTACGCGCCACCTGGGAATCGTCCACCAGCAAGATTCGCTGGGAGCGCAGGGTTTCCTGTTGCAGATCCGTGAGACTTACCGTGCCGGGCGCCACTGAATCCGGATAGACCTTGGACAGCAGCAACTCCACATCCAGCAACTGAATAATCTCGCCATCAAGATCAATCAACCCAGTGATAAACACTTGCCCCCCCAGACTTTTTGGTGGTGGCATCACCTGTCTCCAGTTTGCTTCGATAATGCGTTGGACGCCGCGCACCAGAAATCCAATCTCTTTGCGCTGAACATCAGTAACGATAATGGAGCCCTTGGCCTTCTCGTCTTCGGTCAACGGGCGGCCGCCCACGGCTGCCGCCATGTCAATTACCGGCACGGCTGAACCACGAAACAGAATGGTACCCAGCACCGCCGGATGGCTGTGGGGCAATCGGGTCAAATGGGTGTAAGGGGTGATTTCCCGCACCTTTAGCGTGCCAATGGCAAAAGGGCGCTGGTTGTTCAGACTGAACAACAGTAACTTCTGTGGGAGCGCAGTTCTTTCAGGCATAAGCTCTCTATCTGGTACGTGACGGTAAACCCAGTTTACACAGGTAAAATTCCCTATAAAGAAATACTAGGCTTTTCTGAAGAATAGGAGTAAAGTGGGCTTGTTGGAAAGAGTTAGCAACGCATTTCATGAATAAGACGCTCAGGTAACACGTAGTACGTCCTGTTTTTGATTACGCCAGTTCATTGTTTCCGCATACCGCTGATCAGCCACCATAACGATGGTTTGACAGCATTTTAAAAGATTTGAATTCAGGATAGTTATCTATGTCTACTGTTACCGGCACCGTCAAGTTCTTCAACGAAACCAAAGGCTTTGGCTTTATTACTCGTGAAGGCGGCCCCGACGTATTCGTTCACTTCAGCGCCATTCAGGGCAACGGCTTCAAAACTCTGGCTGAAGGCCAGCAAGTTGAGTTCACCGTGACCCAGGGCCAGAAAGGTCCTCAGGCCGAGAACGTTGTTGCTCTGTAATAACAGGCCAACATAGAAAAAGGCAGCTTCGGCTGCCTTTTTTCGTTTCTGCGTTTACATCATCCCCTAACCAGATGCCAGCCTGAGCGCCAGGCCGGAATGACGTAGTACCTGTTGTTCCACACCCCCGCACCATACCGTTTCCGAACCACAGATCTCCAGATAGGTTTTCGCCCGGGTCATTCCGGTATACAGCAATTCCCGGGATAACATGGGGTGCGGTGATTCCGGCAGCACCATGGCAACGCGAGTAAATTCAGACCCCTGGGTTTTGTGAATGGTCATGGCGTAAACCGTCTCATGCTCCGGCAACCGCCCGGGCGCCATGGGGCGAAAGTCCTCACCCTCCGGGAACCAGGCCATCAGCTGCCCCTGGTCATCCGGCCATATCAGGCCGATATCACCGTTATAAAGACCCAGCTCGTACTGATTGCGGGTGATCATAATGGGCTGCCCTCTAAAAAAAGACTTACCCGTCGGATTCACGCGTGCGACTACCATGCGGTTGATGGCATCCACACCCCGCGGGCCGTTCCTTACCGGGCTGAGAATACGAAACTGTGCCAGAGCCTCAAAGGCGGCCGGGACATCTTCAAACTGTGGAATCGGTCGATAATAGGCTTCCACCCAATTTGCCAGGACACTGCTAAAGCGGTCATCCTCAATCCAGTGCAAATCAGCGAGCCCTGAGTGCAGGATTGCCATACTCTCCACTGCGGCACCATTAAGAACGGCGTTAGCCAGGCGCCCAATCCCGCCTTCACCATCAAATCGCCGGCTGCGCCGGAGCAGACTCAGGTGATCACCCAGACCTGCCGCTGACTGCTCCAGGTGAATGCCCAGGCTGGCCAACTGGGCTATTCGCCCCTCGCTATAGCCAGGATGTGCGCCCCCGGCAAGATCAGCAAGGACCGACCCGGCAGCGACCGATGGTAACTGATTGGCATCCCCCAGTAAGATCACCCGGCATTGTGCCGGCAACGCCCGGAACAAACGAGCCATCATGGGTAAATCCACCATCGAGACCTCGTCCACCACCAGAATATCCAGCGCCAGCGGATGATCCTGGTGGTGACGGAACTGCAGGCTGTGGGGTATCACACCCAATAGCCGGTGCAAGGTACTGCCCTGGTCCGGAATGGCGTCCAGCACCGGTCGCGGCACCAGGTCGTGTAACTGCACCTTCGCCAGGGACACGGATTCTGCCAGCCGTTGAGCAGCTTTGCCGGTGGGTGCCGCCATGCGCACCACCAGCCGCTCTGGCTGGCCCTGCCCGAGACAGTCAATCAAACAGGCCAGCAACCGGGTTACGGTATAGGTTTTGCCTGTTCCCGGCCCGCCAGCTACCACCGAGAAGGCCTGAAACAAGGCATTGGCGGCCGCCACTTTCTGCCAATCGGGTTCCGTTTGCTCTGGCGCTCGCGGAAACAGCGTATCAAGCATTTCCCGGGACCGTGATACATCAGGCACCGCCAGAGACTGCAGCCGCTGCTTGAGCGCCGCAGCCAGCTCTGTTTCAAATTGCCAGTAACGCCGCAGATAGAGCCGCTGGTGCTCAAACACCAAGGGGGTGTGATCTTCAGGACGCAGGGGCAGCTTGCTCAGCCTGTCCAGCCATTCAGGCAACACTGGCATAACAAACGGCTGTTCACTGCCGTCATTAACAGGCTGCCCGCTCCACCGGGCGAGATGCAGACAGGCATGGCCCTGCTGCAGGGACTGACTGGTGGCCATCAGGGTATGCCGGAACCAGGGCTCATCGCACCCATAGAAGTGGGTTAGATGCTCTGCCAGAGCCTGATCCAGATGACTGACATCCATAGGCTGTTTCACGCGGATACCTCACTGCCCAGAAAAAATGCATCAAGCGCTTCGAGAGCGCCTATATCCGCTGGCCGATGGTATATACCGGTATCGTGATCCCGGTGCATCCCTCGCAAATAGAGGTAGTGCACACCGCCCAGGTGGCGCTGCGGATCATAGTCTGGCAAACGGCTGCGGAGATAGCGATGCAACGCCAGGGTATAGAGCAGGTATTGCAAGTCATAATAGTTCTGCTGCACGTTACGGGTCAGCGCCTCTGGGTGATAGTCCGTCAGCCGGTCACCCAGGTGGGAGGACTTGTAATCCACCAGGTAATAGCGCCCCTGCCAGTGGTAAATAAGATCGATAAAGCCGTGCATCATACCGTTCAGGCGCTGGGGCGTGGGCAGCGCCGCCACTGACGTCCCCCGATGGGCGGCCAGTATGCGGGCCAGTTCTCCACGTTGCATACCCGCCGCCATGGGGAAGTAGAACTCGGTTTCCCGCAGTGTGTGCCGGTTGGCCAAGGCGCCCAGGCTGGCACCCCCAGGCAGCGGCGTTGTCAGCAGGTGCGCCAGCCAATCCCGCATGCCCTCTTTCCAGTCCAGGTCAGGCGGCAACAGGTTGGGGTAACCGCGTTCAGCCTGCTCCAGTGCGAGACCATAGTCCGGCTGCTGGAAGTCCAGATCCTCCAGCAGGTCATGCAGCAGGTTACCCGCCTCCGCGCCACGGGCGAGCAGGAATCGCAACTCAGCGGCCGCGCTGCTCACCTCGCTGGTTTCAACGCTGGTTTCACCATCCCGATCCGGTGTCGACAGGCCACCGTGACGCAGGTTACGGGTGAGCGCTGAAAAGGAGGACAACCACCAGTCACGTTCAATACATCCGGTAAACCGGGCCGCCACCGGGGGTTCGGTAGCCACCTGCTCAGACACCCAATCGCTGGCGGGGGGTATATGGTCAATGACCAGCGCGGCACAGGCGCCCTCCTCCTCCATCTCTTTCACCCGCTGGCTCAAAGCAGGCCAGTCCCGGGTGCCGCAGCACAAGGCCAGAGGTGAATTGCCGACATTATTGAAGGGGGCTGCCAACAGATAAACCCGTTTTTCGCCCCGGGTGGCACCCACGTAAAGCAGACGAATGTCCTCTGCGGCCTGTTCCTCTTCATACAGCGACAGCTGCAGCGGCGTGGGTTCGAGGGCACGGTGTGCACGGTAGTCCTGACGGCTGTGATAGCGCACCATTTTAGGCTTGTTTCGGCTCCGGTCGCGACCATAGCTCACAAAAGGCAGGAACACGATAGGATACTCAAGACCCTTGGAGCCATGCAGCGTCACCAGGCGAATCAACTCTCCGTCACTCTCCAGTCGCAGCTGCTGAGTTTCGCTGGCGTTACGCCCATCGGCTTCGAGCCTGGACTGGTCAAACCAATGCATCAGCGCCTGGGGTTGGCGATGTCGTTGACTGGCTTCCTGCAGCAATTCCAACAAATGGAGCCCATTGGTCAGCACCCGCTCGTGGCGTTCCGGTGCGGGATGCAGGCTGCGTTGATACAGGCTGAGGGCCATCTTCATAAAGCCTTGCTGGAACCACTGTTCCCTCAGTTGCGCCACCCATTCTGTGGTCCGTGCCCAGGCGTGGTCATCTTGTTTCAGATTCGCAAGGGCCTGAGCATCATGGCCCATCCAGGGGGTCGCCAGCGCCGCTATCAACTGACGGTCATCCTCCAGATGCAGAATGCCGTTGAGGGCCTGAAACAAACTGTCGGATTCCGGGCTGGTGAGGACATTATCCTGTGCACTAAGGTATACCGCCTCCAGGCCGTAATGCCGAAGCGCCTGCTGCATGGTGTTGGCCTCATGCCGGTCACGCACCAGGATGGCTATATCACCGGGACTGACGGCGCGATCATCATGTCGCGCCTCTGCCAGTAGCCGGGTGATTTCCACCGCCGTCCAATGGGCCAGGGGCTCCATGCCTTCCCGGGCGTAACTGTCGCCCTTGCTGCTCAACCCCGTCATGCTCTCGTTGGCAGGCAACAGACACCACTGGAAGTCTCCACGGCGGGCTGGGTCCTGCAGCCCCCTGCGATCCTGGCGCCCGGCATTCACCGGGTGATAGCGTATACCAAAACCAAACACCTCCCGCCCCTGCTCCGCTCTCAGGCTGGCGCCGTAAAACAAACGGTTGTAACCGGTGATGACCCCGCAGGTGGAGCGGTAGTTGGTATCCATGACCCACTGGTAGTCAGCATCATCCCGGGCCTGTAGATAAGCAAATACGTCACCTCCACGAAAACCGTAAATAGCCTGTTTCGGGTCGCCAATCATGCACAGCAGCAAGCCTCGCTCACGGGCTGCACCGTAGATGGCATCGAGAATGGCGTATTGGTCGGGATCGGTATCCTGAAACTCGTCCACCAGCGCGGCAGGAAACTGCTGGCCCAGAGCGGCGGCCAACTGTGGCCCGGTGTCCGGCGCCAGCAGATGTGTCCGCAACCTTTGGATCAGATCACTGAAATCGAGCTGGTCCAGCCGGTCCTTGGCGGTCGCCAGGTGTTCGCGGGCATAATGAATGCCCTGCAGAGCCCACCGGGCGCGTGTCGCTCGCACCACATCGCCGAGGCGATCCAGCAGCAAAGCCAACGCTGGCATGGCCTGTTGTTTTTTGGCGGTGCTCATCACATCCTTGGCCGATAGCCGCTCCGCCAGAATGGCGGCAAATCCGGGTTGCCAGGGCTGCGCAACCAGTTCCGTCAGGGTGTCCATGCTGGCCTGCGCCTGGGCCTTGCTGTCGGCAGTACGCTTGGCGTTGACCTGAAGTTTCTGAAAGTGCAGAGCCTCCTCAGGCCAGGCGTCCTGCAGGCTGCGCCAGGTTATGGCCATGTCCGGCATCTCGGGGACGTCCAGTAACTCACTGTCGGCGATGATATGGGCCCACTCGCGGAAGAAGGCGTCTGGGCTGTCCCAGTAGCTGTAGAGTTCAGCAAAGTCTGCCTGGAGGCTTTGCTGGCGGTACCAGTCCTGCAGTGCTTCAAGGATGAGATCGCGAGTTTCTGCATCCATATCGGCATGGAAACTGATGCCGCTGACAAAGGCTTGCTGGGTCAGCGCCCGCTTGCAGAAACTATGGATGGTGTAGATGGCGGCTTCATCCATATGCAGCATGGCCCTGCGCAGTAGGGCCAATGCTTGCGGCGCCAGTATCCGGTCGTGGAGCTGCTGAAAAAACACATCATCCGTTGGTTGGCCCCAGGCAGCCAATGCGCCACTGATCGCCTGGGTCAGACGCCCTTTGAGCTCAGCCGTGGCGGCGCGGGTGAAGGTCATCACCAGAATGTTCTGCACCTCCAGCTGCTTCTCAAGCAACAGTCGCAGGTACAGCCGGGTGATATTGTAGGTTTTGCCCGTGCCCGCACTGGCTTCAATCAGATGTTTGCCCTTCAGCGGCAGGGCTCCTGCCTGCAATAGCTCAGCCATGACCAGCCTCCGTCTCCGCCTGCACTTCGGTCATACTGGCCAGCATGGGTTCATAGAGCGGGCGCAGTTGCTCGGCAATCCATGCGGGGTCTGGCGGCTCAGGCCAGAACCACTGCAAATAAGGGTCGCTGCCCAACCCAGGGCGCTGATAGTCGCCCTGCCATTCCAGTTCAAAAATTTTGCCGGCAAAGGCATCATCCGTAACCTTGATGCCGAACTGGGCATGCAGGGGCAAAGGCTCACACAGGCTGCGTTGCCAGAAGGCCAGCCAGGCCGCCAGTTGCGCTTGAGCCTCATGGGCGGGTAACGGCTCGCAGCTCAGTTCAAGCACCTTGTCACCCTTGCCACGGTAAAATCCCGTGCTGCCGTAGTCTCCCTGAGTGTTGGCAAGCAAATGATTCAGCCAAAGACTCAGACGGTCCCGCGCCTTGGGATTAGCCAGACGGGCGGTCACCAGCTTTTCATCCCGGCCCAGCACCACCGAACTGCTCAGGGTAATACCACTCACGGACAGGCTGAATACAGCAGATTGCGGCCGTCCGGCCCGCTGACTGAGGTGGCCAACGAAAACGCTGGCCTGCTGTTGCCATGTTTGCAGCTCATCCTCCACCAACGCATGCGCTGGCAGGCGGCCGGACAGCCTTGCTCGGTTTAGAGCAAATTCTACGCTCGCGGTATCATCCAGCCACAGGCTGTCGATCATCTGCTGCTGTAACTGGTAGCGGTCCAGGTGGCTGGTGGTAAAAGGCTCCGTATCGCTGAGCTCAGCCTGCTGCCGGCGCTCCAGGAACAAGCCGAGGCGCGCTTCAGCAAAGTGCCTGGCGGGATGCTCCAGCGCCCTCACCCAACGGTGCATAACCAAGGTATCCGGTAGCTCGCCAGTGCTAGCCAGCGTAATGAGCCGCTGCTGTGGTGGCAGTGGACGGGTAAAGCGTAACCAGTGCTGATCAAACCCGGGGGTCTGCCCACGGTAGTTGCCTGCACTGAAGGGCTGCAGCGGCAAGGAGCGGATATCATCTTGGCGCCAGCCCGTGGCGGCGGCCAGATAATCCATGAGCTCGGTCAACACCAGCGACGGCTGCTTTTCACTATTGGTCCGGGCGTCATGACCCTGATAGCTCAGGTACAGATAGTCACGGGCCGACAGCAGTGCCTCGAGGAACAGGTAGCGGTCGTCACCCCGGCGGGAACGATCACCTGGCCTGGGCTGATCCAGCGCCATGCGATCAAACCCCAGCGGCGGCCGTTGACGGGGAAACTCACCATCGTTCAGGCCCAGTAGCGCCACCACCCTAAAGGGCACCGAGCGCATAGGCACCATCGAACAGACCGTGACCTGTCCAGCCAAAAACTGCCGCCCGGTCCGTGCCGGGCTGGACAAGCTCGCTTTGACCACCTGGCGAATCACCGCCAGCGGCACCTCTCCATCAAAACCTGCTGCGCGCCCATGATCACCCAGTTCTTTGATGACGGTGATCAGATCTTCGTGAATGGCGTCATCAACACCGGCCTGCGCCAGCAACGCCAGTCGCAAGCGTTCATGCAAAAAGCGCTGCCAGTCTGTCAGGTCCCGTGCAACCTGCATATCCTTTAACAGCCCCTCCAGCGTACGGATAAAGCCAATGAGCCGCCCCAACAACAAGGCGTCAGCACCTTCAACCTGTGGCAACAACAACTGGTTGCCCACCACCGCCTCGGTATCTCCCCAGGCAAACCCCAGTAGCAGCCGCTCAAGGCCCTGACGCCAGGTGTAAAAGCCGTTGCCCTGTTCCGGGACCCATTGCTGTTTGTGGCTGCCGTCCAGGCCCCAGTGCACTGCCGCCGCCTCCAACCAATGACTGATACGATCGAGGTCAGCCGGTGTCAGTTGAAAACGCTGCTGAATGGCGGGCACCTGCAGCCAGGCGAGGATCTGACTCACCTGAAAACGGGCGTCAGGCAGGGTCAGCAAGTCCAGGAACACGGCCACCGCAGGGTCTGCATCACCGGGATTACGATCCGCAATGGTACAGGGTAGCGGCGGCACGGTATCGGCCAGCTCCTCAAAGCGCCCGGCAAAAACGGCCTCCACAAAAGGCGCGTAGTGTTCAACATTGGGACACAGTACCACCACATCCTTGGGTGTCAGAGTCGGGTCGTCATTGAACCTGTGCAGCAACCAGTCATGCAGGCCCTGGACTTCACGCAAGGCGCTGTGGGCGCGGGTGATGGTAATGGAGTCGTCCGCAACGTCACTGGGGAATTCCCGACCATCACGAAAATACAGCATGTCAGCCTGCAGGGCCGCCAACAGATGGCCAGACGCAGGCGCCTCAAAACCGCTGCTTTCGTAGTCGGCCCGTTCACACAACAGGCGGACAAACTGCTGGCCCTGCTGGCCCAGGCTGGTTACCAACGGGTTGCCGGTATCGACGATGAAATCCGCATCGTCGTCATGTGCCATCAACCAGCGGGCACGTTGCCGCACGGCCTGCTTTTCACTGCTGGCGTCCTGCCAATACTCATTACTCGGGTTGAGGTAAAGGACATGGACGTCTGTTCCCTGCTGTTCTGACAGTGCTTTCAGAAAGCCTAGCCAAAGCGGCGCCAGAGTATTAATACCAAACATAAAAAGCCGCTCGGGCAGGCCTTCCACAGGCTGCTGAAGACGCGTCATCGCCCGTTGCAGCAAGGCCACCGGATGATGGGGATGTTCGGCGACCAGAAGCCGCCACAATCTGGCTTGCCAGTGCAGCGTTGCTGCCTCAGCGGCCTCACTATCTGCCAGCCTGCCCTGATCCCAGGCCTGAATCCAGTCGGGACGAAACATCAGATACTGCTCGTACAGATCCGCCAGCTCCTGGGCCAGCTGATAACGCCTTAGGGCCTGCTGCCGCGGAGACTGGCGCTGCCAGTAGCGGGTGGGTTCGGCGCAGCCCGGGTCATTGACCACCTGGTCACTGGCCAGGAGTTGGTACAACCGCCACACCAGAATTTCCCGCTGATAAGGTGACACCTGTGGCACCTCACCATCATCAAGAATTACCCGAATCAGCTGCCACATGCATTTTACCGGCAGCGGAAACTCCAGATTCATGGCAATGCCACGTGCCGGATGGCTGGCCAGCCGCATGCTCAGCCAGTGCTGCATCCCCTGGTGCTGCACCATGATCACGTCCGGCTCCAGTGCATTGGCCACCGGCACTGACAACAGTGTGGCCAAAGCATCTGCCAGGGGCTCCAGCTTGTTGCTGGGAAAGACGTGAATCATCGGCGGCGTTTCCTTGGACCGGTCATGGGATCAATGGCAACAGTCAGCCGCTACTTTAGCAGAGAAACGCCCTACCGGCAGCGCAGACACCGCCTCAGACCAATGCACGGTTGCGTTATCGGCCGTGACACCGATAATGAAGGATAAGAGACTGCCGATCCTGCCCAGGAAAACACATTTATGTAGTGGTTAATCCGCCGTGGGGGCTGTTGTCGGTTCTTACCTGAAACCACCTAACCAAGGGACGGTTTACATGCGGCTTTTCCGCTGTGGCACCTGCAACAACCCAGTCTATTTCGAGAACAGCCGGTGCACGCACTGTGGGTCAGATCTGGGCTACCTGCCCACTGACAATATCATGGTGGCGTTTCGCTATGCCGGTGAGGCTCAGGTCGAACCGCCAGGCCTAGGCCCCGTGCGGATGTGCGCCAACTACCACCAGCACCAGGTCTGCAATTGGTTGCTTCCGGTCGACAGTACCGATGCCTATTGCCTATCCTGCCGCTTGAACCGAACCATCCCCGATCTGTCCCAACCTGGCAACCTGCAGCGCTGGCACACCCTGGAAACCGAAAAAAGACAGCTTATCTATTCGCTGCTGCGACTGGACCTGCCTTTCCACCCCTTCTCTGCAGGCACCGGAGGGCTCGGCTTTGATTTTCTGGCTGATCAACCACCCCATCAGCAGGCCGAACACCCAATAATGACGGGACATGACCAGGGCTTGATCACGGTCAACATCGCGGAGGCGGATGCGGTGGCACGGGAAGCCACGCGCGATCAAATGGCGGAGTCTTATCGCACCGTTCTGGGGCACTTCCGGCACGAATCAGGGCACTACTTCTGGGACCGCCTGGTCTGGAATACACCATGGCTTGAACCCTTCCGTGCCCTGTTTGGTGACGAGCGCCTGCCCTATCAGGAGGCACTGAACAACTACTATCACCAGGGGCCGCCTGCGGGCTGGCATCACCTGTACGTAAGCCAGTACGCCAGCAGCCACCCCTGGGAAGACTGGGCTGAAACTTGGGCACACTATCTGCATATGATTGATACGCTAGAGACAGCCCATCAATTTGGCATGCGCTTTCTCGCACCAACCCGATCTGGCGAACCCCGGGAGCCGCTTATGACGTTCGACCCCTATCAGCAAACCGGTTTTGCCACCCTGACGGATTATTGGCTGCCGCTGACCGTCGCCCTTAACAGCCTGAATCGCAGTATGGGACATCCCCATGCCTACCCGTTTACCTTATCACCCAATGCTATTCAAAAACTTGAGTTTGTGCACGAGCTGGTGAGCAGCTATCGGCGCGCCAATAACAACGATATGACCTGACATAGTGAGCCAGCGTATGAAAAAAGCCCGCACCATAGATTGGAAGAGCTATGACCCGGCACCCTTTTACGACGAACTCATTGCTGCGAAGAACAAGCCCCGGCCCTGTGCCCGCACACTCACCAGCTATCTGGCGGCTCTGGACTCGGACGAAATACAGACCCGGCAGCAAGCTGCCGAGCTGGCCATACTGGAAATGGGCATCAGCTTTACCATCTACAGTGAAGGCGAGAATATTGACCGGGCCTGGCCTTTTGACATCATTCCCCGGGTGATCCCCCGCAGTGAATGGCAGCAGGTGGAAAAAGGCCTGACACAAAGGCTCACCGCCCTCAACTTGTTCATCAATGATATCTACAACGACCAACACATTGTGCGGGACAAAATCATCCCGAAGTATGTGTTTGCCAACTCCAAAAACTTCCGCGAGCAGTGCCAGGGCTTTACCCCCCCTCTGGGGGTGTGGGCCCATATCTGCGGCTCAGACCTGGTGAGGGACAAAGATGGCACCCTCTATGTCCTGGAAGATAACCTCCGGGTGCCCTCCGGCGTTTCCTATATGCTGGAGAACCGTCACCTCACCAAACGGGTGTTTCCTGAGTTGTTTGAGAACTCCACTATCCTGCCGGTGGATGACTACACCAACCAGCTTTTCGACATGCTGGCATCCATTTCCCCTCGCCCCATGGACTACCCGAAAATTGCCGTGCTTACCCCTGGCATTTTCAACTCAGCCTATTTTGAACATTCGTTCCTGGCGCAACGCATGGGCGCCCAGCTGGTGGAGGGCGCCGACCTGTTTGTGGATGACGACGACTGTGTCTACATGCGCACCATTCACGGTCCTGAGCGAGTGGATGTCATTTACCGGCGCATTGACGATGAGTTTCTGGACCCTGAAGCCTTTCGCCCCGATTCCATGCTCGGCGTGCCCGGCCTTATGCGGGCCTGGCGCAAAGGCAATGTTGGCCTGGCCAACGCACCGGGCGCAGGAGTCGCAGACGATAAGGTGATCTACGCCTATGTGCCGGATATGATCCGTTACTATCTCAAGGAAGAGCCTATCATCCCCAATGTGCCAACCTGGCTGTGTGTCAACAAGCCCGACAGGGAGTATGTGTTGAAGCATCTCGATGAGCTGGTGGTCAAGCCCGCCAATGAGTCTGGCGGCTATGGCATGTTGGTCGGCCCCCATTCCACCAAAAAGCAACGCAGTGAATTTGCCAGCCTGATCAAGAAAAACCCCCGCAACTATATTGCCCAGCCGACCCTGGGCCTGTCGGTGGCCCCGACCTTGTGCGAAGAAGGCCTGGAGCCCCGCCACCTGGACCTGCGCCCCTTCGTGCTGCAAGGCGTACGTACCTATGTTACCGCCGGCGGCCTGACCCGGGTGGCCATGCGCAAGGGCTCGCTGGTGGTCAATTCATCACAGGGTGGTGGTAGCAAGGATACCTGGATTGTGGAGGAGGATGCCTGATGCTGTCTCGTGTTGCTGAACGTCTCTACTGGATGGCCCGCTACCTTGAGCGAGCGGAAAATACATCCCGAATGATCATGGCTTTTAACTCCCTGGCGCTGGACATGCCCCGTAACCAGAGCCTGTCCTGGCGCAGCCTGGTGTCGGTGACGGGTATGGAGGGCATCTTTAACGAACACTATCAGCGGGACGATGAGCGCAACTGCGTCAAATTCCTGATTGCCGACGCCTACAACCCCAGCGCCGTTGCCAGCTGCCTGCGTGCGGCACGGGAAAACATCCGCACCACCCGCGACCAGGTGCCCACCGAAGCCTGGGAGGTCATCAATGAGCTCTACCGTTACACCTTTGAGAATCTGGATACGGCCATTTCGAAGCGGGGCCGCCATGCCGTGCTGTCAGAGATCGTTGGCCGCTGCCAGATGCTTACCGGGCTGCTCACGGGCTGTATGAGTCATGATGCCGGCTACGACTTTATCCGCCTGGGGCGCAACCTGGAACGCGCCGACATGGCCACCCGCCAGATCGAGATTGGGGCGCTCCAGCTTCAGGTTCGTGAGGACGACAACGAGCCGTACGAGGGGCTGTTGTGGACCAGCGTGCTGCGTTACCAGAGCGCCTTTCAGATGTACCGGCAGAACGTGAGGCGTCGGGTCAACGGGCCTCAGGTGGTCAGTTTCCTGTTGCAGAACGAACCTTTTCCACGCTCAGTGCTGCACTGCCTGAATGAAGTGGTCACCGCATTGGAACGCCTGCCCCGTAACAGCGTGCCGCTGCGCACGGCCCTGCAGACCGCACGCCATGCCGGCGAGGCGGATGTACACCAACTGATTGTTGATGACGACCTGATTGACTACCTGGATCGCCTGCAACTGGAGATCGGCGAGCTGCACCGGGATATTGTCCGTTGCTGGTTCCCCATCCATGAAGCCGCCTGACTAACCCAAGAACCCTGAGAGGGTCTGCCATGTCTATCCATGTTGCCCTGCACCATCGCACACACTATCACTATGACCGTCCCATCAAGCTTGGGCCACAAATTGTCCGGCTGCGGCCCTGCCCCCACAGCCGCACGAGAATACTCAGCTATTCCCTGAAAGTGGAGCCGGCTGACCACTTCATCAACTGGCAACAGGACCCCCAGGCCAATTACCTGGCACGCCTGGTGCTTCCTGAAAAGACCCGTGAGCTTACAGTGACGGTTGAACTGGTCGCAGAAATGGCCGTGATCAACCCCTTCGACTTTTTTCTTGAACCACGGGCGGAAAAGATACCCTTCACCTATGAGGATTGGCAGCAAACGGAATTGGCGCCCTATCTCAAAACACTGCCGGACACCCCCGCGTTCGCCAAATGGATGGCCGGCATTGATCGCACGCCCACACCCAGTGTCGACTATCTGGTCAGCCTTAACCGCGCACTGTTTGAGCGGGTTGCCTATTTGATTCGCCTCGCCCCCGGCGTGCAGACACCGGAAGAAACCCTGGTCAAGGGGTCCGGGTCCTGCCGGGATTCCGCCTGGCTGCTGGTGCAAACTCTGCGCAGACTGGGGCTTGCGGCCCGTTTTGTCTCCGGTTACCTGATCCAGCTGACTGCCGACCAGAAATCCCTCGACGGCCCCTCAGGCCCCGAGCAGGATTTCACTGATCTGCACGCCTGGTGCGAAGTCTTCTTGCCTGGCGCAGGCTGGATTGGTCTGGATCCGACTTCGGGCCTGTTTGCCGGTGAAGGCCATATCCCACTCGCCTGCACACCCGAACCCAGCTCTGCCGCCCCGATCACTGGCGCCGTGGATAAATGCGAAGTGGATTTCGGCCACCATATGAGCGTCAGCCGCATATGGGAGGCGCCACGGGTCACCAAACCCTACACTGATGCTCAGTGGCATGGGATCTCACAGCTTGGACACCAGATTGATGAGACCCTGAAGGCGCTGGATGTGCGCCTGACCCAGGGCGGCGAACCCACCTTCGTGTCCCTCGATGACCGGGACGGCGCGGAGTGGAACACCGAAGCCCTGGGCCCGACCAAACGGCTGCTGGCGGCAGACCTCTATCACCGCATGCGTGACCGTTATGGCAAGCAGGGGCTGGTTCACTTCGGACAGGGCAAATGGTACCCGGGCGAGCAGCTACCTCGTTGGTCCCTGAACTGTTTTTGGCGCAAGGATGGTGAGCCCATCTGGGAAGACTCCAGCCTGATTGCTGATGAACGCAAGCCCGGCAAAGCAGGCCCGCCAGAGGCGGAACGTTTCCTCAACGCCCTGGCCGAAACCCTCGCCATTGCCAGGAACAGGATCTTCCCCGCTTACGAGGACCTGTTCTATCACCTGTGGCGTGAGCGCCAACTGCCCGACAATGTTGAGCCCACGGATTCGCGGGTAAGCGACCCTCTGGAGCGGGCCCGTTTACGTAAGATATTTGAGCGTGGACTGGACCGCCCTACCGGCTATGTACTGCCTCTGGCGGTAAACCCCCGCGACCATACCTGGCAAAGCGGCCCCTGGTTCCTGCGAGGTGAGCACTGCTATCTGATTCCGGGAGACTCCCCCCTCGGCTACCGGCTCCCGCTGGACTCTCAGCCCTGGGTGAAGGAACAGGACTATCCCTACATCCATGCCCCGGACCCCTTTGCCAACTATCCACCGCTGGCGCCCAAGGACCGGCTCAACCCCCTGACCGGGGCCACGAATACCCCGCCTGGCTCACAGGTCAGGCCCAAGCCTGGCGAGTCCGCACTGGATATCGTTCGCACCGCCTTGTGCGCAGAGGCACGCAATGGCGTACTCTACCTGTTCATGCCGCCATTAACTGAGCTTGATCACTACCTGGCGCTGGTCAACGCCATTGAAAAGGTCGCCCGGCAACTCGCCCAGCCGGTGCTGCTGGAGGGCTATGAGCCTCCTGGCGATCCTCGCCTGAGCCACTTCCGTCTCACGCCTGACCCCGGTGTTATCGAGGTCAATATCCATCCGGCCCACAGCTGGGAGGAGCTGGTATTACAGACCGAGCAACTCTATGACGATGCCTATCAGTCACGGCTGAGCACTGAAAAGTTCATGCTGGACGGACGCCACACCGGCACGGGTGGCGGTAATCATTTTGTTCTCGGGGGCGCCACCCCTGCCGACTCCCCCTTCCTCAGACGGCCCGATCTGCTTCGCAGCCTCATCAGCTACTGGCACAATCATCCGAGCCTGTCATACCTGTTCTCCGGTTTGTTCATTGGCCCGAGTTCCCAGGCGCCCCGTATTGATGAGGCCCGCAATGACAGCGTATTTGAAGCAGAACTGGCGTTCAAAGAGCTGGCCCGTCTCAGCCCACCGGGCGCCCACTGCCCACCCTGGCTGGTGGATCGGGCGTTACGGGACATACTGACGGACATTACTGGCAACACCCACCGGGCCGAGTTTTGCATCGATAAACTCTACTCGCCGGACGGTCCTGCCGGCAGGCTGGGCCTGCTGGAGCTACGCGCTTTCGAAATGCCACCCCATGCCCGCATGAGCCTGACCCAGCAGCTGCTGTTACGGGCCCTGGTGGCGCGCTTCTGGACGACCCCCTATCAACCGGAGCGGCTTGCCCGCTGGGGCACTGAACTGCATGACCGTTTCATGCTCCCCCACTTTATCTGGCAGGACTTTGAGGACGTGGTTGCGGAAACCCAGGAGGCCGGCTTTGCCCTCAGTGCAGACTGGTTTGCCCCGCACTTTGAGTTCAAATTCCCCAGACTGGGAGATTATCACCTGAAGGGCATGACGCTGGAGCTGCGTACCGCGCTTGAGCCCTGGCATGTCACCGGTGAACACGGCGCCACCGGCGGCACAGCGCGTTACGTGGACTCCTCACTGGAACGGCTCCAGGTGCGCATGACCGGCGTCGCTCCGGATCGCTATCAGCTGCGCTGCAATGGCGTACCTGTGCCCCTGCAACCCACCGGCGTTGTCGGTGAAGCGGTGGCAGGCGTGCGTTACCGGGCCTGGCAGCCGGCCAACTGCCTGCACCCCAGCATTGGTGTGGACAGCCCGTTGATATTTGATGTGGTGGATACCTGGAATAACCGCAGTCTGGGGGGGTGCCAGTACCATGTGGCCCACCCCGGCGGCCGGAACTTTGAAACCCTGCCCGTCAATGCCTTTGAGGCCGAAAGCCGGCGCATGGCACGCTTCTTCAGATTCGGGCACAGCGCTGGACAGCACCCACCGCAGTTGATGCAGGTCAGCAGTGAGTTTCCCTTTACCCTTGATCTTAGGCATCACTGAAGCACATTTTCAGCGTGCTTTTGCCCCCGGCGAGCAGCTGCTCGTCGGGGTCGATTCCCTTGATCCCGGGAATCAGGCACACTTGCACTAATTCTGACAACTTTAACGGCCCGCATAATCTACTGAGGCCGCACCCCGGAGTGTTTCAGCCCAGTGTCGTCACCCCCCAGCGCCCAGGCCCTGTTAGCCGCCTATCAAACCATACCCGGTCGCTTTGACGAGCTCTCTGGGGGCGGTCAACAACCTGCCTCCCATTGGCGCCCGCTGATTCAGCAGCTGCAACGTACTCCGGTTGAAACCCTGAATCAGCGCGCCAACTCCGTTGCTGCGGCCATTGCTGCTGATGGCGTCACTTACAACATTTATGATGACCCGCAGGGTGTCAGCCGCCCCTGGGAAGTCGATCTGCTACCACTGATTATCAGCGCCCGCGAGTGGCAGGGACTGGCGGCCGCCATTGCCCAGCGCGCTACCCTGCTGGACCGGGTGTTAGCCGATCTATATGGCCCCCAACAGCTGTTGGAAGAAGGCCTGCTGCCGCCCGCCCTGGTGTATGGCCAGCCAGGCTTCCAGTGGCCTTGCCATGGTGTTGTGCCTCCGGGTCAGCGATTTCTGCATTTCTATGCGGTAGATCTGGCCCGCTCCCATGACGGCAACTGGTGGGTCATTGCAGATCGCACCCAGGCACCTTCCGGTGCTGGCTATGCCCTGCAAAACCGGCAGGTTATCTCCCGGGCATTTCCTGCCGCATACCATAACTTGCCGGCCCACAATCTGGTGGATTTTTTCCGCGGCCTGCAGGATCACCTCAGCAGCGAGGCGCCCAGCGGCACTGAAGACCCCCTCTGTGTGTTACTGACACCCGGGCGATACAACGAAACCTACTTTGAACATGTATTCCTGGCACGATTTCTTGGCTTTCCCCTGGTAGAGGGACAGGATCTGACCGTAAGGGATGACGCGGTCTATCTTAAAACCCTGCAGGGGCTGCAGCGCGTCCATGTTATTTTTCGCCGCCTTGACGACAGTTTTTGCGATCCTCTGGAACTGCGGGCTGATTCAGTACTGGGCGTGCCCGGCTTGCTGGCTGCAGTGCGGGCGGGGAAGGTACTGGTAGCTAATGCCCTGGGCAGCGGGCTGCTGGAAAGCGCCGCCTTGTTCGGCTTTCTACCCGGTATTGCCGAACGTCTGCTGGGAGAAAAGCTGGCTATGCCCTCTGTGGCCACCTGGTGGTGCGGTGAGGCGCCCGCGCTGGCCTACGTGCTTAAGCATCTGGATGACCTTGTTATCAAGCCCGCCAATGCCGGCATCGTCATGGAACCTGTGTTTGGTTATCAGCTGCAGGGCGCCAAACGGACAGCGTTGATCGAACAGATCAAGGCCCAGCCCCACGCCTACGTTGCCCAGGAGTGGGTTCGCCTGTCCCAGGCACCCATCTGGCGGGCCGACCATGACGCGCCGCTGACATCCCGCTCCATCGGCCTGCGGGTGTTCGCGGCAGCTACCGACAAAGGCTACGCCGTCATGCCGGGGGCATTGACCCGGGTTGCCGCCAGAGACGGCATGGAAGTCATTTCCATGCAGCGGGGAGGCTTCTCCAAGGATACCTGGGTACAGGCTCACCGCCCTGGTAGAATGGCCAGTCTGGCCAAGCCTCAACTGACGGTAAAAGATCTCCTCAACGCACAACGGGATACGCCTTCCCGGGTCGGTGAGAATCTGTTCTGGATGGGGCGTCACACTGAGCGGGCCGAGGTCACTGCCCGTACCCTCAGGGCCGCCTTCAGCCGGATTGCCACCAATGATGAGGAATCCGAGGACGCCCTGATCGGCTTACGCAATGCAGCCTATCGCCTTGGTGTCCTGCACCCGCCTGCAGACGACGAGCCAGAACAGGCCTTGCAGCCCTCTTTGCTGGCGGCCGTGACCGACGCCACTCAGCCCGGCTCCCTGGCCTTCACATTGCGCGCACTGGCCCTGAATGCTGAACACCTGCGTGACCGGCTGTCGGTAGATAACTGGCACCTGCTCAACCGCCTGGAAGCACCCCTTGGCCGCGCACCGGACACACCCGACAGAGCCATTGAAGTTCTCAACCAGGTGATGCTGGACTGCATCTCCCTGGCAGGTTTCGCCATGGACGATATTACCCGCGATGCCGACTGGTGCTTCCTGATGGTGGGACGACGGCTGGAGCGGCTCGTTAATCTGTGCGGACTGATTACCGTGCCACTGAGTGCGCCCCCCCGCCATCGTGAGCACATGCTGGAATGGCTGCTGGAAGTGACCAACTCCTCTATTACCTACCGCACCCGCTACCGACGCAGCCCGGAACTGCTGCCGGTACTGCACTTACTGGTTGTGGATCGCTCCAACCCCCATGCCGTTGCCTTTCAAATTGAGCAGCTTCAGCAAGAGCTGCCGGAAATTGCCCGGGCCGCCGGGCAATTGCTACCACCGGATATCAGCCTGCCTGTACAGCGGCTGCAGCGTCTTGATTTGAGGGCGTTTGAGGGCAGTGGTAACGAAAAAGCCTGTGAGCAATTAAGCAGCGACCTGGCAGAGATCATTCAGGTTGCCTATGGTATTTCCGATGAAATCCAACGGAACTGCTTTAGCCACACCGCATCAACTCAGTATCACTGGAACCCGGCGTGAGATTAACGTGACTATTGCCCGCTTCCACGTACGCCATGACACCACATACGACTATGCCTACCCGGTTAGTGAGTCGCACCACCTGCTGCGACTCACACCCCGTACCCTGCCCTGGCAAACCCGCCTGGAGCACCATATTGAAATAGACCCGGCACCGGACCTGAGGCGCGCCTTCACAGACAGTTTCGGCAACCAGATCACGGTGGTGCAGTACATCCGCGACCACACGTACCTTAACGTCAACAGTGAGTGCTGGGTTGATCTGGCGCCGCGCCCCAGACCCACGGCACAAGTGGCCACGCAAACCTGGGAAGCGGTGCGGGACATCCTGCGTTACCAGGCCGGGCGGCCACTGCCCGCCGACCGACTGCAGGCTACCGCCTTCCGCTTCCCTTCCCGCAACATCCCCGTTGGCGACAGCTATCGCGCTTATGCCCTGCCAAGCTTCAGCCCTGGCCGACCCTTGACTGAGGCCTGCCGCGACCTGATGCTGCGGATACAGAACGAATTTATCTTTGATAACGAGGCTACCGATACCTTTACCCCGGTCAGTGAGGTGTTGACGCAGCGTCGCGGCGTCTGTCAGGACTTTACTCACCTGATGATCGCCTGCCTGCGGTCACTGGGCCTCTCCGCCCGTTATACCAGTGGTTATCTGTTGACCCATCCACCCAAAGGCCAGACGCGTCTGGTAGGTGCCGATGCAACCCATGCCTGGGTAGGGGTGTTCCTGCCGGGATTCGGCTGGCTTGAATTCGACCCCACCAACGGTATTTGTCCCGACCAGGCACACATCACCCTCGGGTGGGGGCGGGACTTCGGTGATATAACCCCGCTCAGAGGAGTTCTGCTGGGGGGTGGCGAGCACAAGCTGGACATTGCGGTCACTGTGGTGCCGGAAGAAGAGTTCGCTCAGGTCTACGTTGAGGGTGATACCTACCTGCCTGTGTTACCAGGCTTGTAGCAAAGGCTCGCTAGCTGATAAGACGCTCAGTGGCTCGTGATAGCGTGCCCGAGCCAGGCTGATCGGCGCTGGCCACCACCAGCGTCATCAGACGCCCCAGGGTATCATTGAGGCGCTCCATAGAAACCTTGTCACGGTACAGAATGCCGTCATAGCCCAACCCAACCGCCACGCTTACAATCATGGCGGCATCCCTTTTCGGGCGCACATTACCCAGCCGTTCTAGAATACCTGCGATGGTCGTTATCCAGGCATCACGATACTCCCTGGCAAGCCGCTCCAGATGCGCCTCCCGCGTCGCCTCCAGCAGGAATACCTGCTCCATCAGAATATCCTGCTTGCGGTTGTTTAACTGGTGATACATATAGGCTGCGGCCAGTTCGGCAACACGCTCCGCAACCTGTAGCTGACCTGCGGCCGTCTTGAGGGTTTCGGCGACTTCCGGCCGATCCAGATAGCCAAACAGCTGGCGCTCAAACAACTCCAGGTTTTGGTAGGCCTTTTCCGCGAAAAGCATGAAGGCATCCGTGATCAGCTCATCAATGTCTTTGAAATAATAGGTGGTGGATGCCAGCGGTACACCGGCCTCTTTGGCCACAGGCCGATGCTTAACCCCGCGAATGCCGTCCCGGGCCGCTATCCGGAGCGTAGCCTCCAGAATCTGCCGGCGTCGCGCCTCACCCTTTGCCCGAGTGGCGCGGCGGCTTGGATCGGTGCTGGTAGAGGTGTCTGCTTCGGGTGATGTTGCGCCCTGAGATTGCTGAGGCATCCTGAGTGTTTCCTGACAAGGGTTAGGGCCAGGCAACCTTGATCTGCCGCCTGCCCGATGAATGGATCCGAAATATTATGCCCCCACACCCAGGTTCAAACCTTGACGACCTTGGCAAAAAAGGCCAAAGCCCTGCAGATCTCTGGCAAACTCAACTTTCTCCTTGCAAATAGCGCATTTCTTCAGGTGATGACGGCCGGCCCAAGACCCTGTTTCGCTCCGGGAAGCGCCCGAAACGCTGGACCACATCGTGATGCCGCTGAGCAGACGCCAGGAACCCTTCCACGAGCACCTGTAACATTTCTGAAACACTGGCATGCAATTGTTGATAACAGTCCAGGCTGACGGCCTGGTCAGCCTTGCGTTCAGAGTGCATCAGGGGCAGATAGAAAAAGGCGCGCATGGTTGGCGGCAGCGCCATGTCATAGCCTTTCCGCAAACCTTCGTTGCAGAGCGAACGCGCCAAGGCGTCATGCTCAAAGGCCAGTGCACTGCCCCGGTGTATGTGCCGGGGGAGCGGGTCCAACAGCAGTATCTCCGCCAATACGGCCCCTGCCCCCTCCCTGCGCCAGTGACTCAACCCCTGTTCTGAGGCCAGCAGCACCATGGACATAAAGCGGCGACGCAACTCCTGGTCCACCTTGCGGTCAACACTAAACCAGCGGTTCCGATTCATTTCAGGCGGCAGTCCCTGCTCATCCAGGGCACCAAACCAGAAGTCGAGAATATCCTGCCAGCCAAACATAGAACCGTATCCCTTTGTAAAACGTATATAGAGCGTCCTATCATGTACCAGAAGAGCGAACAGGAATACACCATGAGCGAAAATCACCAAGTGATCCTATTGGCCCACGGCAGCAGTGATCCGCAGTGGTGCCAGACTTTTGAACAGCTGGCCAAACCGACCCTTGAGGCAATACCTGAGTCAGCCATTGCCTATATGGAGCTGGCAGAGCCCTCTCTGGACACGGCAGTGGCCAGGGCGGTGCGCAAAGGCGCCAAGCTGATTACGGTCGTGCCACTGTTTCTGGCTGCTGGCCGCCATCTGCGCAAGGACGTGCCGGTCATGATTAACCGGCTTGCCAGCCAGCACCAGCTTCGTATCTGCCTGGCACCGCCTATCGGGCAGCATCCGGCGCTGGGCATGGCAGTGCGGGAAGTTGTCAGCGATACACTTGCCACCCAGTCATTGATGCCCGAGGCCATTACGTCATGAAACGAATACTGGTTACCGGCGGCACAGGGTTTATCGGCCGGCGCCTCTGTCAGCAGTTATTGCAGCAGGGGTGGGCCATTACCGTGCTCAGCCGTCAACCAGACGCTGACGTCAAGGCTATCTGTGGTCGCGTAGAGCGGGTTGAACAGTTGGCCACCTTGGACGGCGCCGCCGGTTTTGATGCGGTTATCAACCTTGCCGGTGAAGGCATCGCTGACCGGCGTTGGTCTGAGAGCCGTAAACAGGCGCTGCGATCCAGCCGGGTTGACCTGACCGATAAGCTGGTTGCCAGCATGGCAACATGGCATCAAAAACCAGCAATACTGATATCAGGGTCAGCGGTCGGCTTTTACGGCGACCAGGGCCAGCAAGCGGTGGACGAGGACAGCACGCCCCACCTTGAGTTCACCCATGAACTTTGCCGGGACTGGGAGCTTGCTGCCACGAAGGCGGAGAAGCTCGGTGTCCGGGTCTGTCTGTCTCGTACCGGTATCGTGGCCGGCCCCGGTGGGGGATTTCTGCAACGCATGCTCCTGCCCTTCAAACTTGGGCTTGGTGGACGGCTCGGTAGCGGCCAGCAATACATGCCGTGGGTGCATCGGGAGGATGTGGTGAACGCCCTGCTGTGGATGCTCGATAATGACGATGCCCGCGGCCCATACAATCTGACCAGCCCAACACCGGTCACCAACCGCGAATTCACCGCCTGCCTGGCAGCACAACTGCACCGCCCCGCCATCCTGCCCGCACCAGCCTTCGCACTCCAGCTGATGCTGGGTGAAATGGCCAGATTACTGCTGACCGGACAACGGGCTTTACCATCGCGTTTGCTGGACCAGGGCTTTCAGTTCCGTTTCTCTCGGCTACCAGACGCCCTTGGCGATGTATTGGGCAGCCAGAGCAAATAGTCCGGTCTTCGTTACTTCACCAAGGGAGCTAGAATCCGCGACCTCAAGCATGCCCCCAATGGCAGCAGGCATGCTAGGCTGACGGCCTTACCGACTGAAGGACTTCTGCATGGCGCTAAAAACTACCTTGCCTGCACTTGCGTGGCTGCTGTTAACCGCGATAGCCAGTGTCCAGGCGCATGCCGGCACGCCACAGCCACGCCAGAGCTTTGAAACCTGCTCGCTGATCACCAGTGAATACATCACCGTGCTGCAACTGTTGTATCGTGGCTTTAGTGGTGACGCACTGGAACAATCATTACCAGGGCTGAGTGACGCCGGGCGTACACGCCTGCAAGGCCTGGTGCAGACCGTTAGTGAGGAGGGCCTACTGGCCACCTACTCCACGGTAAACTCTGAGTATGCCCGCTGTGGTAGCAGGGTGTACCGCCAAAGCGGAATGCCACGCCCCCATAGTCGGGAGGCGGCGTTTCATTATTGTGCAGGGGAAAACAAGGTACGCTATGAAATTCTGCTCGCGCTGATGGTAGGCGGGCAGGTTGAGGAAATCAGCAATCAGTTGCTGCCCCACTACGCCCAGATCGTAGTCGCCCTGGATGAGCTGTATCGCAATCAGGGAGCCCTAGCCGCCTTTGACGCCCTCGCCTCAGAGCTTAAATTCTGCCTCAATGAAATTCCCTGAAAAAAAGTTTGACAGCAGAAAACCTCTTCCCTAATATACGCGCCACCTCGACGAGGCAAGCTGAAACGCAGCGTCCCCTTCGTCTAGTGGCCTAGGACACCGCCCTTTCACGGCGGTAACGGGGGTTCGAGTCCCCCAGGGGACGCCACTTTTCATGCTTGACGAGGTAAGCCAAAAATTAGGCCTTGGTACTTGTACCTTGGTCTTTATTTTTTTTGGAATCCCGCCAAACAAATGCGGCAAACGCGCCCATAAAACCGACCATCAGTAACACTGTGCCGATGCCAGCTATCACTATCGTATCCAGGTACATATCACACCTCCGCTAACTGTTTATAGCTCCAGCATAGGACAGGACGCCCACTGCCCCCTTGACCTGCATCAAACTAAAGTGCGATCTGTATCGGCTATCGCCGTGCCAACCGACCTCATTCAGATCACAATTCGTCACGTGAAATGCCTGCAAAAATAAGCACCTTGTGGAATCTGCTGCTATAGTGTTGCTAACCCGTTCTGTATTGACATGTGGGGCCACGGCGACCGAAGCGTGTTGCCGTAACGAGGCGACGTAACAGGGCATGATGAGTCAGCTCATCGTTCTCCTGCTGCTTTTGCGCGCTTCGTCTGTGCTTCAAATGAAAGGATTCACTGGCCGTAGTGGCAATAACCAGACAAATAACGCATGCAGACACTTATCAAGCATCTTGACCAGTTTCGGAAAGGATCGCCGCTTTCCTTCCGGCTGCTAGCCTATATCCTGCTTTTTAGTTCTATCTTCACCCTATTGACCACTGGCATTCAGGTATACAGCGACTTCCGTAAAGACGTCTACCTGATAGAGGAGCGCATGGGGGTCATACAGACCAGCTACGCCAACAGCTTGTCCCGCAGTCTGTGGTCACTGGACCAAAACCTGCTCAAAGTTCAGATGGAAGGCATACTCCAGCTGCCTGACATCGTCCATCTTCGGCTGCGCATCTTCCCCGAGTCTGAAATCGTCATGGGGGGGTTACCCCGGGATATTGCCACCCGCTCCCTTACCCTGCCCCTGATTCACCGGGACGACCAGGTATATGAACTTGGCGAGCTTACCATTACCGCCAGTCTGGAGCAGACCTACCGCAATTTGCGCCAGAAAATCAGCCTTATACTCACCACTCAGTTCTTTAAAACCTTTTTCATTTCCATCTTTATCCTATGGATTTTTCAGCACTTTGTGACCAGACATCTATCCACCATGGGCAGTTTCGCACGGCGCTTCTCGCTGGAAAATGTGAATGAACCTCTGGTGCTGGCAAGACCACGCCGACAGGATACCGCCCAGGATGAACTGGATCAGATGACGGATGCCTTCAACCAAATGCGGGAGCGGCTCCGACAAGACATCCTCAGACAAGAAAAGGATGCCAATGAAATCCGTAAGCTATCCATGGCAATTGAACAAAGCCCCTCATCCGTACTGATCTGCGACAAAAACTGGCATGTTGAGTTTGCCAATCAGAAATTTACCCAACTTTCCGGCTATTCAGCGCCCGAAATCATCGGCAAGCATCCCTCCATGCTCACCGGCGATGCCCATGCCCCCCAGGAAAACCACCGTTTCTGGAACAACATTCAGCTCCAGGTCAAACGTGTAGGTGTTTGGCAGGGTGAGATCAACAGCCTGAGGAAAAGCGGCGAACGCTTCTGGGAACAAGTCATCATCACCCCAATCAAGGATGAACATGGCCGGCCAACCCATTACCTGATCCTGGGTGAGGACATCAGCATACGCAAACGCTACGAGCAACAGCTGCTGCGCCAGGCCAATTACGACATTCTGACCGGGCTCCCCAACCGCATGCTCGCCATGGACCGCCTGAAGCTGGCCCTGGCCCAGGCCCGCCGGGACGAAAGCCTGGTTGGCGTTATGTTCCTGGACCTGGACAACTTCAAGCATATCAATGACACCATGGGCCATGACGCCGGTGACACTTTGCTGATTGAGGCCGCCCGGCGCATCAGCAGCTGCCTGCGGGGCACCAGCACCGTTGCACGGCTGGGTGGGGACGAGTTTCTGGTCATTCTGCCTGGGCTGAAGGAGGCCGATGGCGCGATCCAGGTGGCTGAACGCATCCTCCAGACCTTCGCCGTTCCCTATGATCTGAATGGCCAGGAGGTGTTTGTCACCACCAGTATTGGCATCGCCATCTACCCCACCGATTCTGATAACAGTGGCACCCTGCTGCAGCATGCAGATGCCGCCATGTATGAAGCCAAGAACAAAGGCAAGAGCGCCTACGAGCGTTTTGCACCAGAGATGCGGGAAGTGTCCCAGGAGCGCTTGCAGATTGAATCCCGCTTGCGACGCGCTCTGGAGCTTAATGAGTTCGAATTGCATTATCAGCCCATTGTCCGCACACAGACGGGCAAGGTGATGGGAGCAGAAGCCCTGCTACGCTGGAACAACCCCAGTATGGGCATGGTCATGCCAGACAAGTTCATCCCACTGGCAGAAGAGACCGGCCTGATTACCGCCATTGGCGACTGGGTTATCGAGGAAGCCTGCCAGGCAGTTCGACGCTGGCAGGATGCCACCGGGCAACCCCTATCCATTGCGGTGAATGTATCACCACGCCAGTTCCGGGACCCCCGCTTCGTGGATACCGTATTGCATGCAATTGAAAAATCAGGCATAAAACCCTCACAGCTGGAGCTGGAGATTACTGAACGCCTGATTCTCGACAACACCATTGAGACCGCCGATATACTTCATCGGTTGGACGCACATCACGTTCGTTTATCAGTGGACGATTTCGGTACCGGCTACTCTGCGCTGAGTTACCTGAAGAGCTATCCCTTTGATACCCTCAAGATTGACAAGGCGTTTATCAGAGATGTAACGCTGGAAGAAGGGGATGCGGCACTGGTCAACGCCATCATTAATATGGCCCACAGCCTCGGCCTGGAAGTGGTCGCCGAAGGCGTTGAAACCCAGGATCAAGGTGAATTCCTGGCTGCCCAGAGCTGCGACTTTGCGCAGGGCTATTTCTACAACAGGCCTGTGGCGGAAGATTCATTTTTAGCCTGGCTCAGGGAACGCGCTCCCGTTTCCAGCAGCTGAGACCTCAGCGGTTCAGGCCCCTGCTCAGCCGCCGTACACTGAGGAAAGCCCTCATACATTGACGTCACCCAAGGACATGCTCCAATGAACGACCGCGTACTCGTGGTAAATTGCGGTAGCTCATCATTAAAGCTCGCCGTATTTGACCAGTCGGACGCCACGATTGCTACCGCCCTCGCTGAACGGTTGGGGGCGGATAACGCCACCGCCAGCCTGCGCTACAACGGCGAAAAGCAGGCGCTGGCGCTGACGCCCGGCGCGGGCCACGCCGCAGCTCTTAACGACATCATCGCTGCACTGGCAGACCAGAATATCCTCAAACAAGCACCCATCGCTGTTGGCCACCGGGTGGTACACGGCGGCGAGGCCTTTAAAGGCGCAGCGCGCATCACTACTGACGTGCTGCAGGCCATCGAAGCCTGCTGCAATCTCGCCCCGCTGCACAATCCGGTCAACCTGCTTGGCATCCAGGCTACCCGAACGCTGTTTCCTGACGTACCACAGGTAGCCGTGTTTGATACCGCATTTCATCAGTCGCTGCCGCCTCATGCGTATCTCTATGCCCTGCCCAAGCGTTTCTATGAAGACTGGGGCGTGCGCCGATACGGTTTCCACGGCACCAGCCACGCCTTCATGCTGGAGGAAACGGCCCGCCGGTTGGGCAAACCTGCGACCGAGACATCCCTGATCTCAGCGCACCTTGGCAACGGCTGCAGTATCACCGCCATTCGCAATGGCGCCAGCGTTGATACCAGCATGGGACTCACCCCCCTTGAAGGACTGGTAATGGGCACCCGCAGCGGTGACATCGACCCCGGCCTGTTTGACTTCCTGGCCGATAAGGACATCAGCGCGGAACGTCTGCACCGTACTCTCAATAATGAGAGTGGCCTGCTCGGGTTGTCCGGCCTGACCAATGACATGCGCACCCTGATCGAGGCCGCCGACAACGGCCATGCCGATGCTCAGCTGGCCCTGGATGTGTTCTGTTTCCGTCTTGCACGCTACATTGGTGCCATGCTGGTATCGCTGGAACAGCTCGATGCCTTGGTTTTTACCGGCGGTATCGGTGAGAACAGCGCACGGGTTCGGGCGGAAACCCTCAACCACCTGGGACTGCTGGGTTTTGCCGTAGATGACGCCCGCAACCAGGCACACGGCCGCAGCAGCGAACCCTTGGGGGCCATCCATGGTCCGGATAGCCGTTTCCGGATCATGGTGATCCCCACTGATGAAGAGCGGGTCATCGCCCGGGAAGCTTTAAAGCACGCCCAGTAACGATTCCACCGGAACTACCGCAAGGATTTTTAATATCATGGCCAAAAGCCTGTTTATTGCCCCCACCGCCCTCGCCTCTGGCCTGACGTCTGTGTGCCTGGGCCTGGTCCGCGCACTGGATCATCAAGGTGTTCGCGTGGGCTTCTACAAACCTGTTGGCCAGAGTAACGCCAAGGCCGATGAAGAAGACCGCTCGGTGGCCTTTATCCGCGCCCGCACACAACTGACGCCACCCAGCCCAATACCCCTTAAACAGGCTCAGGGGCTGATCAACCGGGGCAAATCCGACCTGCTGATGGAAGACATTGTTGGGCATTTCCAGCAAGTAGCCAGCGATGTGGACGTGGTTATTGTGGAAGGGCTGGTGCCTGACCGCAGCGAGGCCTATACCGCCCGGCTGAACGTGGAAATTGCCCGCAACCTGGGCGCTGATGTCATCCTGGTCAGTGCCCCTGGCGAGCGCACACCCACTGAGCTGGATGACTGGCTGGATTTCTCTGCCCGGATGTATGCAGCCCCGGATGATCCTGACGTCATCGGCGTGATCCTGAACAAGCTGGGGGAGCCGACCCACTCTGCCCTTGCCCCCAAAGTCACCGAGTCTTTGCGCACCAACACTCCGGACTACGCCGGCCAATGCCGGATTTTCAAGCGGTTACGCCTGCTGGGCGAGGTGCACTGGCAGCCCGAACTGCTTGCGCCGCGCATGGCGGATATCGCCCAGGCCATCAACGCCCGGGTCCTCCATGAAGGACAACTGTATTCACGGCGCGTGCAGAAGACCACCTTCTGCTCACGCACCATCCCCAATGTGCTGGAGACCATGCGCCCAGGCACACTGGTCGTCACCCCCGGAGATCGCGAAGACATTATTGTTACCACCGCGCTGAAGGCACTCAATGGTGTTCCCCTGGCGGGATTGCTGTTGACCGGTGGCTTGACGCCGGATGAGCGCACCATCCGCGCCTGCCATACGGCACTGAACACCGGCCTGCCGGTGTTACAGACCGATGCCAACACCTATGAGACCGCGTTTCAGCTTGCCAGTCTCTCTGCAGAAGTGCCCGATGATGACATCGACCGCATCGAAAAGGTAATGGAAGCCATTGCTGACGCACTGGATGTCGACTGGTTGCAGCAACACCTGCGGATTGACCGCGAGCGACGACTGTCGCCGCCGGCCTTCCGTTACCAGCTTTCAGAGCGCGCGCGCGCAGCGGATAAACGCATCGTCCTGCCTGAGGGCAATGAACCACGCACGGTTCAGGCAGCCATCATTTGCCATGAGCGGCGGCTTGCCCGCTGTGTGCTGATTGGTAACCGTGAGGAGATTGCCGGGGTTGCCCAGTCACAGGGGTTGGAGCTGCCAGCAGATCTTGAGGTTATTGATCCCCAGGATGTTCGGCAACGCTACATAGCGCCCATGGTGGAGCTGCGTAAGCACAAGGGTCTGGCACCAGACATGGCCGAAGCCCTGTTGGAGGATAATGTCGTACTGGCTACCATGATGGTGGCACTGGACGAGATGGACGGCCTCGTATCTGGCGCCGTACATACCACCGCCAACACAGTGCGCCCAGCCCTGCAGCTCATCAAAACCCATGAAAGTGCGCGGGTAGTGTCATCAGTGTTTTTCATGTGCCTGCCCGAACAGGTATTGGTCTACGGCGACTGCGCTATCAACCCTGACCCCAACGCCGAGGAGCTGGCAGATATTGCCATTCAGAGCGCCGAGTCAGCTGCCACCTTCGGCATCACCCCCAAAGTCGCCATGATCAGCTACAGCACCGGCGAGTCCGGGAGCGGCCAGGACGTTGACAAGGTGCGGGAAGCCACCCGTATCGCCCGTGAACTGCGGCCTGACCTGATTATCGACGGCCCCCTGCAATACGATGCCGCAGCTATTGAAAGTGTGGCCCGCAGCAAAGCCCCGGACAGTCCGGTGGCCGGTAAGGCAACGGTATTTATCTTCCCGGACCTGAATACCGGCAACACCACCTACAAAGCGGTGCAGCGCAGCGCCAATGTCATCAGCATTGGCCCCATGCTGCAGGGCCTGCGTAAGCCCGTCAACGACCTGAGCCGCGGTGCACTGGTGGATGATATCGTTTTCACCATTGCCCTCACGGCGGTGCAGGCCAAGCAGGTTGAGGAAGCTCACGCGAAAGCCAGCGCCTCCCACTGAGGTTTGCCACAACAGAGGGTTGCCCCCACAAAAAAGCGAACCCTTGGGTTCGCTTTTTTGTCTGCACGGTTACTTCTTTTTCTTGCTCTTCATCCGTTGTTTCGGCTTTTTGAAACTGGCTTCCTGCTTCTGCTTTTTCACTTTTTGCAGCGGGGTCAGCCTGTCCACTTTATTGGCGTAGGGGTTCTCCCCGGACCGGAACTCAAACCGGATAGGCGAACCCTTCACTTTCAATACCTTGCGGAAGGTATTCTCCAGATAACGGCGATAAGCACCCGGCAGTGCGTCAGTCTGATTGCCATGCACCACGATAATCGGCGGGTTGGAGCCGCCCTGATGGGCATAGCGCAGCTTGATCCTGCGCCCGTGAATCATCGGAGGCTGATGCTGGGCTACTGCATCTTGCAGGATTTCCGTCAGCCGGTTGGTCTGCCACTTGGCCATGGCGGACTCATAGCAGTCAGCGACCGAATCATAAAGCAGTCCCACACCGGAGCCATGCAGGGCGGAAATATAATGCTTGTCCGCGTAGTCAAGGAAGTCCAGGCGACGCATCACCTGCTCCTTGACCTTGGCCCGCTCCTCACCGTCCATGCCATCCCACTTATTGATAGCAATCACCAGAGAGCGTCCGGCGTCCAGCACAAAGCCCACCAGATGGAGATCCTGATCCACCAGCCCTTCCCGGGCATCGATCACCAGAATCACTACATGGGCGTCGTCAATAGCCTGCAACGTCTTGATGATGGAGAACTTCTCCACCACTTCCTTAACGTTCTTGCGGCGACGGACCCCTGCCGTATCGATCAGCGTATATTGCTGCCCCTGCCGTTCGTAGGGGATGTATACACTGTCCCGGGTGGTGCCGGGCATGTCATAGACCACTACACGGTCTTCGCCCAACAACCGGTTAACCAGCGTGGATTTGCCAACATTTGGCCGCCCCACGATGCCAATACGGATACCCGGGTAGCGATCGGCACGATCCTGCTCTGCTACCTCCTCTGCACTGGGCAGCAAGGCCTCAAGCAGTGACCGGATACCCCGGTTGTGAGCAGCGGCGATCTGGAACATGGATTCGAAGCCGAGCCGGAAGAAATCACCCGATGCGACATCCGGGTCCTGACCGTCCGTCTTGTTGACGACCAGGTGTGCGGATTTACCTGAGCGGCGCAGATGATCGGCAATAAGCTCGTCGCCCGCAGTCAAGCCTGCACGACCGTCAACGAGAAACAACACAATATCGGCTTCTTCAATGGCCAGCAGCGACTGCTTCGCCATTTCCGCATCAATACCGTCTTCATCTCCCGCCAGGCCGCCGGTATCAACGACGATGAACTTGCGCCCCTCGTAGTTGCCCTCGCCGTACTTGCGGTCCCGGGTCAGCCCGGGAAAGTCAGCCACCAGTGCATCACGGGAGCGGGTCATCTGATTAAAGAGCGTGGATTTGCCCACATTGGGGCGCCCGACTAGGGCAATTACTGGCGTCATAACGGATACCGGAAACGGGGTGCTGGCTGACAATCAGTCAACCAGCGACTCCCTGAAGAAATCAAACAGTGACGGTTTGCCAAGGCGGACAACCCGAAGGACACCGCTGTTGCCATACACCACAATATAGTCGTTCCAGCGCATCAGAGACGCGCGCACACCCCGGGCATCAAACTGGCGCTGCCCAACCAGACGCCCGCTGGATTTGGACATCACATGCACAAACCCCTCAAAGTCGCCCACCAGCAAGTAATCATCAATCTCGACCATAGCGGTCGGCTGCCGCCACGCCAACTGATCCTGGCGCCAGAGCTCTCTGCGTGTCGCCTCGTCATAGGCGACTATGTCCCCATTGGCACTGGCCACAAACAGCGTATCGGCAACCTGCACGGGTGGCTGAAGACTGGAGACATTACGACTCCAGAACTCACGACCTGTGCGGCGATCAAGGGCCGCCAGACGCCCCTGGTAACCCGTCACGTAGACCACATTACCCCGCACCAGGGGTGTGCCATCCACATCCACCAAACGCTCAAGCTCAGTACGCCCCCGGGGCTCGCCCACGGCATACTGCCACGCAGGCTGGCCTGTGTCGGAACTCACTGCAAACAACTGGCCGGAAGCAAACGCCAGCAGGGTCAGATCGTTACCCACTACCGGCGTTGCCGTGCCGCGAAAACTCAGCACCGGCACCACACCGTCATACTGCCAACGACGGTTACCCGTGCGCGTGTCAAAAGCCAACACCTTGCCATCAATAGTCTGGGCCACCACTACACTGCCATTGGAGCCCGGCGCAGCCATGGATTCATTCGGCAACGACGCGCGCCAGCGCTCTTCCCCGGTTTCCCGTGACAGCGCCACCAGTTCCGCGTTGCGGGTGGTGACGTAAACCTGCTGGTCGTCGCCGCCAACACCAGACATCACTCCCGTGCGCAGATTGCGACGCCACTGGACATCCCCTGATTCCATGGCTGCGGCTACCACCACGCCGTTGGCAGACGCCACATACAGGATGTCATCCAGAATTACCGGCTCAAGATAGAGAAACTGGCCCTGATGCCCTTTACCCACCGACATCCGCCAGACGGTTTTCATGGCAACCTCGGCGTCGATCTCCGGCACCGGGGCCGGTTGCTCGATCAGGTTGCGACTTCCACAGCCACCCAGCAGTAGCCCAACCAGGAGCATGCCTGCCAGCAAGCGCAGTCTGGTCATCGTCAGGCCAGCAGGCATCAAACGTCCTCCCCGACTGCCAGATCTGCCAGTTTCAGGTCAAGAATTGGGTTGCGGTCATCCTCACGCAGAGACTCACGAGCAACAGAATACGCACGGCGGGCGCCGTCCCGGTCACCCTGAGCCCGGAGAATGTCACCCTCAAGTTCAGCGTAAAGGGAGGCAAAGGCGCCAGCATCGCTGACACCACGCAAGGTTGCCAATGCTGCTTCGCCGTCACCGGCAGCAAACTGCGCCTGTGCCAGACGCTGCCGTGTCAGCAGACCCAGCGCACCGGAGGCGCGGCCATGAGCCCACTGCAGGGTTTCAATAGCAGCCTGAGGGTCTTCCCGCTCCACCAGCTGCTGTTGCGCTAGAATCAGAGATCCGTAGACCGCATAAGCGCTCTTGCTGTGATTATCCTTCAGCTGGCCGGCAATATAGGCTACTGAGTCAGCCCGCTCGCTGCCGTCCTGGTTTTCCAGGGCATTCAGCAGATTCTGGAACTGGCTAACGGCCTGGCTTTGCTGCTCAAGCTGATGGTTCTGCCAAGCCTGCCAGCCAAATACGATAGCCAGGGCCGCACCCACACCGATCAACAGTGAGCTGCCGTTCTTTTTCCACCATTCCTTGATGGCGGCAATTTGTTCTTCTTCAGTACGCAGTTCTGCCATGTTGACTCCCGTCAGTAATGGTTATCCGTTAATTAGGCGTTATCAAAAGCTTCGGTGATGGTGTTCGACAGGTTCGCCAGCGGCACTTCGAGCTGCTCACCACCCCGCAGCGGTTTGACCGTCACTACGCCGTTATCCAGTTCATTGTCACCGATAATCAGGGCCAGGCGTGCACCGCTCCGGTCTGCCTTTTTCATCTGGCTCTTAAAGCTACCGCCGCCACAATGTGTCACTACGCTGCGGCCGGGCAAAGCATCCCGCAGGCTTTCCGCCAACACCAACAGCTGCTGCTCAGCCCGCTCACCCATCGCCAGGAGGTAAATATCGGCGTCATCATTTACCTCAGCAGGCACCAGCTCAAGCGTCTCCAGCAACAAAATCAGCCGCTCAACCCCCATCGCAAAGCCCACCGCAGGGGTAGACCGCCCACCCAACTGCTCCACCAGCCCATCATAGCGGCCACCGGCACAAATAGTGCCCTGGGCGCCCAAGCTCTCGGTTATCCACTCAAACACCGTCTTGCCGTAATAGTCGAGACCCCTGACCAGCCTGGGGTTGACGGTATAGCTAACGCCTGCATTGTCGAGCAGGACTTTCAGACGCTCAAAGTGGGCCTTCGAATCATCATCAAGAAAGTCTGCCAGCGCTGGCGCATCAGCCAACAGCGCCTGGGTATTGGCGTCCTTGCTGTCCAGTATCCTGAGAGGGTTGCTGTCGAGCCGCCGACGGCTGTCCTCATCCAGCTTATCCCGATACTGGGACAGGTAGCTGACCAGGGCATCACGGAATTGCTTGCGTGCCTCAGCGGTGCCCAGGGAGTTGATTTCCAGCCTGGCGTTGTCCGCCAAACCCAGCGCACGCCACAATCGGGCGGTCATAATCAGTAACTCGGCATCTATGTCCGGGCCGGTCATGCCGAAGCATTCTACACCGATCTGGTGGAACTGGCGGTAGCGCCCTTTTTGTGGCCGCTCATACCGAAACATGGGCCCGGTATACCAGAGCTTACGGGTCTGGTTGAACAACAGACCGTGCTCTTCCGCCGCACGTACGCAGCCGGCCGTCCCTTCTGGGCGCAGGGTCAGGCTGTCACCGTTGCGGTCCTCAAAGGTGTACATCTCTTTTTCAACGATGTCGGTGACTTCGCCGATGGAACGCTTGAACAGCTCCGTTTGCTCCACGACGGGCATACGGATCTCGCTGTAGCCGTAGCTATGAAGCAGCGTCCTTACGGTGCGTTCCAGATACTGCCAGGTCGGTGTCTGGGCCGGGAGAATGTCATTCATGCCCCGGATTGCCTGAATCTTTGCCAAGGTAATGCCTTACTGTAATGGGGGTGTTGTTACTAATCTGTGGAGCGGGCGATCACCGCATCCTGAGACTTTTCGCGCCGGGCAATCTCTTCCCGGATGAGACGTTCCAAGTCAGCGGCCAGATTGTCATTGTCCAGCTTCTGGTCCGGTTTACCACCAACATAAAACAGGTTGCGGGGCGATCCCCCCGTCAGCCCGATATCTGCTTCTTTAGCCTCGCCGGGGCCATTAACGACGCAGCCGATGATGGCAACATCCAGCGCGGTGTTGACATCCTCCAGTCGGGCCTCCAGCTCATTCATGGTTCCGATCACATCAAAATTCTGCCGGGAGCAACTGGGACAGGCGATAAAGTTGATTCCCCGACTGCGAAGCCGGAGGCTTTTCAGGATGTCATAGCCTACCTTGATCTCCTGTACCGGGTCGGCCGCGAGGGACACACGGATGGTGTCGCCGATGCCGTCCATCAGCAGCATGCCAAGCCCGATGGACGATTTGACGGTACCTGAGCGGAAACCACCAGCCTCGGTAATTCCCAGATGCAATGGCTGCTCAATCTGGCTGGCAATCAACCGGTAAGCCGCGACGGTCATGAAAACCTCAGAGGCCTTCAGGCTCACTTTGTAGTTCTGGAAGTCATGGCGATCGAGAATATCAATATGCCGCATGGCGGACTCAACCAGCGCCTCCGCGGTGGGTTCGCCGTACTTTTTCTGCAAGTCTTTTTCCAGCGAACCGGCATTAACACCAATACGGATGGGAATACCACGATCCCTGGCGGCACTAATCACCGCCGAAACCCGGTCCTCACGGCCAATGTTCCCGGGGTTGATGCGCAAGCAGTCCACGCCCAGCTCAGCAACACGCAGGGCAATCTTGTAGTCAAAGTGAATATCTGCCACCAAAGGCACGCCAACCTGTGCACGGATGGCACCAAAGGCGTCTGCCGCCTCCATGGTGGGGACAGACACCCTTACGATGTCTGCACCTGCATCCTGCAGGGCCCTGATCTGTCCTACCGTCGCAGCCACATCACAGGTGTCGGTATTGGTCATACTTTGGACCGCGATGGGTGCATCGCCGCCAACCGGCACGTTACCAACCATGATCTGCCGTGATTTACGACGCTTGATTGGAGATTCCTGCTTCATAATAGTTATCTGTTGCCTGCGCGTTAATGAAAAAAATCCGTCATGCCGGGGTTAGCCACCCAGGCGGGCTGAAACACGATTGTTGACCGCCCGGAACCGGGAAAGATCAATGCGTTCACCGTCAAGAAGCAGCTCGCTCACTTCGCTCACCGCCCCCAGGACAATGGTGAAGGGCCCCTCGCCAGCCACATTCAATGTGCTGCCCGCCTGCTGCAGGGCTGAGACAAGGCTTTCACCGTTAGCATCCCGTATAGACACCCAGCAATCACCGGAAAAACTGATGGTCAGGGTCGAGTCATTACTTACCGGCTCAGGCATCGTAGCCAGCTCCTGACTATCGACCGGGGCCGGTTCAGGCGCAGCCAGTGGTGCCACCTCATCAACACCTTCAGCGGCCTCGCCGTTCATCACGGGTTCATCACTTTGCACCGGAACATTCTCAGGCTCCAGCGGAACCGTGGACGGCTGGTACAGATCAAGATCTTCCGTTACGCCGTTCTGAGCCGGAGCGACGTCATAAGCGGTATCAGCGCCAAGCTCACGATCGGCATCAACGGTGCCCTCAAAAACATAACTGGCCAACAGTGCAAGCACGACAATACAGAATGCAATCAGAATAACCCGGGCCATCTTCCGCTTTCGGTCACGGCGGCGCTCAATGTGTTTGAGTGGGTGATTCTCCTGCGCCTGCTCTTCGGCCTGACGGCGCGGTTCCAGCTCCTGGTTCAGGTCTGCAATCATGGCATCGGCAGGCAATCCCAACTGACCGGCATACGCACGCACGTAGCCTTTCAGGAACAGCTCACTGTCGATGCGTTCGTACCAGCCATTTTCAATAGCCTGTATTACTGAAACCCGCAGGTGCTGATGCTCGGCAACATCGGCAAGGCTTAAACCCGCCTTTTCCCGGGCGTCCTTCAATCGCTGGCCAACGGACGGGCCGCCGGTTGATGCTGACTGCTGCGACTCATCGTTAGTCATTACGTGCTAGCGCTCTGTATTGTTGTAATTCCGCGGACTCGGGGAAGCCATTCCGCAACATCAGGGCCAGAGAGGCCTCACGATCCAGATCGCCCTGATGACGGGCAAGGCGAATGCCGGTCCACAGGCTCTGGGCTGAGTGATTCAACTGTGCATTATTCTGGATCAGCGCCACCAGCCGGCCATAGGGACGCTCAGCGCCAGCGTAGTCACCCATGTCCACCAGCAAAGAACTCAGTGCCAGCAATGACCGGGCATCATTACGGTTAAGCTCAGTGGCACGCCTGAACGCCTGAGCCGCGGCCTCCCTGTTGCCCAGTTCCTGCTCCACACGCCCGAGGTTGAAGAAAACCGCCGCCCGATCACTGTAGCCGGTATCCCGTGACGCTCGAGCAAACTGGTCCCGGGCGTCGTTGAAGCGTTGGTCGCCGAACAGGAAGGCACCGTAGAATACCCGGCCGCGGGTGAAGTTGGGGTCGTGACGGAGAGATTCCCGGAACTTTTCCTCAGCCAGTTCAGGTTCACCCTCAAGCTGATACAGTAAGCCCATTGCCGACAACCCACCGGCACTGCGGGGGTTGATTTCAAGTGCACGGTTGAGATGGAAGCGTGAGCGATCCAGATTACCCTGAGCAATATAGGCCAGGCCAAGCTGGACAAAGTTCTCCTCCGCCTTTTGGCGATCAACTTCCCGCGCAAAAGGGTTATCGGTGGTTGTTACACAGCCGCTAATAGCCACCAGCGCTGTCACAGTGATAGCCAGCAACCAGACTTTAACTACGTTGATTTGTCTCACGCCCTGGGAACCTTCTTGTTGTAACGTCATGAACATGTCTCCCGACCGCCGGTTCAAACCCTGTCCCTTAAAGCCTCTGTCACGATGCGACTTGTGTCACCTGGATATAGCGTTGGCTGCGCCGGGTTTTATCCTCGACCCTGCCAACCAGCTGGCCGCAGGCCGCATCAATATCATCACCGCGGGTTGTGCGGATGGTAGTGACATAGCCAGCCTCATTAAGAATGTTCTGGAACCGCCGGGTTGCATTCATGCTGGGGCGCCGGAAGTCACTCTCCGGGAACGGGTTGAAGGGAATCAAGTTGATCTTGCACGGCAAATCGCGCAACAGTTTGGCTAACTGCTGGGCATGCTCGGGCTTATCATTGACACCCTCAATCACCGTATACTCGATGGTCGCTTTACGCTTGTCCGACAAGCCTGAAAGATAACGTTTGGTAGCCGCCAGCAATTCAGCGATTGGATATTTTTTGTTTAACGGAACCAACTGGTTACGAAGTTCATCATTGGGTGCATGCAGAGAAATTGCCAATGAAACATCGGTAACCTCACCCAGCTTGTCCAGCGCGGGCACAACCCCTGACGTACTCAGGGTAACCCTACGTTTGGAAATGCCATAGGCCAGGTCTTCCATCATCAGGTTCATGGCATCGACAACGTTGTCGAAGTTAAGCAGTGGTTCCCCCATGCCCATCATCACCACGTTGGTAATGGGCCTGTCACTGCCATGGTCAAAAGGCATAAAGGAACGACGGGCGACCCAGAGCTGACCGATGATTTCAGCCGCAGTGAGGTTGCGATTGAACCCACGTTTGCCGGTGGAGCAGAAGGTACAATCCAGGCTGCAGCCGATTTGCGAAGACACACACAGAGTGCCACGCTGGCCATCCGGAATCAGCACGGTTTCGACGCTGTTGCCGTTATCCATCCGCATCACCCACTTGCGGGTGCCGTCCTTGGAGGTTTCATCATAAATGACCTCCGGACCGCGAATTTCAGCAACATCCTTCAACTTATCCCGCAATGCCTTGCTGACATTGGACATTTGATCGAAGTCATCAACGCCCCGTTGATGCATCCACTGCAACAGCTGCGTGGCACGAAACTTCTTTTCGCCAAGCGACTCAAAGAACGCCTCCAGCTTGTGCTTGGGAAGTCCCAACAGATTTACTTTTTCCGCGGACGTGTTCATGCCCTAACCTCAATCAAATAGCCAATGCGAATACCCCGACAGGGCGGGGTATTCAGGGGTGGCAGGCCATCGGTCACCTGCCACACCTCTTTATACTACACCTTCAACTGCAATCAGCCGCGTGGGCAGATCTCATTGTCGTTGAAGAAGTAGGCCACTTCGCGCTCAGCGGAAGCAGCGGAGTCAGAACCGTGAACTGCGTTGGCATCGATGGAAGATGCGAAATCCGCACGGATAGTGCCAGCTGCGGCTTCCTTCGGGTTGGTAGCACCCATCAGGTCGCGATTCTTCAGAATAGCACCCTCGCCTTCCAGAACCTGCACCATGACCGGACCAGAAGTCATGAACGCAACCAGGTCACCGAAAAACGGGCGCTCTTTGTGCTCAGCGTAGAAGCCTTCAGCCTGCTCTTGAGTCAGGTGAGCCATTTTGGCAGCGACAATTTTCAGACCTGCTTTTTCAAAGCGGCTGTAGATCTCGCCAATCACGTTCTTGGCAACAGCATCCGGCTTGATGATAGAGAGCGTGCGCTCAACAGACATGGGCTTTCTCCAGTTAGAGTTTATGGGCAAATTTCAGGCCTGCGATTATACGCAGGTTAACGCCCACTGCCTACCGAAGACAGTCACAGTGCGCGCCGGTTCCCTCGCGCGTTACGTAGTTGTACTACCACCTGCGCCACCAAGCCTGCCGCAAAGCCCACCTCTGCCTCCGTGGTAAAGCGCCCAAAGGAGAAGCGCAACGCGCTATGGGCCTGCTCATCAGAGCGGCCAAGGGCCTTGAGCACATAGGACGGCGCCAGCGATGCAGAAGCGCAGGCCGAGCCGGACGACACTGCCAGTTCCCGCAGGCCAAGCATCAGTGCCTCCCCTTCCAGCCCCTCAAAGGACAGATTCATGATACCTGGCACCCGGGCCGCGCCAGAACCATTCAGAACCACACCGGGAACCGCCAACACGGTATCGAGAAAGCGTGTGCGCAACTGCTCGAGGCGCTCAGCCTCCACAGACAAATGCTCCGCCGCCAGCGCAAAAGCCGCCCCCATCCCCACCAACTGGTGCGTGGCCAACGTGCCCGAGCGCATGCCGCGCTCGTGGCCGCCGCCGTGTATTTGGGGGCGTACCACAACATCGGGTGATCGTCGCACATACAGCGCCCCAACCCCTTTCGGCCCATAGACTTTGTGGGCCGAGAATGACATAAGATCCACCTGCAGCCCGCTGACACTTACCGGCATTTTCCCGGCAGCCTGAGCGGCATCCACATGAAACAGCACCCCTCGCTCGCGCAACATGGCCCCAATAGAGGCCACATCCGTCACTACCCCGAGCTCGTTATTCACCAGCATCAGACTGACCAGACGGGTATTTCCGGTAAGGGCCGCCTCCACCTGGGCACGGGTTATACAGCCCTCAGCATCAGGCACAAGGTAAGTCACCTGATGCCCCTGAGTTTCCAACCAGGCGCAGGTATCCAGAACCGCCTTATGCTCAATGGCAGAGGTAACAATATGCCCCGGCGCCTGCCCTTCCATGACACCTTTCAGCGCCAGGTTATTGGATTCCGTTGCACCGGAGGTCCAGACGATTTCCCGGGGATCGGCGCCAATCAGGGCTGCTACTTCACCTCGCGCGCCTTCTGCTGCAGCTTCAGCTTGCCAGCCATAGGCGTGAGAGCGGGATGCCGGATTGCCGAACACACCATCAAGGGTGAGGTGCGCGACCATGGCATCCGCAACCGCAGGGTCGACCGGTGTGGTCGCCGCGTAATCAAGATAAACAGGTTTTTTCATGGCGACTTCAGACTGGAACTTTGGAAGTTAAACGCTCGGTATTGATGGGCTGCGAGTTTTCACCCTGACGCTGACGCCCGTCCTGGCGGGCAGCCACAACCTGAATCTCACGATTACGCATCAGGTCTGCGAGACTAATCTCGCTGAGAAAATTGTGGATACGCTCACTGAGATCTGACCACAGATGGTGAGTCAAACACTTCTCACCACTCTGGCAATCCCCTTTGCTGTGACACCGGGTGGTATCGAGGGACTCGTTAACCGCGTCCACCACCTGGGAAATGAAGATATGCTCATGAGCCCGCCCCAGGCGATAACCCCCACCTGGGCCACGCACACTCATCACGAGCTTTTCACGGCGCAGTCGGGCAAACAGCTGCTCAAGATAGGACAGCGAAATGCCTTGGCGAGCGGAAATGTCAGCCAGGCTAACGGGCCCCTGATCCGCGTGCAGCGCAAGATCGAGCATTGCCGTAACCGCATAGCGGCCTTTGGTGGTGAGTCGCATGGAATAAGTCCCGGCGTCAGCCTTGTCATCAACCTTGGGATTATGGATTAACCTACTAATTTGATCAAGTATTCACCGATTACTTGCGACCACGGACCGCTGTCAGGATCCCCCGCAGGATGTTTACTTCCATCTGATCCAACCGCGTGCGTTGAAACAATCGCCGCAATCGCGTCATTAACTGGCGCGGGTTATCCTGGCGGTGGAAACCGACCTCCACCAGCACCTGTTCAAGGTGCTGAAGAAAGCCTTCCAACTGCTCCACTGTGGCAGGCGGGACATCCCATCCCGAGCTGTCAGGCGACAATAGCGGCGCCTGCTCAGCATCTTGCTGTGCCAGCGTCAGCATACGCAACTCGTAGCTGATAACCTGCACTGCCATGGCCAGGTTCAAGGAGCTGTAATCCGGGTTAGTGGGTATATGGATATGATAATGACAACGCTGCAGCTCTTCATTACTGAGCCCATTACTTTCGCGCCCGAACACCAGCGCCACCTGCCCTTGCCCCGCCATTGCCAACACCTGAGGGGCCGCCTCCCGGGGGTTCATGACAGGCCAGGGCACCTTTCGGCCCCTCGCACTGGTGCCCATAACCAGGGCGCAATCAGCCAGCGCCTCATCCAGCGTGCTCACCACAATGGCGCTATCCAGCACGTCCAGCGCACCGGAGGCACGGGCCACCGCTTCCTCGCTGGGAAAGCTGCGGGGATTAACCAACCAAAGATTACGCAAGCCCATGTTTTTCATGGCTCTTGCAACAGCACCAATATTACCGGCGTGGGTGGTTTCCACCAGGACAATACGTAGGTGTGGAGCTATATCATTCACTTCAGTACCCTGCACACGGGGAAATTCGAGGCGGCATCATAACAAAGTTACCCACCTTGCGGTCTTCACGGACATCAAAATCATTCATGCCATCGCCGGCTTCTGGTATCATCGTTCGCCTTATCCTGCGGGGAGCCCCTCCCCAATACCGGACGTTCTCTAACATTCTCAGGCGAATACCCTATGCAACCAGCAATCAAAATGGCTCTGCGCATTGCGCGCCAGGGCGCGGACTATCTGAAAGCGCATTTTGAGCGTCAAGACGCCAACAGCAAGGACCGTGATACCCTGAACCAACAGCTTAACAAGGTTGAACTGTCCATCCAGGCCAACTTTACTGAGCAGTTGCAGAAAGCCTACAAGGATTTCTACATTGCCCCGCTCTACGATATCGACGCAGGCGGCCATGAGAACAGCTGGCACATCTTTCCGGTACTCGGCCGGGAAGCCTTTATCCGGGGTTTGCCTGAGTTTGCCCTCGCCCTGCTGCAGAAACGCAATAACCGCGCTGAGCACCTGGTGCTGATCAACCCTGTTACCGGCGAAGAATACTCTGCAAGCCGTGGCCATGGTGCCGCCCTCAACAGCCGACGGGTCCGCTGCAATGAAATGCGCGCCCTGAACCAGGTCACGCTGGTTACCAATGCACTGACTCAAGTGAAGGTGGGCGACAGCCCGCTGGTATGGGGTGAACTGCTGGTAGCTCTGGGTCAGGAAACACAGCACGTCAGAAGCACCGGCTGTACGGTTCTGGATATCGCCAGAGTTTGTGCCGGCCTGCTCGATGCCGCGGTAATCTCACGGCCGGAGCCCACTGACATGGCCATCGGCCTGCTACTGACCAATGAGTCAGGCGCCCTGAGCGGTGACTTTGCCGGCAACCCATCTTCTCAGGATGCACGCCAACTTGTGGTTGCCAACCCCAAACTGTTCAAGGAAGTGCTCAAACTGCTACATCCGTTCCGCGGCCGCCTGCCACGCTGAGCACGTTTTAAGTCGACCCAAAAAAAACGGTGCCCCTTAAGGCACCGTTTTTTTGCTTCAGCACTCACATCCGATTGAGCCACTCTGGCGGCTGCTCTTGCTCGGGCTGCTCACCATCTGCACCTTCCTTCACAGGAACGATCAGATCTTCCCGGGTCACACCGAGCACAACCAGCAAACTCGCTGAGACATAGATGGAGGAGTAAGTACCCACCACAACACCAATAATCAGCGCGATGGCGAAGTTATTGATGGCCTCACCGCCAAACAGATACAGCGAGATCAGTACCGCCAGGGTGGTACCGGAGGTGTTGATGGTTCGGCTGATGGTCTGGGTGATGGACGTATTGATCACATACTCGGGATCATCGGAGCGGATCTTGCGAAAATTCTCACGAATCCGGTCCGCTACCACGATGGTATCGTTCAGGGAGTAACCGATGACCGCCAGCAAAGCAGCCAGCACGCTGAGATCGAACGTCCACTGGAACAAGGCAAAGATGCCCAGGATGATAATGACATCATGGGCCAGCGGCATGACGGCAGCGATACCAAACTTGAACTGGAAGCGCATACCCACATAAATGAGGACGATAGCCAGCGCCAGCAGCAGACCAAGGGCACTGTCTTCCTTCAGCTCGTCACCCACCTGGGAACCGACAAACTCAGAGCTGACCAGCTCCAGTTGAGCACCGCCCGCGCGCAAGTCCGCGGTCAGGCGGTTAGCCAGCTGATCGTCATCAGACTCCTGCAGTCGAATGAGTACGGACGTATCAGCACCAAAATTCTGCACAACAAAGTCACTGTACCCAGCATCTGACAGTGTCTGGCGCAGCTCATCCAGGGATGGCGCTTCCTGATACTCAAACTCCACCGAGGTACCACCGGTAAAGTCCAGCCCCAGATTGAGCCCTTTCACCCCCAGCACCACAAAGGATGCCAGTACCAGCACGATGGACACTACGGAAGCAAGCTTCCGTATCGCCATAAAGTCTATGGTTTTACGCGGCGTCTCAAGCATGGGCGAGCCCCCGTCCGATGGAAAGTTTACGAACCTTGCGACCACCGTAGACCAGATTGACCATGCCACGGCTTACCACCAGAGCGGTAAACATGGAGGTCAGAATGCCGATACAAAGCGTCACGGCAAAGCCTTTGACCGGGCCAGAGCCCATGGCAAACAGAATGATCGCCACCAGCAAGGTGGTGATGTTGGCGTCAAGGATGGACACCAGCGCACGGGAATAACCTGCGTTGATCGCTGATTGCGGCGGCGCACCTGCCCTCAGCTCCTCTTTGATACGCTCAAAAATCAGTACGTTGGCATCCACCGCCATACCGACCGTCAGAACGATGCCGGCTATACCAGGCAAGGTCAGGGTTGCGGAGAGGATGGACATGCAGGCAACCAGCAGCATCAGGTTAACCGTCAGTGCCACGTTTGCCACCAGGCCAAAGACCCGGTAGTAAAGCCCCATGTAGATGAGTACCAACATAAAGCCGAAGGCCACCGACTTGAAGCCCGCCTCGATGTTACGCTGACCAAGGCTTGGACCTATGGTGCGCTCCTGCACAAAGTACATGGGCGCAGCCAGGGAACCTGCCCGCAACAGCAGCGCAAGCTCAGATGCTTCAGGTATAGAGTCCAGACCGGTAATGCGGAAGTTACTGCCCAGCGCAGACTGCACTGTGGCCAAACTGATGATACCCCGCTCCACTTCACGGCGCTGCACCACTTCGATTTCACCATTCACCTGGCGCTCTTCGTCCACCGTGCGGAACTCGATGAACACGACAGCCATCCGGCGCCCGACATTATGGCGTGTCGCCCGGTTCATCATGTCACCACCCGGGCCATCCAACGTGATGTTGACCTGCGGGCGACCATTCTCGTCGAACGACTGCTGGGCATTGGCAACGCTGTTACCGGTGGTGATGACTTCCCGCTCCAGGCGCGCGGTACGGTTAGGGTCATCCCGGAAGCTGAAAGCTTCAGTGGTACCGGAAGGGGCATCCTGGCGGGCTTCCATACGGAATTCCAGGTTGGCGGTGGCGCCCAGTACCCGCTTGGCCTGCGCTGTATCCTGCACACCGGGAAGCTCGACGATGATACGATCCCGCCCCTGACGCTGAACCAGTGGCTCCGCCACACCCAGTTCGTTAACCCGGTTGCGGATGGTGGTCAGGTTCTGCTCTACCGCATAGTCTTCGATACGACGCAGCTCTGCCTCTGACAGGCTCAGTACCAGCTCATACTGACCGTCACCGGCGCGACGCTGGTTCATCAGAAACTCATTGTAGTTACGACGAATCAGGTTAAACGCGTCTGCGCGGGAACCCTCATCAACAAACTGCAATACGATGGTACGGTTCTCACCCACATCACCGCCCCGGTAGCGAATACGATCACTGCGCAAGGCACCTTTGATGTCAGACGAATATACTTCCAGCCGTTGCTCCAGCGCGCTCTCCATATCCACTTCCAGCAGGAAGTGAACACCGCCACGCAAGTCCAGGCCCAACTTCATAGGGCCGGCACCAATGCTGCGCAGCCAGTTGGGCGTGGAGGGCGCCATATTGATCGCCACCAGATAGTCACGCCCAAGAGCGTCCTGCACGATCGGACGGGCCCGCAACTGCTGATCTGAGTTATCCACTCGAATCAGCGCATTGCGATCCTCAAGACCGGCAGCCTTGATCTGAATACCGGCGGCTTCCATCGCCTCAACAGCCCGGTCCAGCACCTGCTGGTCAACGTCCGTGCTGCCCCTGGCGCCTGTAATCTGGATGGCGAAATCATCCGGATACAGATTGGGAAGGGCGTATATAAAACCGATGGTGATCGCGAGCACGATCACCAGGTTTTTCCAGATTGGGTACTTGTTCAGCATAAGGTGCCTTTACAGAGCAACGGGGCTGTGGATTTAAACGTCCTTCAGGGTACCTTTCGGCAGTGCGACCGCAACGGCAACTTTCTGCACTTTTACTTCTACTTTGTCGGCAACTTCCAGCACGATAAAGTCATCAGCCACTTTGGTGATTTTGCCAGCCAGACCACCGGAGATAACCACCTCGTCACCCTTGTTCAAACCAGACATCAGTGTCTTGTGCTCTTTCGCACGCTTGGACTGCGGACGCCAGATCAACAGATAGAAAATCAGGATGAAACCACCGAAAAAGATAATCTGACCCATAACGCTCATGCCTTGCGGCGCATCCTGAGCAAAGGCCAGACTGGGAATCAGAGCGGCCACAATCAATAGAAGGTTGCGAATTGCTTTCATCAATGGAACTCCACTTATTGGTCAGAAAAGAATCAAATCAGCCTCAGAGCGCCGCCAGCGGCGGTACTGGCTGCCCTCTGCGGGCATAGAAGTCTTCGACAAAGTTGCACAATGTACCTGCTTCAATGGCCCCACGCAATCCAGCCATCAGGTTCTGATAGTACCGTAGGTTATGGATAGTGTTGAGTTGCGCACCTAACATTTCCCCACAGCGATCAAGGTGATGCAGGTATCCACGCGAGAAATTCTGGCAGGTGTAACAGTCACAGGTATCATCCAGTGGCCCTGTGTCATGCCGATGACGGGCATTACGAATTTTAATCACGCCGGTTGAGGTAAAGAGGTGGCCGTTGCGGGCATTACGGGTGGGCATGACGCAATCAAACATGTCCACGCCGCGCCTAACCGCTTCGACCAGGTCCTCCGGGCGGCCAACGCCCATCAGATAGCGCGGACGATCCTCCGGCATCAGCGGCGGCAAGGTATCGAGGATACGGATCATGTCCTCTTTCGGCTCGCCGACGGACAGCCCGCCGATGGCATAGCCGTCAAAACCGATCTCCGTCAGGCCTGCGAGTGAGCGTTCCCGCAGTGCCGGGTACATACCGCCCTGTACGATACCAAACAGTGCCGCTGGGTTATCCCCGTGGGCCGCCTTACTGCGGGCCGCCCAGCGCAAGGATAGCTCCATCGACTCTTTGGCCTGCTTTTCGGTAGCTGGGTACGGGGTACACTCGTCAAATATCATGACGATGTCCGATCCAAGGTCCCGCTGCACCTGCATGGCGATCTCGGGGTTGAGTTCTACCGGCGAGCCATCAACCGGTGAGCGGAAGACCACGCCCTCCTCGCTGATTTTGCGCATATCCCCGAGGCTGAACACCTGAAAACCGCCGGAGTCTGTAAGGATAGGCCCCTGCCACTGGGTAAAATCATGCAGGTCACCGTGCTGCTTGATCACCTCTGTACCGGGACGCAGCATCAGGTGAAAAGTGTTACCCAGTATGATTTCAGCGCCTATCTCCTTGATGTCCCTTGGCAGCATGCCCTTGACCGTGCCGTAGGTGCCAACCGGCATAAAGGCTGGTGTCTCCACGGTGCCACGGGGAAATGTCAGGCGTCCGCGGCGGGCTCGGCCGTCAGTGGTGATTTTTTCAAAAGACATGAAGCAGCGCTCAGTCACGGCTGTCTCCTGCAAAGGTGGTTTGCATGCCAGCTGCCTGTAATGACGGCTGCTGGCCGGTGATGAACATGGCATCGCCATAGCTGAAGAAACGGTAACGCTGCGCCACGGCCTCGCGATACGCAGCCATTACCGGCTCGTAGCCCGCAAAAGCGGACACCAGCATGATCAGTGTGGATTCCGGCAGGTGGAAGTTGGTAATGAGCGCATCCACGCAGCGGAAACGGTATCCGGGGTAGATAAAAATGTGGGTCTCCGCCTCAAACGGCTGCAGCTCACCACCGGCTGACGCAGATTCCAGAGAACGTACAGAGGTTGTGCCTACGGCAATCACCCGACCACCCCGCGCCCGTGTCCGGGCAACGGCTTCAACGGTTTCTGGTGGCACCCGGGCTATCTCACCGTGCATCTGGTGATCTTCCACCCGCTCCACCCGGACCGGCTGAAAGGTGCCAGCACCGACATGCAGGGTAACCCAGGCCAGTTCAGCACCTTTTTCCTGCAGCTCGGCCAGCAGCGACTCATCAAAATGCAGGCCCGCTGTGGGCGCTGCTACAGCACCGGCCTCTTTGGCGTACACCGTCTGATAGCGTTCGCGGTCGCCCTGCTCATCGGCACGTTCCATATAGGGCGGCAGCGGCATATGCCCGATACGCTCAAGCAGCTCCAGCACAGACTCTTGTGCCTCGTAACCCAGCAGAAAAAGGCTGCCACGGCGCTCCAGCATCTGCAGTTCAGAGCCGTCAGCCAGAAGAATCTGCTGCCCGGGCTTGGGTGATTTGGAGGCACGCACATGCGCCAGCACCCTGTCTGCGTCCAAGACCCGCTCAATCAGTATTTCAACCTGGCCACCGGTGGATTTGGTACCAAACAGCCGGGCAGGAATCACCCGGGTGTCGTTAAACACCAGCAGGTCTCCGGGTTGCACCAACGCCAACAGATCGCGAAACTGACGATGCTGAAACTCACCCGTAGGGCCATCCAAACACAGCAAACGGCTGGCTGAACGCTCCGCAAGCGGATACCTGGCGATGAGTTCGTCCGGGAGATCAAAATGGAAATCGGCGACTTTCATGGAATGAACTTCAAGCGAACAGTGGGTGGACGGACACAACCAAAGGCCATCCGGAAGGCGCGATTATACAGGGTGAAAGCAAGTGGTCCAAATGCCGCCAGCCCGCGAGTGACACCGGCCAGGGTTGTTATGCTGTGGTAGCGGTGGGCGGACTCGAACCGCCACGCTGTTTCCAGCAACGGATTTTGAATCCGTCGTGTCTACCAATTTCACCACACCGCCACGAATTACCGACTCAAGGGGGAGACCAGGCCGCTACCCAGTGCTTGAGAAGTGTCGGGATTATACCGACACCTCTCCTGAAATCAACAGGGAATTACAGCCTGTCAAACAGTGACAACCGGGACACCTGTGCATAGGAAAGTTGCGCAGCTTCAAGCACAAAGCTCTGGAAGCTCAAACGACTTACCGCTTCTGTGTAGTCCACATCACGCAGGTTTGAACGGGTTTTCTCTGCAAACACTGAGGAGTCTTTGAGAAACTCGCGGGTGCTGTCCACGGCATTGAGCCGCCCACCGATCTGGGTCTGGACCCGGAGAATGTTTTCCAGGGCGTTGCCCAGATTCTCCAGGCTCTCTGCAATCATTGCATCGTAGGCGGCACGGCCGTCGTCATCAGTTTTGGGAATGTTGTTAAGCCCGTAAACCAGCTTTTCGACGGTTGTCAGCAAGCCCTGCTTCTGCGAGGTTTTGACAAAGAACTGGTCACCGTCCACCGGACTGCCAATGACCTCAAACTGGATTCCGCGCACTTCAATGGGCTCGCCACTGACAAAGGCATCACGCTGCAACTCTCTCCCGGTCTGGCGCTCGGTCACCACATACTCGAAATTACCGGCACCCACATCCTCAATGGTAACCACCATGTCACGGGGAAAGAAGTCATTAAAGGTGGCCTGATCCACCACCATACCGGTGGAAATCTGCGCAGGCGGCACCCCGCCGTTGCCTGGCCCCGCCTCGGTAAAAAAGGTGGGCTGATTACTGGGCACATCAACAAACAGGTTCTTGCCGTTGTCGCTGATAGCAACCCGCACACTGACGTCTATATCGAGGAAACGCTGCCCTTCATCCCCTTTATAGACCCAGTTGCCCGAAACATTCTGCTCGAACGCCGCCTGCTTGCCCTTGAAACCACTAAAGATGTACTCGCCAGAAGCATCCTTGGTGTTCATCAGGTTAGCCAGCTGCTCCACCCGCTCTTCCAGCTCGGCCGATAAGGTGGCCCGGTCAGCCGGGGACAATGAGCCATTACCGGCCTGCACCGTCAGCTCCCTCACCCTTTGCAGGATACGAGTAATATCGGTCAGGGTTGCCTCTTCGCGTTCCAGGCGGCTCTGCGCCAGGTCCACATTGCGCTGATACTGGGTGTTCTGGGCAATGAGTTGATCAAGCTGCAGGACACGCGCAGCCGCCACCGGATCATCCGAGGGGCTGAGAAACTTGCGGCCACTGGAGATCTGCTGCTGGGTTTTGTTCAACTGTGCGTTGACGTCCTGCAGGCGGTTAAGGCCATTGGTAAAGATCTGTTGTGAAGATATGCGCATGGCAGTCACCTTGTACCGGTATTACCGGAACGTATTCAACAATGTGGTAAACAGTTCCTGGGCAACGCTCATGACTTTCGCGGAAGCGTTATAGGCAGCCTGGAAACGGATCAGGTTACCTGCCTCCTCGTCAAGGTTGACGCCGGACGTGGAGTCCCGCTGGGCCGTGGTTTGCTCTAGCAGCACCTTGCTTGCCGACTGGTCGAGCTGACTTTGGCGCGTACGCACCCCCACCTTTTCCACCACCCCGCCGTAGGCTTCGCTGAAGGTCGCGGTGCCGCCCTTGTTCATGGTTTGCTTGTTGCCCAATCCAGCCAGCAGCTGTGCATTGCGGTTATCTGATGTGCCTTCGGCGTTATAGCCAATGGTGAAGATATCCCCGGCTGCCGGCCGACCGTTGATTTCAAACTGGAAGCCCCGGTAATTGCTGTCTGCTACGGGTGCCTGGTTAAACAGGTTGTCGTTGTCCGCCACCAGGGAGACACCGTCGGACAAGGTGACGTCCAGAAAGCCTCCCACGGTGCGGGGGTTACCCGCATCCAGCGCCAGAGGCCCCACATCACCACTGGTGACATACGGCGACACCTTGGTGACCTGCCCGTTGCCTGCTGCCATGGTCAAGGCAAGATCGCCGCCGGTAGATGAACGCAGTAAAATGCGCTCACCATCAGTCTCTGCCAGCAAGCCCTGCCCTTGCAACACCGCGTTACTGTTAAGCTGGTCCACCAGCGCATCCAGGCTGTCACCATCGAGAGCGCCCGGCGGCAACCCCGTCAGACTGACCGTTTCACCGTTCACCGTGAGGCTGAGGTCACCTGCACCGTTGGCCGTCAAGCCGTCCAGACTGGCCTGGGTGTAGGCATTGGCATTCACCCCGGCCAACGCACTGAGTTGGCGGGCAATATCGCTGGCAGGCGTATTTGCAACGAAGTTCAAGGTTTGCTGGATGGTTTGGCCGGTTTGGGGGTCAACCCGTCTTACCGTGACTGACTGTGCATCATAACCATTACCGCCTGCACCACCGATGACATTGAGTGCATCGCCGGTCATCCGCACCAGCGTCTCGCCGCTGTCAGGAGTAAACAGGCTGTTGGTAACACCCGGCCGGAAGGTCTGGTTGTTCAGCGGCGGACTCAGAGGACGGGGGTTGGCCGGGTCGCTGGCATCAAGAATTTCATAGGTGGTTTCGCTGAGGAAACGCACCATCAGGGGCGGCGTCAGTTGGCCCGGGTCGGAGTACTGGTCCAGGGTTTTATTGGTCAGGGGGTTGGTGACATCAAACAAGGTGCCCTGAGATATGCGCCCTGACCCGGTATTCCCGAGATCCGCCTCTGCCTGAACCGGGGCGGCAAAAGCCAGACGCTCTTCACGATCGATACGCAGCTGCATGTTCGCCGCAGCGTTCTCGGTAGGCCGGATCTGAAACTTGTCACCCTGCTTGAAGGTGCCGGACTCCAGGAAAATTGAGAAACCCGGCATGGAGATTTCAGCGGGACGGGTCGGCTCTATACGGCCTTCCTGCACGATCCTGCCGGTTTCAACGTCTCGCAGGACATAGTCATTGTCCGTGGGCCCCCGCAACTCCAGCGAATAACGATCACCGGTAAGCAGGCTGGTATCGGTGATCCGGACACCAAGCACCTGGTTGCGGGGCGGCTCGTTATTTGCGTCCGCAAAAACCCGTCCAAGCATAAACCCGCGTTCATTGATGTCGCTGAAGAAATCGCCACCCAGGCGACCATCCAGGTCCATACCCAGCTTATGCTGGCGGTTGACCTCGTCTGAAACAGCCAGAGCAATGCGGTTCAGTTCACTCTGTGCAGGCGCCAGCATGTTTTCACGGAAATGCAGCAGGCCGCCGATGTTACCGCCATTGATCTGGTCGGTGACTACCACTGAGCGGCCACTGATCACCAGGCTCAGATCCACTTTCAACGGGTCTGTATTACTGGTTTGCATAGCCAGGCGGGATGCCTGGTCTCCCACCACCAGCGCCTGACCGTTGCCAATGACCACATTGACCTGGCCGCCCCCTTGGGGAATAACGGAAACCTGCACCAGTTCAGACAGCTCACGCAGTTTTTCGTCGCGCTGATCCAGCAAACCGTTGGGATCTTTACCCTGCGCAAGGCCGGGAGACTCCGAAATGGCCACATTCAGCCGGGCAATACCTTCTGCCAGCGCGTTGATTTCAGAAATGGAGTTGCCCAGCTGCTGGTCTACCGACTGACGTTGCTGGATGAACTGCGCGTTCATGGACTGGAAACGGGTGACCAGCGATTGCGCCTCAGCCATCACCAACTGACGTTGGGGAATGGCGGCCGGGTCTTCGGCCGCACTTTGCAGACTGCTGAAGAAATTATTAAGCACACCACTAAGACCTGTCGCCTCGCCACCCAACAGATTGTCCAGGCGAGTCAACTCCGTCAGCAGAGCATCCTGTTCTTTGAACAACGAGGTGTCCGCACGCATCTGATTGGTGATGAACTCACTGGTAATGCGGCGGATGTTGGTGATGCTGACACCGGTACCCACAGAACCGTCAGAGGTGTTAATGCCCGGGCTGCTGCTAAAAGTGACCTGCTGCCGGTTGTACCCCGGGGTATTGGCATTGGTAATGTTGTTACCGGTCGTGTTCAGGGCGCGTTGATGCGCCAGCACACCGCTCAAGCCGATATTGATCAAACCTGCCATACGCCTTACTCCTTACCAACCGGACCGGCGGCCAGGGTGGGCTCAGCCGCCCCCGCCAGTTGTTGGCCGTTCATGATGCGGCGAATTTTTGCCGCATAGTCCGGGTCTGTTGCGTAACCTGCTGCCTGCAAATGCTCCGCAAACAGCTCCGGGTTATCTGCGACTGCCAGGGCATCCCGATAACGGGGGTTGTCCTGCAGGAAGCTGACGTAGTCCCGGAAGCTGGCCTCGTAATCCTCATAGGCGCGGAAGTTGGCGCGCTCACTCATGGCCACGCCGCCACGGAACTCGGTGGTGGCAATATTGACGGACTCGCCCTGCCAGCGGTGGTCCGCTTTGATGCCAAACAGGTTGAAACTGGGCTGACCGTCGGCGCCTTCGATCATGTGACGGCCCCAACCTGTCTCCAATGCCGCCTGGGCAATCATCAAACGCGGGTCGATACCATTTTCATCCCCCACTCTGCGGGCCAGGGGCATCAGGGTTTCAACAAAATCGGCGGGTGAATCAAAACGCTCAGGCATACCGGCCGATTCGACGGCCTCCTTGTCTTGCACTGAATCCCGCAACAGCCGATCCACCTCGGCCACCTGTTCCGGCAACCGGGGTGACAACACCGGCAGTCCACGGTCGTAATCCTGAATACTGGCGCGATGACCAACCGTCGGCCGGCCAGCAGTATCCATGCCGGGAATCTGACGACTGAGCTGCGCCACCAGCGCCTCCGCGAGCCCGAATCCCCGCTGTGCGGTCATGGACAGGGTCAGCTGACTGTCAAACATATCCTGATAGAACTCAGATTCGTTGCTGCTCAGGTAATTGCCTTCCGCAAACACCTTGTTGACGTCCCGCATGGATTTGAGCATTTCACCCAGGAACAGGCTCTCAAACTGCCGGGCCACCTGTTCAAGGGCGGACTCACGGTCTGTTCGTGCCTGCACACGCAGGCTGTTGAGGCCGCCAAAGTCGGTATAGATGCTGGCTTGTTTGATGGGCTGCTGCATGATGTCACCTAGATTACGATCAGCTCAGCGCGCAAGGCGCCGGCCTGTTTCAGCGCTTCCAGTACCGCCATGACATCGCCGGGGGCAGCACCCACCTGGTTTACCGCCTGGACGATATCGTTCAGTGTTACCGCTGGCCCGAACTGGAACATCCGTGCCGGGTCTTCGGTGACGGTGATCTGGGTCTGGGGCAATACCACCGTATCAGCATCGGTGAACGGGAAGGGCTGCACCGCCTCCGGATTTTCCTCAATGGTCACGGTCAGATTACCGTGGGTCACCGCCGCAGGGCTTACCCGCACATGCTGCCCCACCACAATGGTCCCAGTGCGGCTGTTAATGACCACTCGAGCCGCTTCCTCCGCGGGCGCTACCTCGAGGTTTTCCAGAATCGACAGGAAGCTGACCCGCTGTGAAGGGTCCCGCGGTGCCCGCACACTGATGGAGGTGGCATCATGGGCATAGGCCATGTCGGCACCCAACAGATCATTAATGGCTTCCACCACTCGGCGGGCGGTAGTGAAATCCGGTCGTAGCAGGTTGAAGGTAATGGTGTCACCCTTGCTGAAGGGCGAGATCACCTCGCGCTCAACCGTGGCGCCATTGGGAATCCGGCCCACGCTCGGTACATTCACGGTTATCCGCGAGCCGTCCGCACCGCCAGCACCGAAACCGCCTACTACCAGGCTGCCCTGGGCCATGGCATAGACCTGACCGTCAGCACCCTTCAGCGGCGTCATCAGCAAGGTGCCGCCCCGCAGGCTGCCCGCATTACCGATGGAGGACACCGTAATGTCGATTTCCTGACCGGGCCGTGAAAAGGGCGGCAAGGTGGCATGCACGGTTACCGCAGCCACGTTGTTGGTATTCGGGTTTACACCGTCGGGAATGGTAATACCGAACTGGTTCATCATGTTGCGAACCGTCTGGTTGGTGAAGGGTGTCCGGTCCCCGGTGCCGTCCAGCCCCACCACCAGGCCATAACCCAGTAACTGGTTGTTACGCACACCCTGAATGCGGGTCAGATCCTTTAAACGATCCGCCAGCACCGGCTCGGCAGCCACCAGGCCGGCCAGTAGCAATAGTCCAATGCGCAGAGCCTTCATAGCGGCCACCATTCACTGTTGAAGAAGCGGGACAGCCAGCCCATCTGGTTGGCCTGGTCAAAGTCGCCGGTACCGCCGTAGCTGATACGAGCGTCGGCAATCCGGTTTGAGCTCACCGAGTTGTCCGGACGAATATCTTCCGGGCGCACCATGCCGGTAAGGCGGATATATTCATCACCATTGGTCAGGGACAGCCACTTCTCGCCCCGCACCAGCAGCACGCCGTTAGGCAGTACATCAATGACGGATACCGTAATACTGCCCACCATACTGTTGCGCTGCCCTGCATCGGCCTGGCCGGAAAAGTCCCGGTCCATACCAACACCGGTACCCAGATTCAGCGTCCGACCCAGCAAGCTGCCGTCCCGCATGGTGATCTCGCTTTCCTTGCTGATGCTGCTTTGTGACGATTTGCTGGCCCGGGTGGACTCCTGCAGGTTTACCAGCAGCACATCACCCACATTCAACGCCTTGGTGTCACCGTAGATATTGAAGTTGCGACTGGTCTGAAAAATACTCCCGGTGCTGGCATCACGCTGCATCAAGGCGCTCGGACGTACCGGCGCAAAGGCAGGGTCATCCGGCATGGGACGGGGCCTGTCCATGGCGGTACAGCCCTGGAGAATGGCCAGCACCAGTAACACCAGGCCGACCTTGTTTGTGCGGTGGTTGGTCTGTGTCATGTTATGTCCCCCCGTACCCGTAACCATCATTAACCAATGTTGTTGGTGATGAACTGCAACATCTGGTCCGTGGTGGACACCACTTTGGAGTTCATTTCATAGGCCCGCTGGGTGGTAATCATGTTGACCAGCTCCTCAACCACTTCAACGTTGGAGGATTCCGTCATCCCCTGCTCGATGGTGCCCAGCCCGGCAATACCGGGCTCACCTTCCTGGGGGTCACCACTGGCGTTGGTTTGACGGAACAAGTTGCTACCGATCGCCTGCAGCCCTTGCGGGTTTATAAAGTCAACCAGCGTCAACTGGCCCAGCTCAATGGGTTCGGCCTGGTTTTCCACCACCACGGACACCGTACCATCGCGACCAATAGTGATATTGGTGGTGTTGTCCGGCACGTTGATGTTGGGCTCCAGCGGATAACCGTTAGGGGTTACCACGTCGCCGTTGGCGTTAAGCTGGAATTCACCGTCGCGGGTGTATGCAATATCACCATCCGGCATGAGAATCTGGAAGAAACCGCGGCCGTTGACTGCCAGATCCAGCGGTTGATCAGTCACTTGCAGGTTGCCCTGGGTGAATTGTTTGGCGGTACCCACGACGCGAACACCGGTACCCAACTGCAACCCAGATGGCAGCTCCGCATTCTGACCGTTGAGACCGCCCGGCTGGCGTTTCACCTGATACAACAAGTCCTGGAACATAGCCTTGTCGCGCTTGAAGCCCGTGGTATTCACGTTAGCCAGGTTGTTGGAAATGGTGGACATCTTGGTGTCCTGTGCGCTCAACCCGGTTTTACTGACCCAAAGTGCTGGATGCATTGTCTTACTCCTGGAGCCACTCCCGGCGGGGCGGCGACATATTGCCGCTCGCAGGCTCGATATCGGTTATTGGGTGTCGTTGTTAGAGGTTCTGCATAAGGCGTGCCGAAACTTCGGCGTTCTCATCGGCTTTGCGCATGACCTTGACCTGCATTTCGTATTGCCTGGCCAGCTGCAGGTTGGAAATCATCTCTTCCACGGCATTGACGTTGGAGCTTTCGACGAAGCCCGGCTCCACACGCACCGTGGCGTCCACGGGCTCGGGGCCGTCCAGCGCCATGTCAGGTTTGCGACGGATATGGCCATCCTCGCCTTTCATAAGGGCGTCCCGGGCCGGGTTGACCAGTTTGAGGCGATCAATCTCCGCCAGCTGGTCAGGCGGCCCCCCTACGGGAACAATGGAAATGGTGCCATCCACGCCAATCTGAACCTTATCGAAGGGCGGCAGCGCCACTGGCCCGCCATTGCCCAGCACCAGTTCACCGCCCGCGGCCCTGAGCAGGCCATTGGCATCAATATGCAAACTGCCGGCACGACTGAATACTTCTTCCCCGGTTGCGCCCTGCAGCGCCAGCCAACCATCGCCGGCAATGGCAATATCCAGGTCACGCCCGGTTGCCATCAGGGAGCCACTGGTAAAATCGGTACCTGGCCGCTCGGTCATGGCGTAGGCACGGGTGGGAAAATGCTCGCCAAACACAGGCATGCTACGGGCCTGCGCAAAGTCACGCTTGAAACCTTCGGTATTGACATTCGCCAGGTTGTTGGCGTGCGCCCGCTGAGCGAGCATGTTCTGTTTGGCGCCGGACATGGCGATGTATAGCGACTTGTCCATAGGAAAACTCCTGCCGGATTTTTGACGTCTGACAGGGTATAAGCAGAAAGCGTGCCAAAGCGGTGTTCAGACCAGCACGCCGGTTACAGCGTGCTGGTCTGGAGGCATTACCTCAGGTTGATAATGGTCTGGGTAATGGAATCGGAAGTCTCAATGGTTTTGGCGTTGGCCTGGAAGTTCCGCTGCGCGATGATGAGGTTCACCAGCTCAGCAGACAGGTCCACGTTGGAGTCCTCAATGGAACTGGCCTTGATGGAACCGAGGGTGCCTGTCTCTGGCCCACCAACAACCGGGTTTCCGGAAGCGAAGGTTTCCACCCAGGTCGTCTCACCCACTGGCGACAAGCCCTCCGCATTGCGGAAAGTCGCCAGCGCCACCTGGCCGAGGGTCTGGGACTGACCATTCGAATACCTCGCGAACAGAATACCTTCATTAGATACGTCAAGCCCTGACAGCCGACCGGTGGTAAAACCATTCTGACGCAAATCATTAACCGCAAAACTGCTGCCAAACTGAGTGGTCCTTGACAGGTCAACGGCAAAGTTGGAGCTGTTGGGGGGGTCCGGTATCGGCAAGGTCCCGCCGTTTATGACATTGAGCGGACCAGAGGCGCCGTTGGGGGAGCCGTCCGGGTCCAGCGGTATCCAGTTGGAAATCAGAATTTCATCCGACAGCGTCCGATTCAGCGTGCCGTCGTTGTTGAACACGAGGTTATAGGAGGCCCTTGTAGGCTCAACATTCTGCGGCGGCGGTAAAGCGGTATTGGGGTCACCCACATCGCGACCATCAATCTGGACGTACGTGGTCCAGAGGTTCGCCGGGTTGGGCCCGGTCGCTGGCTCCTTCACGAAGAAGGTGGTCATCACATGGGGATTGCCCAGACTGTCATAAATCGTGGTGGAAGTGGCGTGGTTGTAAGTGCGCTGATCACTCGGATCAAAGGTGTTGTTGACAAAGGGCGTGCCATTCACGGTATCGAAGATCACACTACCACCCGGCGTCTGAATGGTGACACCGTCATCCAGCGTTACGGTAATCCGACCAGCGACGGTTGCCGTGGTATTGCCTGCGGCAAGTGTCTGACTGGTGGCTGGCGTGCTGCTGCCGTTCACACCCACAGAACCGGTACCTGCAAACTGGAAGCGCAAGTCGGCACCCTGAGTGGAAATAATCTGCAGATCATTACCATCAAACACCGCATTGGTACCCACCAACGAGGATGAGTTGATGTCATTGGCAAGCTGAGCGAGTCCGCCCGGACCCAGCACAAAGGGCACGCCATTGATATTGACCTGATCACCAGCAGCAGGGTTGAAATCTGCGTCTGGAATAACGGCAACCGTCCGCGCTGAAGCAGCAACGCCCTCACGCTGACTGAGAAAGGAGGCAACGGCACCCGCACTGGCACCCGCGTCCGTCGGCGCCAGCGGCACGACCCGGCCATCGGGGTAGGTAATGGTATATGACTCACTGGGGAAGCCGTTGGTGGCGCCGGGGGTCACCGCACCCGCTTGCGCACCGTCAGATACCAGGGTTGTACCCCGCACTGCCAGAACACCTTCCCGCGCGTCCAGATTAAACTGGCCGTCGACATTGGTGGTACGGCGGGGCGGCAAATTGGAGGTATCAATCGCCAGATCACCTCGCACGCCGGTCAGGTTACCGTCATTGTCGGCAAGGAAACCCTGAGCACGCATACCCTGGTTGTTGACGATAAAGCCGTCCTTATCCACCCCGAACTGGCCTGCGCGGGTGTAACGAACTTCACCGCCATTGTTGAGAATAAAAAAGCCTTCTCCATTAATGGCCATATCAAGGCCGTTATCGGTGAACGAAATTCCCCCCTGAACAAACCGCTGCTGCACGTCCTGTACCCGCACACCACTGCCGACGGGGTTAGTGCTGGCATTCAGAAAACCGCTGGCGTACAGGTCGCCAAACTGAACGCGAGAGGCCTTGAAACCCACTGTGCTCGCATTCGCAATATTGTTACCGGTGACGTCCAGATCAACCGCTGACGCCTTGAGCCCGCTCAGAGCCGTATTAAACGCCATGACACACCTCGCCTTTACCGTTAGTTAATTTGCCGCACATCAGACAGGGCAATGGATCCAAGACCCGAGAGATTCAGTGTTATACGCCCACCCGAACCGAGGGATACGCTATCCACGTTCGTGCTTACCAGGGTGTCCAGCCGCACCGAACCTTCCGGGTAACTGGCATTTGCTTTCAGCTCGTAGCGACCCGGCGGCAATTCATTGCCGTTGCCGTCCTTGCCGTCCCAGACAAATTTAGCCTGCCCGGGACTGGCCTGACCCAAATCAATCTGGCGCACCAGCTCACCCGCAGCATTGTGAACCGACAGTCGCAGCGACGAGGTGGATGCAGGTACATCGACAACACCCTCGATACGACCATCAGCCCCCAGATTGCCCATATCCGTTGGCGCCAGCACCGTCCGCCCCACCATCGCAGAAGCCTGTAAAGCCTGGGTGGACCGAAACTGTGCCGCGACATTCTCAACGGCTTTGGTCACCTTTTGCATTTCTTCCAGGGAGCTGAACTGTGCCAGCTGGGCGATAAAGTCACCGTTATCCTGGGGCTCCAGCGGATTCTGGTTGTTGAGCTGTGCCAGCATCAACTCCATGAACTCGTTCTTACCAAGATCACCAGACCGCTTGGGCTCTGCCGACAACCGATACTGGCTGAGGACATCGGTGGCCGAGGCATCATTCACCATACTCATAACCGCTCTCCTTCAGTCCTTACTGGCCCAAGGTCAGAATGCGCTGCATCATGGATTTTGCTGTATTCATTATGTCCACGTTCATCTGGAAACTGCGGGACGAGGACATCATGTCTGCCATTTCCTCAACGATATTCACGTTGGGATAGAACACATAGCCGTCTTCATTGGCAGCAGGGTGGTCGGGCTGGTAGCGCATCTGCAGTTCAGCATCACTCTCTACAATACCCTCTACCTTCACCCCCGCTCCTGGGCCTTGCGCTGCACCCATGGGCAGGTGGCCTCGGGTGGGATCCAGCAAACTCTCGTGAATGGCTGCAAATACCGGCTTACGAGCCCTGTAGGTGGTATCAATGCTTGAACTGGCCGTCTCGGCGTTGGCAATGTTGGATGCCGTGGTGTTCAGCCGCAGTGTTTGCGCAGTCATGCCGGAACCGGCGATATCAAAAATGTTTCCAAGTGACATCATGCTTCTCCTGATCCACTAAGCCCGGTTATTCGCCACGAAGGGCTGAGGTCAGCCCCTTGAAACGGCTGTTTAGAAATTCGAAACTCGCCTGATAGTCCATGGCGTTACGCATAAAGCGGGTTTGTTCCTGCTGCGCGTCCACCGTATTGCCATCAAGGGTCGGCTGGTGCGGCACGCGATACATCAGGGCAGCCCGGTCCTGGCCGCTCCAGTCGTCCATGTGGCGCTCGTGGGTCCGCTGCATGCCGGACGGCTGACTCTGAGCCTGGGCGTTGGCCAGGGCACTGCGGAAATCAAAATCCTGCGCTTTGAAGCCCGGGGTATCCGCATTGGCGAGATTGTTGGCAAGCACTTCCGCGCGCTGAACACGCAACTGCAGTGCCTGCTCATGCACACCCAGGGCGTTTTTGAAGTTGATGGCCATGGTGCCTCCGGAATCGAAAAACGGTACTTTCCCAGTTGAATGCAACTGGAGTGCCAACTTCAATTTTCCGGAGCAAGGCCGCGCCAGGTCAGCGACTGATGGTATTTGAGGGGCAGTGGCAATGAAAAGCGGGCAAGAGAAAGCGGCAAGGAATTTCCCATGCCGCCGCTATCGGTGTCAGCGTGCCTCGCTGGGCCAGCGACGTACAACATCAGCCACCGCCGGGCGTGTGACCTTGGGTTTTTCAGCCAATACCGTACCCACATAAACAAAACCTGCCACCTGCTCGTTATCGGCAAGGCCCAAGGCGTTGGCTACTGCAGGGTGCGCAGCAAGTTCGCCGGTACGCCACATGGCGCCATACCCCTGAGACTCCAGCGCCAGCAGTAGATAGGCAACACCTGCCGCAGTCGACATTTGCTCCTCCAACGGCGGTACCTTGGGGTGATGGCGGTGGCAGGTGATGGGCACCAAAATCATCGGCGCCCGCAAGGGTAACTGACGCATGCGTTCAGGATCGCCGGCGATTGGCTGCACGGGATCTGCAGCCGCGGCGGCAAAGACCTCGCCCAATACCTGCAGCCCCTCCCCCTCGATAACCAGGTAGCGCCAGGGCCGTTGCAAAGCGTGATCCGGCGCTCGCAGTGCGCAGGCCAGCGCCACCTCCAGTACCTCAGGTGCAGGCGCAGGGCCACACAGGCGGGGCTGTGATTTCCGGTCTAGAATTGCATTGATGACGGAGTTCATATGGAATTGTGACCTATCTCTAATACTGTTAATCTTTAGGCTTGATAGTTATGCCCAATAACAACAAGGAAACCGCAGAGAAGTCCAGCTGCTGATGGCATAAGCACGCAAGGTATGCGCCCAGAGCGGCCAACCGGATTTTTCTCGGGCTCCAATATACTCAACCGCTGGTAACATCATGAGCCAAGAGCAGACCTTTACGAGTTTCCGGGAGTTTTACCCCTACTACCTCGAAGAGCACAGTGACCTTACCTGTCGTCGCCTCCACTATATCGGCAGTCTATTGGTTATTGCCATCGCTCTCTATGCTATTTTCACCCTGCAGTTCGTCTGGTTATGGCTGGTACCGCTGGTGGGTTACGGGTTTGCCTGGGTAGGCCACTTTTTCTTTGAAAAGAATCGGCCTGCCACCTTCAAATACCCTTTCTACAGCCTGATGGGCGACTGGGTGATGCTGAAAGACATGCTCACCGGAAAGATTCGGTTCTAGGCCCATGAATGCGCCCCTGGCGAATCCCTCGTCTGTGATCGTTGACGCGAACAACAATCCGATCGCGATCCCACCGATGCCGGACTATCATGCCCGCATGGTGGCCTATACCTCCGTGGCCGCTATCATGCTCACGGGCGCGCTCTATAGCAGCTTTCCTGTCTGGTTGGGCTGGCTGATTCCAGCCGCGCTGGCCTGGCCCCACATCGCCCATTACCTTACCCGCCACACACGGCTGAGCAAGTCCCCCACCGCCAGACAGCGTATGCTGGCGCTGGACTGTTTTCTGGGGGGCGGCTTTGCCGGCGCGATTGGACTGATCGCCGTGCCCAGCCTGGCGGTTATCATTATGCTGATGTTCAGCTGCCTGATTCTGGGAGGCATCCGCCTGTGGGCCACCGGCAGCCTGATCACCGCCGCTGGCGCGGCTACCGTTCTCTATCTCGGCTCTGGCGTGGCAACGTCCCTGCAATCCGGCCTTGCGCTTTCGGTAGTCTCCATCATTGCCACCGGATTGCACATCTGCCTGACGGCCTATTACGCTCATCAACAGGCCCGCGCCCTCATGAATGCCAAAACCCAGATTCAGTTTCAGCGCGAACAATCCATTGCGCTCTCCCACAAGCTATCCAAATACCTGTCGCCGCAAGTCTGGCAGTCCATTTTTACCGGTGAACGAGACGTCCGGCTCGAAACACAACGCAAAAAGCTGTCCATTTTCTTCTCTGATATCAAAGGCTTCACTGAGCTATCTGAAGAAATGGAGCCAGAGGCCCTGACTGAGCTACTCAACAACTACTTCAATGAGATGTCGCAGGTGGTATTCAAGCATGGCGGCACTATCGACAAGTTTGTTGGCGATTCCATCATGATTTTCTTTGGCGACCCTACCAGCCGCGGCCAAAGGGAAGATGCTCTCGCCTGCGTGAGCATGGCGATAGAAATGCGTAACCACATGAAGATCATGCGCCAGAAGTGGCGCAGCCAGGGCATCAAGACGCCCCTGGAGATCCGCATGGGCATCAGTACCGGCTACACCACCGTCGGCAACTTTGGCGCCGAAAACCGAATGGACTACACCATAATCGGCAAGGAAGTTAACCTGGCCAGTCGCCTTGAATCCCTGGCGGACGCTGGCGAAATTCTTATTTCCTACGAAACCTTCTCCCTGATCAAGGAAAAGATCATGTGCCGGGACAAGGGGGAAATCACCGTAAAAGGCTTCGGCAAGCCGGTTCCCATTTTTGAGGTTGTAGATTTCAGACGGGATATGGGCCCCAACCGCAGCTTCCTGGAACATGAGCACAGTGGCTTTGCCATGTATCTGGATTCCGACAAGATTGCCGAAAAAGACCGCCGCCAGATTCTCCGGGCCCTGGAGGATGCCGCCGAGCGGCTGCGCCAGGAAGAAGACATCGAGCAGAAGATCTCAGATAGCGCCCATTAAGCCCCCCGCTATTGCCTCACCAGCCTCACCAGCGGCGCCCTACCCGGCTCAGTGCTGCGCCAAGGGTTAATATCCAGCCCACCACGCCGCGTGTAACGAGCGCAGACCGTGAGCGCTTCAGGCTGACAGTGGCTCATCAGATCGCGGAAAATGGTTTCAACACAATGTTCGTGGAAATCCTGCTGCTGACGGAAGCCCACCACGTACCTGAGCAATCCTTCCCGACTTAGCGGCCGACCGCGATACTCCACCAACAGGCTGGCCCAGTCAGGCTGGCCCGTCACCGGGCAGTTGCTTTTCAGCAAGTGGGAACACAGCCGTTCAGTCACCAGGCCCTGGCCCACCGTCAACAGCCCCGGGTTGTAATCGTAGTCCACCCCTTGTAACGGCAGGGCGTCAATCAATTCATAGCCCTCCGGCCGCCCCTGCAGACTGCCACTGTCATCCACGCTGTGAATGTCAACAGACACCTGCGCCCCAGCAGCACTAGACAGGTCCGCAACGATCAGCGCCTGTACCTGCTCCACCGAGCTGTAAACTTCCTGATTGAGGCTGTTCAGATAAAGTTTCAGGGACTTTGACTCAATGATACAGGGGGAGTCTGCAGGCACCCGAATGGTCGCCCAGGCAACTTCCGGCACGCCGCCCGGCCTGAGCCAGGATAACTCCCACGCTTGCCAGAGGTCCTCGCCAAACCAGGGCCAACGGCCGTCAGCAAACCCGATCCTGGCTCGGTTGTCCTGCCGCGGTACGGGAAATAGCAACGCCGGGGCATATCGCTCGGGGTACTCACTACTTTTCCCCAACGGGGCCTGTTCAAGTGTCATAAAAACCTCAGTGACGAATGCCTTTGCCACGGCCCAGCATAACGAGCGCAACGGCAGAGAGCAGCACAATAAACGCGAAAATCATAATCAACGAAAGGTAGACATTAACATCCGAAATTCCCAGGATGCCAAAGCGGAATGCATTCACCATGTAAAGTATCGGGTTGACCATGGACACGCCCTGCCAGAACTCCGGTAGCAGCTGGATGGAATAGAATACCCCGCCCAGATAGGTCAGTGGTGTCAGGACAAAGGTGGGGACAATTGAAATATCATCAAACTTGGTGGCCAGCAAGGCGTTGATAAAGCCCCCCAGGGAAAACAGAATAGCCGTGAGCACCACCGTCAGTACCATCAGTGGCAGGTTATGAATTTGCAGCTGGGTAAACGCCAGGGATAGCAGAGTTACAATCAGCCCTACGCCGATACCACGGGCCACACCGCCCGCGACATAGCCAGCGAGAATCACCGCATTGGGCACTGGCGAAACCAGCAACTCCTCAACGCTGCGCTGAAACTTCATGCTGAAAAAAGACGACACCACGTTGGCATAGGAATTGGTTATCACCGACATCATGATCAGACCAGGGACAATGAACGACATATAGTCGAAGCCTTCCATCTCACCTATACGGGAACCTATAAGACTGCCAAATATGATGAAGTAAAGCGTCATGGTGACCGCCGGGGGCACCATGGTCTGTGGCCAGATACGGGTAAACCGTCTGATTTCACGAATGACAATGGTGGCAAAGGCTGTCCACAGGGCTGATCTGTTCACTGCCCACCTCCCGTCTGACTGTTGCTCTCAACCAGCCGCACAAACAGCTCCTCAAGACGATTGGCCTTGGTACGCATACTGTTGACCTGCACGCCGGCCTTGTCCAGCTCATGGAACAGGGTGTTGATCGGGCGACCTTTGGGCACATCCACTTCCAGATGACCATCCGCATCACAACGCACGTCAAAGCCAGCCAGCACTGGCGCAACGGCCAGCGGCGTGTCGGGGTCAAGAATAAAGGTTTCAACCTGCAACTGACGGAGTAACGCCCGCTTGCTGGTGTTCTGCAAGATACGTCCCTTGTCAATGATGGCAATGTTTCGGCAGAGCGCCTCGGCCTCTTCCAGATAATGAGTGGTGAGAATAATGGTGGTACCCTGGCGGTTCATCGCCTCCAGAAAGCCCCACATGGAGCGCCTTAGCTCGATATCCACACCGGCCGTGGGCTCGTCGAGAATCAGCAGACGCGGCTTATGTACCAGAGCCCGGGCAATCATCAAACGTCGTTTCATCCCCCCTGACAGCATCCGCGACGGCACGTCACGCTTGTCCCAGAGGCCAAGTTCATGCAACAACGCATCTGCATTAACCAAGGCCTGACCGCGGGGTATGCCGTAGTAACCCGCCTGAGTCACCACAATATCAATAACCTTCTCAAACTGATTGAAGTTGAATTCCTGCGGCACGACACCCAGATGCATTTTGGCGGCAGACAGCTCAGTGTCGATATCATGGCCGAAGATACGTACCCGGCCGGCTGTTTTGTTCACCAGCGAAGAGACAATACCCAGCGTGGTTGACTTGCCAGCGCCGTTTGGGCCCAGCAGGGCGAAGAAGTCCCCTTGCTCCACCTGCAGATCAATACCGTCCAGCGCCCGAACACCACCGTAGGTCTTTTCCAGCGCGCTTATTTCCAGTGCATAGGTCATGATATGGCCAAAGCCCTCCGGGGAATCGGTTTAACACCGCCCCTGATACGAATGAATCAGAGCTATGTGGTCATTCAAGTGGTTTTTTTCAACCCCATGGGGCCGTCGCATAGTAAATTGAAGGGCGCGACCAAATGGTGATTATGCGACCGGGGTCGACAAATCCCGACAAATGCCTGCCTATAATGCAGTTACAACAACTTACAAAATACCTGCACGCACTGCGTTCAGTATTCAGGAAAGACGCTTACGATCATGAAAAGGCTCGCCTGCAACCTTCTTGCCCTGACCCTGCTCACTGGGTGTTTTGATAGTGATTCCTCCAAGCCTGACACTACACCCATAGGGCAATTGACTTCTACGGGTATCGAGGGGCTGGACTACCGGACCGCCAGCCAGTCCGCACGTACCGGTAGCGAAGGCCGTTTCCGGTACTTTACTGGCGAAACCGTTAGTTTCCGGCTCGGTGAGCTGGTGCTGGCTGAGGACGTACCCACAGGCGCCGTGCTGACACCACTGGATTTCTTGCCGGAGATGCGCAGCATGCTGATGCTGCCCGTGGCCGACGCCGAGGGCTTGCTCAGCCATCAGCCGGTTGAGGAAGCATTGATTGACGATGCCGCGCTGATCAACAAAACCCGTCTGTTGATGGTACTCAACCGGGAACTGGGCACCAACACTGGCCGCGGCGTGATACTCACCGATCGCGTACTCAGCCAGTTTGCGGAGCACTACGCAGAACGAACCGAGGACCTTGATTTTACGACGCCCGTCAACCAGTTCGCTCAGCGAGAAAATGCGGAACAAGGCCTTGAGGACTCACAGGCAACCCGCATTGTGCGCTCGATCTGCTTCTTCCCTGCCAGTGACTCCCGGTGCGACACACCACCCACGCAGGAGGAGATTGATCTGGCACCCGTGCCACCGGAAAACAATGCAGACCGTGACCCGGACATCGTGTATCGGGATGACCTTGAGCGCCGGCGCAACCAGATCGTCGGCGCACGGCGCACTATGGAGTCCGTCAGCGTGGATGATGTCAAGCGCCTGCTGCGTCGAGAGCTGGAGCTGGCCACTGTCGGCCTGGCAAAGCAGTATTACCTCTCCCAAACCACGGCACGCTTAGACCATCGGGACACTGGAATTAAGCGGTTAACACTCCGTAAAGTCGCGGGCACACCGGTCATCGATGGCATAGAGGCCATGAGCACCAACGAGAATGCGGTGATGATTCACAGCTTTAACGCCGAAACAGCAAGCGTCGAGTACTTTCTGACGGGAAGTGCTGGCGAGGAAGCGACGCTGGTCATCAGTTTCCGCCCAACAGGCGAATACCGCTGGGTACGCAAGTCCCTGAGAGTCATTCTAGACTAGAAATTACAGGAGAGCCGAGAGCCTGCGCCACTAACCGCCAACAAGGCGACGCAGGCTCCACCTGGAGCTGCTGGCACCCGTCACATCGTACTGGTCCGGTTCAAGCCCGGCGGTGCCAAAGGGTAAGCAGCCACGAATGGACAGCAGATCATCCTGGGCCCGCTCAGCGTTGTAGGCTGCCAGATTGATAACCCGCGCAGATTTCAGCGGTTGCTGGTGCTGGTCCGTCATCACCATGACCCTGGGCCAGAGGCGACGGGCCGGCGAATGAGATACAACCACCCCCCGACAACCATCAGACAGTTCCACCAGCGTGCCCGTGGGATAAACACCAATAGACTGGATAAAGCGCTCCACCAGGTCGCTCTGGAATTCGATATTGCGTAATTCGTAAAGATGCGCCACTGCCTGGGCTGGCGTCATGGGGACTTCGCCCTCGCGGGGCTCAATGAGTGACTGGTAGTAATCCACCAGACCGACAATCTTTGCCAGCATGGGGATACGGTCACCTTTAACCCCTTGCGGAAAACCAGAACCATTGTGCCGTTCGCGGTGATACTGCACGATGCTGATCACCGCTTTTGAGGCCTTGCTCTCTGCGAGCCTCTCCACACCGCGGTTAACGTAGCTCCGGAACATAACCAGCTCATCCGGCTCAAGGCGATGTTCACGACGCAACAGATCCTGAGGCAGCTCCGCCTTGCCCACATGAGCCAGCATGGCACCCATACCCAGCTGTTTCAGCAAACCATCTTCAAGCCCAAGGTGTCGGCCGCACAGCAATGCCCAGACTGCAGCAGCCATAGATTGCCGATAAGTGTGACTGTCGTGCTCACGCACGCGAATCAGCCACAACAACGCATCGGGGTTTCTCACCACACTCGCTGTCATGGCGGCAACGACCGGGGCAAGTACATCGACCTGCGGGGTCTCGCCTTGCCGAACCTGCTCTGCGACCTTGTGCAATGCGGCCTCTGCCTCACCCAGCAGCTTGCCGCTGGCCTTGAGCTCTCGCTTCAGGGTGGTTAAGGGCGGGTAGTCCACCGGGTTTTTGATCTGCAAAGGTGGCAACTGCAGCACAGCCTGATCTTTACGCTTACGCTGCTGCGAGAAGGGTGACTCAATCACGCTATCCGCTTTGGCCTGCGTCCGGGACTCCGCGATATCAACCTTGACCCAACGGCAGTAAGAGCAAAGCGTCCTGATTTCCTGCTCATTGCGGATGTAGAATCCCTGGATGGGAAAGGGCGTTTCATGCCACGGCCTGTCCAGGTCGGAGACAAACATCCCGACTTCCAGATCGTGCACATCAACTTTTTTCTGTGTTACGCCCACAGCCCACCTCGCAGACCGACTATACATTTTGGCTTCCTTCCATTTTGCAGCTTCCGGCACAAGACTCAATTACAGAGAGTTGGGTTATGGTTACCACTCAGAACTACTGGGTCACGCGACGTAAAATACGGCAACAATGTGTGACCGACATTGCGCCATTTGGCACTTTAACTGCCGGCTTCGTCACACTCCGCCGCACTGAGTACCGGCAAGCGCGCATCAAAGCTCCCACTACGAGCACGTCGGACCTGGAAGTTATAGGGCACAACCGAGGCCCGCAGGTAGTCATGGTTTTCCGTCTCGCCACCCCGAACCATTACAGGCGAAACCGGCAGGCAAGATACCGTCAGAGACAGCCTTGTACCCAGCTCCGCAATCCGGGCGGTGCCACTGTCATCCGTCAACTTCATACACTGGGTTGCAGTTGTTGCGTCGCCGCCGGCGCGAGGGCGGTCCAGGCGCGGATCAGCACAGCCTCTCACCCCTGTCCCACAGGCACCTGCCTCGCTGTGGCTGTCGTCGTAAAGCAGCCATACCCGATTACTACACTGGGTCTCCACCTTTACCGGCGTCGCTCTGTCTGACTTCGGCCACCACCCGGGGTACTCCGCTGTTTCCCAACTCACTCTTACTTGACGACGCTCACCGCTGGCGTTGGTTCCATCAAACACACCAAAATGCGTTTGGTAACTCGCACAACCTGAAAGTGCGACCACAACAAAAACAGGCCATAGAATGGCCCGCACGGAAATTCGCTGCTTAACTATCATTCACGCCTCAAAGATCCCTGGAAGCCCCTGATCAGTCACGCTCTGACGGCAAGACCATCAACGACCATTATCTACTTTTATCCCTTGGGATATCCGCTGATCAGTCCACAAACTTCAAACCGAACCCCTCACCCACTGCCCGAACCACCACCATATCAAGAACAGGTGCGGGAATTGGCAAGCCCTGCACCTGAACTTTCACCAAATCACCGATCTGCAGCCCATAACCTTCGTCGACTTCGATAAAGATACCGCCATCAGATATGTCCCGGGTAGCAAAGACCGCCTCGCCCAGTGACTCGTGAACAACCTTGACCCGCGCATTCAGGCTAGTGCGCAGATGCTCCCGTTTGTCATTCGCTTTCATCTTACTGTCTCGCTACAGATCTTGTTCGTAACTCTACGGAAATTGGAAAGTTATAAACAAGCAAGCATCAACTATCATTGCCTATTCTGCAACTAAAGGCCTTGACTCCTACCTGAATATTAATGAGAATGCTTTGCGTTACCTAACGCACCTGACTATCGCTACAGAGATATTCTTTGCAATCGATTGGCGTCGCAAGCAAACCAAGCACCTAGGAGTCTGTTCATGTTGAAAAAAATACTGGCCTCAGCCACCGTTGCTGTCAGTCTGTTCGCCGGGGCGGCCCAGGCTGCTGACCTCACGCTTTATTCCGGTCGCGGCGAATCCTTCGTTCAGCCCATCATCGACCAGTTTGAGCGGGATACCGGCATCAAAGTGAACGTGCGCTATGGCGGCACCGCTCAGCTGGCGGTACTGATCCAGGAGGAAGGCCGTCGCTCTCCTGCAGACCTGTTCTGGGGTCAGGATGCCGGCGCTATGGGCGCACTGGCGAATGCCAACCTGCTTGCAACCTTGCCACGAGGCACTTTCAAGGACATTCCTGATATCTACCGCAGTGAAACCAGACAGTGGATTGCCACCAGCGGTCGTGCCCGGGTTATTGCCTATTCCACCGAGCGCGCCTCTGCAGAAGAGATTCCCGGCTCTGTATTTGACCTTACCGACGAACGCTTCAAAGGCCGTATCGCCATTCCACCCACCAATGGCGGTTTCCAGTCCTTCATCACTGCCATGCGGGTTGCCCACGGCGATGAGCGTACCCTCGAGTGGCTGCGGGGCATCAAGGCCAATGAGCCCAAGATCTTCCGCAATAACACGACAGCCGTTGCAGGCATTGCTGACGGTGAAGCAGACTTCGCCCTGGTCAACAATTACTACCTGCCCCGCTTTGTCGCTGCTGACGCCAATTTCCCCGTTGCGCAAACGTTCTTCGACAAAGGCGATATCGGTAACCTCGTCAATGTCGCAGGTATTGCCGTGCTTGAGTCGAGCAAGAACAAGCGCAATGCCCAGAAGCTTGTGGAGTATCTGGTGTCACCCGCCGCGCAGCAGTACTTTACCTCCGTGGTTAACGAATACCCCGTCACCGCCAATGTTATCAGCAACCCGGTATTGACCGACCTGAAGGTGGTCCTGGATGCCGCACCGCGGATGAACCTTGATAAACTGGAAGACCTCGACGGTACCCTGGCTCTGCTGCGTCGCGCAGGCCTGCTGTAAAGTCAGGATTGCCCGGCATCCTCCCCGGATGCCGGGCAGCTTTTCGTTTAAAAGCACAGACACCTGTAGTCCCCCCATTGGATACCCCCTTCTAACCTTTAATTTCAGCCCAATTTCCGTTATCGTTGAAGCTGGCTATTGAAGGTTAATGACAATCCTTTTCAATAGAAAACTCATCCTGATTAATGCGGCGTTCGTGCCGTTGAGCTGGGTCAACATTCGGTCACGTAGGGTCCATGGCGTCACAGACACTATCTTCATCCCAGCCCAATAGCGCCTTTCTGGCGCCGCACCGGCGCGCTCCGCTGATACTGCTTATTCCCGCAGCGCTCGTTGCGCTGTGTATGGTAATTCCACTGGTTTACCTTGTGCTTCGCGCCATGCAGGCGGACTCTGCTCAGGTCATGGAGCTGGTATTTCGCCCCAAAAACCTTGAACTACTGCTTAACACGCTTTACCTGACCGGCGGGGTACTTGCGGTAGGCACCTTCCTGGCACTGCCGCTGGCTTGGCTGGTTACCCGCACAGACATACCCGGGCGGCGGTTGATCACCATACTCGCGGTTGTGCCCCTCGCCATACCCGGCTATGTGATGGCCTATGCCCTGCTCGGCATCGGCGGGCGCTACGGCGTCGCCGCAAGGCTGTTCGACATTAGCATCCCCAATATTCAGGGCTATTGGGGCGCGGTGCTTGCCCTCGCACTCTATACCTTCCCCTATCTGTTCCTTAACTTGCGGGCGGCCTTGCAGGGGCTGGATAGCAGCCTGGAAGAAAGCGCCCAAAGCCTTGGTTATTCCCGTTTTGCCATCTGGCGCAGCATCATCATGCCGCACCTGCTGCCGGCCTTGATGGCTGGCTATCTGGTAGTCGGGCTCTATGTGCTGGGTGACTTTGGCGCAGTGGCCCTGATGCGCTACGAAGCCTTCAGCTACGCCATCTACACCCAGTATGCCGGTGCCTTTGACCGCATCTACGCGGCCTGGCTGTCCATCATGCTACTGGCACTGGCGCTGGCATTTGTGGTGATGGAAATCTTTGTCTTGCGCCGCAAACGCCTTGCAAGTGTCGGTAGCGGCACAGCCCGAACCGCCCCCGCTGTTCGGCTCGGCAGATTGCGTCCGATTGCCTATCTGTATCTGGCATTGGTGTTCGGTTCCTCCATCGCGCTTCCCGGCGCCATGCTCGCCTACTGGCTGGTGCTGGCTCCACCGGATGTGAGCGTATTCATGCAGGTACCCTGGACATTCCTGCGCTCGGCGTCTGCCGCCCTGCCTGCGGCGCTACTGGCGGCGTTGCTGGCATTACCCCTGTGTTACCTGGCGGTGCGCTATCCGTCCCGGTTCAGCACCACCGTTGAGCGTTCAACCTACATTGGCTATGCCTTGCCGCCCCTCACCCTCGGCCTGGCCCTGGTGTTTTTTGCACTGCAAACCGCCTTTTTCCTCTACCAGACCATGGCGCTACTGATCATTGGCTGGACCATGGCAACTCTGGTTTTGGCCATGGGGCCGATTCGCAGCGCCATTCTTCAGGCCCGTCCAAATCTTGAAGAGGCCTCACAAGCGCTGGGATACGGTCCGCTGGCGACTTTTTATCATGTGGTGTTCCCACGCCTGAAGCGGGGCGTTGTGGCGGGCGTGGTACTGGTATTCATGTTTTGTATGAAAGAGCTGCCCATCACCATCCTGCTGGCCCCCACCGGTTTTAATACCCTTGCGGTGTCCGTTTTTTCCCGTACTACCGAAGGCTTGATGGCTGAAGCTGCACCCTTTGCAGCCGCCATTGTTATTTTTTCGGGGATTTCCGTTAGCATGATTCTGCGCCGGGAGAAGTTCTCATGAGTGCCTATATGAACCAGCATCCGATTGCCCAGGTTTCCGCAACCGCCACTGCTGACGCCCCGCTTGCCTGCAGCACCGGCAACAAGGAGCAGATTCGCGTCGAAAACCTCTGCAAAACCTTCCGTGGGGCGGCCAAAGCGGTTGTTAGTGACCTCTCATTCACCCTTCATGCCGGCGAAATCCTTGCTTTGCTGGGCCCCAGTGGCTGTGGCAAAACCACAACCCTGCGCATGATTGCTGGCTTTGAGACACCAGACAGCGGACGGATTTTTCTCCACGGCCAGGATGTGACCCACCTGCCCCCGCAGAGTCGACGCATCGGTATTGTGTTTCAGGACTACGCCCTGTTCCCCCACATGTCAGTGCTGGAAAATGTCTGCTTTGGCATGCGCCTGATCGCCAAGCGGGAGCGACCCGGCAAGGCACAAAAATGGCTTAAGCTCATGGAACTGGAAGGGCTGGAGTCCCGCCACCCCCATGAACTTTCTGGCGGCCAGCAACAACGGGTTGCCCTCGCCCGTACCCTGGCGGCAGAGCCTGACCTGGTACTGCTGGACGAGCCTTTCTCCAATCTGGATGCTGCGTTGCGCGAATCAACCCGCAAGGAAATGCGCCGGCTGTTCAAGGAAACCGGCACCACCGTGATACTCGTCACCCATGATCAGGCAGAGGCGCTGTCCTTCGCGGACAAGGTCGGCGTCATGTCCAGCGGCATGCTGTGCCAGCTCAATACGCCGGAGGGCATCTACACGTCACCGGATAGCGCGTTTGTTGCAGAATTCCTGGGCCATACCAATCTGCTTGAGGTTGATATCCGGGATCAGCAGGCAGACTCGCCACTGGGCACTATCAACATCACCACCAGCGATACCGGCAGGCAATGGGTGTCACTGCGACCGGAGTACCTTGAGCTGACACCAGACCCTCTCGCCGAAGGACGGGTGACCAGCCGGGAGTTTCGCGGCCATGACTTCTTCTATCATGTCGAGCTTAAGGGACAAGAATACAAAGTACTCGCGCCCTTTGACTGTGCGCTGGAGCTCGGCACCCCGGTCGCCATTCGTGTGGCACAGCCTGCCGTAGTACTCAAAAACTAAAGTGCTTAAACACCAGGAAGGACGTGGTTAGCCACCGGCCGCCTGGTTTGACAACACGACAAACCGGCCCTCGAACAAGGCTACGGGTTCATCGGGGCCTGCGTAAACCCGTGACGTCAGGTTGAGCCTTGCCCGCCCTTTGCGATCAAAGGTTTCGACAAAGCGCTCAAAACCGCCGGCCTGCGGTAGCTGAGCACAAGCCAGAAAGTCAGCGGTAGCAGGCTGCCGATAGTCCATCTCGCCGCTCTGTATCACCACGCTGCCTTGGCGGCCAGTCTCTCGCAACCAAAGCTCCAGCAAACCCCATGCAGCGACCACCGCGACCGAATAAAGGCTGCCACCAAACCCAGTGCCCTGGTGATTATGGTTAAGCGCCAGTGGCGCCGAGACATCCAGCCTGTTCCCATCATAGTGATCAAGACTGATTCCGAGCGCTCGCGTGAGGGGAATAACCCGGTTAAGGTAATCCTGAAACGACTGCAGTTCTGACATGGCGTTCTCCTTACTAGGCCGCCAGTGTAGAGCCCCGGCACAAAAATCCCTATACGACCATCGGCGCCATAGAAAAAACCCCGCGCAAGGCGGGGTCAGACGGGCTGCAACAGGGGTTATCCCTGGCGCACGCTTACTGCCAGATCACCGGCTGGCGCTTGGCGTACCAACTTTCCACCTCAGCCTCGTAGGCGTCTTCCACCACATTACGCTTCAGTTTCAGCGTGGGGGTCAGGAAACTGTTCTCAATGGTCCACTCTTCCTTAACAATGGTGATGAAGGCCAATTGCTCATGAGGATCAACGGTTTTGTTAACCTCGCTGAGCAGCGTCTTGAAGCTGGCTTCCAGCTCCTTGCGGAAGCTCTCATCACCCATTCTGGCTTTGGCGTCCTCACCCAACATAACCAGACAATGCGGCTGCGGCTGGTTGGCACCGGATACGCAGACCATCTCGATATCGTTGTGGGCCATCAGTTTGTTTTCGATAGGCGCCGGTGCGACATACTTACCTTTGCTGGTTTTGAAGATTTCCTTTAAGCGGCCGGTCAGCTTCAGGCGTCCAAGCTCATCAATCTCGCCCTTGTCGCCAGTCCGCAGGAAGCCGTCCTCGGTAAAGGTCTCACGGGTTTTCTCTTCATCCTTGTAATAGCCCATCATGGTGGCGGGACTCTTAACCAGAACTTCTCCCTGTTCACTGATCTTCACTTCAACACCGGGTAGCGCTTCCCCGACATAACCGACCCGGGTACGACCTGGCTTGGTCATATGGGAGTACGCAAAGTTCTCCGACATGCCGTAGCCTTCCAGCAGCTCCAGGCCCAGATTGCGGTACCAGCTCAACACATCGCTCGACAGTGGCGCTGAACCGCTGCCCGCCAGCTTGGCTTTGTGCAGACCCAGACCTTTCAACACCTTCTTCTTGATCAGTTTGTTCAGCAGAGGAATCTTGAGCAGTCTGTCCAGCTTTTCCTTTGGCACCTTCTGCAGCACACCATGCTGGAACTTCACCCACAAACGGGGCACAGACAGGAACAAGGTCGGCTCGGCTCGCTTGAGATCCTCCACAAAGGTGTCCAGAGATTCGGCGAAGTAAAGCTGGAAGCCACAGTACAGGGAGCCCAGCTCAACAAAGGTACGCTCAAATACGTGGGCCAGTGGCAGGTAGGAGAGCATGCGCTCGTCAGAGCCGACATTCAGCGCCTGGGTGCCGCCAGCCGCCGCAAACGCCATATTTCCAAAGCTCAGCATGACGCCTTTGGGACGCCCGGTACTGCCAGACGTATACACAATAGTCGCCAGTTCATCGGCGTCACGCTTGGTGTTTTCCTGCAGCGGGGGGAATTTGGCCACAATATCATCCCAGCTCTTGTAATCGTTGGGCGGGCTCAGCGGATAGGACACGCAGGGGAGCGAGTCAGGGACACCTGGCTTCATCATATCCCAGTCGTCCAGTTTCCCCACAAACAGCAATTCACACTGGCTGTGATCCAGAATGTAGGCCACGGTATCTGCATTGAGGGTCGGATACAGAGGGACTGAAATGTGGCCCGCCATCCAGATCGCCCAGTCAGACATGACCCAGTGTGCACAGTTCTTCGACAGGATACCGATACGGCTTTTCTCAGGAAGATTCAGGGACTTGAGGTAAGAGGCCATGCGTCGCGCCTCGCCCACGGCGCGACGCCATGTGTATTGGCTGACCTCGCCATCACCCATGGGTTGTGTCATATACAGGTCTTCTGCCTTGGCAGCTTCCCAGTGATAAACCATATCGAGGGGTAGTTTGTTTTTGGTATCCATGGATGTTCCTTGCTTGTGCTTGTTCAGGTTATGTAAAGCGGGGTGTTAGAGCAGCATGACGCCCGCTTCTTTGCGTGGTTTGTCATGGCCCGGCAATCTCAACACGATGAGCTGGGTAGCCCAATGTCTAATTGACCAAGCTACCCTTCATTAACGGAGCGTTAAGACTATTCCAACAACAGGGGCTTCGTCAAAATGTGACGCAATGTAAACGATCTGACGCGCCAGGCTAAAATGTACGTGCAATCCGAAATAAATTCAAAGCCATTCCGGCCGCAAGGCACCGTACAGTGTCACGCCCCTGTGCTAAAATCGCAGGTTTGTACCGGCGGGTTACAGTCTGGGAAGCCGCCGATCCCCATTACCCGTCAGGAGATTGGCCATGGCCGCGACATCCTTGCGTCACCTGTTGCTTGCGCTACTCGTATTTTTGCCCTCCACTGTACTCGCCGACAAAACCTACGTCATAGGCATCACTCAGATCGTCGAACACCCCGCCCTTGATGCCGTGACGCAAGGGGTCAGAGACGAGCTGGCCGAACGCGGCTACGAGCCCGGTAAAAACATCCGCATCATGTTTGAAAGCGCCCAAGGCAATACCGGTACGGCGGCACAAATTGCCCGCAAGTTCGTTGGTGAGCGCCCGGACGCCATCATTGCCATCGCCACTCCGTCCGCCCAGACCGTTGCGGCCGTGGCACGCCAGATCCCGGTCGTTTTTTCTGCCGTGACCGACCCGGTTGGCGCGCGCCTGGTACCGAACCTGGAGGCCCCAGGCGGCAACATTACCGGCATCACGGACATGATTCTCCTGGCACAACACATCGACTTCATACTGCGAGTCGCGCCAGACACCAAAACCTTCGGCACCGTATACAACCCTGGCGAAGCCAATGCAGTTGCGCTGGTGGAGCTGCTGGAAAAGGCGCTGGCTGAACGTGGCCTGCGACTGGAAAAAGCCGCCGCCACCCGCACCTCAGAAGTGCTGGGCGCCGCCCGCTCACTGGTAGGCAAGGTTGATGCCATTTACATCACCACAGACAACACCGTTGTCAGTGCTGCTGAAGCCGTTATCTCCGTAGGGGAGCGGGCTCGCATTCCCGTATTCGCAGCCGATACCGCTACCGTTGCCCGGGGCGCCATCGCCGCACTGGGTTTCGACTACTATGACGTCGGTCGCCAGACAGGTGTCGTTGTCAGCCGTATTCTTGAGGGCGAGCGCCCAGGCGACATCCCGGTGCAAGGTATCGATCGCCTGTCACTCCACGTAAACCTCGGAGCGGCCGGTCGCATGGGGATCAAGCTGAGCGACGACATTATCGCCGAGGCTGAGCGGGTGATTGAGTAACCCTGCCCCCGGCCAGACACATGGGCGGCGGCCGTAGCGCCGCCCTGCCCTTACAGCCAAGTTCCGGAGCCGTCGGGCGCATTACCCGGACGGCATCCGTCAATCGGAAATACCACAACTTATGCTAAGCGAAATTGCATTTTGGGGCGCCGTTGAAACAGGCCTTGTCTATGGCCTGGTGGCATTCGGTATTTACCTGTCATTCCGGATACTACACTTTCCTGACCTGACGGTGGACGGCAGTTTCCCCCTTGGTGCGGCCGTTGCCGCCATTCTGATCCTCAACGGTTTCAACCCCTGGATTGCCACCGGCGCCGCCGTTGTCGCTGGCATGGCCGCAGGTGCAGTGACTGCCATACTCAACGTCAAGCTGAATATCCTGCATCTACTGGCGTCTATTCTGACCATGATCGCACTCTACTCCATTAATCTACGCATCATGGGGCAGCCCAATGTGGCCCTGTTAAGAGAAGATACAGTCCTTACCTTCTGGTATGAGCGAACTGCCGACCTGCTGCCTTACTACCTTGTTCCCGTTGTGCTCTTTTTCGTGGTCACACTCGTTGTACTGATCTTCCTTTGGCGGTTCATGCAGTCCGAGGCAGGACTTGCCATGCGCGCCACAGGCACCAACCCTCGCATGGCCAGAGCACAGGGGATCGCCACCGGCGGCATGGTTATTCTCGGCATTGCGCTGTCCAATGGACTAGTCGGCCTTGCCGGCGCCTTGTTCGCCCAAAGCCAGGGTGCGGCAGACGTCACCATGGGCGTTGGCGTTATCGTTATTGGTCTGGCGTCACTAATCGGCGGTGAGGCTGTGCTCAGCCCACGTACCGTCCTGCGCGCGCTCATTGCCTGTCTGGTCGGCTCCATCCTCTACCGACTGGCGATTGCGCTGGCCCTGAATGCCGACTTCATTGGCCTCAAGGCTCAGGATCTGAATCTGGTCACCGCCGTTCTGGTCACCCTCGCCATCGTGCTGCCGGGTGCGCGCAACTCCATCAAATCCTACTTTTCCCGAGGGTAAGCCATGATTAGCGCAACCGATCTCAAGCTCACCTTCAACAAGGGCACCCCCCTTGAAAACCCCGCTTTGCGGGGCATGAGCCTCACAGTCAACCAGGGCGAGTTTGTTGCCGTCATTGGCAGTAATGGCGCAGGCAAGTCCACTTTTCTGAATGCGCTATCGGGTGAAGTTATCGTGGATAGCGGCAGAATCGAAATTGATGGCCAGGACGTCACTCGCCTGCCGCCCCACAAGCGTGCGCGCGGCGTAGCCCGGGTGTTTCAGGACCCGCTCGCCGGCACCTGCGAAGACCTCACCATTGAGGAAAATCTGTCGCTTGCCGTCAAGCGAGGCCAGAGGAGAGGCCTCGGCAGTGCCGTCAAAACCCGTTACAAGGATCAGTTCCGGGCCCAACTGGCCAAGCTTAATCTGGGCCTTGAAAACCGCCTTGGGGACAAGATGGGTCTGCTCTCCGGCGGCCAGCGCCAGGCCGTGAGCCTGCTGATGTCCAGCCTGACGCCCTCCAGCATCCTGCTGCTGGACGAGCATACCGCTGCCCTGGACCCCCGCACTGCCGACTTTGTGCTGGACCTGACCCGCCAAATTGTGTCCGAGAACCGTCTGACCACACTGATGGTCACTCACAGCATGAAACAGGCCCTTGAAGTGGGTGACCGCACCGTCATGCTGCATCAGGGACAGGTGGTGTTTGATATCGCGGGCGATGAGCGCAAAGGACTGGAAGTGAAAGACCTGCTAGCGCTATTTGAGAAACAGCGGGGACTTGAGATCACCGACGACAGCTTGCTGCTGGACTGAAGGTAACCCCCAATGCTGCCGGCACGGGTCCGGGCGTAAAACGCCGGACCCTGATGCGGAGGCCCACGCTTCCGCACAGCAAGATTAAAGGCACTTTTCCGCCAGCCACTCGCCACAAACTCACTAGAACACGCAGCGACGGCATCGGCCCCAGGCAGTCACCTGCCAGCCATTGATTTTCGTCTTTTCAACCCTCTGATCATTGATTTTTTCCAAGCGATAGGCCGGTCTGATAGTTTGAGGAAACTTCACAGACCACTATATCCTGTTATACTTTCCGAAATTACCCCGACATATTGGGGTTCAGGGACCTAAAACAGAAAAACCTTAGGAACCTCTGAAAAGCGTTACCGAGGCAGTCGCAGCAAGGCAAAAACAGGCGAAAAAGCACAGTTTACATTCTGTAAATGAGCATTTGAGGCTGTTTTTAGTACCGCTGCGATAACGCAGGTGGTGTTACAGAGGTTACTTATCAATCGTCAGACAAATTCTCGAGGGTGGCAATGAACGCAAAGGTGCAGGCACTTAAAACCACAATAATTCCCATGCAGGACACCTCTGTTGACATCTGGAGCAGCAAGTACCAGCTCAAAACCAAGACCGGCGAACCCGTTGATCAAACCATTGAAGATACCTACGGGCGGGTCGCCAAAGCCCTGGCTGAGGTTGAAGATAAAAACAAGCGCAGTAAGGTACTGAAAGACTTTATCTGGGCCTTGCAGAATGGCGCTATTCCAGCCGGTCGGATCACCTCCAATGCGGGTGCAGAGCTGCACAAACCTGCCACGTCCACCATCAACTGCACCGTGTCTGGCAGCATCCGGGATTCCATGAACGATATCCTGGAGAAAAACCATGAGGCTGGCCTGACCCTGAAGGCGGGTTGTGGTATCGGTTATGAGTTCTCCACTCTGCGCCCCAAAGGTGCCTATGTTGCGGGTGCCGGCGCCACCACGTCTGGCCCCCTGTCCTTTATGGACATCTTTGACCGCATGTGTTTCACGGTTTCCTCAGCCGGTGGTCGTCGCGGCGCCCAGATGGCAACGTTTGATGTTCATCACCCGGATGTGCTTGATTTCATTCGCGCCAAACGCGAAGACGGCCGCCTGCGTCAGTTCAACCTGTCCCTGCTGATCACTGAAGATTTTATTGAAGCCGTCAAGGCGGATGCAGACTGGCACCTATCCTTCCCGGTCACACAGAAAGAAGCGGAAGACGAGCAGCTCGACCTCGCTGACACCAGCAAGTTTGTGTACCGTGACTTCCCGGTTATTGAAGAGTACGTGGTCAACAACGAGGGCAAGGTTGCCTGCCGTATCTACTCCACGGTGAAGGCCCGGTTCATCTGGGACAGCATCATGACCTCCACCTATGACTACGCCGAGCCAGGTTTCATCCTGATCGACAAGGTCAACCAGATGAACAACAACTGGTTCTGCGAGGACATCCGTGCCACCAACCCCTGTGGCGAGCAGCCGCTGCCGCCCTACGGCAGCTGCCTGTTGGGTTCGGTGAACCTCACCAAGTTCGTGGACAACCCCTTTACCGAGAACGCCAGCTTCAACTACGAGAAGTACCGCAAGGTCGTTGCCATCTTCACCCGCATGCTGGATAACGTGGTGGAAATCAACGGTCTGCCCCTGGCTGAACAGCGTCACGAGATCACTTACAAGCGCCGTCACGGTATGGGCATCCTGGGGCTGGGTTCTACTCTGGCCATGCTGCGCATGCCCTACGGTTCTCCGGAGTCTGTAGAGTTCACAGAAGAGGTGGTGCGTGAAATGGCTGTCGAGGGCTGGCGCCAGTCTTTGGCCCTCGCGGAAGAGAAAGGTCCTGCGCCCATCATGGAAGATGACTTTGAAGTCACCCCACGCATGCTGGCCAAGTGCCCGCAACTGCGCGCCGATGGTTTCAAGGAAGGCGACAAGATCAAAGGCCGCGTGCTGCATGCCAAATACAGCCGCTATATGCAGCGTATTGCCGAAGTGGAGCCGGAACTGGTGGCGGAGCTGGCAAGCAAAGGCGGACGCTTCACACACCACACATCTATTGCCCCCACTGGCACCATCAGCCTCTCCCTGGCCAACAATGCCAGCAACGGTATTGAGCCCAGCTTCTCGCACCACTATGCCCGTAACGTGATTCGGGAAGGCCGTAAGACCAAAGAAAAGGTCGACGTATTCTCCTTCGAACTGCTGGCCTACCGCCACCTGGTCAACCCGGATGCGATGCCGTTCAGCGATGAACCCGAGAGCAGTCTGCCCAGCTACTTCACTACCTCGGACGACGTAACGCCACAACAGCACGTGGATATCCAGGCTGCCGCGCAGAAATGGGTTGACTCATCCATTTCCAAGACAGCCAACGTGCCGACGGACTTCGCTTACCCGGAGTTCAAGAATATCTACATGTACGCCTATGAGAAGGGTCTCAAAGGCTGCACCACGTTCCGCTTTAACCCTGAAGCCTTCCAGGGCGTACTGGTGAAAGAAAAAGATCTGGAAAACACCCTGTACGAATTCACGCTGGAAGACGGCAACAAAGTGACGCTGAAAGGCAACGAGCAGGTGGAGTACGACGGCGAGATTCACACTGCCGCCAACCTCTTTGACGCCCTCAAAGAAGGTACTTACGGTAAATATTAATGGCCCAGCCGGCAACCCAAGTAACACAGGACACCAACATGACAGTCAAAATTGATAAGAAAATCGTCGGCTACCGAGTCACCAAGGCCGATGCCGCCAACACGGTAGAGGCGCCCGTTGTACCTGAGGCGCCCAAACCCATTGAAATGAACGAAAACATCGAACGGCCGGATTTTCTGCTGGGTACCACCTACAAGATCAAGCCGCCGGTGGCTGAGCATGCGATGTACATTACCATCAATGACATCCTGCTCAATGAAGACACTCACCACGAAAAGCGTCAGCCTTACGAGATCTTTATCAACTCCAAATCCATGGAGCACTTTCAGTGGGTTATCGCCCTTACACGGGTTATCTCCGCGGTGTTCCGCAAAGGTGGGGACGTCACCTTTCTGGTTGAGGAGCTGCGCTCTGTCTACGATCCCAATGGCGGTTACTTTAAGAAAGGGGGCGTATTCATGCCCTCCCTGGTGGCCGAAATTGGCGCTGTCATCGAGAAGCACATGAAGGCCATCGGCCTGATTGAGAGCGATGAGATGAGCGAGGTGACCAAACGCATACTGGCCGAAAAGCGGGCAGAATTTGACTCCCGCAGCGCAGACAACGACAACGGCGAGTACCCGGCCAACGCCACCCTGTGCAGCAAGTGCAACACCAAAGCAGTGATTGTGATGGATGGCTGCGCCACCTGCCTGAGCTGCGGCGACAGCAAATGCGGTTAGTCCTCCCAGCACAATGAGTTGCCCCAAAAGCCCCGGCCTTGACCCCCGGGGCTTTTTTGTGGATCTTTCCCCCATAAAGACAGCCAAAGGACACGGACATGGCCATACAGCTCTACCAGTTTGCAGTTTCCCATTACTGCGAGAAAGTGCGCTGGGCACTGGATTACAAGGGTATTCGTTATCAGCCTGTATATCTGCTGCCGGGTAACCATGTCTCCACGATACGGCGATTCACCCGCAAAACGGCCGTCCCTGTGCTGGTGGATGACCAGCAGGTGATTCAGGGCTCCAGTGAAATCATCAGCTATCTGGACGACACCTATGAGGACCAGCCACTGACACCGGCGGCACCGGATCAAAGGGAGCAAGTGCTGGCCTGGGAGCAGCAACTGGACAATGAAGCTGGCGTAGCCATCCGCTGTTTCTGTTACCACCACCTGTTGCAGCGCCCCAAGGCTGCGATTCCGGTACTGGCAGCCCAAACCCCCTTCTACAACCGCTGGATACTGGCCCTGACCTTCAGTCGCGTTGATGAAATCATGCGGGAGTGGATGAAGATCAACGAACGCACGGCCGCCAAAGCTGAACAGGTAACCACCCAGACACTGGATCAGCTAGCTGAGGTTTACCAGAAACAGCAATGGCTGGTTGGAGACACCTTCACCCGTGCCGACCTGACGGCTGCAGCATTGTATGCCCCCATGTTCGAACCCGCACAGTACCCGGTGCCCTGGCCCAAGGGGCGCCATGTACCCAAAGGGCTGTTGAGCTGGCGTGACCAAAACCAGGATAAACTTGAGTTGCTGGCACAGCGCTACGCCATCATGCGTGACGCCCGCCCCTGAGGGGCTGTTAGTTGCCAGGGATAACAGAAGAACTCGCCGTCCTCGTTACACTGAAGACAACAGGTTTTAATGACCTCGGTCATTTTTCTGTTCACACAGGTTTGTCATGCTAGTGACTCTCCGCTGCCCCCGCTAAAAGGACACGAGGGACACCATGCTGAATACCCTGCGTTACCCCGGCGAACGCCTGCTTCTCGCCATTGGCCTTGTCATCCTGATTGTCACAGTGCCGCAACTCTGGCAAGTTTCGAGCAGTGGGCTGCAAGGTTTGATGACATTCTTTGGCCGGCTGACCGGTGTCGCCGGACTGGTAGCACTGCTGGGCGCAGCCTCGCTCGCTGTTCGCCTGCCAGGCCTGGATCGCTGGTTCGGTGGTTTGCCGCGTATCTGGGAATTGCACCGCGCCCTGGGTTTCTGGGGCTTTATACTAACCCTCCTGCATGTGGCCCTGCTGGCATTAGCCGCTTATGCGCACCACCCTCAGGTGATGCTGACGACCCTCTATCCGCCCGTGACAGAATGGCCGGTGTGGGCAGGCTGGGGGGCACTGCTGTTACTGACTCTGGTCCTTGCCCCTACACTCCAGTTTTTCGGCCCACCGCAAGATTACCAGCGCTGGAAGACCCTGCACCGCCTCTCTGCGCCGATGCTCGTACTGGCACTGGGCCACGGTATGGCGTTGAGCCCCTTTTTCGGACTATGGGTGGTCCTTGGCTTGGTAGCGACGGGGGCACTATTTTGGCGCTTTCTGTTTTCCAGGCGTTGGGCGCGAAAACCGTGGGAGGTGACAACAGTCACTCGGCTGGCAGATGACGTCGTTGAACTGGAATTACGCCCCCTCGCCAGCCCGCTCAGGTTCGAGCCAGGACAGTTTGTATACATGACGCCTCAATCCCCCCTGTTGTCTGCAGGCAATAATGAAGAACATCCCTTCACTCTCTCCTCTGCACCTGATGAGAAAAACCTCAGACTTGGCATCAAGTCGTTGGGCGATGCCAGCGAAGCGCTGCAATCCATTCCCCCCGGAGCCCGGGTCGCTATAGAAGGGCCTTATGGCACCCTGTTCGAACGCCGGACGCCGACAGCAAAGCAGCTCTGGTTAGGCGGCGGGATTGGGATAACGCCATTCGTCAGTGCGGCACGTCAGGGTGGGGCCGCCACCGCGGACAGCCACCTGTTTTACCTGGCCGATCGCCCGGAGAGGGCCTACTATCAATCTATCCTTGAGTCCCTGAGTGCCGGTGACGGCGGGTTGACGCTGACCTGCCACTACTTTCAGCAACAAGGCCCACTGACAACAGAGTACCTGGAGGCCCATTGTCCTGACTTCCGGGCGCGTGAGATCTACATTTGTGGCCCTCCTGCCATGAACAGCCACATCGTCAACCTGCTTAAAGACAATGGTGTGCCAACTACCCATATTCACACGGAGGCATTTGATTTCCTATGATGACGAACCGTATTGCCTACACAGCTCTGGTGGCCTTTGTCACGCTGATCCTGACCCTCAGTATCTCTGCCTGGCTATCCTCAAAAGCTGAGGTGCAAACAGCCGCCAACGACACCACTATCACACTGCAGGAGCTGGCCCAACATAACAGCGCAGAAAGTTGCTGGAAGGCCATCGACGGCAAGGTGTATGACATCACCCGCTATATTCCCGATCATCCGACGGAACCCGCCGTGGTGCTGGCCTGGTGTGGCAAGGAGTCCAGCCAGCCCTGGCACAACAAAACACCCGGCCGCCCTCACTCCCCCCGCGCCCTTGCCATGCTCGACACCATGCTGATTGGCACGCTGGCAGAGCAGACCGCAGTCAGCCAGCAGCCGCAGCAACAAGCCCCCGTGGCTGCCGACGCCAGACTGAAGCGGCCAGACGGCGAGATTCTCCTCGGTCTGGCACCCGGCACCTATCTGGACGGCCGCTATCGCGGTACCTTTGCGGACCGGGGTTATATCCAGGTGGGCATTCAATTTGAGCTCCGGCAACAGAGAATCCGGAACCTCACCTACCGGTCACTGGACTATGCCGGTGTCAACTACCTCCGGCTGAGCGAGGAAGACGACCTGTATCCTGTGCTTCTTCAGCACCAGCGCATTGCTGAAGATATTGAAGGGCAGCCCCTCAGCGCCATCTTCAGACTCTATGAGCCCGCCGATAGCGTACCGGATATCGATGGCTACACGGGAGCAACCCTGAGAGGCGCCAAAATCATTTCGGCTTTCCGGGATGGTCTGAATCGCGGTGTTTATCAGTGGTAAGCAGCCAAGTCAAAGCAGTGTACCGGGCCAGCAGGGCACCATTTCTTCTATTGACCTTACTGTCAGTGGGTCTTGGTGCCGTGCTGGCATGGCAACAGATCACAGCCCAAAGCTGGACCATAACGGGCCTGATAGCCTTTGCCGCGGTGGCTGGCCATATGGCCGTGAACCTGCTCAACGAGTATCAGGACTTCCAAAGCGGGCTGGACGCCATCACCACTCGTACCCCTTTCTCCGGTGGCAGTGGCGCACTGCCTGAGCACCCTGAAGCGGCAGCAACAGTAGCCACACTCGCTGCTTTATGCCTGGCGGTCAGCATGACCATTGGCGGCTATCTGGTGTGGCTCAAAGGCTGGCCTCTGGCCGCCCTGGGTGCGCTCGGCATCGTTCTGATACTCACTTACACCCGCTGGCTCACCCGTTCACCCTGGCTGTGCCTGCTAGCCCCGGGCATTGGTTTTGGCATCGTCATCATATGGGGCACGGTCATTGCCCTGGGAGGCCAACTGACCGGCGCGACCCTTGCACTGTCGGTGATAACAACGCTGCTGGTCAGCGAACTGTTACTGGTCAATCAATTACCCGATGCTGACGCGGACCGGCAGGTCGGTCGCAACCACTGGGTTATCCATTACGGCAAGGCTTCCGCTGTGGCGGTCATACGGGGGCTGCTGGGCTTGGCCTATTTGATACTTGTCGCAGCTCTGGCGTCCGGCCTGCTGAGCACGGCCTACGCCCTCGTATTACCCACCCTGCCACTGGCACTTTGGGTAGGCACGAGGGCAAGCAATGCCGGAATGGCGGGACAGACTCGCATTCGGCTACTGCGAGCCAATACCGCGTTGGTGCTCATCACGCTGTTCCTGCTTGTGCTGGCAACCCTGCTCTGACGTTGTCGCTAAGCGTCGCCTCACGGGCGGGCATCAGGCAACCGGCACCCCGTCGTTAAGCGCCAGAGCTCCTTTGGCAATGCGGTAAATTATCCAAACCACAGTAGCCAGCAGAATCAGCCACCCCACCAGCAACACCGTTGTAACAAGGCCAATCACCATCCACACCAAACCCCACCAGAAGGTCGCTAGCTGCCAGCGAAAGTGAGACTCCAGCCAGGTACCACGGGCATCATCCAGTTTGATGTAGTTGATGACCACGCCAATAACAGCGGTGAAACCACCTATCAAAAAAGCCACGCCTTGCAATACATAAACGGCAATTGCCAGATTTTTTACTGCATCGGGATTACGCTCGGCCATGTATACACCCTATGTGATGGTGAATCCGTTGCTTTTTATACCACGGTTAACATGACAGCGCGCAAGGAAAGAACGGGCTAAAGCGCCAGACTCGCGGGGAGGAAGCAGGGATAAGCCACCGGAGAGATCAAGGAAGTTGCTGAAATCAGAAGCTACGACTGGACAGCACTCCCTGGCGGAATACCAGATCACGCTTAAGGTTACGACCGGCAATGGAGACATCGAAGCTGGTGGTTACGCCATTGTCAGCAATCACTTCAACACGGTGCGTGCCGGTGCCCAACGGGATGGCATAGGCGCCAGACTGGTAGGGGCGCCAGTAGTAGCCATTCACTTTGATCATGACGTCATTGCGGGCAAGCTGCGGCTGGAAGCGGCCATTACCGGTGCGGTCTTCATACACCACACCGGTCAGGAACACACGGCCACTGGATGCAGCGAACTTTTGGGTCATCATGGACGTCAGGTAGTTGGTGCCCTGATGACGGAAGTACCCCCGCAGCTGACTGGCACCGAGCTCGCGGAAACGGTCGTTCATGGTGTTCTCACGGTGCCCGGGCGACCGGAACAAACGCTCGTGATGCTCAGCGACCCAACCTGCCATATCGATGCTGTTACCGGTTGTTCCGCCCCAGGACAGGTTTTCCCCTACAATCCAGGGTGCCCAGAGCTGGTAACCTGCCGCTTCGATGCGCTGACGCACGGTGCTGCCTCCTTCGCCGGTATGGGAGAACGTATTGCTCTCAAGCATCCACTCACCGTGGGCTCGGGCTGCCAGCAGCAGGTCTGCGTTGTAGGCCAGCGGTTGCTTGGGCTGCGTGGAGATGGTGCCGGCAGGAAGACCATCATTCAGGTTGATACCGTAACGGGCGGCTTCTGCAGCCGGGTCCAGTCGGGCACGGTTCACCAACTCAAGCGCGTGCACTTCGTTGACGCTGGGCTCCAGACCACGGGCAGCAATGGCCATTTCGTTGCCCACAAGCACTTCCTGACCATCCACCATAGCCGTCAGACGGAAAAAGCCTACCTGATTATTGATCAGACCCGTTTTTCGAAATGGGCTACGAACATTCTGATAGACCTTACCGTCTTGATAGATAGAGATGTTCTGAGGCTGGATGCCGGGTTCGCTGGCGTAGTAGATGCGATAGGAGGTGGCGCCGGCCACGGCATTCCAAACGATATCAACGCTACCGGTGCGGGAGCTTGCCACAAGACCTGGCGCCCCCCCTGCTACCGTTAATCCGGCGCTGGAGCCGCTGCTGCCCGCAAGTACTGCACTCTGGCTGTTATCAGGCGTTGCGGAGGATGAGCCGCCACTATCCATACAACCGGTAAGCGCCAGCAGCGACAGGCAAGTGGTAGCGAACATCAAGCGCACGGACAGGTTCATTATTCTCAGGCCTTGCGTTGTGAATGATTGACGATGGGGACTCAGGCAAATCCCTCAGTACATTCACTATGAATCAGGCCCGGCAACGACTCAGTTGAAGCTTGGTAGGAAAACGCAACAATTGCGGTCAATCAGGTAACAAACTGTATGTGAGGCAGCCCTGCTAAGGCCTTTGGTGAGCGAAGGTTTGAATGCCAGCTATACTTTTTCCAGTGTCATTTCAGTACCCAAGGACGTGAAATCAATGCCGTTTGCCAGAACACTCTTTGTCGCAGTAATGCTGCTGTGCGTCTCCTTGCCAATCAGAGCAGACGCTTTACACGTGGTTGTCGGCATTAACCACGCACCACCCTACCGAATTATCAGCGAGACTGGCGTAAGTGGCTTTTATGTGGAAATTTTCAATGAGATAGCCACCAGAGCAGGATGGCGTGTCAGCTACCGCGAGGCACCTTTTCGTCGCATATTGATGATGGCTGAACAGGATGAGATTGATGTCATGCTGGGCCCTCTGCCCACCACCGAGCGACGCGACTATATGGACTTCAGTATCGCGGCGTTTCCGCCAGAGCGTCGTATTTTTCTCTACCTGAATGAAACCAGCCGGGTACGGCAGTATGAAGACCTGGCCAGCAAGCGTATTGGCGTACTAAGGGGCAGTACCTACTTCCCCACCTTTGATGAAGATCCGGCGCTTAACAAGGTGGAGGCCACCAGCTATGACAATCTTTTGACTATGCTGGAGTATGGGCGTATTGATCTGGTCATTGCGCCCGAAATGGTCGGGATCTACACCGCGCAACGTAACAAGATACCGGTGAGGGTAGCGCCTTTTTTTGTCCCGGGGGAAACTTCCTATATTGGCATAGCCTTGGGCTCACCGTTGATGGAGGAGCGTGCGGTGATTCAACAGTACCTGAACGAAATCAAGGAAGAAAACCTCTATGAGCGCCTGCTACTCAAGTATCAGGGCACACATGCGGGTCCTTGAGGCTGACGGCAATGTAGCAGCAGGTATCGGCCCAAGCGCCAGAAAGGTTCTTGCTGGCAGTAGCGCTTCTCAAGCTGCAACAGACGCTCGGGTGTCGCCTCCGGTGGCAGTTTCAGCCGCAGGTAATCATTGAAAACCCGCACACCGCTGCGCCCCACTGTTTCCAACCCCGCTTGCTGTAACCAGCCCTCGACATCATTAAGCGCAAGTGGGGAAATTGGGGTTAGACGCCGCCCCCTGCCCTTGCCTGCCAACTGCCCACCCAGGGCTCGCTGCCAGTTACCACGCACTATATTGGTAAACATCAGAGCATCAGCATTAAAAAACATCACCGATAGCCACCCACCCGGCTTCACCAGACTGGCCAGATCGGCGACCGCCTGCTGCGGCGCCTGCAACCACTCCAGTACCGCGTGGCAGACCACCAGGTCATATTGCCCTTGCTCGTTTGCCGTGAGCTGGGCCAAGGCCTGGAGGCTACTTTTTACCCTGGTCACCCCCGCCCGGTCACAGCGGGCAGCCGCTGCAGCCAACATATCCTCAGCAGGCTCGGCCAGCGTCACCTGATGGCCTTTGCGGGCCAACCAACAGGCGATCTGCCCCAGGCCACCACCCACATCCAGCACAGTCAAAGGGCCGCCATTATCCAATGGTAACTCCGCCAACATGCGATCCCGAATGATCTTGAGGCGCAACCGGCCCTTTGGCGTACCGTAAATATTACGTGCGAAGGACTCGGCCAGGCCTTCAAAGGTCCGGTCATGGTCAATCCGTGACTTCATGCCTGCGGCCCTGTCAGTGCACCAGACTGATCAACCACCCAGCCGCGGGCACCGGCCTGTAATTGTTCACGCAGGCCATCTGGCATCGGCGTTTTGCGGTAGGTTTGCGGATCCACCAGCACATAGACCACCTCAGCCCGCGCCACGGGCCTGCCGCTGCCTCTTTCGGTTATGGTCATAGTCAGCGTAAAAGAAGTGTTGCCAAGGTGGGTTGCTTCCACCGTGATACAGAGCACCTCATCAAAACGGGCGGGCGATGCCCATTCGGTGAGCATACGCACCACCTGACAATCATAGCCGTCAGCGAGCAATGCCTCATAACTACCAAACAGCGCCCTGAAAAACTCCGTGCTGGCCAGATCCAAGTAGTCGCCATAACGGGCATTGAAAACCACCTGTTGCGCATCGCATTCCCCATACCGGACGCGAATAAGCACTTTGAAGGGGTCAGACATGGTAAAACTCCCGGCAAATGTTAAGCTGCTGGCCCGGAGTGTAAGTGAGTGAGCCACACCAGCACAATGAACAATCCTATGCCTCTGCTTTACCAGGATGAGCACCTGGTGGTGGTGGACAAACCGGCCAATATGCTGGTTCACCGCAGCGAGCTGGACCCTGCCGATACCCTTACCGTCATGACCCAACTGCGGGATCAACTCGGTGTCTGGGTCTACCCGGTGCACCGGCTTGACCGGCCCACCTCCGGCACCCTCCTGTTTGCCTTGAGCCCGGAGGTCGCCCGGGCGCTTGCCCTGCAGTTTGAGCAACACCATGTACGCAAACACTATATCGCCATTGTCCGTGGGCATCCGTCCCTGGGCGGCGTTGTGCGTCACCCGCTGAGCATCAGGGATGACCAGCGTTCCAGGCAGCGCATGGACACCGAACCCCAGGAGGCGCTGACCTTGTACCACCGGCTCGCGACAGCTACGGTAGACATACAGGTGGACAAACGCTATCCCACTAGCCGCTATGGGCTGGTATCCTGCTGGCCACGCACCGGGCGGCGCCACCAACTGAGGCGCCATCTGAAACACCTGAGTCACCCTATCATTGGCGACAGCAGCTATGGCAAAGGTCCTCATAACCGCCTGTTCGAGAACCTATTCGGTGAATCCCGACTGTATCTGCACAGCCATGCACTGACGATCCGGCATCCGATTAACGGGCAACAGCTGACCTTCAATGCACCGGCGCCCTCAGGATTCAGAAAAGTTGCGGATTATTTTGATTGGTCAATAATTTACGAATACACCTAAAAGAACTGGCTGACCTTTTGCCTTAACGTGCTGAGCAAACAGGCCATCAACAAAGGATAGAACCCCCATTGATCACACTATCGAGCCTGTTAGGTTGGCTGCGCCTCGATCACAAGATCCCCGCTCGCTGGCAACCGGCCTTTAGCCGTTATGAGCAGGAAGTGGCATGGCGAACCTTGATAGCCGGCTCTGCCATCGCATTTATCCTGGTATTGGCTTACCACAGCCTGCTGTTCAGCCAAGGTGAGCTGTCGCGAGAGGGGCGCATGCTTGAGCTCGCTTTTCGTGCCCCTATTCTTTTGCTGTCTGCCGCCGTGCTGATATCAAGCCGTTGGCTGGACCTGCGCAAAGCCGCACCCATTCTGGTTCGTCTGCTTGGTCTAAGCGGCATGTTGATGATTTTAGGCCTGTTCAGCCTGCAACTGGAGGTTGGAAACCAACCCTTGGTACGCATGAGCAATGGACTGCTGATTACCTTTTTCGGCGTAACCATGGCTGCACTACGGGGTGTTCGGGACTGGCCTTTGCTGTTCGGCCTGCCCATTCTGGCGTTTGCGCTTTACCACCTGTTCGCAGATACCAGCCTGACTACGGTGCCGGCCTATTTCTTTGATGCCGCAGTCACCATGGTACTGGGTACCGCCATTGCTGAAGTGCTATACCAACTGCGGCGTTCAGACTTCCTCCATCGCCAGCACCTGACGGAAAGCGCCACCCTGGACCCCTTGACCAGCTTGCTCAACCGCCGCGCCATGCTGCCACGATTGGAAGGCGAATGTGAGCGCTCGCAGCGTAAGGCCGCGCCCTTCACCGTCATTATTGGCGACCTGGATCATTTCAAACGGATCAATGACACCTACGGACACAATGCGGGCGACGATATGCTCCGTCAGGTGGCGCGACGGATGGAAGCGTCTGTGCGTAAACAGGACTCGGTATCCCGCTGGGGCGGTGAAGAATTTCTGATTCTCTGCCCGGACACAGACCTGGCCGGTGGCCAGCAGGTTGCAGAAAAGATACGGCAGGCCATCGCTATCCCCCCCATTGTGCTGGGTGCTGAGTCACTCACACAAACCATCAGTCTTGGTGTGGCGTTTTATCGCAATGGCGATAAGCCCGAGTCCTTACTTAGCCGCGCTGACGAGGCCCTCTACGCCGCCAAGGCCAGCGGCAGAAACCAGGTAATCACTGAAGACCATGAGTAAATCGGAGGTCATCGGGGGCGTTTTAGCTGACGAGCGCGTCCGGTGGGGCCATACAGTGACCATGGCGACCGTTTTCCTTGGCCTTGTAGAGCGCCTGATCCGCCAGGCGAAGAAGGCTTTCCGGGCTGCTGTCCCTCGACGGAATGCGGGTTGCTGACCCAATACTGAGGGTCACAAAACCGCTGGGTTCGGCCCCCTCATTCTCAATCATCAGGGCATCCACCGCAGCGATCATCCGCGTTGCTACATCAATGGCGCCCTCGGTGTCTACGCCCGGCAGCAATACCACAAACTCCTCGCCGCCGTAGCGCGCCACCAGATCTTCGGGGCGTCGCAAGCATTGGCTGATGGCACCCGCTACCAGAATAAGACACTGGTCACCGTGATCATGACCGTAGGTATCGTTAAAAGGCTTGAAATGATCCACGTCCAGGTACAACAGTGATAAAGGCGCTTCCCGCCGTATCAACCGCTGCCACTCAGCCTCAAGGCGCTCATTGAACACGCGCCGGTTAGCCAGCCCAGTCAAAGTATCGGTATTGGCGAGCTCTGCCAGCTCTCGGGCCATGGCGCGTTCCTGCTCACTATGATGATCAATAAGCAGGGCCTGCAGGAAGCTGACCTTCTCATTCTCCTCCAGCTGCCACCGGATAAACAGGCACAAGGCTGACGCTGAGATAAAGTAAAAGAACACCTCCCCGAACCTGGGAACAACCCCCAGTATCGCAAAGACGACCGTGCTGGCAAGGGCTGTCAGACCTATCATCAGGACGCAGGTGAAGAGATTGAGGCGCAGTGCAAGCACCACCACAATGACCGCAAGCATACAGAAATACGACTCGCTGATGGCCATCTCGATGGGGGTGAAAACCTGGGGTGCCACCACCAGTTTGGTGAGAATCAACAATGCAGGGAGAAAGACCCGCTGTGCATAGGTGGCCTGCGCTTTGCGCGGTAGCACCAACAACACGCCAATGATCAGCAGGATGCCCACGAAGGTACAACCCAGGTACCATCGGCGCATTTCTTCGGGGCTGGCAACAGCGAAAAAGAAATAGGTTCCGAAAACACAGATCAATGCATAGAGCGCCAGCAAGGGGCCCGCACCAATGAGAATGTACTCATGCAGGCCACGCTGGCGGAACAGACGAAAAGCCGCATTCAGGCTCGGAGGCAACATGATAAAAAGTGGCCCCCCAGCAATGATCTGTTCGGCCTCTCGCGCCTCTGCTTCCCTGACAGGCCTGCCCAGGAGCACCTCAATCGATCGCTCTAGCATCCGCTATCTTCCTCGTTCCACTCTTTCAACAAGAGCACCATTTGATCCCGGGACCAATGTACACTAACCGAACAGGACGATCATTTGCGAAATAAGCCACTGCCGCTGGCGGAACACATCAGGCTTGTTCAAGCAACCGAATACTCAGTTTCACAAAGTCAGAGGAGGTCAGTATCCCCACCAGCTTACCGTCATCTACCACCGGTAAGCAGCCATGCTTGCAGACATCAAAAAACCGCCCTGCCTCCAACAACGGTAAATGGGGCTGAATGGTTTCAACATCCTGATCGACAATTTCGGTAATCAGGCGTTTGCGACCCTGACGTTCAACATCCTGAATACCAAAACGATCCACAATTCTGACCACATCTGCGATCATGGCTTTTTGCGTAACCACGCCCAGAAACTGCCCCTCAACAGACACTACGGGCAAATGACGAATGCGTTTCTGGGTCATAATGTCCCTGGCATCGGCAATGGTGGCCTCTGCAGAAATCGTGATAACGTCCTTCGTCATGATGTCGGCGGCAGTTTTGAGGGTGGCGCTCATCGTGTACTCTCACAATGTTGATAATCTGGTTTAAGGAGTGCGTTCATCTCTTTCTTTGAAAATAGCACTCGTAAGCCCAGGCGCCAACTGAAAGCGCTGTTACGCCATGTTTTCAAGCACGTTCACAAGGATTCAATCAATGCAGGCATACAAGGATAAAGCAATCCTCGTTAGCGCCCCTGAACAAGCAGAGTTACTGAAGGCCGCCAGAGAAGCAGCGGCGGCGCTGGGCATTGAGACCCAGGCCTATTCCCGGGAAGCCTTTCTGGACCAGGCAGGGCATTGCATGGACTTTGCGGATCATGTGGTGGTGATCTGCGGCGATAATGAAGTAGGCGAATATGTAAACCAGGCCAAGACCCTCAACTTTTCTCTGGGCGTCATTCCGGTACCTGGCAGCAAGAGCCTTTATGACTGGTTCAAACTACCACGCAAACGGGCGGAAGCGATTGATCTGGCGTTCTCTGCAGACACGCAGGCCATCGACATACTGCGCTGCAACAACGAAGTGGCCCTCGGTATGGTTATGCTGGGGGAGACGCCATTTCTTGACCAGCGCAGCAAAACCTATCGCAACCGTCAGGGCACCCTGTGGCAGCATCTGGTTTACTGGGTGGCACTGCTGTGGGCCAGCATCCGCAACCTGTCCCTGATCAAACCCTTTGCCGTCACCCTGACCACCCGCAAGGGGAAAACTATCAATACCGCCATCACCGGTCTGGTGGCCATTGAAAATGATGTCAATTGCGCGCCGGGCAGGCTGATCAATACCACCCTGTCGGTTCAGGACAGCAAAGTCTCCATCATCGTCATTTCTCCCAAATCCATTGTTGAGTACCTGTCATTTCTGTTCAGCGCACTTTTTCGGGGCGAAAAGCCGCTATCCAAGCTCCCCTCTGCCGTCAGCTACATCAAGACCCAAGGCCTGTCCATCAAAGCCGCCAAGCCGTTAACCTTTTACGTTGATGGTCAGCGCCGGGAGGCCGACACTATTGAACTTGAACTCTATCCCCAGGCGGTACAGATCAACCTCAGCGATGCCTATCATGATCGCAACATCGTGGCACAACCCGCCAAAGACACCATGAAGGTGGACAACCTGCCCACCAACGAAACCCGGCTGGAGATGATCCAGTCTCACCTGCCGCTGTTTACACGGGCACTGGAAGATGATTTTCGGGATCTGTTCCTGATCCTGCGTGAAAATGCCCAGACTCACCCCCACTACATATCCCTGATGGTATTGAGTGTGGTGGTGGCCAGCCTTGGTCTTTACCTGTCCAGCGCAGCCGTCATTATCGGGGCCATGGTACTGGCCCCACTGATGTCACCCATTGTATCCCTAGCCATGGGACTGTTGCGGCGAGAGCGCACCCTGCTGTCCACCTCCCTGTACAGCATTGGGCTGGGTGTTGGCCTGGCGCTGCTCACGGCGGCCATCATTGCCATCATCATCCCTATTCAAAAAATAACCCCGGAAATGGCCGGTCGCCTGCACCCCAACCTGCTGGATCTCGGGGTAGCCATTGCGTCCGGTATAGCTGGCGGCTACGCCCATGCCCGCGAATCGGTGATGAAAAGCCTGCCCGGTGTCGCCATCGCGGTGGCCCTGGTCCCGCCCCTGTCTGTTGCCGGTATAGGTATCGGCTGGTGGCAGTGGGAGGTATTCAGTGGTGCCATGCTGCTGTTTATCACCAACCTTGTCGGCATTACCCTGGCTGCCGCCCTGACCTTCCTCGTGCTGGGTTACGCGCCGCTGATGAAAGCCAAGAAAGGGTTGGCACTGACCACTGCCATGCTGCTGGTGATCTCGGTGCCATTGACTATCGCCTTTCACAACATTCATCAACGGTGGGGGATTGAAGTCGGCCTCACCAGCGAACCCCACCAGCTCTCACGCATGGCGGTCACCATTGCTGACCCTCGCATCACCCTGTCCCGGGACAGTATCCACATTCGTGCCGATGCCATTGCGCCGCGACTGATCACCGCCGAAGATCTGGAAGAACTGAAATCTCAGTTTGAACAGCGCTGGCAACGCCGTATTGAACTGGAAGTCACGCCCAGGCTCAGTCTCTGAAACTGATCAGGGTTGGCTCTGCTGACGGCATTTTCCGCTGCAGGGCCAACTACCTGATTCATGACCCCGGCATATACTTGTTACCGACCAGTAACATAAAGCGGTAACAACAATCACAATGCCGAGGCGCAACATGGACCGCATCTCCCGATTGATTAATCTGACGGCCTGCCTGCTGTTTTTAAGTGCAGGGGCTGTATTTGCCGAAACACCACGACCCGAAGTTGCACCAGAGATCATAGAGCGTGGCTGGCGCCCACCCGTTGAGCTCGCCGGGCAAGGTGACGCTCAGCTCGCCATTGCCCGATTGCGTGACTACCACAGTCTGCAAAAACTGGTAATGGAGAACACCGAGTTTCATCAGGAGACGCAGAAATTTGTCGATGACCTCTGGGCGTCACTGGAACGCTTTGACCTGCGCCGTTTCTATCGCATGCTGCCCGAGCAACAGGACGAATGGCGCAGCCTGCGGGTTTACGGGCGCACGGGTTTGGACAGCTACCAACTGGGGCCTGAACCTGACGATCGTTTCCGCGACAACAGCGCCCCGCAGATGGGCGACATGGAAGCCGTCATTCGCGCCCGTCAGATCGAGAAACGGCGCGCCACCCATTATTTGCTGGACGGTCAGGTAGACCTGGCCATCGGTGAAATCCGCTGGCCATCGGTGGTTCAGGCAGCCCATGAAAGCCTGCGACTGCTGACGCCCACGGGCTGGGGCAAGCCAACTGAGGAGCTGCCTGTACCAGCCCATTATCACCAGCTCGCCAGCACCATGAACCCTCGGCTGCGAGATGAAGAACTGGCCATACTGGCCCCCCTGTGGGCGGCTTTCCCGGATGTCTGGGCGTTGATGGCCGGCCTGGGAGAGATTGAGCAGTTGCTGCTGGAACCGATCGCTGACACGGATTACCAGCGGGTGGCGGCCATCTTTGTCATTGATACCCAGCGGCTGCGTTACGCCTACCCCGCCCTGTCCCGCCACCTGCATTTCATGAGTTCGCTGCTGCAAATGAAGGTGGAGCTGCATGATGAACAGGGCAAACTGCTGACAGGCTACATCGACAGTGAAAAACTGCGGGCTGAGCTGCATATGATCGTGCGTGATGGGGATATTCTGCCGGTTCAGGGTGACCAGCCCATCCCGGCGGCCACACCCTTCGACCCCAACGCGCCGCGCAAAGTCACCGCCCATATCGACACGCGCATGGACATCCTTGGGGTTATCGCACACGTACAAGGCATGACGGCTAACATTCACTATCAGCCAACCGCACAGGGCGCGCGGATCGACACCCAGGTTACCGAGGTGCCTGCCGTCAGCGTGGGCGGCCGTGCACTGGGACTTATTCCTACCGGCATGATCAATTTCTTTCTGCCTCGACGGATTGACCAGTTGATGATTGATTTCCTGACCATCGCCTGCGAAGGAAACGACGGTCATGGCATCACCGGAAGCCTGGAATTCCGACAGGCGTCGGCGCACGGCGAGTCCTCACAGGTATCCCTGCAGGGCGCCTTCGAAGGGCTGGACAACTTCTTTGTCCGAATTGGCATGGGCATCGTCAATACCCGCATCATTCCAGACCCGGCGGTTTCCGAAGATCTGCGCAAGCTGTTTTTTGATGCCCATGACGCCTTTGCGCGGGATCTGGACCAGTTCGAGCGACTGGCCCAGACCAGGCCCCGTTAGGGAGCCTCTGCCTCCAGTACCACGCCGTCAGAGCCATGCAGCCGCAGCCGCATAGGCTCTGACAGCACGTCGAAGCGCGTCACCGTCGGCAGCAGCGACATCAGTGTCTGCTCCTGAGCCAGAATACCCGGTTCGCAAGCCATCAGAGTGGAACCCAGCTGACTGAAGGACAACCCCTCACCCGCTAGCTGGTAGCCGCCAAAGTAACGGTTACACGGGCCTTGGCCGTAAACACGCTGTTCGGCACCGAAGGTGAGCGTCACCTGACGCGGCCCGAGCAACTCATCCCCTGCAATAGCCGTAACCTGCCACTCGATACCCCGAAACAGGCGCTCGGGTGACCCGGCGCAACCACTATAGCTGCCAGCGGGGGTAGTCAGCTCCGCAGTGAGCGGAAACACCATATCCGCCATGCTGTCGTTACAGATGCCTGCTGTCAGCAACAGGTCAAGCCCAGCCCCTTCGGCGGCAACACGCCAACGCCCCTCCCCCAGTATCGTTACGGTGGCGGCATAGCTTGCCTCCTCATCAGGGGTTCGCCAAACCACCTGGCCATTGTCCAGCATCAAGGACCAGAAAGGCTCATTACCCCGTGCCGTCAATGACGTTTCCAGTGTATCTTCCGTCAGACACTCGGGCATCAACTCTCCCGCCAGGGTAAGCGTACCCCTGTTGCCCTTGTTCCAGAACTCGATCTGGTCATTCCCCTCGCCACGATAGCGTGCACCGGACGCAGACGGCACCGCCACAAGGGTGTAAGCGACACCCTGGCTAAGCAGGTCCAGCATTTCACCCGCTGCCGTTACCTCAATCATCCGCTGACCGCAATGGAACACCTCAGGCACCGCCAGGCTGGCATCTCCCGGCGTGGGAGTCTGCATGCTGCAACCAGCCAGCAGTACGCTGCCCGCAGCCAGGGAAACTGCTACAGATAATAAGCTTTTCAAACTGTTATCCTCGTTCTGTTGGGATACACTCTTAACCATAACTCAAGGAGCCAAACGGCCTCCATAATAACGACCTACAGAGACACCTCATGGCAATAGTAGACAGAATTATCGAAGCCACCGGGCAACTGGCGCGTAATGCAGACCCCGAGGCAAGATTGACATCACCCCTGAGCTGGTTGCGCAAAGCCACCAGTTATACAGCCATTAACCGCGTTGTCGGGCTGGCGATCCCCTTCACCACCCGTAACGGCTTCCGTGTCGAGGAACTGCGCCCGGGGTATGTAAAAGCCCGCGTAAGCCTTAAAGGCAACAAGAACCACTTTGGCTCTCTTTATGCTGGGGCTTTCTTTCTGGTGGCTGAAGTGCCCGGCGGCGTGCTCAGCCTGTTTGATCTGGGGCCAGCCTACACGCCTATCCTCAGAGATATGAAGTTAACCTTTTTACAGCCTGCCAATACAGACGTCACCGTCGCCTTTAGCCTGACCCAGCAGGAGCTGGATCAGATACGCGCTGATGCTGACGCCAATGGCAAAGCCTATTTCAATCTCCATGGTGAGCTGTTCGACGATAACGGGCAGCGGGTTGCAACAAGCGAGGCGAGCTATACCGTCCGCAAGAAAGGCTTCAAACCCCGCTGAGCATGCTGCCTAGCGGGCTCTGACCCGGAAACCGTGACGGGGAAAATGCAGATGCACGGTACCGACTTGTGCATCCTGACGGGCGACGATCCAGCGGTCAGCGGTTTCCGCCACCAGGACGCCGTAGACCGGATCGCGCCCATAGTCCACCGGCGCCAGGCTAACCTCCTGGCCCAGAAGCAGGTTGTCATTTGCGTTGGCGGGCAAGGGCCGCGGCTGAGCCTCGCTGGCGTTGGCCAAAGCCTGGCTGGCACTGAGTGGCGTCACGTCAGCTTGGCTGAAAGAATGCATACGCTGGTACCACGCCCGCACCCCGGGAAAGTCAACCAGTAAGGGCTTTTCCGCAAGATCCACCACGAACCAGAGACTGTGATAGGCTGAAAAGTCACCGTGACAGGGCTCGGTGCCAAACAGAAAGGGCTGACCCACCAACCGCGCTTCCAGCCCTTGCAAGTGCTTGGTCAGCGATGCTCTCGCACTACGCGGTGAAGGTGCCTTAACCCGGGCCTTACGCCCCATGGCAATCCGGTCTGCAAGAAACTTCAGCGTATCAAGCACGGATGTGCTCTTAACCAACTTCATCAACAGCCCGCCACCACTGCCGGCCATCAGACACGTCAGAAAGACCGCCATATCCGTGTCCCGGATAAACGCCTGCACCTCCGGGGAACACTGCTCAACCGCCAGCAACGGCTTGCCCGACAGGGCTGCCACTTCACTGGCAATCAAATGCGTGTCACAGAAAACATCAGCGCCAAGCTGGGCGACCGGGACCTTGCGATACCCTCCGGCGAGCGCAGCCAGCACCGGTCTTGGCGGCATCTCCCTGACCGCCACCGACTGCCAGGGCAGCTCGGCGTAGCCCAGCATGGCACGCATCTTTTCTGAAAAGGGCGATAACGGGTAATGAAACAGGGTAAATGTCGCTGGTGGCATGAGCAAGGCGCCTACACGAATGGTTGTGGAGTAGCCCCATGTTACTTATCACAATTAGGGCTGTCGCCCCTTTTTATTTGCCGGTAAAATTCAGGCCTTTGTGATTGAGCGATGGAAGACCGTTATGGGCAGAGCCTATCAGAACCGAAAAGAGTCCATGGCCAAAACTGCGGCCACCAAGACCAAGATCTACAGCAAGTTCGGGCGGGAGATCTATGTGTGCGCCAAAGGCGGTGGCACCGACCCGGACAGCAACCTGGCGCTGCGCGGCATCATTGAACGGGCCAAGAAAAGTCAGGTGCCTGCGCACGTTATCGAGAAGGCGCTGGAGAAAGCAAAAGGGGCTGGTGGCGAGGATTTTTCCCCGGCACGTTATGAAGGCTTCGGGCCTGGCAACTGCATGGTTATTGTGGACTGCCTGACAGACAACCCCAACCGCACCTTCGGTGACGTACGCCTCTGCTTCACCAAAACCAAGTGCAAGATCGGTGCGCCCGGTGCGGTCAGCCATATGTTTGATCACTGTGCGATCCTGGCATTCGCCGGCGACGACGAAGATGCCGTGCTGGAAGCGCTGATGATGGCTGACGTGGACGTCACGGATATTGAGAGTGAGGATGGCCGTATCACCGTATTTGCCCCTCATACCGAGTCCTTCAAGGCCAAGCAGGCGCTGTCTGAGGCCTTCCCGGGCATCGACTTTGAAGTGGACGAAATCCAGTTCCTGCCCCAGACAACCACAGAAGTGGCTGGTGATGACATCCCCATGTTCGATAAGTTTCTCGATATGCTTAACGAGCTGGATGACGTCCAGAACGTGTACCACAACGCCGTAATCGCGGACTGACATCTCAGCCGCCGGGCGACCTCAGTGTCGCCCGGCGTCCCATCCGAACACCCTGTCCCGCCAGAGCGTCTACACTTAACGGTGTGTATCCGTTGCGGTTGGCCTGCCCCACATGCCCCCTACTCCGTTGCCCGGGGCTAAATGTACTACCAGCAAAGCCTACACCGCGTCAGATTCCCATCGCCATGAACGACTTTGGAGATAAGTAATGCTCAGATCCCTTTCCGTGACCCTGCGCACTATTCTCGGGTTCGCTTTGCTGGTCCTGTTGTTGCTCATTACGGGCATTACCGGCCTGACCCAGGTAAACAGCGTCCGTGACAATCTAATAGAAGTCCGCGATATCTGGATGACCAGCGTTGACCATCTCGGGCGTATCCAGGGCCGCTACCTGCAAAGTGTGCTGATTGTTGATGACATTCAGGAAGACCCGGCCCGCGTTGGCGAGTTTCGCCAACAGCTTGATCGGCATGCCAGCCAGATCAACCAGAGCGTCCCCTTTGTGGAGCGCAGTTTACTCACCGACAACGGGCAGCGACTGTACCAGCGGTATCAGCGGGCCAGTTCCGAGCTTTCCCAGGCCATCAATGCTGCTGTTGAAGTCACCCTGCGTACTGGCGAGATGCCCGATCAGTACGAGGACGCCGCCCGCACCCAGGCTGAAGAGTTGCTGGCAGCACTTGAAGGGCTCGCCAGTTACAGCCGCGAGAGTGCCCAAGCGGCAGGTGACGCCGCTGTGGCCAGGGCCCGTAACGCTGGCCGAATGGTGGTTACGCTGATTATTGCCTCAGTGATCCTGTCCATACTCACCGCCATCGCCATGAGCCGCAGTATCATAACTCCGCTGAATGAACTCATGGAGTCCGCATCCACCATCGCGAGCGGTAACCTGACCCAGCCGGTCAACGTGCAGGGCCGGGACGAGCTCACCAAGGTGCAGCGTTCCGTGGAGAAAATGCGCACGATGCTGGGCCAGACCCTGGCGCAGATTCAGGACTCGGCGACGCAACTGGCCTCTGCTGCGGCTCAACTCAATGCCGTCACTGAAGATACCACCAGGGGTATCTCCCGCCAGAACGATGAGATACAACAATCCGCCACCGCCGTTACTGAGATGACTGCAGCGGTTGAAGAAGTGGCCCAGAACGCCAACATGACCTCTGAAACCTCAGCCAGCGCCAAACAACTCGCGGAACACGGCCAACAAAGCGTCTCCGATACCAAGGACACCATTGAACACCTGTCCACACAGCTCAATGAAACCGAATCCGAAGTGAGCCAGTTGGCCGAGCGGGCTCAGGACATCGGCAAGGTGCTGGATGTTATCCGGGAAATTGCAGAACAAACCAATTTGCTGGCCCTGAATGCAGCCATCGAAGCCGCGCGCGCCGGAGATGCCGGCCGCGGCTTTGCCGTGGTGGCAGATGAAGTACGAGGACTGGCCCAGCGCACCCAACACAGCACGGGTGAAATCGAAACCATGATCTCGGCTATTCAACAGGCCAGTGAGCGCTCGGTGAAGACCATGACCCAGAGCAATCAGGCAGCCCGAAGCGCCGTTGAGCGCGCCCAGCAAGCGGATACCGCACTGGCGAAAATTCTTGAGAATGTTATTCGCATCAATGACATGAATCTGGTCATTGCCAGTGCGGCTGAACAGCAGGCTCAGGTCGCGCGGGAAGTGGACCAGAGCCTGGTTGCCATTGGCGATATCGCCAACCAGAGCGCAACCGGCTCAGAGGAAACGGCAGCGGCAAGCAACCAACTGTCACAACTGGCCTCTGACCTCAACGAGATGCTCAAGAAATTCAAGATAGCCTGAAGCGCCTCTGGGTGTGCCCCGTTCATGCGGGGCATACCCCACGTCCCTTGTTTGCAATTTTCCAAAAGTGGATTATCTTATCCGCCCTCAACCTCACCAGTGACGTGACATGGCACGATGCCACCACCTTTATTTGAGTTGTCTGCTCGCCATAACCCTGAGCGGTTGCACCGCCTCGCCTGAAATCCGGCATAGTGCGACCCTGTCCGAGGTGATGACGGCCGCACAGGACGGGCGTCCGGTGCAGACGTCCCGTAACAGTGTGCCCCCGCCTCAAACCAGCAGCGTCAGCACCGCACGGCCATCCGTTCAGGAGGACACCAGCCACCGAAAGGATGACCTCTTGCCGGATGAACCGAGTACCGAGCAACCTGAAGAGAGCTCCTGGCTAGGCGCTGACTGGGAAACGCTTGACGTGTTGCACTGGTCGATTGTACGCGGCCAGCCGTTCAAACACCGTAGCGGGCGCTTTGAAACCAGTGAAAGCTGGGGATTGAGGGTCGCCTGGGAGCAGCAGGACAAATATAGCAGTACGCCCGCTGTCGAATTTGCCGTCCATCTGTCCGCCGGCAGCACAGGGATGGATCGCTACAAAAATGCCATTGACCGCGCATCACATATTGAACTGGCTTTTGAGCTATTAGGCATCGGCAGCATGGGCCACGGCCTGCGCTATAAGGTAGGCGGGGGCTTCAATCTTGGCCGCATCTGGTGGCGTTACCGGCAACCCCCTCTGGACGGAAAACATCCTGTTCGTCGTCAAGATGAGCTCAGCTACATTGGATTTTCCGTGCCGCTCGGGCTGGAGTGGCAATGGCGCTATATAAGAGCCGAATGGTTCGTCATCCCAGCCATTCTTCTGCTTGATGACGCCACGGACGAGGGCTATGAGAACGATATGCGGCAGGTGCAGTTCCGCACCAAATCTAATCTGAGCCTGGGGGTGGTTTTCTAACCGCGCCCCAAACAGACAGCTCTCATCCAATCCCACGCAGAAGTTAAGTCATCTAACATCTGATTCAGCGCTTGTTATTCAGCGGCCTGGCGGCGGGACTGATGACGACGTATGGCAACTCGTACCATGGCCGCCAGAATATCCAGTTTACGTTTCAGCGATGGCAGCTCTGACTCAACATGGCCAACATCAGCCGTGGCCAACTGCTCGACATGCTCCAGCAATCCCTGATATTGCAAGCTCAGGCGCTGCCGGTCCATCGGCCGGTCAAACAGCTGGTCAGCGGCGGGACTCTCCAGCCATCGTTTGAAGCGAGAGGAGCCCGTGGCTCTCTGGGGCAGGTGATTCAGCTCGCCACTGGCCACCGTTTCGAGATTCTTGACCCAGGCTCGCAGTTCCACCAGGGCAATTAAAGCTGGCAGGTCATCACGGCGCAACGGACTGGCTGAACGCCAGCTCTCTGGCATACGCCAGGCCCGGCACCACGCCAGTACCTGATCCGCCGGCATGGGGCGGGCAATGGCAAACCCCTGAGCCCTGGCACAACCCAGCTCCACCAGCAGTTCCCCCTGGGCAAATTCTTCAACTCCTTCAGCAATCACGTTCAGCTCAAAGGCATCCGACAAACCCACAATACCATCCAGAATCGACAGGTCGTTGGGATCATCCAGCATGTCACGGATGAATGTCCGGTCAATTTTGAGGGTTTGTACCGGCAAGCGTTTGAGGTAAGACAGGGACGAATAGCCCTTGCCGAAATCGTCCAGCGAAAAGGTCACACCGAGGGTACGGCAACGACCAATGCTCTCAATGGCCACTTCAACCTGATTCAATGCAACGGTTTCCAGTATTTCCAGATCGAGCCTGTTCGCCGCCACACCGGGATAACGGGCGAGAATAGCCTTCAAGCGGTCCGGAAAAGCCGGACTCTGGATCTGCAAAGCGCCAATATTGACGCTGACAGCCAACTGAAGTCCCTGCGCATCCCATGCTGTCATGGTGCGAAGGGCCTCATCAATGACCCATTCGCCAAGTTCAATACTCAGAGGATGGTCATCAATCACCGGCAGAAACTCACCCGGCGGCAGCAAACCGCGCTCCGGGTGCTGCCAGCGAATGAGCGCTTCCAGGCCATCTACGGCACCCGAGCCAAGATCAATCTTCGGTTGGAAAAAAAGAACAAATTCCCCTTCCTGTAGCGCCCGTTGGATATCCTCCAGCCGCTCGCGCCGCACCTTGAGGCGCTGCTCTTCACCGTTATCAAAATAGAAGGGAAACCCTTTGTGTTCCTGCTTGGCACGGTAGAGCGCAAAATCCGCCTGGCGGATCAATGTGTCAGCATCGATCTCCTGATCCTGAGGATACACACTGATGCCGGCACTGAATGAGGTGGTCACCTCCACGCCATCCACCTGAAAAGGCTGGTCCGCCACCAGATACAGGGCGTCCAGCAGGGTATCCATCATTTCGCGGTTACGCACCAGCACCACAAACTCGTCACCACTGGTGTGAGCCAACACGCCGGCGTTGCCCAAGGCATCGGTCCAGCGGCGGGCCAGCACGCCGAGAAAACGGTCCGCTCCCTCCTGCCCAACCTGTGCATTGATCTGACCAAAATTATCCAGATCGAGGGACACCAGCGCGAGGCTCTGAGCCGCCCGCTGGCAGGCAGTCATTGCCCGTTTCAGCTCTCGCATCAGGCCGTTTCGATTCAATGTGCCGGTCAGGGGGTCGTGGTAGGCAAGAAACTCCAGCTGCTGTTGGTAGTCAGAGGCTTGTGCCTCAAGTGCCGCTTCCAGCCGCTCATGCTGCAATGCATGCAGCTCCTGCTCCAGCTTTTGCCGCACGGCGCGCTCACGGATCAGATGCACAGCGCTGCTCGACAGGCGCCCATAGATTTCAAGAGTGGTATTCACCAGCACAGACACGGAACCACTGAGCTGATCGTCTGCGACCTGTGTTGCCTGCGCCAGATCATTTCCTTGCGAGGGCAGCGCCTGAGCAATCAGTGCCAGGCGGCGGTCGGACTCCAGAATGTGGAACGCCAGCCAGCGCGTCAGAAACTCAAACAGCTCACTCAGCAGCTCCGGGCTTTGCGCGTCCTGCTGCTCAAAATGCTCCAGACGAGACAGAAAACTGGCATGGGATTCGCGGTGGTTGTCCACCAGTACCTGTTTACCAAAACAGCGCTGCCATACCTGTTCTTCGGTGGCAAAGTGGTGATGTGCATAATCCTTTAACTCAATCAGGATATCTGCGAGAGGAACACCCTCAAGTGGCTGGGTCGCGAACTGCCAGGCGAGTTTGTTGAGGATACCGACCAGCACCTGGTGCTGCTCATCAATAATCTCGATCCCGGTCTCGAAATTACGATTCCAGGGAAAGATTTCAAAATGTTCTTTATCGTTATTATGTGCTGCCATGATCGGTGGATAACCCCGAAATACTGATGACGCATTTTTATAGGACAATCAGAATAAACCATCTGCAGCTCCAAGACCATCAGCCCCACCGGGAATCTACCGAAGGTCTTCAAACAGCCTGCACCGAGGCGCCGGCCACATTGCAGCCGTAGATTCATTCAACAAGCGTCTTTAGGCAGCCCCGGCGCTTTGAGTACAGGCCAACGAGCGCCCAGGCCAGCAGAACTCACACAGACCAAAATGGCCCGCAAAGACATCTTCAGGCCGACACCCTCAGCCGCAACCACCCGCAAATGCCGCATGCCCGCGACTCTGCGCGGCAGAAGCCTCCAGCGTCTCGCACAAAGCTCGCCCCTCGCGAATACGCTTGCAGGCTTCCCACGCAGCTTCTGCCTCATCGAATCCCTGACGCATATAGTTGAGCCACTGCTTGATACGCCCCGTGGCGTAACGGGTCTCGATAAATGCTTCCAGCGACTGACAGTACTCCACCAATAACGCCACCGCCTCAGCCCAGCTCATGGGAACCAGGGGCTCGCCAAGCTGACTGGCTTTGATGCGCCGCGCCAGATCAGGCCGCGCCATCAGGCCTCGGCCAATCATAATATCGTCACAGCCAGACTGCTCACGACAACGCCAGTATTGATCCACCGTCCAGATTTCACCGTTAGCGATCACTCGCGCCTTGACCCGCTCCCGAACCCTAGCCACCTCATCCCAATAGGCCGGCGGTTTATAGCCATCCACCTTGCTACGGGCGTGAACGGCAATCTCGCTGACACCTGCCGCGTCCAATGCTTCGCCGCAAGCGATGGCCATACTGCGATCCTCATAGCCCAGACGCATCTTGGCCGTCACGGGAATATGAGGGGGCACGGCCTGCCGAACGGCAGCCGTCAGGCGGTACATCAGGTCGGGCTCCCGCAACAGAACGGCGCCGCCTTTATGCCGATTGACGGTTTTTGCCGGGCAACCAAAATTGATATCCACTTGCGGCGCCCCCAAACTGGCTGCCATAGCGCCATGGTGAGCCATGGAGGCAACGTCTGACCCAAGCAACTGCACGGCAACGGGTACGCCAGACGGCGTGTTGCCCTCAGCCAGCAGCTCCGGCGCAAATTTATGAAACACCCGCGCCGGCAGTTCACCCTGGGTCACCCGGATAAACTCAGTCACGCAACGATCCACCCCACCCGCCCGGGTCAGGTAGTCGCGCACATAGGCATCAACAAGCCCTTCCATGGGCGCGAGAAAAATCTGCATAGCCAGGATACCGATCAAGAATTGCGCGGATTCTATCAGACTTACAAGGCTATGCAGCTATCTCATATGCCTTCCGGCGAGCCCATCGAGGAGGAGGCTTGCGCTTGTTGAGACACTGATGGGTTATATCAAGCGGTGTTGTCCTGGTTTACATCATTCAATCGTCGTAGCGCAGCTGCCAGTCCTTCAACACGTGTGGTGGTTTCACCAACCAGGCGGTTAATCTCACCCGCAGATTCGGAAGAACGATGCGCCAGGGAGCGGACTTCGTCTGCTACTACAGCAAAGCCTCTTCCCGCTTCTCCGGCTCGTGCCGCCTCAATCGCAGCGTTTAACGCGAGCAGGTTTGTTTGATCCGCCAGGCCGTTAATCACGCTGACAATGCTGCTGATCTGTTGACTAGACGCAATTACCAAGCCCATCTCACGATCAGTAACACGCACGGCCTCCAATCTCGCGCCTATGTCTGAGGCATAAGTGACAATACTCTTTAAACGGCCTTCAAAATCATTCACTGGGCAGACGGTAATTTCAAAGGCTTTCTCCTCGCCGCGCAGATTCGAAAGCGTAAAGGGCTTCTTGATCTGCTCGCCCGCCACGACACGCGCGAGGTTATCACCCCCTATGTAGTCGCCAAGCCGTTTGCAACGATCCAGTAGTTCGGCCTCACTGTTTGCGCCAAGACCCGAAACCCAAAGCGGATTAGCGGTTTGCAGGCGCCCTTCAGGAGACCACTCTGCAATACCTGTGCTTAGTCCAATGGCTTCAAATTGTCTGGCGAACTCCAGCGACTTTTCCTTGGTCTCTGTGACATTAGCCTGGATTGATATGAAATGAGTCAAATGACCGGCCTTATCAAACACCGGATTGATAGCAAGAGACACCCAATAGGGACGACCTGATTTGTCGTAGTTGAGGATCTCGTCGTAGAAAGGTTCATGCCGGTCGAGCCGGTTTTTTATCGCCTGTATCGTATCCGGGTTAGTTTGCGGGCCCTGTAGGAAACTACCAGGTTTCTTTCCTTTTACTTCGTTAAGCTCGTACCCTGTCAGCGAAGAAAAGCCCCTGTTTACGTAGCGGATACAGCCTTTATGGTCGGTGATTATAACGGCGTTGTCCGTCTCATTCGCAACCATAGACAACATCTGGAACTCCTCGCGACGGGATACCTCCTCCGTCACATCCTTGAGGAACGCGGTGTAGAGGATTCTGCCGGGCAAGGCCACTTTGGATAAAGAGAGACTTGCCCAACGTTTAGAGCCGTCTTTTCGGATAACGGGTACTTCTCTGTTGGTACCAACAATTCTGTCCTGGCCCGTTTTCCTGTGTCGGTTAACCAGCTCATCATGACGCGGCTTAATATCATCCGGCACCAGCATTTTGACATTACGACCGAGCATTTCTGCTCGCGCGTAGCCCCACAGGCGCTCGGCAGCGGCGTTCGCAAACGTGATATTGTTGTTCTCATCAATGGTTACAACAGCATCCAGCGCCTGTTCCAGGGTTTGGTTCACCGTCTCTCGGGCACTTCGTTCAGCAGATATATCTTTTACAAAGGCCGTGTAAATAGTGCCGCTGGCAGTCCTGACCTTACTAAGGGAGAGGTTAACCCATATCTCAGAACCATCCTTACGCTCCATCAATACATCACGGCTGGTACCGACAATCTTATCTTGTCCGCTGGTCCGGTTGGCGGCGATAAAGCTATCGTGCCTGTCTTGAATCGCTTTAGGCACGAGCACTTTCACGTTCTTACCCAGCACTTCAGCCCGCGTGAAACCCCAAAGCTTTTCAGCACTCCTATTGAAAAAAACAATGTTATTCTTCTCATCAATCGAAATAACGGCATCCAGCGCTTGCTCAAGCACTTTGTGGTAGTTACTTGCAAATAGACTACGAAATATCGTGCTGATGAGCGACATAAGATACCTGTAGAGATTGGTTGAAGCAGCGACAAGAAAACCAAATAGCGTTGCTAACCATATAGTCCACGGAGCATTCAACGTCAATAGAAAATTACTCTTTTTTTCAAGCATATAGATGCAAAAAATCCACTTATTTAGCTAAAAGATGGCCATACATAAGGAACACCTGGTTAACTCCCAAAATCAGCGATAATTGGCCCCTCGTCAACCGCTCAGGACTCAAGCCACCATGGATCAGCTGACCTTCTCCGAAGCCGAGTACCAGATCAAGAAGCGCAAAACCCGCCGCGAGGTCTTTCTGGAACGGATGGATAAACTGATTCCCTGGAAACAGTTGGAGAAGAAGGTAGCCCGTCATTACCCCAAAGGCCAGAATAGCCGGCCTCCGTACCCGTTGTCTGCCATGCTGCGCGTTCACTGCATGCAGCTGTTCTATAACCTTAGCGACCCCGCCATGGAAGACGCCTTGTACGAGATCGAATCCATGCGACAGTTTGCGGGTCTAAAGCTGGACCGCTTGCCGGACGAAACCACGATTCTCAAGTTCCGCCACCGGCTGGAACAAAAGGGCCTCGGCAAGGTGCTGTTCAAAGAGGTGAACAAGCATCTGGAGAAAAACGGCCTTATGTTTCGGGAAGGGAGCATTGTGGATGCCACCATTATCGCTGCACCCAGCTCTACGAAAAACGAACAAGGCGAACGCGATCCGGAGATGCATCAGACCCGCAAAGGCAAGCAGTGGCACTTCGGCATAAAAATGCACATAGCGGTCGATAATACGCTGGGCCTGATTCACAGCATCGATACCACCGCGGCTAACGTGCATGACATCGTGCCGTCCGGCAACCTGCTGCACGGTGAAGAGCAGCGGGTCTTCGGTGATGCAGGCTACCTGGGCATTCACAAGCGGGCCGAGCACAAACACCGCAAAACGCATCTTGGTTCATAGCCAAGCGCCCGGGTGCACGGAAAAAACTGGATGCAAACAAGCCCAAAGCCGAGAAAATCAAAGCCAGCATCCGCGCAAAAGTGGAGCACCCGTTCCGATATATCAAGCAGGTGTTTGGTTACAGCAAAGTGCGCTATCGCGGCCTGGCCAAGAATAGCAAACGACTGCACTTGCTGGCGTAGGGCCAGTGCGCCTGTTTTCCGCCAAAAGGGTGGAAGATGGGCAAAAAAACAATTTGACGGAGGTTCGTGAAGCTCACTGATTTTGCCAGTTTCAAACCGATTCTAGCGTAAACCGGGGGTTATTCAGACCGTCCTTAGAGATAACTGATCTGGCAGCCCTCTGCGCAGGGACAACGACAGCAACCGTAGCGTCAAAATGGACACCTCACCCAGATGGCTCAGAGCTGGAGCAAAACGCCCTCCGGTGACTTTACGCCAGACTATATTTGGCCCGGCGTAAAGGGTTTAAATCAGAGCAGGAAGTCAGGGCGACTCGGGCGCTGTCACACTGCCCAGTGCCTCAGCCAGTGCACTTAACATCGTCCATAGTGCCTGCAGGGGGGAAGGTTCACCGGGCTCTCGCTCACGGATGTAGTCGCGCTGGCTGTCATTCGCCAGATTCAACACCAGGCCACCCTCACCTTTCAGGCTGACGATACCCACAAGCTCATCGGCAATGTAAAGGTAGGCCGCCAATCCACGGGTCGCAATAATCAAGGGCGTGTCATCATGCTCAGCCTCACTGACCATCAGCAACCCGGGCTCAGATGCAAGCCGGTAATGACGATGGCCCCTGGCAGCATCAAAAATACGCAACTCTGTAGCCCCATCCAGCTGCAGCAGGCTGAAATCCAGGGCCGACATCAGCCCTTCCAGATCCACATCATCAACACCGCCCTCACCATCCAGCAAGGCCGTCAGGTAGTCACCGAGCACCGCTAACAAGGGTGTAAAGCCAGCGAGGGTTCCGCCGCTGACGAACTCCATCGGGGGTAAGCCGAGGTTGGTGTAACGATACCCAACACTGAGTTCGGCGGGGTCTGCCAGTGCAAGACGAAAGGCCGGCCGCCCCGGCAGATGACTCAAGGTTTCACCAGCCGGATTAGTGCGCTGAATCGATGTCAGTGCCACCTCCAGCAAAGGCTGATCACCACCGCTGAGTGACCGGCGATCAATCCTCAACGCCGTATCCAGGCCGCTGAAGCTGTAGCTGCCGATGTCTGTGTCAGCGCTCTGGAATGCGCCGCTACCCGTCAGGCCCATGCCGAGATTCAGGTTTTCCAGTAACAGCGCCAGCCCGGCGTCAATGTTGTTGCTGTTTGTCCACCACAACAATGAACGATTGCGAAAGTAGCTGTTAGCCTCAGGGTTCTGTGACAGGTCCAGACTCATCATCAGATCCACCGGCACAATGACCGTGCCGTTCTGGATACTGCCGCGCACGTAAAAGCGCTGCGCACCACCCTGGCCTTGCAACAGGTCACGAATATCGAAGGTTTCAAAGGTAAGGTTTACGGCACTCCCAAAGCGCTCGCCAGACAGACGCAACTCGCCTTCCTGCCAGAAACCAAAACTGCTCCGGGTTGCCACCATGGCAGCATAGCCCTCGCTGGCATCAATAGAGTATCGGGCGTCCGCATCGGAGCAACTGGTGGCGCCGTTCTTACGCTGTGGCACGCAGACAGAAGATTGAATCAGATAGCCGAAGGCCTCAGACATCACACGTGTGATACTGGCGAAGTCATCCTGCGCCACATCATCACTCATCAGCCAGCCAAGGTTGCGATGGGCTGCCTCCATACCCTGCCGAGCTTGGCGGGCTGATGCACGGTAGTGGTCATAATCATCGATGGGTATAAGTGCCGCATCCAACGCTTCATTGCTGTGGCGCCGCAACCCGCCAAGATAGGTCACGGGAACCGCCTGCCAGGGTTCGGCAAGGGCCAACAGGGAGGCATTGACGGCTTCGCCCCGTGCAGTTGGCAGCAGGGACACCGCCCCATGGGCAGCCGCAGCCAGCAAGCTATCAAGCCCAGGCACCGAGAGATCCGTCAGCACATAGTCACCCAGCAGGGCATCCGGATCGAGACCCAGTTCGCGCACCCAGGATTCCACCTGCTCTGCCGTTACATCCCCGGAACGGACCAGCCACTGACCTCCGAGTGCAGCAAACATCCGTGCGAGACCATGCGTTAATCCCGCAGGGTCAATGCCGAGGTCATCGGCCAGTTTGAAATAGCTCAGGGATACCAAGGCATGATGCATATCTGCGTTACTGGCTTGGGCCAAACTGCTCTGATCGCCCAGGCTCCCCAGTGGCCGAGCCCACCAATCCGCATCCAGCCCAAAAAGCGCAGCCAGCTGGTTTAGTGCCATCTCCGCCCCCGCATTGGATGGCCTCAACGGCAGCTGTTCAACCCACTGCGCGGCGGCATGGGTGAGCGGGCTGAGCACTAAAGAGGTGTCCGCGTGCAATCGGTCGCCGGGAACGATGGTGGATAGCGTGAACCCCTCAGGCATTGCTAGAGGCTCGCCATATGCAGCGCTCCCGCAGCCGGCGCTGAGCGGACAGGGCATACGGGTATTGCTATTGGTTTCCAATTGCAGCCGTATCGGTTGGCTAACCTCAGGTCTGGGCAGCGTAAAACGTCCCTGCGCATCAGTCATGGCGACAAGACCCTGCGGTACCCAGGCGCCATTCTGCCAATGGCTCGCGGTTACAACCGCCTGCTCTATCTCACCCAGCACCTGGCCGATGGCTCCATCCGCTGGATGGTCTTCAACCATAAAAGCGGCCAATACAGTGCAATCTGCAGTAATGGCAGCCGTGGTGTAGGTAGTGCCACTCAGACTGCCGCCGCAGCCAGTAACACCGTACAAGGTATAACCCTCATTGACCGTCAACGACAGCTGCAGCGTCTGCCCCTCGGGCACAAGCACGTCCCCAGCCGGTACAAAGCTGCCGCCCTGACCAGCCACAGTGGCTACGGTGTAGGACTTTGTGTCATTGCTACCGTCACCACCACCGCCACCACTACTGCCTCCGCCACACGCTACCAGTACGGGTAGCAAGGGCAGCAAATAAAGCCAGCTGCACGACTGCATTCAACCTCTCCTGTTTCATTATTGTCATGACAGGCGGCCGCATGATACGCCGCCCTAACAGGAGAAATGGTAAGAGGATGACAGGTGAGAAAGTGTTAACCAGCAAGGGTTACAGAAATCCACGCTGGTGAAATCAGGCCTATATCAAGAGGTTGCGATCTGGTTCCGCGCTTACGGCTTTGGGCTGACCAGCCTCGCCGTCAACCTCTGCAGCCTGGGAGCGCCAATAAGAATCAGCACAAAGGCCACCGGCCACGCGATATAAAAGGCGCGCCACCAACGAGCGCCAAAGCCATCCCCCAAGCCTGTGTTAACCCAGGTGATGACAAAAGTCATCAGCACCACCATGTAAACGGACATCAACAACGGAAACACGAAGCGAGCAAAGGGTTTAGGTACCAGCATCTCAAAACCTTATACATTTTAGTAAATTGTTTTGAATTATAGACCTTATCCCGATGCTATGACTATGCCTGTGAGCGCGCTGGATTGCCTTGAGTCAGTTTTTGACGGACGCCAGCCTGCTATGATGAGTGCTGAATCGCCATAACCTGCCTGGAACGGAGTGAACCATGGCCAGCCAAGAAACGCCGCCCAACGACCCCCAGCCGGGTGGCTCACCGCAAAACACCAGCCCTAAGACCACTTATGCCTTTATCTGGTTCAGCACGCTGATCTTCCTGTTGGTGCTTTGGGTGCAGGAGGGTGGACAGCCGCCGGAGCAACCCCTGGCCTACTCAGAGTTCAAAACCGCCGTGCAACGGGGGCAAGTCGCGGAAGTAACGCTGCGGAATGACGAGATCCGCGGCACATTCAGCGATGGGGGTATTGCTGAATTTGCCCATCAGGAAGGACCAACCCGCACCCATTTTAATACCCTGCGTCCGCCCGTTGACGACCCGGAGCTGCTCGGCCTTCTGGAGCAACACACGGTAACCATCCGTGCGGCACCTTCCGGCAATCCCTGGTGGCAGGACTTTATCATCAGTTTCCTGCCCTGGATTCTGTTCCTCGCCTTGATGTTCTGGTTCTGGGGCGCGGCCCAGAAACGTATGACATCAGGAGCCGGCGGGGCGATGGAATACGCCAAGTCCCGAGCCCGCCGGGCGCGGAAAGAAACCTCCACCACTACCCTGGAGGATGTGGCGGGCATTGAGTCGGCGAAGCGGGAGATTGGTGAAATCATCGACTTTCTCCGAAATCCCGAGAAGTACCGTCGCCTGGGCGCGGTCATGCCCAAAGGCGTGCTGTTGGTAGGCCCGCCCGGTACTGGCAAAACCCTGCTGGCCCGCGCCATCGCTGGCGAAGCCAACGTGGCTTTTTTCAGCATCAGTGCATCAGAGTTCATCGAGATGTTTGTAGGTGTAGGGGCGGCCCGGGTGCGGGATATGTTTCAGAACGCCCGCAAAGAGGCTCCTGCCCTGATCTTCATCGACGAGCTGGACGCCATCGGCCGCTCAAGGGGCGCCGGCCTGGGCGGCGGGCATGATGAGCGCGAACAGACCCTTAACCAGATTCTTACGGAAATGGACGGTTTTGAGTCTCACGAAAATGTGCTGGTACTGGCCGCCACCAACCGGCCGGATGTGTTGGACAGCGCCCTGCTGCGGCCCGGGCGTTTCGACCGTACTATCACTCTGGACCGCCCGCATCGACATGCACGGGAAGCCATACTGCAAGTGCATATCAGAAAGGTACCCCTGGCTAAGGACGTTGACCTCGCCGAACTGGCTGCCCGCACCACGGGTTTCTCTGGTGCCGACCTGAAAAACCTGGTTAATGAAGCAGCGCTGACTGCAGCCCGGGAAAACCGTGATGACGTCAACGCCCATTGCTTTGAAATTGCACGGGACCGAATCGTACTGGGGGAAGAGCGGGACACCCGGCTATCCGCCGAAGAACGGGAAGTGGTCGCCTATCACGAGTGCGGTCATGCGCTGATGGCCTACTACATGCCAAAGGCCGACCCGCTTACCAAGGTCACCATTATTCCTCACGGCATGGCCATGGGCGTTACGGAGCAAACCCCTCAGGAAGACCGCTACAACTACACCGAAAGCTATCTACGCGATCGCATCAAGGTCATGCTTGGCGGCCGGTCAGCGGAGAAAATCGTGTATGGTGAAGTCAGTACCGGGGCCCAGAACGACCTTAAAGAGGCCACCAAGCTGCTGCGCCGGATGATCGGTCAGTGGGGCATGAGCGACGCAATCGGCCCGGTGGGGCTGGCCATTGGCGAGGAGCACGTTTTTCTAGGCCGGGAGATGGGCGCACCAAGGGAACACAGCGAGAAGCTTGCGGAACTCATCGATACAGAGATCCAGACCCAGCTACTGGCACTGGAAAGACTCACCCTCGACTTTCTGACGGAACATCGCAAGGAGCTGGACCTGCTGGCCAAAACCCTGATGCAGCGGGAAACCCTATCTGCCGAAGAAGTAGATAAAGCCATTAAAAGCGCTCAAGCCCGCAAGATTGCCTGACGCGGGCTGAGTGCAGCCAGGGCCGAACCCTTTTCAGGTCGGCCCGGCTTTGGTCAGTCGATCAAAATCACTGGCATCATGGCGCTCCGGCAACTGAGATTCCGGCTCACCCCAAACGCGGTTAACCATATACCCCCGTTTAACGGCCGGGCGCTCGGCAATCTCTGCATTCCAACGCTGCACATGGGTGTACCGACCCGCATCCAGAAACTCGGCCGCGTCATACACCTTGTTGGCTACCAGCGCACCGTACCAGGGCCAGATGGCCATGTCGGCAATGGTGTACTGATCTCCTACCATGTAGCGCTGGGTCGCCAGATGACGATCCAGCACGTCAAGCTGGCGCTTCACTTCCATAGTGAAGCGGTTAATGGGGTACTCATATTTTTCCGGCGCATAAGCATAAAAATGCCCAAACCCACCCCCAAGGAAGGGTGCACTGCCCATCTGCCAGAACAGCCAGTTGAGGGTCTGGGTGCGGCCGTGAATAGTCTGCGGCAGAAAATGACCAAATTTTTCGGCCAGATACAAAAGAATGGAACCGGACTCAAACACCGGTAGTGCCGGGTCCACACTGTGGTCCACCAGAGCGGGAATCTTCGAGTTGGGGTTAATCTCGACAAAACCACTACCAAACTGATCCCCCTCCATGATATTGATCAGCCAGGCATCATACTCGGCCCCCTCAATACCCAGTGCCAGCAACTCCTCCAGCAGCAGGGTCACCTTCACGCCATTGGGGGTCGCCAGAGAGTATAGCTGCAGCGGATGTTTGCCTACCGGTAACGGTTTATCATGGGTTGCACCTGCTTCCGGCCGGTTGATACTGGCAAAGCGGCCACCGTTGTCGGGGTTCCAGGTCCACACTTTAGGTGGCACATAGGTCGGGTCACTCATCCGTCATACTCCGGTTACAAGAGAAACAAACAATGATCGAAACAGGTTCAGGCGCCAAGCGCAAGCCCGGCCGGGACAGCGCAGCTCAATTACGGTAAATTACGCCCATACCACTCCATCAAGCTTCAATAGCATCTCATGGCCAGTGAAACTTTCAGTACGCCAGACGTCATCGCTGGCGATATCGTCCATGTTACCCGGGACCATTACGGTAATATCCTGGTTATCGATGACCGCAAACACCGCATCCTCAGCTTCGACTCCATCTTCGAGCAAAGCAAGATCGCCCGCGCCGCACCGAACCTGCCGGTTCATGAATACAACCGCGCCATGCTACTGCCGCTGCTATTTCACACACCCACACACATCACCCTGCTGGGATTGGGCGGCGGCGCCCTCGCCCATGGGCTGTTCACCCTGTTACCTGAAGCCAGCATCCAGGTGTTTGAACTGCGTGCCAGCGTGGTGGACATCGCCCATGAGTGGTTCAGCCTACCCCGGGATGAGCGCCTGGGCATTACCGTAGGTGACGCAAAACAGGCCATCAGTGACCTGCCAGCGGCGAGCACGGACCTGATTCTGACAGATCTCTACAGCGCTGACCGTATGCACCCCAGCCAGGCCCAGCGCCAGTTTATCAAGGCCTGTAGCCGCGCCTTGACTGACCAGGGCTGGCTGGCACTGAACTATCACCGGATGCCTGAAGACGACGGCAATCTGTTACGGGAACTACGACGCCAGTTTCCCTGCCTAATGACGTACACCAGCAAAAGCAAAAATGTGGTTATCTTCGGTTGCAAATCAGCCCTTGAACCCTGGCCACTGAACAGTCAGCGCATTAACATGCTGGAAAAGCACCTGCCCATTGCCTGGCGCAAACTGGCCAAAAAACTGCAACCACTGGCACCGTCACCCTGACCCTACAGACACTGTACGACACGGCCTGTCCGCCCTACACTGGCCCAAACCCCAGTTGAGGAACCTTCATGCACCGCTGCTCTACCGCAGACGAGTCACCTATCAGTGAGACCCTGGCCAGCGCCTTTGCCGATGACCCGGTCATGAACTGGTTTCAGCCAGACCCGACACTGGTTCCAGTCTACTTCGCCGATGTGTTCAAAAAACAATATCTGCGTAAAGGTTATGCCTGGTCAGCGGCGGAAGGCCAGGCGGCCGCCTTGTGGCTGCCCCCCGGCATCGAAGCTCATGATCCTTCCCTACCCTACACGGCCCGCTGGGCCGTTCAGGCGCTGAAGCGCAAAGGGCCAACATTCATCTGGCAGGCCTGGCATCAGAAGCAAGCCTTTTCCGACAAGCGCCCCCTGGATGACTGGTACCTGCATGCCATTGGCGTCCATGCACGGGCGCAAGGCCAGGGCTACGGTGCAAAGCTGCTGGGAGAGACATTGGCGTGGATAGACGACCATCAGCCAGCGGGCGCATGGCTGGAGAATTCAAACCCGCAGAACCTCGGGCTTTATCAGCGGTTTGGCTTCAAGGTCCTGGATACCCATGACCTGAGCCCCGAAGGGCCCAGGCTATGGCTGATGCGGCGGGAACCCGGGCGGCGGTGAACTCACCGCACCGGGCCAGACAGGACCCCGCCGCTGGTATCAGAAGCGGTAGGCAACGCCCAGATCGAAGGTGAGCTCAGTTAACTCCAGGTTGACACCAAGAGCGCTCGGACCAAATGTCTCTTTGGAATAAGAGGTGCGCAACACTTCTGCAGTCAACATCACCCGTTCAGTGAGGTACTGGCGCGCACCAAAGCCAATGGCAAAGCCGGCAGCGGTTTCATCTGCTTTTTCTGTACCTGACGGCCCCTTGGCCACAAACTCAAACTCTCGCTGCTGGTACCCCAGCGTTGTGTACAGCATGGTAGAAGGTGAAGGCACATAACCCACGATAGCTTTCAGTGAGAAACCCGGGCCTGCTTCAAGCGCTGTAGACTCACCTGGCGCACTGATAAACTTTTCATCAAAGGTATTAACCGCGACATAGCTTAGCTGGCCGCCCAGATACAGACCCGGCATGACTTCCATGCCGTAGCCACCGAACAGTTCGATGCGGTCGAGGCCCATGCTGTCAAAACCTACAGTACTAGAACCCGGCTGCCCATCTACCGTTAGTTCGGCTGTCAGGTTGGTAAACAGACCCAACTGGGCGCCGGCATAGGCGCCGTCAAAACTACCCGCCATTGCACCATGAGACATGGCCATACCCAGCGCCGCAGCGCCAACAAAGCGTGAAAACTTGTTCGTCATGCAAAACACTCCGTTTGATTGTTTTCGGGCTACCCCAAGCCTCTTTTGCAAGACTTGCCAACAGCCAACGCGCGGAGTTTATGACGCAGTGCACACGGGCGAATCTACCATATGGTATATAAATACGTTTTTTTACGTTTCTTTACATTGAGCAGCGACTGCAAAAACAACGGGTTAACAAAAATAGTCACAGCCATTGCCATGTTTATACCAGATGGTAGATGCGCCTATCCGCCAGCTTCCCTAGCCTGCAGAGGTTCCTTTTAACTCCATCAGGATGGAAGCTGACTATGCATACAAAAAAACATCTTCTCGGGCTGGCGGTACTTGGCGCATCACTCACCTTGGCGGGCTGTGGCGGCTCAAGCGGAGGTGGTGGAGGTGGCATTACGACTCAGCCAGAAGCCTTACCGACTCCGTTTGCGTTCAATCAAACCGCCGAAGACGCACTGGCCGAGATGAAAGGCATCCCCGCTAAGGCATTCCCGCCCGAGTTGTATGATTTTTTACGCACACACCTGATCGAGGGTAACAACACATCCGGTGTATCGCGCTTCGAAAACTGGGTAACGCAAGGCGTTAGCGCCCCTGTCAACACGGCTCCTCCCCGAAATTGTGGTGGGTCATCCACCACCTTCGGAACCGTTAAAACAGGGGATGGTTTTCTTGCCCCGTCTACTGACAACACCTATCTACTGACTGACGTCACCAATGACGAAATAGGGCAGACTCTTGGAGGTAACGCGTCACTGTACCGCAGTGCAGTGACCGTGATCTTTACCGATTGCCAAATCGTCTCAACCGCTGACAATACAACGGTGGTAGCCACCGTGAATGGACCAGTGCTCTTAGAGCGCACCTGGGTCGGTGAGTCTGGATCACCTAGCGCAGATAATCGCATGGACAACTTTTCTTTCCGGTTCGGCTTTAACGGCCCTGTTAGCATCACCGACCTCAACGATGTCGATTATGAGCTGCAAGGTACCTTTATCGATACTCACGTGTTTGATGAAATCACCGCAAGTGAGCAACAAGCCATCGGTAACTTAACGACCGTTTCAAGTCACTTTGTTCGCAGCCGGTTAGCAGCAAACGACTATAAAGGCATGTATGCCTTCGATGCGCCGAATCTGAGAATCATTACCACACCCAATGGCGGCACAGCCTCACAGGTGCAGTTCAACAACTTTGCGTCTGTTTTTTTGGCCCCCACCGTGTTGGGTAACAACACGCCCGATGTCTACAGTCTGTATGTCGAGTCACCCTACCGGGATGATGTAAATGCCGAAGCAAGCGCCATCGTATTCGGTAGTGGTGAGGATGCCGAAACGCTCTTTATCGAAACCCTGTCAAACGGTGGCAATGATCAATTCATTACGGCCATTTTCGATTTTGTTGGGGATGAAACGGCCTTCTTGCGTGGCAGATCCGTAGTAGATACCGCACGTCTCGATTGTCCAACCAATGCGAGCATTGGCTATTCCACTACACCCAGTGCACCACTGGTGGCCGGTTTGAGCTTTCTGGATGTAAATAGTGTTGAAACCGTTCGTGTCTTCGTGGATGAGAACAACACACAAACCGACCGCGACCCTGCGGCGGCGATATCAACCGCCAGTCACGATGCGGCCTGTCGCGATGATGAAAATGGGCCAACCAAGTTTATTCCACTTCCCGGATTGGGCTCAATTTCTTATAAGCCTTTAGCCCTAAATTTTTAACTAGCGATTTAGCAGCCGTCACTGGATCGTAAGATCCGTGACGGCTTGCCTGAACCATTCCCAACTTGCCTCATCCAGCCAGATTGCCGTACACGCCCTATCCAGCAAACACTGACGCGCCCAAGCTACTCTCTGGCCGTGATTATCCGGATAACCCATCCAATCGTAACCGTTCCATATCCGCACGTTTTCGTATACTCGATCGTTTGATATAAAACAGCACCTTATGGTTGCAGTATGGGTATTCCGTCATACCGAGATTAAAACACGATGCCATAAAAAAGGCCTTGCAGAGCAAGGCCAAAGATAGGTAACCGTATGAAGGTTAGTACAAGTAGGCGCGGCCTTCTTCACCTTCCGAACTGCCATTGCTGGGCTCGCCAATCAAAATGGTAGATGCATTGCCAGACATGGCGGCTGCATGACCAAAGCGGCCTGATTCCACCGGCGTTGGCGCCTTGATCAGCACATCTTCACTAAGCGTCATTGCAGTGGCATCAAAGCTGAACAAGAAGGCGGCGCCGGCTTGATCGTGCAAGTTACTTGCACCCGGAGAGGCAAAACTGGAAAGTCCTTCCACATTCGACCCCTCAGTTTGAGCACCCACCAACAGTTTGCTGCCATCGCTCGTTAATGCCAGCGAATAGCCGAAGTTCATACCTGAATTTGCTAGGCCTTGAGGCACAACGGACCTTTTTTCAAACCAAGCATCTCCCCAGGCTGCCATAGGTTCTTTATGCATAATATAAGCCGCGCCATCAAAACCACCTGCTGCATAAGCGCCCACGGCGATGGTATTGCCATCCTTTGACATGGCAACGGCCGAGCCAAACAGATCCTGATTGCGGTTACCATTCAAGTTGAAGTTACCACGCTCTCCCCAATTGAAATTAGGGTTAGAGACTGTTGGGGTATCAAATACATACAATTTTTCAGGGTTGTCATAGAAGCCGCTTACACCGAAATGGGGTGCACCGACGGCGATGCTTGTCGCAGTATCGTTGGCAGCCACCGACCAGCCAAAACCACTGAAGCGCCGCGTATCGGAAGGCTTGATGTAAAGCATTTGCTGCCAGACTGGATTGCTGCTCACCGTCAAAGCATAGACGAACACTGCCCCCGAATTACTGCCTCCATTGATACTAGTTGGCGGATTCGTATTGGTGGTACCAGCAGTGTAAATACCTATGTATTCGTTACTCTCTCCAGGTGCGCCAACTACAACGCGATTGCCTGTATCACTAATCGCCACCGAGTGACCAAAACGCGCAGAGGCTAACTCTGCTGCACCGCCTAATTCTTGTGAGCCCGTGCGCGGATCGGCTTTAAAATAGGCTCTGAAATCGTAGCGGTTCTGCCCTTGATTGTAGGTGAACACATAGGCTGCGCCGCTTTCAAAATCCAGGGAGCCACCAGGAGCGCTGGCTGAGGTGAATACACCTCTGGCACGGTTACGATCACCAGGTGCGCCCACAACCAGGGTGTTGCCATTGCCAGAAAGAGCAAGGGCATAGCCAAATTCAAACACGTTCGTGGTACTGGGCGGTAGAATGTCGTCCAAGCGCGTCCAGCTGCCGTTGTTATTGCGCCAGATGCTCACGCGACCGGTTTCTTTGGTGCCAGTCATGGGGCCCGGCGCGCCGATGGCAATGGTCGAACCGTCACGAGAAACGGCAACCGCTTGGCCAAAGGCTTGTTGCAAGCTGGTGGCAGCAACATCGGGGTCCAGCTGAGCAATACCGGCGATGAGATCGTTCGCTGTCAAATCAACACGGTTAGCATTGGTCGAGGCAGCACAGCTACCATTCTGTTGGCAGGCTTCCAGAAAGTAATGCTGACCAATGTTCAAGGGCAGTGAAACGCCAGTTAATACGTACTCTGTCGTCGAAGCGTTAAGGGTCTCGATAAGATTTGAGCCAGAATCCTCTAAACGGTATTCCCCAGCACCCGTAACCGGCTGCCAGCTAAAACGCAACGTTTTTGGCGATTCAACCGCTACCGACAGGGTTGTGCCCGGAATGAAGTTAACATCCACAGTGCAGTCCTCAACAATGGCGGCAGTAATGACTTCATTGTTTTCAAAGTTAGCCTCACAGCCAGTGACGCTACCCAAGCTGTTGCCCGGTGGCGGTGTTGCGGTAAATGTAAACGTCTCGCCTGGCATGACCGGCCAATTGCTTGTGTCGCCGCCTACCCTAACGGTGACGACCGGGTTTTTTGCAAAGGTAACATTCAGGGTGCAGGGTGCCGTGGCTGAGGGTAGCTGGTAGTTATACGACTGATTTGCAACGGCTGTAATTCCGCAGCCACTGACTTCCTCCAAATACCAGCCAGTATCGGGCAGGATATTCAAGGGTGAATTTGCAGCCTGGCTAACTCTGGTCGGTTCAGCATTGCCCTCAAAAAGTGAGACAACCGCACCGTTACCTGTTTTATTCAGCGTCAGCGCGTGCGTGATGTCTTGTACTTGGAAATTCACTGTGCAATCGGCGTTAATGGGGTCAGTTGTGAAGACATTGTTCGCCCCCATGGCGCCATCACAGCCCTCAGCACGCACTTCACTGTTCTGATCTTGCAATACGTTTGAAAAGTCAATGGTTGCAGTTTCCCCCTGGAATATAAATTGGGGTGGACGAGAAGCCACCGGATTAAATATGTTCGTTGAGAAGGAACCCCGAGCCTGTGAAACGGTAAAACCTTGAGCAAACTCTACTTCGACGGTACAGTCTGCGTTAATGGTCCCTGTCCGGTAGGCGCCACCTGATGTACCACTGGTTGATACAGGCGAAATGCCGCAGCCAGAGAAGTTCTTGACACCGGCACCAGCATTCGGGGTAAGGATGAACTCTGCAGAAGTGCCGTCATCGGGCACGGTAAAACTGAGCTGCTGAGGAGATATAGCGCCAGGGCCTGTTACATTCGTTGAGATGGTGTAGGTCGTACCACCAGGCCCAGGGTCGACAGGATCAACGGGATCCACCGGGTTGGTTGGATTAACTGGATTGTTAGGCCCACTGGCAGAATCTGAAGAGCCCCCACCGCTTGAACCACCACACCCTGAAAGTGTTAGCACTGCGCCCAATAAAAGCGGGCCCATTATTGCCTTATTCATACAGCCATCCTTCTACGAAGTTATTGAACACCCAGCACACAGCGGCATCCTGTACTCATTCGGTGGAGTACCAGCCAGCGGCTAAGTCTAAATACCTCCAAAGATCACGGCATCTCCCATCTGGTATATACTTGCGGGCTGAACGACCGGCGCAGGCGCTTCAATACCCACATCTAAGAGAACCAAGCGGTGATTTACCACGTAAAAGGGTCCGCTAAGTCTGAAATCGTCTTGCTGTTTAGGACACGCAATGCCTGATAACAAAAAACTGACGACACTGATCACTGATGTTGCTGAAAAGCGGGCAGAGTTTACTGAACTGGTAGAAACCCTCGCGCCTGAACTCAGTACTGATAACGACCTGCCAACAGAGCTCGCCCTGGAGTTGTCTACCGCACTGCATGAGGTGGAACAAAGCGTAGGCAAAGACGATCCGCTTTACAGACTGGTTAATGAACAATCCGCACCGGCGTTAGCGCTGAATGAAGCCGGCCAGGTGATTGCGCTGAACATAGGCGCCGTGCAATTGTTTCGCTTGCAGTCGGGGGAAGGTACCACCTCCCTCGGCATCGCGGCTGAGGAGTTTCATGCCTTTAAAGAGCGCCTGGCCACGGTTCCTGGGCCAACGCTGATTAAAGTATTCCGCAGCGGCGCTCCCGGCGAATCACTGCCGCTGATTTTGGTGGGGACTTACCATGCGCGCCTGCGGGCCTTCGTCCTGACGGCGCTGCAGCAACACTGGCCAGAATCCATTGACCGGGCTTTTGCCGACCTTTTTCGGCTTTCAGTGAGTGAGCGGAGAATTCTGGCACTACTCTCCCGTGGCATGGGCACGGATGAGATCGCCGCAGAGCGCGGGAGCACGGTGGCTACCGTACGACAGCAGATTAAGGCCGTGCTACAGAAGCTAGGGGCGACCAGTCAGGTGCAGGCTGCAACCCTGGCCGCAGCAGCTTCCACAGCAGTAGATGCCGCCAATAGCAGAGGCGAGCTACTGAATCCCAACTTTGACGACCACCCCTTGAGTATCCATGAATTTCAACGGGAAGGGCGCCGCATTGGCTGGCGGCGTTTTGGCAAACCAGGCGGTATTCCCGTGCTGCTTTTACACGGCCCTTCCTTCGGTGCAGGTGACTTTCCGAAAGAACGTAGCCTGGCGGAGACGTTTAATCTTGATATTATCGCTATTGAACGCCCCGGATACGGGCGCACCGACTCACCTGACGGTAATGATGATCCGCTGACCTGCCAGTGTCAGGATGTAATGGCACTTCTCGCCCAGCAGGCGGTCGGCCACGTTTACATCATTGCCCATGAGGTGGCCCTTATTACCGCACTGGCCCTGGCGCGACGCCCGCACCTCAAGGTTAAAGGCATCGTTTCTGTCTCAGCGGCGCCACCGTTCAGGGAGCTTCAGCAGATCAACGCTATGCCCGCACATCAGGCTATTTTCATTCAGTCTGCCCGTCATGCGCCCTGGCTTGCGCGATTGATGATCCGGTTATTGATGGTGAGAATGCGCAAACTGGGCCCGGAAAAGTGGACAGATGTGGTGTTTGAGAGCGTGAAGGTGGACGAGACAGTCATACGCAGCCCGGAACTCAAGCAAGGTGTCATTGCGGCCTACGGTTTTTACGTCAACCAGATGGGTGCCGGCTACCTGAACGACCTGAAAGTGATGATCAAGGACTGGGGTGACCTGCTGCGCAGGATTCCAGTTCCGATCGTCATGCTGCATGGAGATAGCAACGCATCAACGCCGGTGGAGCACCTTGAGGTGTTTCGTCAGATAGCGCCTGAGCTGCCTATCGACGTTATCCCCAACGAGGGCCTGACTTTGGCTGTATCGAGGCCGCATCTTATTTATGAGGCGGTTCTGAAGATGGACGCCCCCCTTGCAGAGATACCGGCAACCGCCTGAGCGATTCAGCTGCAGCGACGTCTATCATTCGATGTCGCAGTGACGAGTCACTATATGACGCCAGCAGCGCTCGATCTCTGTGACAGAGGCCTTACTCCCTTTTTTAACAAGAGGGACGTCTGAAGGTGCGGGGGCGAGATGCTCCAGCAACCAGTCATCTGACCAGCCATCCCAAACACCAAACAGGCTACGCAGATTGCTTTCCAACACCGGGAAAACCTCCAGCCACAGTATGCTTTCTGCCTCATCCAGCGAATAGCCTGATTCTCGGATCGTGCGCACAATATAGGTGTAGGTTACATCCGTGGGCTCTGAATCCAGGAACAGCTCTGACAAGGCCCGCCAGAGCGGCAGGCGGGCATCAATCTCTTCGTTCAACGGGTGGTCCTTTATCTGTCCAGTCGTCAAAAAGTCAAAGGCAACTGTCGATTTTCTTTACAAAGGTAAAGATTGCATTCAGACAGCCTGTTGATTTTATGATCATTTTATTTATGGCACGTAAGATGCTTAGAGGCATAGCAGATTCTTCCGATAATGAAGTACGGAGACTACAACCATGCTACGCCTGCTTACCCTGTTGTTCTGCGCTGTGATAGCGACGTCCTTTGCTCAAGCCGCACCGATCACTTGGAGCAGCACCCAGTCAAGCCCTCAGTCCCTGCTTTCGGCAGGCCAGAGTGTTGATCTGACCTTCGACATTACCTCTGCCTTCAACCTCGAAACAGATCTGATCACCGGCTTCACATTTTCCTGGGCACTGCGGGATAATGACGCTGACTACGTGACAAGGTACCTGTCGGTTTATGCAGGGCAAAGTTGTAATCGCAGGCGCACAAACTGCGTAGACCATTTTAACTACGTACCAGTACTCACACTGGGCCTTCTGGAATCCGCACGTATCACTGCAGCAGGCTATGACTCAGGCAGCTTCTCTGTCGGCAGCACCTGTTCTGGTGCGGCCTGTAACCTGAATAACAATATCTGGGACGTGACCCATACCTTTGCTGATACCGCAGAAGGCCTGGCCTTGCTGCAGAGCAGCGGTGTGTTTGAGGTGTCGTTGGCAGCCATGACTGGCGATTTCTTTGTCCGCCACGCCAACCTGACTGTCACCGGTATCAAAGGTGGCTTGAAAACACTGGCGGTCAGCGAGCCTGGCACAGCCGGTATGTTGCTGATGGGGCTTTCAGCGCTGGTTATCATGCGCAGAAAAGCCGCGAAAGCAACCAGCTAACGGATGTAGAGGAAAAGCCCCCGCACGAAAGTCCGGGGGCTTTTCTTTTTAGCCTGGCTGTCAGTTTCTTTTACAACCCCAGCCAACGAACGATCGCTGGTCGAGCGCGAATAACGGCCCCCATTGGCCTGCTTGTTCTGACAATTTCCGATAATTGCGCAGCAACAGCGATATCCGCAATACACTTGTGCTCACCTACCAGCCAGCCCGACGGCTCGAGTGCATGCTCGATACGATCAAGGTGCCGATGAAACTCAGCTTCTACATCCGCTGCCGCCATGCGTCCGAGCCCCTGGAAATAGAGCTGGCTTTTCAATGCGGCCTTGAGCAAAGGTTTGGCAATATACCTCTCATGTGCAGGTCGCCCCTGGACGCTGATGGCCACGGCTTCATCCAGTGCCGCGGCATCATTCACCCGAAAGTACACTTCGTACCAGTACAAAAGCTCGTCTGCCCAATCCTCCCAGAGCTCAGCCAACACACGTTGTGATAGGTCCTTTGGATACAGCGCCGGCCGATCCGGGTAGGCGTCATCCAGGTAGCGTGCTATCCGTGTGCTGTCCTGTATGCACATGCCGTCAATGTCCAGCACCGGCAGCTTGCCAGCCTTCGACAGTTTTTGCGCCTTGGCCGCCTGTAAGCCGTTGTAGTCCACAGTGCTGTACTCAATGCCTTTGAACTTCAGTGCCATGGCAACTTTCTGGCAGAACGGCGAAATCTCAAATTGATGCAGGACAACGGCTGAACTCATAAGGGGCTCCGCAAAGGGCTTAACGAATGATCATATTGGTTGCTGTTGCGTGGGCGTATAGTTTACCGGCTTCGTCACGAATAGTACCTTCGGAAATCACCAGTGACCGGCCTACGTTAATCACTTTACCTTCGGCAATCATCCGGGTTTCAAAGGGAATGGGCCTGCACATCTTGACGTTCAGATCTGTTGTGCCGTAGCCCTCACCAGCCTGCAATACGGTGTGGGTGGCACAACCCGTGACTGAATCCAGCACCGTGGCAGCGAAGCCTCCGTGGACACCCCCTAACGGATTGGTGTGGCTTGCATCTGCAGTGGCCATAAAGACCACCCTGCCCTCGTCCACTTCGGCGGGTTCCATGGGTATTGTCTTGGCGATGCCCGGCGTCGGGAAAAGTCCTTTGGCGAAGGCCTGCATGATTTCAAGACCTGTCATTTTTTTGGGATCAATCATTTCCAGTTCCTCTCAAGTGGGCGCTCAGTGCGCTTTGGTATCTTCAGGCGCTAACCCGATCAGCTGCTTGGCTTGCGCAACAACCTCTGAGATGTCCACATCATCAGGATGAAAGTTATATCGGTAGTACGCCATAAATTGCGGAATAAAGGTTTTGTAGTGCTGCCCGGCAAAACTGGCAAACCTTTTCCAGGTGGCGAAGTTAAACAGCTGCTTGTCCCGTTTCATAAGCACGACATGATAAACCGTGCTCATCATGGTAATCAGCGCCAGGCTGAAGGTAAAAATGGTAACCCTTGGCAAGTACGCCCCCAGGCCCTGGCCGTAAAGATGTTGGTACAGGTCAAAGGCAACCGCCTTATGCTCGGTTTCTTCAATACTGTGCCATAGCCAGAGGTTTCTGACGGTCTCATCCCGCATTTGTGTGTGGGTGCTTCTCATCATGGTTTCCACCAGTACTGCGGTGTAGTGTTCCAGCCCCACCGTTACCAGCAGATTCCATTTCTTTGGAAACAGATTCTCAATCGTCTTGAGCACAATACCTGTCGCCCGCTCCAGAGATTCGGGATCCAGCCCATAACGCTGAGCACTCACGTGAAATGCCTGATGCTCCTTCGAGTGCATGGCTTCCTGACCAATAAAAGCACCAATGTCACGATCAAGCTCAGGGTTGTCCTTGGCGCCGGATCGCAATGCGCGCACCGAGCGCACGAAATAGGACTCACCCTCCGGGAACAGGGTTGAAAGCCCCGTGAAGAAATGCGTCAGAGACGGCTCGTCATCACACCAGTATTTAGGCATCTCATCGAATTCATAATCCATTCGGCGCACAGGGAATGACGCGGCTTGCTTGTTGCTGATGGTAGACATAGTGTACCTCTCATAGGTTCTAAATTGGAACTCACGCAAGAGACGTTACCCTGTGCTACACTTTGACTCAATTCCTTTTTAGAACCTGCTCGAAGATTGTCCCAATCTGAACGACAGGAAACCCAGCCCCCAGCGCGAAGGTGTAGAGATGAAATGGCACGAACTTGGAGAGATGAACTGCCCGGTGGCTCGCAGCCTGTCTATTCTGGGTGACCGGTGGACACTGCTGATTATCCGCAATGCCTTTATGCGGACCCGGCGCTTTGATGACTTTCAGAAGCAACTGGGCATTACCCGCCACCTGCTTTCCGACAGGCTAAACAGGCTGGTGGAGAAAAACATTTTTGCCAAGGTGCTATATCAGGAGGCGCCGAAACGCTACGAGTATCGGCTGACAGAATCTGGCATGGCGTTGTATCCGGTCATTCTGGTGCTCACCAAGTGGGGTAATACCTGGCTGAACGAAGAAGGCAGCCACCCAGCACTGGAGTTCATCCATAAACCCTGCGGGCACAAAACCGACCCGCAGTTGGTCTGTTCAGAATGTGGGGAAGAGTTGCATGCAAAAGCCATGATACCGGTGCTGGAACAAGCCAAATGAGCGCGGCTTGATCCAATCAGGGCACCCGCCAGGGCTGGCGAAACCAAAGTGCTACCATGCCAATAAAAAGACTGTTTTGCCGAATTTGCGCCGCAGGCCGAATAACCGTGAGGACAGTTTGGAGTCTCAGGCGAATATAAAAAATACAGTCCCCAAAATGGCGGCGGGCACGACCCAGTCCCAAAGAAGACGTTTAGACCAGCGCTCACCTTCAGTTGTTTCCGTCAGCACGGTATTAATGTGAAGCGAGTGAGCGACTTCATTGAAATGGCGTTCATAGTTTTCATTATCCGGCAGGTACCACGATTCCGGTTGGTCGATGTAACGAGCTGGTATTCGCGCCACGCCATAGCCGCCGGTCAGACTGAAGCTAGGAACTTCGTGTTCATAATACTCCGGGTGGACAAGCTGTAGTTCATCCAGCACGGCCAGATCATCCGTGCTATCCAGAGGCATGCTATCCATTGACACGCACATGTAATCATCGCCTTGTTGACCCACCACAAGCACCGGGCACTCCATCACCCGATCCCCGGCACCAGGGCACGAGAAGCGCGCCAGAAGGGGAAAGCGGTTGCCTTGGCGATCTACGTAATAGTCCGCTTTGTCATCACCGGGCACCACATACCTTGGGCAAAACAGCATCTCGGGGATTTCGGTGGCTAAAAATCCCGGCGAAATGTCCCGCAGCTTATCAGCCCATATCAGTGCCAATGCCAGTTGACGAACCAGGTGAGCATACATACCCGCTGGCAATGGGTATCGACCAGGTTTGAGGGGTATGCCGCTGGCGGCCAGCCATTCAGACTCCACATAGCAGCCCATTGTGGGCGTGCGAAAAGCAAAGCCGTCGCCGCTGGATTCAATGAAGGCAAGAAACTCACAATGGGCGAGCAGCGGTGGCCGCTTTCGCTTTCTGGATGCCATGAGGCGGAATTTCAGCCTGGCTTCAGAGCCGAGCAATGCAATGATGTCTTGCTCAATCTCAGCGAGGCGGGCAGAAAAAGCTACGGGATAGTCCTTTAACATCAAGCGATCCATGCAATGGGTTCAGTGTTCGGGCTGCTGTTCAAGCCCCTTTTCCGGTTGCCAGTATACCAGCGCCACTCCCTATCCAGAAAGAGAGGCGCTGGCGCAGACTCAGCGTGGTGTCAACGTTGCGTCATACCGCCATATACCGCAACACCTCTTCATCCACCATGTTAGCCGCCTCCCCGGCCATCACCACCCTGCCCCGGTCCATCACGGCAAAGTCATCCGCCAGGGCTTTGGCGAAGTCGAAATACTGCTCCACCAGCAGAATAGCCATTTCGCCGCGGTTGCGGAGCAGGCTGATGACTTCCTGGATGTCCTTGATGATGGAGGGCTGTATGCCTTCGGTGGGTTCGTCCAGCATCAGTAGCCGAGGCTGCATGACCATGGCACGGGCAATGGCCAGTTGCTGTTGCTGGCCGCCGGACAGGTCGCCTCCCCGGCGTTTGAGCATCTCCCGCAGCACCGGAAAAAGGTCATAAATTTCGTCCGGCACTTTACGCTGCTGACGCGGTAACAAGCCAAAGCCGGTCTCCAGATTCTCCTTCACCGTCAGTTGCGAGAAGATTTCCCGGCCCTGAGGGATCAGGGCAATCCCCCTGCGGGCACGGTCATGGGAGGCCAGTTTGGTGATGTCCTCCCCCTCCCAGAGCACCTGACCACTGCGCACCGGGTTCTGCCCGGCCAGGGTGCGCAGCAGGGTGGTCTTGCCTACTCCGTTGCGACCCAACAGGCTGGTGACCCGGCCCCGCTCCACGGTCAGATTGACCTTCCACAACGCCTGGCTGGCGCCGTAAAACACATCCAGATCTATGATTTCCAGCATGATTACCGCCCCAGGTAAACGTCGATGACTTTCTGGTTTTTCTGTACCTGATCCAGCGTGCCTTCAGCCAGCACAGAGCCTTCATGCAACACCGTCACCTTGCAGTTGAGGGCGCGGATAAAGGTCATGTCGTGCTCCACCACCACCAGTGAATAGTGCTGGGCCAGTTCTTTGAACAGTTCGGCGGTGCGCTCGGTTTCCGCATCGGTCATGCCTGCAGCTGGCTCGTCAATCAGCAGTACCTTGGGCTCCTGAGCCAGCAGCATGCCGATCTCCAGCCACTGCTTCTGGCCATGGGACAGACTACCCGCCACCGTATCAGGCTGATCCTGCAGCCGCACCAATGCCAGTAGCTCGTCAATGCGCTGGCTCTGTGCCGCGCTGCGCTTGAAGAACAGATTGGCCCAATTGCCTCGCTGGCCGGTGATGGCCAGCTCCAGGTTTTCATAGACGGTGAGGGTTTCTATCACGCTCGGCTTCTGGAACTTGCGACCGATCCCCAGGTTGGCGATTTGAGCCTCGTCATGCTTGGTAAGATCAATACTGCCATCAAATTCCACCACACCTTCATCGGGGCGGGTTTTGCCGGTAATCACATCCATCATGGTGGTTTTGCCGGCACCGTTGGGGCCGATGATGGCGCGCATTTCGCCCCGGTTCAGAATCAGCGAGAGATTATTGAGGGCTTTGAAGCCGTCAAAGCTGACCGACACGCCATCCACGTACAGCACCACGTCTTTTTCGATATGCTTGGGTTTCATCACGCACCTCCCTGGCTGGCAGTGCCATCACCCGGCTTCTGATAGCCCCTGCGGATGGCAATGTAATCTTTCACCTGCCCCCAGACGCCCACCAGCCCTTTGGGCATGAACAAGGTGGTGACCACGAACAAGGCCCCCAGGAAGAACAGCCACATATCCGGGTAGTGGCTGGTGAACCAGGTTTTCAAGTAGTTCACCACAATCGCCCCGAGTACCGCACCGTAAAGCGTGCCGCGACCGCCCACTGCGACCCAGACAATGATCTCAATGGACTGGATGGGCGAAAACTCCGACGGGTTGATGATGCCCACCTGGGGCACATAGAGAATGCCTGCAATAGCCGCAATCATCGCGGAAGCAACAAAGGCGAAGGTCTTCACCCACTCGACCCGGTAGCCAAGAAAACGGGTGCGAGATTCGGCGTCCCTGACCGCAACCATCGTTCGCCCCAACCGGGAGTTCACGATATACCGACAGACCAGGTAGGCGATGATCAGCAACAGGCCGGAGGCAAAGAACAACGCCGCCCGTACACCACTGCTCTGCAGGCTGAAGCCGAGGATATCGCGGAAGTCCGTCAGGCCGTTATTGCCGCCAAAGCCCATCTCATTGCGGAAGAACGCCAGCATCAGCGAGAAGGTCAGCGCCTGGGTGATGATGGACAGATACACCCCCGTCACCCGGGAGCGGAAGGCCAGCCAGCCGAACACGAAGGCCAGCAAACCGGGCACCAGGACCGCCATGATCATGGCAAACCAGAACATGTCCATGCCCAACCAGAACCAGGGCAGCTTTTCGTAGCTCAGGAACACCATGAAGTCAGGCAGTACCGGGTCGCCGTAGACGCCCCGATCACCAATCTGGCGCATCAGGTACATTCCCATGCCGTAGCCGCCCAGGGCAAAGAAGGCACCGTGGCCCAGGCTGAGAATACCGCAGTAGCCCCACACCAGATCCACCGCCAGGGCCAGCATGCCGTAGCACAGGTACTTGCCCCACAGGGTCAGGGTGTAGCTGGACACGTAGAACATGGAGTCCGACGGCAACAGCAGGTGCGCCAATGGCATGTAGATGGACAGGGCCAGAATCACCAGCAGCAGCCGCTGGCCCCCTTTGTCTTCAGTCAGAAATTGCGTGATAGGTCCTGCTTTCATGGCTTAATCCTCGACGGAACGTCCCTTGAGTGCGAACAGGCCCCGCGGTCGCTTCTGGATAAACAGAATCACCGCCACGAGGATCACAATCTTGGCCAGCACAGCGCCGGTCCAGGGCTCAATGAGCTTGTTGGTTATACCCAGTGACATAGCGCCCACCAGGGTACCCCAGAGGTTGCCGACACCACCGAAAACCACTACCAGGAAGGAGTCGATAATGTACTGCTGTCCCATGTTGGGACCGACATTGGTCAGCTGGCTCAGCGCCACACCGGCGATACCGGCAATGCCAGAGCCGAGACCAAAAGTCAGTGCGTCCACCCAGCCGGTACGTATACCCATGGCACTGGCCATACGGCGGTTCTGAGTCACCGCTCGCATCTGCAGGCCGAAGTGGGTTTTCTTCAGCAATACCATCAAGGCTGCCAGCACCAGCAAACTGAAAATGATGATGTAGAAGCGGTTATAGGTCAGTGCCAGCGCGCCGTTGATTTCAAAGGAGCCTGACATCCATTCCGGTGTGGTGACCTGCCGGTTCAGGGGGCTGAAGATACTGCGCACAGCCTGTTGCAGGATCAGACTGATACCGAAGGTGGCCAGCAGGGTTTCCAGCGGGCGACCGTAGAGGAAGCGAATTACGCCCCGTTCGATCAGAATGCCCACCAGCCCGGCCACCATAAAGGCGGCAGGTATGGCCACCAGAATGGAATACTCAATATGGTTCGGCATCATCAGCTGCACCACATAGGTGGTGTAGGCCCCCAGCATGATCATCTCGCCGTGGGCCATATTGATGACCCCCATCACGCCGAAAGTAATCGCCAGGCCGATGGCTGCCAGTAGCAGCACGGAGCCGAGACTGATGCCGTAATAGACATTCTCCGCCACCCGATTGACCTTCAGCAGCGTATCAATATCGCGCACTGAGCGCTGGGCAGCCTCGCGAACAGCCTCGTTCGGATCGTTCTCTGCCAAAGGCGTTAAGGAGCGCCGCACCACGGGTAGCAGGTCATTATCCAGCGTATTGATGGCGGCCATACGCACCCGGGGGTCAGTGTCTTGCAGATCCATCAAGGCCAGGCCCATTTCAAGGTAGCGCCGGGTCGCTCGGGAACTTTCTACCTGCAGCCGTCCTTCAAACAGCGGCCGTAGCTCCTCATCAATCTGGCTCATCAGACGTCGGGCGGCATTGCGGCGATCGGTGGCCGTGCCTATCTCAAGCTGCAGTGCGGCACGCCGGGTACGCAGGTCGCTGCGAATGGCATTATTGACGTTAACCCGGCTAACCTCCCGCCGACCGGCCTCACCGAGAGACTCGCCGGTGTAGGGGTCTCGCAACTGGAACATGTTTCCGGACAGGCTCGCCAGCACCAGCTCACCGGTATCTCGACGAAAATGGAGATTGCCATCCAGGATGGCCTCAAAAATCACCAACGCGCGCGCATCGCCAGTGTCCGCAAGTTTTTGGACAACTTGTGCCTTCGCCGCCATGTTGTTACTGGTCAAGGGCTGGAGCAAGCGCTCAAAGTCATCTGCAAGAGCTGGTGTCCACAGCATCCAGGCCAATAGCATCAGGCTACCAAACCGTAACGCCTTCATGGTGTTATTCCTTACTCTAAAAGGGGGCGGCCACCCAGAGGGGGGGTGACCTTGCGTCATCATCAGATGGGGCGTCCTGCCCCTGACTTGTTCTTCCCTGCTGGATCAATCAGTAGTTCTGGCCGCTGCAACGACCGGTGCGGATATTGAAGTTTCCGCAGTTAACCGGCGCGGTCCAATCCGCGATGATGTTGGCGCTGTCGGGGAGGTAGTCGGTCCAGGCGTCACCAATCACGCCATTAGGGGTTTGCCAGACAATGCTGAACTGGCCGTCGTCCTGGATTTCACCAATCAGCACCGGCTTGGTGAGGTGATGGTTAGTATTCATCACAGCATAACCACCGGTAAGGTTAGGTATGGTGATGCCGTACATGGCAGCGCGAACAGCGTCCACATCGGTGGTGCCCGCGGCCTCAACGGCTTTGGTCCACATGGTGAAGCCAATGTAGGTGGCTTCCATGGGGTCGTTGGTCACCCGGTTGGTATCACCAATAAACTCATGCCATTTATCGATAAAGGCAAAGTTTTCGTCGGACTCAGCACTCATGAAGTAGTTCCATGCCGCCAGGTGTCCAACCAGCGGACCGGTATCAATACCGGACAGTTCTTCCTCGCCTACGGAGAAGGCGATAACCGGAATATCCTCGGCACTCACACCCTGGTTGCCCAGCTCCAGGTAGAAAGGTACGTTGGCATCACCGTTGATGGTGGATACCACCGCCGTTTTCTTGCCCTGAGAACCGAAGCGGCGGATATCAGACACAATGGTCTGCCAGTCTGAGTGACCGAACGGGGTGTAGTTGATCATGATATCCGCATCGGCCACACCCTTGCTCTTCAAGTAGGCTTCCAGAATGCGGTTGGTGGTGCGCGGATAAACGTAGTCCGTACCGGCCAATACGAAACGCTCAATACCCAGCTCGTTAATCAGGTAATCGACTGCTGGAATCGCCTGCTGATTGGGCGCAGCACCGGTGTAGAAGATATTCCGGGAGGACTCCTCGCCTTCGTACTGTACCGGGTAGAACATCAGGCCGTTCAGTTCTTCCAGCACCGGCAGTACCGACTTGCGAGATACCGATGTCCAGGTACCGAAGATGACATCCACTTTGTCCCGCTCCAGCAGCTGGCGTGCCCGCTCTGCGAACAAGGGCCAGTTGGAGGCGGGGTCCACCACCACCGGCTGGAGTTTCTTACCCAACAGGCCACCGCGCTGATTCTGCTGTTCAACCAGCATCAGCACGGTATCTTTCAGGGTAGTTTCAGAGATGGCCATGGTGCCTGACAGGGAATGCAGTACACCTACCTTGATCACATCATCTGCCGCGACGGCAGACAGGGAGACAGAAAACGCTAACGCAGACAAGCCAAGTTTCAGGCCCTTTTTTGCTTTCATGGTGCTGTTCCTTTTTCACTGTTTGTCACGTGGGTTGCGGGTCATTCGCACCAACGCCAGAGCATCCTCCGTTCCAACTTTTAATAACTTGCGATTTTTCAATACGTTAAATGACTAAGGCGATTTCGTGGGGGGGACCGAACAGGGATCTGAGCGCACGTGATTGGTGCACAAAAATGACCCAAGGCACCATGTCTGCGCACAAAGCGAGATTCATGTATTCAAGATTAAAATCTTTATCTGATTGTTTTTATTGATGTTTATATAAGGCATGCCGGCACCGCGAAGCTGGCACAGGGCTTGCCATACCTTCTTTGTATACAAGCCGAGGCCCGGAATGAGGCTTTGGTATACAAGATAACGATATGGACAGGATCCTGAACATGCTGACAACCCTTGGATGGACACTTGCCCAGTGGCAGCAGGCCTACGCCGGTGGCCAGAACCCCGCTGACCTGCTGACACCTCTGCTGGAACATCTGCATAGAGCAGCAGACCCGGCCTGGATCAGCCTGCTGGACACCACCGGGCTTAACCATGCCCTGCAAGCGCTGACAAACAAAGTGCCTGCCGACCTGCCTCTCTACGGCGTGCCGGTGGCGGTGAAAGACAACATAGACGCCCTTGGCTTTGCCACCACCGCAGCCTGTCCGGCCTTCAGCTACCGGCCCAATGCCGACGCTGAGGCCATAGCCCGCCTGAAGGCCGCTGGCGCCATCATTATCGGCAAAACCAATCTGGATCAGTTTGCCACCGGACTGGTTGGCACCCGCTCTCCCTACGGTGCTGTGGCAAACAGCTTCAATACCGACTTCATCAGCGGCGGTTCCAGTTCAGGCTCCGCCTCAGTGGTGGCCAGGGGTTTGGTGCCTGTGGCACTTGGCACCGACACGGCAGGCTCGGGCCGGGTACCCGCCGGGCTCAACAACCTTGTTGGTCTCAAACCAACCCGGGGTGCTATTAGTCTTTCCGGTGTGGTGCCGGCCTGCCAAAGCCTGGACTGCGTGAGCGTGTTCGCCCTTACCACCCAGGATGCAGGTGTCCTGTACGACATCCTGCGCGCTGAGGACGCCACTGACCCTTTCAGCCGCCAGGCACCTGCGGCCCTCTCCGACACCGACGTGCGGCTGCGTGCAGCAGGCAGGATTCAGAAACTGGCAATACCGGTCAACCCACCCTGGTTTGGCGATCAAGCCGCGGAAGCCGCCTGGCAGGCTACTCTGGCGCAACTGCCAGCCCTTGGTGTTGAACTGACGCCCATGGATTTCAGCCCGCTTTTCGAACTGGCTGCCCTGCTCTATGAAGGCCCCTGGGTCGCTGAGCGGCATGCTGCGGTGGGCGACTTCATCAATGACCACCCGGATGACGTCAACCCGGTGGTGGCGGGCATCATCCGCCAGGCGGAAGGCAAAACCGCGACCGAGGTATTCAAGGCGATTTACCGCAAAGAGGCCTTACTGAAACAGATTGACCGCGTCTTCAGCGGCGTGGATGCACTGCTTGTTCCCACCGCACCGCGCTTCCCCACGCTGGCCCAGGTGGACGCTGACCCAGTGTTGGTCAACAGCCAGATGGGCACCTACACCAACTTCGTCAACCTCGCTGATTTGTGTGCCCTGTCTGTTCCCGCCGGTTTCCGCGCCGACGGCCTGCCCTTTGGCATCACCCTCATCAGTGGCGCCTGGAAAGACAGCGCACTGCAGGATCTCGCCGCCCAGTGGCTCAACCAGCAACCGACGCCCTTGGGCGCCACCGATAAACCCCGTTCAGAGGAATATTCCGTGACATCAGGCAACGATAAAACCATCACCGTCGCTGTAGTCGGCGCGCATCTCAGCGGCATGCCCCTGAATAGCCAGCTGGTTGAGCGCAACAGTCAGTTGCTGGAGCAGACCACCACAGCGCCCTGCTATCGGCTATATGCCCTGCCCAATACCACACCACCCAAGCCTGGCCTGCGTCGGGTCACTGACGGTAGCGGCAAGGCCATCATTCTGGAAGTGTGGCAAATGCCGGAACACGCGTTTGGCTCCTTTGTGGACCTGATTCCCTCCCCCCTGGGCATCGGCAAGGTCGAGCTGGCGGATGGTCGTTGGGTTAACGGCTTCATCTGTGAAGGCTATGCCTTCGAAGGCGCACGGGACGTAACTGAATTCGGTGGCTGGAGAGCCTATATCAAGGAGGGTAACTAAGATGACAGACAGCACCCTGTTCTCAACCGTACTGATTGCCAATCGTGGCGAAATCGCGGTGCGGATTATCTGCACACTGAAACGCCTGGGCATCCGCAGTGTGGCAGTGTATGCCCACGCTGACAGACACAGCCAGCATGTGGAACTGGCAGACGAAGCCATTGCCCTGACCGGCAATAACGCCAGTGAAACCTACCTCGACAGCGCCCAGATCCTGGCTGCGGCAAAAGCCTCGGGGGCTGAAGCCATCATCCCGGGTTATGGCTTTTTGTCTGAAAACGCAGAGTTTGCCGAAGCCTGTGCCACCGCAGGCATTACCTTTGTGGGCCCCACGCCGGAACAGATGCGCCAGTTCGGCCTCAAACACCGGGCCCGGGAGATTGCCGAGCAGGCGGGCGTGCCGCTGGCGCCGGGCTCCGGCCTGCTGGCAGATGTGGACGAAGCCCTCAGCGTTGCAGACACACTCGGCTACCCGGTGATGCTGAAGAGCACGGCTGGCGGTGGCGGTATCGGCCTGACGCGTTGCAACAGCGCAGCGGAATTGCAGGACGCCTTTGCCACTGTCCAGCGATTGGGCAAAAGCTTCTTTAACGACAGCGGCGTGTTTCTGGAACGCTACATCGCCCGTGCCCGCCATGTGGAAGTGCAGATGTTTGGCGATGGTCACGGCGAGGTCGTCGCTCTCGGTGAACGGGACTGCTCTTTACAACGCCGCAACCAGAAAGTGGTGGAAGAAACCCCAGCCCCCAATCTGCCCGTCAGCACCCGGCAGAAGATGCTTGACGCTGCTGTGGCACTGGGCCAGGCGGTCAACTACCAGTCCGCCGGTACGGTGGAGTATATCTATGACGCCGACCGTGACGAGTTCTATTTTCTGGAGGTCAATACCCGCCTGCAGGTGGAACACCCGGTCACTGAATGCGTAACCGGTCTGGATCTGGTGGAATGGATGCTGCTGATCGCAGCAGGCCAAAGCCCGGCACTGGGTAACTTCCAGCCTGTTCTCAACGGCGCCTCCATGGAAGTACGTATCTACGCCGAAGATCCCATCAAAGACTTCCAGCCTTCCCCCGGCGAGCTGACGGACGTAACTTGGCCCGGTGGCGATGTACGGGTGGATACCTGGGTGGAAACCGGCACTCAGGTGTCAGCCCTGTTTGACCCCATGATCGCCAAACTGATCGTGCACGGTAAAGACCGCGCCGATGCCCTCGCCAAGCTCCGCGACGCGCTGGATAACACCCGCCTGCTGGGCATCGCCACCAACCTGGACTACCTGCGTCAGGTGGTGGCCCAGGAAGATTTTGCCCGCGGCATTGTCTCCACCCGCGCACTGGAGAGTTTCGTTTATCGCCCGGCTGTGGCCGAGGTGGTCAAACCCGGCACCTATACCACGGTGCAGGATTTCCCGGGTCGCGTAGGCTACTGGAACATCGGTGTGCCGCCCTCTGGCCCCATGGATGATTTTGCCTTCCGCGTTGCCAATCGCATTGTCGGCAACCACAACGATGCTGCCGGTCTGGAGTGCACCCTGATTGGCCCCAGCCTGCGCTTCCATCAGGATACCGTAATCGCTCTGACCGGCGCTCCCACAGGGGCGACGCTGGATGGCGAACCGGTTGCCTTCTGGGCACCGATTACCGTCAAAGCCGGGCAGTTGCTGGCGGTGGACAAGGCCACCCAAGGTTGCCGCACCTACCTGGCCGTCAGAGGCGGTTTTGATGTACCCGTCTATATGGGCAGCCGCGCCACCTTTGCCCTCGGCCAGTTTGGCGGCCATGGCGGCCGACCCCTGCGCCCGGGTGACATGCTAGGCATCAGCCAGCCCGGCCTGCCGGCCTGCACCACCCCTGCGCCGATCTCCGACCCCGCAGCCGCCGACCCGGCGCTGATTCCGACCTATCCGGATCACTGGGAAATTGGCGTACTCTACGGCCCCCATGGTGCACCTGACTTTTTCTCCGAAGCGTCCATCGAGAACTTCTTCGCCCAGGACTGGGAGGTTCACTACAATTCGAACCGCCTCGGCATTCGCCTGAACGGCCCAAAACCGGAGTTCACCCGTACCGACGGTGGCGAGGCGGGCCTGCACCCCTCCAACATCCATGACACCGAGTACGCCATCGGTAGCATCAACTTCACGGGTGACATGCCCGTTATCCTGACCCGGGACGGCCCCAGCCTGGGTGGTTTTGTCTGCCCGGTCACCATTGCCAAAGCCGAGCTGTGGAAAGTCGGTCAGGTTAAACCCGGCGACAAAATTCGCTTCGTGCCCATGGATAACGGCACTGCAGTGCGCCTCAATCAGCGCCAGGAAGCCACCATCAAAACCCTGACCGCCCAGCCCACCGCGCCCTGGATTGCGCCGGACCTGCGGCCCCTTAACGACCTGTCGGCCACCATTCTGGCGCGCCTGCCCGCCGAAGGTAGCCGACCGGAAGTGACCTATCGGCAAGCCGGTGACCAATACGTTCTAATGGAGTACGGCCCCAACCTGCTGGATATCGCTGTGCGCCTGCGGGTCCATGCGCTGATGGAGCGCATCGCCGACCTGCAACCCGCCGGGTTGCTGGAGCTCTCTCCCGGGGTGCGTTCCCTGCAACTGCGCTACGACAACACCGTGCTCAGTCAGGAAGCGCTGATGCACTACCTGCTGGAACTGGAGGACCTGCTGCCCGCCGCCGATCAGCTGAAAGTACGCAGCCGCGTGGTGCACCTGCCCATGGCCTTCGAAGACAGTGCCACCCTGGATGCGGTCAGCCGTTACCGGCAATCCGTGCGGGATACCGCGCCCTGGCTGCCCAACAATGTGGACTTCATCCAGCGCATCAACGGCCTGGACAGCCGGGAGGGCGTCAAGGATGTGGTCTTCAATGCCCGCTACCTGGTGCTGGGGCTGGGGGATGTCTATCTGGGCGCCCCCTGCGCCGTGCCCCTTGATCCACGGCACCGGTTGCTGACATCCAAATACAACCCTGCCCGTACCTATACTGCAGAAGGTACCGTGGGCATCGGCGGCGTCTATATGTGCATCTATGGCATGGACTCCCCCGGTGGCTACCAGCTGGTGGGCCGGACTTTGCCCATCTGGAACAAGTACCTGAAGAACAAACAGTTCGCTGAAGGTGCGCCGTGGCTGCTACGGTTCTTTGATCAGGTGTGCTATTACCCCGTCACCGAAGAGGAACTGGATGTGATGCGCGATCAGTTCCGCGCCGGGCAACTGGAGATCCACATCGAGGAAGAGACCTTCGATCTGGGCAGCCACCTGGCCTTCCTGGAAGAAAATGCCGAGGATATCGCCTGTTTCAGGGAACGCCAGCAAGCCGCCTACGTGAAGGAAGTAGCCCTGTGGAAAGAGAGCGAGGCGGAAGCCCTGGAGCAACTGGCCAAAGCACCGCCACCCAAGGATACGGGCGACCTCTCCAGCCTGGGGGAACTGATCAGCGCGGAGATCGCCGGCAACATCTGGAAGTGTCTGGTGAAGCCCGGTGATACGGTGGCAGCGGGTGACCCGCTGGTGATTGTCGAAGCCATGAAGATGGAGTTCGAGGTGAATGCCAGCGTCGCCGGTAAGATCAGTGCCCTGCACTGCGCGCCCGGCAAAGCGGTATCACCCGGCGAACCCCTCGTGAGCATTGAGGTTTGAGGTAAGCTTATGAGCACTGCGCCAGTCAGCCCACCCCGCCCCCGGGGCAGCGTCACTGATCGGGTCTACGAGGCCCTGAAACAGGACATCTTCGAGTTCCGCCGCCTGCCCGGTGACCGGTTCACGGAGAGTGACGTGGCGCAGCGCCTCAACGCCAGCCGCACCCCCGTCCGCGAAGCCCTCTACCGCCTGCAACGGGAGGGTTACGTGGATGTGCTGTTTCGGGCCGGCTGGCAGATACGCCCCTTTGACTTTGAGCACTTCGAGGAACTCTACGACCTGCGCATCACCCTGGAACGGGCCGCTGTCCACAAGCTGGTGCGCCAGGAAAGCGCCGAGAAGGTCATCAGCCAGCTACAAATGATCTGGGACCCCGACCGGGTTGCGCTGGACCGGGTGGTGGGCAGCACCGTCCGGGTGCTGGACGAAAGCTTCCACTGCGAAATCGTCGCCGCCGCCGGCAACCGGGAAATGGCCCGCATCCATCAGGAACTGACCGAACGCCTGCGTATCATCCGTCGCCTGGATTTCAGTAAGGAAAACCGCATTAAGGCCACCTACGAAGAGCACGCCGAGATCCTCGACGCCCTGGCCCGCAAGCGCTCAGACCACGCCGCCCAGCTGCTCACCGCCCATATCCGCACCAGCCAGGCGGCAGTGCGGGACATCACCATGGAGCGGATACGGGAAGCGGCGGAGGTCTTGCAGCGGCGGGTGTATGCGGGTGATGCGGGATAACGCAAAGCCAGATTTTTTTGCCACGGACGTCACGGACACTTACGGACACTTACGGACTAAAAGATGTTTAGCCACGGACGACACGAACACACACGGAAAAATAACGTACTGACAAACCAATTCCTGTTTTTGTCCGTGCTCGTCCGTGACGTCCGTGGCTTCTCTTAATGCGTCTAGTTACCAATCATTCGCTGCCACAGCAGGCCGAGTATTTCGTAAAACGCTCGCTCTGACTTGTGCTGCTGTAGCGCCTGTACCTTCAGATCGGAGCCTTCACTGCCGAGGCGCAGGGCGGGTGCGGGCATGGGGCTCAGATCCTGCTGTTCAAAAAACCGTATGGCCCGCTTCAGGTGAGAGGCCTCGGTAACCAGAGCAAAGGTTTTGTCTTCCAGCCAGGGGCGCATCAACGCCGCTTCCTCGCGGGTGTCCCTCGGTGTCCGGAAGATGCGGATACGGTCCGGGTCAACACCCATGCCCACGGCAATCTCGGCGGTAATCTCTGCGTGGTTGTTGCGGTCATAGCCTGCGTAACCGGAAACAAACAGTTCTGCTTCAGGATTTGCTTCCAGAATACGCAGCCCCTCCACCAGCCTGTACAGGGAAGACGAGCAGAGCTGTGCGGCCGGTGGCACCCGCCGGTCACTGCTATGGCAGCCGCCCAGCACTACCACCACATCCACCGGCTGCTCCAGATCAAAGGCCAGATAGTCTCCTTCCACCAGATTAACCAGCCGCGTGGCCACCGGGCCCCAGCTGGTCAGGAGTAACAGCAGGGTGCCGGTCACCAGCAAGCCTCGCGCGGTGCGGGGCAACCGGTTCAGTAACAGTATCCCCAGCGTCAGCAATACCAGTGTCAGGGGAATAGGCATCAGCAACAGGCCGATGAACTTCTTGAGTTCAAATGCAAGCATCACTCATCCTTGGCAATCTCATTTCGGGCACCCAACCAGGCAGCCCCACGCACACCACTGGAGTCACCATGCCGGGCAGGCACAATGGGGGTATCAAACTCCCCGCCAAACACATACCGGGTCATCCGGCCCGGCAACGCATCATACAGAACCGAAATATTGGAGACCCCACCGCCCAGCACAATGACATCCGGGTCCACCATATTTACAACCCCGGCCAGGCCTCGGGCCAAATGCTCAAGATAATGGTCCAGCGTTGTGACAGCCTCAGGCTCACCCTGAGCAGCGGCAGCCGCAATCGCTGCCGCCTTGCGTACTTCCCCGTGCAGCAACTGATGAGTTAACGCCAACCCAGTGCCAGAGAGAAAGGTTTCGTTACAGCCGGACTGACCACAGAAACAGGGCCGCTGCGCCAGTTCTGCCTGCGGTGTCCAGGGCAAGGGGTTATGCCCCCACTCCCCGGCCACACCATTGGGGCCGGTCATGACACGACCGGCCACGCTGAGCCCCGAACCACAACCGGTGCCCAGAATAGCCGCAAACACCACATCAAATCCCTGCCCCGCGCCGTCCGTCGCTTCTGACAGAGCGAGACAATTGGCATCATTGGTCACGGTCACCGGCCGCCCCAGCAGCCGGCACAGATCCTCAACAATGGGATGGCCATTAAGCCAGGTGGAATTACCGTTTTTCACCCTGCCGGACAGGCGGGACACCGACCCCGGAATACCAACCCCCACCGGCAATCCCTGAAGGCCTGCCGCGTGCTCTGCCTGGGCTACCAGCGCTTTAATGGTGTTCAGGGTGTTGGCATAATCATCCCGGGGGGTGGCCATACGGGCACGGTAATGCTCATTGCTTTTCGCATCCAGCAACACCACTTCGGTCTTGGTGCCACCCAGGTCGATACCGATCATCCAGGGAGATATAAGCATGTTTGTAGTCAACTTGAAGTAGAAACTGGTCAAATAAACAACTACATTTCATCTGTAAGTATTTCAAAGACCCATTTTACAACAGATGCCAGGGAGAGCTTGCAGTCTTACCTGGAGCCATATTAATGACACGTCAACTATGCTTTTTTTGTGTTGCGCTTTACACCCTTGTGGCCCCAGTCAGCTACGCCAACGCGGTAGAAAGTTTACGTCTCTTTACTGAGCATTACCCGCCTTTCAACATGCAGGATGAGGACACCGTCCGCGGTACCAATACCGAGCTACTGAACAAAGCCTTCGCAGAACTGGGCATTGAGGTTACGCATCGGGTGGTACCCTGGGCGCGGGCACAGGCCAACGCACAATTACTGGACAATGCCTGCTTCTACTCCGCAGTGCGAAGCGCTGAGCGAGAACCCCTTTACCAATGGGCCGGCCCCCTTTCTAGAGAATACATCACCCTGTTCGCACGCAAGGACCGCGCCATTAATCTCGACAGCGTTGCAGAGGCGGCAAGCTGGCGAGTCGGGGGTCAACTCGGGGATGCCTACGTACAGTGGCTGCTGGACCGCGGTATTGAGGTTGATACCCTTGGCGGCAGTACCTCCAGCATCGAGAAGCTGATCTTTGGCCGGCTGGACCTGTGGGTGGCCGGCAGTATTGGTGGCCCCATGATGGCAATGGAGCGCAATGTTGAACTGCATGCCGCCTTTCAGAGTGATGAGGGCTCAGAACTCTGGCTGGCCTGTAACCCCGCCCTACCCTCAGACCTCATCCACAGGCTCAATGAAATCATCGCCCGCTACCATTCCGATGGCACCAGTCAGCGCATACTCGAACGATATATCAAAACGCCTTAATCTGGCAGGGCACCTGCACCAACATATCCTCCCGCCCGGTTTTATGAGACCATCCCGCCCGTTCATTTGTGTATTCCTGACCCCGGTAAGCTGCCCATGGAAATCAAAGTCAATTACCTCGATAACCTGCGCCTTGAAGCGAAGTTTGATGACTTCACCGTCATCTCCGACCAGCCTGTGCGTTACAAGGGGGATGGCTCGGCGCCGGGACCATTTGACTATTTTCTTGCCTCCTCCGCCCTTTGTGCCGCTTACTTTGTGAAGGTGTATTGCAACGCCCGCAATATTCCCACCGACAATATCCGCCTGTCCCAGAACAACATTGTGGACCCGGAAGACCGCTACAAGCAGATCTTCAAGATTCAGGTGGAACTGCCGGAGGATATCAGCGACAAGGACCGGCAGGGCATAATCCGCTCTATTGACCGCTGCACCGTCAAAAAGGTGGTTCAGACCGGTCCGGACTTTCAGATTGAGGTGGTGGAAAATCTGGATGAAGATGCCCAGGCGCTGCTGACCGTCAAGCCCGAGGGTGGCGCAACCTTTATTGAGGGCAAAGATCTGCCCCTGGAACAGACCATCGCCAATATGAGCGCCATACTGGCGGACCTGGGCATGAAGATCGAGATCGCCTCCTGGCGCAATATCGTGCCCCACGTATGGTCTCTGCATATCCGGGACGCCGCATCCCCCATGTGCTTTACCAACGGCAAGGGTGCCACCAAAGAGGCCGCCCTCTGTTCCGCTCTGGGTGAGTTTATTGAGCGGCTTAACTGCAACTTCTTCTATAACGACCAGTATTTTGGCCAGGACATCGCCGCCAGCAGCTTTGTCCATTACCCCAATGAGCGCTGGTTTCAGCCTGGCCCCAATGGCGAACTGCCGGAAGGCCTGCTCGACGATTATTGCCTCCCCATCTATAACCCGGACGGCGAGCTGCTGGGCACACATCTGTTCGATACTAACTCCGGCACGCCGGAACGGGGCATCTGCGCCATCCCCTATGTGCGTCAGTCCGATGGCGAGGAGGTCTATTTTCCGTCCAACCTGATCGAGAACCTGTACCTCAGCAACGGCATGAGCGCAGGCAATACGCTGCCGGAAGCACAGGTGCAGTGCCTGTCGGAAATCTTCGAGCGGGCCGTCAAAAAAGAGATCATCGAGAACGAGCTGGCCCTGCCCGATGTACCCGAGACCGTGCTGGCCAAGTACCCCCACATTCAGGAAGGCATCAAGGCGCTGGAAGACCAGGGCTTTCCGGTATTGGTGAAGGACGCTTCCCTGGGCGGTCAGTTCCCCGTCATGTGCGTTACCCTGATGAACCCGAAAACCGGCGGCGTATTTGCCTCCTTCGGCGCCCACCCGAGCTTCCATGTGGCGCTGGAACGCAGCCTGACAGAACTGTTGCAAGGCCGCAGTTTCGAGGGGCTAAACGACCTGCCCGCGCCGACCTTTAACAGCCATGCCGTCACCGAGCCCAACAACTACGTGGAGCACTTTATCGACTCCAGCGGCGTGGTGTCCTGGCGCTTTTTCAGTGCCAAAGCAGATTATGAATTCTGCGAGTGGGATTTCTCCGGCAGTAATGACGAGGAGGCCGCCACCTTGTTCGGCATTCTCGAAGAGATGGGGCTTGAAAGCTACATGGCCGTCTTTGAGGACCTGGGCGCGCCGGTCTGCCGCATTCTGGTGCCTGGCTATTCCGAGATCTACCCGGTGGAAGACCTGGTGTGGGACAACACCAACGTCGCCCTGCAGTTCCGCGAAGATATTATCAACCTGCACCGCCTCAGCGATGACCAGCTGGCCGATCTGGTAGAGCGGCTGGAAGAAAGCGAACTTGATATCTACATGACCATCATCACCCTGATCGGTATCGAGTTCGACGAAAACACCGTTTGGGGACAACTCACTATCCTGGAGCTGAAGCTGCTGATCTACCTGGCGTTGGGCCAGCTGGAGGACGCCCAGGAACTGGTGGAGACCTTCCTGCAGTTCAATGACAATACAGTTGAACGGGGGCGCTTCTACCAAGCCATGCAAGCGGTGCTGGAAGTGACCCTCGATGACGAGCTGGAACTCGCAGACTATATCGTCAACTTTCGCCGCATGTTCGGCAACGACATGATGGATGCCGTCACCGGCTCCGTAGACGGTAGTGTGCGCTTCCATGGCCTCACCCCCACGAGCATGGCACTGGAAGGGCTGGACCGGCACCTGCGGCTGATTGAGAGTTACAAAAAGCTGCATGCAGCCCGGGCAAGCCGCGCGGGCTAGTTTGCCGCGCCCCTTCCCTGAAACTCTACTCGCCCTGAGCCTGCGGAAGGGCGCGGACACCGAGGCCTCAGCCTCCGACACGCTCAGGCTGAAAGGTCGTTTTGGTGATTAGCCCTGCCCCGCCCTTCTAAATCCCGCTCGCAGTAACAGGGAAAAACGCGTTTCTCAAACCGGCCAGCCCGGAATCCCCACCCTCTCATCGAAAGCAACCAAACCGCCCGGGATTGGCGTAACCCTCTCAATAAACACATTGAGAACACAACAAGCCCCTCGCAAGGAATTAAGTTGCTGCTAATATCAATGCGAAAAACAAGAATATACTGAACCTGTGGACCCCTACGGGGCTTCAGCGTCTTACGGGAGCGAAGGTTATTACACGCTGGCTACTGAATAAACTGGACCTTGCCGAAGAGCACTCAAATGCAGCGGCACAAGACTTCGACGATTTGCGGGCCAGGATGCTGGATACCATTATCCTGTTGATTGCCTGGTCAACCTTGATCGGCATGGGGATTGCCAGTCTGCGCGCTATCAATATGGGTTGGCAGCCTTTCATGTGGCTGCACGTGCTTACGGTCGCCGGTGTTTGGGCGCTTGTCGGGCTCAGGTACAGGATCGAATATCGACTTCGTTGCCTACTTCTACTGGCGTTGTTGTTCGTTGCCGGTATTGCTGGCTATACAGGTCTTGGCCCCGCGGCAGATGCAAAGGTTGCCTTTGTGTTTATAGCATTTATCGCTGGCCTCTTTCTTCCTCTACGCTGGATGTTGGCAATTTGGGGCTTGCTGTGCGTCAGCCTGCTACTCGTCGGTTTCGCCTGGGTTTCCGGCTATCTGAGCTTCAAACACGATTTTTCAGCCCATGCTGCCGATCCACTGGTCTGGTCCACCGGATTATGGAGCATTCTGGTGTATAGCTGCGTAGTCGCCTACGTCGCATACACCACCATCAACCTGCTGCATCGCAAAACAATCCGTATAGCAAGGCAGGCCGAATACACCCAAAGCCTGCTCGACAGCCTGCATGACAGCGTCCTCACCACAGACACCCGCGGCGTTATTCAGTTTGGTAACCCTGCCGCACTGCGATGCTTCAATTACAGCCGCCAGCAGTTAATGGGACAACATATCAGCCAACTGGTGCCTGCCCTTGAGCACTTAGGGCAACACATCCCACCAGACAAACAAGCCTCCGTATCAGGGAAAATGAGCTTTATCAGCAAGGAAAGTGAGGGCGTAAGAGTTGATGGCACCCGGATACCCGTAGAGTTGACAGTAACAGAGATCGTTCGTGATAAAGATACGGAGTACATGGTTACCGCACACGATATCAGCGAACGCAAACGCACTGAGCGTATGAAGGCAGAATTTGTGGCCACGGTAAGCCACGAACTGCGAACACCACTCACCACCATATCCGGTGCGTTAGGTCTCGTCAGCAGCGGGACCCTCGGAGCTTTACCTGACCGGGCTGCAGAAATACTAACCATGGCATCCAACAACAGTAAGCGCCTGACGCTGCTCATCAATGATCTGCTCGACTTCGAGAAAATCGATGCTGGCCACATGCAGTATCAGATAGAAACACACACGTTGTTACCCATCCTTGAGCAGGCCGTTGCTGCGCATGCCACCTACAGCAGCCAGCAAAACGTGCAGCTTAAGCTAATACCGCCAAGTTACCCTGTTAACGTCTGTGCAGATGAAAATCGCTTGATGCAGGTACTCGCCAATCTCCTTTCAAATGCCATTAAATTTTCCCCTCCAGATGGGGCCGTCATATTATCGACAGAGGTAATCGATGATCATGTTCGCATAAGCGTTGTTGATCATGGGCCAGGGGTACCAACAGAATTCCAGACCCGACTGTTCGAGCGGTTTGCTCAAGCAGATGCCTCGAGTACCCGCAGAAAAGGAGGGACCGGGCTCGGTTTGGCTATTTCACGGGAATTGGTTGCAGCCATGGGCGGCAGAATGGGCTATCAAAGCTCGCCTGGCCAGGGCGCCTGCTTTTGGTTTGAGTTGCCGCTGGCGCTAAACTGACAGGCCTGCTCCGACAGGACGGCCCCATTCCTTTTCGCTGCACCAGACAGAGATCACCGGGGTCCCTGAAGCTTAGCCGTAGCGTATCATGGCGCCTTTATGCGATGGTAAACACCTACCCGGGACACCCGCTGCTGAAAGGACAACAGGCACCATGAAATCATCTCTCGCAACTACAGCACTGCTGCTCGCGCTCTGTGGCAGCATCAGCCATGCTGAGCCCATGACATCCCTGCCCCTCAGCGCGATAGACTCTGACCCCAGAACACTCGGTTGGATGCAAGGTTTCCCGCCACCCGCAGACAAGCTTATCACCCACCCCGAAAGTAACTTCTTCAGTTTTCCACGGCTGCGGTGGACGGTTTGCCATATCCGCGAGCTTTTACCCACTCGCAGGGTCGGCCGCGGCCTTGGCGCCCCCCAACCCATGTCCTACGCTCTTGATGACGGTATTGACCAGGTTACCTTCATGCCCCTGGGCTCAGACCAGCCCATGACATGGGCCGACTCGCTCCTGGCCAACTATACCGACGGTATACTGATCCTCCATCAGGGCCGGGTTGTTTACGAACACTATGCAGGCTGCCTGCAACCAGACGGCAAACATGCCGCCATGTCCATGACCAAATCCATGACTGGCCTGCTGGCTGAAATCCTGGTGGCCGAGGGCACACTGGATGATACCGCTATAGTCGCCTCACTGGTCCCTGAATTGGCCACCAGTGCCTTTGGTAGTGCCACCGTTCGTCAAGTCATGGATATGACCACCGCCCTGGACTACAGCGAGAACTACGCGGACCCCAAAGCCGATATCTGGCAATACTCCGCCGCCGCCAGCCCGCTACCCAAACCGGCCGACTACACTGGCCCGGATGGTTACTTCGAGTACCTCAAAACCGTCAGGCCTCAGGGCGCCCACGGCGAAGCGTTCGGTTACCGTACGGTCAACTCCGATGCCCTCGGCTGGATTATTGCCCGTACCACGGGTAAGGATGTGGCCACCTTGCTCTCTGAACGCATCTGGCAACAGATAGGCGCCGAACAGGATGGTTATATGACCGTAGATGCCAAAGGCACACCCTTTGCCGGTGGTGGTCTGAGTGCTGGCCTGCGGGACCTCGCCAGAATCGGCCTGCTGGTACTTAACAAGGGTGCCCTGGACGGCGAACAGCTATTTCCCTCTGCTGTAGTGGACGCTCTGCGCTATGGCGGCGATAAAGCCGCCTTCACCAAAGCAGGTTACACGACGCTGCCCGGTGGCAGCTACCGAAGCATGTGGTGGGTGTTGCACAACGAGCACGGCGCCTTCGCCGCCCGAGGCGTACATGGCCAGACCATCTACGTCGACCCACGCGCGGATATGGTTATCGTGCGCTTTGCGTCCTATCCCGTAGCCAGTAACGCACAAATTGATCCAACCTCGTTACCTGCCTTTCAGGCAGTTGCAGAGTACCTGCTCCAAAAAAACACCCAGATCATCAAGGACTCCCGCCAGCGATGAGCTCTTCGGGTCAATTTACATGTGTCCCTGCCCATCGCCCACCTCCTGCCCTGGCTACGCAAACAGATGGCAGAAACCGTAGCGGGCCGGAAACAGGCGTGGCTTTAAATACCCTCTAGGACAGGCGCATCCAACTGACAGATACCTACCACCCCATGGGGGTGATCAGGATGCTCTTCATTGGCCAGCACATAATGTTGTTCCGGGTGGGTCAACTCGCAGCGGAGATCGCTCAACGCCCTGATAAAGGCGGCATGGGGCACAAGGCTGGAGGTGGACGTATACCAGAGCACATGGGTTGTGTTGCCATGGTCAACAGAAACCACCTGTCTGACCGTGCTCTGGTCCAGCATGTTACCGGGCAGCCGGGAGCGGATGTTTTTGGCAGCAAATACGAAACGGCCCTGGCCATCGGTAACGGCTCTGTCTGTATAGGACCTGTCATAATCCAGCTCCCGATACACCGTCACCCCAACCACCGGTGCCCCCCGGTGCGTAAGCACACCACGAATTTCAGGGCAAAGGTGCACGTCATACCGCTTGAACCATCCCAACATACTGGCTTCCACCTGCATTGAACAAAAAAACGCCAGGCAAGCCCCCAGCCAAACGCGATGCCTGATTCGCAAGCTCCTGCTCGAGTCAAGCGCTGAGGTGTGGTGTAGAGTCACTGTGCCATGGGCCTCTATATAAGAAGTAAGTGAAGGCGTAGTGCCTTGTGGCAAACAATGATAGCGCCTTCATCCCTGAGCACAAATGTGCCGCACCGGACGGGCAATGAAACATTCAGGATGAATTTTTCAGTTCTTCCCTAAAGCAACCTGGTCCCCAAAGGGACTGGCTGATCAGGCACACAAAGTGCAACACCTCCTGACGCGTTGTGAAAACCTGTCACCAGGCACTCGGACATAAGCGGACCCACTTGCTTAGGTGGAAAGTTAACTACAGCCACCACCAACTTACCTACAAGATCCTCCGGCTGGTAAAGTGCCGTGATCTGGGCGCTGGATTTCTTGATTCCGAGCTCCTCGCCAAAATCAACGTGAAGAATGTATGCCGGCTTCCTGGCTTCCTTGAAGACCGTCGCCTCGATGACCTTCCCTACTCGCAGCTCAACTTTCAGAAAGTCATCAAAAGTTATGTTTTCCACAGTTGCCTCGCAGTACTGGATTTAAAGAACATGATCGCCATGAAAATTCCTGCCCATGAGTACGAAAGCACGCTGCACTTTTACCGCAATGTGCTTCGCTTCAAGGAAGTCACTGGCAGTGCCCCAGACGATACGCCAAGATTTGAATTTGGCGATAAAGTGCTCTGGCTCGACCGTATGACCGGGTTGAGCCAGGCTGAAATCTGGCTTGAAATCATCACAAACGATATTGACCAGGCGTCGGAGTATCTGAAGGCCTCAGAGTGCCAGCGCAGGGATGAAATCGAGCCTCTACCGAGCGGTTTCAAAGCGTTCTGGATATCCAGCCCCACCAACATCATCCATTTGGTATCATCCGGCGACGACGCCTGGTGAGCCCTTGCGGCGGTGTCGTCACCGGCTTCGCGGGGTAGGCTCCCTACCCCAGCACCATCACCACCTGCCCGGCATTGACCTGCTGGCCCTCCTCGCGGGCGATATGTTTGACGACCCCGGCGGCCGGGGCATGTACTTCTATTTCCATTTTCATGGACTCCAGTACTGCCACCAACTGGCCCTCTTCGACCCGGTCACCCGTCTTAACCACCAGCTGCCATATGTTACCCGCCACGGGCGATTCCACCGGCGTACCATCAGGCAGCGCGTGGCCTTCATGCGCTTGCAGGTCCTGTTGCGCTTCAAAGTTGATCTGGCCGCTGGCCACCCAGCGTTCCAGCTCCTCCTCAAAAGCCTGATTACGGGTTGCGGTGAAGCCGGCAATGCTCTCGGCCTCATTTGCCAGGAAGGCTTCGTAGCCCGCCAGACTGAAGGTGGTCTCCTCGATCTTCAGCGGGTAACCACCCCGGGGGAAGGCCTTGCGGATATGTTGCAGCTCCTCCGCACTGACTTCATAGAAACGGATCTGGTCGAAGAATCGCAACAGGTAGGGCTCGGTGAACTCAGCGGTCTGGTGAAAGCGATTCCACATTTGCAGGGTTCGGCCCACAAACTGATACCCCCCTGGCCCTTCCATGCCGTACACACAAAGGTAAGAGCCACCGATACCCACGGAGTTTTCTGCGGTCCAGGTGCGAGCCGGATTGTATTTGGTGGTAACCAGGCGATGCCGGGGATCAACGGGGGTGGCCACGGGGGCACCCAGGTAGACATCCCCGAGGCCCATCACCACATAGCTGGCCTCAAACAGAATACGCTTGACCTCATCAATGCTCTCCAGGCCGTTAATACGCCGGATAAACTCAATATTGCTGGGGCACCAGGGCGCGTCTTTACGCACTGACTGCATGTATTTCTGAATGGCCAGACGGCAGGCCTCATCATCCCAAGACAAGGGCAGATGGACAATGCGGGAAGGCACCACCAGATCTTTTTTCTGCTGCAGATGCACTTCCGCCTCTTCCAGCAACGCCAACAAGTCAGCCCGGGGCAGACGCTGCGGGTCAAAGTGAACCTGCAAAGAGCGGACACCCGGTGTCAGTTCCAACACGCCATCAAGCGCCTGCTCCTGCAACCAGAGCATCAAGGCATGGGCACGAAAGCGCAGGCGCAAATCCAGCTCCAGAGGACCGTACTCCACCAGCAAGTAACGATCCCCTGCCGGGCGATAGACCACGTTGACACCCGCCTGAGCCTCGCTGAGTGTGCGCAGCACGGGGCTGGCGGGGCGATGGATGGCCGGTTCAAAATCGCTGGGCTGCAATGTCTCCACCGCCAGGTCCTGAGCCTGGGCCAGCAAGTCTGCATCCGCCAGGGCTATGGGCTGAAAGCGCAGGCGGTCACCGGCCTTGAGTTGCCCCAGCTTCCAACGGTCGGCTTTGATCACCGTGACGGGGCAGACAAAACCACCCAGGGAAGGCCCGTCTGGCCCGAGAATAACCGGCATATCACCGGTAAAGTCCACGGTGCCTATGGCGTAGGCGTTGTCGTGGATGTTGGATGGGTGCATGCCGGCTTCACCACCGTCACGACGAGCCCAGTCAGGCTTTGGGCCAACCAGGCGTATGCCCGTGCGGCTGGAGTTGTAATGCACCTGCCAGTCACTGGCAAAGAAGGTGTCCATATCCTGTTCGGTAAAGAAGTCCGGCGCGCCGTGGGGGCCATAGGTAACACGCAATGTCCAGTGGTCCTGCAAACACGGTTGTAACGCCTGCGGAATCACTACCGGCGTCACTACGGGTTGTTCGCAGGCCAGGTGTAGAACATCGCCGGTGCGCAGGGCGCGGCCGCCGTGGCCGCCAAACTGGCCCAGAGTAAAAGTGCTGCGTGACCCCAGATAGGGCTGGCACTGAATACCGCCAGCAATCGCCAGGTAGGCTCTTGCCCCCTGCCCCTCTACCTTACCCAGTTTCAATACCTGGCCTGCGTTAATGGCGATAGCCTGATAACGGGGTACCGGCGCGCCGTCCAGAGTCGCCGCCAGCTCGGCCCCGGTGAGGGCGATGGTTGTGGCACAGTTGAAGCGCAGCGTCGGACCGTTAAGGGTCAGTTCCAGGCCAGCGGCTGTCGGATCATTGCCCAGCAGGCGGTTGCCCAAGCGAAAACTGACATCGTCAAAAGGACCTGATGGCGGAATGCCCACCGGCCAATAGCCGGCACGGCCCGGATAATCCTGGACAGTAGTCAGGGTGCCCGCAGACAGCACGTCCAGGGTCACCGGCTGCCAGTGGAAGCTATTCAGGTAGCGGGTGGTAATGTGCCCTTGCTGAAACACCGGCTCAGCGAGAATGGCGCGCACATACTCCCGGTTGCACTCAATACCCTCCAGAACCGTATCCGCCAAGGCCTGCTCCAGGCTGGCCAGGGCAGCGTCACGGTCCGGCGCATGAACGATGACTTTGGCCAGCATGGGGTCGTAATGAGGACTGACTTCCAGCCCTGCCTCTATCCAGTGGTCAATACGCAGGGCCTCGCCATCTGGAGGCGGGAAGGCGACCGAGGTCAGCAGGCCGGCGCAGGGCTGGAAGTCCTTGTTGGCATCTTCCGCATAGATACGGGCCTGGATAGCGTGCCCCTTGGGTGCGAGCCCCTGCGCCAATTCGGATAGCGGTGGCAAGGTGCCTGCGGCCAGTTGCACCATCCAGCTCACCAGGTCCACACCGTAGACCTGTTCGGTCACGCCATGCTCCACTTGAAGCCGGGTGTTCACCTCCAGAAAGTAAAAAGCGTTGGTATCCTGGTCGAGAATGAACTCAACAGTACCCGCATTGCGGTAGTTGACCGCCTCCACCAGTTGCCGGGCGGTGCGCTGCAGTGTGAGGCGAACAGCCTCCGGCAGGTTGGGTGCGGGTGTTTCCTCCAGCACTTTCTGGTGACGGCGCTGAGCCGAACAGTCACGCTCGCCCAGGGCCAGTGCCTCGCCTTCGCCATCGCCAAACACCTGAACTTCGATATGCCGTGCCCGCTCGATGTACTTTTCCAGGAACACCCCATCGTTGGCAAAATTGTTGGCACTGAGGCGGCGTACGCTGTCCCACGCCTTGGCCAACGCCGTTTCATCCCCGCAGATCTGCATGCCAATACCACCACCACCGGCGGTGCTTTTCAGCATCACAGGGTAGCCAATCGCTTGCGCTGCCGCCAGGGCAGCAGCCTGGTCTGTGAGCAGGCCGGTCCCGGGCAGCAGCGGTACACCTGCGCGTTCAGCAATATCCCGAGCCGTGTGTTTGAGGCCAAAGGCGCGCATCTGGTCAGGGGTTGGCCCGATAAAGGCGATACCGGCGGCCTCGCAGCGCTCCACAAAGCTTGGATTCTCACTGAGAAAGCCGTAACCGGGATGCACTGCATCCACCTCCGCCTCAGCCATAATGGCAAATAGCTTGTCCTGGTTCAGGTAGGTATCAGCGGCGCTACCTTCACCCAGCGACCAGCTTTCGTCGGCCTGACGGACGTGCAGGGAGTCGGCATCTGCCTCGGCGTAAACCGTTACGGCTGTCATGCCCATGTATTTCAGGGTGCGGATGATGCGAGTGGCAATGGCGCCACGGTTGGCAATGAGGACTTTTCGAACCATGGTTGTACCTGGAGGTGGGCCGTCCCACCGTGTATGCGCGCCGTCAGGGCCGTCCCTGCGGGGTGTTGTCGGGCAGTTGCAATCAGTTCCAGATAGCCACTTCCACCGGGGTGGGGTTGTAGCCGTTACAGGGATTATTGAGTTGCGGGCAGTTGGACACGAGCACAATCACATCCATTCGGGCCTTCAGTTCCACGTATTTGCCTGGCGCAGAAATGCCGTCGGCAAACGTCAGGCCGCCTTGCGCCGTTACCGGTACGTTCATGAAAAAATTGATGTTATGGGTGATGTCCCGCTTGTCCAGGCCGAACTCCTCGTGTTCTGCAATGGCCAGCATCCAGCTGTCACGGCAGGAATGCATGCAGCGTTTGGCCAGATCATAACGCACCGTGTTGCTCTCTGAGGCGCATGCACCACCCAGCGTGTCATGGCGGCCGCAGGTGTCTGCTACGATCTCCAGCATCGGGTTGCCGCGGTTTGAAATGAGCAGACTGCCGGCAGTCAGGTAAACATTGCCCTGCTCGCGAACCGTATCGGTGGCGCTGTAACGCTCGGCAGGGTCCTGGGCGTTATAGAACAGGGTGTCTGCTGCCTGATTGCCTTCCAGATCGAGAATACGCAGGATCTCCCCGGCCCTCACGACTTTGATGAAGTAATCACCTGCCGGTATCACCTCGCGGAAGTGAGCGTCGGCCAGATGTAACGGACTTTCCTTAATCATGGTGAACGCCCTCGGCGATAAATGATGTTATGGGGTCCTGGTAATAGAGGCGGTTGTTCTCCAATGCCCGGCGATTTTCAGGACGATGATTCAGGCACTCGTCATCTGCCGTGACGGGAGTGCCGGTCAGTATTTCCATGGCCACCCGGCGTCTGGGGTACTCGGTCGCTGGATTAAGGGGATGCGGGCAGGTATGCAGTATTACCAGAGCATCCATATCAAACCGCAGCGTCACCCGCGCGCCGGGTTTAGGCGCATCGCTGTCGTACACCAGCTGCCCCTCATCCGTAGTCACCACCTTGCTGAACAGGTTCAGATTGGCAGCCATGTCTCGCTCCGTGAGGCCATATTTGGCCAGCTCGGTGAGGAAGCTCTCCTCCCCCGACAGCTGCCAGCCGTTGCGGTGCTCCTGATAGCTGTGATGACCGTACTGGGCCCGGCAACGCTGCTTGCTGAGGTTACCGCATACGGTGTCATGCCAGCCGAACGTATCCTCGATAATGGACGCAAGGCTGCGACCCATATCGGAGTAAAGGCAATTGCCCTGGGTCAGCTTGAAGGTGTGCTGGGCTTTGAGGGTGTCCGGGGCGTTATAGCGCTCCAGCAGGTTTTCCGGGTTGTAAAACAGCATGCCTACATTGGCGCCGCCCAGTACATCCGTCAGCCGCAGCAGGTTGCCCCGCCGCATGCGGAAGGACCAGTGGTGGCCACCCGGCATGGTGTATTGGTAAAGGGTTTGCTTCATGGTTGTCTCCATCGTTATCAGCGCCCTTCAGCTCAGGGCCCGGGCGGTGTCATCCACCTGCGCGGTGATGGTTTTCAAGGTCTGTTTGTCGTCCTGGCCAACCGGCAGGTCATAGGTGATGCGAGCGCCATAGGCGCCGGGTGCCTGAGGATCCAGGCGGTCCTTGTCAAACACCCACAGGCGGGTACCGAGGTAGAAGCCTTCTTCCAGGTCGTGGGTGATCATGAACACGGTTAATTGCTGTGTCCGCCAGAGATTGAGTACCAGCTGATGCATATCCTTGCGAATACCGGGGTCCAGAGCGCCGAAAGGTTCATCCAACAGCAGGATACGGGGCTTTTTCATCAGCGCCTGGGCCAATGCCAGCCGTTGTTGCATACCGCCGGAGAGTTCATGGGGGTATTTATCACTGGCGTGACCCAGCCCCACCTGATCCAGCATGGCACGGGCTTCTTCCCGCAACTGACGTTTACGCTGGCCAAAGGCGTACCCCAGCCAGCGATTGGCTGCCAGCTCACCCGCCAACATGACATTGCGCTCCGCCGTCAGGTGCGGCATCACGGAGTAACGCTGGAACACAATGCCGCGGGTGGCATCCGGCTCATCGGGGATCGGCTTGCCATCAAGCAGGAACTCTCCCCGGGTCGGCTGCTCTGTGCCCAACAGCATTTTCAGGAAAGTGGTTTTGCCACATCCGGAGGCCCCGACGATGGTTACGAACTCGCCCTCCTCCACCGAGGCGGTCAGACGCTCCAGTACCACATCGGCACCATACTCTTTCCAGACATTGCGCAATTCGATTATGGCCATAAGGTGCTCCTTCAATCAGCGCTGGCTGGCGTGGAACCAGGGATAACGCCACTGGGAGTAGCGCCGTAAGGCAAAGTCAATCAGGAAAGCCAGCAGGGTTATCCAGACCACATATGGAAGAATCACATCCATGGACAGATAACGGCGCACCAGAAAGATCCGATAACCGAGCCCTTCGGTAGCAGCGATGGCCTCTGCTGCAATCAGGAATAGCCAGGCAGAGCCCAGCGACAATCGCACAGCATTGATCAGCCGGGGCATGATCTGCGGCAGCACTAACCGCAGAACGATCTGCCAGGTGTTGGCTCCCAGGGTTTGCAGTTTGATCAGTTGCTCTTCGGGTATTTCCAGCGCGCGGCCCTGCAGATCACGAATGATAAACGGCGTAATCCCGATGATGATCAGCATCACTTTGGACAACTCGTCCAGCCCGAACACAATGAACAGGATGGGGAGCAGAGCCATGGGCGGCACCAGTGAAATACCCGTGATCACCGGTGACAGGCCGGCCCGCACATAAGGAATGGCGCCCGTGGCTATACCAAATACCAGCCCTGCCAGCGCGGCGATACCCACCCCCAGAGCCAACCGCTTGAGACTGGCCAGAGTGTCAGCCCAGAGCACATATTCGCCGGTACGCCGGTTGGGCTCAAACGCCAGCCGTTCCACTGTTTCCGCCATGGTTGAGAAAGCTGGCAGCAGACGATCATCCGGGTTCTCAGCCAGCCGCGCGCTGGAGGCAGACTGATAGACCAGCAGAATCAGCACAAAGGGCAAGAGTCCCAACAGGCAGCGACCGAGGATACCTGGCTGGCGGTTGATCAGCTTTTTCATGAGTCAGCGTCCGGCAAGTGGCTGGCCGGCACGCCGCTGCTCTGGCGTGCCGGTACGTTTAGTGGCGATCAATGTGGCTATCGAAGCTCACCCTGGGCCGCCATCTCCATAAAGGCAGGGTTAAAGCGCAGGCGCACGTTGCGGGTGTTGCCGAAGGTTCCGTTCGGGGTTTCAATACCCACAAAACCCGCGTTGGGAGCGCCATCACCCAGCAGGCCATGTTCAAAGGAGAACTCAGCAACCCGGCGCATGGTGGCCAGCAGTTCCTCACTGTTGGTGAAGGTTACTGCGTCCACCGGCTCATAGAACATGCGGGTGCTGGCAAGCTGCGCTTCATAACCGGCACGATCTGTCCCCGAGGCCTCCGCCATCATGTCTCGGGCATTCAGGGCGATGTCATCATCTCCTTGCATCCGGGCCATGATTTCGTACCAGGCACCCGTCAAAGCCTTACCAAAGGCCGGGTAATCCCTGAGCACCTGGGTGTCCACCACCATCAGGTCAATAATTTCACCGGGAATTTTTGAAGAGTCGAACACCAGATTGGCGTTAGGCATGTCAAGGATGGTGCTGAGCAGAGGGTTCCAGGTGGCAACCGCTTCCACACGCGGGGTGGCAAAGGCGGACACCAGGTCAGCATCCGAGGTGTTGACCACGGTGATATCCCGCTCTGTCAGGCCCACGGACTCAAGGCCCCGTGCCAGCATGTAGTGGGACACCGACAGTTCCACCAGATTGATCCGCTTGCCTTTGATGGCGGCCAGGCTGTCAGCGCCCTTCAGCACCACACCATCGTTGCCATCAGAGAAGTCACCCACGATCAGGGCGGTAGAGTCTTTGCCGCTGGCAGCAGGTATGGTCAGCGCATCCATATTGGTCATGGTGCAACCATCATAGCGGCCAGCAGTGTACTGGTTGATGGATTCGATATAGTCGTTGATCTGTACTACATCGATCTCGATACCGTACTTGTTGGCCCATTTGCTGACAATACCCTCGGCATCGCCATAGCCCCAGGGCATCCATCCGACATAGATAGACCAGCAGACGCTGAACTGGGTACGTGCGTGGGCGGGGGCTGAAGCAAGGGAAAAAGTCAGCAGGAGCAGGCTAAGGGCGTACAGTGAGCGTTTCATGGTCTCTACCTCCAGGTTACCGGGATCATCGGTGAGGAATCAGTTGACGAGCCGTCACTGATTGTCCTCCCGGGCTTTTATCCCGCCGTGTAACCTTGCGATGAAGGTCGACCGCTCTCGGACCAGGCATCAGCACATGCTGACCGGAACCCTAGCTGTCCATTTATCAAATTATCGGGGTTGGGCCGCAAACAGAACCGGCCCGACAATGGCCGCTCGCCATCTGACTCCTCACCAAGGGATTAGCAAGGCCAATGCCAGATTTATAACTCACTGATTTATAGACTTTTCAACGCTTATCCGTGTAAGGTATCTCTGTCGCAGGCGACGCAGCGCACCAATAGCGTGCGCGCCCAGTGACTTTCGCACCAAATGAGCGCCAAAGCATAAACATTAATAAGCCCTTGTTTTTATCGGCCATTTTAAAAAAGTCTATTGCAACCCTTTGAATCAGGGACTATTAGTAATAGGGCTACCGATAATACATAGGGATGCAAACAATTTACGGCAAGCAGCACGACCGGCGTTTGCACATGGATCAGAGAGACCAAGCTACACGTTAGATCACGAACAAGAGTCTGCCCACAGACCCGATAACGACAACCCAAGAGATTATCCCATGCACTCTAACGCTGTACCCTGCCTGAAACGCCTGCGCCAGCACTGGCTGGTGCAAACCCTGAGCATTACACTGGCAAGCTCGGTACCTTTGATCGCCCACAGTTTTGACGGTAACGGCTTGTGGGATATTCCGCTGGAGGAACTTGGCAAGATCCGGGTAGTGTCCATTGCGTCAGGCACTAATACACCGCTGGACAAAGCCGCAGCCGTAACATCCGTGATCACAGCGGAAGATATAGCGGCCATGGGCGCCAATGACCTGGATCAAGTGCTGCAGACGGTGCCGGGGCTGCATGTTAACTACTCAGATCAAGTATTTTTCCCCAAGTACATATTCAGGGGCATTACGTCCACCTTTAACCCCCAAGCTCTTGTCCTGATTAACGGCGTGCCGGTTACGTCAACTGCGATCGGCAACCGCATGAATGTCTGGGGTGGGATGCCGGTAAAATCCATTGCCCGCATAGAAGTCATCCGCGGCCCCGGCTCGGCCCTGTATGGCGCAGACGCCTACGCCGGGGTGATTAACATCATCACCAAATCCTACCGGGACATACCCGGCACCGTGGCCGGCGTGCGGGCTGGCAGCTTCAATACCCGGGGCGCCTGGCTGGAAACCGGCACCCGCGACGGCGATGTGGACCTGGGGTTGACCCTGGAGTACCAGGCCACCAAAGGCTGGCGGGAAACAGTTGATCAGGACGCTCAGTCCGCCCTGGACCAGGGCTTCGGCACCGATGCCTCCCTCGCCCCTGGACCTGTGAACACCTCGGTCACCCAGGTGGATATGCGCTTTGAGGCTGGCAATGACAACTGGCGGCTGCGAGTTGGCGTGCAGGAGCGTGGCGATATAGGCACGGGCGTGGGCATTGCCCAGGCTCTGGACCCGGAGGGGCGCTATGGCTCCAGACGGTTTAACACAGACTACAGCTACCGCTGGCGAGAGCTGGTAACCCATTTGGATCTGGAGGCCAGGGTCAGCTACCTGTACATGACTCAGGAGCCCAAGCGGGATATTGTACTTTTCCCCCCTGGTGCCTTCGGCGGTGCTTTCCCGGACGGGTTTATCGGCAGCCCAGGTTATTCCGAGCAACAGGCCCGGGCAGACATCAGTACCCTTTATCGTGGCTTTGATAGCCACCTGGTCCGCACTGGCATTGGTGGCTTATGGGGCGACCTCTACAAGGTCACTGAGCGCAAGAATTTTAACCCCGACGGGTCACCCAAGGGTGGCGTAGAGGATGTATCGAATCGACCTGACGAGGTCTGGATGCGAGAGAAGGACCGCACCAGTCTCTATGCCTTCGTGCAGGATGAGTGGCAGTTCGCTCAGAACTGGCAACTGGTCACCGGCCTACGCTACGACTACTACTCCGACTTTGGTGAAACCATCAACCCAAGGGCTGCACTGATCTGGGCCACCACCGACGATATCACCACCAAACTTCTTTATGGTCGCGCCTTCCGCGCCCCCTCTCTGCTGGAACTCTACGTGGTCAACAACCCGGTTAACACCGGCAATGACCAGCTCAAACCGGAAACCATCCATACGGTAGAGCTGGCTATGACCCACCAACTGGAACGTAACCTGCTATACAGCGTCAACCTGTTTTACTACGAAATCAGCAACTTTATCACGGCGGTAGCGGTGCCGGGACAGGCGCTAGGCGAGTACAGGAACGTAGGAGAGCGGACCGGTTTCGGGGGCGAGTTTGAGGTGGCCTACAGCCCTAACGGTAACCTGAACCTGGTGGCCAATTATGCCTATCAACAGGCCGAAGACGACAACACAGGCAAAGCCGTAGGTGAAGCGCCTAACCATCAGGTCTACGGCCGGGCCGAATGGCAGTTTATGCCCGGCTGGCATCTGAACACCCAGGTTAACTGGGTGGGCAAACAGAAGCGCATCGCAGAGGATGACCGCAACCCCGTATCCGATTACACCACCGTAGACCTGACCCTGCGCAAACTGTCACTTTGGCGCTCACTGGATGCATCTCTCACAGTACGCAACCTGTTTGACGAGGATGTGCGCTCCCCCAGCCCCTACGGCACTCCGGCACCCGCCATACCTAACGACTTCCCCATGGCCGGGCGCAGCCTGATGGGCGAGTTACAATATGCTTTCTGACCTGGGTTCTAGCCTGCCGGCTAGTCCCAGGTTCGTTGTCCCACGCCGTTGTAATGCAAACTATCGCATTGCATCGGGAAGTACTGCCCTTCTGGGCGGGCTCTCGCGTCCCGATAGCAGGGCACCATACCAGCAATAAAGCAGGGTGACATGAACAGCTGATACTCTTCAGCAGTCAGCCCCAGATCTGCAGCTATAGCAGCATCAATAGCTGCGATGTTCATTGAAAATCCGTAGGTTTTATTGAGATACCCATATATCGCCTTCGCCATAGCGAGATAACGACCACCATCAAAGCCAAATTCCTTAGCCTTTTTCAGGGTATAAGGAATCCGCTCATCATTACGCGCTAACGGGCGGCCATAACCATAGAGCGTTCGACCCGCCGCTTTTTCCTGCTCTACGAACTCAAACAGGTCCCCGCCCTCATCACACCAGCGCCCTGCCCGGTAGAAAAAGTCCAGCGCCCGCACCTCCGGTCGGCGGCCATAGATAGAGGCTTCCGATATGCTCATGCCCGCCATCAGCCCCAGAGATGGCGTCGTTCTGGCGGTACCGGCAAGGCTCACCACGTGATTGGGCCAGATAGAGGAGTCCGGATAGCTGGTGGCCACCCAGAAATAGTTCAGCATACGGGTGACGGCTTCGCCAGGATCACGACCCAGAATGCTGAACAGATACAGCCGCAGCCACTCATAGTCACCCAGCTCCTGATGCAAGTCCTTACCGTGCATCACCACCCGTTCTGTAAGGAAGGCTTTACCGATACGAGTCGCGAGATGGTTCTGAGCTGACAACAGGTGGTGGTGACTCATAGGGTAATTCCGCTCAAGTCGATGTTGTTTTTGGGGCCCGGATCGTCCTGCAGCTCAATCGCCTCTGCGTAAAAGGGAAACTTTTTCCAGCCCAGCCGCCGTTGCTCCAGAGCATGCGCTGCCGCACCAGGCAAGCGCATAATCAGATAAAGCATGGTCGCCTGATGTTCATCCATACCGAGGTCAACAAACGCGGCAGCCGCAATGCCGCTCATGGCCAGGGGGTAGCCCAGCGTCCCGGCGAGTGATTCGTGATTATCACGCAACCAGGCCAGTGCCCCGCCGTCTTTGAAGGTCGCCAGGTAGGTCAATGACTGGCTCACCGGCGTTGGGGTGGTTTCCCCGTTGGGGTCAAAACCCGGGGCATGCTCCATTGCGGGCCAGATATCAGCCTGCTCTGTTACAGGCGGCTTCAACAGTGCGTCGTTCCAACGAGCCAGGTCCTGGCCGCACTGCTGCCACAGCTGCATGCATAAATAGACCTCGTGGCTCCCACCATACTGACCTGAACCAACAGCCAAGGCTGACATCAGTGACGCAGCATGGGGCGATCCCGCTACGCCGCCATTCATTGCCGCTCGCACAGACAACTCCCGTGGGCCGGGGTTCACCAGACACACCGCCAGCTTTTCCAGCAGAGCTTCCTGCCAAGCACTTGGACGCTCACCCATGAACAATACATAGATGTACTCTGCCCAACTGGCTTTTTGCAGAATCTCACCATAGACGTCATAGCCGTGACAGTAGCTGGCACGGGCCGCGAACGGGTTGTCTGGCTCAGGCTCATCACGCCAGATAGCCGTATGGTAACCGTAATCTTTGTTTGTCATTTCAGGCTCCTATACCGCACCGGTCAACACCTTGATCCTCGCGCCCATAGGCGGAACTTGGTCACCATCAATACGCACATCCAGGAGACAAGGGCCAGGACGCGCAAAAATGGCGGTCAGATCCAGTGCCGCCAAATCGGCCATAGAATCTATACGGTAGGACTCGACCCCTGCGGCCTTTGCCATCATGGCAAAATCAATACGAGGCAACTCCGTACCAATGGCCTCCGCGCCACTCAGTTGCTGACCGTGACGAACCATGCCGAGCGATGAGTCGTTTAAGACCACCATCAGTACATTGAGGTTGTACTGCTGGGCCGTTGTAATTTCCTGTCCGGCCATCAAATAGCTGCCATCGCCAGTGAAACACACAACGGGCGCACCGTCCGTAGCTGCAGCAATGCCTACACAAGCCCCAATTGCCCAACCCATAGAGGCAAAGGTAATACCGGTATGAAACAGACTCTTGCGGTGGTGTATGTCGGCCGGACGCTTGACACTCCAATAATGAATTCCCCAAAGAAAACTATTACCACTGTCCATGAGTGCCCGGGTGTTTGCGGGGCAATGCTGGCTCATGTAAGTCATTAGTGCCTGGGGCTTGACTGGGCCGGTTTCATTACGCTCCAGGCATTTATCCCGATCGGCAAATTGAACGCCCACAGGCAAGCCGTTTAAAGACTGCGCGCGGCTCGTAGCATCATTGAGCTCAACCGGGTTGATCAGCTCCGAAAACGGCTTCAGGGAGTGCTCCAGGGAGCCCAAAATCACTAGGCGCGCCATGGTGGATCGAAGCAGGTGCTCCGGATTAGGTGAGAGGTGTATCAGCCGGTCAGAAAGGATAGTGCCATAATCCCAGCCTGCGGTAGCTATCTCATCCAAGGCAGTGCCAATAACAACCACACGATCTGCGTTTTCTGATTTAAGAGCGTCACGGGCACTTTCGTGCCCTGCAAAACCAAACACGCCGCAGTAAAGTGGATGAAAATTATCTACCAACCCTTTACCTCGAGGGGTCGCAACAAAGCGCCACCCTTTTGCCTCCACGAGCGACATAATCTCGGGGATAGCACCCGCGGCGCTCTCGCCAATAACAAAGGTCGCTTTTTTGCAAACGGCCAGATCTTTCAACAATAACTGCAGTGCGTGCTGGCTGGGGACCACCTCGTGGTTAATGAATGCCCTCAGGTTCCCTTGGGCCAGAGGTTTAGGAACAGTCGCCCTCATAACATCCAATGGCACGCTTAAATGGACGGGCCCTGACTGATTACTGAAAGTGTGGCTGATGGCTTGAAGCAGCTTATGCTCAAGCTGTGCCGAGTGGGAAACCAGCGTGTTGTATCGCGTACAGGGAGCGAACATCTCCAAGGTATTGATACCGGTACAGGAGGTTTCCTGGAATGAGCCCTGACCAAACTTTTCGATAGCCGTTTGGGCTGTGATAACCAGCATGGGAATGTTGTCAGCGAAGGCAGATGCAACACCGGTAATCAGGTTAGTCGCACCTGGTCCTGCCGTTGCGCAGCAGACCCCCAGCTTACCGGTTTCCCGGGCGTAGCCCTCTGCCATAAAGGCTGCGCCCGCCTCGTGCCGCGCCAGGATCAGCCGCGGCCCACCCCGTCTTTCACTGCGTGCCAGGGCATCAAAGAAGGGCTCAATACTCCCTCCCGGTACGCCAAACACATATTCCACACCCAGACGTTCCAGATAACGCAGGATAAGATCGCCGTTTGCAAACATCGCACAGGCCCTTCAAGTTGTTGGTGTACATCGGAAAATAGATACAGCGGGGTTTCCTACCAACTCCCTGGCAAGGACTAGACCAGAGTCTCCTTAGGCAAGGGCTTGAGGCATGGCTATGCCAAAGCCCTGCGCATAATCCACACCCAGTTCAACAAGGCGTTTTTTTACCTCATCGTTTTCAACAAACTCCGCGATGGTCTTCAGGCCGGCCGCGTGCCCCACCCGGTTACAGGCGTCCACAATGCCCACATCAATGGGATCGTAGAGCAAATTGCGCACAAAGCTGCCATCAATTTTCAGGTAATCCACAGGCAGGGTTTTCAGATAGGAAAATGAGCTCATTCCGCAACCGAAGTCGTCCAGAGCAAACTGAAACCCATCCTGGCGCGACTGGTTGATAAAGCCCATGGTCAGGTTCAAATGTGCGATGGCTGCGGTTTCCGTGATTTCAAAGCACACCCGCTCGGGCTTGATTCTGTAGCGGTCAACCATCTTGCGGATATAGCAGAACAGTCCCTCATCGCTCAGGGATGTACCCGACAGGTTGATAAAGAAAGTACCGCTAGGCGCCCGCCCCAAGCCCGTGCGCTCCAGATAAGCAAAGGCCATTTCAATCACGTGGTAATCAATTTTTGACATCAGACTGAAGCGCTCAGCGGCCGGAATAAAAGCGCCAGGCGGGATAATATCTGGACCCTGCCTCATCCGTAGCAGGAACTCCGTACGCAAACCTTCCTCAGGGCCCGTCTGCAAAGCCGTCATGGGCTGATGGCACAGATAGAAACTGTTGCTGTTCAGCGCCTGCTGGATACGGCTGGTCCAGTGCATATCATTCTGGCGCTGCTGCATTTCCCGGTCATCAGCCTGGTAGATCTGCACGTTATTGCGCCCACGATCCTTAGCCGCGTAACAGGCCAGATCCGCATGGCTGAGAATTTCAGTGGTGGCACGGTAGTCCTTGGTCACAATGACCATGCCCACGCTCAGTGATACCGCAAACGGCTTGCCCTGCCAGACAAATCTGAACTCCCTGACATCCTCGCACAGGGTTTCTGCCAGCTTGAGGGCATGGGCTTCGTCACAGTTTTCCAGCAGGATGCCGAATTCATCTCCGCCGAGCCGGGCCAGGGTATCGGAGGCCCGGATATGGCTACCAAGAATACCGGCAATCTGACGCAGCAGTTCATCACCGGCAACATGGCCACAGGTGTCATTGATGATTTTGAACTGGTCCAGGTCCAGATAGAGCAACACATGTTTCTTGCCGGTATGACGGGACGTCTCCAGAGCACTGGCCAGACGGCGCTCAAACTCCCGGCGATTTACCAGATCGGTGAGGCTGTCATGGTAAGCCATGTGTTCAAGGATGGTCTCAGCCTCACGCTTGGCCTTACGGACGGAGTTCTCCTTCACTTCGCGATTGATGGCGGGAATCAATCGGGACAGGTTGTCCTTCATGATGTAATCCTGAGCGCCCGCCTTCATCGCGCCGACAGCCACTTCTTCGCCGATGGTGCCAGAGACTATGATAACGGGCAGATCGTGGCTGGTCTCTTTGGTAACTTCGAGGGTGCGCAAGGATGAAAACCCTGGCATGTTGTGATCAGTAATAACCAAATCCCACTCTTCAGCCTTCAAGGCATCCAGCAGGCTGTCCTCGCTATCCACCAGCCGGTAGTGAGGCTCGATACCTCCACGCCTGAGTTCCCGCAGCAACAGCAGGGCATCGTCTTCAGAGTCGTCTACCAGCAGTAATTTGAGGCGATCGTCATTGCTCACTCAGGCCGACCCTTCTTGGTGTATTGAGGGACTTTGTTAACCTGCAGCCAGTACTCCGCCAGCAGGCTCATTTGTTTTGAGAACTCACGGAAATCCACCGGCTTGTTGATGTAACTGTTAGCGCCAAGCCGATAGGCTTCCAGCACCTCACCAGGTTCATCGGAGGACGTCACCATGATGACGGGCAACCAGTTGGTCGCCGGCGAGGAACGCACTTTTTTCAGCACCTCCAGACCATCCACCTTAGGCAGTTTCAGGTCCAGAATAATGACCCCCAGGCGCTCAATTTCCCGGCTCGGTTCATTCCTGTCTTTGCCATAGAGAAAGTTCAGTGCCTGCTGGCCATCCTCAACCACGATGACCTGGTTGTCCTTGTTGGCGCGTTTCAGCGCTCTGACAGCCAGCAACTGGTCATCGGGATTATCCTCTACCAACAATATTGAATAGTTTTCCATCACTATGCGCTTCTGTTCTGAATACATTGGGGAGGTCACAAACCTCCGTATAGATTTGGCAACCGCTCACTCGCCCTTCAGCGCTGCGCGGGGTAACTTGACAAAAAATGTCGCGCCCTTGCCTTCACTGGACATGGCAGAAATCTCGCCATAATGGCGACGTACAACACGATAGACCGTAGCCAGCCCGATACCGGTACCGGGAAATTCTGACGGTGAATGCAGTCGGTTGAAAGCGACAAACAGCTTATCAACATATTGCATGTCAAAGCCCGCACCATTGTCCTGGACGATGATGGTAACCGCATCATCCGTTTTCTCAGCACTGACCCTGATATCCCGCTGCGCACACCGGGAGGTGTACTTCCATGCATTCTCAAGCAGATTGTAAAAGGCGATACGCAGCATGGATTCATCACCCTGGGCCACAATGCCCGGCTGTATGCTAATGCTGCTGGGGATGTCACAGTCGCTGGCCATCAGCTCGTCACGTAACTCGGCCAACAGGGCGGAAATGTCCACATCCTGATACTCGATCACCTGCCGGGTTACCCGGGAAAGGCACAACATGCCATCAATCAGGTGACCCATCCTGATACTGGCGGCCCTGACCCGGCGAAGATAGTCCAGGCCGGTTTCATCCAGCCGATCTGCACAGTCTTCCTCCAGTGCCTGACTGAAGCCATCAATAGCCCGCAGTGGCTGGCGCAAATCGTGGGACACCGAGTAGCTGAAGGCTTCCAGCTCTTTGTTAGCCAGACTAAGCTCTGCGGTGCGCTCAGCGACAACCCGCTCCAGATTCTCATAGCTGTCCATGATCTGCTGGTTCTGTGTCTGTATGGTGGCAATCATCTCGTTGAATGCGGTACTGAGGTGCCCCAACTCATCAAAGCTGCGCACCGGGGCACGGATGCCGTAGTCCTGCTTGTCTGCAATCTCATCCGCAGTATCAGACAGTTCCAGAATGGGCTGGGATATCATACGCTGCAGCGCAGATGCCACCACGATTAAGCCCACCCAGATCACCAACCCAACGGCTGATGCCATGAGAATAAAGTTACCCAGATGCTTGGCCAGCACGCCGAGATGAGCCCGTAGATAAAAGTAACCTACGGTTTCATCATCCAGCAAAACCGGTGTCAGAATCTGGTAGTAGCTGTTCCCAAATCCCTGCTGCAAGGTGTGGATTTCTGCCGGACACCCCAGTACTCGCTCGCTGGACCAAATACTCAACAACCGGTTATCCAGGTCATAGACACAGGCCAGCTCAGCGGAGCTGATACGATTGAGACTGGAAATAATACTGTCCAGCTGGCCCTGATCTTCAAACAACAAGGCCGCTGCCGACTGCTCTGCCACGACGGCAGCAATAGCATTCATTTCCGCGTCCATCTGGTTGCGGTAAGTATGATTCTCGATAACGATCAGGCTGGCACATACCAGCAAAATGCCCAGCAGGCTGGTGGCCAGCATGAGGAACATCAGCTTGAACTTCAGCGGCCAATAGCGCCAACGCCAGTGTTTCTGAGTCATCGGGTGACCCTCGCCGCTAACTCCAGCAACCGGGAGTTGATACTCAAACCATTGGCCGTCGCTGCGGCAAGGTTCACTTCAAAACGGATGACATTGCCACGCTGCACATAACCAATAACGCCGCCAGCCTGGGTAAAGCCCGCAATATCGCTTACCGTCAGCACCCTATGCTCCTGCGCCAATGCCAATAGGGTCGGCAGATTACGGGACTCGGATGCACTGATGAAAAGCACATCGCAAACGCTGATGCCTGAGGGGTCCCGCACATAGCTCAGCTCCAGGTCTCGCCCCTGTGAGCGTTTTCCTGCGAGGGGTTCCAGAAGATCACCAAAGGGATTGTCACCGATTACGCAAACAACCAGAGGTGGGCTGTCCGAGGGGGGTTCATGCCAGCTCACAAAGCGAGTGAAGTTGAATAAAAAGGCTGCCTTGAGCTCATATTCAGAACGAACGGAAGCGTGCCCTGCACCCACAGCGCAAGCAAAAAGCACAGCAATAGCCAGACGCACCATCACGCTTATTCCTCGCACGTCAATCAACATCCTGAGGCGTGATGCACTGTCGTCATACAACAAGGGGGCAACAGCAAGTAAAAATCCCTTCGACAACGTTTATTCATTCCCTGGCAAATCCATTCACACAACAATCTGCCGGAAGGTTAAGAGCCCTGAGCAGGCCCCTTTAGTTGTAATTATTATCTAATTAGCTAGCGACCAAAGCCTAGGGCAATTTTCCAAAATTGCCAAGTAAAACGGCAAACTAACTCGCAAATTGGCCTCCAGCGATGGGATTTCTTACCAATCCATGACAGAACCGTATTTGCTGTCTGTTCTCATTCTCACTAGCGTGAAAAGGGCAAGACACATCATTCATAGCAACAGGAGGCTATATGCAAACCTCATTTCTCAAAGTGCTGGTGTTTACTCTTTTCACTGCTGGCAGCGCATTGGCTATCACAGGCTGTGGCGACTCACAGGGGCCAGCAGAGCGCACAGGTGAACGTATCGATGATACTACAGAGCAGATGACAGAACGTTTTTCGGACACCTATGAGGACTTCTCCGAACGTGCACAAGAGTCCATGGACAACACCCGCGAGCATTTTGAATCAGAGCAGTAAGTGCAGCAAGCCGTAGAAGCATACACAGGATTACGAGCAGAAGAACTCAAGGAGACCTAGTATGAACAGATCGCTTTTGCTGGCAACTGTCGCCTCAGGCCTGGTTTTTTCGAGCCCTCAAACCCTGGCCCAATCACCGAGTACGCCGGAAGTTCGGCCCTATATTGGCGGCGGCGTAGGCTACTACCGCCTGAATGACGAAGACTTCCTCGATGAGGATGACCGCCTTAAGGATAACCGCAGCGGCTGGCGTGTGTTTGCAGGCTTTGATGTCAACAAGGTGTTTGCCTTGCAGGCAGACTATATCGATTTTGGCAAAACCAGTGACGGCAATGCGCGTATGGAGGCCGATGGCTGGGCGATTTCCGGTATTGCTGCCCTGCCCCTTAGCGAGCACTTCGCGCCCTATGCCAAGGTCGGACAGCTGTTCTGGGACCGCAAGCGGGTACTGGGGCCTCTCAGTATCAACGACAGCGATAATGACATGTTCTACGGTGCCGGCGTCCGGCTTGGCCTGTCTGAACATACCGATGTGCGCATCGAATACGAGCGCTTCGGTATTGACGATACTGATCTGGATATGGGTTCCGTCAGCCTGCTGTTCCGCTTCTGATCATGAACCCGGGCGCAGCATACGCCGCGCCCGGGTTACACCCTGAAAGCCGCCGATCAGTCCTTTGCCACCAAATCATCCGTACGGGCAGCCAGGATAAAATCATTGCGATGCAGCCCACCCATTTCATGACTCCACCAGCGTACCGTCAACCGCCCCCACTCCACCAGTAATGCCGGGTGGTGCCCTACCGCCTCTGCCATACCGCCAATGTCATTTGCCAGCTTGAGCGCCTCAACAAAGTTGGCCAGTTTGATCACCCGCTGCAGTTGCTGTACGCCGCCTTCTTCCACCAGCGACCAGTCTGGCACCTCGGCCAGCAGGGTTTGCAATTCCGTACCGGTCACCCTCGGTGCATCCGGCCGACAAGCTTCACAGGTTTCCGCTTTCAGTTTTGTCATGATTTTCTCCTTTCAGTGAGCCGCTGTAACCCTTGTATATACCTAACAACCACCATTACCGATTGCTACCGGCATTGCAATTTTAGCCCACAAATAATACTGTATATTTAAACAGTTCCAGAGACCATCATGAACGATATCCTTAACCAGCTTCTGGACAGCGCACAGGTCTGGCAAGCGCGACAGCAGGCCAGCCAGCAACCAGGCCGCATGCCTACCGGCTTTCCGCAACTGGATATCCAGCTGGCGGGCGGCTGGCCTCAGGCCGGACTGATTGAAGTCCTGGCCGGCAAGTCCGGTATTGGTGAACTACAGCTACTATTACCGCTGCTGCGGCAATGCATGACGCAAGGCCCTGTGCTCTGGATCAACCCACCGTTTATCCCCTATGCTCCGGCACTAAACCACCAGTCAATCAGCCTCAGGCAATTGGCCGTCGTTCATACCAGCAGCCGTGAAGATACACTCTGGACACTGGAGCACAGCTTACGCTGCAGCGCTGTCAGCCTGGTAGTTGCCTGGACCAACTCGCTGCGCAGCGCCCAGCTCCGGCGCGTACAACTGGCAGCGGAAACCCGTCAATGCCCCTGCGTGCTGTTGCGCGCCCCATCCGCCGCCGGGTCCTCCTCACCTGCCACGCTGCGCCTGCTGCTGGACAGCGACGGTGAACGTTTGCAGGTGAACATTCTCAAACGCCGCGGCAGCTGGCCGGTCTCCGACCTTCAACTACCGTTAACCAACCGGTTGCCACACCCTGATAACAGCAATGTCATCTCCGGCCCCTGGGCCTCTCGCATACAGTGACTCAGCATGCTGTGGATCTACCTGCACCTCCCCTTTCTGCTACTTGAACATTACGGGCAATCCCTGCCTGAACCCAGGCCGATGGCGACATTGCAGCCGGGTAGCCAGCGCATTCTGCAGGCCAACCCGGATGCCCTGGCGCTGGGAGTCAGAGCTGGCCAGTCACTGGCAACAGCAACGACCCTCGCACCGGCGTTGCTGTTGATCAACCCTATGGCAGGTGACCACCAGCGGGCCCTGGAACAACAGGCCCGGCGCATCTATCAGCTGGGAGACTTTATCAGCCTGTATCCACCGGATGGCCTGCTCCTGCAAAGCGACAACCTGCTACGCCTGTATGGTGGCCTGCAAAACCTCTGGCAAAAGCTGCAACAGACCCTGGCGAGTCAGGGCATTACCGCTACCCTGGCTACCGGTACAACGCCGGGTATGGCGCGGCTGTTAGCGCGAGCGGGGCTGGGCGCCTGCACGGATGACACAGCAGCACTGGCCCGCCAACTCGCGGATCTGCCGGTCATGCAAGCCGATTTTCCCCAGCAGGTCACCGAACGCCTGGTGCGTATGGGACTACGGAAACTGGCTGACCTCCAGGCATTGCCGGGCAAAGAGCTGGCACAGCGATTGGGGCCGGCAACCCTGCATGGACTGCAAAAGCTGCAAGGCTCCCGACCAGATCCGCAGCCCCGCTGGCATCCCCCCGCCCGGTTCCAGCACGCGATGGACCTGCCTCAAGAAGCAGAACAAAGTGCCATGCTGCTCTTTCCTCTGCAACGCGGTTACCAGCTGCTTGAGGAAGAATTGCGCTGGCGCCAGCAAGCCGTCGAGCAGATTCAGCTTCGCCTGTACTTCCGCGAGCACCCCACCGAATGCCTGAGCTTGCGCACGACGACGCCCGAGTTTCGCGCTGATACCTTCATGACACTGACCCGGTTACGCCTGGAACGCTACGCCCTGCCGGCACCGGCTATTCGACTTGCCATCCGCGTGAACCACTTCCTGCCCCGGGATACCGCAACCCAGGCCACGGACCTGTTTCAGAACACGCCGCCCCAACAGCAAGCCTGGCAGCAGCTGATTGCCCGCTTGCAGGCACGCCTGGGTGAGAATGCCCTGCATCAGCTCCAGCTGGTCGCTGACCACCGGCCGGAAAAAGCCTGGCAAACAACGCCACCAGCCGCACCAGCCCCAACTCAGCCGCTATCCGCCCCTGACCTGCCACGCCCTCTGTGGCTATTGCCAGAACCGCAGACACTGACGGCCACGCCGGCTGCCTGGCTGGCCGGACCTGAGCGTATCCAGGCAGGCTGGTGGGATGGCACACAGATTCAGCGGGATTACTATATTGCCCGCATGACCAGCGGCCAGGTGGGGTGGATATTCCGGGATACCCAGGGTGACTGGTACCTGCATGGCTGGTTTGCCTGAGGGGCCGGGTTATGAGCTATGCGGAGCTGCACTGTATTACCAACTTTACCTTCCTGCGCGGCGCCTCACACCCCGAGGAGCTGACCAGCCAGGCTCAGGCGCTGGGCTATAGCGCTCTGGCTATCACTGACGAGTGTTCCGTCGCCGGTATACCCCGCGCCTGGCGCGCCTTGAAGCACAGCGCCGTTAAACTGATCGTTGGCAGTGAATTCCAGCTTCGTGATGGCCCGAAAGTGATTCTGCTGGCAGAAAACCGGCATGGTTACGCACAGCTGTGCCAGTTAATCACCCTCGCCCGTCGGCGGGCCGATAAAGGCCACTACCAGCTATTTACAGACGACCTCTTCACCCAAACACTGACACACTGCCTGTTACTCTGGCAGCCGGATCATGACTGGACTCAGGATCTGGCCACGGGGGCACGGCTGATACAGCACTTCAGCACGCGTTGCTGGCTAAAGGCCACACGTTACCTGGCGGCAAACGACAGTCAACGACTGGCCTACCTGCAACAGCTGGCCACCAGTCTGCAGCTACCCGTGATTGCCAGCGGTGATGTGCAGATGCACTGCCGCCAGCGCCAGCCTTTGCAGGATGTACTCACAGCCCTGCGCCATCACTGCACAGTGGCAGAAGCCGGCTTCCATCTGCAAGGCAATGCAGAGCGCTACCTGCGCCCCATCAAAACCCTGCAGCGGCTATTCCCGTCACCCTGGCTGGCGCAAACTCTGGTGGTGGCCGGTCGCTGCAGCTTCTGTCCATCGGAGCTGCGCTATGAATATCCCGGCGAACTGGTACCCCAAGGGTTTACTGCCAGCCAGTATCTGCGAGCCTTGACCCGGCAGGGCGAGCAACGACGCTTCCCCGGCGGTACACCCGTAGACATTCAGGCCTTACTGGAAAAAGAACTGTCACTGATTACCGAGCTGGGTTATGAGCCCTACTTCCTGACTCTGCATGACATCGTCAGCTTCGCGCGGCAGCAAGGTATTCTCTGCCAGGGCCGGGGCTCTGCTGCCAATTCTGCAGTGTGTTACTGCCTCGATATTACCGAGGTTGACCCCCGCCAGGTGGACTTGCTGTTTGAGCGCTTTATCTCCCGGGAGCGGGATGAGCCGCCGGATATTGACGTTGACTTCGAGCATGAGCGCCGGGAAGAGGTGATCCAATACATCTATCAACGCTATGGCCGGCACCGGGCCGCCCTGGCAGCCACCGTGATCCGCTACCGGCCCCGCAGTGCCATACGGGATGTGGGCAAGGCGCTGGGGCTGGATCTGGGCCTGGTGGAGCAGCTGTTGAGTGGCCTCGACTGGCGTGACCGGCAGGATGACTGGCGCCAGCAGCTACTGACCAAAGGACTGGTCAGAAATGAGCGACAGGCACGCCAGTTCATGACTCTGGTGAACATGCTGCTGGGTTTTCCCCGGCACATGTCCCAGCATGTAGGCGGCTTTGTGATCAGTGCAGGCCCCATGAGCGAGCTGGTGCCTATTGAAAATGCCACCATGGCTGATCGTACCGTCATTCAATGGGATAAAGACGATCTGGAAAGCCTGGGACTAATGAAAGTGGATATTCTCGCTCTGGGCATGCTGTCCGCCATTCGCAAGAGCCTTGACTACCTCAGGCAACGACCTGGTGCACCCCATACCCTGCAGGAAGTTCCGGCAGAGGACCCAGCAACTTATGCCATGCTGCAGCAGGGCGACAGTATCGGGGTTTTCCAGGTAGAGTCTCGCGCTCAGATCAATATGCTGCCGCGCCTGAAACCGGCTACTTACTATGACCTGGTTATTCAGGTAGCCATTGTGAGGCCCGGCCCCATCCAGGGCGATATGGTACACCCCTACCTGCGCCGGCGTGCTGGCCTGGAGCCTGTCAGTTACCCCAACGACGCCTTACGATCAGTGCTGGGGCGTACCCAGGGTGTGCCTATTTTTCAGGAACAAGCCATCAGACTGGCCATGGTAGCGGCAGGGTTCAGCGCCGGAGAAGCGGACCAGCTCCGTCGCGCCATGGCCGCCTGGAAAAGCCACGGTGACCTGACCCCATTCCGCGACAAACTGATCTCCGGCATGCTGGCCAGAGGCTATGAGCCCGACTTCGCGGAGCGACTGTACCAGCAACTCTGTGGTTTTGGTGGCTATGGTTTTCCGGAATCACACGCCGCCAGTTTTGCCCTGCTGGTCTACGTATCCGCCTGGCTGAAATGCCATTATCCGGCAGAATTTTATTGCGGCCTGTTGAACAGTCAGCCCATGGGTTTCTACTCGCCATCACAGCTGGTGCAGGATGCCCGGCGACATCAGGTGGCTGTTCGCCCCGTGGATATCAACCTGAGCGATTGGGATCATCGCCTGGCCCATGATGTCAGCCCCCCGGCCCTGCAGCTGGGTTTCCGGTTAATCAAAGGACTGTCAGCCAATAGTGCTCAACGTATTGTTGAGTCACGACCGCCTGCAGGCTACCAGCAAACCCGACAACTACGGGACCTTGCCCAACTCAGTCGTCAGGAGCTGGAAACCCTGGCCAGCGCTAATGCCCTGGCCAGCATTGCTGGGCACCGTCACCAGGCCCGCTGGGACATCCTCGGCCACGACCATCAGCCGGCACCACTGTTTGTGGCTGACCACAGCGGAGCTTACCGGGTCACCGAAAATGCGGTGCAACTACCCCCACCCACGGAAGGAGAAAATGTGCTGGATGACTACCATAGCCAGGGCCTGACCCTGAGGCGCCACCCTCTGGCCCTGTTAAGGGGGCAAGGCCATCTCCGCCACTGCCTGACCGCAACGGCACTGCAACAGGCGGAAACAGGTCGCCCGGTGGCCGTCGCCGGGCTGGTCACCGGGCGCCAACGCCCGGGTACCGCCTCGGGTGTCACTTTTGTCACGCTGGAAGACGAAACCGGCAACATCAACGTGGTGGTCTGGCTCAAAACTGCGCGCCAGCAGCGCAAGCCGTTACTCACGGCAAAGCTGCTGCATGTGAAAGGCATTCTGGAGCGAGAAGGTCAGATTGCCCATGTGATTGCCGGTCGCCTCACCGATCTCAGTCATCTGATGCGCCAGCTACAGATATCCAGCAGAGACTTTCAGTAGCCACAGAAAGCAGAAAACCCCGCCTAAGCGGGGTTTTCTGTGTTAACCATCAAACCTCTGAAAAATCAGCCCAGCAGCTTGATCATCACGCCTGCCGCGATAGCAGAACCAATAACACCCGCAACGTTGGGGCCCATGGCATGCATCAACAGGAAGTTCTGCGGGTTGGCCTCAAGGCCTACCTTATTGGACATCCGCGCAGCCATAGGTACGGCGGAAACCCCGGCAGAGCCGATCAGCGGGTTGATCTTTTCTTTTACGACCGCATTCATCAGCTTCGCCATCAGAATACCGGTTGCGGTACCTGCAGCGAAAGCAACAATGCCCAGCACCATCACACCCAGAGTCTTCGGATCCAGGAACTTGTCAGCCAGCAGCATGGAGCCCACAGACAAACCCAGGAAGATAGTCACGATATTGATCATGGCGTTCTGGGCTGTGTCACTCAGACGATCAACCACACCACACTCACGCATCAGGTTACCCAGGCAGAACATACCCAGCAGTGGCGCGGCATCTGGCAGAATCGCCGCAACCGCAACCAGCACAACAATCGGGAAGATGATCTTTTCCCGCTTGCTCACGGTACGCAGCTGCTTCATTTCCATAGCGCGCTCTTTCTGACTGGTCAGTGCACGCATGATGGGGGGCTGGATAACCGGCACCAGCGCCATGTATGCATAGGCAGAGACTGCTATAGCACCCAACAGATGCGGCGCAAGCACGCTGGAAACGTAGATGGAGGTTGGGCCATCCGCGCCACCAATAATACCGATCGCAGCCGCTTCAGTAAGGGAGAAATCGAATACACCCGCCCAGGTCAGCGCCACAGCACCCAATACGGTACCGAAAATACCGAACTGTGCAGCCGCGCCCAGCAACATGGTTTTAGGATTAGCCAGCAAGGGACCAAAGTCCGTCATGGCGCCCACACCTACGAAAATCAGGAGAGGCCCAATAGTACTGGCGATAATCACCAGATAGAAGTTGTGCAGCATGCCGTTGGCGTAGCCCATGTCCCGCGCAACAGCGTTAGCCAAATTGGTCTGCAGGTGATTGGCGCCTTCCAGCGCTTCCTTGAACGCAATTTTCACCTCTGGCGTGACCGCCATAGTGGCATCAAAAGGCACCTTCAACACCTCAGCCAACGCCGCCAGCACTTCCGGCTGGGCGAAATGGATGGCATTTTCAACGGCAGACAATGCCAGCCCGGCCTCAGGGATATTCGCAAGAATCCCGCCGAAACCGATAGGCAACAGCAACAACGGCTCATACTTTTTATGTATGGCCAGATACAACAGCAGCAAGCCAATGGCGATCATGATCGCCTGACCTGGTGTCAGGTTAAACAGGCCGCTGCCTGTCCAGAGATTGATTAACTTTTCCATGGAATGCTGGCCCTTATGCGATTGTCAGCATTTCATCACCGACAGCAACGCTGTCACCGACTTTAACGGTTACGCTACCAACCGTACCGGACTTGGGTGCACGAACTTCGGTTTCCATTTTCATGGCTTCAAGGATGATCAGAACATCGCCCTCTTCAACCGCATCACCCGGTGATACCAGAACTTTGAAAATATTGCCGCTCAGAGGCGCACCCACAGGGTCACCGCCGCCGACAGGCGCAGCGGCAGCCGCAGGCGCTGCGCCCGCAACACCACCTTCGCCCTGAATGGCATCGATCTCACCGCCAGCCGTTACGCGAACCACATACTGTTTGCCGTTAACGTCAACCGTGTACGTTTCAGGGCCGTCAGCTGCAGCTGGCGCTGCTGATTCAGCGGTAGGCACCGGTTCAAAGGCATCGGGATTGCCGCGGTTCTCCAGGAACTTGAGACCAATCTGCGGGAACAGGGCGTAGGTGAGAACATCATCTTCCACCGCGTCAGCCAGTTTGACGCCCTTCTCGGCAGCCAGCTTTTTCAGTTCGTCCGTCAGCTTGTCCATTTCCGGCTCAAGCAGGTCCGCAGGCCGGCAGGTAATGGCTTCTTTGCCATCCAGGACACGCTCTTGCAGCTCTTTGTTAAACGGCGCAGGTGCGGACCCATACTCGCCTTTCAGGACTGCAGCGGTTTCCTTGGAGATGGACTTGTAACGCTCGCCAGTCAGGACATTCAGTACCGCCTGGGTACCTACAATCTGAGAGGTAGGGGTTACCAGCGGGATAAAGCCCAGGTCTTCACGGACTTTGGGAATTTCCGCCAATACCTGGTCGAACTTGTCGGCCGCATTCTGCTCACGCAGCTGGCTTTCCATATTGGTCAGCATGCCACCGGGTACCTGAGCCGTCAGGATGCGGGAGTCGATACCACGCAGGCTACCTTCAAACTTCGCGTACTTCTTACGCACTTCGCGGAAATAGGCCGCAATTTCTTCCAGCAGGTAGATATCCAGACCGGTATCCCGATCGGTACCTTCCAGAATGGCAACAACCGCCTCCGTGGGTGAGTGGCCGTAAGTCATACTCATGGAGGAGATGGCCGTATCGACGTTATCAATACCGGCTTCGGCTGCTTTCAGTGCAGTTGCGGTGGACATGCCGGTGGTGGCATGACACTGCATGTGTACGGGTACCTTCAGGGTCTTCTTCAGGCGGGTTACCAGATCAAACGCCACATAAGGCTTCAGCAGACCGGCCATGTCTTTGATGGCAATAGAGTCCGCACCCATGGACTCGACTTCCTTGGCAAGATCCACCCACATTTCAATGGTATGAACCGGGCTCACTGTGTAGGAGATGGTGCCCTGCGCATGCTTGCCCGTCTTGCGAACCGCTTTGATAGCGGTTTCCAGGTTGCGCGGGTCGTTCATGGCATCAAAAATACGGAATACATCAACGCCGTTCTCGGCGGCACGATCTACGAAGCGCTCGACCACATCATCCGCGTAATGACGGTAGCCCAGCAGATTCTGACCGCGCAGTAACATCTGCTGGGGCGTGTTGGGCATCGCTTTTTTCAGTTCGCGGATGCGCTCCCAGGGATCTTCACCCAGGTAACGGATACAGGCATCAAAAGTGGCACCGCCCCAGGACTCCAGGGACCAGAAGCCGACCTTGTCGAGCTTCTCGGCAATGGGGAGCATGTCATCAAGACGCATCCGGGTGGCCAGCAGGGACTGGTGAGCATCACGCAGAATAACGTCCGTAATCCCCAGCGGTTTTTTTGCTTCGGTCATCGTGTCAGCCTTCTGTTTAAAGGTTCTAATTCGTTCGCCCGATCACTTCTTGTGGCGTGAACGGTATTGCGCAATGGCTTTTTTAATCGCCTCAGCGGTGTCCGGATCAACGGTCGTTGTCGCAGAGGGCTTCGCACGCGGGGTTCGGGCCGGGGTTACCGGCTCCGGCGGCGTAAACTGATTGATGATCTTCGACATGAACATCGTGGCAAATACGAGGATGATCAGGAAGATAAATACAAACCCCATACCTGCGATGGTCAGTTCAATGGCGTCTGACATCAGCTCATTCATATTTTTGATACCTGTTTGTCAAAGAGACGATCTAGCCTGTACCAACGTGGGCATAACCGCTGGCATACGTAGAATCCGTAAGGCGAAATCCTGCGTAATTTACCGGTTTATAGGTCACGGAGCAACCGACACGCTTGTGCAACAAGGCCTGTCACACCTTGCGTACCCGAAAGCGCCTGCCCTTTATCTTACCCTGTTCAAGGGCCTGCAAGGCGCGCCGCGCCTGACTTCTATCAATTGCGACAAAGGTCTGATGATCAAAAACATCGATTTTTCCGATGTTTTCAGCAGTTAAACCAGCTTCTCCCGTCAATGCACCCACCAGATCGCCAGGGCGGACTTTATCCTTGCGACCACCGGCCACACACAGAGTTACCATGGGCGGCTGCACCGGAGCCAGGGATGTTTGCAGCAGCTTCTGGGCATCCCCCAACTCGCCACGCCCGGCTTCTAGTAAACGCTCGACACGATGAGCCTGACCTGGCGTGAAAAGGGTGACCGCATGCCCCCGCTCTCCGGCCCGTCCGGTGCGCCCAACACGGTGGGTATGCACTTCCACATCACGGGCGGGCTCCACATTGACCACCAACGGCAGGGCTTTGATATCCAGCCCCCTTGCCGCAACATCCGTAGCAACCAGCACGGCAGCACTCTGATTGGCGAAACGCACCAGCACGGCATCCCGCTCCTTCTGATCGAGATCACCATGCAGGGGAATAGCACTGAACCCCCTGGCCTTCAACCCGTCCACCACATCATCGCATTGCTGCCGCGTGGTACAGAACGCGAGACAGGAGACAGGCTGGTAGCGGGACAGTATTGCCGCAACGGCATCCAGCTGCTGGGCGGGCTCAATGGGGTAAAAAAGCTCTTCGATGGCTGGCGCGGACTCAGCATCAACAACCCGAATATCCTGGGGCTGGCGCTGATAGGCCTCACTCAGACTGCGGATCTGATCTGGCCAGGTGGCCGAGAACAACAGTGTCTGCCGGCTAGCCGGGGTCTGTGCCATGATGTCTTCCATAGCTTCACGAAAGCCCATGTCCAGCATGCGGTCCGCTTCGTCCAGCACCAGCGTTTTCAGGTGTTCCAGTGTCAGGGTGCCTTTACGCAGGTGATCCTGTATCCGGCCCGGGGTGCCCACAACCAGGTGCGACCCGTGACTCAGGGAGCCAATCTGCGGGCCAATAGGCACCCCACCACACAGGGTCAGCACCTTGATATTGTCATAGGCCCGTGCCAGCTCCCGCAGCGCGCGAGCCACCTGATCCGCCAGCTCACGGGTGGGGCACAACACCAGCCCCTGAACCGCAAAAAACCGCGGGTTCAGGCGCTCGATCATGCCAATACCGAATGCCGCCGTTTTGCCGCTCCCGGTTTTCGCCATAGCGATAACATCCTCGCCAGCCAGGGCGGCGGGGATTGCAGCCGTCTGAATAGCGGTGGGGGTCTGGAAGCCCAGCTGCTGCAAATTGGCCAACATGGCCGGGGACAGGCCAAGGGTAGAAAACGAGGACATGAATGACTCCGCCGCGAGGGCACTGACAGGATGGGTTTGGGCAGGTTTGCGTTGCTGCGTATAATACCCCATTACGCGCTGACATCCGAGTAACCTGGCGCGCCACCTTCCATGCTCACCGGAGATTCCCATGGCATCCCTGCAGGAACAGCTACTGAAAATGGGTCTGGCTGACGAGAAAACAGCCAAATCCATCAAAAAAGAAAAGCATAAGCAACGCAAGCAGCAACCCAAGGGCGCCCAGCAGGTCAATGAAGCTGAACTGCGTGTGCAACAGGCCCGGGCCGAGAAGGCAGAGCGGGACCGTTTACTGAATCAGCAACGCAACGAGGAAGCCCGGCGCAAGGCCATTCAGGCACAGATCCGGCAACTGGTGGACTCCAACAAGCTGGATCGTTCACGGGGCGAAACCGCCTACCAGTTTGCCCATGACAAAAAGATCAAGAAGATCTTTGTTGATGACAAAATGCTCGATCAACTGTCCCGCGGGCGGCTGGCGGTTGTCTGTCTGAATGAACACTACGATGTAGTGCCGGAGCAGGTTGCCCGCAAGATCATGGAGCGTGATGCCGAGGCCGTTGTTGTGCTCCACGACCGCAAGGCTGATGATGCCGCGACCGAAGACCCCTATGCGGGCTACGAAATTCCCGACGACCTGATGTGGTAAAGCGTTCCAGCTCAGCCCGTATAGCAACGAGTGGGGTTTTGACTAAAGTCTAACCCCTCTTCGCTGGCTTATGTGACTTAGTCACTGAGCCGGCACGATGCTTCTCTTTATTGTCTGTTTGATCCCTGTCAAGCCAACATCCGAAGACGGTACCTGTTTCGGCAGCCTTGGCTAGACTTACGTAAAGCAGACAGCAAAAGAGCAGGTCATGACCAAAAACAAAGCCCAGGCCAACCAACGGTTGCCCGACCTTGGTCGCAGAAAATTTCTGAAGGTTTCCGCAGCGAGCGCCCTGGCAGGCACATTACCCGCTACCGCCTTGCTGGCCTCCGGCACAGCACAAGCCATTGAGACACGTGCGCGGATCGTGATCGTCGGAGCCGGCGCAGCGGGCATTTCCCTTGCATCTCGCCTGACAAAGGCCATCCGAAATCCGGATATCACCATCATCGACGCCAGAGAGGCGCATTATTACCAGCCTGGCTTGACGCTGGTGGCGGTCGGAGCCTGGAAAGATGTCAACAAGTTGGTGGACAAAAATGAGCGCTACCTGCCACGTTCAGTGAAGTGGGTAAAGGAAAGCGTTGCCGCCTTTGACCCTGACCACAATCGGGTATTCACCCATTCCGGCACCTCCGTGCCTTATGATTATCTGCTGGTTGCGACAGGGGTTGAGATTCGCTTCGATCTGGTTGACGGCCTGAATCCGAACCTGATCGGCCAGCATGGCATCGCCTGCGTTTACGATACACCTGAACACGGCGCGGCAACGGCGAGGGTAATCAATGAGCTGGTTGAACGTGGCGGAAAGGCCCTCATGACACGCCCGATAACCGCCATCAAATGCGCCGGAGCACCGGTGAAAATTGCCTTGCTTACAGAGCACCGGCTCCGCGAGGCCAATACCCGCAGTAACGTTGACATGCACTATCTTTCGGCGGAGCCCGCCCTGTTCTCCCAACCCGATATCAATCAGTTCCTCTATGAGCACATGCCGAAACGGGGCATTGCCATTCGCAATCGTCATGAACTTGTTGCTATCGACCCTGGCCGCAAGCACGCCACCTTCCGGACTGAGGACGGCGAAATCACTGAGGATTACGACTTTATCCATGCCGTCCCACCCATGACCGCCCCCTCACCCGTTCGGGAGAGCGCCCTTGCCTGGCAGGATGGGCCCTTCGTCGGCTGGCTGGAAGTCGATCGACACACCTTGCAGCATACCCGCTATGGCAATGTCTTTGGGGTTGGCGACGTAGTGGGCACTCCCGTAGGCAAAACGGCTGCCAGCGTTAAGGCACAGGTGCCCGTTGCGGTCACCAATCTGCTTGCACGGATTCAGGGCCAGACCACCCTGCCCGCACGCTATGACGGCTACACCTCCTGCCCGCTTATTACGGAACGGGGTAAAGCCATTCTGGTTGAGTTTGATTACGAGCTGAAAATGGTGCCCTCATTTGGCTTCATCAACCCTTACCAGGAACACTGGGTGCCCTGGATACTGAAAGACAAGATGCTGCAGGCGGCCTACCAGGCCATGCTCAGAGGCCGTGTATAAGGAGGCGGGTTATGGCATTTTCACTAATGGGTATTCTTGCAGTCATGCTGGAAGCCATCAGGCCCTTTCTGGTGCCACTTCTGGCTCTCCTTTGCATTGAAATTGCGCTGGTTGCGACCGCTGTGTTCAAGAGTCGCAACAAACCGCTGGACTGGAAAGGCAGCGGAAAAATCGCCGCTGTTATGGGTTGCATAGGCTTTCTTGTTGCGCTTCTGGCAGCCCCGTGGATAACCGGAGCCAGTCACGCCCAGCTTGCCGGATGGCTGGATTACTTGGCCCTGGTGGCTGCCAGTGCAGCTGCAGGGGTAGCGCTATTCCTGGCGTTGCTACCGCTGCTACTCTGCGCGCGCCCCCCACAGCGCCGGGCCGTACTCTAACAACTGCCGACCCTCCGGGTCTGCCCTGCAAGGGCATCCGGTGGGTCGCCGCACGCTGCCTTAAGCTGCGGCTCGGGACAAGGTATACTGCGCCTTCCTTTGCCGGCAAAAAGACTCATGACCCTCAAAAGCACCTTTTATTCGACGCTCGCCTTTGCCCTGCTGCTGGGCTTCATTCTGATAGTGCAACTCCATCGCTACGGGGTAGCCGTTGACCTTGCCCGACATGACAGCCTGACAGCCTGGGCTGGGCATGATGACCTGCGGCAGGCGCAAGTGCAGCGTTACTTCGAGCACTGCATTGCCAGCCACCGCAATGAAGACAACAATCGACGCTCCGACGATATCCGCAATCTGCACCAGTGTGCCCGGGAATACGGCTCAGAGGAGATCGCCAGCCTGGTGCGCAACGCACCCGCTACGGTTTCTGTTCCTGTCCCTCTGCGCTGGTTTTGGTAGGTAAACCGTGATGGTCCAGCCCGTTACGGGCGGATAGACGGCCGGATAGCGCGGACTCATGGGTACGCTCCATTTCCCGCTCCAGGAAATAGCTCAGAATGATCCGGATCAGGACGACCGCACCCAGCATGCCGATGTGCTCCCAAGCGGGCGTGATAACGGTCTTGATGATGTCCGCACCGATAAAGATATCCAGTGCAAACAGCAAGTGGGCTCCCAACCGCTCACGGATGCGGGCGGTACGGGCGACTACCACTGCATGGGGCAACTGGCGGGCGAACTTGAGACCAAAAAACCTCACCACGGCCTCAGCCACCCCCCAGGCAACCACCACGACCCCGATCAGGCTGATGGCATAGAAAAGTAATGTAACAACGCTAACGGCCCAATCGGTATACACAAAACCCCCTGGCTATGTGGCGAGGTAACGACAACCTCATATCCAATGTAGCCTAAGGGAACCATGCTGAGCGGTTAATGACCGGCATCAAAGCCAGGCAAGTTCCTTGTACGGTTTGTGAATGAGGGCTTTGAGCCGAGTATCCAGACTGCCTACGTGGGCTTCCAGTTGGTGTCCATCGGGGTCCAGAAAGTACAGGGAGTCCCCCTCACTGCAGTTCTGCTTCCACTCTCTCACCCCTGCCGAGCGCAGCGCTGCGGCAAACCGTTGAAAGTCCTCAGCGGCAATATCAAAGGCAATGTGTGTGTAATCCCCCCGACAATCCACCGCCCCCACGCTCAGACACAACCAAAGCTCACCCAGTGAGAGATAGGCCCCCTGCGCCCAGCAGACATGTGCCTGGAAGCCCAGTAAATCCCGGTAAAAGCTCAGCGATCGGTCAAGATCACTGACCGCCAGTGTGAGATGGTTCAGACCTCTCAACATACATTCCTCCAGAACATATACACGTCGGCAAGGGGCTACGCGTCGACTACTGATGTCCTCACGTGCTTACTGCAAGCGCTTTCGGAGCCAGGCGGAAATGAAGTCGATGAGCAGGATAGTAGCCACCATCACCAGAATCATCGCAGCCGCCCGATCGTAATTAAAGGTGCGCAGGGCAGTTGAAAGTGCGGTACCAATACCACCCGCACCTACCAGCCCGAGCACAGACGCCATCCTCACATTACGATCCAGAATAAACAGCGTGTATCCGGTCATCTCGCGGAGGATGGACGGCCAGCCTGCATACATCAGCGTTTGCATATACCCCGCTCCTACTGACGCCAGAGCTTCATAACGCCCCGCTGGCACGCGCTCCAGACTTTCTGCAAAGAACTTACCCAGAAAGCCGGCCGTGGAGATACCCAATGCCAGGATACCCGGCAAAGGCCCAAGACCAATGGCCGACACCAGGATCAGTGCCAGCAGAAGATCCGGCATGGCGCGGCACAGATTGAAAAACTCTCTTACCACCCGGTAGACAACAGGATGCGGACTAAGATTACGTGCCCCAAGAGGCGCAAGTACAAAACTGATCAGAAAGGCGATCACCGACCCCCAAAAGGCCATGGCGAGGGTTGCGCCCATCAGGCTCAGGTACTGTGCCCAACGTGAGAAATCGGGGCTGGTAAAGCGGCTGATGAACTCGCCCATGTCCTGCACACCCCAAATCAGGGTTTGCAGGTTGATCTCAAGATCGATAGCCATGAACCACACGGCGGCAACGATCAAGGTCGCCCAAAGCGGGAGCCATTCTTTTGGCTTGCCGGGCAAGGCCGGCAGCTTCTCAGTATGTATGTCAGAGCGCATGGCGATGCCCCCCCAAAATCTTGCCGCGGATATAGCCGGACAGCAGATCCAGCAAAGCCACCAGCACAAAGATGCCGAAAATGATCATGATGAGACGGTCATAGTTGTATAAACGCAATGCCATGATCATGTCGTAACCAATCCCCCCGGCGCCGACAATACCCAGCACGGTTGCCGCCCTGACGTTGTGGTCGAGGATATACATCAGCGACCCCACAAAATCCGGCATTGCCTGAGGAATCATGGCGTACCGGATAACCTGGATCCGGCTGGCACCGGTCGCTCTGATGCCTTCAATCGCTCGCTCCCCGACCACTTCAATATGTTCGGCAAAAAACTTGCCCATAAAGCCAACCGTGACAAAAGCCAGCGCCAGGACGCCGGGGAAAGGCCCCAGGCCAACCGCAGACACAAAAAGCAGCGCCCAGACCAGATCCGGTAGCGCACGCATAAACGACAGGATGTCCCGCGAGATGCGATAAACCACAGGGTGAGGGCTGGCGTTTCGTGCAGCCAATATCCCCATGGGAATGGAAATCAGCAAGGCAATAAAGGTTGCCACCAACGCCATTGCAACGGTTTCCCACAACGCTGATAACAGCGCCGGGGTATAGGCCCAGTCCGGGGTGGTAATCAGGCGCCCAAAAAACTCAGCAACGCGTCCTGAAGCGGAGTAAAGCGTCGATACCGAAAACTCAACAACGCTGCTGGTCGCCACCAACAGTACAACAATGAACAGCGCGCCACCGGCAAACGCCAGGGGCGGCCTTCCGCTAGGCGTGGGCCAGCACAAGGTCATGGCGCGCCTCCTTCCGGGTATTGGCAGACCGACCGTAGATTCTGGCTTCCGCAAAACTGTCCAGTTGGTCAGGAGGGCCATCAAACACGATGCGGCCATTGTTCAGGCCAATGATGCGATGCGCATAGTCCCGGGCATAATCCAGCTGATGCAGGTTAGCCACTACCGAAATACCCTGCTCGTCACAAATCTCGCGCAGTAGTCCCATGATTTCTGTGCTGGTAACCGGGTCAAGGCTTGCGACCGGCTCATCAGCCAGTATAAGGGCCGGTTCCTGGGCCAATGCACGGGCAATCCCGACTCGCTGCTGCTGACCGCCAGATAACTGGTCCGCCCGCACCCATGCCTTATCCACAAGTCCGACCCTGGCGAGCGCTCTATGGGCCAGTTCCAGATCAGTCCGCGGAAAAAGGAACAGCGAGCTGGTGAACCAACTGCGTTTACCCAGCCGACCTGACAGCACGTTGGTCATCACGTTGAGGCGGTCCACCAGATTGAACTGTTGAAACACCATACCGACCTTGGTGCGGACGGAGCGAAGATTACGCTTGTTCAGTTCAATACCGTCGATGACCACACGCCCTTCTGACGGTGTTTCAAGACCGTTCAGCAGGCGGATCAGGGTGGACTTTCCGGCACCACTGGGGCCAAGAATCACCAGAAACTGACCCGGAGGTATGTCGAGATCAACACCCTTCAGTGCATGGACGTTGTTACGATAATGCTTGTGCACACCGCTGAGCTTGATACTGGCCATAAGGATCACCTTTCTTGTCGAATACCGTATTTAATTGGGCGTCAATGAGACGGGTGCCTGACGATTCAAGCACCCGTCTGTATCAGCTCAGAGCAGCCCCATATCCATCATTTCCTTGATACCCATGTACTCACTCAAATCAGCGGCACGATAATGAGACATGTTGCCCATATGAATTGGACCATCAATACGCTCATGAACCGTCGTCATGATCTCTGTTAGCCGGGCTCTCAACTCATCACCCAGCGCGGCACGGATCATCATGGGCGGCCCGGGCACCGGATCCGAAGCCAGAATCACGCGGAACTCCTCGCGCTTGATCAGCCCACGAGCAACCATGGCGTCAAAGAGAAAGTCAGCAACCACACCGCCATCCACAGAACCGTTTCGTACCGCCATAACGGAAGCGTCATGCGTGCCCGCAAACTGCAAGCGACCAAAGAAGTCCTCCGGCATCTGGCCTGTTTTTCTCAAAACCTCATAAGTCGGTACTACACCGCCTGAAGTGGAGGCTGGATCAACGAAGGCGATGTTCTTTCCCTTAAGCTCTTCAAAAGTTTGGATTGGACTATCTGCACGCACGATAAAATGGGAGAAGTACTCGGCTGAGCCCGTTTCCCGGGATACGCCAACAGCAAAAGGAACAGCGCCAGCTTCCTGATGCGCTAACAAGCCCGAGGTTGCACCAAACCAGGCGAAGTCCACACGGCCTCGACGCATGGCTTCAATAATGCCGGAGTAGTCTGTTGCAAAAAAAACACGGACCCGTTTGCCCAGTTGCTGTTCCAGATCTTTACGCAGCGGCTCAAAGCGTGCCGCCGCCTCCTCGTTGTTTTCTGCGGGAATAACTCCAAAGGTGTACTGAGCCTGGGCGCTTGCCATGAACAGCAACCCTGCCAACAACACCATCAGGCGTTTGATTGTCATAGTCATTTTCATTGCCTCGTTTCGTTTATGCGTCATCCGAAGAACCGGCTACCAACCAACCTGTTATCTAGATGTCTCCATTAGGTGACGCATTCGATCCTAGGCAAGCTATGTGACAGACCCGTGGCATTTTTTTGAACTCTTTTGGCGAGGGCTCAGGTCGAGGCTGCGCTGCGCAAAATGTCACTCAAAAGACATACCGCTGTCATAAAGCTCTGCAATGCTCTGCCTCATAGATATCTAGACGAGGCAAGCCATGAGTCTCTATGCACTGTCCAGCGACCGTAAAGAACCCATCTATATCCAGATTGCCAATCATCTTGAAGGCGAGATCAGCCGGAACTTTCAAGCCGGAGATAACCTGCCATCAGAGGGTGAGTTGGCCGCGCGCTTTGGCGTCAACCGCCACACATTACGGCGCGCTATAGACGAACTGGTAAACAAAGGATTAGTGGAGCGCCGCCATGGTCGTGGCGTCTTCGTGCTGGAGGGACACCTAAATTATCATTTGGGTGCTGGCACACGTTTCACAGAAACACTGTCTGCGAAAGGCCATGCCACAACGAGCCGCATTGTGCGCATGCAACGCATCATCCCCTCTGAACGGGTGACTGAACGACTCAGCCTGCCAGCCGGCACACCTGTTTTCTGGATTGAAACCCTGCGAACAGTGGACGGCAAACCCCTGTGCGTAATTTCTCACTTTCTGGACGCAGATCGCTTTCCAGCCCTGGCCACCGATTATCAGGAAGGTTCGTTGCACAAATTCCTGCGGGAAACCTATGGCTGCGAACTGCGCCGCTCAGAGAGCTTTATTACCGCCATTCTGCCGCAAGGCGATGACGCAAGACTGCTGGAAATGCCGGCTAGTCGGCCAGTCCTCCGAGTCAAAAGCATCAATATCGATGAGCGGGACGGTCGCCCTGTTGAATATGCCATTAGTCGCCTGCGGGGCGACGGGGTCGAGTTGAACGTCAACCTTTAGAGCCTTACAGGGCGCCCTGACACGGGGCCGCCGACAGTAGGCCGAAACTTACACGATGTTATCTAGACATCCATACAGTACTGAATACGGGAGAAACCATGCCCCAGAACACACACGCCTTAGATAGCCTGCCTCCCCGCAGCCAATGGGCCAGATTCCTGCATGCTGCCAACGTCATCGAGTGCCTTGCGTTAGCAGAAAGTTTCAACAAACAGTTTCAGGTCGAAGACATACAACGTCCGGAGTCCGGGCTGGCCTTGCTGAGAAACCGGGACGGCGCCCGTGGTGAGGACTATTTTCTGGGGGAAATACCTGTCGCCCGCGCCCATATCCGGCTGTTCCTGAATGGCGAGGCCATGGCAGAAGGCGGCGCTCAGATTCTTGATGACCGCACGCCCCTTGCCCGTGCCATCGCCATCCTCGATGCCGTACTTGCCAATCGCCTCCCTGGACATGAGCAAGTTACCCAGCTGTTAAACCAGGGCCAGCAACACATCGAACAACAACAGGCGCAACGCCAGGTTCTGCTCAGCAGCACCCTGGTGGACTTCAGCCTGCTCGGTAACGACGAGGACGATCACAATGATTAGCCAATCAAGGATGCCCCCTGGCCAGGACGACCAGCCATTGCAGGCCTGGCACCCACTAACCCAACAACAACTCTTCCGCGGGCTCCTGCATAGCTTCAGCTATCCTGGCCGGGTGGTGCGCGTAGGCCAGCCACAGCCTTTATTCAGTGCCCTCGCCACGCTGGTCGACCAGGGTTTGCCCTTGGCAGATCCCGGCAGGCTGTTGAGTAAGCTTTTCCTGCGCCGCCTTGGCTGCCAGGTGACACCGCCAGAAGAGGCGGCATTCATTGTCTGTGAGGGTCACAAGGCGCCTGATTTTACTCCCCGTCTCGGCAGCCTGGAGTCACCAGAAACAGGAGCTACCTTACTGGTTTCCGTCAATGCTTTCACTGGTGGCAAACGGTATCGCCTGCGTGGCCCGGGTATTGCGGATACCACGTTACTGGAAATTGACGGGCTCGATGATGCCTGGATCAAAGCCCACCAGCGCTGGCGAAGTCATTACCCAATGGGCGCAGATATGTTGTTGGTAAGTGGCGATAGCTGGGTAGCCTTGCCTCGCACGCTAACCATCATGGAGGAGATACGCTGATGGGCTATGTAGCTATCAAAGGTGGCGCAGACGCCATCAACGGCGCAGAGCGCGCCATGGAAATACTGCGCACCGCAGAAGGCGAACAGGGCGAGCCACTCACCTTGTCCGCCATAGAACATCAGTTACGGCTACTCACCTCCAGAGTGGTGTCCGAGGGTGGGCTGTATCATCCGAAACTGGCGGCCCTGGCCATTAAACAGGCCCAGGGTGATACGCTGGAGGCGGCCTTCGCACTGCGAGCCTACCGCTCCACCAAGCCCCGGCTGCTGGAGACACCGCCCCAGGACACCCGCAAGATGCGGCTGATACGCAGGATATCCAGTGCTTTCAAAGATATACCCGGTGGCCAGATGCTGGGCCCCACCTTTGACTATGCCCTGCGACTGATGCGACTTGATCTGGCCACCGAGAGGCCAGAAGACTTCCGAAAAATCGCCGGCTCGTTCCTGGCCCGTTCACCAAACGCACCGGTTGCTGACAGCTTTCCTAAAGTCGTTGATACCTTGCGTGCAGAAGGCTTGCTTCCGCCGCTGCACTCACGGCAGTGCGACCCGTTCGACGTGACCCGTGAGCCCCTGGTGTTCCCGGTGCCACGCTCCGCGGCGTTAGCCACCATGGCGAGAGCGGAAACCGGCTCCCTGTTGGCTATCGCCTACTCCAGTATGCGCGGCTACGGCGACATTCACCCGACCATTGCTGAATTGCGCGTGGGTTATCTCCCCATAGAGCTGCCCCACCCTGTTACCGGAGAAATGACCGAAGCTGGCGAAGTGCTGGTAACCGAGTGCGAGGTTGTCGCCATGTATGAAGCTGATTCAGCCGGTAAACGTCCCACCTTCACGCTGGGCTACGGCGCCTGTTTTGGTCACAACGAAGTTAAGGCTATTTCAATGGCCATTCTGGACCGTTCGCTACAGAAAGGCATGGCGGATGGCCCGGCCAACCCCTCCGAAGATCCTGAGTTTGTGTTGCTGCATGTGGACGGCGTAGATGCAATGGGCTTTGCCTCCCATTACAAAATGCCCCACTACGTCACCTTCCAGTCCGACATGGACCGACTGCGCACCACCCAGAAAGCGCACGATCAGGCACTGGAGCCCAGCCCACACCAGACAGAGAGAGCCGCACAATGAACAGCAGCTATGAGTTACCTCTGGATGAGGCCGACTACAATTTCGGTTTTCTCGACGAATACGCCAAGCGGGAAATCCGCCGCGCAATTCTCAAATCCATCTGCATACCCGGCTACCAGACCCCCTATGCGTCCCGCGAGATGCCTATGGGCCGGGGCTTCGGCACCGGCGGGCTTCAGTTGACCCTAAGCCTTGCCGGGCCGGATGACGTGTTAAAGGTTATTGACCAGGGCTCTGATGATTCAGTCAACGCCGTCAATCTGCGCCAATTTGTGTCACTCACCTGCCCCGGTCTGACTACCACCACCCACACGAGTGATGCCACTATCATCCAATCCCGGCATCGCATACCTGAGCAACCGCTCAACGAGTCGCAGGTACTCGTGTTGCAGGTACCCTACCCGGATGCCCTGGTTGTGGTTGAGCCGTCAGAAGCCAGGCGTAAAGCCATGCACGGTGAAGGGGACTACTCGCGCCTGCTCACCAAGCTCTATGAAGATATCGTCAAATTCAGGGAAATCACGATTTCCCATCGTTACCCCACCCGCATCAACGGCCACTACGTCATCGACCCCAGCCCGATTCCTCGTTATGACGTACCACAACTAAACCAGTCCCCCGCTTTGACCCTGTTTGGAGCAGGGCGGGAAAAGAAGATATATGCTGTACCGCCCTATACCAATGCCACCCCCCTCGCCTTCGACGACGTTCCTTTTCGCACCGAAGATTTCCATGATGACCGGGGCGAACGCATTGCCTGTGCACGCTGTGGCAGCACCCGATCATTTCTTGACGAGCTGCCATTGGCGGACGGCAGTAAACGCTGGCAATGCTCAGATACGGATTACTGCGACCAGCAGCTTCAACTCAAGTCGGGCACCCTGACCGGAGCCAGGCAATGAAGAAGATTCTGGAAGTGCGAGGCCTGACCAAAATATACGGCTCTGGATGCCCTCGTTGCATCAGCGCCACAGGGCCTGCCCATGACACCAACGTTTGCCCGCACTGTGGCACTGTTGTGGCTGCCCATGATGTAGCCTTCGATCTCCATGAAGGGGAAATCCTTGGCATCATGGGAGAGTCAGGCAGCGGCAAATCGACCGTGGTGAAAACCCTGTTCTTTGATGACAAGCCCAGCAGCGGCTCAGCCCGGTTTCATGATGGCGAACAGGTACAGGAACTTTTTGACCTCAATCCAGCGGAACAGCGTTGGCTGCGTAACCACAAATTCGGCATGGTCTACCAGAACCCGAATCTGGGTCTGAATTTCAATGTATCCGCAGGCGGTAACATTGCCGAGCGCTTGCTTATGAACGACCTCAGGCATTACGGCGACATTCGTGACCGAGCTCGCCAGCTGCTTGCCCGTACCGAAGTGCTCAGCAACCGCATGGATGAGTCACCCAAGCGCTTTTCTGGCGGCATGCAGCAACGCGTCCAGATTGCCAAGGCTCTGGCCACCCGGCCCCCTCTGTTGTTTCTGGATGAGGTCACCACCGGGCTCGACCTTTCGGTGCAGGCCAGAATTCTCGATCTGATTCTCGAAATACAGCAGGAACTGAACACCGCGATGATTGTAGTAACGCATGATCTCGGCGTCATCCGCCTGTTGGCTGGCCGTACGCTGGTTATGAAATATGGGCGCGTCATTGAGGCTGGCCTGACAGATCAGATCCTCGAAGATCCCCAACATGCCTACACCCAGCGCCTTGTCGCATCGGCCCTGTGAGGACACCATGGAACCGAGACTCAGAATCGAAAACCTCAGCAAACGCTTCGTTCTCCATGAACAGGCGAAGACCATTCCCTCCTGCGAAGATGTGAATCTGTCCGTCTATACCGGCAAACTGACAGCGCTGGTTGGCCCTACGGGCGCCGGAAAATCGTCCGTTCTCAAGTGTGTATACCGATCATACCTGCCCACCGCTGGCCGCATGCTCTACCGGAACGACCTTGGCACCGTTACCGACCTGGCGCAGGCGTCGGACCATGAGGTTCTGACCCTCAGACGCAATGACATAGGCTTTGTAACCCAGTTTCTCCACTGTTTGCCACGCAAAAGCGCACTGGACGTAACCTGCGAACCTCTGATCGCCAGGGGCACCAGCGCCCATGAGGCGCATGAAGAAGGCAAACGGTTGCTACGTTGTCTGAAAGTGCCTGAGCGCCTGTGGGGGGTACCGCCAGCGACCTTTTCCGGCGGTGAGAAGCAGCGCATCAACCTGGCGCGTGGGCTAATCGCCAGACCACGCCTGCTGCTGTTGGACGAACCTACGGCCAGCCTTGACCCGGGCACAACCGACAATGTCATCAGCCTGTTACAGGACATCAAACAGGATGGCGTTGCGCTGCTCGCCATCTTCCATCATCCGGAACTGGTCAGCCGCCTGGCTGACAACGTCTTTGAGCTTACGCCCCCTCTCACAACGCCCAACTTGCAGGAGACGACCCTATCATGAAAGCCCAGTTACTCATCAATGCCCGCGTTGTATTTGCCGATCACATTCGGGCTGATGCCAGCATCCTGATCGAAAATGGCGTTATTGCCGCCATTGACCCGGACCATGCCAGCCATGCAGAAGTTGTTGACCTGAATGGTCAGTTGCTGATGCCGGGGCTGATCGATCTGCACTGCGATGCCCTAGAAAAGGAAGTGGAACCACGCCCCGGTGTACAGTTCCCACTGGCGTTTGCCTGTGCACAGGTAGATCGCCGCAACGCAGCGGCGGGTATCACCACGGTCTATCACGCGCTCTCATTCGCCAATCATGAGCTGGGCGTCCGTAATAACGGCACAGCGGCAAAATTAGCCTGCGCAGTCAATCAATGGAACAACCGGGCACTGGTGGATAACCGGGTACATGTGCGCTACGAGGTCACTGATGAGACCGCGCCTCCGATTCTCAGCAACCTGCTTGAGCAAGGGCAGGCGCAGATGATTTCCTTTATGGACCACACCCCTGGCCAGGGCCAGTTCAAGGACGTGGCCGCCTTCCGCGCCTTTCACGCCCGTACCTACCGCAAAACCGATGAAGAGCTTGACGCCCTGCTCGCGGACAAGCAGCGCAAGGCAGCAGGTGCCTTCGAGCGCATCCAGTTCCTCGCCGCTATTGCCCGGGAGCAAGGTGTTGCCATCGCAAGTCATGACGATGACAACCCGGAGCGCATTGCCACCGTCAAAGAGGTGGGTACGACTATCTCCGAGTTTCCCATCAATCAGCAGACTGCCCAGGCAGCGCGTGAGCAAGGGCTTTACACCGTATTTGGAGCGCCCAATGTGCTGCGTGGCCAGTCCCAATCCGGTTCCATGCGCGCCATAGACGCCATCAAAGCCGGCGTAGCCGATTGCCTTTGCGGCGACTATTCACCAGCGGCACTGCTACCCGCCGCATTGCAAGCGGTGGATCTGGCAGGACTCACACTACCCGCGGCCATCCGCCTGGTGACCCTGAATCCCGCCATGGCAGCCGGACTCACCGATCGCGGCGAAATCAGGGAAGGCTTGCGGGCGGACCTGATTGCCGTAGACGAAATCAGCGGCATGCCCCAGGCAACACAGGTATGGGTTGCAGGCTCGCCTGTGCTGGACACCCAGTACCCGTTCGCCATGGCACTGGCCGGCTAAAGAGGAACAGCTCATGCCTCGGGCATCACTGATCTACCTGGTTGGCCCTTCCGGAAGCGGCAAGGACAGCCTGATGGCCTATGCACGTCATGAATTGGCGACGGAACCCGGCCTTGTGTTCTGCCACCGCTACATTACGCGCAAGCCGGATGCGGGTGGCGAAAACCACATCTATCTCAGCGCCGATGAATTTGCGGCCCGCCAACAAGCCGGGCTGTTTGCCATGCATTGGCAAAGCCACGGCCAGCGGTACGGTGTTGGTATCGAGATCAACCAGTGGCTGGCCAAAGGTGTCTCCGTTGTGGTCAACGGCAGCCGCAGTTATCTGCCGGAGATAGCCAACCGTTACCCCGAGCTGAAGGTGGTCTGGATAGAGGTCAGCGAAGCAACGCTGCGAGCACGCCTTGTCGCCCGGGGGCGTGAATCGCTGGCAGCCATCGAAGCACGTATGGCCAGAAACAAAGAGCTGCTGACCAAAGACAGAACGCTTTTACAACAGCGCCTGATAACCCTCGACAACAATGGTCCGCTGTCTGAGGCAGGCAACAGGCTGGTACAGCTGCTTGAAACCCACCGGGGAACACGGCAATGCGCATAACATTTACCGGCACGGCAGCGGCCGGCGGCGTTCCCCGCTATGGCTGTGACTGCGTGGCTTGCGCGGCGGCTCGCCTTGAGCCCGCCCTGCGCCGCCAGCCCTGTTCCGCATTGGTCGAGACCGACAGGACCAAAGTCATGGTAGACGCAGGCCTGATGGACCTCCATGACCGCTTTCCTGCCGGCACTCTCGATGCGCTGTTGCTGACGCACTATCACCCTGACCATGTGCAGGGACTGTTCCACATGCGCTGGGGTTTAGGCGAGCCCCTGAGAGTCGCTGGCCCACCGGACAAGGAAGGCTGCGCAGACCTGTTCAAGCACCCCGGTATACTTGCCTTTGAACATCTGAAGAAGTTCAGGCCGCTGACCCTTGGTGATCTGACTATTACCCCTCTGCCCCTTATTCACTCGAAGATAACCTACGGCTACGCCATCGAATCAGCCGCAGGCCAACGGTTCGCCTACCTGACGGATACGGTAGGGCTACCCCCGAAAACGCTCGCCTTCCTTGCAGACTGGCACCCCCACGGCCTGGCCATCGACTGCAGTCATGCGCCACAGGACACGACACCCGCCAACCATAACGACGTCACCCTGGCGCTTGCCCTTATTGCAGAGATCAGGCCGGAGCGCGCCTGGCTCACTCACATCAGTCACAACGTTGACAGGTGGCGCGCCGAAACAAACGAGCCTTTGCCCGAACGGGTTTACTGGGCCTCCGATAACCTGCACATTTCGCTGGCCTAGCCCCTCACTATGGAACTTCACGCAACAGTCGCTATCAGTTTATCCGTGCTCATGCATGTAACCTGGAACCTGATGGCAAGGCATCAGCCATCCCGGGCCTGGCCAATATGGTGGGTGTTGCTGGCGCATCTGGTTCTGCTGGGTCCATGGGGGGCATACCACCTGATTACCCGGGTGGAATGGAGTCCGGGATTTATCCTGCTGCTGGCAAGCTCTGCGCTGGCAAATGCCCTGTACTTTGCCAGCCTGAAGCTCGCTTATGATCGGGCACCTGTGGCTCTGGTGTATCCCATGGTGCGCAGCTCACCCCTGCTGATTGCACTCTGGACCACCCTGTTCATGGGTGAGAAACTGGGCCACTTCAGCTGGCTGGGCATTGTTGTCAGCGTCATGGGTCTCTTGCTGATGTCTCGCATGGAACCTGGCGCAAAGGACCGGTTGGCACTGCCCTGGGCCATGGCCGCTATGCTGTGTACCAGCGTCTACTCCATCACTGATAAAGCAGCAACCACCTACCTGCCGGACTTTGCCAGCGTGGTTGGCTTTATCTCGGTGGGCTATCTAATGAGCTTTATTACCATCACACTCATGATGCGCAGAAAAGAAGGTCGCTGGCAGCCCCCTGCCCGCATAAAGCTCCCTCCAATGATCATTGGTGGCCTTTGCGTGGGGCTTGCCTATGCACTGGTGGTACACGCGATGCGAGACCTTCCTTCGGCTGAAGTTGTCGCCTACACCAATGCAGGGATTGTCTTCGCAACGCTGGCATCGCTGTTTCTGTTCCGGGAACGCTACGCCTGGAAAAGACGACTGACAAGCGCACTCATCATCTGTTCCGGGCTGGCCATCATGAGCCTGTAGGCTTTGCGTTATCGGCCATAAATGACGTAGCGGTTCTTACCCAGCTCCTTGGCCTGGTACATGGCCTGGTCCGCCTCTTTGAGAAGCTGTTCAGGGCTGGCAGATGCCCACTGCTGATAGAAGGTAACACCAATACTGCCAGACACCTGCAAGCGGTGATCACCCAGGACTGTCGGCGTGGCGATGGTTGCGAGCAAGCGCTTAAGCAACCCCGTTACCTCCTGCTCGTCCAACAGGTCAGTCAGTATTGCGGCAAACTCATCGCCACCCATGCGGGCCAGCGTATCGCTGGCCCGCAATGTCTGCTGCATGTGACTCGCCAAATCTTCCAGTAGCTGGTCACCGGCGGCATGACCAAAACGATCATTAACCTGTTTGAAACCATCCAGATCCACAAACACCACCGCCAGCGGCTTGCCGGTACGCCGCGTACTGGCCATGGCCTGCCGCAAACGGTCCTCAAACAGCAAGCGGTTGGGCAGCCGGGTCAGGTTGTCATGGTGGGCAATATGCTCGAGCTTGTGCTCATACTCTTTTTGCAACGTGATGTCGGACATCAGGGAAATAAAGTGGGTCAACTGACCGTCGTCGTCATTCACAGTGCCAATGTGTTGTGAGGTTGCAAAAAGCTCTCCGTTCTTACGGCGATTCCATAGCTCTCCGGACCAGTACCCCTTTACGGTCATATCCCGCCACATGGCTTCATAAAAAGCTTTGTCGTGGCGTCCAGACTGCAGAATGGACGGGCGATGCCCCAACAGGTCATCTCGATTATAGCCGGTGATTTCGCAGAATCTGTCATTCACCTCAACGATGCAGCCGCCCGGATCCGTCACCATGATGCCCTCCCGCGCACAGGCAAACACCTTGGCAGCCAGATTCAGCTTTGCCTCTGCGCGCTTGCGATCAGACACATCCTTGAGGTGACCAGTGAATAGCCAACCACCCTCGCCACAGGATTCCGGGGAACTTACCCCTTCCACCCAACGTTCGGTACCATCCGCTGCGTGATGGATACGAAACAAAGCATGCCACACAGAGCTGGATTGGGCTGCTTCATTGAGTTCAGCCAGTGCCTTGTCACGGTCCTGCCGACTGATTAAAGAAAAGAAGGTCTCAGCGTCCTGCAAAACGTCCTCAGGAGGCAATCCCGTAAGCACTTTGAAGCCTTCACTCACATAATCAAAAATCGGTTTACCACGCGCATGCACCCGCAATTGGAAAACCGCACCTGGCAGCCGGCTGGCCAGTTGTTGGAATCGCTCAGCCAACTGATCCCGTTGCTGACGCAGAAGGTGTTCCTGCGTCACGTCCAGGCATGAGCCTATAAAGCCTGCAAACCGGCCCTCGGCATCAAACTGCGGAACGCCATGATCAAACACCCAACGGAACTCACCATCATGCCGCCTGAGGCGATAGGACATGGTAAAGGGCTCATGGGTGTCATAGGCGTTATGGAAGGTAGACATGCAAGCGGGAAAGTCATCGGGGTGCACGCCCTGAGCCCAGCCGTCTCCGCACTCTTGCGCCATGGAGCGGCCGGTAAAGTCCAGCCAGCGCTGATTGAACCAGTAGCAGTGCTTATCCAGATCAGCTGCCCATATAAGCGCCGGAGAAGCGTTGGCTATGATATCGAATGAAATATCCGCCTGGCTTTTTGCCAAGACTCCATCGCAAGACTGCGGTTGATCCGCAGACGTTGCGGAGTGAGACATTGAGCCAACCTTGGCATCTTCTCCGGACATCTTGTTACCGGGCTGATTGGCTGTTATCACGATACCTTGCCCTACAGTGGTATGACGCAGCTGAGCTGATGCCATCCTTTTACGACGTATTTATTATAGTGACAGCCACACGCACGCGACTGTTAGTGGACTAAAAATATCTATATCGAACGACTTTGTCTACCGGTTGCGCAGTGACTATTGATATGAGGCAAGTATAGGGGGATTAACAAAGCAGAACGCCTCAGCAGGAGGGGGCTCCAGACTGAGGCGTTCTTGAAATAAGTGGCGCGGCTGGGAGGATTCGAACCTCCGACCGCCTGGTTCGTAGCCAGGTACTCTATCCAGCTGAGCTACAGCCGCGCATCAAAACTGTTTTACTGCCAATCCTCACTGGGAGGATTATTCGGGCCTTTGGCCCTCACCCCTTCGGGGCCGTCGTCGCTTTGCGCCGACGTTCCTTCGCGTGCTTCGCCCGCTCGGTCGAACCTCCGACCGCCTGGCTCGTAGCCAGGTACTCTATCCAGTTGAGCTACAGCCGCGCATCGCACTGCCATGACCGGTTGCTAGTTCGGTCTGTTCCCTATTTCCTTGAAAAGGAAATGGCGGAGAGGGAGGGATTCGAACCCTCGATACGCGCAATGCGTATGGTTCCTTAGCAGGGAACTGGTTTCAGCCACTCACCCACCTCTCCGTGAGAACGCCGCGTATACTACCATAAAATTTCTGATTTCATAGGCTTGACTTGGATTTTTTACCGCAAAATGTCGGCGTGCCTCCAGGCTGGCTAAGCGTTGAACAAAAAAGCCCGCCAGTGCTTGAACACTCGGCGGGCTTTGCACACCTGATGAGACTTAGCGATCGCCAGCGTTTCCGCCAGGGCCGTCGCCTTTCTCACTTTGAATGCGCTGGTAAATCTCTTCACGGTGAACTGCAACCTCTTTAGGGGCGTTAACACCAATGCGAACCTGATTACCTTTTACCCCAAGTACGGTAACTGTAACTTCATCACCGACCATCAACGTTTCGCCTACACGGCGAGTCAAAATCAACATGTCCTTCTCTCCCTTTTCTCCAGAGCTACCTGTTCCGACAATGGATTAACAGTACTGCTTTTTTATCGCGGGGCAACCTGCCAACGCAAGCCAGCATATGTCCGTACGTAGTAGTCGTAACAGTACGGTCATATGACGCTGCCACTGGCAGATCGTTCCCTTGTTCGAGACCTGGACGGGGACGACCTGTTTTATCCGCCGTCTTTATCAGGCCTCTGCCTCAGGCTTATCCAGATCGAACGCGGTATGCAGCGCACGAACGGCAAGCTCAAGATACTTCTCATCGATTACCACAGAGATTTTGATCTCTGATGTGGAAATCATCTGAATGTTGATACCTTCGTTGGACAGCGCTTCAAACATGCGGGTGGCAACACCTGCATGGGAACGCATACCCACACCTACAATACTGACCTTAACAGTCTTGTTATCGCCAGTCACTTCCCGGGCGCCAAGTTCACGGGCAACGCCATCGAGCACTTCCCGCGCTCGCTTGAAATCATTGCGGTGTACAGTGAAGGTGAAATCCGTATGGCCATCAGCGCCCACGTTCTGCACGATCATGTCCACTTCAATATTAGCGTCACTCACCGGTTTGAGTATACGCAACGCAACGCCGGGTGTATCAGGCACACCGGAGATCGTCAGCTTGGCTTCATCGCGGTTAAAGGCAATGCCGGATACAACCGGTTGTTCCATGATAGTGTCATCCTCAAGTGTAATCAGGGTGCCTTCACCTTCGCCAAAGCTGGAGAGCACCCGCAAGGGAACATTGTATTTACCAGCAAACTCCACAGAGCGGATCTGCAAAACCTTGGAGCCCAGGCTGGCCATCTCGATCATCTCCTCAAAGGTGATACGATCCAGCCGTCTGGCCTTTTCCACAACCCGTGGATCGGTGGTATACACCCCGTCCACGTCAGTGTAGATCTGGCACTCGTCTGCCTTCAAGGCCGCAGCCAATGCAACCGCCGTCGTGTCTGAGCCACCCCGGCCCAGCGTGGTGATACTACCCCGCTCATCAATACCCTGGAAACCGGCAACCACCACCACACGACCGGCGTTCAGATCCGCTCGCATGTTCTCTTCATCAATCTGCTTGATACGAGCTTTAGTGTGAGCGCTGTCAGTAACGATGCGAACCTGAGAACCCGTGTAAGACCGCGCGTCGCAGCCTCGCTTGTGCAGCGCCATGCATAGCAGGGCAATGGTCACCTGCTCACCGGTAGACACCAGCACGTCCATTTCCCTGGGCGTGGGCTCCTCCATAATGGCGTTTGCCAGGCCAATCAAACGGTTGGTTTCGCCACTCATGGCGGACACCACGATCACCAGATCATGCCCTTCCCGGCGGAAGCGACATATGCGCTCCGCCACCGCTTCTATACGCTCGGTTGTCCCGACCGAAGTACCACCAAATTTCTGAACCAGTAGAGCCATGTCATTCCCAACATCAGTTCAGGATGTTCAGGCGGTGCCTTGAGAGCTTCTGATTAAGTCCCGAATCGCATCTGCGTAACCTGGAACTTACTTTTTTGAGGCTCACCGAACGCCGCCACCCAAAAAAATCGGCCGATTATATACCCGTCACAACCATTAGCGACAGCTCTATACCACTAAAGAGACGGCGGCCCAAGCCAATACCGGGGTCAGGCTGTTGCTTCCGCCACCCAACCTGCCACTTTGGCAAGCGCGCCCGGCAATTTACTCGCATCGTTGCCACCGCCCTGCGCCATATCCGGGCGACCACCACCCTTACCGTCCACTTCAGACGCCAGCTGTCGCATCAAATCACCGGCTTTCACCCGCGCAGTGGCATCTTTGGTGACACCGGCTACCAGGGTAACCTTGCCGTCTTCAACCGTAGCCAGAACAACAACGCCACTGCCCAGCTTGTTCTTGAGCTGGTCGGCAGTGTCCATCAATGTTTTGCGGTCCGCACCCGGCAGCTCAGCAGCGACCACCTTCAGGCCGTTCACCTCAACGGCGGAGCCTGCAAGATCGCTGCCTGCAGCGCTGGCGAGCTTGCCCTTCAACTGCTCAAGCTCTTTTTCCAGCTGGCGATTACGATCCAGCAGCCCTTGAACCTTGTCCACGACAGCATCTCGGCCGCCTTTGACCAGTCGGGCCACCTGACGCAAGGTTAACTCAAGTTCGTCAACAACCCGCATGGCGCCAGCGCCAGTCACCGCCTCAATCCGCCGCACACCTGCGGAAATACCGCTCTCGGAGGTAATACGCAAAACGCCTATGTCACCGGTGCGGCTGACGTGGGTGCCGCCACACAATTCCACTGAGAAATTATCAACCCCCATGCTGAGCACCCGCACGGTATCGCCGTACTTTTCACCAAACAGCGCCATGGCCCCTTTGGCCTGCGCCTCGTCCATGCTGGTAAGTTCGGTAGCCACCGGCGCATTGGCGCGAATCTGGCTGTTCACCAGATCTTCAATGCTCTTGAGCTGGGCCTCGGTAACGGCCTCATAGTGAGCGAAATCGAACCGCAGCTTGTCCGGATCCACCAACGAGCCCTTTTGGGTGACATGTTCACCCAGCACTTTGCGCAATGCCGCATGCAACAGGTGTGTTGCCGAATGATTCAGCGCAATGGCCTGGCGGCGACCATGGTCAATGCGGGCCTCAACCACTTGCCCGACGGCAAGCTCACCATCAAGCACACGGCCGATATGTAGGTGGTTATCGCCGTCCTTGCGGGTGTCCGTGACTTCAAAACGACCACCTGACCATGTCAGCAACCCGGTGTCACCCACCTGGCCACCCGACTCGGCATAGAAAGGTGTTTTCTCCAGCACCACCACGGCATCCTGCCCGGCACGGGCAACACCGGCTTCACCACCCACCAGCACAGCACGGACCTTTTCTTCGCCATCCACCCGCTCGTAGCCGGTAAACTCCGTCTTGCCGTCCAGCTTAAGGCCTGCGTTGTAGTCAATACCAAATTTGCTGGCCGCCCGGGCACGCTCGCGCTGGGCTTCCATCGCTTGCTCGTAACCTTCGTAATCCAGCGACAGGCCACGCTCCCGGGCGATGTCATTGGTCAGATCAACGGGGAAGCCGTAGGTGTCATAGAGAGTAAATACCGTTTCACCCGGGATGACACTGCCGCTCAGAGCGGCAATATCCTGTTCCAGCAGCTTGAGCCCCTTGTCCAGGGTTTTGGCGAACTGCTCCTCTTCCTGTAGCAGAATACGACTGATCTGATCCCTGGCACGAGCCAGCTCCGGATAGGCCTCACCCATCAGGTCCACCAGGGCATCCACCAGTTTGTGGAAGAAAGGCCCCGTGGCGCCCAGTTTGTTTCCATGACGGGCAGCACGCCGGATAATGCGGCGCAAGACGAACCCGCGACCCTCATTGGACGGCATCACACCATCGGCAATGAGAAAAGCGCAGGAGCGGATGTGGTCAGCCACAACCCGCAGCGAGGCTTCTTTGGTTGGCACGCCGCCCAGGATGTCTGAGGCCGCCGCCAACAGATCCTGAAAGAGATCAATCTCGTAATTGCTGTGTACGCCCTGCAACACGGCGGCAATGCGCTCAAGGCCCATCCCGGTATCCACCGATGGCTTGGGCAAAGACTGCATATCACCGTCAGCCGTGCGATTGAACTGCATGAACACCACGTTCCAGATTTCTATGTAGCGATCACCGTCCTCATCCGGGCTGCCGGGCGGGCCGCCCGCTACATCTGGGCCATGGTCAAAGAAAATTTCCGTGCAGGGTCCACAAGGGCCGGTGTCACCCATCTGCCAGAAGTTGTCAGAGGCATAAGGTGCACCCTTGTTGTCGCCGATACGAACGATCCGCTCCGCTGGCACACCCATGTCTTTGTTCCAGATGTCAAAGGCTTCGTCATCGGATGCGTAAACGGTGATCCACAGTTTTTCCGTGGGTAGCGCAAGCCAGTCCTTGCCCGTCAGGAAGGTCCAGGCAAACTGGATAGCCTCTCGCTTGAAATAATCACCGAAGCTGAAGTTACCCAGCATTTCAAAGAAGGTATGGTGGCGGGCGGTGTAGCCTACGTTCTCCAGGTCATTGTGCTTGCCGCCTGCACGGACACACTTCTGTGCGGTGGCAGCGCGCACGTAGTCCCGCACCTCACGACCGAGGAAAGCGTCCTTGAACTGGTTCATGCCCGCGTTGGTGAACAGAAGGGTGGGGTCGTCCGCCGGAACCAGCGAACTGCTGGAAACAACCTGATGGCCTTGTTGCTCGAAATAATCCAGAAATGCCTTGCGCAATGCTGCGGTCTTCATAACCCTGCCCTGATAACCTCGTCAGAATCCGGTTCGCCGGGACCTGGCCGCTGACCACACCCCGGCAACTCAAACCGGCTACTCTAGCACAGGCGCCCGGCAGTAAAAATCAGAAAGATGCGCAATTTATTCAGCCCCTGAATCATCCGCTGCAGGCGTTCCCAGGAACATTTCCGCAAGGCGTGCCAACCCGGCCTGCACACGCTCAAATCCATCGTTTATTTCAGCCGCCAGCTTCTCTGTCATCATGCCAAGTGCACCAATAATCTCTCGCGCTTCACCATAGCCCGCTTCAATACCCTGCCGTGCCTGCCCGAGCAGTTTTTCAAGCCGTGCGGGGTCCGCGCCCTCAGCCTGCTCCAGGCGCAAGCGATTTTCTACAAAACCAAGAATACGGTTGGCAACCTCTTCCGCCGTAGGCGGTTCGAAATTCGGATCTAACCGGGTGGCGAACGTCACGCCGAAGCTGGCCATTTTCTCTTCCAGCTTCTGCCGCAGGATGGCAATACCATCGGCAGCGGAACGCACACCACCAGCACCAACCGCCTTCTGAATCATTGCCGGAGTCTGTGCACGTACAGCCTGCCCTGGCGCATCGGCCTTGCGGGAACCGGGCACATCCGGTTTGGTTGGCGCCGATGGCATGCTGGGCTTGGCACCCTGAATCGGTATGGTCATAAAGCAACCCCTTGAGGCCAGAAGACCTTAACAAACGTTGGCACGCCACCCATGGCAGAGCCTCTGTGGGTTATCGGCCAGACAGCACCAACTCTTTAAGACGAATCGGGTATAATAGGTCAGCTTGTGAGAATGAATTATCAGACGTTTTGCAACCCTGTGGAGACCCCATGCCCCGTCGCTTCCATGATGAGCAGCAAGAATTGCCTCGCGCCTCACTTTTTCGCCGGTTGATGGCCATGCTGTATGACGGCATGATTTGCGTTGCCGTCCTGCTGATTGCGACCTGGGGCTACACCATGCTTAACGCACTGGTGATCGGTTTTGATGAGTACCAACAAATTCTGGAGAGCCGTACACGGGCCACAGACCCGCTGCTGACCTCCATTCTTTTTGTGGTGCTTTATCTGTTCTTTGCTTACTTCTGGACCCGCACCGGTCAGACGTTGGGCATGCAGGTGTGGCGCATTCGTATTGAGAATACCAATGGCACCTCTATCAGCTGGCTGCAGGCGTTACTGCGCTTTATGATGGGCTGGGTGAGCTGGCTGGCGCTGGGGCTGGGCTATTTGTGGATGCTGGTGGACAAGCAGAAACTGACCTGGACAGACCGCTTTTCGGAAAGCCGGGTAGTTCTCGTCAACCCGAATTGATACCCAGGCAAGCCTGGAGCCGGTGCTACCCGGCTCGCCTCATCAAAAGCCCACCAATTGCAGCGAACACCACGATAGGGGTCAGAATCGCCAGTATCGGACTGAACCCGTAGACCAGACTCATGGGCCCCAGAAGATCCTGTGTGTACTTGAACAGCAGGCCGACAATAATCCCGGTAAATACCCGGAAGCCCATAGTCACTGACCGCAACGGGCCAAACACAAAGGAAATGGCCACCAGCACCATCACCGCCATGGTGACCGGCGCCAAGGCCTTCTTCCAGAACGCCAACCAGTAATTGGTGGCATTCAGACCCTGTTCATCCAGATAAGAGGCATAGGTATACAATCCGGTCATGGCGAGGTTTTCCGGTTTGACGATCAACACGCTCAAGACGTCCGGTGTCAGCCCGCTATCCCAGCGCAACTGTGAATATGATTGCTGCTCCGTGCGGTCCCTGAAAATACGTGTCCGGGAAGCGTTTTCCAGCAGCCAGTGCCCTCCCTGATAGGTCGCCCGCTCGGCAAAGGTGGAACTGCTCAGCCAGCGATCGTCATCCAGTACAAACAACGAGACACCCACCAGAACGCCGTCAGGCTGCACTGCATTCAGGTGAATAAAGGTATTGCCTTCCCTGTGCCAAACCCCGCTTGCCGCCGCTATGTTCTTGCTGGCGCCCAGGGCCATAGCCTTTTGGCTTTGGGCAATGCGCTCCGTATGGGGCGCAACATACTCTCCCAGCAACAAACCAATAACCACCACAACCAGCGTTGGTTTCATGGCAGACCAGACGATACGCCGGATAGACACGCCAGCCGCCCGCATGACCGTAAGCTCCGAAGAGTTCGCCATAGCCCCGAGACCTATCAGGCAGCCCATGAAGGCGCCAACGGGAAGATAGTCATAGATACGCCGGGGCAAGGTCATGATGATGTAGCTGAGAGCCTGCAGCGCCTGGTAATCACCCCAGGTGTCATCAAGCTCAGCAATGAAGCCGAACACCAGGTCCAGCGACAGCACCACAAACATCACCACCAGCATGGAGGCTCCGACGGTGCGCATAACGTAGTTGTCGAGCTTACGCATGAGCCGCGGCCTCCTTCTCCAGGCGCCGGCGTCGCAACCAGTCCGGGCCGAAGGTCAGCCACAAACCCAAACTGAGGAATAGCGCGTGCACCCACAGCAAGCCTATCCACTCCGGCACTTTCTGACTGGCCAGTGCGTCCTGTGCCACAATCAGAAGACCCAGATAGAAGACATACAAAAGCATGGCAGGCAACAGGTGAAAAAAACGCCCCTGGCGGGGGTTTACCCGACTCAAACGAACCGCGAGCAGGGTCACAATGGGTACGATCAATGGTAAGGAAAAGCGCCAGTGCAACATGGCCCGATGTTTGGGATTGTCAGACTGCATAAGCTCCCAGGTGGGAATACCCTCATCCAGCACGCGATCACGGCCAGCACCGGCCTGAATCTTGAGGCCATAGGCATCAAACGAGGTGACATCCAGCTTGGCCTGTCCGGGCACGCCCTCAAACCGGCGGCCACCCTCCAGGATCAGAAAGCGACTGCCGGTGGCCTCGTCAATCAGCTGCGAGCCCCGCTCTGCAGAGAGCAGCGTAATACCATCGGTACCACTGTACTCAGCGATAAATACACCCCTCAGCTCCCGCTTGTCGTCGCTAAGGGCTTCCGTATAGGTTACCCGGCCGCCGGAGGCGAGCGTCTGGAAGCGCCCCGGTGCCAGCATCTCAAACTCGGTGGCACGTCGCTGCTCGTTAAAAATGCCCTCAACCTGCTTCATTCCCCAGGGCGAAACAAACAGACTCATCCACCCCACCAGCAACATCACAAAGGTTGCGGCGATAAGGGTGTGCCCGAGTATCTGCCGATCACTGACACCGCAGGCATGCAGCACCGTCATCTCACTTTCAAGATACAGGCGACCGTGGCACAGCAGAATACCGATAAACAGCCCCAGCGGCAGAATCAGCTCAAGGAATCCAGGAAAGCGATAGGCCATGATCAGGAATAACACATCCCCGGCCAGGCTGCCTGCAGCAGCGTCCGCCAGATATTTGATAAAGCGCCCACTCATAAAAACCAGCAGCAGCACGCCGGACACGGCCACCATGGTGACCAGAATCTGCTTTGTCAGGTAACGAAAAATAATGTGCAAAATGATGCGCCTGATGGTCCGGTAGATACAGCCCTGCACATCCACGTCTACGCCGCCAGGCGCTGTGCTTGATGTGCCATACTGGCCGCTATTCTAGGCAACCTCAACGCTGAATAACAGCAATGAAGGGTACGGGAGCTTTGAAAAAAGAGCCGCAGCGGGCCGCCAACACAACCGGTGGCGAAGAAAGGCCTTTCATTCGCCACAATTGTACTGTTCGACCCTGCGCGCAAGGCTTGATAATTTCCTGCCGAAACCCAATGCTATAAGGGAGCTCGACAGAAAGCTCCCGCGCATTGTCCACTCCAGCTAATCAAGGAAGCACTCATGAACTACACACTGAGCACCGGCCCACTTGCCGACACCAAGGCGGATTGTCTTGTTCTGGCAGTGCCCGAAAAGTCCGCCCTGCCCGCTTCAACACAGCAGGTAGACACGCTGCTCGGTGGCCTGATCAGCCAGCTACGGGATAGTGGCGACATCACGGGTAAGCTGGAGGCCACCCTGCTGATACCCCTGTCTGGGCAGCCCTGGCAACGCCTGCTGCTGGTGGGTAGCGGCGAGGACGAAAAACGCAAAGGCGCGGAGTACCGCAAACTGGTGGCAGCCGCCATCAACAGACTTAAGGACTCCCCCGCCGGTCACGCCCTGCTTGCGTTGTCCGACTCCCCCGTAAGCCTGAATGGCGATCAGGCCGGCGTAAACTGGAAGCTGGAGATGCTCGGACGAACATTGGAAGAGCAGCTCTATCGATTCAGCGCCTATAAGAGCGAGCAGCCGCCAGCCTTCAAGCTTGAAACCATCCGGGTACAGGCTGATGACGCAGAAAATGAAAAGGCATTGGAGCGTGGCCTGGCCACCGGCCGAGGCATGAACCTCACCCGCGATCTTGGTAACATGCCCCCCAACATCTGCAATCCCGTGTGGCTGGCAGAACAAGCTGTCGAGCTGGGCAAGCGCTATCCGCACATCCAGACAGAGATTCTGGATGAGGACCAAATGCGGGCGCTGGGCATGAACACCCTGCTCAGTGTATCGGCGGGCAGCGCACAGCCAGCACGGCTGATCATCATGCAATACCGCGGTGGCAAGCAGGACGACAAGCCCCACGTACTGGTGGGCAAAGGCATCACCTTCGATACCGGCGGTATCAGCCTGAAACCCGGCGAGGGCATGGATGAAATGAAGTACGATATGGGGGGCGCCGCCAGCGTGTTTGGTGCCATGCAGACCATCGCCGAGCTGCAGCCCGCCCTCAACATCGTGGCCGTAATTGCCGCAGCGGAAAACATGCCAAGCGGCACCGCAACCCGCCCTGGCGATATCGTAACCTCCATGTCCGGCCAAACCGTTGAGATCCTAAATACCGACGCAGAAGGCCGCCTGGTACTGTGTGACGCGCTGACGTACGTGAAGCGTTTTGACCCGGCGACCGTGGTTGACCTTGCCACCCTGACCGGTGCCTGCATCATTGCACTGGGGCATCAGGCCACCGGGCTGTTCAGCAACGACGATGAGCTCGCCAATCGCCTGCTGACCAGTGGCGAAAAGGCCTGCGACCGTGCCTGGCGTCTCCCCATCTGGGATGAATATCAGCAGCAGCTGGACAGCAACTTCGCCGACATGCAAAACATCGGCGGCCGCCCCGCCGGGTCAATAACCGCTGCCTGCTTCCTGTCGCGCTTCACCAAAGACTACCGTTGGGCGCATCTGGATATTGCCGGCACGGCCTGGACCAGCGGCAAGAGCAAGGGTGCAACCGGGCGCCCGGTGCCCTTGTTGATCGACTACCTGCTGTCTCATGGCAACTGAGCAACCACAGACAGCCCGGCACTGGTTTTACCTGCTGCCTCATGCAAGCGCTGAGGCTCGGCTCCTCTATGCGGCCCGATTGGCAGAAAAGGCGTGGCAGCAGGGCGACCGGGTGTGCTTGACCTGTGGTGACGATGAGCAGTTGGAAGCACTGGATCTTCAGCTCTGGGACCTGGGGCCGGATAGTTTCCTGCCTCGCCGGGCGTTGCAGAACAGTGGCAACGCCTGCCCCGAACGCCTGGCGCTTCTGCGAGGCGAACCCGAACCGGGCCACTGGGATACCGTGATTGTCCTGGCACCTGACTTGCCAGCAAACGCACACCAGTTCAAACGGCTGGCGCTGATCGCCAGCAGCGATCCCGCTGTGTTGAGCCAGGCCCGTGCACACTTCCGCCAGTTACGGACGTTGGGCATCGAGGCTCAAGTCCACGATATGCGCCAGCGCTGAGCAAAAGGCCCCGGCCCGCCCTGGCGCGGGTCGGGGCAAAACGGCCTGGATCAGTGGCCGTAAATGCGCATAGAGGTATTGGAAATCACCAAATCGTCAATGAAGATTGACCCGATAGACGTTCCACCCACCAACACGCTACCGATGGTGATGTCCGCACTGAAGGTGTTGATATCCACCGCCAGGCTGTCTACACCAGCTGCATTGGGTGCTTTGTAGATGTCCAAATCCGCCAATGCGAACAGACGCACCAGGTTGGGGTTACTGGGATCGTAATCCGCACCTGTGATGCGCATGTCACGAATGCCCATGGCCAGGAACGGAATGTCCATGCTCATGTCATCAATGGCAAAACGGGTTTCAATATTCAGAGTGTCTGTTGACGTATCAACCTGCAGCTTGAGGGCTCCGAACACACCTTCAATATTCAGATTATCCAGCAACACGGTGCTGTCTGAATGCCCACGCAGCTCCCACTCGCCGGTACGCACTGCAAAGTCAACAGGAGATGCAAAGCCGAGCGGCAGCACCTGGATTACCAGATCACCGTCAGCATTGATATCAATATCGATTTTCATGTTGTCCAGCAGGTCTGTTGCCTGGTTCGGAATCGCAAAGCCGATCTCCGGGAACATGTCATCGCGGTTGGCACCACCGATAAAGATGTCTTTGATGCCCAACGAGCCTTCATCGGTATAGATAAATTCACCGATGGTTACCTGGGCTTCCAGTTCGATGGTGACCCCGGCCTGGCCGGTAATGTCACCCATAATCTGGTCATCAAGGGGCTTCATGCCTGCCTGGGCGGCAAGCGGCGCTGCGGCAATGCCCAGCGCCAGCAGAGTGGGTTTCAGGCGTTTCATTATTGTCATCCTTATTTGCTCTTGTTGTTGAGAGGAGCCACGCATGCGTGGCTCCTTTACTGCACAGCAGCCACCCGCCCGGTTACTGCGGGTGGCTGACGTCACATCAAAAATCCGGTGTCAGCACCAGATCAATAGTGTTTCCAGAACCTGTCATGAACATGTTCAGAACATCGGTCAACAGGCCGCAGTTACGCAGAGGGGGAATGCTGTAAGTGCCTGACACAGGACCACCGAGCAGCGCATCAAACTCACCGGTCGGGCTTACCAGATCAATCACCACAGACTCAGAGGTACGGCAGTTCTTACCACCGCCGATAGGCAGACGCAGGCCAAACAGGCTGACTTGCGCCTTAGGTACGGACACCATCACTTCAGCCTGAGCGGTCAGCGTGTTGTTATCCAGCAGTCCAACAGTCTGGGAGACCTGCTCGAACTCAACATCCGCGATGCCCACAATCCTGCGGAAGCCCTGGATCAGCTGGAAGCTGCCGCGAGTCGGGTTCAGCACCATATCCGCAGTGAATTCACCTGTTGCCAGCTTGAGGCTGGCATCGATGTAGCCATCCAGCGCCAGCGAAGAACCGGCAGCCTTGATAAAGGTCGAGCCTTCAAGGTTCAGCAGCACATCCAGGACAAAATCATTGCCGCCACCGGTAGGCAGGCCCTGACCAGACAGTGCAACGGAAACAGAGGGCTGGTCGGGATCATCGGACTCGATCACCAGGCTGGCACTGCTGTTACCTTCTGCAACCGGGGTGTAGCCCAGGTCTACGGTACAGCTCGCAGCTGGCATGACCAGGGCACAGTTGTGGCTCTGGAAGAACTCGCTGTTGGTGTCACCGCTCAGATTGATACCGATAATGTTCAGCGCTGCGCTGCCCAGGTTGCTTACCGTCACGCTGCGGTTTGCAGTCTGACCCTGGTTAACCGCACCAAAGTTCACACTCTCCGGCGAAACGCTGATCTCCGCAACAGGTGCGGCAATGGCACGCCCGGATACAGGGACTTCAACCGTCGCGTTGTTGGGATCGCTGGATTCGACGACCAGCGTAGTTGCCTGCACACCCTCACCCGCAGGGAAGTAGGTCAGCGTGACGGCACAGCTGCTGCCCGGTGCTACAGTGGTACAGTTATTGGTCTCCATGAAGCTGGCAGCATCGCCGCCATCCAGGAAGATACCATTCACACCCAACGCAGCATTGCCGGTATTGGAGATGGTCACCGTGCGCTCAGCCGTCAGGCCTGCGACCACGCTACCAAAATCAACAGCCTCAGGCGCAACGCGCACGCGAGGCTCAAGCACGGGCTCATCGCCAACAACTTCAAAGGTTTGCAGCACATTGTTCTGCCCTGGATTCAGGGTACAGTTTGCGACAAACTCACCAATGGGAGGCGGTGCAATCTGGCCAGACGCTGTACGGGCAACCAGGTCAAGGACCAGCTCGTTGACCTCAATACGCCCCATACCCACATCATCGTTGTCAAAAAGCAACGGCGGCTGCACACCTGTTGCGATTACTTCAAAAGGACCTGATACATTGGGAATCTGCGATGGCGGCAGATCCAGCTCAACGTTCAGCGGCTGCACCCGCCCCGGCAAGATAACGTTGGTGGTTGAGAACGCCTTGCCCTCAATGGTTTCAGAGCCAACCAGCTTAAGCCCCAGACGAGAGTCTTCATTGACCAGTGTGACGGCTTCGATACCAAAGGCGGGTGTAGGTTCACCCGCCTGAATAGTTGTCGGCAAATCAGCGTTGATAGTGGCGCGGATGGGCTGGTTGCCGATCAGCGGAAACGGACAGGTATACTCAAGTGTCAGGGAAACAGGGTCAGCAGAAGCCACTGACGCTGCACCCAGCATGACAGAGGCCGCAATTGCTTGCCCCAGACGTGAGTTCTGGCGGGTTAATGGGAACAAATTCATTCTTCCATCCTCTTGGTGTGCGTTCTTGTCTGTCTTGTTATGTCGCAAACTGCATCGGCCAGGCACGAAACCGATCTTGCAGATGGCACCCTTGGTGGGGCGCACGGGCAGCGAAAGCTCTCCCGCACATGGAAGATGGCGCGTTCAGGTGGGATGGGTCATTGCCAGAACCGGCAACACCATTGTTAAAAAAGGAAGGCTAGATTAACGCTACGAGATTCGTGATGAGGTTCATACCGCATTAGCGGCCTGGCACACATGACGCAGGCCACAGACCGGGGCTCAGGCTCCCCGGTTAATCCGCCGGACTTCCCCTGGCGTTGTACCGGTCCAGGCACGGTAGGCACGATTGAAACTGGCTTGATCACTGAAACCGAGCCAGCTGGCGATAGCGTCCAGTGAGAGGTTAGTGTCACAAAGATAGCGATTGGCAAAAGACAATCGTATTTCATTGCGAATATCCCGGAACGAGGTGCCCAGCTCCGCCAGGTGATTGCGCAGCGAACGGGGATTCATACCCAGGGCTTCAGCGGTGTTCTCCAAGGAACATTCGCGACCAGGGCAACTCTCGATAATCTGACGCACCCGGCCCACCAAGCGCTCGCTGCCCGCCTCTGCAACACAGATCTCGGATGGGCTGACCAGTGCCATAAGGTCAGCGGTGCTGAGTTCGGGGTCCTGAATGGCTGTCCGGGCGGTACAAATGCGAGCCTCACTGGCATCACTGGCAAACTCCAGCAGCGCCCTTGGTGCCAGGGCCTGCCAATGAGTCAGTGACGCCCTGGAGGGCCATGAAAACTTGAGTGTGACTTGCCGGGATAGACGTGTCGCCAGGGTATAGATACTGCCCAGATAGACTTTGGTGATGAACCGGCCCACCTCACCCAAGCCCCAGTGATCAGACAGCACGATGACGGCCGTATCACCCGCAAAGCTCACCTCCATCTCCAGAATCGGTATAGTGACGCGCTGCTGATGCACAATCATCGTAATCAGCTGCTTGTGATCCGCCTTGCTGAGCAGGGTATAGCCCGCAAGCCCATGCGCCACCAGATCCAGCTGCTTGCCGAGCTCGAAAGGCAGACATTCGTCCTCTACCAAGGACATAATTCGCTCAATCAACCGTGCAAGCTGTCGCATGGACAGAAAGCCGTCAGGCTGCTCCACAAACGCCAGATCCACACCCGTGCCCTGTACCAGGGCTTGATTGCCAATCCCCTTACTCGCCAATACGCGCGCAAAGACGCGCCAATAACCAACAGCGAGCACAGGAATGTCCCACGCCTTATCGGAAGAGTTTGTCATGTTTAACAGTGTTCTCGGCTGGACAATCCCCCAGGCCGGGGCCGCCATACCCTACACCACCAAGACAACACAGACAGGATGAACCGCGGGTTGCAGCCACACAACCTACCTAAAGGCCATTCAGTCATACTGAGCAGAAATGACCCAAGCCAGTATAGGGAGCTGCTCCCAAGCAAGACTGACGCCTTGAACACAATCCTGGGCAAATGGCCCAAACTCACCATTTTGCCATTGATGCCTTTACAGCCAGCATGTCGAATTTCTTTACACGTGCTCACTAACGAGAACGAAATACTCCCGCTATTTCAATGAAATGAAGATATGGCACGAAATGAGCTTGTAATTTACTAAGTTGCTTAACAGGCCTCCCCCCGCACGAAGCCTGACAAGCAACCCTGACAACCACCTCTGGGCAGTTCCGTAGTGAGGTACCCGCCATGACCGCATTATATAAAGTAATCCTTGGCCTGTTTGCCGCGTTATGCCTTGCCACAACGGCAGTCGCAGGCCCAATTGCTCTTGATCCCTCCACAGCCGATTTCGATGGCAATAGTGGCGCTGGCAACTACGGCCCCAGCAACTGCGAGCCCGGTTGAATCAACGACCTGTTCGGCACCAGCTTCACCAACGCGGACTTGCTCTACAGAGCCAGCTTTGGCGATCCGGACGAAGGCAGCTTTGCCAATTCCTACTCGGCCAGCTGGGTAACCAAACCCGGCGAACCCAATGACCCCACCGGCGGCACGATCAGCTGGGACGCCACCCAGTCGTCTATAGCATGCCTTGCTTGCTATCTGGCAGTTAAGGATGGCAACCATGATCCCCGCTATTACTTCTTTGACCTCAGCGGTCTGTGGGACGGCGTAAGCGACATTGTCCTGTCAGGCTTCTGGGCCGATGGCAGAGGCGCGGTTTCCCATGTGTCCATCTGGGGGACAACCGGCATCATCGTTCCTGAGCCTGGCACCATGGCCATGCTGCTGACCGGGTTGCTCGGCCTGGTCGCCACCCGTCGGCGTCGCACCAACTAACCCTTACCAACCTAATGAAAAGCTGACAGCCTGCCGGGCTGTCAGCTTTTTTTACATCCAGACATCGACATTGTGTCCATCATGTATCGGTTTAAGCAGTGGCTGTTCAGTAAACCGGTGACAACGCCTGCCCGGCCTGTAAGATAGCACCCATAGAAACTTTTCCATGACGGCCTCAACACCATGCATCGCGACAAACCCTTTTCTCAAGCCTGCGAAAACAACAAACGTCCGATACTTGAACAGCTGGCGCGGTTGTTCACCCTGCCGGGCACGATACTGGAGATCGGCAGCGGCACCGGGCAACATGTCGCCTACTTTGCGGCGGAGCTGCCGCATCTGACCTGGCAACCCAGCGAACGGCCCACCATGACCCACCTGTGCCTGCCCTGGATACAGGAGGCAAAGCTTAACAACCTCAACCCGCCCATTCCGCTGGATGTAAGCCAGCCTCAATGGCCGCCCCTGGACGTTAACGGTATTTTTTCAGCCAATACGGCCCATATCATGGCCTGGCCTGACGTGGAAAAAATGTTCTGGGGTGCAAGCCAGTATCTGGCAGCCAACGCGCTTTTCGTACTCTACGGCCCATTCAACTATCAGGGCCGCTACACCAGCGAAAGTAACGCACAATTTGACCGCCAGTTGCGGGCTCAGGCCGGGCACATGGGAATACGGGATATGGATGACCTGCTCCCCCTCGCGCGCCAAGCCGGGATGACGCTGGCAGAGGACATCACCATGCCTGCAAACAACCGTTTGCTGGTTTGGCGCAAGCTTGCGACCGCGTAGCCCCCTTACCCTCTGCCATGTATAATTTCGCCCTTGTCCCATTTTCTACTTACGATACTTCCGAGCAGCAGACCCACAATGGATAAGACCTACCAGCCAGAAAACATCGAGAGCCAGTGGTACCAAGCCTGGGAGAAAAAAGGCTACTTTCGCCCATCCGGCAAGGGTGATGCCTACAGCATCATGATCCCGCCTCCCAATGTCACTGGCAGCCTGCATATGGGCCATGCCTTTCAGCACACCATCATGGATACACTGACCCGCTTCCAGCGGATGCAGGGCAAAAACACCCTCTGGCAGGTGGGTACTGACCACGCGGGCATTGCGACCCAGATGGTGGTAGAGCGCAAGCTGGCGGTGGAGGAAGACAAGACCCGTCATGACCTGGGCCGCGAAGAGTTTATCAAGCGCATCTGGGACTGGAAGGGCCACTCCGGCGGCACTATCACCCGGCAGATGCGTCGGCTGGGCAACTCGGTGGACTGGGAGCACGAGCGCTTTACCATGGACGATGGTTTCTACCGCGCCGTGCAGGAGGTCTTTATCCGCCTGTACGACGATGGGTTGATCTACCGCGGCAAACGCCTGGTTAACTGGGACCCCAAACTCCACACCGCCATCTCAGACCTCGAGGTTGAGAACCGCGAGGAGAAGGGCCATTTCTGGCATCTCCGCTACCCCCTCGCCAGCGGTGCAACCACCAGCGAAGGCAAGGGCTACCTGGTGGTTGCCACTACCCGACCGGAAACCATGTTGGGTGATACGGCGGTAGCCGTGCATCCGGATGATGCCCGTTATCAGCACCTTATCGGCAAAACCATCTTGCTGCCTTTGGTAAACCGTGAAATCCCCATCGTTGCTGACACCCATGCTGACCCTGAGAAAGGCAGTGGTTGCGTAAAGATTACGCCTGCACACGACTTCAATGACTATGCCGTGGGTAAACGCCATGGGCTGCCCATGGTCAATATCTTTACCCAGGATGCCGTAGTTCGCGAAGTCGCCGAGGTCTATAACACCGATGGCGTGCCGTCGGATGCACTGGATGGCCGGCTACCCGCCGAGTTTGCCGGCATGTCCCGCGAAGACGCCCGCAAGGCCATAGTTGCGGCTATGGATGCTGCTGGCTTGCTGGAACGCGTTGAGGACCATACCCTCAACGTGCCACGGGGCGACCGCTCAGGCCTGATCATCGAGCCCATGCTCACTGACCAGTGGTTCGTGGACGCAAAAACCCTGGCCAAGCCGGCGATTGAAGCGGTGGAAGATGGCCGTATCCAGTTTGTGCCCAAACAGTACGAGAATATGTATTTCTCGTGGATGCGGGACATTCAGGACTGGTGCATCTCCCGTCAGCTCTGGTGGGGTCACCGCATTCCGGCCTGGTACGACGCCGATGGCAACATTTATGTCGGGCAGGATGAGGCAAGCGTACGACAGAAATACCAACTGGACGCCGGGCTGGCCCTGCAACAGGATGACGACGTTCTGGACA
>JAIUMV010000003.1 GCA_022565395.1 Marinobacter sp.
CAGGCCTTGTGGTGCCGTATCAGGGCGTTGTGTTGAAGTGAGTTGTTAGGCGGCCTTTCGCCGCTGGTCCCGTTGGCCCCGGGTGATCTCGCCGTAGCGGGCCTCAAATTCCGTAGCCTGGGTAAGCCAGTCGCTGGCGGTGATGCCCAAGCGGTTCAGGATGGGTGGTTGTGTGTCGGGGATGTGGCCACGTTTGCCGGGGCGCAGGCAGCGGCCGGTGTAGTCCACCAAGCTCAGGTAATCCATCAGGCTGAACAGCACACCCCGCTGAGGGGTGTTGGTTTCGTTGCCCTCAAAATGCAGCAGGGGTTTGAGCGGCAGATTGAATTGATTGAGGAAGCCTTGCTGGCTTTGGGTATGGATAGCTTCACGAAGATTAAAAGTCGGCGTCAGACGTTCTTTGATGCTGGTGTGGTCGGAGGTTTCCGGTGTCTCCGCCATGGCGGCGCGCACGGGGTTGAGATCTACATAGGCCATACAGCTCAACAAAGCCTGCTCTGTCAGTAAGGCTTGGGACTTGAATCGGGACTCCCAGAAGTGGCCCGTACAGGCATCTTCCCGGTTGGCGTCCCGGGCGATGGATTCATTCAGGCATTTCATAAACCAGCTCAGGCTACACAGGCGTTTGCGGTATACCTGTACGGCCTCTTCCACCGCATTGTCCTCGGCTTCTCCCAGCCTTTCTCCCGCCAGATAGCGCTGTACCAATCGCGAGCCTTTGAACAGGCTGCACCAGCGTTCCAGTATCTCATCCCGGCCCCAATCCTCCGCCTGTTCCGGGCACAGTTTGATGACCAGGTGGTAGTGGTTGGACATTACTGCATAGGCACACAAGTCGATGGTAAAAACGGAAGAGAGCAACCGTATCCGCTCTTCAATCCACTGCCGGCGATGCTCATAGCTTTTGCCGGTTTGTCGGTCATACCCACATAGAAAGGTGCGCCGCACACAGCGGGAAACGATGTGGTAGTAGGGCGTGTCGGTGACGGATACCAGTTGGTCGCGGGGGCGGGTCATGCTAATCCTTCAGCAAGTTGATTAAATTATGCTGTATAAAAGCACAGCTATTTTGGAAGTGCAAGGCGGCTGATCCATGTTCGCGCGGGGGGGTAAATGGTGTGGGCTGGGCGGCCCAGGGCCGGTCTGGCTTGGTTGATATGTTTCACCGGTCGACCTTACGGGCTGCGTGAAGTTCGTCATAAACCAAGCGGCGAATCGCTATGCCCGGCTTGTCATGGCCCGGATGAACTCTTACTATCTGAATCAATTGGCCCGCAAAGGACTCAGGATGTACTGCGGGCTCCCCAAGGACGCAGATTAAGGACAACGCCATGAGCCAACTCGTCAACACGCCTGATTACTCCCAGCACTACGACACCCTGCTTTATCGCGTAAAACCAGGCGATACGCTGCACGGCATACTCAAACGCTACCATCGCGGCATCAGCGAACAGGCCCTGATACCGTTGGTTCAGCAGGTACAGGCGGATAACCCAAAGATCACCAACCCTGACTTTATCCTGCCGGATCAGCTCATCAGCCTGACTATTCCGCAGCAATACTGCTCCGCACCAACGCCTTACCACCGGCTGGAAACCATTCGCACAGAGGATACCCAGTGGGCTGAAGAGCTGGAGCAAACCTGGTCCCACAGCACCCGCGAGGAACGTGACCTGATGTCCATTCTGCTACCTGCGGCTATTGGGCTGGGCTCTGCCAGCATGTCCACGATCGATACAACTTTTAAGAATAACGCGCCATTGCTTCGAGAAATGACAGTCAACTATGAGCGGTACAAAGCGGGCCAAATAACGAAAGGGCAATATAGCTATCGTCGTCAGAGAATGGTCAACCAACTGACCGCTAGCCTTGGCCCTACCAGTCTCCTGCTGAATGGGCGCAAGCCCCCTAGTGAAGTGCTCCGTATTTCGAGGAAGAAAGGATCGACGCCAACCGCAAATATCGAAGCACAAATTAACAAAGTGAAAACGACTATGCGAGCTGCCAGGGGAGGCGGGATCCTGCTCACTGGCGTTAGTTTGGGAGTCGCTTGCCATCAAATCGCTAGTGCGAGCGCGCAGCATGAAAAGAACGAAATTTTCGTCGAAGTTGCTGGAGGCGTCGTTGCGGGGGTCATCTTTTCTCTTGGAGCGTCCATCACCTTGCTGGCAATGGCTACGCCAGTTGGCTGGGTTGGGGGGCTTGTTATCGGTATTGGGGGTGCTGTAGCGGGTTACATCGGGGGTAAAGCAGGAGTTACCCTTTATGACATAACTGGCAAAAAAGTAGATTTCGTATCCTCATTCAACATTGACGCAGCCTGCTCAGCTACGCGCTCGGCACGCAACACATCAATTCTCTCCAATTCTGCGTTGTCTATGCTTTGAAAACCCGAGGACACTAATGACTTCCATTGAATTCATGGCCTATCTTTTTTTCGGGATCATGGGCGTAGCGATTATGCTCATGGCGATATTATTTCCCTTGTGGACGGCGCTTCACCTGACACTACTACCGAAACTGGATGCGATTCTGTTCCGTCAGCCTTTCTTTCAAGAGAGAGAGCTCTGGAACTACCAGATCTTTCCGCTGAGTCTGCTTCGCTCGCTGAATTATATTTACTTGGTTGCCTTTCCCCGATTGGCGAAAAAAAAGCGGTTCAAAGGCTTTGACGAGTCGCTTCCCATTAGCTGGCCAACGATAGCTGCCTGCAAACTCCATGCAGTTCTTTGCGCACTGATCCTCTTGATGGGCATACCCTATATAGGAATCAGCGTGTGGGTTTTCATGTTTTTATGAGAAGAGATACAGGGACAGGCATACCTAGGACTGGGCATACCTAGGATTGTGTAATCCTCCCTAAAAACAGCGGTGATGAAAAGTGGAATTTTCCGCAAGCTGAATGCCGGGCGCTTCTGCGTGAAAAAGTCATGTTTTTCTGACAGTCATGATTCTGCCGATACTCAGGCCAGCCGCATATGCCTTAATCTGGGCTTTACCGTGAGTGTTGATCAAACCACTCCAGAACATTGTCTTGCTGCTTTTGGCTGTGGGGGTGTGCAAGTAAGCCTTCGAGCAGGAATATTGCCACAGTGGCCAGCAGGCCAGCCCGTTGCGCGCCAACGCCTTTTGCTTTCAGGGTATGGACAACGATCGCTTCTAAAAAGCTGTGAAACCGTTCATGCCAGTCACGAATTACCGGAGATTGATCCAGTTTGCTGTGCACGGTGTTCATGAGCGCACGGCTTTGCTCGAACTGCTGAATCACCCAGGCCATCTGCGTTTTGAGAGGGGTGCCTGCAATGGATGGGAGCTGTGTCAGCCTATCTGACAAAAGCCGATTAAGCACGCCAACCAGTAGTTCGTCTTTGCTGGGGTAATACCAGTACAGAGTATTGGGGGCTACACCCAGTGCTCGGCTGATGCGGTTCATTGAGGTGGCGTCATAGCCGTCTTCCATGAACAGCCGGGCTGCTGTGTCTTCCAGCTCCTTCTTTTTAACGTCCAGATTGATCTCGCGTTTGTTTTTGGCCAACTTGCCGGCTCCCGTAGTCGTTTTGGTCAATCTTGAATGGCATTCAAGAGTGCTAGACTTTTATCTTGAATGCTATACAAGATTATTCTACCCGGAGAGCATCACTATGAAAACGCTGAGACACCGCTTGGGCGACCTTACTTGTGAGAGTGAGCGAACAGGTTTTTATTCCAGGGGTGTTTGGTGTGCAGCTGCGCTCCACCGGCCTGTCAGTGATGGCCGCCAAGCAATGCCCGCCATTCTTATGTTGCACGGTTGGGGCGGCATTCAGGACGCACTGACTGTGCCATTCTACGAGGAGTTCACCCGAGCCGGGTATGTTGTGATGACCTTTGATTATCGTAGCTGGGGTGACAGTGCCGGGCTGCCACGCCAGACTATTTCTGCGCGCGAGCGCTTGCGTGACGCAGATGCCGCCCTCGCGTTCTTAAAGTCCCGGCCGGGCGTTAACCCTGATCGGATTGTGGTTTGGGGGACATCCTTCGGCGGTGGGCATGCAGTAGAGTTAGCCGCAGACCACCCCGAACTGGCGGGCGTTATCGCTCAGGTTCCCATGCTGGATGGTGCTGCCGCTGTTAAGGCCGTACCGCCCTTGCGTTTGATGCGATTCGCTCTCTACAGTCTCGTAGATACCGTTAAACTTGGCCGCCCCCTCTACATTCCGGTTGTAAGTGAGCCCGGGAGCTTTTCCTCAATGGATCGGGACGGAGCGAACGAGGCATTACGACTGGCAGAGGAAAGCATCGGACGCAAGTATGATAACCGTATTGCTGCCCGCTCTCTGATGACAATGGGGCCCTACCGTCCCTTCAAGCGATTGAAAGATGTAAAAGTTCCGACCTTGCTGTTGGGAGCGTCGGACGACACCGTCGCTCCATTTATCGAGTCGGTCATCCACAAAGTTAAAAATTCAAACATCAGGATTGAAACGGTCAAAGCCAACCACTTTGAACCCTACTTTGAGCCAGTATTCAGTGAGGTCATAAGTAAGGAACTGGACTTTTTGGCGAGCCTGAAATGAGAAAACGAGGAGGTCGGCAGGGTTAGGGGCCTCAGTGTCCACGATCGATGTCGACTTAGTAACGGTGCAGAAGGCATCGCCAGTGAGTGCTCGGTGGGATGGATTACGCACTCAGCTTGACCCTTTTGCCGGAGCAAGCAGTCAATCCAGCGGTGGGTGGAGGCGAATTGCAATGTTATGGTTGTTAGGTGCTTTTTGCAGCTCTATGAGGCTATCTGGGGGGCTTGGCAGAGGTGCACCATGTCCGGTTGGACCAAGCGCAGCATGTTGCTCACAACAAAGGCAGAGGCCCTTCAACGATGAAGCTGACCCATATTGACCAGGTGCAGAAGACGGTTGGAAAACTGCCTGCGCCACGAGATCTCAAAGTTATCGACCACCTTGACGAGCATGCCGTGCGCTGGTTGTCTTATGCTGATTTTGCCTTTATCTCTTTTGGTAAGCCCGGAGAGATTAAGCTTACAGCTGCGGGCGGCGATCGCGGTTTTGCATCAGCTTCAGAGCCCAGGCGGTTACTCATTCCTCTGGCGGCTTTGGACGATGGCAGTATTGTTGAGCAAGAGCAGTCTTTTGGTGCGCTGTTTATGGTCAGCGGCATGGAGGAGACCTTGCGTATCAACGGTAAGGTCTCTCACGTAGCGGATGGGCGGGCTACTCTGGACGTAGAAGAGTGTTACTTGCACTGCGCCAAATCGTTTCGCCGCTCGGGGTTTTGGTTGCCTCAGTCAGTAGACTCTTCACATGGTGACATATCAGCCTTTGTAAGGCAGGCCCGATTTTTGGCTCTGGCAAGCATCAATGGCAGTGGGCACGCTGATGTGAGCCCCAAGGGTGATCCGGAAAATTTTCTGATTCAGGAGAATGATGGTTTTATTTGTTTTGCTGATCGCCCTGGCAACCGAAGAATAGACAGTTTCCGTAACATCATTGAACAGCCGGAAGTAAGCATCATTGCCTTGGTGCCAGGGTGTAAGGATATTCTTGAAATCAAGGGTCAAGCAGAGCTGTGCACGGATGAGTACCTCCTGCAGCAGTTCGCAGTAGAAGGCAAGGCGCCAAAGCTCGTCACAAAGGTAACGCCTGCCTCCATAGAGATCAGGCCAAGCCCGGCGATTGTCAATTCTGCGCTGTGGCCGGCGCACAGTGGGCCTGAAGATTTGATACCTTCAGAAATCTTTAAGGCCCACATCAAAAAGAGTAAGGAAAGCTCTTTGCCCGCGAAAGTCGCCCGTGCAGCGGTGTCCCTGCCTGGCGCGATGGAGAAGGGCCTGGCCTTTGACTATAAAAACAACCTGTACTGATGTCGACGCCGTTAAGGCGAACCCAAAGCCTGGTACAGGCATAAGTAGTGGTAGGCTGGGATACGGCAATGGGAGGGGACAGAAGGCATGCCCAGCGCCCTCAGGCGCCGGGCTTAATGAGATAGAACAGCCAGCCTCAGAAGACGCTGACAGGGAGACTCACGCGTTTGCCGCCGGAGGTGGGCGTCGTCCAGAACCGCCAACTGTCATACCCCCGTGATTCGATCACAGCCTTGACCTCCTGCCACTGCTCTCGGGTAAAGCTTGTATCTCTGGCAAGCACAAAGCCTGAGCTCCGTTGCGGGTCGCCAACCAGTGCCCAACGGTAGTCTTCATCGATGAATGTTACGACGTAATTTGCGTCTTCCCCAAATGAAAACGGCACCGACGGAAATTCAACGCGCAGCTGCGCGTTGGTGTCCGTATCCAGCACCAGAGCGAAGCCTTCTATGGCACTTGTTCTCCCCAGCCAAGTGCGGCAAGTGTTGCGGACAGAAATAGCAGTTTCGTCAATAGAACCATATTCGGCCTGTACATTGCGCGCGCATTGCAGATTGAAAATCTGCGGAATGGCCGCGAGCTGGTTCCAGGTTCCCAGGTAACGATTTACATCGAGTTCAGCCACGGGCGGCAGGGGCTGTTCCCCGGCTTTGGCTTGATGGGGCAGGTAGCTCGCATTGGCGCTCCACGATGCCACTGCCGTCAATGCAATAATCGGGACTAAACGACGTTTCCTGATACCGTAGGTGTTTCCAGAAGGGCCCATAGCCTGTTCTCCATGACTTTTGTTGTATATCGGCGTTTTTCAAATTGCACCTAACGCAGGCTCGCCACTGCGGGCTCGCCAAGGTACATGGATCTCAATGGCAACTTACGCAGGCGGACAGTGGATTGGTTAGCCCTGACATAGGTATTTCTTGGCTTTGAAGGCCAAAAGGGGTTGCTGATCTGAGGAAAACAACATGCACCCTCCAACTGGTGGTGATGTTGGCGATGATAATAGAGGTAATTGGCGCGAGGTTACCGTGAATGGAACGAGTTTGCCGCCAGCGTTACGGTTTGCTGGATACGGGCCTTGCGATAGTGCTGCGGTGTCTCTCCGCTCCAGCGCCGAAAGGCGCGGCAGAATGCGCTTTGTTCAGAAAATGCTAATAGCAGAGCAATATCGGCCAGAGATAGCTGCGGGTCTTCCATATACATTCGCGCCATTTCGAATCGGGTTTTGTCCAGTGCCTCCTGAAATCCGGTGTTACGTGCTGCCAGCCGCCGTTGCAGGGTGATGCGGGAGATTGCCAGCTGCTTTGCGACCTGTTCGATAGCGGGCCTCCCTCCACTGATGGCACGACCCAGGGCTGATCGAAATGCGGCCATAAAGGTATCCGTTGCGTCTATGGCAAGGAGCTGTGCCTCTGCCTGGCGCTCGACGAGCTGTTTGAGAATGGTTCGTTTGGCGCTGATGGGGAGGTTGCGTGTGGCAATGGGAAAGGTCAGCGATGCCTGATCACGATTAAACGTCACCGGGCACCGAAAGAAGGCTTCATAGGCGCTGAGGTCGTGTGGTTGACGCCCTATCAAGGTGACTGCGCAGGGCGAGTGTGTGTCCCCGCACAAGATACGAAAGATCTGCACAATGCCGGCGATGCCCGTTTCGTAGGCCAGCCTGACGGGGTCTTCCGTGCGCTCGTCTGTGACTGTCCGGGTGGACCAGGCCAGGGTGATGCAGTCATCGGACTGGCTCACGGTGACATCGAACCCCTGCCACATCAGGCGATGTAGCCGGTCAAATTGGTTGAATAGCTCGCCGATGTAGTCGCAGGACAGTGCGGAGTAAGCCAGCAGGCCCGCATGTTCAAGCTGGAAATGCCGGGCGATGGCGAGCCCAAGCGCCGGGCGGGGGGCTTCCTGTTGAATGAGATGCAGGCAGATGACCCACTCCATTGCGGCAATGCGTCCATCGGGCTTCCAGTGGGCCAATCGGGCACGGCAGGTATGGGCGGGTATGCCCTCAGCATTCAGGAAGTCGAGCAAGACACCGGCCAGCGAGCCGCTGAGAGTGGGGAGTGTGGCTTGCTGACGGATTGCTTGCTTCGGTTTACTCATCACGTTATGTCCCAGGGCAAGATGGCGCGGTGTGATGCGAATAGTCAAATGCATGATGCGATTTGTCAATATTCAGCGGGGGTTGCCTGAAACAATAGGGGACGTGTTCAGTAAGCCGCCCCGTTTCATTGCTGAAGGAGACCCCGATGACTGATGCTCTTGCCGAAAACCCTGCCCAAACTGACCTACCCCCTGGTGCGCCGCTGGGCACTGCGCTGGCGCTGGGTGGTTTCTTGCTGGGCGGGGCCCTGGAGCAGAAGATAGGTGATGCTCTGGTGAAGCGTTTTGGTCCGCTGCTGACGGCCAAGGTGCCGTCGCTGGGTACGGTAGTCTTTGTAATGGACCCTGCCCATATTCGCAGCATGGTGAGCGCGCCGTCGGGCTCTCTGGTGAGCGGTCGGGGTAATGCCATTCTGGGCTTTCTGTATGGTCGCACGTCCATGTTTCTGGTTGATGGCGCACCTCATCACCGGCTGCGGCGCCTGCTGGTGCCCCCGTTTCGCAACAAGGATACGCTGGCGCAGTACGGCCAGGTAATGGAGGAGGTCGCCAACGAACTGCTGGATGAAATGCCCTTAGGGCGTCCGTTTGCCCTGTTGCCAGCGCTGCGTCATGGCATGCTGGAGATCATTCTCCGGGTGGTATTTGGTGTTGAGGAGGAAGCCCGCCTGGCGCCTTTTCGTGCGGCCTTCACGGAATTACTGGATATCTCGACGGCTGCATCCACCAGCGTCCGGTTTGCATTACGTGGCATCGTGAGCCTGAAAAAGTGGCAGCGTCTTCAGGACACCTTGAGGGTGAGCGATGGGCTTATCTATTCAGAAATCGCCCGGCGGCGTAATGATCCGGAAACCGAAACCCGGGACGATATTCTTGCACTGTTGCTGCGAACCCGTACCGAGGATGGGGATTTACTTAGCGATGTGGAAATCCGCGACCAGCTTGTCACCCTGCTGATAGCGGGCCATGAAACCACGGCGACAACACTGGCATGGGCCTTTGAACGGGTTTTGCGGACGCCCTCTGCGCTGGCGCGTCTGCAGGCTGAGCTGGAGGCAGGAGGGCATGAATATGCGGATGCGGTGGTGAGTGAGACATTACGCTTGCGGCCGCCGATTCCGGTATTTTCCCGTGAGGTGGCAGGTGATTTTACCTTGGGGGGCTATAAGCTTCCCAAAGGCACCATGCTCGTTGGCAACATCGGCTACATTCATCAGCGTGAGGATCTGTACGAGGGCCCGCAGGCCTTCCGTCCGGAGCGCTTTCTCGGCCGCCGCCATGAGCTTGGTGTATACGCGCCCTTTGGTGGTGGTCTGCACAGCTGCATCGGCAATCACTTTGCCGCACTGGAGGTCCGGGTTTTCCTGCAGGTGATGCTGAAACGGGGGCAATTCGTTGTGCCCCGCAAGGCAGCGGAGCGTATACAGCGCCAGACCATTCTCAACCTCCCGGCGCGGGGCGCGCGGGTGATTCTGCGCGGGCGAAGCCCCGATCATGTCTATCCGGGGCGGGCTGATTCAAAAGCATAAGGCACAGAGATCCCTGGGGGTAGGGCTTGGGCGTCAGCGGGTTTGAGTTTCCCGCTGTACTAGGTTTTAGCCCCCAGTCGTTTCTCAAGCTCGTTGCTCAGTTCATTGATGTATTCTGCAGACTTGCCGGTGCTTTCGGCGAGCTCTTTGACATGCTCTGCGACAACCGCGAACCCTCTGCCCGCCTCTCCCGCCCGTGCCGCTTCTATGCTGGCATTCAGGCTCAGTAGCCGCAGTGATTTGAGCATGTGCAGAATCTTTTGTGTTTCCGCAATGATGTTGCCGCTGACGCTGGCTACTTGCTGGAGGTTCTCGGTTCGAAGCGCCTCTTCTTCCTTCCGCCCCCCGATATCCACGACCACCCCTTCCAGGAAGATCAGGTTGCCGTCATCATCGTGAACAGCGCCGCCGTGTTCGTTCACCCAGCGTTCGTCGCCATTGGCGGTTTTTATCCGATAGTCGATATTCCAGTTGCGTCCTGCCTGAATGCTCTTTTCAATGCCGTTATCCACCTTTTCTGCGTCGTCAGGGTGGATGAGGTTGGCGTAGGCTGCTCTTCTGTTGTTCAGCAAGTCCTGCAGCGCGTAGCCGGTGATTTCCTTAACTCTGCCAGACATGACAACCATGGTGTAGTTGGCATCGTTGCGGCACCGGTATAAAAAGCCATTCATACGTCCGGTCATGCTGTCGTAGACACTTGCATCCTCAGCGGCGTCGCTATTGGGGGTACCTTTCATATCGGATCCTCATGATCGGAAAACTATCTCTGGTCATTGTGGCCTGAGGCCTGCCTTTATGCCAATGCGCATTCGGCGTGGGCAGCACGGCTATGGCTTCAGTATCTCGACCCCTGTGGCGCTGCTTAGCACGCTGGAGGGGGGCAGCCCGATCATGTCCTGGAACAGGCGGCTGAAGTGGGCGGAGTCATGCAGGCCAGCGGCTAGCGCAGCGCTGGTGAGCGATGGATTGCTTGCCACATGATAGAGCGCAGATCGCAACCTGGACCAGCTCCGGTAGCGCCGGAAACTAATGCCCATTTCTGACCGGAACAGGTGATTGAAGCGGGATTCTGAGAGGTTTGCCAATTGGGCCAGAGAGGCCCTGCCGAGCGGTTTGTCACCGCATTGTCTAAGTTGGGCCAGGCTACGGGTAATCCGTTCATCCATTGATGTGATCGGGCCAAGGGCTGATCTACCCAGTAGCGGAGCCAGTTCAAAGGACTGTAGCTGGCCTTCCAGTCGTTTATGTCGGCTGGGGGAAGGTAGCACATCAAAGGCCACGGCCTGATGTTTCAGCACCCCGGATCTTAACAGGCGCGTTTCCGGTGCGTCAGGCTCCAGATAAAGGGTCGCCATGGTCTCGCCCCGGCTGTCCAGCGCGTGCTCAACCCCCGCGTCAATCAGCGCGCTGTGGCAGGTCTCCTGCTGGCCGTCAGGAAACTGCATACGAAGCGGTCCGCTAAGCCCAATCAGCAACACGGGTGCCGCGTGGGTGTGCTGCCGTGTGGCAGGCAGTTCACCGATAAACAGGGCCCGGTCGGCGCCTAACCAGATGCGTTTTTGTTGTGTCATAGTTCAGCCCAAACATACAAGTTTTGCCGCCAACGGCCCGGCATACTTCGGGCTCTCAACTATAACCAAGGAGTAACTGTATGTCTCTGGCTGAAAAAATCTGTCTCTCTGCCGCGCTGGTGTTTTTCATGACGGGTCTGCTGACCGGTATCTGGAAGTATCGGCATATGGCGCGCAGCCCTGAGGCCACGGCCCCGGTCTACGTTGACATTGCCCACCGTAGTTCCCTGATGTATGCCTTCGCTGCGCTGCTGCTGGCGGCGCTCAGTGTCCATAGTGTGCTGGCGGCATGGGTGAACACGGTGGCCGCGGTTTCGGCCCTGGCTTTCTTTGCCTTTGCCATTGGTACTTACGTGATCCATGGCCTGCTGCAGGATACAGACAACCAGTTACGCCGGCCTCACCGCCTGGGTCAGCGGCTGTTGCCGTCCTGGATAACGGGCTTGTTCATGCTTCTGCTGATCGTTGGTGAAGTTGGTGGCACATTGGTGCTGGGGGTGGGCGCGATGCTCGGTATTTGGGGGAGTTGATAAAGCTATCAGTAATAAAAAGACGCAAACCCCAGCAGCAGTGACACCAACCCGCTGATAATCCAGGGCTTGCGCCGTCTGCTCCAGGCCAGGATGACACAGCCGCTACTGATCAGGAGTAGGCTGAAGGGCACGCCCCACAGGGTGCGGAACTCGTTGATTTTGGCTTGTTCCGGGTCGGCGGGCTGATAAAGCACGGCAATCGGTTTGCCGGTATCCCTGAACGTGTTGGTGCGTGCGACACGAAACAGCTGCTGCTCAAACGTTTGCCCATCAGCGCTTTGGTATCGTACCGTCGGGTAGAGGGGGCTGCGTCGGTGGGCATCGGGTTTGCGGTCTGCACCGGTGATGACCCCAGTGACCTTGTGCGCTGAGCGAATGTCAGTATAGGTGCCTTGTATGAGCCAGCCAGCAAGTACAAAGCCGCCCAGTGACACCAGCGTCAGAATGAACTTTTTCATGAAGCCTGCCAGGGTTGAATGCGACGCCGAGGCTCTCGGCGCCGCTTCGATGCTTAGCCGCCCGTGGTAACCCAGAACAGACGCTCCAGGATGCGCTCCTGGGCATTGAAGTGTCGGGGAACCAAGCTGCCTGAAACGTGGTAAGAGCTGAAAATGACTTTGCCCTGGCCGTGGTTAAAGGCGAGGGTCAGGCCATTGGGGGCATTGTGCGATGGATCAAGCAGGTAGCTACTGACGTTGCCGGTGACCAGTTTTTCGACCTGCGTACCCTGCATCTCTGACACCGGTGCCAGCAGGTGCCAGCCGTCACCGAAGTCGTAGATTTGGAGGTTGCCATTTGCGGTTGCACAGGCGCTCCCGCCTATGCACTGGCTGTTTCTCAGGTAGTTTTTCAGGTCCGTATCTGCTGCAGTACCTGTCAGTTCTTCAATTTCATCAGCTTCGCTAAAGAAGTAAAGGTAGTCATCGAAGGCGCCGGTGATAAACGGGCTGGAAAGATCCGTGACGTAAAGCACACCGCCAGCGTGCACAAAGTTACGGAGGGTTGCGCGCCAGTTATCAATGCCGAATTCGTTTTCCAGATCTTCCGGCTCAATGGCGCCGCAATTGATATAGACGATGTCGTAATCAAAAATACGTGCAGGCTGACCCGGCGCGGCCGGTTCGAACAACGTGCTGACAAAGGGGTAGTCTGGCCAGCCGCCGAGAGCTTCTACACTGCCTTGCTGATTCTGCTCATACTCATCCTCGTAATCATAATCATAGATGCCCTCATAGATACTGAAGGTTTCCGTGCCTGGGCGGAAAGAGCCCAGTTTCCATGATGCTGAGGATGCGGTGGTATCGCTTGCCAGCGCGGTTGTGGTGTCCCCAAGACGCCGGTAACCCTGGAAGTTCACCCCAATACTGGCCTGGTGCCCGGTTACCTGATTTTGTGCGGTGAGTGGCAGGGGGAAGGGTAGATCGCCGTCCCATTCTTCCCACTCTGCCAGGCCCATCTTGGCCAGCACGTTCTCAATGTTATCGAAACTACCGGTCACTACCGCAATTTTTGCTGCACCGTCGGCAGGGTTTGCCGGAAAGCGCAGGGTTCCTGCGAAGGCGAAGTCCAGAACCAGTTGCGTGCTCATGGACCAGGCGCCGCGCACCGCATTCAGTTGGACGGTAGAGCCGGCGGGCAGGTCAATAGTGAAACTGAAGCGGCCGGACGCATCAGTGCAGCCCCAGGCGAGGCTGGTAACCGGTGGCTCGGCGCAGTCTGCGCTACTTTGTGAACTGATGTTGCTGGCACTGAAGGCGAGTGGCGAAATGCCGTCATCGGGAATATACACCGTGGCACCGGGTATGGCGGAGGTGCCGTTGGGGGCTGTCAGAATGCCGCGCAGCTCGCCAGTAAAGGGCGTGGTATCCGCAGGGGGTGTGGGCTTGTCGGCACTGGAACTGCCACCGCCACAGCCAGAAAGCATGACAGTACTGGTTAGGATCACCGCCCACTGGGCGGAGCGAATACGGGCAGCGCGGGCGTGAGGCATGAGGCGAGTCCTTTCACGGTTCGAAGACAAGGGCATGCCCGTTGGGGCATGCGGTCAAGCCCGATTATCTGTCATTGTCCGATGAAAGAATATTAGGTTGCGCACATTGTTGTGCACTGATAGCCGTCAACAGCGTGGATGGACAAGGCTGCGTGACAATCCGGTGATGCTCAGGGGACCTGCAGCCCTTCTGTCAGGGCTGCAGGTCCTTGCGCAAGGCCAGTTCAAGCTGCTTGGTTGCGGTAATGTCGAGGAGGGTGATAACCACCCCATCAATGACGTTGTCCAGCCGGCGATAGGGCATGATACGCACGGTAAACCAGCGGTTATCGTTAGTGGAGACCTGTTTTTCTGAGAAGGCCAGGGTGTTCAGGGTGTTTCTGGCGTCCTCGTTAAGCTCCGGGTACTGCAGGCTGGTGGTGAGGTCGCTGAGGGGACGGCCGATATCGCCTTCACGAATACTGATGATCTTTGATGCCCGGTCAGTAAAGCGGCGAAGGTTGAGATTCTGATCCAGGAACAGAATGGCGATTTCAATGCTGTTGAGCAGATTTTTCATGTCGCTCTGAGCCAGCGAGAGATCGTCGAGCTTGGTCTGCATTTCGGCATTGATGGTTTGCAGTTCCTCGTTCATGGACTGCATTTCTTCTTTTGAGGTGGTGAGTTCTTCGTTGGTTGACTGCAACTCTTCATTGGTTGACTGCAGTTCCTCGTTGGCGGATTGCAGCTCTTCCCGGGAGGCGCGGTTTTCTTCCCGCAGGGTCTGGATTTCGTCCCTGTATTGTTGCACCTCTGCGCTAAGGGGTTGTTGCAGGGTGACTTTGGATTTGTGTCGGCCGACCGGGCCGGGGCTGCTTAGGGCGACATCCCTGAACACAATCATTTTCATGCCGCGCAGGGCGGAGGACGCCGCCAGCGCCTGAACGGTGATGTCAACACGCTGGGTGCCGCCGCCGGGGAGTTGCACCTGCAGGCCATGCAGATGGATGGGCTCGCTCTGGTTCGCTGCCTGGCGCAGGGCGCTGACAACCGGGGTGCGAAGGCCGTCCCGCACCATGGCGTGAAAGTTCCAGTTGGCTTTGCCCGCCGCTGGCTCCAGGTACTTGCCCGTGCGCCCGCTGATGTAAACGATATCACCATCCTCATTGACCACCACCGCAGCGGGGGCATAGGCCTGCAACAGTAGCTGGTCTGCTGCCGCTTGCAGGGTATCCGTTGGCGGTCTGGATGGGCTGTGGGTGGACACGGGAAACTCCTTGGCGATCCAGGACAGGGGTGGAAAAGACGCTACTGGTAACCGGCTGTCGCTGCCATGGTTATTGTCCAGACGTCGGTAGAGACGCTGCTTTGACTGTATGGGCGCAAACAGCTGGGCATGACGCCCTACTGTTTCAGAACTGCCCAGCAGTAGCACCCCATCGGGACGCAGGCTGTAGTGGAACAGCGGAATAAGCTTGCGCTGCAGGCTTTGGTCAAAGTAGATCAGCAGGTTACGACAGGATATCAGATCGAGACGGGTAAACGGTGGGTCAAGCACGACATTTTGCTGGGCGAACAGCACCAGTTCGCGGATGTCGCTGTTAATCTGGTAGCCCTTGTCTACCGGGGTGAAGAAGCGTTTGAGGCGTTCTGCTGAAACACTGTCGCTGATATCGACGGGGTAGCGGCCGCGCCGCGCGGTGGCAATGGCATCCGGGCTCAGGTCGGAGGCAAAGATCTGTAGCGTAAGGTTATGGGGTTGCGGCAGTTTTTCCAGCGCCTCGGTAAAGACTATGGCGAGGGAATAGGCTTCTTCACCGGTTGAGCAGCCGATCACCCAGGCGCGTACATGAGCGTCTCTGGGCTGCCGGGTCAGCAGCTCCGGCAGAGTCGTCTCGGCGAGATACTGCCAGACGGCCTCATCGCGGAAAAAGCGGGTGACACCGATAAGCACTTCCTTGAACAGCAGGTCGATCTCTTGCGGATTGTGCTCCAGGAAATCCCCGTAAAGGGCCAGGGTGTCGATCCCATGGATGGCCATACGGCGTTCTATTCGCCGGTTCAGTGTGCTGGGCTTGTAGAGTGAAAAGTCGTGCCGGGTGCGCTGTTGAAGCAGGCCAAGAATGCGTTGCAGGGGGGGCGCCTGCTGTGCCGTGTCTGCCGGTTGTTCATCCGGTATTGCTGGTGCCGGGGTGTGGTTCAGGCAGGCCAGGATACGGGTGGGCAATTCGCCGGGTGGGGCAATGATATCGGCACAGTTGGCGGCAATCGCACTCTTGGGCATAGCGTCAGACTGCGCCGTATCGGGCTGTTGCACCGCCGTGAGTCCGCCCACCGCTTTTATCGCCTGCAGGCCCAGCGTGCCGTCGGAGCCCATGCCGGATAACACCACCCCGATAGCCTGCTCTCCCTGGGCGCTGGCCAGAGACGCAAACAACACATTGATTGGCAGGCGCATTCCCCGGGGTTCCAGGGGCTTTGCCAGGTTCAGGGTGCCATCGACAACAGTGAGTTCGGCGTTTGGCGGAATCACGTACACGCAGTCGGGTTCGATGGCCATGCCTTGAGTGGCTTCCCGCACTGACATCAGGGTGGCGCGCTGGAGTAACTCCGGCAGCAGTGCTTTGTGAGTAGGGTCCAGGTGTTGTACCACCACATAAGCCATCTGGCTATGGGGAGGCACCCGGGCAAGAAACTGTTCCAGCGGCGCCAGGCCGCCGGCGGAAGCGCCAATGCCCATTATGCGTGTGGCTGCCGTGGGAGGAGCGGGTGGCGTCGTGGTCATAGTGCAGGCAGATTAATCAGCGGTGCTCCGCGAAGTCTTGGCAGGCCAAAAGCAGACACTTATGTCCTTGCATGGTGGATACCTGAAGGTGCATTCGCCGGGCTTCGTTAATGAGATTGGTGACGACGGTATCCGTGATGCCGCTCAGGGCAACCTGCTGTAAAAGATCCGCTACCCGGGAGCGGCTTTGGGGAGACATAAAGGCGTTGATATGCTGCCCCTCCAGACCCTCCCGTGGAACACCAAAGCGTTCGGCAGCAGCAGGGTTGCTTTGCATGATGGTGCCGTCAAGGTCCAGCACGCAGAGAGGGACGGGCGTGCAATCATACAATGCCTGGTAAAACCCCAGGTCTTCCAAAAGTGCCTGCTCATTGGCTGCTGTTTCTTCGTGCTGCAGGTCCAGCTCTACTTGGTGGACTTGCAGTTCATGGAGCAATTTGAGGGCGTCATCAGCTCTGGCAGGACTGCTGGCCAGTTGGTGAAGCAGGCGTAAGGCGTCAGCACCCATAGGGGAGTGACCGGCTTTGGGGGTGGTGCCCGCCCGCAACTGCGCTTCTGCTTTGCTTCGCAGTGTCATAGAGAGATTGGCTTGATCAACGGTTGTGTCCATGTGCGAGGCTCCTCAGTCCATAGTAACCGATCATGGCATAAGCGTCTGCATACGCGCACGCCCTTTCGGTGTGCTAATGGCTTGACTATGGTCTGTTTTCGCATACTTGACTGTGCGGTAAACCACATGTCGGGGGTGGTCATTTTCCCCACCATGAACGCCCGCTGTCGGTGGTACAGGCGCTACAGGAATTCTTCAGCAGGCCTGTGCTTTGCGCAGCGCACCTGAAAGCGAGTCTTTCAAGGTAGCGTCTTGTCTCTATGGCGCCATGGTCCTTATACCCCGTCCCGTTAAATCGCGATGCCAGCCCGTACTGTGGCATCGCGTCGGTCCGTATTCCGGATTAACTGCGTGCAGACCTGCCGACCAGCAACAGGCCTACACCTGTCACGGACGCTGCGGCGCCAAGAATCAGAAGCCATAAGGTGGCGTCAGTAAAACGGCCGGTAAAGGCCTCTGTTACCTGATCCCCAAGGCTCTGGGAGGATTGGTAGGCCATGAACAGCAGAATCAGGCCGATCACAAGCAGTACCATAGCTAAAATGCTGCGACTCGCCATGTCAGTCTCCTTATTGATCGCTAAAGGGCGCCCCTGTGAATGGGCGTGACTGTAAATCCAATCATTTGGTGTAGTAGGACTCGATAGCTGAAGCCCAGGAGGGGTCCGCCATTTCCGGCCATTGGTCCTTGTCGAAGCTTGATGCCTTTTTCAGCCGGTCAAGATCCACGTCAAGGATAAAACGTTTGTTTTCGCGGTCGAGCTTGAGGGCCTTCCATGGAATCGCGAACAGGCGTTCACCTACGCCCAGAAATCCGCCCGACGACAAAACCGCGTAACGAATCTTGCCCTCCGTGATATCGAGCATGATGTCTTCAATCTTGCCGAGCTTCTCATCCTGCATGTTGCAGACTTCGTCACCGGTGACGGTGCTGGCACTCAGCAACGTGAGTGCAGGCTGCTTGTCATAGGCCAGGGTGCTGGCCTTGGGTTGGGTTGCTGAATCGCTCATTGGGGTGTCGTGAGATACCGGTTGGCTGGTATTGACCTGGTGTTTGTTCATGAGTTGATCTCTGTGTGATTGTGTTGATTGAGGCCTGCGTTTAACCACAGCTTGCGTTTGTCGCAGGGCGAAGCTTCACGGTAAGGCAAGGCCGCGTTCCGGTCGGTACGCTACCTAACGTAGTGGTCTCATAGGATGCGGTTGGTGAACGAGTGCTTCTGGTGTTCGCTGGGTGCGCTTGCGTACAGACATTCGAGAGCGAGGAGGCGACTCTGGAAGGGTGCATTCGTGCCGGCTGACTAACCTGGTATTCGCGAAGCGCAGATTGAGCCAGTTGCCATTGAGGCACTGGTAACAAGCACAAGTGTGATTAAACCAGGAGTCTTTCATGACCAGAGTAAACACTGTGGCAATCAGCCTTTGCCTTCTCGTCGGTGCATTGCCTATGGCCGCATCGGCACAATCCCCCCTCACTGGCCCAGCGCTGGGTGACCGGGAGTTTTCCATTTCAGGGACCGGCAGTAATGATCGCAGCTTCAATAGCGGAGGATTCGGGGTAAGCGGCGATCTGGGCTGGTACCTGCAAAACGATCTGGTTGCAGGTATCAGGCAGAGCGTCAACTACGCCAGTATCAAAGGGGAAAGTATCAAGGATGATTTCTGGAACGGTTCAACCCGAGGTTATCTGAACTATCAGTTTCTTGACGGTAGCGCGCGGCCCTTTGTCGGTGCCAGCCTTGGTGCTGTCTACGGAGATGGCGTGAAGAACAGCACCTTCGCGGGTCTGGAGACGGGCTTGAAGCATTACGTCCTTAACAAGACGTATTTTCTGGCCCGAGTGGAGTACCAGTTTTTGTTCACCAGCACCCGTGATGCGTCCAACTCTTTTCGGGATGATGGTGCCTGGGCCTACACCGTTGGGTTGGGCTACAACTTCTGACCCCAGGTAAGGCTTGCTCGAAGATAATTTGAGCAATTGACTGTAAGTAAATAGGGGCCTTAATCAAGGCCCCTAACTACTTTCAGCTATTGCATCAGCCTATAAGGCTACTTCTGCTGCTTGCCTGCAGGCGGCTGTTGCTGGCCAGGCTTTTGTGGCTGGCGCTTCTGCTCTGACTGCTCTTGCTGGCGTTGCTTTTCGTTGGTTGGACGCTCACCTTGTTGCTGCTGCGGTTGGCGTGGGTTGGGGTTGTTGCCTTGTTTGTTTTGATCACTCATCATGGTTTCTCCTGAAATGCCTCGCTATCCGCGAAGCTCAGGACCAGTATTGCTGATTGCTTTGTGTAGGTCGGTACGGTGAGCAACATTGCAGGGGCACCGATGCTTCCGGGTGCTGGTGATTACTGTGTTGCGGGGGATGTGGTGTGCCAGGACTGCCCGCTGACACGATGGTTCATTGGCTTTACTGGAGGCATGGCGTGGTTCTGGGCTATCAGATGTTGTGGCGTGGCCTTAATGAGGCCACCGATGAGGTCATTGATGCTTGTCGTGCCCATTCTCGTTGCCATTACCCCGGCTGCCTTTTTTTGCGGTGTACATGGAGGTGTCGGCGTGGTGCATCAGGGCGTCGGCATCCAGCCCGTTCTCCGGGTAAATGCTGATGCCTATGCTGAGGCTTACCTGAAACTCGTGGCCATCGATCATCCGTGGTGCTTGAAATCGTGCCAGCAACTTTTCGGCGATCTGTACCGCGTCATCTCGTTCATTAATCTCCGTCAGTAACACCACAAACTCATCGCCGCCATGTCGGCAGACGGTATCGGTTGTACGCACGCAGGCGCTGATCTCCGTCGCGACCTCCTGTAGCAGGTGGTCACCAACGCTATGGCCGAAGGTGTCGTTGATTGCCTTGAAGTGATCCAGATCCAGAAACAGCAAGGCGATATGCTTGTTGTGGCGGTGTGCCATGCCAACCGCCTGGGTGAGCCGCTCCATGAGCAACATCCGGTTGGGCAGGCCGGTCAGAAAGTCGTGCTGGGCGTGATGGCTCATTTTCTGTATCTCTGAGCCGGACCGGCTGGCATCATGGAATACAATCACGGCACCGGCCACCTGTCCCTTGCTATCGTGAATGGGTGCGGCAGAGTCCTCAATGGCCAGGTCGCTGCCGTCGCGGCGCACCAGTACGCTGCCCAGCGCCAGTTCCACGATTTTCCCTTCGTCGATGGCGCGCTGGCCCGGGCTGACTGCACGCTCGCGGGTGGTACCGTCGAAAATAAAGAATACCTGCTCGACCGCCCGGCCGATGGCTTGTTCGCTTGACCAGCCTGTCATTGCCTCGGCCACCTGGTTGAGGTAAATCACCTTGCCGTCGGGGTCAACCACGAGCACGGCGTCGCCGATGGCATCCAGTGTGATCTGAGCCATATCTTCGAACGAGAAGGCATCAAACGAGCCCATCGGGCGTTTTCTGGCCTCGCAGGCGCTGCAGCTCGAATTCGTCGCTCCCGGGTTCTTGGTGGTGGCGCCATCCGTCGTTAAGGTTGTCATCCGGATACCTTTGGTCAAGAAATTGATCAAGAGTCCCCAGCTTAGGCAAGGCACTCCACCGGGTCTGTACGGCAACACACCAACTTCTCATATTGCGGAGACGGGCTTGCCGCCCCAGCTGTTATCGAATCCTGCGGCAGGGGGTATTCAGTAAACGATCTGATTCCTTTTTCACAACGGCATAGCACTCACAGCACAGCGTCTCAAGCTTAGGGCGGTCCAACACTTCGATATGACCGCGCTTATAGGCGATGACGCCGAGATGCTGCAATCGGCCCGCGGCTTCAGTCACGCCTTCCCGGCGCACACCCAGCATGTTGGCGATGAGCTCCTGGGTCATGACCAGATGGTTTGAGGGCAGCCGGTCAAGTGATAGCAGCAGCCAGCGACACAGCTGCTGGTCAATAGAGTGGTGGCGGTTGCACACGGCGGTTTGGGCCATTTGGGTGATCAAAGCCTGGGTGTAGCGCAGAACCACTGACATTAACTCGCCGTGGCGGTTGAACTCATCAATTAGCCGTTGCCCTGGCAGCCTGAACGCAGTACCTGCGCTCTGCACAATAGCGCGGCTCGATGTGCTTTCGCCGCCCATAAACAAGGATATGCCCACCAGGCCATCGTTACCGACGATGGATATTTCCGCCGATGCACCGCTTTCCATAACGTAGAGCAATGACACGATGCTGTCAGTGGGGAAATACACATGACGCATTCTATCCCCGGGCTCGTAGAGCACCGTTCCGATAGGCATGGAGGTTTCTTCAAGGTAAGGGAAAATGCGCTGCTGGATTTCAGTAGGCAATGCAGCGAGCAGGTGGTTTTGAGTTGGGCAGGGCGCCGTGGACATCGTCAATGCATTCCTTTACCAATCCACTTGTGCAGGAGATTGTAGTTTACCGGTCACTGGTTAGATAGGCGGTAGTACGCAACCCGCGCACAAGTGTTGTGTGAGGAAGGGGAGTCTGGTGCGGGCTCTACTTGCCGTCTGTACGGTACCGCACATAAGGGGAGGTTTTTCCAGGCGGTGAATGGGGGGTTGTGTCGTGTACTGAGCTTACCCGGTAGCATTCACAGGCCTTGGCCTCAAGCCCCCTGCGATTGAGAATGGAGACCTTGCCGCGACGATAATGAATCAGCCCGTCCCGCTGTAGCTTTATGGCCGCAAGGGTAACGGCTCCACGCTGCACGCCCAGTATCCCGGCCAGCAGTCGGTGCGTCATTGGCAAGTGATTGGTTTGGTCCCGGTCATGGGCTAGCAGCAAGGTGCGTGCCAGACGCTCCTCCACACTATGAAAGCGCACACAAACGGCTGTTTGCTGTAGCGCAGCATAAACTGTAAATAAGTAACGTTGCACAATCTGTAGCAGTGCCGGGTGATCCCTGAGGGCTTTTTGGAGTTGCTTGGCTGTTACCTGTAGCGCTATACACGGCGTTTGAACAACGCTGCGTTGGGACGCGAGATTGATGTTCAGTGCCAGGGTGGCGCCCAGCATACCCTGATAACCGATGCTTTCTGTCTCAAATGGCGGGTGGCCCGAGCACTGACTGGCCAGAGAGATGGCGCCACGAACCGGAAAATAGGCATGCCTGTAGGGCTGGCCCGCTTCACTGAGCACCGTGCCGACGGCGAGTTCAATGGGCTCACACAAAGCCAGGACTGCAGCGCGTTGTAAAGGCGGTAAACAATCAATCAGATGATTTCCGCCTCGGAGCCTGGGGTGAGATGCGTAGTCTTCCTTTAACGACATGTCTGTTAATGACATTGCGTTCTCCCACAATGTAAACCCGCATGGTGCTTGGTGGTGAAGTCCAGAGACTGGTTATTGTGAAAATATGAAGCAATGACAGGGGTACTTCTGTTCGCTAGACCACCGAGGCTCCTCGGATCTTCAAGTTACCTGCAGAAAGCAGGCATCTGCATGCCACCTGCCATCTTGAGCGCGCTTGCGTGTGACAGCGTACAGACCAGGCTTTTACTGCGAGGCAAAGTGGCTTCTCGGCGGTCCGTTGCGTGTGATTCTCAGCTGGCTGCCCGATCCGTCCCGGTCTGAAAAGGAGAAACGAAATGAACAAAGACACGCTTCAAGGCAACTGGAAAGAGTTTAAAGGTAAAGTAAAACAACAGTGGGGCAAGCTGACAGATGATCGGCTTGATGTGATTGCTGGCAAGCGCGATGAGCTGGCCGGCGAAATCCAGACCGCTTATGGCCTGACAAGGGAAGAGGCTGAGAAACAGCTTAAATCCTTTGAAGACGCCCACAAAGACTGAGCCGGGCCCGTTTCGGCTCACTGCCTGCGGTGGTTCACCGCAGGCAGTTCTTCCCTTTAGTTTCTTAGTTTCACCCTGTCAGAATCCTCAGACATAGTCATTCGACCTCCTTCTCAGGCCGACTTTGCGCAAAAAACTCCCCCATCGGTTCGCTAGCATACAGAGTGGCTGCTCCCATAGGCCTATAGTCGAGGAGTCAGAGTCCGGCTTCGTCCGGCTCGCAAGGGAGAATCAACATGTATCAGTCAATTAACCAAAGGTTTGGAGATCGTATCCGTGGCGCTTTGACCATAGGCGTGGCAACGGTCCTGCTGACGGCGTGTGTCACCTCGCCGCAACCACCTACTGGTGCACTGACGGCGGCTGAGGAGGCTATAGCCAGTGCGGAACAAGCCGGTGCGCGGCAACATGCGGGGGCCGAATTCGATGAGGCCATGCAAAAGCTGGAAAAGGCGGAGCAGTCTGTTCGCGCGGAGCGCATGACAGAAGCTGAGCGGTTGGCGCTGGAAGCAACAATCGCAGCGGAACTTGCATCAGCGCGCACCGAGTCTGCCAAGGCGGCTGCTATTAATCGGGAAATGGGGCGCGGTGCAGATGCTTTAACTGAAGAAATGCGGCGCGCAGGAGACCAGCAATGAACATTCACACAGGTCAAACCATCAAACGGGGATTCCGGCTTTCCGCGTTGGTGCTCTCATCGGTTCTGGTTACATCCTGTGCCATGAGCCCCGCGCCACCTCAAGGTGCCGAGAATGCACGCAATCAACTGACACTGCTGCAGCAGGATCCTGCCCTGGCGGACCGTGCCCGGGTTGAAATCAGAGCCGCGGAAGAGGCGGTACGTATCGCAGAGCAGCCGCTGGCTGCAGACGATGCAGCGCTGGGCGAGCACAGGGTGTACATGGCGGAGCGGGCAGTAGCCATCGCTGAAACCAGGGCCACGACCCGGTATGCCGAGGATCAGCGACTCCGGCTTGGCGAGGAGCGCGATGCCGCAAGGTTACAGGCTCGAACCCTCGAAGTTGACCGGGCTCGCAGTGCCGCGGATGCGGCACGGGTCTCGGAGGCCGATGCTGCGGCTGCTGCCACGCTGGAGCGGTCTGAGTTTCAACGGCAGATTGACGCTCTGCAGGCTGAAATAACGGATCGTGGTGTGGTGCTGACGCTGGGTGATGTGCTCTTCGCCACAGGCAGTGCCGAGCTTCAACGGGGCGCCAGTAGCAATCTCGACAGGCTGGTGAGCTTTCTGAGTCAGTACCCTGACCGCCGCGCGCACATTGAGGGGCATACGGATAGCGTTGGTAGCGTTGAATACAACCAGTCGCTGTCGTTACGTCGTGCCGATTCCGTCAGAAGCTATCTGACCCAGAGGGGTGTTGCCCCGCAGCGTCTTACCACATCAGGCGTGGGGATGGATCGGCCGGTAGCAAGCAACGCAAATGCAGCGGGCCGGCAGCAGAACCGTCGTGTCGAAATCATCATCGAGAACCCGGATAGACCCCGGTAGGCTTGGGCTCGTAGTTGCAGTGGGCCATTAAGTCGAGACGGGAAATTGCCCGGTGTCACGTTCATACCGGGCAGTTAAAATCATTTCGTTCGCACAGTTAAGTCTGTGACTGGCCTGGCGCGGACATTGGAGGCAACATGGATATCATGAGTTTAATCATTTTTTTGGCTATTGGTGCGTTGGTTGGCTGGCTTGCAGGTAACCTGGTTAAGGGAAGCGGATTTGGACTTCTTGGCAATATCGTTGTCGGGATCATCGGTGCCTTACTGGGTGGTTTTCTGTTTGGCCTGTTTGGTATTACTGCGGGTGGGCTCCTGGGTTCTATCATTATGGCGACCATCGGTGCAGTCATTCTGCTGTTCGGTGTGAGTTTGGTGAAGCACGCCTGACTGGGGCCCCTTATGAGGGGCCCTGATCATTGCCGTCTTGCGTTTTTCCTGACTGGGATCAGTGTTAGCCGGGCAGTTATGGCATAACTTGCTATGGTGTAGGCAGGGGTTATAAACCGGAAACTGACATAGAAAGGAGCTGCATGATGAGCAGGTTGAGTGGAAAAGTGATTGTGATAACCGGCGGAGCGGGTGGTATCGGTGAGGCCACCGCCAGGATGGCGTATGCCGAGGGCGCCAGCGTCGTTATTACTGATCTTGAGTCAACGCCCGTGGAGGCCATTGCCCGGTCACTGGGTGAACGTGCAGTGGGCCTGGCGGTGGATGTCAGCCGCCGTGAAGACAACGAACGCATGATTGCAGCGGCACTGGAACACTTTGGCCGGGTGGATGGTGTCTTTCTGAATGCTGGTATTGAAGGCGAGGTGGGGCCGTTTGATTCCCGCTCCGATGCTGCGTGGGAGAAGGTCTTTGCTGTCAACGTCCATGGCGTGCGCTTTGGGGTGGAGGCCGCACTTCCTGGCCTGCGTAAAGCGGGGGGTGGAAGCATTGTGGTTACGTCCAGCGTGGCCGGTTTGCGCGGTGCAGCAGGGTTGTCGCCCTATGTAAGCAGCAAGCATGCAGTGGTGGGGATGATGCGATGTCTGGCAGCAGAACTGGGGCCGGAAGGTATCCGTGTCAATACCCTGAACCCCGGGCCGGTGGACAACCGCATGATGCGCTCTATTGAAGAGCAGGCGAATCCCGGGCATGGGGAGGAGGTACACAAGATGTTTGCCTCCAGAGTGCCGCTGGGGCGCTATGTCACCAATGAGGAGTGTGCGGCTATGGCGGTGTTCCTGTTCTCTGACGGCGCCACCGGTTGTAACGGCAACACCTATGTGGTGGACGGCGGCTACTGCGCCCAGTAGTTATGCTTTCTCAGGGGCGGGGCGGACGCAGAGGCCTGTGTCTGCCCGCTTCAGAGGTCTATCTTGCCCCGCAGAGCTTTGGTTTTTCCCTTCTTGGTTTTACTGTCAACACGCCGCCGCTGAGATGACTTGGTGGGCTTGGTGGGGCGGCGGGGTTTTTGCTGCTTTGCCGCCTCCAGAATCAGTGCCTTCAGGCGTTGCAGCGCATCCTCTTTGTTGAGTTCCAGTGTGCGGAATGACTGCGCCTTGATAATGATGATGCCGTCTTTGCTGACACGCTGGTCCGACAGGGCCATCAGCTGTTCCTTGTAAAAGGGCGGCAGGCTGGAGCGCAGGATATCAAAGCGCAGATGCACCGCTGAGGCGACCTTGTTAACGTTCTGGCCCCCCGCGCCCTGAGCACGGATCTGGGTGATTTCAATTTCCCAGTCAGCCAGTTCGACGGCATTGGTTATTTTGAGCATGGTTTACTACTTGGCTTAATTGAACGAGGGCTCTCAGCGCGGGCGCCAACACCAGCGGCTTCACAATACCCGGTAGCGAAAGTATTCACCAGCCGTATCGTAAACGGGGGCTCGTCTTGCCGACCAGAAATCCACGACGGCCGAGGCAATAGGTCAACTGGCAACGCTGGCCATTAAATGATGCCGGAACCAACGGTGAGCGGGGTCGTTTTCCAGTGCCGGTGACCAAACCAGGTAGATCGGGAGGGGGGGGATGTTCGCCGGGAAAGGCATGGTTTGAAGGCCCAGTGCATTGGCGAACTGCCGTGCCACACGTTCGGGAACCGTAGCAATCAGGTCAGACCGGCTGCAGGTGGCGAGCATGCTGGCGAACTGGGTGACCCGGGCGCCAGTGCGGCGCTGCCAGCCGGGCTCGTTGAGGATCTGATCCAGCGGCAGACGCCGGTTTCGGTCAGGCAAAACCACGTGTTCTGCATCCAGAAACTGTTGTTTGCTGCAATGACCATGCATTGTCGGGTGATCTTTGCGCGCCACAACCACTAAACGCTCTTCCATCAGCACGTGCCGATTCATTTGGCCGCATTCGGTGGCGAATGCATCCACCGCAAGGTCAGCCTGCGTGGTGTAGAGCTTTTCGGGCATGGAATCATCCGCCAGCGTTACCTCCACCACGACATGGGGTGCCTCCGCCTTCAGGCGTGATAGCAATGAGGGCAGCACCACCAGCTCAAAATGGTCATTGCTAAGCACGATAAACCGACGTTGACTGGTGGCCGGTACGAAGCTATTGGCTGGGTCCAGGGTGTCCCGCAGGTCTGCCAGCTGTTTGTTGAGCCGGAGATGCAGCTCCTGAGCGCGAGGTGTCGGCAGCATGCCCTGCCGTGTACGGATGAAAAGTGGGTCACCGAGCGTGTGGCGCAGGCGCTGCAAGGCGGCACTGAGCGCGGGCTGGCTCATGCCCAGATTGTCCGCGGCCCGCGTCAGTTGCCCCGCTTCCATGATGGCATCAAACACCGGCAGCAGATTAAGGTCAACACTTCGTAAGTTCAGCTTCATGGATAATAGTTATACAACATATTGAATAGAAAAATATACCAGATGTGGATTACGTTAGCGGTTGTAATGAACCCCTTGTCTGGGAGAACAATAATGGAAAATCAAACTCTGACGCTGTTGGTGATGATTTTTATCGTGATTGCGGCTGCCTGGGAGGTGCTCAGTGGCCGCGCCAGGGAAGGTCGCAAAACAAAGCAGGATTGGCATATGGCGTTCCTGGCCACCTTCATGATGGTGGTGATACAGCGACCGCTGGTGCTTTTGATCCTGGCCCTTGCTTTGTCTACGCTCATTCCGGGCAGCGCCGGTTCGCTGGCCTGGCTTGAGCAGGCGTATTTTTGGCCAACCTTGATTATTTTCTTTTGTATAGAAGAGTTTATCCACGGCAGTTTCCACTTGTTTGCCCACCGGCGCAGGCCCAAAAACAGGATCCTGCAGTGGGTGCAAGCGTTCTATAAGATGAACCATCGTCCCCACCATATGTCGGGCGGCCAGGATAACAAGGGGCAGCTCACGGTGACTCAAACCTTTGTCAACGGGTGGGCGTGGTGGTTTATCATGCCAAACTACACGTTCCAGCTGTTATGCCTCTATCTGGGGCTGGTCGAAGTCTTCCTGATTGCCACTGTATTCAAGGGGCTGTGGGCCGCGCATACCCATGTCAACTGGAACTATGACCTTTACTTCCATAACCATCGCTGGGCCTGGGTACGCAAGACAATGTGGGCGCTGGCTCATATTCTGGTATTCCCCACTCAGCATCACCATCACCATGCGCGTGGCCCCAACTCAGCCAAAAACGTGACGTCCACGCTGGCGATCTACGACTGGCTCGTTTTTGGCACCCTGGCAATAGAGACCAGTAAGCCCAAAGTCTACGGCTGGCGTCAAAAAGATGATGAAGCGAATAGTGCTTTGAAGCGCTATTTCTGCTGGGATGTGCGGCCCTATGTACCTGCCAAGCAGGGAGTGGAGACTCCGGCCGTATCGCCGAATACGCAGTCTGCATCGTAGGCAGCGTCCCGGCGGCTCCACCCATTGAGGCTACCCGGTGTGACACCTTTGATGTGCCACACCGGGTATCGGTTCAGGGCGCAATCTTGCGCTTGAGTGCCCGGGTTACCGCGGTGGGCAGGCTGGGGAGTGAGCGCAGGACCCAGGGCAGGACGCGGCGTTTCACGCCGTTGAGGGACTCTGGCACTATGGCTTCAATCAGGTGCGGGCCGGGGTGGGTGAGGGCATACTCCAGGGCTTTGTTGAAGTCTTCGGCGGTGTCTACCCGCACGCCATGGACGCCCATGCTCTGGGCCATCTGGGCGAAGTTGATCACCGGGCCCTGCAGGTCTAGTTGGGATTTGGCCTTGGGGCCTGCCTCTTCGGCGCCGACCCGTTCCAGTTCAATATTGAGTACGGAATAGGATGCGTTATTGAAAATGATGGCGGTGACGTTGAGCTGCTCCCGCGCCAGTGTCCATAGGGCCTGAATGGTGTACATGGCAGTACCGTCACCAATCAGTGCCAGGACCGGACGATCTGGGCAGGCGATGGCAGCGCCTACGGCATTGGGCAGGCCCTGGCCAATCGCGCCGCCGGTGAGGGTGATCAGGTCATGGCGGGGTGCGCCAGCGGTCATGGCGGGCAGCATGAGGCCGGAGGTGATGGCCTCATCAACGATAATGGCCTCATCAGGCAACAGATGGCCGATGGCTTTACAGACCTTTTCTGCTGTCAGTTTGCCCTTGGGTTGGTCCGGGCGCTGTGCGGCTTGCCGTTTTGGTTCGGCGGCGCTGGCGCCCAGGCGCTGGTTCAGTTTGTTGAGGCTGGCGGTGGCATCCTCATGGGGGGCGGACAAGGTATGCAGGGTGCATTTGTCCGGCACCAGATAGCTTTTTTTGCCGGGGTAGGCAAAGAAGGATACCGGCGCTTTGGCATCCACCAGTATCAGGTGTTCGATATCGGCCAGCTGCACACCCACCAGTTCCGCCAGATAGGCGATCCGTTCAATATACGGCAGGCCCGCACCCCGCTCCATACGGGTGGGGAAGGTTTCGGCGAACAGTTTGACGCCGCTGTGGGCGGCAAGCCGTGCCGCCGCCAGTATGGCTGGCTCCCGTAGCGCCTGGCCACCCAGCAGCAGGGCGGTTTTTTTGCCGGTTTTTATGGCCTGGGCGATGGCGTCTACCGTGGCGTCATCGGCGGGGGCCGGTTTCGGGATGGGCAAGGGCGCGCTGGGTACGCCACCGTCACCCCAGGACACATCAGCGGGCAGGATCAGGGTTGCCACCTGGCCCGGGCGGCTGCGGGCGGCGGCGATGGCTTCTGCGGCGTCACGGCACAGGTTTGCGGTGCTGGTGGAGGTGCGCACAAAACCGGGTGATACGTTGCGGGCAACAGTTTCGATATCAGACTGCAGCTGTGCGTCATATTGCACGTGGTAGGTGGCATGGTCACCGACGATGTTGATGACCGGTACCTTGCCCTTACGGGCGTTATGCAGGTTGGCCAGCCCGTTACCCAGGCCGCAACCCAGGTGCAGCAGCACAGCGGCGGGTTTGTCGGCCATGCGGGCATAGCCGTCAGCAGCCCCTGTGGCGACCCCTTCAAACAGGGCAAGTACGGCCCGCATGCGGGGCTCGCTGTCCAGCGCGGCGACAAAGTGCATCTCGCTGGTGCCGGGGTTGCTGAAGCAGACTTCCACGCCCGCATCCGCCAGGGTTTTCATCAGGGCTTGTGCGCCGTTTGCCATTCTTGTTCTCCACGCTGTGAGCTTGTGCGCTAATGATAGGTGCCCGGTCAGGGCTGGCCAATGTTTGTAGTGACTCAACGCTCCGTCAGAAATGAACGTGCGGCGGCCCGTGCGGTCATGATGCAGCCCGGCAGGAAGGTGCCTTCCAGTGAACGCTTGCCGTTGGCGCCGCCACCGCCAAATCCGGCGGCTTCACCGACACAGTAAAGGCCATCAATGGGCTGGCCGCGGGCATCCAGTACCCGGCTTTGCAGATCTGTTTGCAGGCCCCCCAGGCTCTTGCGGGTAATCAACTGCAAACGGATGGCGATATAGGGGCCGTTGCCAGCCCGCTGCAGGGGCGCCGGTTTGCAGGTCCGCAACCGGTCCGGGCCCCATTGCCGGGCGTGCTGAATCATACGAATTTGGGGGTCATTCTGGAGGCGTTTACCCGCCAGGAAGTTGGCATCAAACGCATCGGCGGTAGCTTGCAGTACTTCGTGGCTGACATCGAGAGAGCTGGTGAGGGCATTCATGCGGTCAGCCAGGGCTGGCAGGCTATCAGCGACCAGAAAGTCCGGGCTTTCCCGTTGCAGTTGCCGAACCAGGTTGTGGTTGCCCAGTAGCAGGTCTTTGACGAACAGAGGGAACTGCTTGTCGCGGATGCGGGCGTTATGCTCCGCACCGGACAGTGCCAGCTCTTTCGCAGCAATGCGCCAGTTCAGCAGGTGCCAGGTCCAGGGCTTGTCCTGCTCAGTCACCCGCTGGCACAGCCAGTGAGTGTCGAAGCCGGTAACCAGAGGTTCCGGCCCGATGCGCTCACCCCGGTGGTTCAGCCACAGTGCCGATTTACAGGGTATGGTGGACAGGCCGTGCCCGGGAAAGTGAGGGTAGGGGTGGGTAATCCCGGCAGCGTAGTTCCACATCTCTCCCGCATGGGTAATGCGCCCGGCCAGGTGATCTGCCACCCAGTGATGCAGGCGGCCGTCAGCGTAGGGGTGGGCACCGTTGAGCATAGTCGTGGTTTGTGGGCGGCCTGCAGGCCAGTTGGCCCGGCATTCATCATGGCTGCCGTTGAGGCCGCCCATGGCCAGCACCACCACCGGCGCATTGAATTCGACGTCCTCCCCGCTGGTTTCATTAACGGCGTGAGCACCGGCCAGTTTACCGGCGGTATGCACCAGGCCGGTGATACGGTGTTGGTGGCACAGGGTAAGCCGATTGTCGGTGTTGGCGGCATGCAGAGCGGCGACCAGGCAGCGAATCAGCTCCCGGGCGGTGCCCCAGATCACGTGATAGCGGGGCAGGCGGTTACCGTCACCGTGACGGCCGCGCTCCACCCAATTGACGGCGGGCAAAAATTTCAGGCCCTCGTTGCGCAGCCAGTCATAGACATCGGAGCGGGAATGCTCCACGTAGTAGCGGGCCCATTGCCGGGGCCAGGTGTCATCGGCTGCCAGCTCGCCAAAACTGAGCCAGTCCTGCAGGGCTCGTTCCGGGGTGTCCGGGATTCTCATGCGGGCCTGTAGCGGCGTGCCAACCAGCATCATGCCCCCGAACGCCCAAAGCGCCAGTCCGCCCAGCCGGTCGGGTGTGTCCCGGTCAACCAGCGTGACGCGCTTACCCGCCCGTAGTGCTTCCAGTGCCACAACAATGCCCGCCAGCCCGCCGCCAGCAACGAGAACATCAGATTGGTTCAGCTTGCTCATAGTGCCCGCCTGCCTGGATGGCTGCGTGTTGTTATGTTTTTGCTCTCATTAAAGATAGACGGCCAGTATGATTTAGTGACATGAACTTGCCATTGATATTTGTATAACGAAAAAGCCCCGGAAGTCCGGGGCCTTTTGGCGTACTGAGGGAGGTGTTAGCGGGCCAGATTGAGTTTGGCCGTGTATTCTTCCAGCAAGTCCTTGGTGTCGTGATCCCAGGGGTGGAAGCTCGGGCGGAAGTAGTCGAAGAATTCAATGATGTTCTGGGAGAACATCCCTTTTGGTCCCCAGATACGCCACAGGCCTTTGCCCCATGATTTGAGGTTAAGCAGCTGGCCGTCCTGACTCATGAGCTTGGCGGTAAACACGTGCACCGCGCCGAGAATAAAGACGGTGGCCAGGGCCATGATGGACATGCGGATCACGTAGTCCGCGGCGTTGTTGCCATAGAGCTGTCGATAGGTGTCAAAGGCAACCGCCTTGTGTTCGTTTTCTTCCACGCAGTGCCACAACCACAGCTCCCGCATGGTGGGTTCCAGTGTTTCGCTGATATCCGGGCGCTTCATCAGACGCGCGGACAGCACACCGGTGAAGTGTTCCAGCGCCACAGTGCCTGCCAGATGACAACGTTTGTTGTTGAGGAAGGGTACGGTTTTCACCAGTGTGATCAGGAAATTGGTCCAGCGCTCAAGCTGCTCGATATCAAAGCCCTGAGCCTTGGCACCGGCATTGAAGTTATGATGCTCTTTGGCGTGCATGGCCTCCTGGCCTATAAAAGCGCCGATTTCCTTCTGCAGTACCGGGTCCTTGATTTGTTCTCGCACCGCACGGACGCTGTCCACGAAGAAGCGCTCGCCGTCGGGAAACAGGGCTGACAGGCTGTTGAAAAAATGCGTCATGAACGGGTCATTATCGACCCAGTGACGTGATACTTCGGCAAAGTCGAAATCCTGACGACGAACCGGGAATGAGGCTTTAGCGTTCATAGTATTCTCTCTGTCAGCGACTGTTATTGTGTTTTTGCCACGCAGGCGTTAATTGCATGGCACAAGCCTACAGGTCACAGGCGGGGTAGCAGAGAGGTGCAAAGGTCATTCACTAGTCATTTGGTGCCACGAGGCGCTTTTGGCAGGCCAGATGATTCAATCGCGGCCGGATTTCTGTTCTTCCTCGGCCTCCAGTTCTGCCTGGCGCTGACGTATCTTTTTCAGCTTGTCCTTGCTGATGGGCATGCTGTTGGCGGTATCCCGCAGCAGCATCAGGCTGCCCAACACCATGCCGATAGCAAGCAGGATAAAGATCCAGCCAATGGTTGGCATACTGTTAACTCCTCCGGGTTAGTCTCGGTTTGACAACCTGATATCATTATACACCCGTTGCAGGGAGCCTCTTAACCATGTTCAAGCCCCGACTGACCCAAACCTCCCCTGACTGGCTGGATGAGGACGGCATCAAGCTATACACCGTGTCAGCGGCCCATCAGCCTGTAGACACGGAGCCCTATCTGGCCCGCCTGAGCCGGGTAAAAAAGGCGCTGGCACTGGACTGGGCCAACACGCCCGCTTTTGCTATCTGTCACGATGGTGCCGGGATGCAGTACCTCGTGCTTTGCTACTGGGGCAATGACAATGAGCTGTTCACACGGGTGTCTGTAAATCTGGGGGGCGCCTGGGTGGAAGATCCCGCAAGTTACGCCTTCTGCCTATGGGATATGGAGGTGATGTGGGAGGAGCGGACTGTTTTTATCGACACTCTGTATAGCGGCGCCCCCAACCTCGTGGCTTATCGGGAAAGGCGGCCAGAACGCTGGTTAGTGGCGAAGAACTAAGACAAGGTTGGCGTGGAGCATGACAGTGAAAACGGAACACAGTGGTGCCAAGAACGGCGGCGGCTATTGGGGTACGCGTCTGGAAGCCAAAACGCGAAGCCGGATAGCCAGGCGCAAACAGTCACGTAACGCCACCCAAACGGGTGTTCAGCACTATGCGGAAGACCAGCAGGGCATGTTACCGGCTGGCGTTCAGGGTGCTGTTGGTCAGGCGTGACAGGCATCGCCTTTGTGCGGGTCAGTACCTGCCGCTGCCCTGCACGCCCAGCCGGTTCAGGTGGCCGTGTAATTCCGCTTCACTGATATTCACGTATTCAAGCACCCGCCCATAAAGCATTGCAGTGGGCACATTGCGGCCGTTCAGCTCCCGTTGGGTCTCCTGCAGCACGTAGAGCACGATGCGCTCAGTCCGTGTCAGGCCGTCGCGCACGTCGGGTAGTGTGTCCAGCAGTCTGTCCAGGTCGTCAGGGGGCATGTTGGCTTTCTGGTTCGTTGTGTAAGGGGTAACGCCCTACCCAGTTACCCGTCAAGGTACCGATATAGAGGTGACCGTCATACTCCTCAACCGAAGAGGCCGCGAAGATGCGCTCGCTGGCGGGGTCTTGCAGGTTGGCGATCACAGTGCCGTTGGTATCCAGCGCCAGTATAAACCCGAACCGGGGCGGCTCTGGCACCATGGATTCGGGAATTCTGGCCAGCAGTGTTTTTGCCCAGGGGTAGGGGTGCAGGCGATCCAGCAGGTCGCTGCGTGGCGCCACCAGGGTTAGCCAATAGCCCCCGCGTGGACTGCGGGAGATGCCATCGGGAAACCCCGGCAGGTTGTCGGCGAAGGTTTCAAGCTGGCCGACGCGTTCTCCCTGAAGCCAAAACCGCTGTACCCGGTAGCGAAAGGTCTCGTTGAACAGCAGGTAGTCATTGTCGGCGGACAGGGTGATGCCATTGGGGAAGTACAGCTGGTCGGCAATCACCTCGGCCCGGTTGGCGCCGGGGTGATAGGCAATAAGGCGGCCCCAGGGCCGGGCTTCCAGGCTTTCCATGACCCCGCTATTGAGGTCTGACCGGGTGCTGGACTCCGTCAGGTAAATGGTGCCGTCCTTTGCGATGGCTACATCGTTGGCGAAGCTCAGGGGGATGCCGTCAACCTCTGTCACCAGCGGCTCAATGTCCCCGTCCAGGGATACCCGCAGCAAACCACCGGGCAGATCCGCCACGATCAGGTAACCCTCGCTGTCAAAGGCCATGCCCAAGGGCCGCCCCCCGGTGTTGGCAATCACCTCCACTGCCGCCAGCGCTCCAGACGCCGTTATGCGCACAATATCACCGGCGTCAGTACCACCGTATACGGCGCCATCGGGCCCGACAGTGATACCCTCGGGGCCCGAAACCTGGCCTTCCGCCAGGCGGGTGGCGGCCAGCAGGGCGTCATTGTGATGGTAAACGCCGTCCAGTGCCGGTGCAGGGGTTGGACGATAGGCAACGGGATCAATGGGGCTGGGCAGTAATAGGCCAGCCAACAGGATGATCGCAATGAACGCGGCGAGGCACAGCAGGGTAAGGCGGGTGGTCATGGTATTAATGTCCTTTTAATGGGCCGCAGGCGATGCCATGGGCAGTCACCCTGTGGGCTTCCAAACCCCTTCGTTGGGGTGTCCGAGGCGATTCAGAGGTAGACTGAGGCTTCTGTCGGAGTAATGAGCATAGCGGAAGGAGACCGTTTTTTGAAAACACTGCTTGCCTGGCTGGCCGCGTCCGCGAGTTTGACGCCTACCGCCATGGTGTTTTGGCTGCTGGCGGCATTTATTGACGGGGCGTCGTTTGTGCTCGTGGATGAAGTCGCCGCGGGCTTTGTGTTTGGTCTTCTCACCTCGTTGTATGGCAGCGTTATAGTTGCGCTCTACGGTGTGCCGGTATTTGCGTTCATGCGCGCGTTGGGTTGGGCGAATTTTGGTACGGCTATGCTGGCAGCACTGGTGCCCTGGTTAGCTCTGGGCGTGATGCTTTGGGGCGCTGAATCGCTGGCTTTGCTGAGTTTTCCGCTGTTGTGCTCGTGGGTCGCCGCAGTGGTGTTTTGGGCCGTAGCAAAACCGGTGGGTGAGCTGACGCCGGATTGACAAAGCCGCAGCATCCCGCTGCAGCTTTGTGGTTTAAGGCTTAGACGCGGCGGGTCAGAAGAAACCCAGCGGGCTGGTACTGTAGCTGACCAGCAGGTTCTTTGTTTGCTGGTAGTGCTCCAGCGCCTTCTTGTGGGTTTCCCGGCCGATACCGGATTTTTTGTAGCCACCGAAGGCCGCATGGGCAGGGTAGGCGTGGTAGCAATTGGTCCATACCCGGCCCGCCTGGATGTTGCGACCCATGCGATAGGCCAGGTTCATATCCCGTGTCCAGACGCCCGCACCGAGGCCAAATTCCGTATCATTGGCGATGGCTAACGCCTCGGCTTCATCCTTGAAGGTGGTCACGCTGATGACCGGCCCAAAGATCTCCTCCTGAAAAATGCGCATGTTGTTTTTGCCAAACAGCATGGTGGGCTGGATGTAGTAGCCGCTAGCCAGGTCACCACTGAGTGCTTCCGCGCCACCGCCTAGCAGTACCTGGGCGCCTTCGGTTTTGCCCACGCTGATGTAGTTCATGATGCGCTCGTACTGCTCCTCGGATGCCTGGGCGCCGACCTGTGTTTCTGTATCCAGAGGGTTGCCCCGGCGGATGCTTTTGGCGCGTTCCACCACCATGGCAATCAGGTCGTTGTAGATGCTCTCCTGAATCAACGCACGGGATGGGCAGGTACAGACTTCACCCTGATTGAAAAAGGCCAGGGTCATGCCTTCCACGCATTTGCTGAGGTAGTCATCTTCGTGTTTGAGCACATCCTCGAAGTAGATGTTGGGTGACTTGCCGCCCAGCTCTACGGTGCTGGGAATCAACAGGTCCGCGGCGCATTTGAGGATGTGCTGACCCACAGGTGTGGAGCCGGTGAAGGCGATTTTGGCAATGCGCTTACTGGTGGCCAGGGCCTGGCCGGCCTCTTCACCGATGCCGTTGACGATGTTGAGGACACCGGGGGGCAGCAGGTCGCCGATCAGCTCCATCAGCACCAGAATCGAGGCAGGGGTCTGCTCTGCTGGCTTTAACACCACACAGTTGCCGCCGGCCAGGGCTGGCCCCAGTTTCCAGGCTGCCATCAGCAGGGGGAAGTTCCAGGGAATGATCTGTCCCACCACGCCCAGCGGCTCGTGGATGTGATAAGCAACGGTGTTCTCGTCGATCTCTGCCATGGTGCCTTCCTGGGCGCGCAGGCAGCCAGCGAAATAGCGGAAGTGGTCAATCGCCAGGGGAATATCTGCCGCCAGGGTTTCCCGCACGGCTTTGCCGTTGTCCCAGGTTTCTGCCACCGCCAGCATGTCCAGGTTCTGCTCCATGCGATCTGCAATGCGTAGCAGGATATTGCCGCGCTCCGTGGCTGAGGTTTTGCCCCAGGCGGGTGCTGCCCGGTGGGCGGCATCCAGGGCGAGTTCAATGTCGGCGGCGTCAGAGCGCGGTACCTGGCAGAACACCTGGCCGTTGACCGGGCTGATGTTGTCGAGATAGCGGCCATTGACGGGTTTGACCCATTCGCCGCCAATGTAGTTCTGGTACTGGTTTTTGAAGGTTATGACTGAGCCTGGCTGGCCCGGGTTGGCATAGATCATGGCTGTACTCCTTATTGTTGTATCGGACCCGGCCGGTCATGGTGAGGTGTCTCCCAAGGTCGGGTTGTGCCATTTCAGCCTATGTGCTTTGATGAAGATCTGCTTGCCTGTGCGTCTGGATGACTTTACCCAGCGTCCAATAACAATAATGAGCGCATCAAGCCGTTTGGAGGTTGCCATGTCCCATAATGCGTTGGTGAGTCGCGCGGCGTTCAATCGCCGCCACGTAATGCGCGGCTCCGGCCCGGCCCACTTGGTGGAAAACCGCACCATTTACGAGAGTCATGGGGCTGAGTTGTCTATCTATGACACCTTCACGGAGGCACGGAATGTTCGGCTTGATGCGGAGGAGATTCTTTACTGCGGCATGATCACGGGCAAGAAAGTGTTGCATGGCAAGCATCACTTCAACGCTGTTTTCCTGCCCCATGAATCCTTTGTGATGGCGCCCGGCGAAAGCGTCGCCATTGATTTTCCCGACGCCACGCCGGAAAATCCCACCAGTTGCCTGGCGCTCGGTATAAGCCGTGAACGGCTACGCCAGGTATGTGACCAGCTGAACCGCAAGCACCCTTTACCCCGTGAGCTGGGTGAGTGGCGGCCAGATCATGACCAGCTGCTGCATCTTTACCATACCGAGGCAACCCAGCAACTGCTGGTGCGTATTGTGGACAGCTTTCTGGGGGCGGACACTGAACGAGACCTGGTGCTTGACCTGGGTATTACCGAGTTGTTGGCTCGTATGCTGCGCCAACAGGGCCGCAGCTTCCTGTTGAACTGTGCCCGCCAGGATGCAACCCTCAATGGCCTGACTGAGGTGGTGCGTTTTATTGATGATCACCTTGCTGACGCTCTGGATATTGATGAACTCTGTCGAATGGCTTGCATGTCCCGTAGCAAGTTCTATGAGCAGTTCCGGCATGCCATAGGCACAGGCCCGATGGCCTATATCCAGCAGCGCCGTCTGGAGCGGGCCCGGGAGTTGATTGCCGGCGGCGCCAGTGTCACTCAGGCTTGTTTCGAGGCGGGGTATACCAGCCTCAGTCACTTTTCCCGCCGATTCCAGCAGCAATACGGCCTTGCGCCCAGAGAGTATGCCTCGCAGCAAAAAGCCGATCGCCAGGTGTAAGGCCCCTATAGGTAAAACCTATTCACGGATTGGGGATAATCAATTTTGACATTCTCTGTGATGTCGCTATCTTAGTCCCACGTTTTCGACACACAACCCACGCAACAGGAGTGTAATCCATGGGCATTGTTAACTCTGAAATCAAACCGTTCAAAGCCACCGCCTTCAAGCAGGGCGAGTTTGTTGAAATCACTGAAGCCAACGTAAAAGGCAAGTGGGCCGTCTTCTTCTTTTACCCCGCTGACTTCACCTTCGTATGCCCCACCGAGCTGGGCGACGTAGCGGACAAGTATGAAGAGCTGCAGAAGCTGGGTGTGGAAGTATTCTCCGTATCCACTGATACCCACTTTACCCACAAAGCGTGGCACGACACGTCCGAAACTATCGGCAAGATCAACTACTACATGGTAGGCGACCAGACCGGCACCATCACCAACAACTTCGGTGTTATGCGTGAAGGCCAGGGCCTGGCAGACCGCGCTACCTTCCTGATCGATCCCGATGGCATCATTCAGGCGGTAGAAATCACTGCTGAAGGTATCGGCCGTGACGCTGACGACCTGATGCGCAAGGTTAAAGCCGCTCAGTACGTTCGCAACAACCCAGGCCAGGTTTGCCCGGCCAAGTGGAAAGAAGGCGAGCAGACACTGGCTCCGTCTCTGGACCTGGTTGGCAAGATCTAAGCAGCCTTCTGGCACGCTTGAAAAAAGCCCGCACCGTGTGCGGGCTTTTTTTATGGCTCGCCATGGGGAGTCATAGGAATGTCCTATGGGTCGTTTAATATCAATTAATTTGAGCCTTGGAGCTCAGGCCCTTATTGTTACCCCATCGCAAAGACCAGTGCCGTGAGTACTGGCTTTAAGTAATTGATAATTTGGAAAGAAGACACAAGGGGAAATACGCAATGTTGGATGCCAATCTCAAGGACCAGTTGAAAGCCTACCTGCAGAACGTCAAGCAGCCCATTGAGCTGGTTGCTGCGCTGGATGACAGTGCCAAGTCCAGAGAGCTGCACGAACTGCTGACTGAAATTGCCGGGCTGTCTGAGATGATCGCGCTGCGTGAAGACGAAGCCAACGAGGTACGTCGCCCGTCTTTTGCCATCAATCGGGTGGGAACCGATATTGGCGTTCGTTTCGCCGGCATCCCCATGGGGCATGAGTTTACCTCGTTGGTGCTGGCCCTGCTGCAGGTGGGCGGCCATCCCTCCAAGGCGGCTCAGGATGTGATTGAGCAGGTGCAGGCGCTGGATGGTGAGTTCGAGTTTGAGACCTACTTCTCCCTGTCCTGCCAGAACTGCCCTGACGTGGTGCAGGCCCTGAACCTGATGAGTGTGCTGAACCCCAAGGTCAAGCATACCTCCATTGACGGCGCCCTGTTCCAGGATGAAGTCGAGAAGCGTGAAGTCATGGCCGTGCCGAGTGTCTACCTGAACGGCGAGCCCTGGGGCAGCGGCCGTATGACAATGGAAGAGATTGTCGCCAAGCTGGACACCAACGCCAGTGCCCGTGAAGCCGAGAAGATCAACCAGAAGAGCTCCTTTGAGGTGTTGGTCATCGGCGGCGGCCCTGCGGGTGCTGCGGCAGCGATTTACGCGGCCCGGAAGGGGATCGCCACCGGTATTGCGGCGGAGCGTTTCGGCGGCCAGGTAGCCGATACGATGGGCATCGAGAACCTGATTTCCGTGCCTTATACCGAAGGGCCCAAGCTGGTGTCTGCGATGGAGCAACATGTCAAAGAATACGACGTGGACATCATGAACTTGCAGCGCGCGGAAAAGCTGATTCCTGCCGCCAAGCCAGGTCAGCTCCATGAAGTACGACTGGAAAACGGTGCATCCCTGAAGGCGCGCACGGTAATTCTGTCTACGGGTGCCCGCTGGCGTCAGCTGGGCGTGCCCGGTGAAGCAGAATACCGCAACAAGGGCGTGGCTTACTGCCCACACTGTGACGGCCCCCTGTTCAAGGGCAAGCGGGTCGCGGTCATCGGCGGCGGTAACTCCGGTGTGGAAGCGGCCATTGACCTGGCGGGTATCGTCAGCCATGTGACGTTGCTTGAGTTCGGTGAGACCATGCGGGCAGACGAAGTGCTGCAGCGTAAACTGCGAAGCCTGAGCAATGTCACCATCCTCACCTCAGCCCAGACCACTGAAATTCTGGGTGAAGGCGGTAAGGTAAACGGCCTGACCTACACCGATCGTGTGTCCGGTGAAAGCCGCAAGGTTGAACTGGAAGGGGTATTCGTCCAGATCGGGCTGGTGCCCAATACCGAATGGCTGAAAGGTGATATCGAGCTGAGCCAGCACGGCGAAATCATCGTCAACGATCGCAACGAAACCTCCATTCCAGGGGTGTTCGCGGCGGGTGACGCGACGACGGTGCCGTACAAACAGATCGTCATCTCCATGGGCGAAGGATCGAAAGCCGCGTTGAGCGCCTTCGACTTCCTGATCCGCAACTCTGCGGACGCCTGATAGCCCGACGAACCGGCGCAGCGACCCTGCGCCGTTTTTTTATAAACCCTTCTCCCCTCAAGGGAGAGGGGGCCGCACTGTGCCACTTGGCAGAATGGTGCGCCATGTTGGAATGTAAAGCCCCTCTCCCTTGAGAGGGGAGAGGGGTGAGGGTGGCTGGCGCGCCCCGCAGGGGGCATCCTTTTGATCATTGTGTAGGACCGCTTCGATTGGTCATTGGCGCCCTGGGCCTTTAATATGTTGCCAGCACAACTGCTGGAGATCCCGGTTATGCGCTTCGATTCCATCTATGAACGAGCCGCAGCCCGTAAGGGCGGCGAGCAGGCATTACAGGCGCTTCTGCCCGTGGTACCGGACTCCCGTTTCCTGCGGGAGCGCGGGGATGATCGCTATCTGGCTGAGATGACCCGCTGTATCTTTCGGGCGGGTTTTGTCTGGCGGGTGATCGACAACAAGTGGCCCGACTTCGAGGCGGCCTTCGAGGGCTTTGTGCCTGCCTATTGGCAGCAGGTGCCACCCGATGTGCTGGAGACGCTGGGACGCGACACTCGCGTGGTGCGTAACATGCAGAAAATCTGTACGGTGCCGGATAATGCCCGCATGATTGTGGATGCGTCACGGGATTCCGGCGGCTTCGGTCACTTTCTGGCGGATTGGCCTTCCGATGATCAGGCGGGCCTGTTGTTATGGCTGAAACGTCATGGCGCCCGGCTTGGGGGTAACACCGCCCAGTACTTCCTGCGTATGGTGGGTTGGGATGGCTATATCCTTTCCAACGATGTGATGGCGGCCCTGCGCCGGGATAAGCTGCTGGACGCAACGCCAGGCAGCAAGAAGGCCTTGCACCAGGTCCAGCAGGCCTTCAATCAGTGGCACCAGGACACCGGGATGCCCTATACCCATCTTTCCCGCATTGTCGCCTGCTCTATCGACTAGCTGTGAACGGCAATGTCGCGGCGAGGGCCTGCCCACTGCGGTGTCAGCGCTGCCGGGGCAGGTTGGCCCGCATGATGCCGCCACCATAAAGTCCCAGGTAAACCGCCGTACCCCGACCCTGAGGCACGGCCAGCACGCTGCGAACGCCGCCAAACAAGGTGTCGTCCGGGTGCTCAAACTTCAGCCAGGTGGCGCCGCCATCACGGGACACTTCCAGAATCAGCGGTTGCGGGGTGTCAAAGTTCTTGTCCCACCCTGCGGTATAAAGCACATCAGGCAGCTGAGGGTCGGCTGCCAACTGGAAGTAAAACCGATAACCCACATCCCCCAGCAGGTTGGTCCAGGTGGCGCCGTCATCAAGGGTTTCCACAATGCCGCCTTCGCCGGACGCCAGTATCCGGTTCGGATTGCGCTCATCAAACAGCAGGTCGTAGATGACGGCAGGTGCGGGTAATACCTCAGGGAACAGCTCAGCATCATCTTTAACCGGGTCATACCGCCGCAGCACCATCTGCTCAATGGCATTCTGCCCGCCGTACCAGACATGGCCGGTGCCCGGGTGCACCTTCAGGGCGGACATGGGCTGGCTCACCGCGTCCCAGTGGCCATGGGCCAGTTGCCAGGTGCGACCGAGGTCAACCGAGTAGGCCAGGGATTCCAGGCCGGTCGCCCACAGGGTGCCGTTGCCCGGGGAGTCATCATGGTAAAGGGCGTGGATGGTCTCCCGCTGTTCGCCACCAAAGTCATGGCTGACTTCCTGCCAGTTACTGCCCCCATTGAGGGTTTCCATCAAACGCGGCACGGCCAGGGCGGGGTCCTTGCTGCCGGAGCGGTCGAGGATGGAAGCCAGGTAGTGGTTGTCGTCCAGTGCAACAAAGGCGAGCAGGGGGTGGTCTGCCAGCCCCATGGGGGTCCAGTGGCGTTGCAGCAGGGACTTGGCGAACAGCCCGGCATCGGTGGTTGCGATCAGGGTATCGGATACCTGATACAGGCCGAACACGGTGCGGCCGTCCAGCCCTTCATGACTGAAGCGTGGCGTCAGGTCGGGCGGGGGAATCCTGCTATCACTTTCGGTACAGGCGGCCAGGGCAAGCATGATCAGCCCGACGAGCAGTAACGGAAGGGTGGGGAAGCGCTGCATAGTTCTCTCATCCTGAGTGGTTCGTGGTGAAAACACTGGCTCCGGTACAGCGTCACTCCCAAGTCAGCGGGGCTCATTCTCTCATGTTGATACTGGGTGGAAAACCGTTGAGTTGCCCATCAGGGCTGTTGGCTGAGAATTGCAGCGGGTCCAGATTGTAGAAATGCGCGAGCTGTTGATAGACACCCGGCTGGTGGCTTTTCAACTGCCGGGGTTGCTGGAAGAACGCCTCCGTGAGCACGGCAAAGAACTCCGCCGGATCGGTGGCGCCGTAAGGGTCCAGCCAGGGTTGGCGGCCCGGGTGTTTCAGCGTGGCCTGCAACTCCGCAAAGGCGGTGGACATGACCTGCTGCCACTGCCCGGCCTCGTCTCTTAACAGGGGTGGGGCGCCGTTAGGGGAGCCGTCCAGATAGTCCAGCTGGTGGGCAAATTCATGCAGGATCACATTGTGGTCTGCACCGGGATGTTCCAGGGTAGCCTCACAGTCCTCCCATGACAGGATTACCTGGCCATAATCCGATGCCTGCCCTGAGCGGACCTCCTGATGCCGGCTGACCACCAGTCCGTCGGTCACCTCCTCATCCACGGCATAGGCGCCTGGGTAAATCAGAACGCTGTGGACATGGTCATAGTCTGCATAGTGGCGCCCCAGTATCAGCAGGCAGGCATGGCCTGCAACCGTCAGCTGCACGGGTTCTGTTACTTCATAGCCGTCACAGCCAAAGAATGTCTTCTCAGCCATAAAGAGCTGCACGTGTTTTTCCAGCCGTTGTTTCAGGGTATCGGGCAGGCGCAGGTAGATGGGCACCTGGCGGGCCAGTAGTGGGCGCCAATGGTCTGGCAGTTCACGTTTTAGCACCCGTTGCCGAACCCAGTGCCGGTAGCAGAACAGGCGAATGACCACCGCGGCGATAATGGCCAGGGCAGCAACGCCAAACAGCAAGGTTTGCAACATGGAGCGCCTGTATCTGTGATGATGGGTTTACGGATGTGTCCGGGTATGATCATATCAGAGCATCAAAACTATCACCTGAAGGAAAACACGACCGTGCTGTTTACGCCTACCAACGAGGAACCGGCTGTACTGATTGCGCGACTGAGCCCTGCTGAGCCCCTTGGCAGCGCCTTCCAGCGACCGTTTGAGCTGGACGGTCATCGCTGGCTGACGGCTGAGCATTATTATCAGGCGATGAAGTATCCGGGGCGCCCCCGGTTTGACAGCATTCGGCAGGCGCCGGATGCTGCTGCTGCTCGCAAGCTGGGACGGGGCTGGTTGAAGCGCACCCGGCAGGATTGGAACAGTGTCCGCACGGTGGTCATGACCCGCGCCATCTACACGCAGGCACGCAGTCACGAGGACTTTACCGAGGCCCTGTTGGCCACCGGTGATCAACCCATCATCAACAATGACCAATATGACTATTTTTGGGGTCTGGGGCGGGATCAGCGCGGGCGCAATGAGTTCGGCAAGCTGCTGGTGAATGTCCGCAACCGTTTGCGTCAGGAGCAGGAGGGTAAAATCTGACGGGGGGCATACAGGATGAAGTACATCTTTGAAGTACGCATCAAGCCGGGTTACAGCGCTGAGGACTATGCCGATGCCTGGGTGCGGGCGAGCCGGTTGATTCAGCGCGCGCCGGGGGCTTTGGGTACGGAGCTGCACCGCAAAATCGGTGATCCCAATGCGTTGATTGCCATTGCCCACTGGGCCAGTAAGGCGGATCGGGATGCCCGCGAGGCGCGTCATGATCCCGAGGTGCTGGCTATTATCCGCAGCGCCGCGCCCTTTGTGGAGATTCGCCCTGTCGGTGAGTTCGAAGAGCCGGAATGGGTGGTTAAGCCCTCAACATCAGAGGACTAGCCGCCACCACTCATGGCCTTGGTAGCGGCCTGGCACAGGCTTTTCGCCAGATTGACCGCCTCGTCACTGAGGGTTTCCTGGTCACCCTGCAAATCGCAGATGATGACCCCTATGGGCTTTTCGGCGGCAAAAAGTGACACCCACAGTGTGCCGCCCATGGGGAGGATGCTATCAAACCCCCGGGGCAGCTGGGTCTGCATACGCTGGCGGTTGCTGGCGTTGATGATCAGGCTGGCGGGGCGGCTACAAAGCTGGTTAAAAAGCCCGGGCTGCTGAAAGTCGCAGCTGAAGCTGCCCAGCGGGTGTTTGCTTGTGAAACCAATCAGTTTGGTGGTTTTAATCTGCTGGGTGCCTGCCGGTACCAGCAGCAACGCCAGTCGCTGCACACCCACCCCGAGCTTCAGCCCTTTCACCAGTTCGGTCAGTGCCGCCGAGGGCTTCATCGGCGACAGGCTCTGTGGCTTGAGATTGGCCAGGGTTTGTTGTACCAGTGCCTCGTCCAGACATCGGGGTGTTCGGGTGTCAGACGGAGGTTCGCTTGCGGCGGGTGATGCCATCGCAGGCGACGGGGCAACAGCAGCAGGAGGCACAGGCACTTCAGTGGTGCCCAGGGGTCGCCAGCCTTCAGGTAGCAACAGCAGTTCCGCTGCCGGCGACATCCAGCAGGTGGCCCCGAGCTGGCGGGAAACCGATACACAGCAATTTTGAATAAGGCGGCGGGCATCGTCCACGGAGCCCCCCAGATAGGCCGCGATCAGGGGCAGGCTGGCGGTCAGATAAGGCTCGCGCCAACCGGGCCTGGCGGCAACCCTTACCCGGTTAGCCAGTGCTGACGCGGTAATCGGTGCCTGCAACTTCACCAGGCGGGCGCGATCCTCCCCCGTCAGCGTGGCAGAGTCAGCATCTTTCAGCGCTGCCAGTTCGGTTTCCTGCGCGTTCAGCCACTGCTGTTGCTCTAATGCCTCCGTGATCTCCTCTGGTACTTGGAAGCGGCTCAGTAAGGCCCGGCACAGGGCGTCTCGTGTACATCCCAGCAGTCGTTGCTCTGCGCTCTGCACGGGCTCCTCGTCCCGATAGACAGCGTTCTGGAGTGCGATCATGGTCTGGGGTGCGTGTAGCCACAGCAGCCAGTCGGGCAGCCCGGACAGCACTGATGCCAGCCAGAGCTCATCCCGCCCGGACACCTTTTTCAGTTGCAGCATGGCCCAGGCCAGTTCACCTGCAATCATACTGTCTGCGTAGGCGCGGAAGGCCATGGCGGGCATGTCGTTATCGGTGACGGCAGTCAGCGTGTGGCAAAGCGTGCTGAGGCGCTCGCTACCCAGCGTGTTAACCGCATGTTCCGGCCCGCGCACACTGTTGCCTTTGGCCTGCTGCAGCTTCTGTGCCTGCAGGGTGACATGAAATGTCAGGGCTGGATCAGTGGCGATCAGGCGATGGGGCGCGCTCTGGTTGCCTTCTTTTCCCGCCAGCAAGGCGCGCAATTCGGCGAGTGCATCGGCCCGCACGGGCAGCGGGCGGGTTTTGAGGTAATCGGCCCAGGCATCGGCACCCTTGAGCTCTGCGGGTTCATGTGTTGGAGTCTTTGTGTGCGCCATGCAGGGCCTGATAGTTGTCAGTTTGGGTGATGCAAGCTTAATGGACTTGCAGCGGATTTTCATGTTTTGAGGCTGTCAGTGCGCGACAGCTTAAGATCTTAATCTTAGTCTCCTGAGTTTTAGTCGTTGCGTTTTGTTAGTGACAGGTTTGGCGTCAACTCATAGGTATCCAGATCCTTCGCCATCACCAGGTTACCGTGGTAGTGGGCTCGTGCTTCTGCCTCGAGTTCACCAATATAGGGTTGCAGGGCCGGGTTGGCCTGGTAGCGCGCGCTGAAGTGGGTCAGGGCCAGGTGAGGTAGTCCGGCCTGTTCGGCAAAGCGGGCCACCTGGGCCGCAGAGCTGTGCTGGGGCAGTGGGCCTACCCTGTCAGCCACCGCCTGGGTGTAGGTGGCTTCATGGATCAGTAACTGGGCGCCCTCGCAGGCGTTGGCCAACAGATCCGGGGTGTCATTGTCCCCCGCCACGACAATTCGCCGTGGCACGCGTTCGATTCTGGTGTAGTCATCGGCACGCAGTGTCCGACCGTCGAGGAGAACAAGGTCATGGCCCCGCTGCAGTTCACCCCAGACCGGCCCGGCGGGCACGCCGTCAGCGTTGAGACGGTCCCGGTCAAGCTGACGTTCCAGACGCTTTTCTGTGAATACAAAGGCGTGGCAGGGTACCCGGTGGGACAGGGGCGCGGTGGATACTGCCAGGGCGTCATCCTGCCAGTGAAAGCTGGGTTGCTCGGAATCCAGAAAATGCACCGGGTAACTCAGCGCGGAGTCCGTGTTGCCCAGGGCGGCCTCGACGAATCTTTGCACGCCGGGTGGGGCGATAACGGACAGGGGGGCTGTTCGCCCGGACATGGACGCGCTGGCCAGCACGCCCGGTAGCCCGAAGGTGTGATCGCCATGCACATGGGTAATAAAAATGGCCTGCAATTGCAGCAGGGAATGACGTGTCATCAGTAACCGGTGCTGGGTCCCCTCACCACAGTCCACCAGATACCAGGCTCTGGGCTTGCCGTATTGAAGCGCCAGTGCCGAGACGTTGCGGGCTTTGGTGGGGGTTCCGGCAGAGGTGCCGAGGAAGGTGATGTGCATGCTTGAGTCATCCGGTCGCAGCGCGTGGTTCACAGTTTAACCGAATGACTAATCAGAGGCTCCCCGGGAGGCGGAGGCGTACGCGAGGGGCAGGGATGACCCTCGCGTTGCGGTGGGGCTCACTGGGCGACGCAGCCCAGAACCTGAGCGGCCAACGCCCGCTGGAAGGCAACATAACCCTGGCTGTTGCTCTCGATATCCACCGCCAGTGGGTCCCACATACTGGTCTGGACAGGCACGCCTTCGGACACGGTGCGCCACCATTGTTCGTTGAACTGGGGCTCACTCAGCAGGCAGGGGTTACTGGCAGCGCGCAGCCGGTTTTGAATGTCCGCTATGTGGCGGGCGCCGGGTGTACGCTCCGGGCTGGGGGTCAGGGAGCCGACAATCTTCAGTGTGTAGTGGTCGGCAAACAGGGTAAAGGCCTCGTGGTAGGTAAACAGGTCCATACCGCGGACCGGCTCCAGTTGTGCCTGAATTTCAGCCTCGGCAGCGCGAAGGTCGGCTTCAAAGGTCGCCAGGTTACGCTCCAGTTGCGCTGCATCCGCGCCGGGCAGTTGTGCCAGGACCTGTTTGATATCACCTGCCATGCGCAGTGCCAGCATAGGGTCAAGCCAGATATGGGGGTCTTCATCATGATGGTGGTCATGACCATGACTGTGCCCGTGACCATGACTGTGCCCGTGACCATGATTGTGGCCGTGGTTATGTCCATGCCCATGACTGTGTCCGTGTCCGTGGCTATGGCCTTGGCTGTGACCATGCCCATGTCCGTCCTGCTTGGCCGCTTCCTGGCGCCAGTTTTCCGGTGCTTTGCCCAGGGTATGGACTTTGGCTTGCAGCTCCTGATTTGCTAACAGGCGAGCAAGGAAGGTTTCCATATCCGGGCCGATCCAGAATATCGCGTCTGCCTGAGCCAGCAGCCGGCGTTCTGAGGGGCGTAACTGATAGGTGTGAGGGCTGGCGTTGTCGGGGATCAGCGTCGTGACGCGAGCCTCGTCGCCAGCGACGGCTTTGACGATCAGTTCCAGCGGCTTGATGGAAGTCACAATCTGGGGCTGTGCGTGAGCAGGCGCTGTCAGCAACGTAGCGGCGAACAGCGTCATCAGTCCTGCCAACAGCCGGTTAGCGGTCAGTCTGTGCATGGTGATTATCCAGAGGTTAGTAAGTTAAGAAACGTTATAATATTGCAATCTTGCACCATGCGCAAACCACGCCAGACCGCTATAATGCGGGGCTTTTCCACCTTGCAGCAAACAGGACAGGTCATGACCGTTCGTACTCGTATTGCGCCGTCGCCTACCGGTGACCCCCACGTTGGTACCGCCTATGTGGCGTTGTTCAACCTCTGCTTTGCCCGCCAGCATGGCGGCCAGTTCATATTGCGTATTGAGGATACGGACCAGGCGCGCAGTACCAGTGAATCTGAACAGCAGATCTTTGATGCCTTGCGCTGGCTGGGGCTGGACTGGGACGAAGGCCCGGACGTGGGTGGTCCGCATGGGCCTTACCGGCAGTCAGAGCGCAAAGGCATGTACGCCGATTATGCTTTTGAACTGGTTCGTAAGGGGCATGCATTTTATTGTTTCCGTACCCCGGAAGAACTGGAGCAGATTCGTGAGGAACGTAAGGCTCAGGGGCTGAATCCGGGTATCAAAGGGCACCTGGAACTTCCGGAAGACGACGTGCAGCGGCGCCTCGCGGCCGGCGAGCCCTATGTCATCCGCATGAAAGTGCCGGATGAGGGGGTGTGCGTCATTCAGGATATGTTGCGTGGTGAGATTGAGATCGACTGGTCCCAGGTGGATTGCCAGATTCTGCTGAAGTCTGACGGTATGCCCACCTACCACCTGGCCAACGTGGTAGATGACCATCTGATGCAGATCACCCATGTATTGCGGGGGGAGGAGTGGATTAACTCGGCTCCCAAGCACAAGCTGCTTTACGAGTATTTCGGCTGGGATATGCCGGTACTCTGTCACTTGCCCCTGTTGCGTAATCCGGACAAGAGCAAACTGTCCAAACGCAAGAACCCTACCAGTATCACCTTCTATGAGCGCATGGGTTTCATGCCGGAGGCTGTGGTGAACTATCTGGGGCGTATGGGCTGGTCCATGCCGGACGAGCGGGAGAAGTTCACGCTTGCCGAGATGATCGAGCATTTCGACATCAATAGGGTGTCACTGGGTGGGCCGGTGTTTGATGTGGCCAAGCTACGCTGGCTGAACAGCTTGTGGTTGCGGGAAAACCTCACCGATGAGGAGTTTGTGGCGCGGCTGCAGCAGTGGTGGTTCAACCGCGAGAAACTTGCGTCGCTGGTGCCTCACATCAAGTCGCGAGCGGAAGTGTTCAGCGATGTGGCGCCCATGGCCGCCTTCATGTTTGCCGGCGAACTCAACCTGACACCGGAGTCCTTTGCCCACAACAAGCTGGATGAAGGGCAGGTGCGCAGGGTACTGCAGTTCAGCCTCTGGCGCCTCGAAGCCCAGCGTCACTGGAGCAAAGAGACGATTTTTGCTGACATCAAGGCCCTGGCCAAGGCCATGGACCTGAAAATGGGTGATTTCATGTTCCCCATTTTTGTTGCGGTTGCCGGTACGCCCAACAGCTGGTCGGTGATGGACTCCATGGCTTCGCTGGGGCCGGATATGACCCGGGCCCGCTTGCGCCATGCGCTGGATGTGCTGGGTGGTTTCTCCAAGAAAGAAACCAAAAAGGTCGAGAAGGAATACGCCGCTTTGACTGCAGAATGATCAGTGCTGCCCCCGGTTGTCATCGCTTTTAAAAAAATGGAAAAAAAGGGTTGACGATCAAAGGGGCGGTCACTAATATACGCAGCCGTTGAGGGGCCATAGCTCAGCTGGGAGAGCGCAACGCTGGCAGCGTTGAGGTCAGGAGTTCGATCCTCCTTGGCTCCACCAATTTCTAGTCCCCTTCGTCTAGTGGCCTAGGACACCGCCCTTTCACGGCGGTAACGGGGGTTCGAGTCCCCCAGGGGACGCCACTACGAGGGATGCCATCAAGGATTGATAGCAACCCAAAAAAACCGCCTTCGGGCGGTTTTTTTTCGTCTGCAATCTGGGTTGGCGAGGCGAGGCGAGGCGGGGCGCTCAGGGCGCCCTTACGCCTGAGGCGATTTTGGGGGTAGGGTGGGTAATGCCGGTCTGGTAGCGGCCTGTCAGCGACGTGCTATGGCGCCTTTACCCACGCCTTCATAGGCTTTGACCTGAATATCGCTGGTGGGGTAGTCCGTCTTACAGCGGTCGGCCAGGTGGGCTGCAATAAGTTCGACCGTGGAATCGCTGTCGATCAGATAGACCCGTGTACTTGGCAGGGTCAGGCTGAACTCGCCCTGGTTGGCTTCATAGCTGAAGGTAATGTAGTTGACGCCATTGTCCATAAACTCCTGAACGACATCTTCGGTAGTGCCCACATAGATATCTTCCCAGCGCTGTGCCCACAGGCGCTCCAGCGCGTAATCACGATGTCCGTTGCGAGAGATCTGGATGCGCGAGCGGTGGCCATGGGCAATGCGCTGACAGTTGCCGAGGTGCTTTTTCAGTCCGTGGACATAATGGTAGTAAGGGCCGTCGATAACCTCTTCCCGCAATTCAATGTGGATCTCGGTCACGTTGGCAGGCAATACCGCCCGCAGCTCCTGCTCCAGCAGTCTTGCCACTGCTGACGGATAAACCTGCTTGCCAGGTATCACTACAATGCCCTGCTCAGGGGATACGTGGGTGATCAGGGCACCATCCGCCAGCGTCCACTTCACCGTGACAGGGTCCTGCAGCTGGTCAATGCTGAGCCCGGCATAGTCACCGGGGATCACCAGGCGGTGGTCCACCCGTTCGTCAATCACGGTTTTGATGGTGCGTTTTACCGAGCCAAAGTCAAACACCATGCCCTGGTCGTCCAGTTCGCCTCCCAGCACAATGTCAACGATCCAGCTCTCACCCACCAGCCCCCGTTGGCTGTCCAGGTAAGCAAAGTCGATGACCGTCAGATTGTCGACGAACAGGTAGTTCATGCAGGATTCCGTCTTGGCGAGGGTGGCTAAAGTGCAAGTTTACCAAAATTAGACGGAAGTGAGGGATAGTCGGGGGCGGATTAAGCCCCCGGCGTGGTGATAACGGACGGATTAGCCAAACAAACCGGACAGCCAGGCAATACCCAGGGCAAAAATACCGACACTGATGGCCATGCCAAGGGTGTAGACCTTGGCCGCGGTCTTTTTCTGTTGGCTGACATACAGGTCTATGGTGCGTTGGGCAATATCTTCGGCGGTTTCACGTGAGATTTCGTGCGCCTGCTGGATGGCCTCGGATTGCAGCGTCTGCCAGAACTCGGTGTCAATGGTCTGAACGCTGGTGATATGGTCTTTCAGCTCGGTCAGGTGATCGGCATTGAAGCCGCCCTGACTCTTGAGGTCTTTGCGCAGGTCTGCCAGTTCCCGTGACAGGTTCAGGGTTACTTCCGTGGCCACTTCGTCTTTGAGTCCGGTGGACAGGCCTTCAACCTGGGCAATCAGCCTGGCAAGCTTCTCTTCAATGGTTGCCGCCTGGCGCTTCTCCTGCTCGTCAAGGCTGCGTTTGAGATGGTCAAACTGTTCATCAAACAGGCTGCTGAGCAGCTCATGCAGGCGGTTATTAATATGGGTTTTGACTGCCGAGCGGGCAATTTGCTCGATCAGGTCGCTGGTCAGCGGGACCACCTGGGGCTGACTGCTGCCGTTGAGTTCTTCACCGTGATACTGAGCGGTAAGATCGACCTTGGCTGTCAGCCCGAAGGTGTCATCGGGATCTTCGTTGGTGGCGGCCAGGGCATCGGCATCCGGTGTTGCTGGCAGGTTACCGCTGTTTACGTCTGCATCAAGCTGGTTCAGCATCATATCCAGCACATCATACTGTGGTGGTTTGGTGATGATGTTGTAGACGCCAAAGTTCTGCGCTTCCTCGATAAAAGAGGGCGACTTCTTTGAGGTGCACATGATAACCGGGATATTGGCTGTGTCCGGGTTGCACTTGATGGCTTTGGTGGCTTCCACGCCATTCATGCCCGGCATCAGGTGATCCATAAAAATGACATCAGGGCGGCCATGGCTGTTGAGGTATTCCAGCGCTTCCTCAGCAGAGCCTGCCATGTTGACTTCCATATCCCGGTTTTCCAGCAGCTTGCTCAGCGCAAATCGCGCGACTTTCGAGTCATCTACCAGAAGTGCATTTTTAATTGCCATGTTACAACCTCAGATCTGTACACCGTTTTTTATGATGTCCTGTCGGGGTGTGTCGCCCGCGGCAGGTATTGCACCCTACCAGCCTTCCATGGGAGGGCACTGGGTGGCCCGGTAGCTTCTGTCACGATAACACACACCCGGTTCGGTTGTGCGGGCATTGAAAATCTCGCCTTCTGGCGTGGTGAGTCGCACCTGGCCGTAGGGCTGGCCGTTGCGGAAGGTGGCCTCAATGCGACTCCCGTTGGGGTTCATCAATACACCCTGACCATGGAAGCGGCCGTCAATGTACTGCCCTTCATATTTCTTGCCGTCCGCCATGATTTCGCTGCCTGTACCATGATAGCGCCCGGCAGAAAAACCACCACGGTAAGATCGGCCATCCGGGTAGGTCAGGGTGCCTTCACCGTGGAAGCGGCCATTACGGAACCCGCCTACGTACAGCAGCCCGTCAGCGGCCGTCAGGGTGCCGTGGCCGTTCAGCTGGCCATTGGTCCAGTCACCCGTCAGGATGTCGCCAGAGGCGGCGGTCAGGGTGCCAAGGCCATGGTAGCGGCCCTGACTGAAGCCGCCGGAGTAAGCGCTGCCATCGGTATTGCGTTGCAGGCCTTCGCCATGACGCTGGCCCATCTGCCAGTCACCCTCATAGCTGCTGCCGTCGGCGAAAAAAGCCTTGCCGTGGCCATGAAACTGGCCATCGATGAAGCTGCCTTCATAGCGCAGACCGTTATCATCCACATAGGTGCCGTCCCCGGTGCGTATATCGCCCACCCAGGTGCCGCGACGGTAATTGACCGTGGTGTACTGTTCCAGCAGGCCGCGCAGGGTGACGTCTTCGCCAGCCCGGAGTTGCACGGTGCGTTGCCAGGGCTGGAAGCCGTCCTTGCTGATCACAATGTTGTAGCTACCCGGCGCCAGCTCAAGGTCAAGGCGCGTTTGGCCGTAGTCTCTGCCGTTGATGGTAACCCGGTCACCGGTGACGTTGGAGCGCACAATCAGCTTGCCAGTGGTGGGCTCGGGCGCGGGCTCTGGTTCGCTGATAATGCGCTGGCTGCGCACTGGCATGACCGGCTCAGCCATGGCAAGCATCACAGGTGTTTCAGCCGCTGCGACCGGCTGCGGGGGCTCTGCTACCGGCGTGGTGGTCACCTCGGTGGCAGCGGCTGCGGGTAGGTCAATGGGGGCTTCGGGTGCAACGGCAATAGCTGCAGCTGCTGGCGTGGTAACGGGCTCGGGGGCGTGGGCCGGCGTGGTTACGGTGGCAGTGGTGTCATCGGCCAGGGTTTGCTGCAGGCTGGCAAGGGGCTCAGGGGCCTGCAGCTGGTCTCGCTGGATGGACGCGTACCCGGCCGTTGCCAGCAGCATGATGGCCAGCGCGTTGATAAACAGAAGTGGCCTGAAATCGACCATGTTTGCCCCTCATCACTACGCAAGAAAGTGGGATGAGGCAGCCAGGGCAAGTGGCCATTGGCCTGTAGATGGTCCTTTGCCCCGGGTGCCAAGCTGGGATTTCATCCCTGCAGATTTCATCTTAGCGAGCCGGGGCTACGTTATGTAACAAAAAGTGACTGGAATTTACGAGATTGTTGGGCGCTTCACACTTTGGTCGGACCTTGGTCAATCTTTGCTGGTTCATCTGTACCAGAATGATTTCCGGTACGGTTTTTGCGCTTGTCCTGATAGCGCTTTTCCCAAGCCCGCATATGCACGTCAGCCTCATACTGGTAGGGGGAGCGGAACGGGGTCAGCACAAAATCGAACACCAGAAAGAAAAAGCCCATGGAGAGCCAGGCCACCAACAGGGTGTTCACCATGTTGGCCTGAACCTCCGGGTTGGCGTATACGAAGGTGTTGAGCAGGGACAGGCTGTTGGTGGCCAGGATAACCGGATCAAAATTGGCCATGACCAGAGGCACCCAGAACACAATGAAGACCGGGAAGAAACCAAACGACCAGAGTGTGCGGCGCAGGATATAAATGGCGACCGCACGCCAGAAGCGCTGTCGCAGTTCTGGCTCCTTGCGGATTTGCCCGACATAGCGCCGCCGCTCCGCCCAGTAGGCGGCTACGGTTTGTTCATCGGCGGCGCCGGCATAGGGATTGACTACCGCCGCAGGCGGTGCCTCGCTGGCCTGGTCGGGTTGTGGCTCAGCGTCCGTGCGGCGGTTGGCCGGGTTAGGCTCGTTAATGACTTGCTCCGGTGCGGTCATCGGGGTGATCTGTCCTTGTCTGGCTTCGGTCTCAGGATCTATCGGCATGCCCGGGGGCGTATTTATGCCCCGGGGGTTGCATGATAAATCAAACAGCGTGGTAACCTACAGGCAGCATCGCCAGATTTGTCCCACAAAGCGGCGTTAACCGGTTTACTTACCTATAGGATAGCTCAATGACGCAAGTCAGTAATTCCGCCGTCCACCCGGCGTTCGAGAAGGTGCGCAGCCATGTCATCGAAACCTTGCATGTAACTGTTGAGGAATATCGGCACAAGGCCACGGGCGCGACTCACCTTCATATGGCGTCGTCCTATGACGAGAACGTGTTTCTGGTGGCACTGCGAACCTTTCCCATGGATTCGACCGGCGTGGCCCATATTTTGGAACACACCGCCTTGTGTGGTAGCGAGCGTTACCCGGTACGCGATCCGTTTTTCATGATGATTCGTCGCTCACTGCATACCTTCATGAATGCGTTTACCAGCAGTGACTGGACTGCCTACCCCTTTGCCAGCAAGAACCGCAAGGACTTCGATAACCTGTTGGCGGTATATTTGGACTCGGTATTTTTCTCCACCCTGGACCCACTGGATTTTGCCCAGGAAGGCCACCGCCTGGAGTTTGAGACCCCGGATGACCCCAACAGCCCGTTGGTTTACAAGGGCGTGGTCTACAACGAAATGAAAGGCGCCATGAGTTCGCCGCCGTCGCAGTTGTGGCAGACCCTCACATCCCACCTGTTCCCGACCACCACCTACCATTACAACAGCGGTGGTGAGCCCGATCATATTGTGGACCTCAAGTACGAGGACCTGAAACGTTTTTACACGCATCACTACCATCCCAGTAACGCCATTTTTGCCACCTTTGGCAACATTCCTGCTCATGAGCACCAGGCACGTTTTGAGGCGCTGGCACTGAACCGCTTTGAGCGCCAGCAAATAGAGTTGCCGGTGTACGATGAGAAGCGCTTCTTTGCACCTGTTCGTGTTGAGCAGGGCTACGCGGTCAGTGAAGGTGAGCCGCTGGCCCACAAGACCCATATTGTGATGGGCTGGCTGCTGGGGCACAGCTTTGATCTGCAGGAGTATCTGGAAAGTCAGTTGTTGGCCAACGTGCTGCTGGAAAACAGTGCTTCGCCGCTGATGCGGGCTCTTGAAACGACGGATCTGGGGCATTCACCCTCGCCCTTGTGCGGGCTGGAAGACTCCAATCGGGAAATGACCTTTGTCTGCGGCCTGGAAGGCAGTGAGCCGGGCCGCGCTACTGATCTGGAGGCGCTGGTGGAAGGCGTACTGCAGGAGGTGGCAGAGCAGGGGGTATCTGAGGAACGTCTGGAAGCTATCCTGCACCAGCTGGAACTGCATCAGCGGGAAGTGTCGGGTGACGGCTTCCCATACGGGTTGCAGTTGTTGCTCAGCGCCCTTGCACCGCTGGTGCACGGCGGTGACCCGGTGGCCCTGCTGGACCTGGAGCCGGTGCTGGCGGACATGCGGGCAAAGATCAAAGACCCGGCCTATATCCCATCCCTGGTGCGTAGCAAGTTGCTGGACAACCCCCACCGCGTGACCCTCACCCTGCGCCCTGACGACCAGCTGGATGGCCGGCGTCAGCGCGCTATTGAGGAGGCCCTGGCCAAGCGCAAGGCTGCCCTGAGTGAGGAGGAAAAGCAGGCGATCATTGTACAGGCCCGCGAACTGGAGCTTCGTCAGCAGCGCAAGGATGATGATACGGTTCTGCCCAAGATTGGTCTGGAGGATGTGCCCACCCAGCAGCCTGAGCCCGACGGTATGGACGCTGATGGTTTCCCCGCCACGGTTTACGCTCAGGGCACCAATGGCTTGATCTATGAACAGGTGATCTTGCCGCTGCCCGCCCTGAGCGACGACCAACTGACCCTGTTGCCGCTATACACCACCTGCTTGCCCGAGGTGGGCTGCGGTGATCTGGACTATCTGGCTATGCAGGACCGGATCTCTGCCGAGTCTGGTGGCATTGGTGCCTTTACGTCCGCGAAGGGCCGCATTGATGATGTGCAGGACCTGTCGGGTTATCTGGTGCTTAGCGGCAAGGCTTTGGCTCGCAATCGCAGTGCATTGACCCAGCTGCTGCGTGATGTGTTTACTGGTGCCCGCTTTGATGAGCAGGAGCGGATTCGGGAGTTGATTGCCCAGGTGCGTGCGCGCCGTGAGCAGTCGGTAACAGGCAGTGGTCATGCGCTTGCCATGGGCGCCGCTGCCCAGGGCTTGAGTGCGGGTGCGCAACTGGCTTACCGCATGGGTGGTCTGGACGCCATACGCCGGATAAAGGCGCTGGATGATGCCTTGAATGACCCGCAACAACTGGCAAAACTCTGTCAGCAGCTGGCTGATCTGCACCAACGTATGCAGGAGCAGGCCCGGCAGTTCCTGGTGGTTGGGGAGCAGGATCAACTGGATGCCGCGTTGGTGGAGCTGCGGGCTGCCTGGCCCTTGGCCTCCATCAAGGTAGGTGAAAGCTGGCAGGTTGAACCGGTCCGTCAGCAGGTCAAACAGGCCTGGCTGACCTCCACCCAGGTCAATTTCTGCGCCAAGGCCTATGCCACAGTGCCGGTAGATCATCCGGACGCCGCTGCGCTGTCGGTGCTGGGGGGCTTCCTGCGTAACGGTTACCTGCACCGTGCCATTCGCGAACACGGCGGTGCCTACGGCGGCGGCTCCGGGCAGGACAGTGTCAACGGTACTTTCCGCTTCTTCTCCTACCGTGATCCCCGTTTGGAGGAAACCCTGCAGGACTTTGATGCAGCTTTGACCTGGCTGCAAACCGCAGATCACGAACCGCAGGAGCTGGAAGAAGCCATCCTTGGGGTGGTGGGACAGTTGGACAAACCGCGCTCACCCGCCGGTGAAGCCAAACATGCCTTCCAGAACCGTCTGTTCGGACGTACTCCGGAGCAGCAGGCCCGCTTCAGGGCACGTGTGCTGGCGGTCACGCTGGATGATCTGAAGCGGGTTGCCAGCACCTGGCTGGTGCCGGAGAAGGCCAGTATAGCGGTGATAACCAGCCCGCAGAACCGAAGCCGCGTAGAAGCCCTGGGGCTTACGGTGGAAGAGCTCTGATGTAACCGGGGCGGGCAAGCGATAGTCACGACGCTTGCCCGCCCCGTGGCAACTATCGGTTGCGGCGCAGGCCTGTGGTCAGCATGATGCGGGTGGATATTTCCTCTACCGAGTAGGCTGTGGTGTTCATGAAGGGGATGCGTTCACGACGATACATCAGCTCGATTTCCTCCACTTCATGGATGCACTGCTTGATGGAGGAGTAGCGGGAGTTCGGACGCCGTTCGTTACGGATGGTAGACAGGCGTTCCGGGTCTATGGTCAGGCCGAACAGTTTGTCCCGGTGGGCCCGTAAGGCCGAGGGTAACTGTTGGTCAACCAGGTCATCATCGGTGATGGGGTAATTGGCCGCACGAACGCCATACTGCAATGCCAGGTAAAGGCAGGTAGGTGTCTTGCCGCTGCGGGATGCCCCCACCAGAATAAGGTCCGCCTCATTGTACTGCCGGGTTCGCGCGCCGTCGTCGTTATCCAGGGCGAAATTCACCGCGTGGATGCGGCGTTCGTAGTTGCTCTCGTTGCTGATGGAATGAGAGCGGCCCACCGTATAGGACGACGAGGATTGCAGCTCCTGCTCCAGTGGATTCAGGAAAGTGCCAAAGATATCCACCATAAAGCCGTCTGCCTGGGACACGATATCCCGAATATCCTTCTTGACGATGGTATCGAAAATCAGGGGGCGGTCGCCGTTCATCCTGGCGGACTCGTTAATGCGCTTTACCAGGGCGTGTGCTTTTTCCTCGTCATCGATGTAAGGCACGGTGATGCGTTCGAACTCGATCTTCTCGAACTGCGCCAGCAGGGCATTGCCCAAGGCTTCGGATGTAATGCCGGTACCGTCGGATATAAAAAAAACGGATCGCTTCATAAGCAGTTCGCCGGATTCCATTTAGTGAATGGGTAGATGGGCTTTATAGCTGCCTTACGCCGAAGGTTCAATGCCGTTAGCCTGGGTATATTGCGGTGCCTCCCTATGTAATTGCTACAGCTTACAGTATTATACGGGGCAAATTCGGCAGTAATGGCGCCCGCTGTGACTGCCAGATTCTCAGACTCAAGGGAGACGCGTTTTGGAAGATTACATTATCTGGTTTGAAAACCTGGGTATGTCCGACGTTGAGCGGGTGGGTGGCAAAAACGCCTCCCTCGGCGAAATGATCAGTAATCTTGCCAATGCTGGCGTGACGGTTCCCGGGGGCTTTGCCACCACCGCCCATGCCTATCGTGACTTTCTCTCGGCTGGTGGGTTGAAGGATCGAATTGATGCCGTGCTGGACGCCCTTGATGTCAGCGACGTGAATGAGCTGGCTCGGGTGGGCGCACAGATTCGTCAGTGGGTTATTGATACGCCTTTCCCGCAGACGCTGGAAGATGCACTGGAGCAGGCTTACACCCAACTGCGGGCTGGCAATGAGAGCATGGCGGTTGCCGTGCGCTCCTCCGCCACGGCAGAAGATCTGCCTGACGCCTCTTTTGCAGGCCAGCAGGAAACCTTCCTTAATGTGGTGGGACTGGATCAGGTTAAGACCTCTGTAAAGGAGGTGTTTGCCTCCCTGTTCAATGATCGCGCCATCTCTTACCGTGTACACCATGGCTTTGATCACAAGCTGGTTGCCCTGTCAGCGGGTATCCAGAAAATGGTGCGCAGTGAGACAGCGTCCAGCGGTGTCATGTTTACCCTGGATACGGAGTCCGGCTTCCGCGATGTGGTGTTTATCACCGCCGCGTATGGCCTGGGTGAGACAGTGGTGCAGGGCGCAGTAAATCCCGATGAATTCTATGTCCATAAGCCCACCCTGGCGGCGGGACGCCCCTCTGTCTTGCGCCGCAATCTGGGCAGCAAAGCCATCAAGATGATCTATGCCGGCGACAATGACGAAGGCAAGTTTGTCGAAACCATCAAGGTGGATCAGGAGCTGCGCAACCGCTTCTGCATTACCGATGAGGAAGTTGTCGAGCTGGCCAAACAGGCGATGATTATCGAGGAGCATTACCAGCGCCCCATGGATATCGAGTGGGCGAAGGACGGTGATGATGGTCTTATCTATATTGTTCAGGCCCGTCCGGAAACAGTGAAGAGCCGTGCCTCTGCCAACGTCATGGAGCGCTACCTGCTCAAGGAAACCGGCAAGGTGATTGTCGAAGGGCGCAGTATCGGTCACAAGATCGGCCGTGGCCGGGTAAAGGTGATTACCAGCATCAACGAGATGGACCGGGTTCAGGTGGGTGATGTGCTGGTGACAGACATGACCGATCCCGACTGGGAACCCATCATGAAACGTGCCTCCGCCATAGTAACCGATCGCGGTGGTCGTACCTGCCACGCCGCTATCATTGCTCGCGAACTGGGTATTCCTGCCGTGGTGGGCTGTGGCGATGCCACTGAAATTCTGCGGGACGACCAGGATGTGACTGTGTCCTGCGCCGAGGGCGACACCGGTCTGATCTATGAAGGTATGCTGGACTTCGAGTTGCGGGAGAACAGCGTCGAATCCATGCCGCCCATTCCGTTCAAGATCATGATGAACGTGGGTAACCCGGACCGTGCCTTTGACTTTCAGGCGCTGCCTAATGCCGGGGTTGGCCTGGCGCGCCTGGAATTTATCATCAACCGCATGATCGGCGTGCACCCCAAGGCCCTGCTTAACTACGACGCCCTGCCGCGGGAGATTAAGCAGACGGTTGAAAAGCGAGTGTCTGGCTACGCCTCCCCAGTGGACTTCTATGTTGAGAAGCTGGTTGAGGGTATTTCCACCCTGGCGGCAGCGTTTGCGCCCAAAAAAGTTATCGTGCGCCTGTCGGATTTCAAGTCCAACGAGTATGCCAACCTGATTGGCGGCACCCTTTATGAGCCGGATGAAGAAAATCCCATGCTGGGCTTCCGGGGGGCTTCCCGTTATATCTCCGAGACCTTCCGCGACTGTTTCGAGCTGGAATGTCGGGCGTTGAAGAAAGTGCGCGAAACCATGGGGTTCACCAATGTGGAAATCATGGTGCCCTTTGTTCGCACCGTGGGTGAGGCTGCGCAGGTGATGGAGCTGCTGGCAGAAAATGGTCTGGTCCGGGGGGAAAATGACCTGCGCGTGATCATGATGTGTGAGCTGCCCGCCAACGCGCTTCTGGCTGATCAGTTCCTGGAGCACTTTGATGGTTTCTCCATCGGCTCCAATGACCTGACCCAGCTCACTCTTGGCCTGGACCGTGACTCTGGCATCGTGGCGCACCTGTTTGATGAGCGTAACGATGCCGTCAAAATTCTGCTGTCCAACGCCATTAACGCCTGCAAGAAAGCCGGTAAATATATCGGCATCTGTGGCCAGGGCCCGTCGGATCATCCGGATTTGGCCAAGTGGCTGATGGACCAGGGTATTGATAGCGTATCGCTGAACCCCGATTCGGTGCTGGATACCTGGTTCTTCCTTGCCGATGAAGAGGTTGATATCTGACAGACTGCCTCAGCCCTTGCCGGGTGCCCCGCTGCGATAGCCGTGGTGGCGCCCGAACGCCTCCAAGACAATTTGTGCCCCGATAAGGAGACTCACTGGTGAAGTACGTAACCCCCGATCTTTGCGATGCCTACCCTGAAATCAAAGTGGTAGAACCCGGATTTGCCAACTTTGGCGGAATCGACAGCTTTGGTGGTGAGATTGTTACCGTCAAGTGCTTTGAGGATAACTCTGTCGTCAAGGAACAGGTGGGGTTGCCGGGGGAAGGTCGTGTCATGGTGGTTGACGGCGGCGGCTCCAAGCGGGCCGCTTTGCTGGGTGACATGCTGGCGGAGAAAGCGGCTGAGAATGGTTGGGCAGGGATCATCATCTACGGTTGCATCCGTGACGTGGACGTGATTCGCCAGACGAACCTTGGGGTGCAGGCACTGGGTACTCACCCCCGCAAGACCGACAAAAAAGGTATTGGCGAGCTGAACGTGCCCGTCACCTTTGGTGGTGTGACCTTTCTGCCGGGGCAGTACCTCTACGCCGACAACAACGGCATTGTGGTATCCGAGGTACCGCTGACTCAGCCAGAGTAATGCCGGTTATGATCGGCGGGCCTCGCATGGCCCGCCGATGGTACGCTCAGGCGGCTCCGGCTGGAGGGCGCCTCCTTAACGTTTGACTTCGGTAATGGCGGTGCCCAGCAGATAACCCTCAGCACTGGGTGTGCACCTCAACACCGTCACCTGGGACTCAAATGGCGGGAACTTGTCGTTGCTGGATGGCAACAGGGCATGCAGTTCCGCACCCTCCTCGAACGCCCGCTCACTCTGTATCTGCATACCGGTACCGCTCAGGTCTTTGCATACACCCTGAAACTGATTGCCGTTACTGTCGGTAAGACGCACCTCTGAATTCACCTGCATACGGTAGAAGTCGCGTTTCTCGGAAAAGTCTCGCATGATTGAGGCCATATTGAGAGTCCCTCAGTGGTTTTTATTCTGGAGCCAGAAAGGCGGCACCACTCACTGATGTTTATAAGGGTTATAGGCCGGACAGTCAAAGAACGATGTGTAATAAGCAGGGGTGGTAATCAAATATTTAGTGGTTTATTTTGGTGTTGCATACCAGATATGGTGGGTTGGCATTTTGCCGCCCCACCATATCCCGGTCTGGATCAGGCCCAGTTGTCGTGTTTTTTGGTGGGTTTGAGCCAGGGAATAATCACTGCCAGCAGCATGCCGAGCAGTACCAGTGCTGCGCCGATCAGCATGAAGTCAGACTCACGCTTGGCTTCCAGTCGCTCCTTCTCGGCAGTCAGCACCTCAAGTTCGTTGCGCAACTGCTGGTTGCTCTCTTGCAGCTCGCGGTTGCGGCGGTCAAGGTTGAGGGCATCGGCAGAGATGGCCCGAATCTGCTCCAGCTCCTCGGAGAGCCGTGCGGTACGGGATTCGAGGGTTTGCTCAGAACTCGCCAGTTGGTTGCGCTCATTGCGCAACTGGGTCAGTTCCGTGGTCAGCTCCCGGACACGGGTACGGGCCTGGTCGAGCTCACGGGTGGCAGTAACCAGACGCTCGGCCGCAATAGGCTGATTGGTCACGTGGCGTGTCAGCACCCAACCTTCCAGGCCCTGAGGGGTGCGTACCCGGCTGTAGCCGTCGTCGCTCTGCTCCAGCAGTTCCAGTCGGGTGCCGCTGCGCAGGCCCTGGTGCAGGATGCGATACTGCGTGCCCTTACCGGCCCGTAGGGGCACCAGCAGCGTATCGTCAACGTAAACGGTCTGGCTATAGACGCTAACGGAGGTTACCGCCAGCAGGGCCGCTATCATGAATCCTAGAAGTCTTGCAGTGCTCACGAGAAAATTCCTGAAGTGTCGTGTAAAGGTGGTGATTTTGTCACACCACCCCCGGCAATCAAGCCAGTGGCTATTAAAAAATGCTCATGGAAGCACGGGCTTGAAGGGTTTGACCGTAACCCGGGCATAGATACCGGCAGCCACATAGGGGTCGGCATCAGCCCAGGCTTTGGCCTCGTCCAGCGATTCAAATTCAGCAATGACGAGGCTGCCAGTGAATCCTGCCGTGCCCGGGTCAGGGGTGTCCAGTGCCGGGTGTGGACCGGCAACCAGCAGGCGCCCCTCTGCTTTCAGTGTTTCCAGTCGTGCCAGGTGAGCCGGGCGTGCCTGCTGCCGCAATGGCAGGCTGTTGGGTACGTCTTCGCTGATTATGGCGTAATACATGAGGCCCCTCGGGCTGGTAGAATGAATCCATGAAAGCCGCGGAGTCCTGGTAAGGCCGCCCAGCTATGATCAGTTCTGGCTGAAGGGCCTTGCCCGGATTCTCCAATTAACGAGATTGACAGGCATTATATGCTTGATACCAGCAGCAGCAACCCGGAACAACCGCATTTGTGCTACGACTTGCATTGCCACAGTACCGCTTCGGATGGCAGTTTGTCACCCCGTGAGCTGGTAGCGCGGGCGGCGGCGCAGGGGGTAACCCATCTGGCGTTAACCGATCACGATACCATCCGGGGATTGTCCGAGGCCGGAGAGGCTGCCACCCAGGCGGGCGTCACTCTGGTGTCGGGGGTGGAATTGTCCTGCCAGTGGCGCGGCCACACGATACATGTGGTAGGGCTCGATTTTGATGTCCAGCACGCCGGTTTCGTCGCCGCTATGGCGACTCAGTTGGAGAACCGCTGGCAGCGTGCGCGCCAGATCAGCGACCGTCTCGGGCGTTTGCGGGTGGATGATCTGCTGGACCGTGCTGTTGCCAAGGCCGGTGGTGAGGTGCCGGGACGTCCCCATTTTGCGCAGGCGCTGGTGGACGCTGGTGCCGTGCGTACGGTTGCCCTGGCCTTCAAACGCTACCTGGGCGCTGGCAAGCCGGGTGATGTGAAGGCCTGGTGGCCGGATCTCCCGGTGGTTGTAGGCTGGATTCGTGATGCTGGTGGTGTTGCCGTGCTGGCGCATCCGCGTAAATACAAACTGACGGCAACCAAACTACGGGCGCTGGTAGAGGATTTTCAGCGTGCTGGTGGGCGGGGGCTGGAGGTGCTGACCTCGGGCCAGTCAGATGCGGATACGGCGTTTCTGGCAGCGCTCTGTCGTGCACAGGGGCTGATGGCCTCTCAGGGCAGTGACTTCCATACGCCCGGTGCGGCTTGGTGTGAGTTGGGGAAGGTGCCGCCGTTACCCTCGGGCTTGCAGCCTGTCTGGGCGGATTTTCGGCAGGCGGGGTAGGGGGTTGCCCGGGCGTTGGCCACGGGCAACCTGTGCCGGACTTATTCCGGAGCGTGGAACAGCAGGTAGAGGTCGGTCAGAGAGTCAGGGATGGCATCCGCCATCTGTTGGGCCAGCTTCTCGCTGGCTTTCACCTTGGCAAAGTCCTCGTCCTCGAACAGCCCTGACAGTGCCATCATCGGCACCATCAGATCTGCGACTTCCTCTTCATTGGCGTCCAGCCATTTGTCTTCGTGCTCCACGAAGGTATCCACAAACCCCGCGCACCAGTTTTCTAATGCGTTCATCGGGTCGCCATCTTCCGGCTCGGGCAACTCCAGCGTGTCCCCCATATCCAGCGATGACTGCAAGCTGTTGGACAGCTTGCTGACTGCCTGGCTGAAAATTGCGGGCACGCCTTGGTCGGGCAGGCTGTCCAGTCCGGTGGCGAGCAGAAAGATCTGCGCGTCCGTGAGCCGCTCAGGCCCTATAACACTGGCGCAGACCACGCCGTGCAGGCCGAAGAAATCCAGCGCCTCATCCCCCCAGGGTTCGGCAAACAGGATATCTTCCAGGGCATCAATTTCCTTGTCAGTGAGCATGCTCATGATGGCTTCGACTCGTTGGTGTCGGATTTTGCCTCTGCGGCGGCACGGGCGGCCTCTTCCAACTGACGACGCCGGATTTCCCGAGGGTCATTATAAGCCCGGCCACTGGCAGTGACCGCGGGGGCATCCTCGGTTTCTGCTGGCTTGCTTTCTGGTGCTGGTGCCGCAACCTGCTTCTCAGCAGGCTTCTCAGCAGGCTTCTCAGCAGGCTGACTTGGCTTGGCTTCTGCCGCAGCGGGCGGCGCAGTATCGGCCACTTTTTCCGCTACTTTTTCGGCTACTTTTTCAGCTACCTTATCCGTTGCTTTTGCGTCAGTTGCAGCGGGCTTGGCCTCGGCTGCGGCTGGCTTTTGCTCTGCGGCGGGCTGTGGTGCGGCTTCAGCTTTGGGCTGCGCGGGCGCCTTTGGAGCTGTTGGCTCACCGCTGTTGCTTGCTGTTTGCGCTGTCTCTGCAGATTTTGCAGGGCGGGGCGGCTTTTCGGCGGTGGCCGTGTCTTTATCTGCGGCTGCCGGCTGTTGAGGCTCGTCGGCTTTTGCTGGACGCCCTTTTGCTTGCTCACCCTCTGCGGATTTGTTATACGCGGCGGCGGCTGGCTGCCCGGTGCGTTCGGCTTCCTTAGGCAGCGGCTTGTCAGCCGAGCGCTCAGGCGCTTTGCTGGTATCAGCTGCGCTGCTTCCTTCCTGAGCTTGCTCGACCTTGGCGGCTGGCTTGCTTTCCCTTGCGGGTGTTGCTGCTACCTCGGTTTTGCTTTCCGCGCTCGTCTCAGCTACGTCAGCGACAACCGGTTTGCGATCGGCCGGTTTGCTGGTTGGCTCTTCGATGGGTGAGCCGTCGCGGTTACGGGGGCGGCGCGGCTTGCGCTTCTTGTCATCGCCACCTTTGCGCTCCTGCTGGCCGTCACGGGCTGGTTTCGGTGCCTGTTGGCGCTCCTCCTGGCGGCTGTCATCCTTGCGGCCGTCCTGGGCTGCCGGTTTGGCGGCTGTATCCTGGCGAGCACTCTGATCACGGTTACCACCGCGGCCGCGATTACCATCACGGTTGCCATCACGGTTGGCGTTGTCGCGTCCACCGCGTGCTCTGCCGCCTTGGCGAGCGTCACCACGGCTGTCAGTGCGACTGTCAGACGCCTTGTCGCCACGGTTTTCAGCGCTCTGACGGCGCTGCTCATTGCCGCCACGACTTTCGGCCTGGCGGCTTCCGCCGCGACGGTCATCACGTGCTACGCGGGTTTTACGGCGATCCTGACGGTTTGGCGTGTTGCGACGCGGTGCGGCTTGTTCGCTGCCATTGTTGGCGGCTTCTTCGGTGTCTTTGCCGCTGAAGAAGCAGGCGATCTTGCGACCCAAGCGGCGGAACATGCCTTCTTCCTGAGTGCTGGCCTCTTCGCTAGCCGCGGCTGGCTGAGCAGCTGCGGGTGCTGGCACTGGCGCAGGTGCTGGGCGGATAGCCTGCACTGCTGCTTGCTGGCGTACCGGTTGCTCGCGCGTTGCGATTTGCTCCTGGATATCCTCTTCCTTCACCGCGTACTCGGAAGCCACCTGATAGCTGCTGGCGGGCTCCTGGGTACCCAGCTCGTCATCCCGTACCCGGATGACTTCATAATGGGGCGTTTCAATGTTGGGGTTCGGCACAACCACGATCCGTACGTCCTGATTGGCTTCAATGTCCGCCAGCTGCTTACGCTTCTCGTTCAGCAGGAAGGTAGCAACGGCTACCGGTACCACGGCGCGAACTTCGCCGGTCTTGTCCTTGGACGACTCCTCATAGATCAGGCGCATAATGCTGAGGGCGAGGGACTCGATGCTACGGATGGTGCCTTGACCATTACAGCGGGGGCAGACTTCGCTGCGGGTTTCGCTGAGGGAAGGGCGCAGGCGCTGGCGGGACATTTCCAGCAAGCCAAAGCGTGAAATCTTGCCAACCTGAACGCGGGCGCGGTCCAGCTCAAGCGCTTCGCGAATGCGCTGCTCAACTTCCCGCTGGTGGCGGGCAGGGGTCATGTCAATGAAGTCGATAACCACCAGGCCACCCATATCCCGCAGGCGTAGCTGACGGGCGATTTCTTCCGCTGCCTCAAGATTGGTCTGGAGGGCGGTCTCCTCGATGTCCTGGCCTTTGGTGGCGCGTGAGGAGTTGATATCAATGGACACCAGTGCTTCGGTGGGGTCGATGACAATGGAGCCGCCGGACGGCAGTTTCACTTCCCGCTGGAAGGCGGTCTCGATCTGCCCCTCGATCTGGTAACGGCTGAACAGGGGGATGTTGTCGCGGTAAAGCTTGATCTTGTTCTCGAAGCTGGGCATCACCTGCCGGACGAAGTTCAGTACGTCTTCAAATACGGCTTCGGAATCAATCAGTACCTCACCAATATCCTGGCGCAGGTAATCCCGTACGGCGCGAATGATGACATTACTTTCCTGATGAATCAGGAAGGGTGCTTTGCGGTCTTCGGCGGCCTGGGTAATGGCAACCCAGAATTTGACCAGGTAATCCAGGTCCCATTGCAGTTCTTCGCTGCTGCGGCCAATGCCGGCAGTGCGGACGATGGCGCCCATGGATTTGGGTACCTGTACGCCGCTCATGGCTTCTTTCAGCTTGATGCGATCGTCGCCTTCAATACGGCGGGAGATGCCGCCCGCACGGGCATTGTTTGGCATCAGTACAAGGTAGCGTCCGGCAAGGGAGATAAAGGTGGTCAGGGCGGCGCCTTTGTTGCCGCGCTCTTCCTTGTCAACCTGGATGATGACTTCCTGTCCTTCGGACAGTACATCCTTGATGTTGATCTTGCCTTCGATTTCGCCGGGGGATTTCTTGAAGTATTCCTTGGAGATTTCTTTCAGTGGCAGGAAGCCGTGGCGCTCAGCGCCAAAGTCAACAAAGGCGGCTTCCAGGCTGGGTTCGATCCGGGTAATGCGGCCTTTATAGATATTGGCTTTTTTTTGTTCCCGGCTGCTGGATTCGATGTCGAGGTCAAAGAGGCGCTGGCCATCAACAAGTGCAACGCGCAACTCTTCAGGGTGAGTTGCATTGATCAGCATTCTTTTCATGAAAGGCTAGGTTTCCTGTTATTCAATGTAACGGAAAACCCGTGGGTATCTATCTGCGAAGCAGAAGTTGCAGGCTGGCGATGTCAGGCCAGCGTCAGACGGGCATCAGACCAGGGCGCAGATGGCCAGGGGTGATGTCTGTTCAGGGCCTTCATCTGCCCGGCTGTCATGCAGCGGGGGCGTCTGAGGATGGTTCAGTGTCTGTATCAGCATACTCTGGTTTCAGTGTCATGCGGGTACCAAGGTCTCACGTCATATTCGGAGTCTGGACGGCCCGGTCCTGCATGATAACGAATCTTCGCAACGCTACCCGCCGGGTTCACCGCGCGGATGTAAATTCAGGTCCGATGCGCGCGCACACCTTGGCGGCGGGCACAATAAGCGGACAGGTAAGGGTAGATTCAAACTGCTGAAAGTACCCCGTGCACCAACACCTTAACCCAATATCGGGGTGGTTGGCGTTCAAACTCTGCAAATGTAACTGTATACTTCTGCCGTTCTGGCGCTGACATCGGGTCAGTCGTCCAAAAAAACGGAAAAGCACGCCGGACTATAACAGTTACGCAGCGCGCCATCAATCCCATGCCCAAGTCGGTACCCTATGTCCCAAAAGCTTCCCCCCCGGCGTCCCGCCAAGATGCCCAGTAATGACAGCAAGCCCGCTGTCCAGTGGCTCGATATAGGCGAGGAAGCAGCCGGTCAGCGGCTGGATAACTTTGTGCTGGCGCAGGTCAAAGGTGTGCCCAAAAGTCTGATTTATCGCGTTATTCGCAAAGGTGAGGTGCGGGTCAATAAAGGGCGGGCCAAGCCGGAAACCAAGTTGAAGCTGGGTGATCGGGTGCGGGTGCCGCCGCTGGTCCAGGCCCGGAAGGCTGAGCAGCCAGTGCCTGGCAGTCGTGTGCAGGGGGTAGTCGAGGCAGCCATCATCTACGAAGATGAGCAGATGCTGATTGTGAACAAGCCCACGGGGCTGGCGGTGCACGGTGGCAGTGGTCTCAGTTTCGGGTTGATTGAAGCCTTGCGCGCAGCCCGCCCGGAAGCGCGCTTCCTGGAGCTGGTGCATCGGCTGGACCGGGATACCTCGGGTCTGGTCATGGTGGCAAAAAAACGCGCGTCGCTAAGGCATTTGCAGGACGAGATGCGGCAGAAGCGTATCCGTAAGGTCTATCATGCGCTGGTGTTTGGCCAATGGGCGGCAAGTGTCACTGAGGTGGATGTGCCGTTATTGCGGGTTGAAACGCCCTCGGGGGAGCGTATGGTTCGCGTGGCGCCGGAGGGCAAGGCGTCGCTGACCACCTATCGCGTGCTGGAAATCTTTGCGGGTTACAGTCTGGTGCAGGCTTCGCCCATCACCGGACGTACTCACCAGATTCGTGTGCACAGTGCCTGGGCAGGTCATCCGATTGCGGGTGATGAGAAGTATATGGATGATGGCAGCCTGAAGGCCTTTCGTGCGCTGGGTGGGCAGCGTCTGATGCTGCACGCGCGGGCACTGGAATTTACCATGCCGGATGGTGAGCGGCGCTTGTTCGAAGCGCCCTATGACAGTGAATTCACTGCGGTCCTGGAGCGGCTGCGGGGGCGGGCGCTGGTCGCTCGCTCTGGTGAACAAGGCAGATAACAGATGACATTCAAAGTGGTTATATTTGACTGGGACGGCACGGTGGTGGATTCCGTGGAACACATCACTGACAGTCTGCAGCAGGCAGCGGCTGACCTGGGGTTTGATCCGCTGGCGCGAGCGGCGTACAGAGATATCATCGGCCTGGGTATGGTGGAGGCGCTCAATGTCCTTTACCCGGGTATCCAGAAAAGCGACATGATGGCGTTGCGTGACCGCTATGGTCACTATTTTTTCCAAAAGCTGACGACGCCTCAGCAGGTCTTTGCCGGTATGGACGGTCTGTTGTCAGACCTGCGCCATGCCGGCGTGGGGCGGGCGGTGGCCACGGGTAAAAGTCGGCGCGGGCTGGATGCGGCCTTGCAAAGCAGTGGGCTTGGCAGTTTGTTTGAGGTGACCCGTTGCGCCGACGAAACCCGTTCCAAGCCTGACCCGCTGATGCTGGAGCAGATACTGTCCCATTATCGTCTGGCGCCGGACGAGGTGGTTATGGTCGGTGATACGGTTTATGACCTGGATATGGCGGCCCGTATTGGCATGCCTTCGGTAGGTGTGGAGTGGGGCGTGCATGACCGTGAGGCGCTGCACCAGCACCAGCCCCATGCTGTGGTTAATACAGTGGATGATTTGCGGCGGGCGCTGGGGCTTTCCTGAGGCTCTCAATATGCCTGGGTGATTTACTATATAAGGAAGGGTATTCATGTCTGATTGGGGTAATGACAATCAACCGGGTTGGGGGGCTCCCAAGCCTTCAGAGCAAAAGCCTGCTGAGGCCAGTGCTGGCGGTGCCAGCCAGCAGGCCCCGGTGGTCAAGGAGCAGGATCAGCGGGAATGGAAGTTGATTGAAAAGCTGGTGCTCTCCATGCAGTCCGAGCAGCGCAAGGCTCGTCGTTGGGGGATCTTTTTCAAGGCGCTGACCTTTACCTACCTGATTGCAATCCTGTTCCTGATTCGCTTTCCCATGGACGGTGGTCTCGATACGGGTAAAAGTGAGCATACCGCGCTGATCGAGGTGAACGGTGCCATTATGCGGGACTCTGACGCCAGTGCTGACAACATTGTTGGCGCTCTGCGGGAGGCGTTTGGTAACGATAACGCCAAAGCTGTGGTGCTGCGCATCAACAGTCCTGGCGGCAGCCCGGTGCAGGCTGGCTATATCTATGACGAAATCCAGCGTCTGCGCAGCCTGCATGCTGATAAAAAAGTCTATGCGGTGATTTCGGATATCGGCGCCTCTGGTGCTTACTACATCGCCGCCGCCGCTGATGAGATTTATGCTGACCGCGCCAGCTTGGTGGGTTCCATTGGCGTGATTGCCGGCGGCTTTGGCTTCACCGGGGCGATTGAAAAGCTGGGTATTGAGCGCCGCATCTACACCGCTGGTGACAACAAGGCGTTCCTTGATCCTTTTGCACCTGAGGACGACCGGCAGGTGGAGTTTTGGCAGCAGGTGCTGGACACCACCCATCGTCAGTTTGTCAGTCGTGTGAAGGAAGGGCGCGGCGACCGGCTGGTGGATGATGAACGGGTGTTCTCTGGTTTGATCTGGTCTGGTGAGCAGGCGCTCGAGCTGGGGCTGGTGGATGGCTTGGGCAGCTCCAGCTATGTGGCGCGGGACATTGTGGGTGCGGAGCGTCTGGTGGACTACACGCGCCGGCCATCTCCCTTCCGGCAGCTGTTTGACACTCTGGGGGTCTCGGTGGGTCGTGGCTTTGCCGAGCAGATGGTTCAGTCGCGCCTGGAGTTAAGGTAGGCCGCCCGTATCGGGTTAATGCCTTTCGCCCTCAGCAGGTCGTTGAGGGCGATCAGCGGGAGACCGATCAGACTGTTGGGGTCTCTCCCGCTGAAGGCGGTGAACAATGTGATGCCAAGTCCTTCCATGCGAAAGCTGCCCGCGCAGTCATAGGGTTGTTCCAGTCTAAGATAATCCTCGATCTCCTGCTCGCAGAGCCTCCGGAAACTGACGTCAAAGGGTTCGGCCAGGGTGCTGGCCTCTCCGGTGGCGCTGTCCAGCAGGCAGAGGCCCGTGAGGAAGCGCACGGTCTGGCCGCTGCAGCGAGCCAATTGCTGGCAGGCAACCGAATGTTGGTGGGGTTTGGTGAGGATGTCGCCGTTTTCAAGGCTGGCCACCTGGTCTGACCCGATAATCAGATGGCCGGGGTACTGGCTTGCCAGTGCGCGGGCCTTGGCTTCCGCCAGGCGCACCACCAGGTCTGTGGCTTTTTCGCCAGGCAAAGGAGATTCGTCAATATCCGGGCTGGCGCACAAAAAAGGCAGTTGCAGCCGGGCCAGCAGTTGTTGTCGATAGGGTGATGATGAGGCCAGTACCAGATCGGGGGTAAGGTGGGCGTCTGGCATAAAATGCGCTCCGTGGGCGAGTCAGAAAGTCGGCATAATAGCGAAAAACCACTAGCGCTGTGCAATTGGCTGCTATTTCAGTGACGAAGTCTTTGACAGCGCAGTGGCGGAACCCTAAAATTGCGCCCCTATGTCAAACGCCGAACTGCCAAAGTCTGTTGATCCCTACCGGTTAGCCGATAAAGGCAGCCTGCTTCAGGGTGTTTTGCCTGTCAGTATGCTGGAGCGGTTTGCTGCCTGCGTGGCGGAGCCGGTCGGAGAGTGTGAGGTTTCACTCAGCTTTGGCAGGGATGAAGAGCGCCGCTACATTGTGAGTGGCCAGCTGAGCGCCCGGGTTCACCTGGAATGCCAGCGTTGCCTGCAGGTTATGCAGAGCCAGCTGCGGTCGGATTTCCGGCTGGGGCTGGTGATCAGCGACGAACAGGCGCAGCGACTGCCCAAGAGCCTGGAGCCATTACTGGTTGAGGATCAGCGGGTAGACCTCTGGTCCATGGTGGAAGACGAGCTCATTCTGGTGTTGCCACCTTTTCCGCTTCATGAGCGGGGGGAGTGTCCGGCAACAGATACGCTGGATGCCATAGCGGCAGACGCTGAAAAGGCAGCGGCCCGGCCAGCTGAGGAGCGGCAAAACCCGTTCCAGGTGCTGGCAGGTCTGAAGAAAGGCAAGTAATGTGCGTGGCCTGATTGCTTGATTGCAGTCAGGTCATCGGTATTTTTTGAGTATATAAGGTCAGGAGCATAATCATGGCTGTACAACAGAACCGTAAGACCCGTTCCAAGCGCGGCATGCGCCGTTCCCACGATGCCCTGAGTGCTGCAGCGCTGTCTGTGGACTCCACCACGGGTGAAGTGCATCGTCGTCACCATGTCACTCCGGATGGTTTTTACCGGGGTCGTCAGGTTGTAGAAGGTCGCGACGAGTAAGAGGCGCAGCTGCGTCTCGTCGCGGAACTTTCTGCCTTAATTAAGGGTTGATGGTGAACTCAATCACCATAGCCGTTGACGCCATGAGCGGTGACCGCGGTCCCGCTGTGGCAGTCGGCGCTGCTTATGATGCCCTTAAGGAGAACCAGGCCTTGAGCATCATTCTGGTGGGTAACCGGGGTGAGCTCGAGGCTTTGTTGTTTAAGCCTCATCCGCGCCTGCACATTGTGGAAGCGGCTGATGTGGTGCGCATGAACGAGCGCCCATCCCACGCCTTGCGTCACAAACAGAACTCCTCTATGGCTGTGGCTTTGAAGCTGGTCAGTCGCGGCGATGCCCAGGGCTGTGTCAGTGCGGGCAACACCGGTGCGCTGATGGTGTTCGGGCGCTCCATTCTCAAGATGTACCCGGGCATTGAGCGTCCGGCCATCATCAAATTGATTCCTTCCCTGCGTGGCCGTTGCCACGTACTCGACCTGGGTGCCAATGTCGACTCCAGCGCTGAAAACCTTTACCAGTTTGCCCTGATGGGCTCATTGATGGCGTCTGCTATCAGCAATCTGCAGGAGCCTCGGGTGGCACTGCTGAATGTTGGTGAGGAAGAGATCAAGGGCAACGAGCAGGTGCGTCTGGCCTCGCACATGCTGGCTCAGTGTGAAACCATCAACTACATCGGCTATGTGGAGGGCACGGACCTGTTCCGGGATGTGGCTGATGTTGTGGTGTGTGATGGCTTTGTTGGCAACATCGCGCTCAAAACCGGTGAAGGCGTTGCCAATATGCTACTGGAATTGCTTGAGCAGGCCTTTACGCGCACCTGGTATGGTCGTATGGTCGGCTTTTTGGCTCGTCCGACCCTGCTGAAGCTGTTTCGGGTTATTGATCCGGCCCGTCATAACGGTGCCAGCTTTCTGGGGTTGCAGGGGGTGGTCATCAAAAGTCATGGTAATGCCAATGAGCGCGCCATGCTGGCTGCAATCCGCCAGGCGGTCAAGGAAGTGGAACTCGAAGTTCCGCGACGAATCAATGAACGTCTTGACGAATTAATGATCTAAATGAGTCGGGGATACCCGGTTCGTCATGTTTTTAGGCTTTCGTTAGCTTGTACTATTGGCTAATCTTCCCAAACGCTTAATCACGGTAACATTCCGATCATGAAAACAGCATTCATTTTTCCCGGTCAGGGTTCACAGTCTGTAGGCATGTTGAGTGAAGCGGCAGACCAGTGGCCCATTATTATTGAAACCTTCGCCGAAGCGTCTGATGTGCTGGGGTATGACCTCTGGCATTTGTGTCAGCACGGCCCTGCGGAGGAGCTGAACAAAACTGAGATTACCCAGCCTGCATTGTTGACGGCGAGTATTGCGCTCTGGCGTCAGTGGTGTGTGGTGGGTGGTCGTATGCCGGATTACCTGGCAGGGCACAGTCTGGGGGAATACAGCGCCCTGGTGGCAGCAGAGAGTATGACTTTTCTGGATGCCGTTAAACTGGTACGTCTGCGTGGTGAGTTGATGCAGGAAGCCGTGCCGGTAGGGCAGGGTAAAATGGCTGCCATCCTGGGCCTGGAAGACGAACAGGTGCGCGCGGCCTGCGCAGAAGCTGCCAACGGTGACGTCGTAGCTGCAGTCAACTACAACGCGCCGGGCCAGGTAGTTATTGCGGGCAGCAACGCGGCGGTTGACCGTGCTATTGAGGCCTGCAAGGCCCGTGGTGCCCGCAAAGCCATGCCCTTGCCGGTTAGTGTGCCGTCTCATTGCGCCCTGATGAAGGATGCCGCAGAAGAGTTGGCGGATGCACTGGATGAGGCGAGCTTTAACGATGCTGTCATACCCGTTATCCAGAATGTCACCGCCAAGCCGGAGACTGAGCGCAGTATTTTGAAGGCAAACCTGGTCAGTCAGCTTTACTCTCCGGTGTTGTGGACGGATTCTGTGGTCTCACTCGGGCTGCATGGTGTTCAGGCGGCCGTGGAGTGTGGTGCGGGCAAGGTGCTGGCTGGGCTGGTCAAGCGCATTGATAAGGCACTGACAGTTTACAGCATTGAGAGCCCGGAGGCCTGTGAGGCGGCCCGCGTCGCCTTTACGGACTGACCTGTAACAACCATAAGGACACTTATGTCACTGGAAGGTAAGGTCGCCCTGGTAACGGGCGCAACGCGTGGAATTGGTCGGGCTATCGCCCGGGAGCTGGGCCGTCAGGGGGTTGTTGTGGCTGGCACGGCGACATCCCAGGCAGGTGCCGATGCCATTGCTGCGGATCTCGCGGCTGAAGGCATCCAGGGTATGGGTCTGGTAATGAATGTGGCGGATGCTGCCAGCCTTGAAGCAGGCCTGGCCCAGGTAACCGAAGCTTTCGGAGCGCCGTTGATTCTGGTTAACAATGCCGGCATCACCCGTGATAATCTGCTGCTGCGCATGAAGGACGATGACTGGAGTGCTGTCATCGAAACCAACCTCAGCAGTGTGTTCCGCTCCAGCAAAGCGGTGCTGCGAGGCATGGCGAAAGCCCGTTGGGGTCGCATTATCAATATCAGCTCGGTGGTTGCCAGCATGGGCAACCCGGGGCAGGTTAATTACTGTGCGGCCAAGGCAGGTATTGAGGGGTTGACCCGCAGCCTTGCCAAAGAGATGGGTAACCGTGGCATTACGGTAAACAGCGTAGCGCCCGGGTTTATTGATACGGATATGACTCGTGCACTGGACGATTCCCAGCGAGACGCTATGCTGGGCATTATTCCGGCAGGGAGACTCGGGCAGCCTGAAGAGGTTGCCGCGGTGGTTGGCTTCCTGGCCTCTGATGCTGCAGCCTACGTGACGGGGGAAACGATCCACGTCAATGGCGGCATGTATATGTGAATAAACGCGCCAAGTCCTTTCGGGACAAGGTGTTAGGGAATTTCCCCGCTTGTTTGGGGCAGGGGATTAAACTAAACTGGCGACTTTACCGTCGCTTGGTTGACTATAAAGTGAGGACATTATGAGTACAGTTGAAGAGCGCGTTAAGAAGATTGTTTGCGAACAGCTGGGCGTTAAAGAGTCCGAAGTTCAGAACACATCTTCTTTTGTAGAGGACCTGGGCGCCGACTCACTGGATACTGTAGAGCTGGTTATGGCTCTGGAAGAAGAGTTCGAAACCGAGATTCCTGACGAAGAAGCGGAGAAGCTCTCCACCGTTCAGGATGCGATTGATTACATCGTCGCACATACCTGATACGTCAGCAGGGTTGTATCGCTGAAAACAAGCCGTCCTCTGGTCAATGCCGGGGCGGCTTTTTTGTTGGCCGATGGAACGTTTTGACCAGGCCTTCTTTGCAGACGCCCTGAACGGGCTGTCACTTAAATGGTATTTGTTCAGGTAGTGGACACTATGGCAGAAAGACGCGTTGTCATTACAGGCCTGGGTATGCTGAGTCCCCTGGGGCATAACCTCGAAACATCCTGGGATGGGGTGAAAAACGGGCGTAGCGGCATTGGCATGATTGAGCGCTTCGACACGGAGGGCTTCAACACCCGTATCGGCGGCGCTGTGCCTGAAATCAATCTGGATGACTGGCTGTCCGCCAAAGAAGCGCGCCAGATGGATGCATTTCTGCACTATGGCTTGATCGCGGCGGAGCAGGCTGTCAACGACAGCGGCTTGAAGGCCTATGAAAAGCTGGACTCCGACCGTGTTGGTGTTGCCATTGGCTCGGGTATCGGTGGTCTGGAATTCATCGAGAAAAGTGTAGATACCCTGCGGGAAAAAGGCCCAAGACGGGTCTCACCGTTTTTCGTGCCGGCGTCAGTCATCAATATGGTGGCAGGCAATGTTGCGATTCGTCATGGCTTCCGCGGGCCCAACATCGCCATAGTCACGGCGTGCACGACCGGCACTCATAACATTGGCTATGCCGCGCGCACCATCAAGTACGGTGACGCGGACGTGATGCTGGCGGGTGGTTCGGAGATGGCCACGACACCGGTGGCGGTAGCCGCCTTCGGTGCGGCCCGGGCGCTTTCAACCCGCAACGATGAACCGCAACGCGCCAGCCGCCCCTGGGATAAGGATCGGGATGGCTTCGTGCTGAGTGACGGCGCAGGGGTGCTGGTACTGGAAGAGCTCGAGCATGCCAAGCGACGGGGTGCAAAAATCTATGCCGAGGTGGTGGGTTTCGGCATGAGCGACGACGCCTTCCATATTACCGCGCCGCCTGAGTCCGGTGATGGCGCCCAGCGGGCCATGCAGAATGCGATTCGCGATGCAGGTATCAGTCCGTTGGATATTGATTATGTCAACGCCCATGGCACCTCCACGCAAGTGGGTGATGTGGCCGAGGTGGCGGCTATTCGTGCGGTATTTGGTGACTATGCTGACAAGCTGGCGGTGAGCAGCACCAAGTCCATGACGGGCCATCTGTTAGGTGCGGCTGGCGCGGTAGAGGCCATTTTCTCCGTCATGGCAATCAGGGAAGGTGTGTTGCCTCCCACTATTAATCTGGACAACCCGGACGAGGGTTGCGACCTGGACTTCGTGCCCCATAAGGCGCGTCAGGCGGATGTGCGTGTTGCACTGTCCAATTCCTTCGGTTTTGGCGGCACCAACGGCACGCTGATTTTCCGTCGCTTCGAAGACTAGGGCGCTGAGCTTGCAGCCGATGCTCTGGTTTGGTCAGACGGTTCCGGTCGATGATCGGGGGCTGGCCTATGGTGATGGGTTGTTTGAGACCATTCGCGTTCGCGGTGGTGTGCCTTTGCTCGGTCGCCGCCATCAGCAGCGCCTGCTGGCCAGTGCCCGCAGGTTGATGATTCCCTTGACAGGGGATGAGCTTGCCCGTTGTCTGGCGGAGGCGATCCAGCATTATCAGCCGCAGCAGGGTGATGACTGGGTGCTTAAGTTGATGCTCACCCGGGGTACCGGCGGCCGCGGTTATCAGCCGCCTGAGGCACCACAGCCGCGCCTGCTGGCCACCGCCCATGGCCTACCCCTTATACCCTCGCAGCCGGTGCGCGTGGTGGTGTCTGATGTGCCTCTGGTGGTGGATCCGACACTGGCGGGTATGAAAACCCTTAACCGGTTACCCCAGGTGCTTGCCAGCGCTGCTATACCGGCGGATTGCTACGAGGCGCTGATGCCTGATCTGGCAGGCAATCTGGTGGAGGGAACCCGAACCAACCTGTTTATGCTCACCCGTGAGGGCTGGATCACGCCCCCCGCTGAGCACCTGGCGGTTGCCGGGGTGATGCGGGAGTTCTTTATGCAGTGGCTTGAGCACCAGGGCGCAGCGGTGCGTGAGGATGCTATTACGCGACAGCAACTGACCACGGACGCTCTGGGGCTGGTGTTGGTTAACAGTGTGGTTGGCGCCCTGCCGGTTCTGCAGGTTGGCGCTACTGTGTTGCCTGTACCGTCTCTGCTTGCGACAATCGCCACGGATATAATGGCCGGGATCGGAGAGGACGATTGATCAGATCGTTAAGTATTGCCTTTTTCTTTTTTGTTGTACTGATTGGTGCCGGTGTCGCTCTGTGGGGATGGCAAGGTCTGCAAAGCCTTGAGCAACCGGCGGGGCCGGAGCAACCTGTATTGTTCAACGTTGAGCCTGGGCGGGCGTTTATTCAGGTGGCCCGGCAACTTGAGCGGGAAGGGTTGATTGCTAACGCTAACTGGCTGCGGCTGCACGGTCGCCTGTTTCCAGAGGACACCCGTATCCGGGCAGGCGAATATGAGTTCACGCCGGGTATGAGCGCCCGGGAGATGCTTGACGTGATGCTGGCCGGGCGCACCAAGTTGTGGTCCATACAGTTCATTGAAGGCCGCCGCTTTGTGGATATGCGGGAGGCTCTGCGTGCCCATGAGCGTATCCGTCAGGTCACCACGGAGATGACAGATGCGGAGATCATGGCGGCCCTCGGCGTGCCGGATCAACACCCTGAAGGGTGGTTCTTCCCTGATACTTACCTGTTCAGCAGTCAGGAAACCGACCTGGATATTCTGCGCCGGGCCTTGCAGCGTATGCAGCTGGTGTTGGCAGAAGAATGGGAAAACCGCGCTGAAGGTCTGCCTTATGAATCGCCGTATGAAGCCTTGATCATGGCGTCCATCGTGGAGCGGGAAACCGGTGCACCCCACGAGCGGGCTGATGTGGCGGGTGTTTTCGTGCGGCGCCTGCAGATTGGTATGCGCTTGCAGACGGACCCGACCGTCATCTACGGCATGGGGGACGCTTATCAGGGACGTATCACCCGGCGCGATCTGCAAACCCATACGCCCTATAACACCTACCGTATTCACGGCCTGACGCCCACACCCATTGCCATGCCGGGGCGGGAGGCCATTCACGCAGCATTGAATCCGGCCGAGGGGGACACCCTCTACTTTGTTGCCCGGGGTGATGGTACACATCAGTTCTCCCGCACCCTGGCTGAACACAATGCGGCTGTGCGCCGTTATCAGCTCAATCGCCGTTCGGATTACCGTTCCTGGCCCGCACCCGCAGCCAACGACACAGAAGAGGAAAGCGCGCAGTGACCCAGCGTGGCCTGTTTATTACCTTTGAGGGCACTGAAGGGGTGGGTAAATCCACCCAGATACAGGTAGCGGCTGACACCCTCAAGGCACGGGGGGTCGACTTTGTGGTCACCCGGGAGCCGGGAGGAACGCCGCTGGCGGAGTCGATCCGGGAGTTGCTGCTGACACCCCGTGACGAGGCCATGATAGACACCACAGAATTGCTGCTGGTGTTTGCGGCCCGGGCTCAGCACCTGCATTCCCTGATTTTGCCGCAGCTGGAACAGGGCCGGTGGGTCCTGTGTGACCGTTTCACGGATGCCACCTTTGCCTATCAGGGCGGCGGTCGGGGTATTGATCTGAACCGCATTGCGGCCCTCGAAAGCCTGGTGCAGGGTGATCTGCGTCCTGATCATACCTTGCTGTTTGATGCGCCTGCCGAAGTGGGTATGGCCCGGGCCCGGTCCCGCGGCAAGCTTGACCGTTTTGAGCAGGAGGCCACTGCCTTTTTCGAACGCGTCCGGCAAACCTACCTGCAGCGGGCAAGCCAGGCGGCGGCCCGTTACCACATCCTTGACGCGGCTCAGAGTCTGGCCGAGGTCAGCCAGTCGGTACATCAATTGCTCAACGCCTTGGTGGATCAGCACGGCTGCGCCTAAGACTTTCCGCTAAGGCACCAAACTGGCGCATTTCCCCCTCCTGTGACTACACTGTGAAAATGATTATTTTTTCGCCAGTCACAGTGGGCCATTCCCTGACGATCTGCGGGGGTGGCCGGGCCGGAGGGAAAGACCCATGTTTGATGCCAGCAAGATTCTGGATAGCGGACTCCATCAACTGCCAAAGGATGATCTCTGGCAGGCGGTCATAGAAAACTATGCCGTGGATGAGGCCGCCTACCTGCAGACCCTGATGCCGGTGGCCAAAGGGTCGGAGCGTTGGCAAACCCAGGTGCGTCAGACAGCCACTGAGCTGATCCGCAAGGTCCGCGAGCAGGACGACGCTGTTCACATGATTGATGCCCTGCTGCAAGAGTACAGCCTGGACACCCAGGAGGGCATTCAGCTGATGTGTCTGGCTGAAGCCCTGATGCGCATTCCTGATAAACGCACCGCAGATGCCCTGATTGAGGACAAGCTGTCTGTTGCCGACTGGCAGAAGCACGTGGGCCGCAGTGAGTCCACCCTCGTCAATGCCTCCACTTGGGGGTTGATGCTAACAGGTAAGGTGGTCAAGATGGATCGGCGCCTGGAGGGGCCGCCGACGAGTATCTGGAAACGCCTTGTCAAACGCAGCGGCGAACCGGTCATTCGCTCCGCCATGTACAGTGCCATGGCCATCATGGGCAAACAGTTCGTGCTGGGGCGCACTATTGAAGAAGCTCTCAAGAACGGCCGCACTTACCGTGACAAAGGTTACACCTACTCCTTTGACATGCTGGGTGAAGCCGCCATGACCCAGGCGGATGCGGAACGCTACCTGGAAGACTACCTGAACGCTATCCGTACGGTGGGGGCTGATACCTATCCGCGGGGACAAGCGCCTGCGCCTTCTGTCTCCATCAAACTGTCCGCACTGCATCCCCGTTATGAGGAAAGTCATGAGGGTCGAGTGCTGACCGAACTCTATGACACCCTGATACATCTGCTCACCCTGGCCCGGGAACAGGGGGTGGCCATTACCGTGGATGCCGAGGAAATGGATCGGCTGGAGTTGTCCTTAAAGCTGTTCGAAAAGGTGTATGCAGCGCCTGAGCTCAAGGGCTGGAATGGGTTTGGGTTGGTGGTGCAGGGTTATTCAAAACGTGCCTTGCCGGTGTTGAGCTGGCTCAACCGGCTGGCCAGTGAGCGGGGGGGTGAGATACCCGTGCGTCTGGTCAAAGGTGCCTACTGGGATACTGAGATCAAACTGTGCCAGCAATTGGGGCTGGCGGGTTATCCGGTCTTTACCCGCAAGGAAGCGACAGATACCTCCTACCTGGCGTGTATGCGCTTCCTGCTCAGTGAGTATACCCGGGGTCATATCTACCCCCAGTTTGCCAGCCACAACGCCCATACGGTGGCGGCGGTGCTGGCCACCGCCCAGGGCACGGAGCGCAATTTTGAGTTCCAGCGCCTGCATGGCATGGGCGATGCGCTCTACAACACGGTGTTGGAGCAACACAAGGTGCCCGTGCGTATATATGCGCCGGTGGGCGCCCACAAAGATCTGTTGCCCTATCTGGTGCGCCGGTTGCTGGAAAATGGCGCCAACTCATCCTTTGTCCACCGCCTGGTGGATGCAGATACTCCCATCGAGGACCTCACTAAAGATCCGGTTGAGCTGCTGCAGGCGCAGCCATCCCTGGCCAATCACCGAATACCCCTGCCGAGGGCTATCTACGGTCCGGAGCGCCCCAATTCCCGCGGCTTTAATCTGGATGTGGCCATCGACCGGGAAGAGCTGATGAATCGTCTGACCCTCTGGAGCAACACCCAGTGGGCAGCTGCACCCCTTATTGCCGGCAAGGAACGGGATGAAGGCAAGGCCCGTGAGGTACGGGCACCTCATAATAGCGATGACCTGGTGGGGGAGGCGATCTGGACCAGTCGGGAGCAGGCACTGGACGCACTGGACATCGCTCACCAGGCTTTCCCCGCCTGGAACCGGAGCCCGGTAGAAGAGCGGGCCGCCTGCCTGGAGCGTTTTAGCGACCTGATGGAAGAGCATATCGATGAGCTGATGGCGCTCTGCACCCGCGAGGCGGGCAAAACGTTGCAGGATGGTATCGATGAAGTGCGTGAGGCAGTGGACTTCTGCCGCTACTACGCCTTGCAGGCGCGCCAACGTTTCAGCAAGCCCCTGCTGCTGCCTGGACCAACCGGGGAAAGCAACGAACTGTACCTGGAGGGGCGAGGGGTGTTTCTCTGCATCAGCCCGTGGAACTTTCCGCTGGCCATCTACGCCGGGCAGATTATGGCGGCTCTGGTAGCCGGTAACACGGTGTTGGCCAAGCCGGCAGAGCAAACCACTCTGATTGCTCATCGTGCCATGCAATTAATGCTGGAGGCGGGCATACCCGCTGACGCCCTGCAATTCTTACCGGGTGACGGAGCGGAGCTTGGCGGTGTCCTGACCCCTGATGAGCGAGTGGCGGGTGTTGTTTTCACCGGCTCCACGGCGGTGGCCCACATTCTCAATCGCACCTTGGCCAGCCGTCACGGGGCCATCGTGCCTCTGATTGCAGAAACCGGTGGTCAGAACGCCATGATTGTGGACAGCAGCGCGCTGCCGGAACAGGTAGTGAGGGATGTGGTTCACTCCGCTTTTGCCAGTGCTGGCCAGCGTTGTTCCGCCCTGCGGGTGCTGTATGTGCAGGAGGATGTGGCTGATCGCATGGAAAGTCTGCTGGCCGGCGCCATGCAGGAGTTGGTGGTGGGGGATCCGGCTGACTATGCCACCGATATCGGGCCGGTGATTGACAGCGAGGCCCATGAAGGCCTGTCACGTCATCTGCAGGCCCTGGCCAAGAGCGCCCGCTTTATTGCTCGTGCGCCTTTACCGGCGGCCACCGGACAGGGGTGTTTTATTCCCCCCAGCGCCTACGGCATTAACAGTATCAGTGACCTGGAGGGCGAACATTTTGGGCCGATCCTGCACGTGGTGCGCTACCCCGCCGATGAGCTGGACCGCGTCATTGATGAAATCAATGGTGCCGGGTATGGCTTGACCCTGGGTATCCATAGCCGCAGTGAGGCCACCGCCGCCTATATCGAACGACGGGTCAAAGTGGGCAATACCTATATCAACCGGAACCAGATTGGCGCCGTGGTGGGGGTTCAGCCCTTTGGTGGGCGCGGCCTGTCCGGCACCGGGCCTAAGGCGGGCGGGCCGCACTATCTGCTGCGGTTCGCAACCGAACGTACACGTACCATCAACACGACTGCTGTGGGAGGCAATGCATCATTGCTGTCGTTGGGCGAGGAATCCCCGACGTTGGCCGGGAACCAAAACAACAAGTCATAAACCGGACGCGGAGTGCAACTTATGTTGGAAAACAACTTTGGGGTCAGCATAACGTTTATCCTTTACATCCTGATGATGCTTGCCATCGGCTATGTGGCCTACAAGCGCACCAGTAATCTGTCGGATTACATTCTGGGTGGTCGTAGCCTCGGCCCCTTGCCTTCTGCCCTGAGTGCCGGTGCGTCAGATATGAGCGGCTGGCTGTTGCTGGGTCTTCCAGGGTATGCCTATGCGGCGGGCTATGAGGCCATCTGGATAGCCGTGGGTCTGCTGGCCGGCACGTGGCTGAACTGGTTGTTTGTCGCCCGGCGGCTGCGAACTTACTCCCTCTCGGCAGGTGACTCCCTGACCCTGCCATCCTATTTTGAGAACCGCTTTCACGACACCAGCCGTGTCCTGCGGGTGATCTGTGCTTTCTTTATTCTGCTGTTCTTCCTGTTCTATACCAGCTCCGGCCTGGTGGCGGGAGGCAAGCTGTTCGCTACGGTGTTTGAGTTTGACTACCGGGTGGCGGTGGTGATCGGCACCCTGGCGGTGGTGTCCTACACCTTCTTTGGCGGTTTCCTGGCGGTCGCCTGGACCGACGTTATCCAGGGTTTGCTAATGTTTGCGGCCTTGCTGCTGGTGCCCATTATGGCCATTCAGGTATCCGGTGGCTGGGGGGCAACTCAGGCCTCGATGGCTGAACTCAATCCGGAGTTGTTGCGAGCGTTCACCAACACGGAGGGTGGCGCCATAGGCTGGATTGCCATCCTGTCCCTGCTGGGGTGGGGGTTGGGTTACTTTGGCCAGCCCCACATCCTGGCCCGTTTCAAGGCTATTCGGAGTGAGGCGGATATCCCCATGGCGCGCCGTATTGCCGTCATCTGGAGTGGTCTCGGCCTGTTTGGCGCCCTGCTGTGTGGCTGGGCGGCCATCGGCTATTTCGATACCCCGCTGCCTGATGGCGAGCGTGCCTTTATCCTGCTGGTGGATGCGCTGTTCCACCCCATTATTGCGGGTGTGCTGCTGGCGGCTATTCTGGCGGCCATCATGAGTACGGCAGATTCCCAGCTGCTGGTGTCATCTTCTGCCCTGGCAGAAGACTTCTACAAGGCGCTGTTCCGTCGTGACGCATCGCAGCAGGAGCTGGTGTGGGTGGGTCGCTTCGCAGTTGTGGGTATCGCCTTTGTTGCCATGCTGTTGGCCTTTGATGAAGACAGTATGGTGCTGGAGCTGGTGGCCTACGCCTGGGCGGGCTTTGGTGCGGCCTTCGGCCCGGCCTTGATTCTGTCACTCTACTGGAAGCGCATGACACGCTTCGGTGCCATGGCGGGTGTGGTTGTGGGTGGCGCGACGGTGGTGATCTGGGGCAATCTGTCGGGCGGTATTCTCGATCTCTACGAGATTATCCCTGGTTTCATTCTCGCCACTATCGCTATTGTCGTTGTCTCTCTGACGGCGGGTGAGCCGTCGGAAGAAACTCAGTCCGGCTTCGATAAGGCGATGGGTAGCTAACTCACCCTGACAGCCCCTCTCCAGTAGTGGGGAGGGGCGCCTGTCACGGGGCGACCGGCCCGCTGTGAAACCGGAACACGGTATCCGGGGTCTCAATCAGTCGCCGTTCGACTGCCATGAACTCCGCCACGCGGTCGTCGATGGCACCGCCAGCAGCGTCGCTCGCCAGTTTCAGGTAATCCTGGTAGTGGCGCGCTTCTGATTTCAGCAAACTGGTGTAGAAAGTGTGCAGCGTATCATCCAGATGCGGCGCCAGTGCCGCAAAGCGCTCGCAGGAGCGGGCTTCGATGATAGCCCCGACAATCAGCACATCCACCAGACGACCGGGGTCATCCTTGCGTACCAGCTCCCGCAAACCACCGGCATAGCGTGAGGGCGACAGATGATCATAGCGGATACCCCGCTTCTTCATAATCGCCAGCACTTGCTCGAAGTGCCTTAACTCCTCCCGGGCCAGCCGTGACATCTTGTTCAACAGCGTAGGGTTGTCCACATAGCGGTACATCAGGCTCAGGGCGGTGGATGCGGCTTTCTTCTCACAGTGGGCGTGGTCGATCAGCAGGGTATCCTGTTGCGCCAGCGCGTTATTGATCCATTGCTGAGGCGTCGGGCAGGGTAGAAAGGCGCGAATTTCATCAAGAGCTGTTTGCATGGGTACCGGCTTACATGTCTGGCTGTGAACGGCCTGAGGCCGCCAGGGGCGAATCGAAGCGGGCATTATACACGGGCAGGTCATCAAGGTGAGTGCGGGTCAGCTTTAGCGATTAGTCGCACGGCCTAAGTAGTTACCTTAACTTTTGCTCTGAATTCCGCTAAAATGCTGCGCCAGATTGCGGCCTTATTCCGCCTTACAACCTTCCCGCCATGACGTCGCGGGGCATCCCAACTGATGAGGGTCATATCGTGCTAGAAGCATATCGTGAACACGTTGCCGAGCGCGCAGCGCTGGGTATTCCGCCCAAGCCTCTGAACGCCGAGCAGCCTGCCTCCCTGGTAGATCTGTTGAAGAACCCGCCTGCCGGCGAAGAAGCTACCCTGGTTGACCTTCTGGAAAACCGTATCCCGCCGGGTGTTGACGAAGCTGCATACGTAAAGGCTGCCTTCCTGTCCGCTATCGTCAAGGGCGAGGCGGCGTCTCCGCTGGTCAGCAAGCAGAAGGCTGTTGAACTGTTGGGCATGATGCAGGGCGGTTACAACATCGCCACGCTGGTTGAGCAGCTGGACAATGCCGAACTGGCTGAGCTGGCGGGCGAGCAGCTGAAAAAGACCCTGCTGATGTTCGACGCCTTCAATGACGTCAAGGATAAGGCAGCAGCTGGCAATGCTGTGGCCAAAGGCGTTATGGAATCCTGGGCCAACGCCGAGTGGTTCACCAGCCGCAAAAAGGTGCCTGAGAGCATCAAGATGACCGTTTTCAAAGTCACGGGTGAGACCAACACCGATGACCTGTCCCCGGCGCCTGACGCCTGGTCCCGCCCGGACATCCCGCTGCACGCCCGTGCTGCCTACAAAATGACCCGTGACGGCCTGACCCCGGAAGAGCACGGTGTCACTGGTCCCATGAGCCAGATCGAGGAAATCAAGGCCAAGGGCCTGCCGGTTGCCTTCGTGGGTGACGTGGTTGGTACCGGTTCTTCCCGTAAGTCTGCCACCAACTCGGTGCTGTGGTTCTTCGGTGACGACATCCCGGGCGTACCTAACAAGCGCGGCGGCGGTGTCTGTATCGGGAGCAAGGTTGCACCTATCTTCTTCAACACCATGGAAGACGCCGGTGCTCTGGTATTCGAAGCTCCCGTCGATAACATGAATATGGGTGATGTGATCGACATCCGTCCTTACGAAGGCAAGATCTTCAACGAGGCCGGTGAAGTAATCTCCGAGTTCAAGTTCAAGTCTGACGTGATTCTGGATGAAGTTCAGGCTGGCGGTCGTATTCCGTTGATCATTGGTCGTGGTCTGACCAACAAGGCCCGTGAAGCACTGGGTCTGGGCGCGACAGATATCTTCCGTCTGCCGAAGGATCCAGCAGCAGGCACCAAGGGCTTCACTTTGGGTCAGAAAATGGTCGGCAAAGCCTGTGGCTTGGCAGAAGGCAAGGGCGTTCGTCCCGGCACCTACTGCGAACCCAACATGACCACTGTAGGCTCTCAGGACACCACCGGTCCGATGACCCGTGATGAGCTGAAAGACCTAGCGTGTCTGGGCTTCCAGGCGGATCTGGTCATGCAGTCTTTCTGTCACACCGCAGCTTATCCGAAGCCCGTTGACGTTGAAATGCAGCACACCCTGCCAGACTTTATCCGTACTCGTGGCGGTGTTTCCCTGCGTCCGGGCGACGGTATCATCCACTCCTGGCTGAACCGCATGCTGCTGCCGGACACCGTAGGTACCGGTGGTGACTCCCATACCCGTTTCCCCATGGGTATTTCCTTCCCGGCAGGCTCTGGTCTGGTGGCTTTCGCGGCCGCTACCGGTGTCATGCCGCTGGATATGCCAGAGTCTGTGCTGGTGCGCTTCAAGGGCAAAATGCAGCCGGGTATCACCCTGCGTGATCTGGTACATGCGATTCCCCTGTACGGCATCAAACAGGGCATCCTGACGGTTGAGAAGAAGGGCAAAATCAACGAATTCTCTGGCCGTATCCTGGAAATCGAAGGTCTGGAACACCTGACTGTTGAACAGGCGTTCGAGCTGTCTGACGCCTCTGCCGAGCGTTCTGCAGCGGGTTGTACCATCAACCTGTCTGAAGAGTCCGTAGCTGAGTACCTGCGCTCCAACATCACCATGTTGCGCTGGATGATTGCCGAAGGTTACGGCGATCCGCGTACCCTGGAGCGTCGTGCCAAGGCGATGGAAGAGTGGCTGGCCAACCCGAGCCTGATGCGTGCTGACGCCGATGCCGAGTACGCTCATGTGGTTGAAATTGATCTGGCTGACATCAAAGAGCCGATCGTGTGCTGCCCGAACGACCCTGACGATGCCAAGTTCCTGTCCGAAGTGGCTGGTGACAAGGTGGATGAGGTCTTCATCGGTTCCTGTATGACCAACATCGGTCATTTCCGTGCCGCTGGTAAGTTGCTGGAGCAACACAAGGGCCCGCTGAGCACCCGTCTGTGGATGTCTCCGCCCACCAAGATGGACCAGGCCCAGTTGATGGAAGAAGGCTACTTCAACACCTACGGCACTGCCGGTGTGCGCACCGAAATGCCGGGCTGCTCCCTGTGTATGGGTAACCAGGCACGTGTGGCGCCCAAGTCCACCGTACTCTCCACCTCTACCCGTAACTTCCCCAACCGTCTGGGTGATGGTGCCAACGTGTACCTGACCTCTGCGGAGCTGGCGGCAGTCGGCGCAGTACTGGGCAAACTGCCTACCCCTGCGGAGTACATGGAGTACGCGAAGAACCTCGACAGCATGTCCGCCGAGATCTACAAGTACCTCAACTTCGATCAGATGGAAACCTACACCACCAAAGCTGCTGAAGCCCAGGTAGAGTAAGTTAGCCATTGCGGCAACTGGCCCGACGTGTCGGGCCAGTGCCAGCAACAAAAACGCCAGCCTTCGGGCTGGCGTTTTTGTTATCACGGGGTCTGCCGGAACTGACATGAGTGCCTTTGGCCTGCCTGGCGTGCATGGGCCGCATATCCCGATGAATCCTAGTCCCAGACCTTTACATCAGAGTTTCAGTCGGTAGAATCCGCGGTACAAGCTTCAATTTATCGATACTTCAGCCAAGGAGAGGGTGATGCCGCAGAGCTCGGATGCCTATTTCTATGTTGTTCGCTTTCCTTCCCACATTACTCAGGTTGCCAGATCTCTTTACGATGATCTGGATAGTTCCATGGCCCGAGAGTTCTTGCACATCAACCAGTTGGCCTCAGACCAGAGCGGTTGGCTGATGACAGGACAAATGCTCTACCTGCCAGAGCCGGTTTGTTACCACCCGGATATTGAGAGCGAAGTGATTAGCCTTGTGGGTGCGATGAACGAGAAGATCCGTTACGGCATGGACAACGAACAGCGCCGCATTATCGCTGAGCACCCAACCTTCGTCGCCAATGCAGCCGAAGTATCGAACGACGCCTATGCTGGCGTAGATGCTGCCAACTCTGTAGCTGGCGCTTTAACAGCAGCGACCTCAAGCTATGCCAGATCTGTTGGTCAGTCATTGACTGAATTGGATGCCGCTTATAAACGAAGCTACCAGGCCCATGGCAGGCTTACGGACAGCTTTTACCAGCAACGCCAGCAAATCTATCGGACGTTGGATACCAACATGGGTCGTATGGGGCGCATGCTGGCTTTTGGTACCGCGTTTGACTCTCAGGCTAGAAACGTTTTGAAGGTGAAAACCAAAAGCCAGATTCTGCACTGGCAACGCCACGGTGTGGGTTCTGGGCCAATGAACGATTTTCGCACCCATTTTGACCGTTTCGATAGGGCATCCAGAGGCATAAGGCGTGTGGGTTACCTTTCCATTGGCATCGAAGTGACCTTGAGCGAGCTGACCATCAGAGAGGAGTGCAGTGCAGGCAGTTCTGAGGACTGCACGAAGTCCAAGTTCCTGAACCGTGGGCAGACGACGGGGGCCATTTTGGTAGGCGGCGGTTTGGGTAGTGCAGCTAGCTATGGCGTCTGCAATGCATTATTTGGCATCAAATCCTTCGGTAGCAGTTTACTTTGGTGCTCACTCGTCGCTGGCGGCTCGGGCACGTATGTAGGCTCTGAACTTGGCAAACCAGCTGGCCTCCGAGCGGGGCGTCGTCTTTACAACTGGAGGTGAGTTTACCGCGATGAACCCCAAAATAGTTATCGGAACGATACTTCTAGCCTTGGCGCCATGGCTCTGGTTCGCTTCGTTGATCTTTATGCAAGATCCGGAATGGCCAGAAGACGCAGTTTTTTTAATCATTATGTTGTGTTTTTCGAGCGCTGCGTTCTGGATGGTCTTTACGGTTATAGCCAGTATTGTGGTTTTGCCGAAGCTCGACCGGCTGGCCCGGCCAGATATGGTTGATATGATCAAGCGTTCCGATAGCTGGTGGTTTCGTGTCATGCGGCTGAATGGCTATGCCGGTGCCTTAACCTGCAGGCGTATTCGCAAGGCGGAGGCCCTGCCGGTGGATCTGCGCGAACAGGGCCGTGACCTTAGGTGGCCGCTGTATGCCTACATTTACTCCTTGCAGTTCACAGCTTTTTTGACGGTGGCGATGGCACTGATCATGTATTTAGTACCTGAGCCTTCTGTTGTTGGTTAATGCGAAGTGAGCTGTCTGGAGAGCGGTACTCGATTGAACCCCAAAAGTGGTCGGGTCGGTGTTTTTAGCCTTGCCGTGGCTTGGGGATGGTTAAGCCCCCTGGGGCATGTCGCGGGTGAGGCTCTTTGCGAACAGACTTTCGGTCACTGAGCTATGAATACAAAACTGGTAGTTACATTAGCTTTATCGCCGCTTGTAATTTGGTTTTGGTTGTTGTGGTTCATATGGGGAGGGGAGTTTGATTGGTGGCGGCAGGGCTTTTTCATGCTCATTGCGCTTGGCTTCCTTGGTGTATTTTTTTGGATAGTCTTCACGATCATCGTGAGTATCGTGGTTTTGCCGAAGCTCGACCGGCTGGCCCGCCCAGAAATGGCTGATATGATCAAGCGTACCGATAGCTGGTGGTTTCGTGTCATGCGGCTGAATGGTTATGCTGGTGCTTTGACCTGCAGGCGTATCCGCAAGGTAGAGGCCTTGCCGATAGATCTGCGCGAACAGGGCCGCGAGCTTCGCTGGCCGCTGTATGTATATATTTATTCACTATTATCTAGTTGCTTATTGCTTGCGGTGCTTGCCGTTTTGCTTCGTTTCAGACCGTAATCAGTGTAATCCAGACCCTTTGGAAAACTGATATGTGTAGTATTGGGACATTCGCTCATTTCACGAGACGGCGACTAGTGAGGTAAAAGCGATGAATCCCAAAATAGTCGTTGGAACAGCTCTTTTGGCCTTGCTGCCATGGTTTTGGGTGGCCTCTGTGACCTTTATGAGAGGGCCCAGGGGGCCAGAGGATGCGGCGTTTTTGGTCGGTTTTCTTTGGTTGACTATCAGCGTCTACTGGATCGCTTTTACCGTCATAGCCAGTATTATGGTCTTGCCGAAGCTCGACCGATTAGCTCGACCGGATATGGCCGACATGATCAAGCGTACCGATAGCTGGTGGTTTCGTATCATGCGGCTGAATGGTTATGCTGGTGCCTTGACCTGCAAGCGTATTCGCAAGGCGGAGGCGCTGCCGGTGGACCTGCGCAAGCAGGGGCGAGAGATTCGTTGGCCGCTGTATACCTATATCTATACATTGATATTTAGCGGCGCCCTATTAGTTGCTTCAGCTATAGCCATGCGCTATGTGCCCGAACTATGAGCTGATAAAGGTGTTGGCCTTAGTTTCGGCAAGCTGCTTTTAACATAAGGGCGCTTTCGTGCGATGAGTCCAAAAATAGTTATCGGAACGATACTGCTCGCCTTGGCGCCTTGGCGCCATGGCTCTGGTTGGCGTCGTTGATTCTCATGAATGATCCCGAATGGCCTGAGGACATAATGTTGCTGATAGCCTTATTGGCTTTCTCGGCTGCTGCCTTCTGGATCATCTTCACAGTCATCGCCAGTATTGTGGTCTTGCCGAAGCTCGACCGATTAGCCCGACCGGATATGGCCGACATGATCAAGCGCACTGATAGCTGGTGGTTTCGTGTCATGCGGCTGAATGGCTATGGTGGTGCCTTGACCTGCAGGCGTATCCGTAAGGTGGAGGACTTGCCGGTGGATTTGCGTGAGCAGGGCCGGGAGCTAAGGTGGCCTCTTTATGCGTATATTTACTCTATGCAGTTAGCGGGCGCTTTGATGGTGATTCTTGCATTGGCCATGTTTTTCGCACCTGATCTTTTTGTTATCGAATAATGTAAGTTCAATACTGCAATCAGTGGTTATTAACATCATTGCGCTTGCTACTAACATTACAATTCATAACGGTTTTTTTCGTCAGGCTGCTTAGAATGCCGCCCTTCTCGGATTTATACAGACGGAAGAGGCAGACCTGATATGACCACCACCGATCTCGTGTTTCAAAGTTATGGCCGCTGCTGTGCCCGTGACGGTTTTTTTGAGGATTTTTACCGCTTCTTTATGGCCAGCGCCGACGAAATCCGTGCCCGGTTTCAGGATACGGATATGGCCGCGCAGCGGCATTTGCTGCGCAATGGCATCATGCAGCTGATCCTGCACGCCAGAGGGATGCCGGATCGGAAGCTGAGGGCCTTGGGGGAGAGCCATAGTCGTGGCAAGTACAATATTCCGCCCCAGTGGTATGGCCTTTGGCTGGACGCACTGATCATTACCGTGAAAGCGCACGACCCTGAATACGATGCCGCACTGGGCGAGGCCTGGCGCGAGGTGCTGACGCCGGGTATTGACTTGATACGCGGTGCCTACTGAGTGCCGGTCGTCCCTGGGTGATAGGTATCCCGGTAGCGAAAGGGCAGGCGACTTGGCTACTATAGAGACTATACGATATTCAGAGGTTCGTTAGAGGACGCTGTTATGGCTGATGAAGATACCCTGCAAGCCCTCAAGATTGCCTTTACCTTCATGCCTCAACCTGTTGAGGTTACCAAATACGAGTACGGTGAACGTGCTGATCTGGTGTTGTCCCAGATTAACTTTGTGCGTGAGGTGTTGGCCAGCCACGGTATTGATCCAGATGAAGTCAGTGGTGATATCAACCCTGATTTAACTCCCAACTCCTGCTATTAGGCACTTTGTAGCAGCGCCATGGAGGCCGTATGAAGCCGCGTATCAGCATGATAACCCTCGGCGTGAATGATCTGGTGCGTTCTGTGCGGTTCTATGAGCAGGGTCTGGGGCTGCCGCGCATGCCATCGCCGCCTGAGGTGGCGTTTTTTACCCTCAACGGCAGCTGGCTGGGGTTGTTTGGCCGTGATGCATTGGCGGCGGATGCAGGTATTAAAGATGGCATTGGTCACAAAGGCTTTGCCGGCTTCAGCCTTGCTCACAACCTGCACTCGCCTGCAGAAGTGGATGCCCTGATGGCGCAGGCGGAGCGGGCAGGAGCGAAAGTCACCAAAGCGGCCCGAAAAACGGAATGGGGCGGCTATGCTGGCTACTTCGCCGACCCCGATGGTTATCTCTGGGAGATAGCCCATAACCCGCACTTCTGGGTCGGGCCCGAAGACCCGTAGGCGGCTCTCCGGGCCACGCCAGCAATACCGCTGAGCTTGGTCGCCTTACTTCGCTGCAGCCAAGGCCGCCTCGTAATCGGGCTCCTGGGCTATTTCTCCTACCAGCTCTGCGTGAGCAACCTTGCCATCTTTAACGACTACTACGGCGCGGGCCAGCAAGCCTTTCAGCGGGCCATCGGTGATGGTAACACCGTAGTTCTGACCAAAGCCCGGATTGCGGAAGGTGGAGGCGGACGTTACCCGCTCCAGGCCTTCGGCACCACAAAAACGGCCCTGAGCAAAAGGCAGGTCGGCGGATACGCAGAGTACCTGTACGTTTTCCAGAGTTGCTAGCGCTTCATTGAACTTGCGAATGGAGGTGGCGCATACCGGCGTGTCTACGCTGGGAAAAATGTTCAGTACCAGGGTCTTGCCTGCAAAGTCCTGCAGGCTTGCGTCGGACAGATCCCCTTTGGTGACAGTAAATGCAGGTGCGGCAGCACCGACGGCAGGCAGGTCGCCACTGGTGTGGATGGGGTTGCCTTTGAGGGTGATTTGAGCCATGAGTCATATCCTTGTGGTGGTTGTATCTTACAAACTGCACCATCCCTTACGTTGGAACAGCGCAGTTGGCCTTGCTGGCTACCCAAGAGGATAGCTGCAAATTGATCAGCGGAACACTGGCACAGGCTGGTGTATGCTGATGGCATCATGTGGATACCTTGGGTTCAGCTATAGAAAGTCCCGTATACAAGGGGCGGAGCGAGGGCACGATGACAAGCAAGCAGGTATGGCCGAGACGGTTCGTGGGTTTTCTGGTGGCGCTGGTGCTGGGCATAGTACTGGGTAGTCTGGTGCAGACCCAGTTTAACCTGGTGGCGTTGCGTGACCTGGGGGTGGATATTCCGCTGGCTCTGTGGCTGCAGACCAGTCTTTTTGACTTGCTGAGCTTTACGCCTATCTACGGCATTATTTTCGGGCTGAGCTTTCTGGTCTCCCAGGTGCTGGCTGGCCTGGTAGCTGGCCGTCTGTCTGCCGATTGGCGACCCTGGGTCCATGCGCTTGCGGCCGCTCTGGGCCTTTGGGCCACCTTGCTTTTGGTGAATTATCTGGCACCCATGCCGACCTTGATTGCGGCAACCAGAAGCTGGGGCGGGCTGTTGGCTATGTTGTGGGCAGCGGCGGTGGCTGGCTGGCTGTTTGCCCGCCTCACGCCCCGGCGTGAGCGGTTATCATCAGTGGCTGCAGTAGCTATGCTGGTGCTGGTGTTCTTGTGGGCACCGGATGGGCAGCTCCAGGCCGCAGAGGTTCCCGACTATCAGGTGGAAACCTGGGCGAGTGATCTGGAACATCCCTGGTCACTGGCGTTTCTGCCTGATGGCGGTGCGTTGGTAACGGAGCGGGGCGGCCGGCTGTGGCGTTTCAATGCCCAGGGAGAGCGCGTAGGGTCGGCTTTAGCAGGGGTGCCCCCAGTGTTCGCGTCTGGTCAGGCAGGCTTGTTTGAGGTGTTACTCGCCCCTGATTTTGACGATAGCGGGGTGTTGTACCTGAGTTACGCCTGCGGCACTTTGCGGGCTAATCATGCCTGTATCAGCCGGGCCAGATTGGTAGCTGGCGGTCTCGAACAAGTTGAGGAGATCTTTCGCACCCAACCCGCAAAACGGGGCGATGCTCACTACGGCGGGCGCATGGTGTGGCTAGCAGATGGCACCCTGGTGCTCAGCCTGGGTGATGGATTTGATTACCGTGAGCAGGCACAAAACCTGGCTAATCACTGGGGCACCATCGTGCGCCTGAACCCCGATGGCAGTGTGCCCCGGGATAACCCTTTCCGTCTGTCGCCTGATGTGGCCCCAGAGATCTACAGTTACGGGCACCGGAATGTGCAGGGGCTGATCTATGACAGCGCCAGTGACCGGTTGATTGCCCATGAGCATGGCCCGCGGGGTGGGGACGAGATTAACCTGATCCTGTCGGGCAAGAACTATGGCTGGCCGGTGGTCACCCATGGTCTGGACTACACCGGCGCCCGCATCACACCGTTCACCGAACGGCCGAATATGCAGCCTCCGCTGCTGCATTGGACGCCTTCCATCGCACCTTCCGGCATGGCGCTGTATGACGGTGAGCTGTTTCCAAATTGGCAGGGGGACTTACTGATTGGTGCCCTGGCGGCACGCCGGGTGCATCGGGTGTCGCTGGATCACAGTTCTGCACAGGATGTTGAGGTACTCTTTGCCGAGCTGGGTGAACGTATCCGAGACGTTCGAACCGGCCCTGATGGCGCGGTTTACCTGTTAACAGACAGTCCTCAGGGACGGGTTCTGCGGGTAACGCCACGGCACCCTGAATAAAGAATACTTTTGTCACGAAAGGAGGCGGCTGATGGCAGCAATCACGGCGGGCGATACCATCAGGGCGTTCTTTGATGATTTCGTAACGGCGTTCAGTCAGTTTGACGGCGCCTTGATTGCGACCCGTTACAGTGCGCCCTATCAGGCGCTACTGGCGACGGGCGAGTTGCAGAGTTTCAGCAGTGAACAGGCCATTGCTGCCCACTTTCAGACAGTGCTGGACGGTTATCGTGAGGCTGGCTGCGTGGCTTGTCGTTACCACGCCCTGGATGCCCTGCCGGTGGGGCCGGCGTGCGTATTGGCCACTGTGACCTGGAGCCTGTTGGATGGGGAAGGCGAGGTGGTCCAGTTCTGGCGAGAGTCCTATAACCTCGCCAGAACACCCGAGGGCTGGCGCATTTTTGCCTCCATTGATCACTGAGTGGCATGGCCCGTTAGGGGGTCTGCTCTGGCGACAGGGGTATGGTAAGGTGGTTTGACAGACCATAGGAGTCCGCCATGCCCCAAAGCTATGATGCTGTATTACAGTTCTGGTTTGCTGAACTGACACCTGCTGACTGGTTTCGCAAGGATGAGAACCTGGACCGCCAGATTACGGAGCGATTTTCGGAGCTACATGCCCGCGCAGCAACCTGCGAGCTGGCGGACTGGCGCGCTGACCCCCACGGGCGACTGGCAGAGATCGTCGTGCTTGATCAGTTCTCCCGCAACATGTACCGGGATAAACCGGCCGCCTTTGCCTGTGATGCCCTGGCATTGGCCCTGGCTCAGGAGGCAGTAGCCTGCGGGGCGGACAGAGCCCTGAATCCGAAGGAACGCAGTTTCCTCTACATGCCGTTTATGCATAGTGAGTCTGCGCTGATTCACGAGCGAGCCATGGAGCTGTTTGATCAGCCCGGGTTGGAGAGTAATCTGGACTTTGAAATCCGCCACAAAGAGATTATCGACCGTTTTGGTCGTTACCCTCATCGCAACACCATCCTGGGCAGGGACTCCACTGAAGAGGAAGTCGCTTTTCTGCAGCAGCCGGGCTCCGGTTTTTGACAGATCCGACGAAGGACTGCGGTTTTTTGTGAAAGTTTCCTCGCCCGTGCGGTTATCGCCCCGCGCAACTTGTGAGTGACTGAATCGGCTCGGTTTGGCCCAAAAACTCAAGCGGCGCTGGCGAATTTTTAGTCTGTCCATGGGGCACGCCTGCCCCACTGGTTTATCCTTCAAGTACGTGACAGTTCATGACTACCTGTCCCCGCAGCGTTTGTCTGCAGCCAAACAAACATGACACAACAGTAATTTTTAGTGCCTGTCCTGGCCGTTTGATGATGGGGTTCTCTTATGGACGTAGATGCTCGATGCATTCCTCTGGGCCACATTCAGACCTATTTTGACTTACGCAAAAGCCTGGTAATGGAAGCCGACTGGCTTGAGCGCCGCAGTGGTATTGATTCTCACAACCCTCATGAAATTATTGAATGTATTGTGGGGATCGACCAGCAGGACTTTTACCGCAACGCCAACATCAGCTATGCGCCGGGGGATAAGGGGGGCTTTATCAGCACGCGCCAGTGTGTGGCACTGATAGAACAGGCGGTCAAGGCTCTGAATATGCCTTATCTGGGGTTGGCCATGGGTAACCTGATGACCATCTCCCACCACGGCATGGCGGGGGTGGCTGCGGTGACCCAGCGTACCTTGCGGGATTGTCTTGATACGGTCGGCCGCTACTGCGATGAGCTGTTCCCGCCGCTGGAAATGCGCTGGTATGTCGCGGGGGCTGAGGGCGGTTTTACCATGACTGAGGTCATTCCATTGACGCCCTACACGCACTTCTTCATGGAAGTGAATACCGTCAGTTTTTACAACATCTTTCTGCATTTGGCCGGGGGCGTGCAGCCTTATCGTGTTTGCTTCAGCTATCCGGAACCGTCCTGGGGGCATATCTACCGGCGTTACTTCAAGTGCCCAGTGCTGTTTGATCAGCCGGTGACCGCACTTATCGGTGACGCCGGCCTGGCAGAGTTTGAGCTGCCCCTGGCCAACCGGTTGATGGCCATGTCGGCGGAACGTACCTTGTTCGAGAACATACCCACCCGCGCCATGCGTTTCTTGCCATTGCGTCTGCGCCGTTTACTGATGCGTTACTATGGCGCCTTCCCATCCCTTGAGAATGCGGCCCGGGAGCTGGGTATGAGTGGTCGCACCATGCGCAGAAAGCTGGCAGAGGAGGGCACCAGTTACCAGTATGAGCTGGACCAGGTGCGACAGCGCCTGGCCCGCGAGTACTTTGCCCGGGGCGGCCGTTCCATCACTGAACTCAGCAATTTGCTGGGTTACGGGGACTCGTCGGCCTTCGCCAAGGCCTTCCGGCGCTGGACGGGCCTGGCGCCTTCCGAGTTCATGCGTCAGCGTCTTGCGTTAGATAAGTCACAGGCTGAGGCCTTGGCCATAAATAACCGAACTGCGTCCTGAATTCGCCTGCACGCCCGCCTGACTCTCCCTAAAGTTCCAGCCAAGCCGCTCACGCTGTTCGGCGATGGCTTGGTCGCGCGATGCGGTCAATAACAAGAAAGTAAAGGGAGTCAAAAGACATGACCCGCTCACTGCCTAAACGTACGTTGTTGGGCCTGGCTGCCGCAGTGGCCTTGCCCGCATTTTCTGTCAACGCCATACCGGCGATTGGCCCCAATGATATGACCTTCTATAACCCGCCTGTGATGCACGGAGGTGAGCAGGGCGACCTTATCTGGTATCGCCTGACGTCAGTAAACCTTGGGTCTGGCGCCCCGTCAGCTCAGGCCTGGAACGTGCTGTACCGCTCCACGGATGCTTTGGGCAATCCAAACGTGGTGACGGGTACAGTCCTGGTGCCCGCAGCACCCTGGACCGGTGGCGGTTCCCGCCCTCTGTTGGGCTACGCGGTGGGCACCCATGGCCTGGCGCAGCGCTGCGCGCCCTCGGTACAGATGAACCAGGGTAAGGACTATGAAAGCGCCAATATCGCAGCTGCGTTGAATGCAGGCTATGCGGTGCTGGTGTCAGATAATCCCGGTTACACCACGGGCGATACGCCCACCTATCTGGCTGGCGCATCCCAGGCCAAGGCCGTGATGGATATCTTCCGCGCCGCCACGCAGATTCCATCTGCCGGTATCGACTCTCAGGCCAAAGCGGCGGTATGGGGTTACTCTCAGGGGGGGCAGACGGCAGCCTGGGTTGGCGAACTGGTGCAGGACTACGCGCCTCAGCTTAATCTGGTCGGTATCGCTGCCGGCGGCACACCGGCAGACTTTCCTCTGACCGCCCGCAATCTGGATGGTGACCTTGGTGCATCCTTCCTGCTCGGGGCTGTGATTGGTCTGGCTGAGCAATATCCGGACCTGATACCTCTTGATGAGTTGACCAACGCCAGTGGTCAGGCTGCTATTGAGCAGGGCAAGAACGAGTGTGTGTTTGAGTCGCTGTTTTCCTTCATGAACGACTCAATTACTCAGTACACCGCGGGCAATCAGACACTGGATCAGGTGCTGGCTATTCCGTCCGTCGATCAGGCGGTGACAGCGCAAAATCTGGGCAATCGTCGTGTGCCGGTACCGGTGTACCAGTACCACGGGCAAGCGGATCAGTTTATCCCGGTCGGCCAGCACTACGCGCTCAAGCGCAACTACTGTAACCGACTCAGTAACGTGACCTTCGCGCTCTATCCCAGTGAGCATATTGTTACCCAGTTTCAGGCTGCGCCGCATGTATTGTCCTGGCTGGATGACCGGGTGGCTGGACGCCCCACGCCAGGGAACTGTCTGTCCTTGCGGGGCACGCCTGCGTCCACCGCCAACCCGGGTGGTGGCAACTTTGTGGTAAGTCTGGATGACTGGCCGCTGGCGGCTCAGATTGAACTGAAGACCTTGGGTGAAACCGTGGTACTGCCGCCACAATCCCGTTTCAATGCAGATACGGACATCACCGCACAGACACTGCAGGGTGCGCTCTCCGTACCAAACTTTACCAGCAAGCTGCGCGTTATCGGTATCCCGCTGGATATCGGTCTGTCTGTCACTCCCGTGGGTGAAACCGAGGGCAGTGTCAGCCTGGACAACGAGGGGCGGCTGCGTATTCAGGGATTGTCGTCAGCCAACATCACCATACGTAATGCCGGGGTGTCCATTTTCCGGCTTCCTTTTGGCTGCCGAACCTCAGAGCCTGTGGACTTCGCGCTGAACTTTGAAGGCCCGGTGTCTGCACTGGGTAGTGGTGACTTGACCTTTGCCGGTACCACCAGCTTCCCGTCCCTCACCGGTTGTGGCTTGTTCAACTCCCTCTTCACAACCCTGATGTCTGGGCCCGGTCAGCAGTACCAATTTACGGTACGGCCGCCTGAGCCGGTTAACTGGTAAGTCCGTCAGGCCTTGCACCGTCGGCGTCTGGCCGGTGGTGCAGGTACAGGCGCTGGAGATGAAGCATGAATGAATCAATGAATGAGAGTGGGTCCAGCCGCCCAACGGTGCTTGGTGCGCCCGGCTACGCGGCCTTCTTCATCATGGCGGTGATTGTGGCCCTCGGCCTGAGCTTTCTGGCGTTACACCAGTGGCAGGAGTATCAGCACCGGGACCAGGATTCACCGGCTGACAGGGTAGCGAAGCCCGTGCCGGATGCAACAGAGGATCTGCCGCTTGCGGACCTTGAAGATCTGGCAGCCCTGGACCCGGCCTGGGTGGAAGCCCAGCAGCGGCTTGCGGCCACTGAAGCTGGCCGTGCGCAGCTCAATGATAGTGAGCTGATTTTGCAGCGGCCTGCTTACGTGAGCCCGGTGGAGTGGCAGGTGTTGAAGGCGGTTGCCGCCATGCAGGAGGACAGTGAGCGCGAGCTTACGCGACTGGTGCACCATCTGCACTTCAATAAGCAGCTTGAGCTGTGGCAGGGCAGCCTTAGCGGCCAGGGTGAAGCCCTCGGGCCTGTGGAGCGCACGCAGCTGGCCATGCAGATACTGGACGCTATTCCCGCCCGGGTAACCAATCAGGAATTGGATCAGGGGAGCGCCCATCGGTTACAGCTGGCGCTGCTGGCTGACCTGGTGGAGGACCCCGAAGAGCGCAGGCTATGGGCGGCGGAGGAAGCGGAGCGGATTGGGGTGACCTTTTCCCTGGAGGGTGGCTACTGAATGCCGTGGTTGCCGCCCGGGCCCTGAACTCAGGGTAGCTGGTAGTCAGCCAGGATCATCCGGTATTGGGGAGATTGCTGCAGCGCTAGTATGGCCTGATTGATAAGGCGCAGATCCTCCGCCGAGGTGGAGGCTTTGCTGAGCATGAAATGGATGGGCCCTTCACTGAGTGCGCTGTGGTGTACAGCAACGTATTCTTGTTGGCCCTGGCGTATGGCCTGCTCACTCAGACTGATGAGATCGCCAATGAGCAGGTCAATGCGTCCCTGGACCAGCATAGGTAGAAGCCGTGCTTCGTCAGACAGCAATACCAGCTGGCGGTTGGCGGTCAGGGATGCGTGATCAAGGCTGGCAAACTCTTCGCCGTACCAGGAGCCGATAACACCTCCCAGCGTCAGGCGATAGTCATTGAGTAATGCCTTCAGGTTGTCGGCGTTGTAGTGCTCGCCCCGCCGAATGAACAGGGCCATGGTTTCATCCCGATAGGGCTCTGTGAAATAGGCATAGTGCTCGCGTTCTGGCGTTACGCTGGCGCCGGCGACCATGTCAATGTTGCCCAGCATCAACTCCCTGAGTGCGCGAGCGGAGGGCATCTGTACAAAAGAATACTCGCAGCCCGCCAGATCCAGCGTTGCAGATATCAAACGGTAATCCAGGCCACCAGGCTGGTTGTCATCTGCCAGGTACATGTAGGGGTACCAGTTCGCCAGATTAATGACCAGAGGTTTGGAACAACTGGCCCATACCGGGGCAAGGCCCAGTAACACAGTAATGCACAAGGCTGACAGCCAACTGTGAAATGACATAACCGACTCCGGCGGTAAGGCTCCCTCCTGGAGACGAGACATATGTACCTGAAGTGTAGCACGCCTGCTTGCGAGGGCTCTCTATGCCCATGGTATTAGGCTTGGCTGCACGCCTTAACGATACTTTGTGTCACGTTTTTTTTGTGTATTAATTTAAACAGTGACAGGCCATTAGCGATTAACAAGTGCTCCGTCACACCAATAGTGTGACGTCCTGCCCTTCATTTGGCCCCTGGCCTTTGCAGACATCCGCTTTCCGGAAATATCCCGCAACAATGGGTTGTGATCACGGCATCAACCAGGTTTTACCGCCTGGCGGCCGGATCTGTAGGGCGCCAGTGAGAGGCCCTGGGGCATTGGTCCTGTAGCGAAGCCGCCTGCAGTGACTGAAACCGATCGTGCCTGACGGTGCCCTCCAACAAGAACACAAATAACCCGGTGTTACAGCACCCCGTGCTGGTAGTCGGGAATGGGGTTAATACAATGACAAGTCCTAACGATCGCCAGCGGGGTGTCTACGCCCGCTATCTGCCTATCAATCGCGTCAGTGTGATTGAAGTCGAGCAAATGTACCGGATCTTTGAGTCTTACTACGCCCATACGGATCTGGATACGTTTCTGCGCGATATGAGCAAAAAGAGTGGCGTCATCCTTATCCGGACCCGTGGGGACCGCCGGGTTGTTGGCTTCTCCACTGTCGTTAATATGGTTATGCCCATAGGCCGATTGCAAAGCCGTGGCGTGTTCAGCGGTGACACCATTGTAGAGAAAGCCTACTGGGGAAATCGTGCGCTGCAGTTGGCTTTCTATCGCTATCTCATCTGGCAGAAAATCAAAAAGCCCTTCACGCCGCTATTCTGGCTGCTGATCAGCAAGGGCTACAAAACTTACCTGTTGCTGGCGAACAACTTTGAGCGTTATTACCCTCATCCTGAGTACCGCTGTCCGGAACTGTTTCCGGTTGTGCGTACCTACTGTGATCGTCTGTTCCCCGGCCACTATGATGCTGATCGGGAAGTTCTGGATTTCGGCCAGCAGGCTCAACGCCTGAAAGAAGGGGTAGCGGCGGTTACCGATGAACTGACGCGTCGGCACGACAAAATTCGATTCTTCGCCGAGCGTAATCCTTCCTGGCACCAGGGTACCGAGCTGCCCTGCGTAGGGGTGGTGACCCTGGGTAATTTATTGTCCTGGCCCTTCAAGAAATGGCTCAAGGAGCGCCAGGCTCCCGCCCTGACGCCCGCCTCGGAGCGGCAGTAATGTCTGGCTACTGGCAGCACCAGTTGATACGGCTGCTGGTGCGAGCGGGGGAGGGGCGCTTCACGCGCAGCGAGAAGCAACTGGAGGCGCTCCAGCGTCAGCGTCTGGGCACCATTCTGCAGCAAGTCGCCAGCGCCCCCCAGGGGCCGGGGCGGGGCGTCGATCCCCGTTGGGGCTGGGCTGAGTTTGCCAGTGCGATACCGGTCACCCGCTATGACGACTGGGCGGTCGCTATTGACCAGCAAATGGCTGCGCAGAGTACAGGCTTGTCCAGCTCACCGGTCATGCGCTATCAGCCCACCAGTGGCTCCAGTTCAGCGATCAAATGGATACCTTACACCCAGCAGTTTCTGCGTGAGCTGGATGCCGCTATCTCGCCCTGGATGAGTGACCTCTACCGCAGGTATCCCGGTGTTCGCAGGGGGCGCCACTACTGGTCTTTGTCCTGGTTGCCGACGGATATGCGTGAGCAGGCCCAGGGTCAGCTCAATGACGACATGAAACTGCTCAGTAGCGGCAAGCGTTGGCTGGTGTCCGGCACCCAGGCGGTACCGGAGTCAGTGGCCATGGCGACAACCTCTGATGACTCCCTTTTTGCAACCCTGGCCTATCTGGCAAGTCAGCGGGATCTTACCGCGCTCTCGGTGTGGAGCCCGACCTTTGCGCTGGGGCTTCTGCAAAAGCTCGCGCAATGGCGTGATGAACTGGTGCAGGTGTTGCGCTTTGGCCGCTGGGGTTCACGGGAACAGGCGCTGGGCCATATGCCTGCGCCCCGTAGCCTCCTCGCTGCTGATCTCCTGAAATCCTGGTCCGGCCAATGGGACGGGGCTGATGCGCCTCTGTTCTATCAGTCATTCTGGCCGCAACTGGCGCTGGTCAGTGCCTGGGATACGGCCACAGCGACCCGTTGGGCCCGCCACTTGCAAACGCTGCTGCCTCACGCGGCCTTCCAGGGCAAAGGCTTGTGGGCAACGGAGGGGGTGGTGAGCTTTCCCTACGGTGATGACAGTGTGCTGGCGGCGGCGTCCCACTTTTACGAATTTGAGGATGTTGCCAGCGGGCAGATTTTACCCGCCTGGCGCCTGGAAACCGGGCAGCAGGTCGTACCCCTGCTGACCACCGGCAGTGGTTTGCTGCGCTACCGCCTGGGGGACCGGGTGGAGGTCACCGGGTTCAGGGGGCAGCTGCCTTGTCTGACGTTCCTCGGACGAGATGGTACTACCGATATGGTGGGGGAAAAACTCAGCACCACGGCGGTACAGGAGGCCCTGAATCAACTGCCCTGGCCGCCGGGTGTCAGCCCGGTTGTGGTGCTGGCGGTTGAGCGCTCCAGCGCCGCTGGCCGACCGGGCTATGTGCTGCTGGCACAAGCGGTGTCAGATGCCTCCCAGCCCCAGTTGGCGCGTTGGTCAGAGGGCTTGGCGGATGCGCTGGAGACCCTGCTGGCAGAACATTTTCATTACCGCCTGGCCCGTAACCTTGGTCAATTGGCCAAAGTGGCGTGCCTGTGTCGGCCGGATGCCTGGCAATACTATCTGGGGGTATGCCGGAGCCGCGGCATGATTGATGGCAACTTGAAAACAGAAGCCCTGCGACACTGGTCTGGCGCATTGCCGGGGACGCCGGCAGAACAGTTAAGACCGATGCAGGCCGAGGAGGTACAGGTATGAGCTTTTCACTACGCCCCGCTGCCAGCGAAGACAATCCAGCCATACTGGAGTTGCTGGCGCGCAATGCCCAGCCCGGCCAGGTTTCCCTGGCTTTTGAGCGTAAGCCGGATTATTTCCACGGCGCCCATATTAGTTGTGAGCAGCCTGACGTTTACGTGCTTGAGCACGCGGATGCTGATCCCGCTGACCCCGGCAGGGTATGCGGTGTGTTCAATATCGGCAGCCGCACGGTCTACGTTGACGGTGAACCCAAGCGTGTCCGCTATGCGCATGACCTTCGCCTTGATGCCCCAGTGCGGGGTGGCAAGGCCTTGTTTGCCTGTTACAGCCTACTGCCGGGTATCCTGCAGCCAGGGGAGTGGATGCAGGGCGTGATTCTGGCTGACAATGGCCACTTTCTCGCATCCACCAGCAAGCCACGGCCAGGCATGCCGAAAGTCCATGCCGCAGGCACGATTGAAACCAGCCTGATTTTTGGTCGGCCCAGCCGGCGATCCAGCGCCCAGGGGCTGGAGATCCGGCAGGCCAAACGCTCTGACTTCCCGGTCATGCAGGCTTTTGTGGATCGTGAAGGTCGCAAACGGCAGTTCTTCCCCCGTTATCAGTTCAGCGAACTGGGTGCCAACCCCTATTACCGGGCACTTGAGCCCTCCAATTACTCACTGGTGTTTCGTCAGGGTGAGTTGGTTGCCATCGCCGGTGTTTGGGACCAGTCCGGGTTCCGGCAGACCCGGGTGGTGGGCTACAGCCCCTTGTTGCGGGCAGTGCGACCTTTCTACAACGCATGGGGCAAAGTGTCAGGTGGCATGGCATTGCCTGCCCCGGGCGGCTGCTTCAGCTACCTGATGATGCATACCCTGCTGGTCAGGGATCAGGACCCGGCAATCTTCCGCCCGTTACTGGACTACATGCTGCGTGCCTATGGGCCCTACTACGATGCGCTGGTATGCGGCTTGTTCACAGATGATCCGCTGATGGAGACCGTTGCCCGCTATCGTCGACGTAGCCTGCAAAGCTGCCACTTCCTCATTACCCAATCCCATGAGGACAGGCCTGCTCTGAACTCTGATCTGCCGCCTTACATCGATGTAGCCCGTTTGTGATGCTGATGATGAACACCACCCTGGACAACATCCGGGAACGCCTGTCACGCCTGGGGTTGTTGAACGCCCGCTACGGCTGGGTGCTGGTACTGGCGGTGCTGCTGCTGGCCATAGGCCTGATCTATCTGACCTCACCGGCGGCCAGGGTTCGCCTGCCGGAGTCGTTACAGCAGGAGATCAGAGTGATTCTGGCAGAACCAGCCGAACAGGGGTTGGTGGTAGCGAGTCAGGGCCTGGTGCGTGCGCGGGATACCGTGGTGTTGACCATGGAAACCTCCGGCCGCGTGCTGACGGTGGCGGAGGTATTCCGCACCGGCGGTTGGGTGGAGGAGGGGGACGTACTGCTCGCCCTTGATCCGGAGCCCTTGCAACTGGAAGTCACCCGGCACCGGCATGAGCTGGCATCAGCCCAACTGCACCTGCAGCAGGCACGCGCCAGCGCCCAGGTGGCCAGGCGTAATGCCAGCCCCAATGCCACCCCCTTTGCTCGCCAGATACCGCAAGTGCAGGAGGCGGAAGCCCGTGTGGCCCTGGCGGAGGCCGCACTGGCGGTTGCCCAGCGGCGCCTGGACGAGTCTGAGCTCAGGGCACCGTTTAGCGGGCGCTTGTCCCAGGTGCAGGTGGCACGGGGGCAGCAGGTGCTGGCAGGGGAGGCCCTCGCACGTCTCTACAGCGCGGGAGAAATGGAGGTCCCGTTACCTGTGCGGGACGAGGTGTTACAACTGCTGACGGATCCGTCCCAGGACTACCGCACACCCCTTGCTATCCCCGTGCGGTTGACCGGGCGCTTCGGTGGTGTGGTACACCAGTGGGATGGTGTGATCAGTCGGCGTGAGGGCGGCCTGAGCCGTAACCAGATGACCACCCTCATTGCGGATGTCACCCTGGCCCCCGGCCAGCCCCCGCTGGAACCCGGTGTCTATGTGGAAGCCGCTATTCAGGGACGCCCAATTCAGGGCATTGTTGCCTTGCCCCGTAGCGCGTTAATCAACGAGCGGGAGTTGTGGGTGGTGGCGGATGACGTGTTGACCCGCCGCCCGGTGGAGTGGGTGTACCGCGACCAGCATACCCTTTACGTTCGTAACGGTGTCAGTGCCGGCCAGTGGGTGGTGGCGCAGGGACACGACTTCCTGCTGGAGGGGGGCATGGTGACCGGCTTGCGCGCCGCTCAGCCACAGGATGCTGCCAATCTGGCCACCCTGGTGATTACCCGCACGGACACCGAGGGTAAAACCCTGTGATGACAGCCTCCTTACGTTGGTTTATAGACCGCCCGGCGGTGGCAAACCTGCTGGCGATGATTCTGGTGCTGGGGGGGCTGTTTGCCATCCCTAACACCCGCCAGGAAACCCTGCCCAATGTCCCCCTGGAACGTATTGGTATTGTCAGCTCCCTGCCTGGAGCGGCGCCACAGATGGTTGAACAGCGTCTGTGTATGCCTATCGAGACGGCGGTGTACGGTGTTGAGGGCATTTCCGGGTTGCGCAGCGAGTCCAGAGAAGGGCGTTGCTCTATCACGGTGGACGTGCTGGAAGGCTTCAAAGCCTCCGAAGTCAGGGATGCGCTGGCCGCCCGCGTTGATGCCATGAGTCAGTTGCCCCCGGATGCCAGTCGCCCGCGGGTGGAGGAAGTCGTGTTTCGCAATCGGGTGGCTCGGCTGCTGCTGGCGGGTGAAGCCAGCCCCCTGGAGTTACACCAGACCGCCTGGCAGATACGCAGCCGTCTGCTGGCAGACCCTGCCATTACCGACGTGGTGTTGGAAGGCCTGCCAGACCGGGAAATAGCCATAGCACTGGATCGGCAGGATCTCTATCGCTACCAGCTTACCTTTGATGAGGTTGCGGAGGCTATTCGTCGCCATGTCGGACGCGTCACCGGTGGCCTGTTGCGGGAGCCGGGAGCCAGCGCCCTGCTGCAGACCGGTGATCCGGTCAGTAGGGCCGCTGACTATGGCCTGATACCGGTGCGGCAGGACGCCGGTGGCGAAAGGCTGAATCTGGAGCAGGTTGCTGTCATTCATGACGGCTTCAGCCGTGATGCCATGGCTAGCTGGCTGGATGGTCAGCCGGCGGTCGCGCTGGATGTATACCTGGCCGGTAGTCAGAATGTTCTAGACATTGCCGATGCGGTTACCAGGCTTGCCGATCGGGTTGCTGATGAACTGGCGGAGCAAGGGCGCTTCCGCTTGATACTGTGGGAAGATGATGCCGATCAGTACCGTCAGCGCACCGGCTTGCTGCGCAGTAATGCCCTGCAGGGGCTGTTGATGCTGATTGTGGTACTGGGCGTGTTTCTCGGTTTGCGGCTGGCGGTCTGGGTAGGGGCCGGCATACCGGTTGCCATGCTGGGTGCCTGCATGATCCTGCCGCTGGCGGGCGAATCATTCAATACCATCTCGCTGTTCGCCTTTATCCTGGTGTTAGGCATTGTGCTGGACGATGCCGTTATCGTTGGTGAGAGTTGCGAGCAGCAAGTACGCCGCCAGGGGGCTACTGCTGATGCCATTGAGGCGGGTACCCGACGGGTGGCCGGGCCCATTGTTGGTGCTGTCATCACCACCATGCTGGCATTTTCCCCTATGCTGTTCCTGCCGGGCCCGGAAGGTGAGTTCATGCGGGTGGTGCCGTTGGTGGCCATAACCATACTGGCTTTGTCGCTGGTGGAGTGTCTGTGGATTCTGCCTGCGCATCTGCGGCAGGCGTCTGCCATGCCACCGGGCCGATCCGAGCGCTTCAGTCATGGCGTGAACCAACGCCTTGATGGCTGGATAGAGGCGCGCCTGCCGACACTGCTCACGGTGTTGACCCGCTGGCGTTATACGGTGCTCGCCGGTTTTGCCGGACTGTTCTTTATCAGCCTGTCGTTGCTGCACAGCGGTTGGTTGAGCGTTTCCATGTTTTCCCATGTGGAAGGCGACAAGGTGGTGGCGGATGTCAGCTTTCCGGAGGGTAGCAGCAGTCAACAGGTTCTGGCGGCTGTGCAGCGCTTGCACGCCTCTGCCCAAGTGCTGGCGGACGAGCTGGCAGCTGAACACGGGCAGCCTGCCATCGGGGGTATCCTGGTGGAGCAGGGGCGGCGTGACAACTACTCCACCGCTTACGACCCCAATGCACACCTGCGTGGCCGGGTGACGCTGCAGCTGCTGAATGATAGCGCGCGCCTCTCGCCCTCGGCACTGGCTGAACGCTGGCGGCAACTGCAGCCAGTGATTCACGGTGCCACCTCGCTGCGTTTCCACAGCAGTCTGAATGAAATTCGCCCTGATATTCATATTAATCTGTTTCATGACGATCTGATGGTGCTGGAAGCCATGGGCCATACCCTCGCGGCCCGGTTGGGGCAACTGGAAGGGGTCTACAATGTGGCTAACAGCATGGCGTCCCGCTTTACTGAGGTGGATATTCGCCTCTACGCCAGCGCCCAGGCCCAGGGCGTACCCGCGGAGCGGGTGGGGCGGCAGGTGCAGTCCGCCTTTCAGGGGCTGGAGGTGGACCGGTTGCCACAAGGCGACCATGACGTGCCGGTGGTGCTGCGGCTGCCAGCAGAGCAAACCACACATTTCTGGCATCTTGAGCAGCTACCTATCACGCTGGCGGACGGCACAGTCGCGCCGCTGGACGCGCTGGCCCGTCTGGACGTTCATCGCTCGCCAGCGGTTATCGGTCATTATGACAGGCAGCGCGCTGTTACAGTGACGGCTTACGTTGACGAACGACAGACCTCGCCGGCGCGGGTCATGCGATATCTGCAGGACAGCGTACTGAATGAGCTGCCGCAACACTGGCCTGGCGCCTACTGGGGGGAGGCTGGCAAACCGGTGGCGGTGGCTGAGTTTCTGCGGTATTTGCTGGTGGCGTATGCCATTGCGGTTGTTGCCATGTTCTTCGTGATGACGCTCATGTTTGGCAACTACATCCAACCCCTGCTGGTGCTGCTGGCTATTCCCTTCGGCATGGTGGGCGCCATTCTCGGCCATGGACTGCTGGGGCAGGGCATGACCCTATGGTCGGTGGTGGGCATTGTTGCCGTCAGTGGTGTGGTGGTTAATGACAATCTGGTTCTGATTGATCGCATCAATCACTACCGCCGTCAGCAGGTCGCTGCTCAGGCTGCGGTGGCCGCCGCGCTGAAAGAGCGTTTCCGCCCCATCATGCTGACCACATTGACCACCTTCCTGGCAGTGGCACCGCTGGCCTTTGAAACCAGCACCCAGGCCGCCTTTCTGGTACCCATGGCAATCTCCCTGGGATTCGGCGTGCTGTTTGCCAGCATCGTGACCCTGTTGTTGGTGCCTGCCCTGTACCTGACGGGGGTGTCCATCGGGCAGGGCACGCAGGTTCGCTTCGCCAAGCCGCGAGAGACCGATTCCGTGGAGCAGGCCTATGAGTGGGGCTTGCGGGCGCCAGACCGGGCTGCCAACCCCTATCAGGATGACGTGTTGCGAGCCAGCTGGGAGGCAGGGTTGCTGGATCAGAGTGTCATGCAGACGCCGGCGGGGCTGGCGGACTGACTGTAATTTTTCACTGTATGCCGCTAAAGTTCATGCAACCGGCTACCCCCTATCCAGCGTAGCCTCGCCTGAAAAAGGATGGCTTTTGCATGCGGCGTTTTGTTCCTGTTCTCGTTATTGCCATCGGTATTGCAGGCTTTGCCCTGTTGCGACTGACCCGCCCCGCGCCGGATCTGGTCTCGCCCCAGGAACGTAGCTGGCGGGTAGAGGTACTGACTGCCCAATTGCAGCCCCAGGCGCCGGTGTTGCACCTGTATGGGCAACTGACAGCGCCAGATCAGGTTCAGCTGGTGGCCCCGCTTGCGGGGCGTGTTGCCGCGCGCCCGGTGGTGGACGGCCAGCGGGTAGAGGCTGGTGCCTTGTTGTTTGCACTGGATGAACGGGATATTCAGGCCGTCGTGGCACAGGCTGAAGCGGAGCTGGCCGATGCCAGGGCTCAGCTGGCGTCGGAACGCGTGCGTCAGACCAGTGACCGGCAGGCATTGGTGCGGGAGCAGGCTATTCTCGACAGCGCCCGCCGCCAGCAGGAACGTACGGAATCCCTCGTTAATCGCAACCTGGCATCCCGTGAAGCTCTGGATGCAGTCACCGATAATCTTACCCGGGCTGAGCTGACAGTCACCCAGCGGCAGCGGGCCACAGCCGAGGCCCCATACCGCGAAGCGAGCCTGCAGGCCCGTGTTACACGGGCCGAAGCCAATCTGGCCAGCGTGCAGCGGGATGCCATCCTGAGTCGGGCTGAAGCACCTTTTGCGGGTGTGGTCAGTCAGGTGCGGGTCGCGCCGGGTGACCGGGTTGCGCCCCAACAGCCTCTGCTGACCCTGTACCCTGTTGACGGACTGGAACTACGCGCGCTGATACCGCAACAGTACACCATGGAGCTGTCCCAGGCGCTGGAATCCGGGCTGGTGTTGTGGGCCGGGGCGGATTCGGGGCAAAGATTCCGGTTGCAGGGGTTAGCGGGCGAGGGCAGCCCAGCGGGCACCGAAGCACGGTTATTGTTGGACGGCGAGCCCGTTGGCCTCAGGCCTGGGGTGATGGTTCCTGTCCAGCTCCAGCGACCAACCCAGCCAGCCCTGTTGGCTTTGCCCTACAGTGCCCTCTATGGCAGTGACGTGATCTATGTGGTGGATGACAGCAGCCGTATGCGGCGGCTGCAGATCCAGCGGGTGGGTGAGTTGCTGCGGCCCGACGGTGAGCGCTGGATACTGGTGCAAGGCGCAGACCTGCAGGATGGCTTGCCGGTGATCCTGACGCACCTGCCCAATGCCATAACCGGCCTCAAGGTCGAGGTGGTGGGGGCCGAGCCGTGAGGCGGCGTAAAGGCGTTATTGGCTTTTTTGTCCAACACCGGGTGGCTGCCAACCTGGTGATGCTGATGATGCTGCTTGGTGGTGTGCTGGCCCTGACCCGCATGAATATTCAGTTTTTTCCGAGTTTTGCCCTGGATGTAGTCAGTGTGCGGGTGGTGTGGAGTGGGGCGTCTGCAGAGGATGTGGAGCAGGGGGTGACCAACCCGCTGGAGCAGCGCTTGCGCAGTGTGTCTGGTTTAAAACGCATGACCTCTACCTCGGCCCAGGGAGTGGCGTCCATTACCCTGGAGTTTATCGAGGGTACCAATGCCATTCAGGCGCTGGACGATGTGCGCCAACGGGTTGACGAATTCACCAATCTGCCGGCTGACGCGGAGCTGCCGAGGGTCACCCGCATCGAGCGCTATGAGCCGGTGGCCAGTCTGATGGTCTACGGCAACGTGGACCCGGCAGAGCTGCGGCAGCTGGCCTACCGCTTCGAAAGCGAGTTGCTGCAGCGTGGCATAGATCGGGTGCAGATCCGTGGCCTCCCCGCTCAACAGGTCAGCATTGATATCCCGGTGGAGCGCCTGACGTCTCTTGGACTGACTCTGGATCAGGTGGCTGACCGGGTGGCTTCGCTGTCCCGTGATTTGCCTGCCGGCTTGCTGGGGCAGCAGGATGCCACCCGGGAGCTGCGGTCCATTGATCAGCGCCGCACCCCCCAGTCTTTCGAAACCATTCCTGTGCTGGTAGGCGACCGTATCCAGGTGCGGCTCGGTGATGTGGCTATCATTCGTCAGGAAGACCGGGAACAGCAGGAGCGTTTGAGTCGTGACGGGCTGCCCGCCGTAGAGCTGCAATTGCAACGGGCAGAGCAGGGCCATTCCCTTGCCGCCGCCCGGGTCCTGCAAGGCTGGCTGGCGGATACGGAGGCGACGCTGCCGCCCAGTGTTCAGCTTACAGTCTATGACGAAACCTGGCAGCTACTGGATGACCGTATCAAGTTGCTGTTGAAGAATGGTCTTGGTGGCTTGGTGCTGGTACTGGTGTTGCTCTACCTGTTCCTGCCCGGGCGGGTGGCTTTTTGGGTTGCGGTTGGCATACCTACCGCCTTTCTGGCGGCACTGGGTGTGCTATGGGGCGTCGGCGGGTCTATCAACATGATCTCCCTGTTTGCCCTGATCATGGCCCTGGGGGTGATTGTTGATGACGCCATCGTCGTGGGGGAGGACGCAGACGCCCATGCCCGGGCGGGGGAAGACCCGCGTTACGCCTCGGAGGGTGCCGCCAAGCGCATGGTGTGGCCGGTACTGGCATCCTCGCTAACGACGGTGGCAGCCTTTATGCCCCTGTTCATGGTGGGGGGTGTCATAGGTAACATCCTCGGTGATATTCCTCTCGTGATGATTTGTGTGCTGGTGGCCTCCTTGCTGGAGTGCTTTATCGTGCTCCCCGCGCATTTACGTCATGCGTTCAGTGGTCGCGTTGTAAAAGCCGGGGGGCAGGCCGTCACCCGTTGGCCGGAAACCTGGCGCCAGCGTTTTGAACAACGCTTTGATGAATTTCGCCAGGGCCCGTTTCGACGGTTGTCGGCCTATACCCTGCAGCACCGCGGGGTGACGCTGGCGGCAGCGGTAGCATTGGCGCTGGTGACTGCAGGGCTGGTGGCCGGTGGCCGTATTGGTTTCAACTTCTTTCCGACACCTGAACCCTCGGTGTTTTATGCCAATGCCAGCTTTGTGTCCGGTACCCATCGTGACAAAGTGGATGCATTTCTTGAGCATATGCAGCAGACCCTCAACGACACGGAGGCTGAGCTGGGGGGCGGGCTGGTCCTGCACGCCATTACCTACCATGGCAGCAGCCTGTCGCCGGGGCTCTCCGTTCGCCGTGGTGATGAGGTGGGTTCCATTCTGGTGGAGCTGGTGCCTTCCGATCGCCGCAACGTTCGTAACCCGGAGTTTATAAAGGCCTGGCGTGACCGCCTGCAGTTGCCCGCGGCGATCGACAGCCTAAACATTGCCGAGCGCCAGGCGGGGCCACCGGGGCGGGACATCAATGTGCGGCTGTTGGGGGATGATGCGGTCAGCCTGAAGCAGGCGGCAGAGGTGCTGGCGCAATCCCTGGCGACGCTGCCAGGCATCATGGACGTGGAAGATGACATGCCCTGGGGGCGGGAGCAGCTGATTTATCGGGTGAATCCCTGGGGTGCAGCTCTGGGGCTCACCACCGTGGATCTGGGGCGTCAGCTGCGGGCGGCTTTTGACGGGCGTATTGCCCAGATATATCAGGATGGCCGGGATGAAGTGGAAGTGCGGGTGCAGTTGCCTCGTGCGCAGCGGGAAGCCCTGGGCACCCTGGCGCGCTTGAGCGTACGAGTGCCGGATGGCCGTTTCGTGCCTCTGGGGCAGGTGATGGACCTGGAGCATCGCCAGGGCTTTCAGGCCCTGCGTCATGCTGAGGGCGAACTGGCCGTTGAGGTAACCGCCGCCCTGAACACTGAAATCAATACTGCAGCCAGCATCCTGGCCAGCCTGCAGCATGGGGTGTTGCCGGAGCTCGCCGCCCGTTACAACCTGCGCTACAGCTTTGAAGGACGTGCGGCAGACCAGCGGGAAACCATTGCCGACATGCGGGTTGGCCTGCTGGTGGGCCTGGCTTTGATGTACGTGGTGCTGGCCTGGGTGTTCTCATCCTGGAGCTTGCCCCTGATTGTGATGGCCATTATCCCTTTTGCCCTGGTGGGCGCCTTGCTCGGGCACTATGTTATGGGGCTGCAGTTAACCGTGCTGTCCCTGTTTGGCTTGTTTGGTCTTTCCGGGATTGTGGTTAACAACGCCATCATCCTCACGGCGTTCTACAACCAGCAGCGCGTCCGCGGCCTTTCAATTGATGCTGCCCTAAACGAGGCGGTAGTTCAGCGGGTGCGGGCCGTGCTGCTGACCTCTCTGACGACCATTGGTGGCCTGTTGCCACTGATGTTTGAAACCTCGTTACAGGCACAGTTTCTGATCCCCATGGCCACGTCCATAGCCTTCGGCCTGGGTTTGTCGACACTGCTGGTATTGCTGGTGGTTCCGGCTTTGTTGTCCTATGTGGAGCAGTGGCGGGCCTGGCGGGCAGCGCGCTCGGGTCAGGTGGCCGCGGCGCCGGGTTGATTACTTCAGCGGTGCGTCCAGATAGGTGCTGACAATAGCGTCATAACGCCCGTCCGCCTTCAGTTGTCGAAGGCCGGTGTTGAAGGCATCGCGTACTTCGGGCCGGGTAAATACGGCATACCGGGGTTGGGGTGGAAATATCACGTGGACATGGTAGGGGGCGTCAAAACCCCGCTCGTGGCGCAACTGGCCATGGAAATACTGGAAGATTCTCAGGTCCATCACAATGGCATCGGCCCGGTCATTGAACAGCATGTACAACTGGGAGCGCTGGTCATTCACTTCCTCATGGTTGGGGTTGGCCTCAACCATGGCGGCGTATTCAGGGCCGAGAAAAAAACTGGCATTCTGGAAGGCTACCACCCGCTTGTCTACGAGATCCGCAACCGAGGCGATAGCGAGATCCCGGCGACTGAGGGTAATGGCAACATTCTGGTAATCAATAATGGCATCGGAATAGTAGAAACCTTCCATGAGGGCGGCAGGAAAGTTGAACGCACCGTCTACCCGCCTGGCGTGCAGCTCTTCCAGTAGACGCCGGTTGGTGGAGTAGCTGAAAGTGAAGGTATAGCCCTGCAGGGCGAGGGCTTCTGTCATGACATCCACCACAATCCCTGCCTGTTGCTCCATGATCGCGTAGGGCGGGATGGATGATGATGTAATGAGGGATAATGAGCGCTCTGACGCGCCAGCCGCACCGGACCACAACAGCAGGCATACTAACAATCTCAGAGCCATGAGCTCTCCCGGCTTCACTTCAGCGTTAACGGCAGCGTTCCGTGCCGTGGGCGCACATCAACTTATTCGTCAGATGCCTTTTAAACATAGTCGTTTCAGCAAGGCGTGGCAATCTGTTACAGCGCGCCTCAGTCACCAATCAGCGGTGGCTGAAGGCCATTGAACAGGGTTTGAATACCCTGATGCCATGCACTCCTGATCTGCTGAAAGTAGGCGTCGTGCTCGTCCACGCGCTGAGTGAAACAAGGTGTTAGCCGGTTTTTCCGGTAGATGGCCACATCAATGGGCATGCCAACAGACAGGTTGCTCTTCATGGTGGAGTCAAACGAAATCAGGGCACATTGATAGGCGCGATCCAGCGGCGTGTGGTAACTGATGACACGGTCGAGAATGGGTTTGCCGTACTTTGATTCGCCAATCTGAAAATAGGGGGTTTCTTCCGTGGCCTCAATGAAATTGCCTTCCGGGTAGATATTGTAAAGCCGGGGTTCCTCTCCGGCGATCTGGCCGCCAAGAATCAGCGAGCAACTGAAGTCCACGTGGTTGACCCGGCCGTCCGGGTTATCCCGGCGAATCACCTCCCGCACCGTTTGCCCCAGCAGTTCCGCGGTTTCGAACATGGAGGTGGTGTTGAATACATTGGGCTCTTCAGTACCTGCGCGCCGTTGCAACAGGCTGATCACGCTCTGGCTGGTGCCCAGGTTGCCCGCCGACAGAATCACCAGTTCCCGCTCACCGGGCTGGTCAAATACATGCATTTTCCGGAAGGTGGAGATCTGGTCAAAACCCGCGTTGGTGCGGGTATCGGATGCGAACACCAGACCATCAGACAGGCGCATGGCCACACAGTAAGTCATGTATTATTCCTCAGCGGCACTCTGATCCAGGGGGGGTGATTCGGAATTGATCAGAGCCTCTCTAGTGTAATGCCTCACCTGTAGCAGCGGCAGGGGGGTAAGCGCTTTTTTATGTCAGCAGCTGGCGGCAGAGGTCCATCCAACGGTCGATCCCCGCGCTGCGGTACTTCTGTTTGTGCAGGATAAAGTAGAACTGGCGGTCAAACGCACGGTGAGGCGGTGGTGTCAGCGGCACCAGGCTGCCACGCCGAAAGGCGTCCTCCAGGCAGACGCGGGACAGGCAGCCGATGCCCAACCCCTTTTCCACGGAGCGCTTTATGGCTTCCGTATGTTCCAGCTCCAGCAGTATATTCAGGTCAGGCAGTAGCCCGTGCATACCGCGTTCAAAGGTCTGGCGGGTGCCAGACCCCTGTTCCCGCATGATCCAGGTGGCTGCCCGCAGGTCATCGTCGTTCAGGGTTGGCATGGTGGCCAGGGGGTGCTCAGGCGCACAAAAAATAACCAGCTCGTCGGCTCGCCAGGGAATTACGTCCAGGTCGGCTGATTGCAGTTCACCTTCAATCAGCCCGATGTCCAGCTCATAGTCGATAACCCGCTCAACAATGGTGCGGGTGTTGGCTACCCGCAGGGCCACCCGGGCATGGGGGTGGTTTTGCATGTAATCGGCCATCACACCCACCGCCAGATAGTTGCCAATGGTGAGGGTGGCGCCTACCTTGAGTTCCCCCGCATCGCCGTGGGCCAGCAGGGCCAGTTCCAACTCCCGTGCCTGGGCCAGCAGGGCTTCCACCCGCGGACGATAGAGCCGTCCCAGCTCGTTCAACTGCAATCGTTTGCCCACCCGGTCAAACAACTGAATGCCAAACTGGCTCTCCAGCTCCTTGAGGGCGCTGCTGGCGGCAGACTGGGACATGGCCAGGGATTCTGCCGCCCGGGTGATGTTCTGGGTTTGTGCGGAGGTGAGGAAAACCTCCAATTGGCGCAAGGTGTATTTCATTATCGGTAAAATCGAATAATGTTATGAAAATATCCCATTTTGTCGATAGGTTAGTCCTGTTGTAATCTGTGCGCAACTTTTAAACAGATTGCCATCCACTCAAGGGGCAAACATGAGTAACCTGATTCGCGAAAAAGTCACCAGCGTCCGCCATTGGAACGACACCCTGTTCAGCTTTACCACCAGTCGGGACCCTGGTTTCCGTTTCAAGAATGGCCATTTCACCATGATCGGCCTGGAAGATGGCGGCAAGCCGCTGTTGCGTGCCTACAGTATTGCCAGCGCCAACTATGAAGAAGAGTTGGAGTTCTTCTCCATCAAGGTGCCGGATGGTCCACTGACCTCCAAGCTGCAACAGATTCAGGTGGGTGACGAGATTCTGGTTGGTCGCAAGCCGACTGGTACGCTGGTGGTGGACCACCTGCTGCCGGGCCGTAATCTCTGGCTGATCAGCACGGGTACGGGCCTCGCACCCTTCCTGAGCATCATCAAGGACCCGGAGGTCTATGACCAGTACGACAAGGTCATACTGACCCACGGCGTGCGCTGGGTGTCTGAACTGGCCTATCAGGAGGAAATCAGCGCCCTGCCGGAGAATGAGTTCTTCGGTGAGATGGTCAACGGCAAGCTGCTTTACTATCCGACGGTGACCCGTGAGCCTTTCCGCAACCAGGGCCGCCTGACGGACCTGCTGCAGAATGGCAAGCTGACGGCGGATCTGGGTTTGCCGGACCTCAGCCTGGAGCATGACCGCTTTATGCTGTGTGGTAGTCCCAGCATGCTGAAGGACACCTGCTCGATTCTGGACAGCTTTGGCTTCCGTGAGACCCGTGCCGGGGAGATCGGTCACTACGTGATTGAGCGGGCTTTTGTCGAGAAGTAAGGCAGGCAGGGCATAAGGTGCCGATAGTGGGTGGCAACCCACTATCGGACTTTAACGACGCTTCAGATTTGCTTACCCGGCCAGCGGGCGTTGTTTCAACTCGGGTGCCTGGCCTGGCTGGGCTTCGATCCACCACAGCGCTTGGTCCCAATCTCCCAGCACCAAACGCTGCGAGGGTTGATCTGCGACTTCCAGATCATGTACCGCCGGTCTGTGGGTGTGGCCGTGAATCAGGCGCTGCACGTTGTGCTCTGCCATCACCCGTACCACCTCCTCAGGGGTTACGTCCATAATGCTTTCCTGTTTGCCCTGATTCTTCGCCATACTGATCTGGCGTAGCTGGCGGGCGACCAGCTGGCGGTCCGCCAGCGGGCGCTGCAGAAACATCTGTTGCCACTGGGCATTGCGCATGTTGCTGCGGAACTTCTGATACTCCACATCCAGCGTACACAGGCTGTCGCCGTGCATCAGCAGGGTGGGGGTGCCGTAAAGATCAATCACCGTCGGGTCGTCCAGCAGCGTGGCGCCGACCCGTTGGCAATAGTCCTCACCGATCAGAAAGTCCCGGTTGCCGTGCATCAGGTACAGGCGGGTGCCCTTCGCGCTGAGGGCGCGCAGGGCATCGGCCACCTGATCCTGCAGTGGTGTGCGTTCATCGTCGCCAATCCAGGCTTCAAAAAAGTCGCCGAGGATATAGAGGGCTTCCGCCCCGGCGGCCTCCTTTTTCAGGAAGCCCAGCAGGGCTTCAGTGATGTCTGGCCGGGATTCTTCCAGGTGCAGGTCGGAGATGAACAGCGTTCTCAAGCCGACGCTCCATCCTCGATGATTTCGGCTTTCTCAATGATCACATCTTCAACGGGGACATCCTGGTGGCCCTGGTTGAAGGTGGTTCTGACTGCACGGATCTTGTTCACCACATCCATACCGTCAACCACCTTGCCGAACACGGTGTAGCCCCAGCCGTCTGCGGTTTTCGCGGTGTGGTCGAGGAACCCGTTGTTCTCCACGTTGATAAAGAACTGTGCGGTTGCCGAGTGCGGGTCCATGGTGCGGGCCATGGCGATGGTGCCGGCCATGTTGCTCAGGCCGTTGTCAGCTTCGTTCTTGATAGGCGCTTTGGTTTTGCGCGGGCGCATGCCGGGCTCGAAACCACCGCCCTGAATCATGAAGTTGCTGATGACCCGGTGGAACACCAAGCCATCATAAAAGCCTTCCCGCACGTACTCCTCAAAGTTCTTGGCGGTTTCCGGCGCTTTTTCGTGGTCCAGTTCAAGGGTGATGTCACCGTGGTTGGTTTTCAGCAGAATCATGTGTGGGCCTTTTGGCAGGTTCATGGAATGGACAAATTCTACGACATGCGAGGGGGGAGTAAAACCTTGGTGTATCTGGTTATAATAGCCGGTTTACGATTCACCCTCTTGAGTCCAGTCGAGCAGCTATGAGCGCAGAGCCGAAGAAATCGAACAACTTCATCCGCAACATGATCGAAGACGCCATCGCCAAAGGTGATCACACCGGTGATGTGGTGACGCGTTTCCCGCCGGAGCCCAATGGTTACCTGCACATCGGCCACGCCAAGTCCATCTGCCTGAACTTCGGTATTGCCGACACTTTCAAGGGCCGTTGCAACCTGCGGTTCGATGACACCAACCCTGAGAAAGAGTCGCAGGAATATATTGATGCCATCACCCGGGACGTCAATTGGCTCGGTTATGAGTGGGACGGCGAGATTCGCTATGCCTCAGATTACTTTGATACCCTCTATGACTTTGCCATCGAGCTGATCGAGAAGGGCAAGGCCTATGTGTGTGCCCTGACGGCTGAGCAGATGACGGCGTATCGGGGCACCCTGAAAGAGCCCGGCAAGAACAGCCCCTACCGTGACCGCCCGGTTGAGGAAAGCCTGCAGCTGTTCCGTGATATGCGGGACGGCAAGTTCCAGAACGGTGAGCTGGTGCTGCGGGCGAAGATTGATATGGCGTCTCCCAACATGAATATGCGAGACCCCATCCTCTATCGGATCCGCTATGCAGAGCACCATCAGACGGGTAATAAGTGGTGCATCTACCCTATGTACGACTTCACGCATCCAATTTCCGATGCGATGGAGGGCATTACTCACTCCTTGTGTACGCTGGAGTTTGAAGATCATCGCCCGCTGTACGACTGGGTGCTGGAGAATACCTCCGTGCCTTGCCGCCCGCGCCAGACGGAGTTTGCCCGGCTTAACCTGAACTACACGGTTACCAGCAAGCGCAAACTCAAGCGCCTGGTGGATGAAGGCCATGTGGCAGGCTGGGATGACCCGCGGATGCCTACGGTGTCTGGCCTGCGCCGTCGCGGCTACACTCCGGAGTCCATTCGCCAGTTCTGCGACATGGTGGGAGTGAACCGGGCCGGCGGTACTGTTGATGTGGGTATGCTGGAATTCGCCATCCGTGAAGACCTGAATGCCCGGGCCCCTCGGGCCATGTGTGTCATGCGCCCGCTGAAGGTTACGCTGACCAATTACCCAGCGGCCCAGGTGGAAACTCTCAGCCTGCCAGTGCACCCTCAGGATGACAGCATGGGCCAGCGTGACGTGCCCTGGACTCGCACCCTGTATATCGATCGGGATGACTTTGCCGAAGAGCCGCCCCGCAAATGGAAGCGTCTGGCCCCACAGCAGGCTGTGCGCCTGCGAGGTGGTTACGTGATTACCTGCCGTGAAGTGGTGCGTGACGGCCAGGGCGAGATTGTCGAGCTGTTGTGTGAATACGACGCCAATACTCTGGGTGTGAATCCAGAGGGCTACAAGCCCAACGGTGTCATCCACTGGGTATCGGCGGAAGATAGCGTGGAGGCCGAGGTTCGGCTCTACGATCGCCTGTTCAATCACGAATCTCCGGACAGTGATAAGGAAGGCGATCTGACGGACCACCTGAACCCGGATTCCCTGGTGATAGTCACCGGTGCCCGTGTGGAGAGGGCGCTGGCTGAACCTCGCCAGGACTTGCCCTATCAGTTTGAGCGGGAAGGCTACTTCTTCCTGGACCCGGAGCTCTCGGGCGCCGGAAGGCCGGTATTCAACCGTACCGTGACCTTGAGAGATTCCTGGGGCAAAGGGGGTAACTGATACCCCGCCGGACTTGGGGGGCAGGTGACTTGTTGGCGCCAGCCTCCAAATGCAGAACACAGTAGAAGCGAGCGTAGCGTGATTAGAATCTACAACACACTGAGTCAGGACAAGGAAGACTTCAAGCCCCTGGAGCCGGGAAAGGTTCGCATGTATGTGTGTGGCATGACGGTGTACGACTACTGTCACCTGGGGCACGCGCGGGTTCTGATCGCGTTTGATGTGATCACCCGTTACCTGCGCCACCGGGGTTTTGATGTCACCTACGTGCGCAATATCACTGATATTGACGACAAAATACTGATCCGCGCCAACGAAAACGGCGAGCCGTTCACCGCGCTGACGGAACGCATGATCGCGGCCATGCATGAGGATGAGGAAAAGTTGGGGGTTGTTCGCCCGAGTCATGAGCCTCGTGCCACTGAATTTATCCAGGAAATTATCGATCTGATCCAGATTCTGATCGATAAGGGCTATGCCTACCCGGCCGACAACGGTGATGTCTATTACGCCGTCAGCGAGTTCAAGGATTACGGCAAGCTTAGCAAGAAGAAGCTGGAAGACCTGGTTGCCGGCGCCCGGGTGGATATTGCTGAGGCGAAGCGCAGCCCGGCGGACTTTGCCCTTTGGAAGGGTGCCAAGCCCGGCGAAGTCAGCTGGCCATCACCCTGGGGTGACGGTCGCCCTGGCTGGCACATTGAATGCTCCGCCATGTCCGGGGGCTCACTCGGCCATACTTTTGATATTCACGGTGGCGGTCCTGACCTGATGTTTCCCCACCATGAAAACGAGATTGCCCAGTCCGAAGCGGCCCACGGTTGCACCTACGTGAATTACTGGATGCATGCCGGCGCGGTGCGGGTCAACAAGGAGAAGATGTCCAAGTCCCTGGGCAACTTCTTTACCATTCGGGAAATTCTCGAAGAGTACCCGGCGGAAGTGGTGCGTTATTTCCTGGTGTCCAGTCACTACCGCAGTCAGGTGGACTACTCCAAGGATAATCTGGAGGAGGCCGGTCGTGCGCTCACCAAGCTGTACCATGCGCTGCGAGGCGTTGAGGTGGCTGACGATGCGCCGGAAACGGAGCATGATCGCCACTTCCACAAGCTGATGGATGACGACTTCAACACAGCGGGTGCCATCATGGTGTTGCATGCGGTGGCTTCGGACATCAACCTGCACCGCCGCGAGGGGAGGGTGGTCGAAGCTGCCCAAAGCGCTGCGGTGCTGAAGCGGTTGGGAGGTATCCTGGGGCTCTTGCAGCAGGACCCGGAAGACTACTTCAAAGCGGCTCCTGGCAAGGATGGCGGCCTCACCGCCGAGGCCATAGAAGACCTGATCAACCAGCGTAATCAGGCCCGCAAGGATCGCAACTTTGCTGAAGCGGACCGCATTCGCGACACCCTGGCAGCACAGGGCGTTATCCTTGATGACAGCCGTGAGGGCACCAGCTGGCGGCGGGGTTGATTCGGCGCTGGCAGTCGCATACTCATTGTATGCAGGGCCCGGAACGCGGGCCTGTTGGAATCCGAGTATGAATTTGTACGCAGTTTCACGTAAACTATTGCGCCTTTAATTGCGTGTAATCCGGTAATCAGGAAACCACTGAGGTTAAAAACCATGACAGAACGCGTCCAAGTCGGCGGCCTGCAGGTCGCGAAAAACCTGTACGACTTCATTAATAACGAGGCAATGCCTGGTACAGGTGTTGATGCCGACAAATACTGGGCTGAGTTTGACAAGATCATTCACGAACTCGCGCCCCGTAACAAGGAACTGCTGGCCAAGCGTGATGCTATCCAGGCCAAGCTGGACGAGTGGAACAAGGCCAACAAGGGCCAGCCGCTGAATATGGAAGCCTACAAAGGCTTTCTGAAAGAAATCGGCTACCTGGTGGATGAGCCGGCTGACTTCCAGATCACCACCGCTAACGTGGACCCGGAAATTGCCATCATGGCAGGTCCGCAGCTGGTTGTTCCGGTCATGAACGCACGCTTCGCCCTGAACGCTGCCAACGCCCGTTGGGGCAGCCTGTACGATGCACTTTACGGCACCGACGTACTGTCTGAAGAAAACGGCGCGGAAAAAGGCCGTGGTTACAACCCGGTGCGCGGCGCCAAAGTTATTGAATACGCCCGCAATGTCCTGGACGCCTCCGCCCCCCTGGCGGCAGGCAGCCATAAAGACGCCGCCAAGTACCTGATTGAAGGTGGCAAGCTGGCCGTCAAATTGCAGAATGGCGAGACTACAGGCCTGAAAGATGAGGCTGGCTTTGTGGGCTACACCGGTGCTGCTGATGCGCCGAACGGTATTCTGCTGGTCAAGAACGGCATGCATTTCGAAATCCAGATCGATGCATCTCACCCCATTGGCAAAGATGACGGCGCCCACGTTAAAGACGTGCTGATGGAAGCGGCCCTGACCACCATCATGGACTGCGAAGACTCCGTTGCTGCCGTTGATGCCGACGACAAGACTGTGGTTTACCGCAACTGGCTGGGCCTGATGAAAGGCGACCTGGCCGAGCAGGTCAGCAAAGGTGGTGAGACCTTCACGCGGGTGATGAACCCGGATCGTGAGTACACCGCAGCCGACGGCAGCACGCTGACACTGAAAGGCCGCAGCCTGATGTTTGTGCGTAACGTAGGTCACCTGATGACCAACAACGCCATCCTGCTGAGTGATGGCAGCGAAATTCCCGAAGGCCTGATGGATGGCCTGGTGACGGGGCTGATCGCTATTCACGACCTTAAAGGTCTGGGCAAGTATCGCAACAGCACCACCGGCAGCATGTATATCGTTAAGCCGAAGATGCACGGTCCGGAAGAAGTTGCGTTCACCAACGAGTTCTTTGGTCGCGTTGAGGATGCCCTTGGTCTGCCGCGCTTCACCCTGAAAGTCGGCATCATGGACGAAGAGCGTCGCACCACCGTGAACCTGAAGGCCTGTATCCAGGCTGCCAAGGACCGCGTGGTGTTCATCAACACCGGCTTCCTGGACCGCACCGGTGACGAGATCCACACCTCTATGGAGCTGGGCCCGGTTATCGCCAAGGCGCCGATGAAGCAAGCGGCCTGGATTCAGGCCTATGAAAACTGGAACGTGGACGTAGGTCTGCGGGCAGGACTGAAGGGCAAGGCGCAGATCGGTAAAGGCATGTGGCCGATACCGGACAACATGGCTGACATGATGGTGGCCAAGATTGGTCACCCGAAAGCCGGTGCCAACACGGCATGGGTGCCGTCACCGACTGCCGCTACCCTGCATGCGCTGCATTACCATCAGGTCAGCGTTGCCAGCATCCAGGGCGAGCTTGCCAATCGCGCGCACGCCAAGCTGGATGACATCCTGACCGTGCCGGTCATGACGGATTCGTCTGCACTGAGCGCTGAAGATATCCAGAAAGAACTGGATAACAATGCCCAGGGTATTCTTGGTTATGTGGTACGCTGGATCGATCAGGGCGTTGGCTGTTCCAAGGTGCCTGACATCAACGATGTGGGCCTGATGGAAGACCGCGCCACCCTGCGGATTTCCTCCCAGCACATCTGCAACTGGCTGCACCACGGTATCTGTACCGAGGCTCAGGTAATGGAAACCATGCAGCGTATGGCGGCGGTTGTTGATCGCCAGAACGCCAGTGACCCGCTGTATCGACCTATGGCGCCGAACTTTGATGACAGCGTTGCCTTCCAGGCCGCGGTTGATCTGGTGCTGAAAGGCCGCGAGCAGCCGAACGGTTATACTGAACCGCTGTTGCACGCCTACCGCCTGAAGGCCAAAGCCAAATACGGCCAGTAAGCCTTACGGATACAAAAAACCCCGCGCTATGCGGGGTTTTTTGTGTCTTCCGCCGAAGGGCCGGTGCGCACCGGAGGTTGCGGTCAGTCGTCGTGCAGTTCGTTGGCGGCGTAGAGGGTGTTTTCCAGTAGTGTGGCGATGGTCATCGGGCCGACGCCACCGGGTACGGGGGTGATATAGGCAGCGCGCTCAGCGGCAGTGTCGAAGTCCACATCACCAACCAGCTTGCCGTCCGAACCCCGGTTGATACCCACGTCGATAACCGTAGCGCCGGGCTTGATCCATTCACCCTTTACCAGGCCGGGTTTGCCGGCGGCTGCAATAACAATGTCAGCGGCTTGCACAAAGCCAGCCAGATCCTGGGTAAAGCGATGGGTGACGGTGGTGGTGGCGCCTTTCAGTAACAGCTCCATGGACATGGGGCGGCCCACGATGTTGGAGGCGCCCACGATCACTGCGTGCTGGCCCTTGTAGGGAGTGCTGATGCTGTCGAGCAGGGTGATCACGCCCGCCGGGGTGCAGGGACGCAGCGCCGGTTTGCGCTGCATCAGGCGGCCAATATTGAATGGATGGAAGCCATCCACATCCTTGTCGGGTTGGATTTTCAGCAGGATGGGGTCTGCGTCCAGATGGTCCGGCAAAGGCAGCTGTACCAGAATGCCGTCAATATCGGGCCTGGCGTTCAATTCATCGATAAGTGCTTCCAGTTCCGCCTGGCTGGCAGATGCGGGCAGATCATGAGATACAGAAAGGAAGCCAACCTCGTCACAGGCTTTGCGTTTGTTGCCTACGTATACCTGCGACGCGGGATCATTACCCACCAGGACCACGGCCAGTCCGGGCGCGCGTTTGCCGTTGGCCAGCCGTGCCTTAACGCCTTCGGCAACCCGTTGCCGGACCTGAGCGGCAATTTTCTTTCCATCTATCAATTGTGCGGTCATTGCTCTACAACTTGCGGTATCAGCCAGAAAGCGCGCATTGTCTCATGCTTCGACCTGATCGCCAATGTGATAGAATCCGTAATAATGGTTGACGGCGCCGAAAACCATGGTAACATGCGCGCCAACTTTGCTGAGGCAACTGTTGAACAGAAAACGGGGTATAGCGCAGTCTGGTAGCGCGCCTGCTTTGGGAGCAGGATGTCGGGAGTTCGAATCTCTCTACCCCGACCACTTTCTGGGTCACGCAGACAGGCGAAAGGTCATGCGCCCGTAGCTCAGCTGGATAGAGCAACGGCCTTCTAAGCCGTGGGTCGCAGGTTCGAGTCCTGCCGGGCGTGCCATAAACGTCGGCAGAGCGCCAGTCTCGCGTCAGTGTTTAGCAAAGTTGCAGTAGATCTGGTTATATGGTGGGCGTAGCTCAGTTGGTAGAGCTCAGGATTGTGACTCCTGCGGTCGAGGGTTCGAACCCCTTCGTCCACCCCATTTCTCACTCTGCTTGAAATCCGCGTCTTGCTCAATCAAGATCAGGTATCTTGCCTGATAGTTACGCGGCGTTGTGCGAAAGTGGCGGAATTGGTAGACGCACTGGATTTAGGTTCCAGCGGGGCGACCCGTGAGAGTTCGAGTCTCTCCTTTCGCACCATCTATATGCTCTCTCCTGAAGGTCTTTCCTGTTTGTGTTTATTCGGCATTTAATGCTGCGCACGGGCGTTTATTCTCGTGGTGCAATGATTCTCTCTGTACGCAAAACCATGATAAAATCCCCGTTTTATTGCACGGGGGTTTGTGTTTTTGCCGTATTCACGGCAAGGTAAGCCCCGCTTTATTCACTGACTGAATCGGTAATTTGAGGAACTTCCATGCAAGTGTCTGTTGAAACGACGTCCAGCATCGAGCGTCGTATGACGATCGGCGTACCCTCCCAGGAAATTGACAAGGCCGTAGCCGAGCGCCTGCAGCAAACTGCGCGTACTGTCCGCCTGAACGGTTTCCGTCCTGGCAAGGTGCCCATGAGTGTTGTAAAGCGTCGTTTCGGTGACAGCGTGCGCCAGGAAGTGGTCGGCGAAGTCATGCGCGACAGCTATGTCAAGGCGCTGGATGATCAGAAAATTTCCCCTGCGGGCTGGCCTCGTTTCGAGCCCAAGGTTATGGAAGAAGGCAAGGATCTCGAGTTTATTGCCATTTTTGAGGTCATGCCTGAGATTGAAGTAGGCGGTCTGGACAAGATTGCCATTGAAAAGCCCGTGTCCGAAGTGGCAGACAAGGATATCGACACCATGATCGATAACCTGCGTCGTCAGCAGGCCACCTTCAAGTCCGTCAAGCGCAAGTCCAAGAAGAAAGATGTGGTCAACATCGACTTCAAAGGCTACGTTGACGGTGAGGCCTTCAGTGGTGGTGAGGCAACGGGCCACCAGCTGACACTGGGTTCTGACAGCATGATTCCCGGTTTTGAAGATGGCATCGTTGGCGCCAAGGCTGGTGATGAGCTGGAAATCGAAGTGACCTTCCCTGAGGAATATCACAACGAAGAGCTGGCGGGTAAGCCTGCCAAGTTTGAGATCAAGGTCAACGACGTTCAGGAGCCCGTGTTGCCTGAGCTGGATAAGGCGTTCTTTGAGAAGTTCGGCCTCGCCGCAGAAGACGAAGAGAGCTTCCGCGTCGAAGTTAAAAAGAACATGGAACGCGAGCTGAAGCAGGCTGTCTCAACCAAGGTCAAGAATGACGTTGTTGCCGGCCTGCTGGAGCAGAACGACATTCAGGTACCGCAGGGTCTGGTGGATCAGGAAATTGACCGTCTGCGCCAGGACGCTGTGCAGCGTTTCGGCGGCCAGATGGATTTCAACCAGCTGCCCAAGGAAATCTTCCAGGACCAGGCAGCACGTCGCGTCAAGACAGGCCTGCTGTTCCAGGAGCTGGTTCGCAAGAATGAGCTGAAGGCAGATCCGGCCAAGGTTGAAGAGAAGATCCAGGAGATCGCTTCAACGTATGAAACTCCTGACGAGGTTGTGACCTACTACGGTGTGCCGGAGAACAAAGCGCAGATCGAGTCTGTGGTGATCGAAGATGCGATTGTTGACTTTGTGCTCCAACAGGCCAAAGTTAAAGAGAAGAAAATGAAGTACGAAGATGCTGTTAAAGCGGCTCAGGCTCAGCAGGACTAAGCCGCGGTTAGCGTCAGGTACCATGAAACAGCCGGCAAGTCCGGCTGTTTTCATCAGGGACATTGGTTTTCAATTGTTCCTGAAGCTGGCAAAGTAAGGCTCCTGACTGTTCGGGTGCTGAAAGTGCTCGAAAATGGTCATAAAACAATCAATCAGACGGAGTTCAGGCACGTTATGATGCAGAAACCGATTAATGGCCCCGCCATGATTACCAGCGCTGGTCTGGTGCCTATCGTTGTTGAGCAAACTGCTCGGGGTGAGCGCCAGTTCGATATCTATTCCCGGCTGCTCAAGGAGCGGGTCATCTTCCTGGTCGGTCAGGTGGAAGACCACATGGCTAACCTGGTGGTTGCGCAGCTGCTGTTTCTGGAGTCTGAAAACCCGGACAAGGATATCCACCTGTACATTAACAGCCCGGGTGGTTCGGTCACTGCCGGCATGTCCATCTACGACACCATGCAGTTCGTCAAGCCAGACGTGTCCACCTTGTGTATTGGCCAGGCTGCGAGCATGGGTGCTTTTCTGCTGGCGGGCGGAGCCAAGGGCAAGCGGGCCTGTCTGCCGCATTCCCGGGTCATGATTCACCAGCCGTTGGGCGGGTTCCAGGGGCAGGCTACGGATATCGAGATACATACCCGAGAGATTCTCAAGATTCGTGACACCTTAAACAGTATCCTGTCAGAGAATACCGGGCAGGACATGGAAACCATTGCACGTGACACAGACCGGGACAACTTTATGGACCCGACGCAGGCGAAAGAGTACGGGCTGATTGACACGGTGCTTGAAAAACGCGTGTCGAATAAATAATACTGAAACTGATCGCATCACCCTTTGCTGGCGTAAGGTCCAAACTGGGAGTTCCGTTTACCTCCGGTGATGAGGCTGTAGTCCCCGTTTACAACACCAGCACGTTTATACAGAGGAATTTCAATGGCAGATGAAAGAAACGGCAGAGGCGACGACAACGGCAAGTTGCTGTACTGCTCGTTTTGCGGAAAGAGCCAGCATGAAGTCCGAAAGCTCATTGCCGGGCCCTCGGTGTTCATCTGCGACGAGTGCGTTGACCTGTGCAACGACATTATCCGGGAAGAAATTCAGGAAAGTGCCGAGGAAGAGGCTGGCGATCGTCTGCCGACCCCCGCAGAGATCCGCAACACGCTGGATGACTATGTTATTGGGCAGGATCGGGCCAAGGTCGTATTGTCAGTAGCGGTGTACAACCACTACAAGCGTTTGCGTTATGGCGAGGGCAAGAGTGATGTTGAGCTGGGCAAGAGCAACATCCTGTTGATCGGCCCCACCGGTAGTGGTAAGACACTGCTGGCTGAAACCCTGGCACGCATGCTCAATGTGCCTTTTACCATAGCGGATGCCACCACCCTGACTGAAGCCGGTTACGTGGGTGAAGATGTGGAAAACATCATTCAGAAGCTGCTGCAGAAGTGCGACTACGATGTAGAGAAGGCCCAGCGGGGCATCGTGTACATCGATGAGATTGACAAGATCTCCCGCAAGTCTGACAACCCATCCATCACCCGCGATGTATCCGGTGAGGGTGTGCAGCAGGCATTGCTGAAGCTGATTGAGGGCACGGTAGCTTCTGTGCCTCCCCAGGGTGGCCGCAAGCATCCGCAGCAGGAGTTTCTGCAGGTGGACACGGGTAATATTCTGTTCATTTGCGGTGGCGCCTTCGCAGGGCTGGAAAAAGTTATCCGCGACCGTTCTGAGAAGAGCAGTATCGGATTCTCAGCCTCTGTGGTGTCCAAGGAATCCCAGAAGAGTGCCAGTGATCTGGTGCAGGATGTGGAAACCGAGGATCTGGTGAAGTACGGCCTTATTCCCGAGTTCGTCGGACGTTTGCCGGTTGTGGCTACGCTGACAGAACTGGATGAGGATGCCTTGGTCCAGATTCTGACCGCGCCCAAGAACGCCCTCACCAAGCAGTACCAGAAGCTGTTTGATCTGGAAGGTGTGGAGTTGGTGTTCCGGGATGATGCCTTGCGGGCGGTGGCAAAGAAAGCCATGGAGCGCAAGACCGGCGCGCGGGGCCTGCGTTCCATTATGGAGGCAACCTTGCTGGATACCATGTATCAGATTCCTTCTGAGCATGACGTCACCAAAGTGGTCATTGATGAAAGCGTGATTCGGGGGGACTCCGAGCCCTTCAAGATTTACGCTGGCAGTGATCACGCCAAGGCGGTACCAGAAGACTGACCGCTGACAGTCAGTGGTGAAGAAAAGGGCGCTTGCGCCCTTTTCTTCGTTTTGGTCCTGTCTGCGCTGCGAACCGCTGACCGGCCCCGCTGTCATAGCGGATAAGGCCCACCCTTGTATTTGCCAAAGCTGGCCCCATGAATAGGGGTAGTGAATGTCCGGTATTCCGCGAATGGTGGTATGCTGGAATAAAACGTACTCAGAGGATTGCCCATGACCCTGAAACCCGACGAGTCGGTCTCTCAATATCCCTTGCTGCCCCTGCGGGACGTGGTGGTGTTCCCCCACATGGTTGTCCCCTTGTTTGTCGGGCGCGAGAAATCCATCCGGGCACTGGAGCGGGCCATGGAAGGTGACAAGCAGATTCTGCTGGTCGCCCAGCGTGATGCCGGTACTGATGAGCCCGGCCCCAACGACATGTATGAAATGGGCACCCTGGCGACAGTGCTGCAAATGCTGCGACTGCCGGACGGCACCGTCAAAGTGCTGGTGGAGGGCAACGCCCGGGCCCATATCGAGGACATCTATGAAGGCGATCTGCTGACTGCAGATGCCACGCCGTTGCAGGAAGTGGACCTGCCAGACCGCGAGGAAGAGGTGCTGGTCAAAACCCTGCGGGATGAGTTTGAGAAATACGTGCGGCTCTCCAAGAAGGTGCCCTCCGAAGTCTCCAATTCACTGACCGGTATCCATGAACTGGAACGCCTGGCGGATACCATGGCCGCCCATCTGGATCTGAAAATCCCGGAAAAGCAGCAGTTGCTGGAGGCCCTCGAAATCGGTGACCGGGTTGAGCTGCTGTTGGGCAAACTGGACGGTGAAATCGACCTGATCGAGGTCGAGAAGCGCATCCGTGGGCGTGTCAAGAAACAGATGGAGCGCAGCCAGCGGGAGTACTACCTCAACGAGCAGATGAAGGCCATCCAGAAAGAGATGGGGCAGCTGGGTGAGGGCGGTAACGACTTCGAAGATCTGGAAAAACGCCTGCAGGCCGCTGGTATGCCGGAAGAGGCGCGCAAGAAAACCGAAAGCGAGCTGAACAAGCTGAAAATGATGTCGCCCATGTCGGCCGAGGCGACGGTGGTGCGCGGTTACATCGACTGGATGCTGGCTGTGCCCTGGAAGAAACGCAGCCGGGTGCGCCATGACGTTGAGAAAGCCCGGGAGATCCTCGACGAGGACCATTACGGGCTGGATGAAGTCAAAAAGCGGATTCTGGAGTACCTGGCGGTTCAGAGCCGGGTGAAGAAGGTCAAAGGGCCCGTGCTGTGTCTTGTCGGGCCTCCAGGGGTGGGTAAGACCTCTCTAGGGCGCTCCATTGCCCGTGCCACCAACCGTAAGTACACACGTATGGCGTTGGGTGGTGTGAGGGATGAGGCAGAGATTCGCGGTCATCGCAAAACCTACATTGGTGCCTTGCCCGGCAAATTACTGCAGAAGATGTCCAAGGTGGGTGTTAAAAACCCCCTGTTCCTGCTGGATGAAATCGACAAGATGGGCATGGATCACCGTGGTGACCCGGCCTCGGCGCTGTTGGAAGTTCTTGATCCGGAGCAGAACCATACCTTCAACGACCATTACCTTGAGGTGGACTACGACCTCTCTGATGTGATGTTTGTGTGTACCTCCAACTCCATGGATATTCCGTCAGCACTGTTGGACCGCATGGAAATCATCCGTATTCCCGGGTACACCGAGGACGAGAAAGTCAACATCGCTCGCAAGTACCTGTTGCCCAAGCAGCTTGAGGCCAATGGCCTGGAGCCCAAGGAGCTGGAGTTGCCGGAAGAAACCCTGCGTGACCTGATCCGCTATTACACCCGTGAGGCGGGCGTAAGGGGCCTTGAGCGTGAGGTGGCGAAGATCTGTCGTCGCGTGGTGCTGGAGCATGTTCGCAAGGGTGAGAAGGCGCCTCTGGTGCTCAAGCCCGAGGCGCTGGAGGACTACTCCGGTGTCCGTAAATTCAAGTACGGGCTGGCTGAAGAAAAGAACCAGGTAGGGCAGGTGACTGGCCTGGCCTGGACCCAGGTAGGTGGCGAACTGCTCACTATCGAGTGCGCACTCACCCGGGGTAAAGGCCGTGTGGTCAAGACGGGTTCCCTCGGGGATGTCATGCAGGAATCCATTCAGGCGGCCCTGACGGTGGTGCGTGGCCGGGCTGTTGGCCTTGGTCTGAAAGACGACTTCCATGAGAAGTACGACCTGCACGTGCACGTACCTGAGGGTGCTACGCCGAAGGATGGCCCCAGTGCCGGTATCGGCATGTGTACAGCGCTGGTGTCAGCGCTGACCAATATTCCGGTCCGCGCGGATGTGGCCATGACCGGCGAAATCACGCTGCGCGGTCGTGTGCTGGCCATCGGTGGTCTCAAGGAGAAGCTGCTGGCTGCACACCGCGGTGGCATCAAGACGGTGGTGATTCCTGAGGATAACGTACGGGATCTCAAGGAAATTCCTGCCAACATCAAGGAGTCACTGGATATCCGTCCCGTGCGCTGGATTGATGAGGTGCTTGACATTGCGCTGGCCTATGCGCCAGAGCCAATGGTTGAGGGCGAAGAGGTCAAAAATCCACCAGCGAGCGGTCATGAAGATGACAGTGATGCTACCGATCGCATAAATACGCATTAATCCTCGTGCTCCTTGTTGACAGGCGCGGAAGCCCGTTGGTATAACTGTTTCGCCGTGAAGCAGCCAATATCAAGGGCTCCCGCGCAGTCTTTGCCTATTCCGAACACCGGTTTAACCACCGAAAGGAATAAGAAAACTGAAGAATGGAATTCTCCGACCGCTTATGCGATAGTCGGGAACGTCCTTAGGAACACCAACCAATAACATATACAACCTGAAATCGAAGGGGTTTAGTGTGAACAAGTCCGAACTTATCGACGCAATTGCAGAGTCCGCAGACATTTCCAAAGCTGGTGCTGGCCGTGCACTGGACGCCATGATCAGCTCCATCACCGACGCACTGAAAAAAGGTGATCAGGTCACCCTGATTGGCTTCGGTACTTTTGCTGTCAAGGAGCGCGCTGCTCGCACTGGCCGCAACCCGCAAACCGGCGCTGAAATCAAAATCGCGGCTTCCAAGGTGCCTGGCTTCAAAGCTGGCAAAGCCCTGAAGGACGCCGTTAAGTAACGGAATCGCATGCGAGGTCGCGCCGCCTGAACGGCGCTTCCTGTATGAGGCGCATACCTGAGGGGTGCGCCTTTTTACGTTTAGCATACCCGGTTTCGGGGGAGGATTATGCTTCAGAATATTCGGGACAATGCGCAGGGTACGATTGCGAAAGTTATTATCGCCCTGCTGGTGGTATCACTCTCCATTTGGGGTCTTGATTCCATCGTTGGGGGCTCGGGCGAGCCGGAAGTGGCGAAAGTCAACGGCGAGAGTATTACCGAGCGCGAATTCCTGCGAGTCACGCAGTTAGAGCGTCAACGCCGGTTGATGGAAATGGATACGCCTGATCCCGCCCTGCTGGACGACGATGCCATTCGTCAGGATGTCCTGCAGGCCCTGATCCGTGAGCGTGTGCTTATCCAGGATGCCAGTGCCCAGGGGCTCTCCCTGTCGGACGCTGACATTGACGGCTTGATCACCTCCATGCCCCAGTTCCGGGTGAACGGCACGTTCAACCGTGATGCGTTTGTAGCCACAGTGCGAAACATGGGCATGGGTATTGGTGAGTTCCGCGAAGCACTGAAACAACAGTTTCTGGTAAACCAGATTCGTGCCGGCGTGATTGAAAGTGCGGCAGTGAACCCGGGTACGGTTGAAGACCTGATCCGTATCCAGAATCAATCCCGCAGCTTCCGCCTGCTGACGCTGCCAGCCAGTGACGTCGAAGAGGGTATCACGGTCACTGACAGTGAAATTGAAGCCTTCTACGCCGACAACCCGGATGCATTCAAAGTGCCCGAGTCTGTGGACGTGGCCTACATTGTGCTGTCTCTTGATACTATTGCCCGTGGTATGGAGGTCTCCGCCGAGGCCTTGCAGGAGCTTTATCAGCGCAAGTCGCAGGAGTCCCCTGCCGCAGAAGAGCGCCGGGCGGCCCATATTCTGGTTGAGTCGGGTGCCAATGCCGACGACCTGGTGGCGGACATCGCGGCGCGACTGGACGCCGGTGAGGATTTTGCTGAGCTGGCCCGGGCGTTTTCCGCAGATCCTGGTTCTGCTGGCGCAGGCGGTGACCTGGGGTTCGCAGGTCGGGGTATCTATGACCCAGCCTTTGAATCGGCAGTATTCGATATGAACGAGGGTGAAATCCGCGGCCCCGTTGAAAGCAGTTTTGGTCTGCATTTCATTCAGTTGACAGCCATTCGCGCGGGCGATGTGCCCAGTTTCGAAGAGATGGAAGCCGAGTTGCGGGAAGAGTTGGCCCGTGATGCCGCAGGTCGCCGTTTTGCCGAACTGCGCACGGAGTTGGCGGACCTCGCTTATGCGGCCCCTGACCTGGCCGAACCGGCAGAGCGTCTGGGTCTGGAGGTACGGCAGCAGGCAGGTGTTACCCGGGATGGTGGCCAGCAGCCCTTTGATCATGCCGGACTACTGCGTCAACTGTATTCTCAGGATGTGCTGCGTGACCGCTACAACACTGAGCTGATCGATGTATCAAACCGCGAGGCGGTAGTGGCTCGGGTTGTTGAGCATTATCCCGCCACCCAGCGGGCACTGGCGGAAGTACGTGAGGATATTCAGCGTGAACTCTATGCCCGCAAGATCCGTGCTGAACTGACGGCCCGTGCCGACGCCATTATTGTCAGTCTGAAGGACGGTAAGGCGCTGGAAGAGCTGGATGTTCCTGCAGAGCGCTGGCAGACTGTGGAGAACGCGACCCGCAGTTCCAGCGACGCACCTTTCGCTGCCTTGCGGCGCGCGTTTGAGTTGCCGCGGCCAGCTGAGGGCAGTGCCAGCTACGGAGTAGTGGAGAGCGCCCGTCAAGCCATGGTCATCGTGCTGGACGCGGTCAATGAGGGAGAGGTCGCCCGTGACGCAGAAGAACTGCGTGCATTGAGTCAGTTCCTCGCGATGCAATCTGGTCAGCGCGAGTATCTGGCCTACGAGCAGCAGCTGCGTGATACAGCCGATGTAAGGCGCCGCTGATACTGCGTTTCTGCATGATGGCGCCGAGCACGGCTCCATCATGCAGTTCACGGGTGCCTGCCCAACCATTGTTTACCCCCGGTGGAGCATGGTTGTATGGGCAATCAAAGCAGTACCTGTTGTGACATTATGCTGTTCGGAGCGCTGGGTAATCTGGCGACCCGTAAACTCCTCCCCGCTTTCTACCATCTGGAGAGAGCCGGTCTTCTTCACCCGCAAACCCGCATCCTGTTACTGGCCCGCGAGCCCATGGCTGCGGAGCCAGCCAGACAACGCTTTGCTGAGCTGATCAACAGCCGGGTCATGCCTGCTGAACAGGACGAAGCCTGCCTGGCCAAGCTGATGGCGCGTATCGCCTACAGCCCCCTGGACTTTGCCGCGGCAGAGGGCTATCGCGCCCTTGCCGGCTGGCGAGGGGAATCCACTGAACGCCCGCTGGTGCTCTACCTGGCAACGCCGCCCTCGGTCTATGGGGTGATCGCGGACCAGTTGGGCCGCACCGGTATCTGTGGCCCAAGCGCCCGGGTGGTGGTGGAAAAGCCAGTAGGCCATGACTTTGCCAGTTCCTGCGAAATCAACGACCGCCTCGCAGCGGTATTTGAAGAGCGCCAGGTGTTTCGCATGGACCACTACCTGGGTAAGGAAACAGTTCAGAACCTCATAGCCCTGCGCTTTGCCAACAATCTGTTTGCCAGTCAGTGGAATCAGGATCATATCTCCCATGTGGAGATAACGGTGGCTGAGAGTGTGGGGATTGAAGGACGCTGGGGTTACTTTGATCAGGCCGGCCAGATGCGGGATATGGTGCAGAGTCACCTGTTGCAACTGCTCTGTCTGATTGCCATGGACCCGCCTGCTGATCTCTCTGCCGACAGTATCCGGGATGAAAAGGTTAAGGTATTGCGTGCCCTGAAACCCATTGCAGGTGACGTGCCCAATGACCAGCTGGTGATGGGGCAGTATACCGCTGGTTCGGTCGCCGGGCAGCCGGTACCGGGCTATCTGGAAGAGGCCGGTGCCAATCCACAAAGCCTGACGGAGACCTTTGTATCCATCAAGGCGGAAATTCTCAACTGGCGCTGGGCCGGTGTGCCCTTCTATTTGCGTACCGGCAAGCGCTTACCGGAGAAGGTGTCCCAGATCATTATTCACTTCAAACCGGCGCCCCATTACATCTTTGACCCGGATCAGCGTCATCTGGCGGGCAACCGCCTGATCATCCGGCTGCAGCCGGATGAAGGCATGGCCTTGCAGATTCTGACCAAAGAGCAGGGGCTGGATCAGGGCTTTCGCCTGCGACAGGGCCCGCTGGAGCTGACCTTCGCCGAAGCCTTTGATCAGACCCGGGTGCCGGATGCCTATGAGCGACTGTTGTGGGAGGTCATCCAGGGGAATCAATACCTGTTTGTGCGCCGGGATGAAGTGGAGTATGCCTGGCGCTGGGTAGACCAGATACTGGCCGCAGTGGCGCGTCGTGCCGAGCCGCCCAAACGCTACGCTGCCGGCACCTGGGGTCCCGTTGCCTCGGTGGCTATGGTTGCCCGGGATGGCAGGAGCTGGCATGAAGACAATTGAGTCAGCACTGCCGACCGGGGTTTCCCTGCAACGGTTTGACTCCGCCTTCAAGCTGGCGGAGGCGTTGGCCGCCCGGGTAGAAGGGCGCTTGAAAGTAGCATTGACCATGGGGGACCGGGCCAGCCTGGTGGTGTCCGGCGGCTCAACCCCGAAGCTGTTCCTGCAAACCCTCGGGCGGCGCCCGCTGGATTGGCCTCGCATCGATATTACCTTGGCGGATGAGCGGCTGGCGCCTACCTCATCCGGCCTGCGCAATGATGCCATGATAAGCGCGAATTTACTGCAGGGTGCCGCTGCGGCCGCGCGCTTTGTACCTCTGGTGGCGTCAGAGGCGGCAGAGGGCTTTGACCGAGGCGAATGCAGCCAGCGGCTGGCTGCGATTCACTGGCCCCTCGATGTGGTGGTGCTGGGTATGGGACTGGATGGCCACTGTGCCTCACTGTTTCCGGACGCGCCGGAGTTGGCAGATGCCATGGATCTGAGTAACCCGGCATCCTGCTGGGTTACCCGACCGCTCTCCCAGTCCGCACCACGGGTCACGTTGACACGTTCTGCCCTGAGCAGCGCGGGGCTGACCCTGTTGCATATACAGGGCGAGAACAAGCTGCGGGCGCTAGAATCCATAGTAGTGGGCGCGCAGCAGCCACCACCGCCCATTGCGGCTTTTATCAATGCGGGTCTTGAGATCGTCTGGTGTCCCTGACACCTGACTGCGATCAGGTATACCAGGAGGGAGAACGGGTCATGAGTGCACAGCTATACGTGGATACGTTGATACAGGACATGCTGGCAGGCCACCCCTTGTTGCCGGTGGTGACCCTGCATGACATTCGTCATGCGCTGCCGCTCGCCGAAGCCTTTCTGGCGGGCGGCCTGCCGGTGCTGGAGATCACCCTGCGGACTGAGGCAGGGCTGCCGGCTATTCATTTGGTCCGCCAGCAGTTCCCGGAACTGCGGGTGGGTGCCGGCACGGTACTCAATGCACAGCAGTACCAACGGGCAGAAGACGCCGGTGCGGAGTTTGTGGTTTCCCCCGGTATCACCACCGAACTGCTGGATCGTGGCGAGCATGCCAGCGTGCCTTTGTTGCCCGGGGTCAGCACACTGTCAGAAGTGCTGATGGGCTATAACCGCGGCTGGCGAGCCTTCAAGCTGTTTCCTGCCGCCGTCGCCGGGGGTGTTGCTGCCCTGAAAGCCTTTTCTGCGCCCTTGTCAGATGCAGTGTTTTGCCCCACGGGAGGAGTTGATGAATATGAAGCGCCGGATTATCTGGCGCTGGCCAATGTATTCGCCGTTGGTGGCTCCTGGCTGACGCCGCCGGTGCTGCTGGAGCGTGAGGACTGGGCGGGCATTACGGCGATTGTCCGGCGCAGTCTGGCCCTGCTCAGGGAGGTTCACGAGGCATGACTATGCACCCGGTTGTTGAGCGGGTTACCCAGCGTATCATCGAGCGCAGCCGGGGAAGCCGACAGGCCTACCTGGACCGTATGGATCATCAGGGTGCCCGTTTTCCGCAACGACAGCGGTTGTCCTGTGGCAATCTGGCCCACGGCTTCGCAGCCTGTGGCAGTGGTGACAAACAGGCCCTGCGCCTTATGAGCAGTGCCAACATCGGCATTGTCACAGCCTACAACGACATGTTGTCCGCCCACCAGCCCTACGCCCGTTATCCTGACCTGATCAAGGACACCGCCCAGGGACTGGGTTCGGTGGCTCAGGTGGCAGGTGCCACGCCCGCTATGTGTGATGGCGTGACACAAGGGCAGCCGGGCATGGATCTGAGTCTGTTTTCCCGCGACGTTATCGCCATGAGCACAGCCATTGCCCTGAGCCACAGCATGTTTGATGGCGCATTGCTGCTGGGTATCTGCGACAAGATAGTGCCCGGTTTGTTGATCGGTGCCCTCAGTTTTGGTTACCTGCCGGTGATACTGGTGCCCGGTGGCCCCATGCCCTCGGGTTTGCCCAACCGGGAGAAACAGGCGGTAAGGCAGCGCTATGCAGAGGGCAAGGCCAGTCGGGAAGAACTGCTGGAGGCGGAAGCCGCTTCCTACCACAGCCCCGGCACCTGTACTTTTTACGGTACCGCCAACAGTAATCAGATGCTGGTGGAGGTGATGGGGCTACACGTGCCCGGCGCCGCGTTCGTTAATCCCGGCACACCTCTGCGTGAGGCGCTCACCCAGGCCGCCACCGAACAGGTTATTCGCCTGACCCGGCCGGCCGGAGGCCAGGGCCGCCTGTGTGACATGGTGGACGAACGTGCCATTGTTAACGCCTTGGTGGCACTTTTGGCCACTGGCGGCTCCACCAATCACACCCTGCACTGGGTTGCAGTGGCGCGAGCCGCTGGCATCGTGGTGGACTGGGATGACTTTGCTGAACTGTCCCATGTCACACCCCTGCTGGCACGTATCTATCCCAACGGCAGTGAAGACATTAACGCCTTCCAGGAGGCCGGTGGCACGGCCTATCTGATCCGTGAGCTGCTGGCAGGCGGCCTGCTGCACCCGGATGTCAACACCGTGCTGGGGCAGGGGCTGGCGGACTTTACCCGCATACCCGCGATGGATGCGGATGGGCTGGTGTGGCTGGCAGGCCCCGTTAAAAGCCGTAACCCGGACGTGTTGCGACCGCTGACTGCGCCCTTTGCACCACAGGGTGGCCTGCAGGTGCTGACGGGCAATCTGGGGCGGGCCGTCATCAAGGTGTCCGCAGTGGCTCCTGAACATCGCCGGGTCACGGCCCCGGCCCGGGTATTTGACAGCCAGGCGGCGCTGGTAGCGGCGTTTGAGTCGGGCTCGCTGGAGCAGGATTGTGTGGCCGTGGTGCGATTCCAGGGGCCACAGGCCAATGGTATGCCAGAATTGCATAAGCTGACACCTTATCTGGGCGTACTGCAGGACCGGGGATTCAAGGTGGCGCTGGTTACTGACGGTCGCATGTCCGGCGCGTCAGGAAAGGTGCCCGCCGCCATTCATCTCTATCCCGAGGCACTTGCGGCGGGGCCCCTGGCCCTCATACAGGACGGGGACCTGCTCACGCTGAATGCTGATACCGGCGAATTGTCGGTGGCATTGACGGCGCAGCAGCTGGCTACGCGCACTCCGGCGATGTTTACGGGGCAGGGTGAGCACGAGGGTTGCGGGCGGGAGCTTTTTGCCTGGATGCGCCGGGGCGTTACCGTACCAGAGCAGGGGGGCAGCGTGTTCTGGCCAGCAACGGATTAATGGGGGGATTACCCTCAGGTAATGGCTGGGTAGTAATATCGACAAGGGTGGCGGTTTATAATTCCGAGAGGTGCTCCAAACTGTATCCGGGCGCTCTAAGCCATTACCCACTACAGGAGACAAACATGCAGGCATTCCGTAACCACGGTCGTCAGCTTTCCCTCATGGTCTTTCTGGTATTGCTGACGGGCTGGCTGGCCCCCGCTCACGCCGGTATTGTAGGCACGGGTGAGCTGCTGATGGAGCAGCGTACAGACATGGATCGGGCAGCCCTGGTAGCCATGTTGGAGCAGGATAAAGTCAAAGCGATGCTGGCAGGCATGGGCGTCAGCGAGCAGATGGTGGAAGAACGGATTGCCAGCCTGACACCCGCTGAGTTGGCCTCCTTTCAGCAGCAGTTGGCAGAGGCCCCCACCGGTGAGGGGGTTGTTGGTGTGATTGTCCTGTTTCTGTTGGTCTTCATTATCACCGACATGCTCTGTGCCACTAACATCTTCTCCTTTGTAAACTGCATTCGTTGATGACGGGTAAACAGCACCCGCTAGCGGGCCTGCTGGTGCTGGCGCTGCTGGTTGCATCAGGCTGCGCCACCACCTCCGGCTGGCCCGAGGCGCTGCCGGGGGACGGCGAAGTCCTGCTCGATGCCATGCCCTTTTATCCCCAGCAGGCCTACCAGTGCGGCCCTGCGGCCCTGGCAACCATGCTGAATGCTCAGGGGCGTCAGGTGGACCCTGACACTCTGGTGGAGCGGGTTTACCTGCCGGAGCGCAAGGGTAGCCTGCAAACGGAACTGGTGGCCGCGGCACGCAGCCATGACCTGTTGGTGTATCCGTTGAGCGGCGGTCTTGAAGCGCTGTTGGCAGAAGTTCGCGCTGGTCACCCCGTACTGGTTATGCAGAATCTGCGGTTCAATTGGTGGCCGCAGTGGCACTATGCCGTAGTCGTGGGTTACGACCATCAGGCTCAGACGGTGATACTGAATACCGACATTCGCCAGCATCATCGTGAGCCGGTGCGTTCATTCATGGCCAGTTGGCAGCGGGCTGACCAGTGGGCGGTGGTGATGCTTCCCCCTGACCAGCTACCGGCAACGGCGAGCCCCATGCCGTTTTTGATGGCGGCCAATGACCTTGAAACCACAGGACGTCTTGAGGCTGCGCACCGGGCTTACAGCCTGGCCACCGTCCGTTGGCCGGATCAGCCCGCCAGTCTGCTTGGTTTAGGAAACCTGGCCTATGCCCAGTCACACTGGCAGGCTGCCAGTATTCACTACCTTGAGTTGGTTGAACGTCATCCGGCGATCGCTGCGGGGTGGCACAATCTGGCCCATGCTCTCTCCGCTTTGGGCTGTGGGCTAGCTGCTGACCGGGCGGCGGCCTGCGCCCAACAGCTCAGCGACCAGCGACTGGGGCAATTGAGGGCAGAGCACGATACGCGGGTGTCCGCCGGTCAGTGCCCTCGCATCCAATGTCCGGTCGGGCTTGTGGACCATGGGCACTGAACGGCCACCAACAAGTCTTGATGCACTGCTGGCAGACGTGCGCGCCTGTCGCCTCTGTGAGCCAGCCTTGCCTTTGGGGGCGCGCCCGGTGGTGCAGGCCAGTGCGAATGCCCGCATCCTGATTGTCGGTCAGGCGCCGGGGCGTCGGGTGCATGAGACCGGTATCCCTTTCAATGATCCCAGCGGTGACCGTTTGCGTGACTGGCTTGCCATCGACCGCGCCCGTTTCTACGACCCGGCGCTGGTCGCCTTGTTACCCATGGGCTTCTGTTATCCTGGTACAGGCTCCGCGGGAGATTTGCCGCCAAGACCAGAATGTGCGGCCACCTGGCGGGCCCGGTTGCTGGCACAGTTACCCCATGTCGAGCTGACGCTGGTGATTGGTCAGTACGCCCAGCAGTGGCATCTGCCGCCGCCTCGACGTCCGGTGACCGAACAGGTGCGCAACTGGCACCGTTATTGGCCCAAAATCATACCCTTGCCACACCCCAGTCCCCGCAATAATCTCTGGCTAAGGCGCAACCCCTGGTTTGAAACCGATGTGCTGCCGGCACTACGCAAAAGCGTAGCGCATCTACTATCCTAGGAAGCTTCTGACGGTAAGGGTGAGCTTTGAACTGGTTCGCAAATACCAGGTGCATGACCTCTCCTGCCACGGCTGATTTGAGGCACAGTTATCTTTCGAGTGCTGCTTAATCCGGTATCTTACGTTACAACGTGTAACCGGTAGTTGCGTGTTTGCAACCGGCATGGCTGTGCTCTGAATACAGCCAATAACCATAATAAGGATAAAAGTTAGCCATGTTGCTAGTGCTGGCGGGATCCCTGCTTACTCTGACCCTGACCAAGGAGCTCACGGAAGTTGAGCCCCACCGTCCGGGCGTTGTTGTTATTGAGCAGTCTGTTGACCGCGAAGATTACCGTTTCCGCAATGATTTCCGTATTGAGCCGCTGGTGGAGCAGCGCTACCGCAACATTGTCCGCCAGGCTTATGACTACAGCTGTGGCAGTGCAGCGCTAACGACCATCCTGCGTTTTTACCTTGGCCGTAATGTGAACGAGCGCCAGGTGATGGAAGGCTTGCTGCATTATGGGGAGACTGAGCGCATCATCGAGCGCCGGGCCTTTTCCATGCTGGATATGCGGCGTCTGGTGACTGCTCTCGGCTACCCGTCAGGTGGGTTTCGGGCCTCCATTGAGGATCTCAAGGGGCTGGATCACCCCGCCATCGTGCCCATTTTCCATGCGGGCTTCAGTCACTTTGTGGTGCTCCGTGCCATCCGGGATGGCCGCGTGTTTATTGCCGACCCCGCTATCGGCAACATCTCCTTCACCCTCGCCCAGTTTGAAGAAAAATGGGAAGACAACGTACTGTTTATTGTCTTTCCGGGCAATGAACAACCCCGTGACTGGCTGGAACTGAAAGAAGAAGATCTGCGCTTTGTGGATGATCAGACCATGACGCTGCTGGCACATCATCATATTCCTGTTTACCACGAGGCGCTGGAACGGCGGATTCAGAACCTGCTTGAACGCGACAAGAATAACCCTGATGGCACGGTGGAAAACACCCGCAAACACCTGCACTACAGGCGTAACTAAACAGCATTGGACCCGGCATCTGCCGGATCACTATAACAACATGGCAGGCTGGACCCGCCAGCACCGAACAAGAGCAAAAAGGGAGCCGGGATGAATCGTTGGTTTGTGCGAGGTCTTATCCTCTGTTCCGTGGCCAGTTTGCCCGCTACGGTTAACGCGAACACTTCAGTTGACAGGGCCCGTGAGGCTCTGGCCCAACAGGAGGGTGATGGTGACACCACCCGGCAGTTGGAAGAGGTGTTCCAGGCGGCGGAGAAGAACTACTCCCTGCAGCGCTCCGGTTCTCACTCGCTGGTGTATTCATTCGATTATTCCTACACCGGTGACCAGCGCCTGGATCTGGCCATCACCGACGGCTCCGTACGCAATATTGACGTTACCCCATCGGCTACCCATACCTTTACCAACGCCTTCTCATACGACTACGGCCTGTTTGACAACCTAACCATTGGCACCCGTATTCCGCTGGTGGTCAAGCACGACACGCAGGATGACCTTACGGTCTCTGACGTTGGGGACATCTCGTTTACCGCCCGCTGGCAGCCGATTCCTTATGTTCCGGGTCGTATGTCCACCACCCTTTTTGGCAGCTTTGTGACCAAAACCGGGGTTAGCCCCTATGAAATTGATGTCCGCCGCCAGTTGTCCACGGGCAGCGGTTACTACACCGTGTCCGGCGGGTTAAGTGCCTCCAAGGTGCTTGATCCGGTGGTGGTATTTGGCTCTGTCAGTGGTAGCTACAATTTCAAGGAGTCTGATCTGGAGCAGGTGCGGGGTGCCCGTCTGCTGACCGAGGTTAAGCCCGGTTGGGGACTGTCTGGCTCTGCCGGTTTTGCCTACTCCCTGTCCTATGACATTTCCCTGAGTATTTCCGCCCAGTTGGGCTTTACCAATGAAACCATCCTGACCTTCAATAATGGCGAGCAGGCGGTGGCCCGCAGCCAGATGACCGGCTTCCTGAACATGTCCCTGGGCAAGCGCATCAGTGACACCACCATCGTCAATACCAGCCTTGGGATAGGTCTGACTGAGGACGCGCCAGACTTCTCCCTGGGGGTCTCCCTACCGATTAACTTCTCCGGTCTCCGGAATTAAGTGACGCCATCGGTCATCATTTCGGCAAGGGATATCTTCATGGGATGCTTTAACGGCAAAAAACGGATACTCGGGGCCCTCGCAACGGCAGTCCTGTCGACTGCCGCGCAGGCCCAGATGACCCAGAGCCTGACCATACATCCACGGGCGCTGGCACTGGGTAATGCAGTGACTGCGGACCCCCCTGGTATCATGTCCATCCATTACAACCCCGCGGGTCTGGCGCGCCTTGATGATCGGCAGCTGGAGATCAACCTGCTGGCCATCTATCTGGACGTTGCCACCCGCTTTGATGCGCCCGATGGTTATGAGATTTTTGGCATTGATGGTCTGGAGATAGACCCAGCCACCGGCCGCCAACGGGACCCGGTTGCCAACTCCAAAGGCAGCACCAACAACATTGCACTGTATCTGCCAGGTTTTGGCATTCTCAAAGCCCCGCCGGGGCCTGCAGTGGCACCGAATGCGGGTATCAGCGTGAAGCGGCCTGGCTCGCGCCTGACCTTTGGTAACGCGTTTTTCATGCCCATGGCGGCGGGCTATTATCGGGAACACGATGACCCTGGCCGTTATATGCCGCAGGCCACCGCGTTGCAACGGACGACCTACCTGTCGCCAACGGTTGCTTATGAGATCAATGACCAGTGGGCGGTTGGTTTTGGTATCCACCTGTCCCACCAGGGTATTGCAGCGGACCAGTACATGCGGGCGCCGAACATGTTGCTGGGTGTTGCCCAGGTGCTACAGGACGCCTTTAACTGTCAGACTGGGGACGAGCCCCTGGCGCCCTGGATACAGTTGTGTGGTGGTAAGGTGGGGCCATGGGAGGATATTGGCGCGCTGAGCCTGAACCTGCAGGAAACCCTGTCTCCCACCTATTCACTGGGGGTGCTCTGGCAGCCTACAGAGTGGTTCTCCTGGGGAGCCAACTACACCTCTGAGGCCAATATGCGTCTCAAGGGTCAGTATTCCATTGAATACACGGACGACTGGACCGGCTTCTGGCAGAGCGTTAACGGCTCCATCCTCGGCGCCATAGGTGCGGCGATTCTCAGCCTGCCGTCCGGTCTGCCCCGGGAGTCCGGTAACGTGTCCATGAACCTGACCTATCCTCAGCATTTCCAGACTGGGGTGAGTGTTCGCGTATTACCCAAGCTGACCCTTAATGCGGATGTGGGCTGGACGGATTTCCGGGCCTGGGATGCCTTCGAGTTTACCTTTGACCGCAATCTCGAGTTTCTCAATGCCGCGCGGATACTGTCACCAGACAACGCCACCTCCAACAGCTTGAGGCTGCCCCTCAATTTCAAGGACCAGTGGAACTGGTCGTTTGGGGCCGAGATGCACGTCAGCACCCGTCTTGACCTGAGAGCCGGTGTGCAGTTCCGGGACTCCGTGATTCCGGATGATCAGCGGCAGATCATGGCACCTTTTGGTGACTCTATCCTCTATGGTCTGGGGTTTGGCTACCGCTGGAGTCGGGATACCCAGATCGATGCCAATCTCAACTTCCTGCAAAGCCGCGAGTACATTCCCGCCAACAGCAGCTGTAACCTCAACTGTGACAATATCACCAACATTATCTATAACCCCTATGCGGGCCTTGATGTCAGGACTAGACTGACCCTTGCAATGGCCGGGTTGAGTTTCCGGACCAAATTCTGAGGGTATTGGCTACACAGGGGCAGAGGCTGGATGAGGGTTAGGAGAGGTATCGGGTCGGGGCTGATTGCGGTTACGCTGTTGCTGCCTCTGGCATTCACGGTTGCCGAAGAGGAGTACAACCTTGCCAACTATCCGGATGCCGAGGAGCTGGAGGCTCGTGGCTATTACCGGCCTGACCAGCCTCCGCCTTATTTTACCTGGCGTGATGCCGAGGGCAATGTAAGAACCTCCTACTACGTGCCCGCGGTACGCAAACGCCCCCATGGCGCTGCACCAGACCCCTCGACCTTGAGCCCCGCAACTATTTACACCCCTGGCGACGCTTTGCAGTTACGGTATCCATCGCCGGGGGAGCCAAATGCAGGCCAGGGGATTGACCCCTTCCAACTGCTCGGATTGGACACGCCGGAAGATGACATGGTTACGCTCTGGCAGGGGAACTGCTGCGAGGCACTGGCGCTGGAGGATGTGGTGCGCTGGCGGGACAACCGGGAGTTTCCGGTGACGATAGACGACAGCAGTCCGCGCCACGACTTTATCTGGGGCGTCAGTGCCTATCGCTGGGTACGCCTGCCACCGGCAGGTTCAAGCTATGATCGGACCCTGCAGATACGCAGTTTTATCGACAAGGGAATGTTTGTGCCCACGCTGGTGTTCCTGGATGAAGATCTGCAGGTACAGCGCATCGTCACGGAGCTGGCAGGTGACTATCAGCCCCGGCGCTGGCACAGGCGGGGTTATGTGGAGACGCGGGTGAGATTTGACGGTGAGCAGTGGCTGCTGGTACTCACTCGTGAGGAAGATGCTCACAGCCAGACGGTGATTGAATCCCCGCAGGGGCCGGAAGTGATACCTCACAGCCCCCACGGTTTGCTGTCCTTGCAGTTGGTGCCCTGAACATTCAGTGGCGGCAGGCGTTAATCTTCAGGCCTGGACAGGTCAAGCCATTGTTGTGACAGCCAATAGAACCGGCCACCGCCAGCAGGATAGGTGCAATTGTAGCGGAACCGGCGGGTATTGAAGGCGCGCTCTGGAGTGATCTCCACCTGCTGACCCTGAGGGTTTCGTACTTCGACACGGCCTTGTCCGGTGGCAAAGCAGGTGAGGCGGCTTGGGGACAAATCGCCTTTCAAGGTCATGGTGAGAGTGGGCGGGTTTTCGGTAATGACGCCGTCCGGCAGCTGGCTGGCGTCCACAGGCAGTGCGCGGCTTAACAGTTTGTCTCTCATGCCATCAATCTGGCCAAAGGCATCCGGCACAGGGAAGCGGGGCAGCCGGGTAGGGTGAGAGTAGCGACCGATGGCGCCGGACTGCTGGCCGTAGCCGATCCAGCCGCGCTCGGCGACCTTGCGTTCCAGATTGACATCAAATTCGCCGTAAGGGTAAGCGAACAGTTTGCTCTCCACGCCGAGCCGTTCTTTCAGTACCCGCTGTGCTTCGTCCAGGCTGTGGTTGGTCCGGCGCCGCCAGTCCGCCATGGATTCATCCGGCCGCCTGGCCATATGGGCGTGGTCGGTGCTGTGGTTGGCGATAGTCACGCCGGGTTTGTCCACCAGAGATTCCAGTTGCGCCCAGGTCATATAGCCCCGGCCACCTATGGCATCGGTGTTAACAAAAATGGTGAAGGGCATGCCCCGTCGCAGCATTTCAGGTACGGCGGTGGTGTAGACAGACTCGTAGGCGTCATCAAACGTCAGCGCAACATATTTTTTATCATCGGCTCGACCCGCAAGGGCCTCGCGGGTGCCGTACTCCAGGTCTACAACCTCCAGACCCAACGCTTCGATCTTGTCCAGCTGTGCCCGGAACAGGGCCGGCGTGGTGGAGGTGGAGGCGGGTGTTTGGTCGCTCACATGGTGATAAATCAGCGCGACCAGATCAGCCTGGGCTATCAGGGGGCTCAGGGTCAGGGTTAAACCTGCTGTCAGTTGGGCTAACAGTTTTCGCATGGCGATCCTCGTTTCAGTAGCGTTGCTCTTATGTACTTGGGTAAGCGAACATGGCTTTCGTCGGATGATCTAGCCGCCCCGCCGATGAAAATGCTGGCGGAGTGTGGCGAAGGCCAGGTTCAGGCTCTGTACCTGGTCGTGGCTGCCACCCCGGTCAGGGTGTGTGCGCATGGCTTCGCGCCTGTAGCGTTGTTTGACGGTGGCAAAGTCCGCGGGCAGCTGGTTGAAGCCCAAAACCCTAGCCGCTGCATCAATGTCATCATGACAGGGCCGGCGAGCCTCGCCGCGCCAGAAATTATCCATCATTTCCCGAATCTTTGCGTCTGGCAGATGATAGTTGCCCAGGTCCAGGTAGAAAGCCCGTAATGGGTCGTCTTCACAGAGTTGGTCAGTGGCTGCGCCCTCTGTTGCCAGAGGCACTATGCAGATGCCCAGAGTAAAAACCTCAAGTTTCTCTCCCAGGGATCCCAGTTCATCCCTCAGGCGGTAAAGGGCATGAAACAGCAGGAAATGCACCGGAAAGAGTTTTTCCGGGGCGGCATAGTCAATGGTGGGCAGGCAAGACCAGGGCGCAGCCTGTAACTTACGCAGCAGTGCGTATTCCGTGTGCGGCCCTTCACTGCGCAAGATCGCCTCAGCCGCCCGCATGAGCATGGCAATACGCCGATGGAGTTCGGCGTCAGCCGTGGGTTCGGCCCGGTTGGGCATGGGTATATCGGGCATCTGCTGATTCATAACAGATCTTACCATACCTGTCTCAGGGGGCTGACGCCAGTGCCCATAAGCGGGTCTGGCGCTATTTGGCGCCTGTCAGCTCAGGGGCTGCATGCGATAAAGGCCACCAAGAAACAGGTTGGTGGCAAAGACAGTGGCATCATGGGCAATGATATCGGCCGCCTCCGGTTGCTTCGCAGCCCGCCGCGCCACCACCATACCCAGTTCATAGGCAACCCCGAAAAAGGCCGCGCACAGCAGCGCTTGATCCACATTGGGCAGGGTCTGCTGCTCGACTGCCATCTTAACGTCGTCGGTCAGGGACACCATGGCCAAATTGAGAATGTCCGATCCGAACAGACTGCGGATAGCACGGTCATTTTGGTGAGCCAGTTCATAGATCAGGGGTGCGCGTGCGGTAGCCAGAAACAGGGCGTGATAGGTGGACTGGATAAAGCCTTCCTGATCACGGTTGCTGCGGCGCAAGCTGGTCAGGGTTTCATTGAGATCGTTGACAAAGTCCGTCAGCAGGGCGGCAAAAATGTCCTGTTTGCTGGAAAAGTAGTTGTAGAAGGTACCTGCGGCCAGGTCGGTCTCCTTGACGATGTCGCGGATGGTGACATTGTCATAACCCTTCTGGGTAAAACAGTGCAGTGCTGCGGTAAGTATGGCGCGCCGGTTGTTGCGGCGGTTAAGTGCCCGTTTGCCGGTTTTTTGTTGTGTGGTACTGGCATCCATGTGGTTTCTCCCTGATGTCCCATGCCCTGCAGACAGCCTTTGCCATCCTGATGGCTGCGATGGAATGCAGTATAGCGCAATGACGGCTGGCCGGGCTTTTGGTTATAATTCGCGCTTCAATTTTTAGGGGTCTTTTTGTGATGTCTGTAGCAAGCCCGGTGGAAAAAGCAGCCCTGTCGGCAGAGGCTGAACGCAAGCAAACGCTTGAGTTTAACAAGTTGCAGAAGCGGTTGCGGCGGGAGATTGGCCAGGCCATCGCAGACTTCAACATGATTGAAGCAGGGGACAAGGTCATGTGCTGCCTGTCTGGCGGCAAGGATTCCTATGCCATGCTGGACATTCTGCTCAATCTGCAGCGCAGTGCGCCGGTTCAGTTTGACATCATCGCTGTCAATCTGGATCAGAAACAGCCAGGTTTTCCTGAAGAGGTGCTGCCAAACTACCTGGCAGCGCTGGGTATCGAGTATCACATCATCGAAAAGGACACCTACAGCATCGTCAAAGACAAGGTGCCTGAAGGCAAGACCACCTGCGGCCTCTGTTCGCGGCTGCGGCGAGGCATTCTTTACAACTTTGCCGACGCCCATGGCGTGACCAAGATTGCCCTTGGCCATCATCGTGACGACATTCTGGAAACCCTGTTCCTGAATATGTTCTACGGTGGCAAGCTCAAGGCCATGCCGCCAAAACTGAAATCCGATGACGGCCGCAACGTGGTTATCCGGCCTATGGCTTATTGCCGGGAGAAGGATATTGCCCGCTATGCCGCCTTCAGGGGCTTTCCCATTATTCCCTGTAACCTCTGTGGCTCGCAGGAGAATCTTCAGCGCCAGGTGATCAAGGAGATGTTGCAGAGCTGGGACAAACAGCACCCGGGCCGCCTGGAAACTATGTTCCGGGCTCTGTGCAATGTGGAGCCGTCCCATCTGGTGGACCCGCGCCGCTATGACTTCAAGTCATTGCAGGCAGGCAGTGCGGAGGCGCAGACCTGTGAGCCGACTGTTGCCGGCGAGCCTGAAACCTTTGGTCGTCTTGACGTGCTCAACCTGTAAGCGGCAGGGTCCAGATACCGAAGCCAATCATCAGCGCCCCGGCCAGTCGCCTGACGGCAGGGTGCTGGCGCAGGCGCTGAAACTGGCTCGCCGCATAGCCGGTGGCCAGCATGGAGGGTAGGGGGCCGAGCCCAAACGCCAGCATGGTCAGGGCGGCGCTGCCCACTGTGGGCTGTAAGGCCGCCCAGCCCAAGGTGCTGTAAACCAGCCCGCAGGGCAGCCAGCCCCATAAAGCACCCAGCAACAGAGCCTGGCGTGGCCGCTTCACCGGCAACAGTCGTCGGGTGGCAGGTGACAGGCGCCGCCAGATGGGCGCTCCTATACGTTCAATGTGGCGAATACCCTGCCACCACTGGCCGATGGCCAGCCCCATGAGAATCAGCAGCAGGCCGGCCAGGCTTCTTAACAGGGGGCCGAGTGCCAGCCAGTGTTCGCTGGCGCGGGTGCTGATCAGCGCGATCAGCGTTGCCAGCAGCACATAACTGGCGATACGCCCGCCATTGAACAGCCATAACATTACGGATTGTCGCCAGCGGTAACCAGGACCAACAGGCAATGCCATGGACAGGGATGCACTGATACCGCCGCACATACCCAGACAATGGGTACTGCCCAGCAAGCCGATCATAAAAGCGCTGGAAAATCCCAGTATCAGCTCAGGTGTCGCCAAGGCTCAGTCGCTTTCGAGTTTGCTGGCGTTGTTTGCAGATCGCTTTCCCTGTTGAGGCTGGCGGGCGTCGTCAGGGATCATGTCGGCATCGTCATCATAGAGAATCTTGTGGGCAGGGCCGTCCAGGTCATCATACTGACCATTACGCACCGCCCATGAGAAGACCAATATGCCCACACTCACCAGGATCAGGGCGATGGGCACCAGAATAAGCAGGATCTCCACGGGTGACCTCCTAGGTGGTTTGGGGTTGAGGGCTGATGGTAGCCGGGGTGCCCGGCTTACTCAAGCGCAGTGCATTCAGCACCACAATCAGCGAGCTGAGTGACATACCGATGGCCGCCAGCCAGGGGGGAACCAGGCCGGCGGCAGCGGCGGGCAGGGCGGACAGGTTATAACCCAGTGCCCAGTACATGTTTTGCCGGATAATACGCCGCGTGCGCTGACTGGTATGGATAGCCTCAATCAGCTGGGTGAGTTGCCCATTGAGGAGTACCCCATCGGCCCGCAGCTGGGTCAGGTCAGCGGCATTACCCATGGCGACAGACACCTTGGCCCCCGCCATGGATGGCAGGTCATTAAGGCCGTCACCTACCATCATGATGCTGCGCCCCTCGGCCTCCAGGGCCTGAATGCGGGCCAGCTTGTCCTCTGGTGAGGCCTGGCCAATAGCCTCACCTACACCGGTAGCCGCGGCAATCCGCTGGACGTGAGCTGAGCGGTCGCCACTGAGCAGCAGCGTACGGATGCCCATATCGTGAAGTTGCTGGATGGCTGCCTTGGCTTCGGGGCGTGGCTCGTCATCCAGCTCAAAACAGGCCAGCCACTGCTGCCCCAGGGCCAGCCATACGGTGATGCCGTCCATGCTTGCATGGGGTGGGGCCTGGGTGCCGGTTTGTTCTTCGACGAACGCCTGGTGGCCGATCACGGCCCGCTGGCCGTTAACGTCACCGGTCAAGCCTCCACCAGTGTGGCTGATGACCTGTGGCAGGGCCGGGCTGTCCGCATCTTGGAATACCTTGGCGATGGGATGCTCGGAATGGTTTTCCAGCCCTGCGGCCAGCTGCAGGCAGGCTTCCTTGCTCCAGCCGTTAAAGGCTTGCACCTGCCGCAACGCCAGTTCACCCCGGGTCAGCGTACCAGTTTTGTCGAAGACGACCGTATCCACCGTGGCCAGCGACTCCAGGGTATGTCCCCGGGTAGGCAGAAAACCCAGCTGTCGCAGGTACATGGTGGCGCTGGTGATGGCGGTGGGTGTGGCCAGTGACAGCGCACAGGGACAGGTGACCACCAGCACGGAGAGCATGATATCAAAGGCGTTGTCTGCGCCTGCAAGCCGCCAGCCAATCCACACCAGCGGCGCAATAATCAGGACCCTGCTGACAAACAGTTTGGCGATTCGGTCCGCCATACGCGCCACTTTGGGTTTCTCTGCCTGCACTCGGTCCAGCACCCGCATGATGCCCGAGAGCCGGGTATCGGCACCGGCCTTTTCCACCCTGACAGTCAGGGGGCTTTCGCCATTGATACCGCCCGCATGTACCTGATCGCCGGGCTCCCTGCTTTCTGGCAGGTATTCGCCGGTGAGCGCCGCCTCATTGAGGGTGGAGTGACCCGCAGTAATAATACCGTCAACCGGTACCGTATCGCCGGGTTTTACCAGTACTAGGTCGCCAGGCTTGAGCTGATGGGAGGGCACCAGCGTCAGGCCATCCGGCGTTTGCTGGGTGGCCACCGCCGGTTGCAGGGTCACCAGCGCACTGCCCGTCAGGCCGGCCTTGTAACGGGCCTGCATTTCCACGTAGCGCCCGAGGGACAGGAAGAAGGTGAACATGCAGACAGATTCGAAATACACCTCATCGCCCCCGAACAGGGTGACCCAGCCGCTGGCCAGGTAAGCAAAACCGATGGCCACTGCCACGGGTACATCCATGGTGAGGTGGCGGCTGCGAATATCCCGCACTGCATTCGTAAAGAAGGGTTTGGCGCTGTAAAAGACCACGGGGGTCGCAACCAGCAGGCTGAACCAGCGGAACACCTGGATAAACTCTTCGGATAGCCCGCTGATCACCTCGAAGTAAAGCGGCATAGCCAGCATCATGGTCTGCACGGTACCAATGCCGGCAACGCAGAGCCGAATGAGCGCCTGCTTCTTTTCCTTATGTAACGCCTCTTCATGCTCGCCCGCTTCATAGGGACGGGCACGGTAGCCCAGCTCTGAAACCGCGATCAACAGTGCGCTAAGGTTTACCTGGGCGGAATCCCACAGCAGCCTGGCGCGTTGGGTGCTGTGATTGATGGAAAAACTGATGACGCCAGGGAGCTTTTCCAGATGCCGTTCAAGCAACCAGATACAAGCCGCGCAGGTGATGCCGGACACCATCAGCTGGGCTTCACGCCCTTCCGGCGTATCTATCACAAAGCTTTGCTGAACCAGTTCATGGTCCAGCAGTTCCAGTCGCTCGCGCTCAGTTCTGCCCAGTGGTTTCGGGGTGATGGCGGGTGTGGTGCGGTGCTGGTAAAAATTCTCCAAGCCTTCCGACTGGATCAGATCGCAGACAGAACGGCAGCCCAGGCAGCAGAACGACTGCTGATGCCCGTCTACTTCAAGGGTAATTTCACCCGCAACGCTGACTGGCTCGCCGCAATGAAAGCAGGGTATACCGCTCACATCAGCCTCTGGCTGGGTAGATCGTCAGTGGCTGCTGCGCGAGGGGTAGGCGAACTTCGCCCTTGAGACGCCAGTCATTGTTGGGACTGCGCACATCAAAGTACCAGCGGCCGTCCAGCTCCCGGGTCAGCCCTGACGTGTAAATGCCGTCCCCTTCCGGATTCAGCTGTACGATGCGATCACGGCTTTCATGGGTAGGGTGGAACAGGTTGATGATGATAAAGTCGTAATCCGTGGCATCACCATGACTGGTCAGGTCGAGCCGGATCTTGTTGTCCAGCACTTTGATGTCCCCTACCAGTCCAAGCTCAAAGGCACGATCATCACGGGCAAAACTCTGGTTGATGCCGCGGCCTTCCCGCGAGTAGTCATCAGAAACCATGGACGGAGCCATGCGGTAAGCCGTTGTCACAGAGAAAGTACTCCAGCCTATTGCCATGCCCGGAAATAGCATCAGGAACCACAACCAGGGCTGACGGTACCAGGGGGCGACTTTTTCTTGCTTGCTCATTAACAGCTACCTCAAATCATGTCTTGAAACTAACGGCGCGGCGGTGGCGCCAGGAAACGGCTTTCGGTATCGCGTGAGACGTTCGGGTCGGTCAGCGACTTAACGCGGAATACCAGCGAGTTATTGGTCTGCTCCAGCATCGCTGGATCAACCTGGACAACCGCGGCGAGCAAGCGGTCTTCACCGGCAGCGACGGTAATCTGGTTCTGGCTGATCAGCTCAGCTGTTGGCAGACCATGGACGGAAAGCTCATAGGTGTGGGGCACTTCCGACATATTGATTATTTTCAGGGTGTAGGAGTTCTCAATAAAACCCTGATTATTCATCTGGTATAGGGAGCCGCGATCCCTCAGGACATCGAACTGCAGCGGTACCCGGTTGACCAGGGTTACCACCACGGCACCAATCATCAGCGCCAGCACCGCCCCATAGCCAAAGGTACGCGGTCGCAGCAATTTTGACGTGCGACCTTCCAGCTCATTCTCCGTGGTGTAGCGAATCAGCCCTTTCGGGTAATTCATCTTTTCCATGACATCGTCACAGGCGTCTATGCAGAGCGCGCAGCCAATGCACTCGTACTGCAGCCCATCACGGATATCAATGCCGGTAGGGCAGACCTGAACACACTGACCACAGTCGATGCAGTCGCCGAGACCGAGTTCACTGACATTGGCATCCTTGCGGCGCCCACCTCGGGGCTCACCCCGATTGGGGTCATAAGACACCACACGGGTATTGGCGTCGAACATGACTGACTGAAAACGGGCATAGGGGCACATGTACAGGCAAACCTGTTCGCGCATCCAGCCCGCATTCAGGTAGGTGGCGACGGTGAAAAAACCCACCCAGAAATAGGCCCAGCCGTTCGCCTGTAGAGTAAACAGATCGACGATAAGTTCCCGGATCGGGTAAAAATAACCGACGAAGGTGAGACCCGTCGCCAGAGCAATGAGCAGCCAGAGGGCATGCTTGGTGGATTTTTTCGCCAGCTTGACGGCGCTATTCGGCGCCTTGTCTAGTTTCATGCGCTGGTTACGGGAGCCCTCGATGCGCTCTTCCACCCACATGAAAATAAATGTCCAGACCGTTTGTGGACAGGTGTATCCGCACCAAACGCGACCAAACAGGGTGGTAACAAAGAACAGCCCAAAAGCGGCGATAATCAGCATGCCAGACAGCAGGATAAAGTCCTGCGGCCAGAACGTAGCACCGTACAGGTGGAACTGGCGCTCAGGCAGATCAAAGTGGATGAGGGGCTGGCCGTTGAGTTGCAGCCAGACAAAGAGGAAATACATGCCCATCAGCCCAAGCAGGCTGAAAAAGCGTATTTTCTGAAACACACCAGTGATTTCTTTTACGTAAATCTTCTCGCGACTTGCGTAAAGATCGACTGCTGCGCCTTTCTTCTTGTTTTTATCGGAGGTGTTTTCGTTCGGATCTATCTGCTTGACCGGAATCTGGTCGCTCATAACCAACCTCTCGACAGTAAGCTCTCTCAAGCCTGCGCATTGCAATCAATGCGCAGGGTTCAGAAAGCTGAAGCAGGGGCTCACAGGCGGAGCCCCTGCCAGGCAGTGTTATCTGACAAACGACAGTTTGTACACGTAAGCTGCCAGCACATGGATCTGATCATCGCTCAGACGCGGGCTCTGGGCAGGCATACGGTTCTGCCGGCCGTGTACCACGGTCTCTTCGATCCACTCGTAGGTGCTGCCATACAGCCAGGTATTGTTGCGCAGGTTAGGTGCACCCATTGCAGCGATACCTTCAGCGTCGGCGCCGTGACACGCGGCACAGGCCTGCGCGTAAACGGCCTTGCCGGCTTCCGCCGCAGCGCTGTCGCGCTCACGGTTGCCGTTCAGGCTCAGCACGTAGTTCACCACCTGATCCACCTGCGTAGCCGTCATGTTTGGCATCAGGCCCCGGGCGGGCATGTTACCAATCCGGCCAGCATGAATGCTCTGGTAGATCTCTTCGGGGGAGCCGCCCCAGTTGAACACGCCATCTGTCAGGTTCGGAAAACCAATAGAGCCGCGACCTGCGGAGCCATGACACACAGAGCAGTTGTTGGCAAACAAACGCTGACCCATGCGCATGGCTTCGTCATTCTTTGCCAGCTCAGGGATGGGGACTGCTGCGTAACGGGCGAATACTTCACCGAAACGGGCGTCGGCACGTTGTATTTCGTCCTCATACTGGCCGACCTGCGACCAGCCAAGCAGGCCCTGATAGCTACCCAAACCCGGGTAGAGCATCAGGTAGACCAGGCCGAATACACAGGTTGCGAGGAACAGGCCCAGCCACCATTTGGGCATGGGGTTGTCCAGTTCTTCAATGCCGTCGTACACGTGGCCGGTGGTTTGATCAGTCTCTTGATCATATGCTTGGCCCTTGCGCGTGGCCCATAGTAGCCATACGCAGCCGAACACAGTACCGAGCACGATCACGGTGATCCAGATGCTCCAGAAGGTACTCATTTTTCGTTCTCCGATTTTTCAGATTGCTGTGTTCTCTGGTCGATGTCGTCGTCCTCGAAGGGCAGCTGAGCTGCCTCATCGTTGGGCTTTTTCCGGTGGGCGCTGAACGCCCACCAGATAATGCCCAGGAATATCGCCATGATGATGAGGGAGTGAATTCCCCGAATATCATTGACATCCACAGTATCACCGCTTGGTTGAGATGACGGTTCCCAGCTGCTGGAGGTAAGCTACCAGCGCGTCGATTTCAAACTTGCCACGAACTTCTTCGGCTGCAGTGGCAATCTGCTCATCCGTGTAGGGCACGCCCATGCGCTGGAACGCACGGAGCTTGCGCTCGGTCTTGCGGCCATCCAGCTGACGCTCGAACAACCAGGGGAACGCCGGCATGTTGGATTCCGGCACTACGCTGCGCGGATCGTACAGGTGCTGGCGCTGCCACTCGTCGGAGTAACGACCACCCACCCGTGCCAGATCAGGACCGGTGCGCTTGGAGCCCCATAGGAACGGGTGGTCGTAAACGAACTCACCTGCAACTGAGTAGTGGCCGTAACGCTCGGTTTCAGCACGGAAGGGGCGAATCATCTGGGTATGACAGACGTGGCAACCTTCCCGGATATAGATATCCCGGCCTTCCATTTCCAGCGGTGTCAGCGGTTGCAGGCCGGCAATAGGCTCATTCACCTCATCCTGGAAGAACAGCGGGAACACTTCACCCAAAAAGCCACCACTGATGACCAGCACGATCAGTACGGACATCAGCCCCAGGTTCTTTTCAACTATTTCGTGTTTCATTTTGACTTGTCTCCTGCCTTACGCTGCCTGGGCTGCACGATTATCAACAGCAACAGCATCTTTCTGGCGGATGGTCATATAGATGTTGAAGGCCATAATGAACATACCTGCCAGGAAGATGACGCCGCCAATGAAGCGTACCAGGTAACCCGGGTAAGAGGCTTCGAGGGCTTCCACGAAGCTGTAGGTCAGGGTGCCGTCGTCATTGACTGCACGCCACATCAGGCCCTGCATGATGCCGTTGACCCACATGGCAACGATGTATAGCACGGTGCCGACAGTCGCCAGCCAGAAGTGCAGGTTGATCAGCGAAGTGCTGTACATGGCCTTGACGCCCCAGAGTTTCGGGATCAGGTGGTAAACCGCGCCAATACTGATCATGGCGACCCAGCCCAGTGCGCCGGAGTGTACGTGACCAACGGTCCAGTCAGTGTTGTGGGACAGGGCGTTGACGGTCTTGATGGACATCATCGGGCCTTCAAAGGTGGACATGCCGTAGAAGGACAGGGACACCACCAGGAAGCGAAGGATCGGGTCGGTGCGCAGTTTGTGCCAGGCGCCTGACAAGGTCATCATGCCGTTGATCATGCCGCCCCAGGACGGTGCCAGCAGAATCAGGGACATAACCATACCTGCGCTCTGGGCCCAGTCTGGCAGGGCAGAGTAGTGCAGGTGGTGGCCGCCGGCCCAAACGTAAGTGGCAATCAGCGCCCAGAAGTGGACGATGGACAGACGGTAAGAGTAAACCGGACGCTCGGCCTGCTTGGGAACAAAGTAGTACATCATGCCCAGGAAGCCTGCAGTCAGGAAGAAGCCGACCGCATTGTGACCGTACCACCACTGCATCATGGCGTCGGTAACGCCGCTGTAGACAGAGTAGGACTTGAACAGGCCAACCGGGTGAGAGATGTTGTTACCGATATGCAGCACGGCAACCGTTAGGATGAACGCACCGTAGAACCAGTTGGCTACGTAGATGTGCTTGGCTTTGCGCTTGGTGATAGTGCCGAAGAAGACAAAGGCGTAGGCCACCCAGACGATGGTGATCAGGATGTCGATGGGCCATTCCAGCTCTGCGTACTCTTTCGCCTGGGTGTAACCCAGGGGCAGCGTGATGGCAGCGAGGACCATCACCAGTTGCCAGCCCCAGAAGTGGAAGGCTGCGACGGAGTCGGAGATCAATCGGGCCTGACAGGTCCGCTGAACAACGTAATAGGACGTTGCAAACAGTGCACAACCACCGAAACCGAAGATAACGGCGTTGGTATGCAGCGGCCGCAGACGGCCGAAGTGGGTCCAGGGTAGGTCAAGGTTCAAGGCTGGCCAGTAGAGTTGTGCTGCAATCAACACACCCAGAGCCATACCAACGATACCCCATACTACTGTGGCGATGGTGAACTGTCTCACCACCTTGTAGTTGTATGTCAGGTTTGGATTTGCTGTGCTCATAGCCTTTCCAGTGGATTTAAAGTGGGTAAGATTTGCGGCCGCAAGTATGAGGAATGCGCGGTCGGTTTGCAATTGATCAAGATCAACTTCAGCCCCGCGGAATCAGTGACATGGCCGGTTTGCAGGCGTAATTGTAGTGTGTTAGCCCGCATTACTCACGTATCCTTGCAAACTAATTCCGGTGTTTTCCGGGGACAGAAACATTACAAATGAGGAGGGTGGGCTTGAAAGACTCCGGTTTGATCTCCAACGGCGAAACCGGGCCAGCCCTGGTGCTGGCTCATGGCGCCGGGGCGCCCATGGATTCTTTGTTTATGGAGCGCCTGGCGGTTGCCATTGCCCGGGAAGGCTGCCGGGTGTTCCGGTTTGAGTTTCCCTACATGCAGAAACGACGGGGTGATGGCCGGAAACGTCCGCCTGACCGGATGCCAGCGTTGGAAGCCGCTTTTTGTGAAGCCGTGGCGGATGTAAGGGATGAGATTGGCCCGAAAACCCCGCTGTTTGTAGGTGGTAAGTCCATGGGCGGGCGGGTGGCCAGTCTGTTGTGTGCCTCGCGGGCGGTGGCGGCGTTTGATCTTAGGGGCGGTCTGGTGTTCGGCTACCCCTTCCATCCGCCCGGTCGCAACGATAACTGGCGCACGGATCATTTTGCTCAGCTACAGTGCCCGCTGACCATTTTTCAGGGTACCCGCGATCCGTTTGGTCGCCAGCAGGAATTGGCTGAGCAGTCCGGGATGCTGCAGCAGGTGCAGATACACTGGTTGGCGGGAGGCGAGCACGACTTCAAGCCACTCAAGGCGACGGGCCGGGTGCAGGCAGAGCTGATAGCCGAGGCGGCTGCAGGCGCCGCCAGGATTATGTTGGGTTAGATGCCGCTGCTAGGGCGTCTGTGGTTCGTCTGCGGTTTTCTGTTCAGCGACCACATAGCGGTCACGGCCGCCTTTCTTTGCTTCGTAAAGGGCCATGTCAGCGCGCTCAAAGAGGCTTTCCGGTGAATCCTCGGGGTCATGCATAGCGATACCGGCGCTGACGCTGAGGGCAACAGCAACGCCTTCTGTTGTTACGGGGTGGGCCCTGCGTATGTCTTCAAACGCATGCTCGCAGACCGCGATAGCCCCTTGCAGCTCAGTATCCGGTAACAGCAGGACAAATTCCTCGCCGCCGAAGCGCGCGACGATGTCCCGTGGTCGGCGGGCGTGGTGGGACAGCGCGTCGGCAATGATCTTCAGACACTGGTCGCCAAATGCGTGACCATAGCTGTCATTGAGGGGTTTGAACCGGTCTGCGTCTACCAGCACAAGGGCGAGCGGCTTACCGTTGCGGCGCGCCTCGGCGCAGCTGGCGGGTAGCGCCTGGTCCAGGAAGCGCCGATTAAGCAGTCCAGTCAGGCTGTCATGATTGCTGATGCTCGCCAGTTGCTGATTGGCCTGCTCCAGCTGGCGCATGGTTTCGCGTAGCTGGGCCGTGCGCTCTTCAACCCGGCTTTCCAGCTCATGCCGGGCGCGGGTTTCCACCTCCAGCAGGCGGTCATTGAGCAGGCGCCAGCGTTGAATGATGGCGTAGTTCAGCAGCACGATCTGGCTGCAGATGGCTAACTGCATCATCACTTCGCGGACAAAAAAGTTGCCCAGATAGCCGAAGGCGGCCAGCGCATAAACAAAGGTGAAGCTGACAAACATAGCCCAGGCCAGTACATACCACTTGGCCGGTGTGTAACCTTGCTGCCAGCGCAGGATGCCAATGGCCAGTAACACGGTAATGGAGACCAGTGCGTAAGCGGTCGCAATCAGGATGATCTGGCTATAGGGCACCAGGAGCACCAGGGCAAAGGCCAGCACGCTGAAGGCCGCCAATCCCTTGAGTACAAGGTCAATCCGCCGGTGGTCTGAACCTACATCCAGAAACGAGCGGCCGAACAGGATAAACGAGAGGGTGGCACCTATTTCCAGCAAGGGAATAGAGGCATTGGCCAGCCAGTTGCTGCCGGGCCAAAGGTACTGGAAGCCAAAACCCCCCATGGCGAACAGGAACAGCCCGGCAGCCAGCATGTAAAAGGCGTTGTAAAAGTAGTAGGGGGTGCCGGTGGTGAAGAAAATCAGCAGGTTAAACACCATGAAGATAAAGATGGCGCCATAGAACAGGCCGTTGGCGAACGTAAGGTGGTTGGCCAGTTCAAACATGGCGATGGGTTCCATCACCGACAGGGGTACATTCATGGCGCCTGCGTTTCGTACGGCAACCACAATGTCCAGAGTGCTGCCGGCTTCGATCTCCATCGGCACCAGATAGTGGCGATAGTTGATGCCACGGGACATAAAGCTGCGCTGATCGCCGGTGGCGATAATCTGCGTCTCGCTGGCAGGGCTTCCCCGGGGGCGAAGGTAGAAAGTCACATAGTCCAGCGGTGCGTAAGCCAGCTTGAGAAACCAGTAGCCGGTGCGGCCAGTGTCATTGGTCAGTGTCAGGCGAAACCAGTATTGGTCGTCGCTTTGTGGGAATGCGGAATCCTGCCCCCGCAAGTGTATCCACGGTGCCTGCTGATCGGGCAGGGCGCCGCGTGCGCTGTAGCTGTCCTCAGCGGCTGGTGCTTCGTGGAAGTAGCAGAGATAATGATTAAGCCCGGCGCGGCCTGGGTTGTCTGATAAGAGCAGTGTTGGGCAGCCCTGAGCGTGATAGTCTGCCAAGACCACAGGGCTGGCCCAGGTCAGCAATACAACGGTCAGAAGCCACAGGACGTGCTTCAGGCCAGCACTGGCCCGACTACTTAGCTTGTCTGGTATCATGTTCGGCTTTATCCGCCACTCGCCTGAAAAGAGGCGTTGTGGCCTGTTATTGTTGTCATGTCTCTGAGGCTGTCAGTTTCGCATACTAATGAGTACAAAATCCATGCAGTTCATCACGCTGGTTTGCCGCCCTGGTTTTGAAAGTGAAGCCGGTCAGGAAGTGACAGATCGTGCCGCATACCTGGGTGTTTATGGTTACTTTCAGCCTTTGGCGCCCGGGTTGGTCGGTTTTATGGTGGCGGAGCCCCATGCCGTTGACACTTTGATGCAACGCTTGCCACTGGCGGAGCTGGTGTTTGTCCGCGACTGGCTGGTGGCCCTGGGCCGAGTTGACCTGCCGAAGGCGGACCGTGTCGGTGCGCTGTGCGAGGCGTTCCTGCAGCATCAGGCTCTGTTGCCATCCTGTGAGCGGGTGGAGGTGCGACTGCGGGAAGACAATAACGACGCCGATTTGGGTAACTTTGCCCGTAAATGGGTGTCCCCGCTGGCACGGGGTTTGCGGGACTGTGGCCTGTTGCAGGTCGCTGAGGTGCCCGCTGGCGGCCGTCTTGAGGTGCTGTTGCTGTCCTTTGAGCAGGTATTGATCGGTGTCAGCTATGCCTCCAATCGGGCAGTTGCACCCGGTGGCATCCTGCGACTCAAGGCATCGGCAGACGCTCCGAGCCGCTCAGCGCTAAAGCTGGAAGAAGCCTGGAAGGTATTTATTCCGGAGCACGCCTGGTTTGACATCCTGGGTGGCGGCAAAAAGGCTGTTGATCTGGGGGCTGCGCCCGGCGGCTGGACCTGGCAATTGGTGCGTCAGGGCATGCTGGTGACAGCGGTGGACAACGGGCCCATGCAGCCCGCATTGATGGCGTCCGGCCACGTTGAGCATGTCAAGGCAGACGGTTATCGCTGGCGACCGCACCGGGCGGTTGATTGGATGGTGTGTGACATTGTCGACAAGCCCCGTCGCACGGCGGCTCTGGTGGCGTCCTGGTTTCAGGACCGGCTGTGCCGTTACGCGGTGGTGAATCTCAAGCTGCCGATGAAAAAGCGCTATCAGGAGTGGCTGGCGTGCCAGGCCATTATACGGGAGGGCTTGCAGGCGGCCGGCGGCGAATATCGCTTCGTCGCCAAGCAGCTTTATCATGACCGTGAGGAGGTCACCTGTTACCTCGAGCGGCTGGACTGAATGCGGGGCGCTGTGGTCCGGGCGCCCCTTGCGTTTTCAGCTTTGTTCCAGCACGGTGATTTTTTCGTCCCGGTCGAGCAGGGGTGAGAGTTCGTTCATCAGCTCCTTGCGCTCGGAGGATTGATACCAGCGGTCCCAATCCGAGATACTGCGCCAGTTGCAGAGTGTCAGGCGGTGGTTGGGGTCAAAGGTGTCAACCAGGGTTTCACCGGATATAAAGCCAGGTGCGCTGATGGCATTCTTGAGGATGCGGCGGGAGCGTTCCTCATAGGGTGATTCAAGGGTTTCGGCAATATGGCGCTCAATAATGACCCGTATCATGTGGTACCTCAGTGACGTGACGTAAAGGCCGGTCGCAGGCGACCTACTCCATAGGGTGCGCTGCTAAAGTCCCGGATCGCCTCGGGCTTTCAGCGACGCCCAAGAACAAATGTAGCATGAGCTGACTTTGTCAGCCGAGTAAAAACGAGGTAACGTCTTGTCAGTTCAGCATTCGGATCTTGAGTTGGACGCCCGGGGCCTGGTGTGTCCGGAGCCGGTGATGATGTTGCATGCCCATATCCGGCAGGTGCCGGTGGGTGGCGTGCTGCGGGTGGTGGCCACCGATCCCTCCACCACGCGGGACATTCCCAGGTTTTGCCTGCATCTGGCCCACGAGCTTGTCAGCCAGGATGAGGCAGACGGCACCTACATCTACCTTATTCGCCGCGGGGCCTGAAGGGTGTAGTAAGTACGGAGTAAGTACGAGGTAAGCGAACTTGGCTTCCCGAGACGCGCCGTGAATACTTCCCTGTAGGCTCGGCCGCAGCATCCCTGCTGCGGACGGTCTCGGGAAGCCATGTTCGCTTACTGGTGCGCAGTAACTTGTTTTACGATGAGTGGCTCTTAAAGGTGCGGGCGTACGGCATCCAGGTGCGTCAGGAACTGCCGCCGGTTCATTTCACCAAGAATGCGGGCCTCCCGGACTTCTTCGCCCTGCCGGTTGTAAAACAGGAAAGACGGCGGCCCGAACAGGCCCAGCTCATCCAGCAAAGCCTGTTGCTCGGGGGTGTTGGCGGTCATGTCAATCTGCAGCAGTGCGAGGCTCTCCAGTTGGTTGATCACCTCCCGGTCACTGAACACCGTGCGTTCCATAACTTTGCAGCTGACACACCAGTCCGCGTAAAAGTCCAGCATCACCGGCTGCTCCTGGCGCGCTGCGGCGGCCAGGCCCTGGCGGATGTCTTCAGGCGCTGTCAGCCGTACAAAGGGCGCGTGGAGTTGGCCGCCATTGCTGCCGGGTGCTGCCGCTGAAGCGGTAAAGCTGGAAAGCGGTCGCAGGGGATCCTGTGCACCGGAAAGGGCGCCAGCGAATAAGGCCAGGGCATAGGCGAACAGAATCAGGCCGACGGCCTTCCAGGTTCGCTGCCAGCCGGCCTTGGCCTCCTCAAAGGCACCCATTTGTACGCCGGTGATACCCGCCAGTAAACCCCACAGCACCAGTGCCAGCCAGCCCGGTACCAGGCGCTCCAGCAGCCAGATAGCAACGGCCAGCAAAAGCACACCGTAAAAGGCCTTGACGGTGTCCATCCAGGGGCCGGAGGAGGGCAGCATGCGCCGCCCGCCCACGGCAACCAGTATCAATGGCACCCCCATGCCCAGGCCCAGGGCAAACAGCGCCAGCCCGCCCACCAATGCATCTTGGGTGGTGCTGATGTAGAGCAGGCTGCCCGCCAGTGGCGCCGACACGCAGGGCGATACCACCAGGGCAGACAAAGCGCCAATGCCAAACACACTGGCAATGCGCCCCCCGGTCATGCCCTGGCTGGTGCTATTCAGGCGATCCCGCAACCCTTTTGGGAGTTGCAGGTCATAGACGTTGAACATGGCCAGAGAGAACAGTACGAACAGACCGGCAAAGGTGCCCAATACCCAGGGGGACTGCAGTTGTGCCTGCAGATTGAAGCTGGCGCCCAACAGGCCCGTGATGACGCCCGCTGCGGCGTAGGTCAGCGCCATGCCCAGTACATAGCTGATGGACAGGGCGAGAGCGTGGCCATGGCTGCTGGTGTTGCGGCTGGATACCACGGTGGAAATGATAGGCACCATGGGCAGCACGCAGGGGGTAAAGGTCAGCCCCAGGCCCAGCAGGAAGAAAATGCCGACGATGGCCCAGAGGGAGCTTTCTGCCAGAAAGCCCGCCAGACCGGTAGCGGTCGACGTGTTGGGCGCGGTGAGGCTGCTGACCGGTGCTGTCGTGCCGGATGCGCTGCGGGGGCTGTCTGCCTGGCCGGCCAGGAAAGTGACCTCGCGGGTTTGCGGCGGGTAACAGAGCCCTGCCTCGGCACACCCTTGGTAACTGACCCTGAGTTGGGCCTCCCGCATACCTTCTGGTAACAGCACGGGAACGCGCGCCTCCACCGGCTGCAGGAAAACCAGCATTTCGCCGAAATAAGGGTCATCTTTCCATTCACCGGACTGGGAAAAACCGGTCTCCCCCAACTCTACGCCTTCGGTGACCGGTGTTACCTTGATGCGCTCCCGGTACAGGTAGTGTTCCGGCGCTATGTCCCAGAACAGCGTGACGCCATCCTCGTAGAGACCGGCATGGAAGGGCAAGGCCTCGTCCACTGGCAGGAAATCGTTCATGCCCCCCAGGCTGCCGCGCGCGCTGCCGAAACTGAAGCTGTTGGCCGGGCTGGCAGCAAGTGCCAGCATCAGTGTGGCCATCAGCGCGGCAAGTATTCTAAGCAAGGCAGGGTGGTGCGAAGTTGAAGCAGTGGGGGTCATGGAGTTTTCCGGGCCAGTGAATACAAATTCCTGTATGCTTGCTACCAGTATAACGGGCTAGGCAATGATGATCTGTGAGCCCGTTACGGTGTCTCATGGAGTCGCAGTTTAACAGAAAGTTCCCACTGGTAATGTTGTCGCCAAAAACGCACAATAGCGAGTCGTCAAGTCATCAGCCCGATGATCTGGTCATGTTGTTCAACGACCTGTTTCGGGGTCCCTGCCGAACCATTCTGGTCAGGGGCGGTGATGAGCCGGAGTATATTCCCGCCTCCAGCCCGGAAGGGCTCCACAGGGTGGTGTTTGCCCGCGGCTATTACGCCAGCGCCCTGCATGAGATTGCGCACTGGTGCCTGGCAGGAGAGGAGCGGCGTCGCCTGCATGACTATGGCTACTGGTATTGCCCCGATGGCCGCACCCTGGAACAGCAGCGTGCCTTTGAGCAGGTAGAAGTCAAACCCCAGGCCATTGAGTGGGTGTTTGCTGCTGCTGCGGGTTCCCGTTTCCACATCAGCGTGGACAATCTGTCCGGCGTTGGGGCAGCGGATGAAGCAGGTTTTTGTGCCAACGTCAGCAGACAGGCACAGCTATACGTAACCCATGGTTTGCCGCCGCGGGCGGAACAATTCAAGGATGCATTGCTGGACTGGTACGGCCGACATGCCGCGTTCACTGCATACCGCTGGTAGATATTTATAAAGGAAGCCTAAGTGTCAGAACAAGCAACAGCGCAAGACCCGGAACTGACTCCGCCCGCGAGCGGTGTACGTTTCGCTGAGTTCCCGCTAGATAACAAACTCCTGAAGGCGATTGCCGGGATGGGCTTTGAGTATTGTACGCCAATCCAGGCGGAAACCCTGCCCATCACCCTAGCGGGCTATGATCTGATTGGTCAGGCCCAGACGGGTACCGGTAAGACCGCCGCCTTCCTGATCACCGCTATCCAGCGGTTGCTGTCCGCCCCCATTCCTGAGCAAGAGCGGTTTGCCTCCGAGCCCCGTATTGTGGCTCTGGCGCCCACCCGGGAATTGGCACTGCAGATTGCCAAGGATGCTGAAGAGCTGTGCCAGCACACAGGCCACAATGTGGTCACCGTTGTGGGTGGTATGAACTATGACAAACAGCGGGATCAGCTGCGTCATGAGGTGGTGGATATCCTGGTGGCCACACCAGGCCGGTTGATTGACTTCCTCGGCTCCCAGGACGTGTTTCTGGACCAGGTTGACATATTCATTCTGGATGAAGCAGACCGCATGTTGGATATGGGCTTCATCCCCGATGTGAAGCGCATTATCCGTCGCTGCACCCCCAAGCCGGATCGTCAGACCCTGTTGTTCAGTGCCACCTTTAACCAGGACGTTCTGAACCTGGCGTCCATGTGGACCTCGGCAGCCGAGTTTGTTGAGATCGAGCCGGAGCAGAAGACGGCAGAGCGGGTCAAGCAGACCGTCTACATGGTCAGTGACGATGACAAGCTCACCGTACTGACCAACTACCTGCGCCGCCCGGAAGTTGAAAAAGCCATCATCTTCGCCAATCGTCGCGACCAGTGCCGGGACCTGGATGAGGATCTGCGCCATCAGGGTATCGCGACGGCGCTGCTGTCCGGTGAAATTGCCCAGAACAAGCGCATATCGACGCTTGAGCAGTTCAAGAAAGGTAAGATCCAGGCGCTGGTGGCCACTGATGTGGCTGGTCGCGGTATTCACGTCAGCGGCGTGACCCACGTGTTCAATTACAACCTGCCGGATAATGCCGAAGACTATGTGCATCGGATCGGCCGGACCGGGCGTGCCGGGCAGGAAGGTGTCTCCATCAGCTTTGCGGGTGAGGATGACTCCTTCTCACTGCCAGCCATCGAGAAGTACATCAACCAGAAGCTCAGTTGTGTGGTGCCTGAAGATACCCTGATGGACACCCTTGAGAAAACACCCGTCAAACGCACCCGGCGCCGTCGTCCGCCGGCGGGCGGTGGCCGCCCTGGCGGTAACCGTCGCCCCCCGCGCCGGAACTGATTCAGGGGCGGGTCATGCACATTGTTGCAGATGAAAATATTCCATTGCTGGATGCTTTCTTTGGTGACCTTGGCCGCCTGACCCGCTTACCCGGCCGCGCCCTGACACCGGCACAGCTCCGTGATGCGGATCTGTTGCTGGTGCGCTCCGTAACACCTGTCACAGCCGATTTGCTGGCCACGGCCCCGGTACGTTTCGTGGGGACTGCCACTATTGGCACGGACCACGTGGATACAGCCTGGTTACAGCAGCAGGGTATTACCTTTGCCAGTGCGCCAGGTTGCAACGCCGTCAGCGTCGTCGAGTATGTGCTGGCGGTACTGTCTCTGTATGGCGGCCAGCGGGGGCTTGCTGACTGGCGCGGTCTTAGTGTGGGTATTGTCGGGGCAGGCAATGTGGGTGGCCGGCTGGCACAGCGCCTGCGGGCGATTGGCGTCACTGCCAAATGCTGCGATCCGCCTCGTGCAACGCAGACCGGCGAGGCCGGCTTTGTATCGCTGGAGGAAGCGCTGGCCTGCGATGTCATCAGCCTGCACACGCCACTGACCGTGACGGGACCTCACGCCACTCACCACATGCTGGGGGAGGCTGAGCTGGCGGCACTGGGCAACCATCAACTGCTGATCAACAGTGGGCGTGGTGCGGTGGTGGATAACCGGGCCCTGTCAGCCCGGTTGCGGCAACCTGATGCACCCTGGGTAGCGCTGGATGTCTGGGAACAGGAACCGGCCATTGATTCTGAATTGCTGGGGCAAGTCTGGCTGGGTACGCCCCATATTGCAGGCTACAGCCTGGAAGGTAAAAGTCGGGGCACAGCCATGCTGTACGAGGCGGTCTGCCGCTGGCTGGGGCGAACCCCTGACCGGGAACTGGCAGACTTGCTGCCTTCCCCCTGGTTTGCTCAGCTGCAGCTTGCCCCGGAGGCTCCGCTGCAGCCCTGCATCGACCGCGCCATCCGTCTGTGTTACGACCCCCGCGACGATCACCAGCGCTTACTGGCCACACTGGGATTAAGACCTGCCGAACGTGCCGCAGCTTTTGATGCCTTGCGACGCAACTACCCGGTAAGGCGGGAGTTCGCCAGCCTGACGCTGGCGGTTGCAGCAGATCCCGCCTGGGCCGCCCTTGGGTTCAATACTTCGTCAGTGGCACCTTAGCTCATCACACATCTCAAGCTTCCGTTGAGTTCAGGTTATCCACGGTCTGGTACTCCGAGCGTTGGTTTGTCTGGCCTTTATGCAGCCGGTAGCTGGTCATTACGGCACCGGTGTAGGCACAGATCCCCAATACGACCAGTAGCGGCTGGATAAACATCACCCACTGGGGGACCGGGTCTGACAGCATGATCAGCACACTGAACAGCAGCCCCGGGGCCAGAACCAGAAACACCGTGCCTGCCACCAGAAACACAATCCACTCCCTGTGCCGGGTCATGTTAGGGTCCTGCAGTAATCCCAGCATGAATTTCACCACCGCCAGCCCCGCCAGGATGCCCGCCGCCATGGCCAGATCGTAGCCGAGCAGCACCGCCTCCAGCCCCTGTGTCCAGGCCTTGAACAGGGCAACCACAGCAAAAGGCAGCAGGATGAATAGAATGTCGGCGTAGGTGCCGTGCAACAGCTTCATTTCCTGATTATCGTCAGCGGGTGCGTCATTGGCGCCAGCAACCGGTTCCGGCGTAGTCATAGGCTTTCCTCGTGGTGGGATTCCAGGTGATCAATCAACGCGGCCAGTGCCTGGTCAACACCGCAAACCAGCCGCTCAATTTCGGTGGATATGGCGCCCCTGGCCAGGGCGTCTTCCAGTGCGCCTGCCGCGTCACACAGTGTGTCCGCAGCCAGTGAGGCCGCCATACCTTTGAGGGTGTGGGCCAGCCGGTGCGCTGTTTCACAGTCCTCGTTATCGAGGGCATCCAGCAGGCGGTCGGTCAAGTCATGCTGTTCCTGCCGGAACTGAACAAGCAGTTGCTCCAGCAACTGGCTGTTCCCCCCCAGCTGCGACAGCGCGCGCTCACGGTCCAGCGGTGCTTCCGAATGCTCTGATAGGGTGTCGACCGGTTTGTCGCCGTCAGACGTGGGCTCTGGCGCTGTGCCTGCTTGTGGGGCCGGGGTCTCGGTCTGCAGCAGCCATTTCAGCAGGGTGCGGTAGAGGGCGTCCTTATCTACCGGTTTGGCGAGATAATCGTTCATACCCGCATCCAGGCATTTCTGGCGGTCGCCCTTCATCGCATTGGCGGTCATGGCAATGATGGGCAGGGACTTCATCCCCAGCTGGTTGCGGATGCGTCGGGTTGCCTCGAAGCCATCCATCACCGGCATTTGGCAGTCCATTAGCACCGCATCCACCGGGTGCTTTGCCAATTGCTTCAGCGCCTCTTCGCCGTTCTGGGCCACCCGGACCTTGATGTCCACGTCCCGCAGGAACTCACTGGCTATTTCCTGATTGAACGGGGTGTCTTCCACCAACAGAATCCGCTTGCCCGTGAGGTGGCTGAAGTCCACGGCCTCACTGTTCTGGTTGCGATGAGAGCTGCTGGGGCCTGTGTAGCCAAACAAGGCCTGTATGCCATCCAGCAGTACCGAGGGCGTGATGGGTTTGATCAGCGGGTGAAAGCCGCACTCTGTGGCCTCGTCGATCAGTTCGTCCTCATTGGGGAGTGCCAGCAGCATGACGGGGATTTCACCAAGGGCTGGGACCTGCCGTACGCCCATGGCGGCGTCCAGGGAGCGCATGGCGGCCAGATGGCGGTCAACAATCACCAGATCATAGCTGGGGCTTTTCACTTCGCTCTTCAGCCGTTCGATCAGGCGGTAATCAGGCTGGATCACACTGGTTTGGCAGCCGAAGCTGGTGAGTATCTCCACCAGCGCCTCCTGGCCGGCATCCCGGTCATCCAGTAACAGCACCCGCAGCCCGTTGATCTGTTTGTTCTGATAGATATTCTTCTCACGGAAATCCGGTTGTAGCTCAAACCAGGCGGTAAAGTGGAATACACTGCCACGGCCAGGGGTGCTTTCCACCCAGACTTCCCCATCCATCATTTCCACCAGCTGTTTGCAGATGGACAGGCCAAGCCCGGTTCCCCCGTATTGGCGTGTGGTTGAGCCATCGGCCTGGGTAAAGGGTGAGAAGAGATCACTGAGTTTGTCAGCAGGTATGCCGATACCCGTATCGCTGACGGAGAACTGCAGGCAGCTGCGATTATCCAGCGTGCGGGTCTCATTGATACGGATCTGGATCTCGCCTTCCTCCGTGAATTTGATGGCGTTGTTGGTGAGGTTGATCAGTATCTGCCCCAGCCGCAAGGGGTCACCCCGCAGGGCAGTGGGTGTTTCCCGTGCGAGGCTGACGGACAGCTCCAGGTTCTTCTCAGCGGTCTTGTGGGACAGCATGTCCACCAGGTCATTGATCACTTCGTGGAGGCTGAACTCGGTGGTTTCCAGGTCCAGCTTGCCGGCTTCAATCTTCGAAAAATCCAGGATGTCGTTGATAATCCCCAGCAGGGCAGAGGATGCGTGGCTGATCTTCTCCACGTAGCCCCGCTGGCGCGGTGACAGATCTGTGCGCAGGGCCAGATCGGCAAAACCGGTGATGGCGTTCATGGGGGTGCGGATTTCGTGGCTCATGTTGGCGAGGAAGTCACTCTTGGCCTGCGCCGATGCCTGGGCAGCCTCCCGCTCCCGTTGTGCTTTTTCCTTGTCCTTGCGCTCGGTGATGTCGATCAGGGACCCTTCCAGATAGGCTGGGTTGCCGTTTTTATCGAATACCACATGGGCCGAACTGCTGCCCCAGAACTGGCTGCCGTCCTGGCGCAGGCAAAGGGATTCCATGTCCACAACCCGTTTGCGTTCCATCAGTTGCTGCTCAAACCGGAATCGATCCTCCGGGTTGTGATAGCACTGATGGGCAACGTTGGTGACGGTGTCCACCAGTGCCTGGGGTGATTCGTAGCCAAAGGTGCGGGCGAGAGATGGGTTGGCACTGATGAAGCGACCATCGAGAGTGCACTGGAAAATGCCCTCGCTGGCGTTGTCGTAGAGTTGGCGGAAGCGTTGCAGGTGTTCCTGGGCCTGCTCACTGGCAGTTTGGGCCTCCTGCTTTGCGCGCAGCGCACGCTTGCGGGCCTGCTCAGTTTCTCGCTTCTGCATGTTGATACGGTCCGCCAGTGCCAGTCCCAGTAGCAACACGTTGCAGAAGGCGCCCACCTGAATACCGTTGACAACCACCGGGTGATAATCCGCCACCCCGAATACGTACATGATATAGAGGGCCACACCGCTCATATAGGCGGACCAGGCCAGGGTGTAATAGCGTGCCAGGCGATTTCCCCGCCGCCAAAGGACAACCCCGATCAGGGCCAGCGTGAAGGAAAATGCCAGGGTGGCCCGGGTGGCGACAGCAATGGAGGTGCTGTAATCCGTCCAGGTGCTCATAAGGGCAAACCAGCCTGCCGTCAGTGCGAGGAAAAAGATGATCTTGTCGATAAAGGGCGCGCTGGTTCGGGTACGCAGGAAACTGCGGGAAAACAGCATCAGCCATACCCAGGTGGTGTTCATCATGATGGGCAGTGCGCGGTCGTACCACACCGGGTCACGGGCGATCTGAAACAGCCAGGGCAGTCCATCCAGCGCCGCCTGAGTCAGGACGAACGAAAATATCCCCGCCACGTAGTACAGGTAGGCCCGGTCACGGATAGAAAAGAAAATAAACAGGTTGTACAGCGCCATGATCAGCATGACACCGTAGTAGGAGCCAGAAATCAGTCCCCAGGCCATCAATTGCTGGCCCAGCTTGCCATCGGCCAGCAGGTCAAAGCCAATCAGCTTGGAGCTTTGGGTCTCCACCCGGATAAACACTTCAACTGGCTCGCCCGCTGTTGTGGTTAGCCGGAAAATCGGGCGGGTAATGGGCAGGGCATTATTGGCGACGGGCCGATCATCACCCAGCGCCAGCTGGGTGACCTTGCCGTGGTGGTCGCGAAGGTAAACATCCACCTGATCCAACAGGGCATAATCGGCCATGACCCACCATTGCCGGGTAGCCCCGGGCAGGCTGGATTGATACAGCAGGTCAAACCGGAGCCAGTAGACGGCATCCGTGAAGCCAAAATTGGCGCGATCAGAGGTGATGCGGAACAGCCGGTCGTCAGCCTCGCCCGCCAGTATGCTATCAACAGACAGAGCGCCGTCGCGGTCCTCGATAAAACTGATGTTCTTACTGAGGACGACCCTGTCCGTTTGGTCCACCACCCGCACAACGGGCACGTTGGCCAACGCCTGGCCAGCCATCAAGAGCAGCCACAGGTAGAGCAGAATACGGCAGCAGGGCCCCGGACGGAGCGCCTTGATCACGGTCACTGCTGGTGTCACATCAATCCTTCGAACTGGGGTCAGGGCAGCGTTCACGATTAGTGTCATGTCGCCGGTTATTGTTAGGGAGCCACTGAATAGTCCCGGGTCGGAGTGACAGCCTGCACTCCTGACCTGAGTATAGACGAGGGGGCTAAAAGGACAGTGTAAGGAGTTGTTGCTTTGTGCGGGAGGGATGTAACGGGGCGAGCGGCTGGGCGTTAACTGGCAACGGCCGTTGCGTAATGGCGAGGATCCGTCAGTTCGAGCTTGCGACCGTTGAAACGGTTGAACAGGGCTCGGTGTCGCTGCAGCCCATACTCATCATCTCTGCTGGAATAGGTTGTTACCCAGGCAATCAGGTTCGCCAGATTGGCATCCTGCTCCTCTGGTGAATTGAATTTCTCTGGCTCCCATGGCCTGCGGCGGCAGTGCTCGACACAGATCGCAACACCTGGATTTAGAAAGATCAGCATGTCGCAATCCGTCAGCAGCGGTTCGATGATGTCTGCGTAACAGCCTTCAATGATCCAGTCGCTGTGACGGGCAATAAACTGCCGGGCAGCGGCAACGCTGTCATCCAGAGGGCGCCGTTCAGCGCCCCCTTGGAACGCCACCTCATCCAGTGACAGCCGGCCTGCGGTTTGCTTGCCAATCAGTTGTCTGGCCAGGCTGCTTTTGCCAGCGCCAGCATTGCCAAGAAGGATGACTTTCATGCTTGTTCCATCGTTATCAATGAGATCAGGCTATCGTGGTTCTTTTGCCGTCAATCAAAGTACTCGGGGTAATGCTGCGGACAAATACAGTTCTTCGTATTGACCGGCGGGTCTATGCGTTCAAGGTCACAGTGCGCCAGCGCTGTTTCCAGCACTTCGGCCGCCGCCACACAGGCTTCAGTGACGTAATACCCGTCATGAATCGACAATCTTACGGTCTCACCGTTACACCAGATAAAGACCTTGTGCCCCCAGACAACACTGTGGCCCGGTTGTTGAAGCCAGCGGGTACCCGGTATGAGTGAAGGAAACCTCATGAATACATCACCAGGGTAGGATACGCCTGGTTCGGGTTGTGGTGGTGCTGCATCAAACCGAACCAGCGATATGCCGAGGGAGGTCAGAAACGCCTGTAACTGCTCAATATTGTCATAACGAAACACAACATCCAGCGAGTCCCCATCATTGGCGTGGCCGCCGTATGCCCGGAAAACCCGGAACAGGGACAGTCGGCGTGCCCAGTTGCGCAGGGTTTCTTCAGAGTGAGACTGAAACAGGTATGACGTCCAACGGTCCATGGGGCCTTCCAAATAAAAAAGGATGCCAGCCGGCATCCTTTGTTGTTCACTAACTCAGCCGATTAACGCCCCATGTTCTGCAGTGCCGCGATACGGTCATCCAGGGGCGGGTGGGTCATGAACAGAGCGGCCAGGCCTTCACGGGCGCCACGGTTGATGCCGAAGGCTTGCAGGGTGTCCGGCATCTGATCGGGCACTTCGCTTTCTGCTTTCAGGCGTTGCAAGGCGCTGATCATGGCGCCGGTCCCTGCCAGTTGGGCGCCTGCGATATCGGCCCGGAATTCCCGGCGGCGGCTGAACCAGAACACGATAGTGCTGGCCAGAATGCCCAGAACCACCTGTGCCACCATACTCACCAGAAAGAAGGCGATGCCGTGGCCGTTGTTATTCTTGAATACCACTCTGTCCACGACGGAGCCAATGACCCGGGATGCGAAAATGACAAAGGTATTTACCACGCCCTGAATCAGGGTCAGGGTCACCATGTCGCCGTTGGCGACGTGGCCAATCTCATGGCCCAGTACGGCGCGGATTTCGTCCTTGTTAAAGCGCGTCAGCAGACCCTCACTGACCGCTACCAGGGCGTTGTTCTTATTCCAGCCGGTGGCAAAGGCGTTGGATTGCTGGGCCGGGAAGATCGCAACTTCCGGCATGCCAATACCTGCTTGCTTGGACATTGCCCGCACTTCATCAAACAGCCAGCGCTCCGCCGGGGTGCGCGGGTCAGTGATGACTTTGGCGCGGGTGCTCCATTTGGCCATGGGCTTGGAGATCATCAGGGATACAAACGCCCCTGCGAAACCAAACACCGCCGCAAACACCAGCAGGCTGCCGTAGTCGATGCCTTGCGCTGTCAGGTAGCTGCCAACACCCAGTAACTGCAGAGTAATACTGGCAACGAAGATCACAGCCAGGTTAGTGCCGATAAAAAGCAAAATTCTCATAGCATTATCCCGTTGGTAAACATCAGGTTGTGATTATAGATGGGGTCAGGGGCAACAAGTTCAAGCAGATTACAACGAATTAAGGGCGGTGTCTGCTGTAGTCGCCCATCTGGCTTTCAGTATACCGAAGCCGGATGGCAACCCGGTATCAGTGCAGGGCCGGTAACAGGCTGCCAGGGAACAGGGTGGCCTGCACCACACGGCTGAGCTGGGAGGAGGTGCCGGTCCGCAGGGTCTGGCGTAGCAGATGGATGTGAGTGGCCAGGTCGGCCAGCACGGGTTCCGGGATGCCGGCGGGTGGCGGCTCTACCGGCACCAGCCGGGTGTCGGCGGGGGCGCTGAGACGGACGAAGGCGGCCTGGGTGAGTACTGCCTGATCCAGAGCTTCCTGACGGATCGTGTCCACGTAGCGCAGCATGCCTTCTTCCGCCAGCCACAGCATGGCACCGAAGCAGGCGGCGTGACGCTTGCTGTGGAGACCGAACTCGTCCGGCTCATCCGGGCCGGAGATATCCTCCACGAACAGGTTGATACGTCGTGGAAAAGCGTTGTAGAGATTGACCAGGATAAGGGCCGTGTCCCGGTAGAAGTCCTCGATATGAATATCGGCCATGGTCAACTTACTGCTGATACTTGGACAGGAAGCGGCCCAACCGGCCGATGGCGTCTTCCAGGGTATCGACCCGTGGCAGAAACACCACCCGCAAGTGTTGCTTGTCCTCAACATTGAAGGCAGACCCCTGCACCAGCAGGATGCGTTCCTGCAGCAGCAGGTCCAGCACCAGGCGCTCGTCATTCTGGATGGGGTAACGCTTGGGATCCAGGTGAGGGAAGAGGTACAGGGCGCCTTTGGGCTTGACGCAGCTGACGCCGGGGATGTCATTCAGCATCTGCCAGGCAACATTGCGTTGTTCGTACAGGCGGCCACCAGGTGCTACCAGATCATTGATGGACTGGTAGCCGCCCAGGGCGGTCTGGATAGCCAGCTGCGCGGGCACGTTGGCACACAAGCGCATGGAGGCAAGCATTTCGATGCCTTCGATCAGGTCGCGGGCGCGGTGTTTGGCACCGCTGATAATCATCCAGCCGGAACGGTAGCCCGCAGCCCGGTAGTTCTTGGAGAGACCGTTATAGGTCATGAACAGTACGTCATCCGCCAGTGACGCGGTGGATATATGCTCCACGCCGTCATAGAGAATCTTGTCGTAGATCTCATCAGACAGCACCACCAGATTGTGCTGACGGGCCAGTTCGACGATCTGCTCCAGCAGCTCACGGGGATACACCGCCCCGGTGGGGTTGTTGGGGTTGATCAGCACGATGGCTCTGGTACGTGAGGTGAGTTTGGACTTGATGTCATCCAGGTCGGGAAACCAGTCCTGCTGTTCATCGCAGCGGTAATGCACAGGCTTACCGCTGGACAAGGTGACCGCTGCGGTCCACAGAGGGTAATCGGGCGCCGGGATGAGCACCTCGTCGCCGGTGTTCAGCAGCGCCTGCATGGACATGACAATCAGCTCACTGACGCCATTGCCCAAATAAATGTCGTCAATGTCCACCTTGTCGATGCCGCGCTGCTGGCAGTAGTGCATCACCGCCTTGCGGGCAGAGAACAGGCCCTTGGATTCCACGTAGCCCTGAGCGGACGCCATGTTGTAGATAACGTCCTGCTGGATTTCTTCGGGCACGTCCAGTTCGAAGGCCGCCGGGTTGCCAATATTGAGCTTCAGAACCCGATGGCCCTCTTCCTCAAGACGACGGGCCTCACGCAGGACAACGCCACGAATTTCGTAACACACGTTGTCGAGTTTGGCGGACTTCTTGTAGCTCTGCATAAAAAGCGGTATCCCGGCTGCGATGGTGACTAAAACACTATTCTAACCAAGTGCCATGCCATAACAATAGGGCATAACCCCTGTAATTGTGATCAATTATGGCATTGGGGCATAAATGACTGCCCGCTAATCAATATTGACAAATTGAATTGTGCGCAATTAATATGGTGAGTCGACCCCAGTAGTTCCCAAAACCATGCGCGACGAGAAGGGTAATGGCTATGAGTACAAACAGCATTTACGACATTGAAGTGAAGGACATCAAAGGCAATGTAAGCACGCTGGCGCCATTTCGTGGCAAGGCTTTGTTGATCGTGAATACGGCAAGCAAGTGCGGCTTTACACCCCAGTTTGAGGGTTTGCAGGCATTGCATCAGGAGCTGGGGGGCAAAGGTTTCGAGGTGTTGGGTTTTCCCTGTAACCAGTTCCTGAGTCAGGACCCGGCGGACAATGACAAGATCAGTGAGTTCTGTAGCCTGAATTACGGTGTGAGCTTCCCCATGTTCGCCAAGATTGAGGTCAACGGGCCGGGCACGCACCCGTTGTTCAAATACCTGAAGTCTGAAGCCAAAGGTATGCTGGGGTCGGAAAAGGTGAAGTGGAACTTTACCAAGTTCCTGGTCAACAAAGACGGCAAAGTGCTGCGTCGTTACGCCCCCACTGCCAAACCGGAAGAAATCCGTAAAGACATTGAGGAGCTGCTCTAAGGTGGCAGGCTCCATTGATCCTCTGGCGCTGGATAATCAGCTCTGCTTTGCCCTGTATGCGGCCAACCGGGCGGTGACCGGACGTTACCGGGCATTGCTGGACGAACTGGGCCTGACTTATCCCCAATACCTGGTGATGCTGGTGTTATGGGAAGCGGTGCAGCAGGAGCAGGTGATGACGGTATCCAGCCTCGGCCAGCGTTTGCGGCTGGACTCCGGCACCCTGACGCCCCTATTAAAGCGGTTGGAAGCGCGGGGTTTATTGCAACGCCGTCGCGCTGCCAGTGATGAGCGGGTAGTGCAGCTGGCGCTGACCCCTGAGGGCCAGGCCATGCGGCAGCAGGCTCAACATGTGCCGGTGCAGCTGTTCTGTGACAGTGGGTTGCCGCTGGGTGATCTTGTTCAGCTGCGAGAGCAGCTTAAGGGCTTGCTCAGGCGGTTGGAGTCGGATTGCCCCAGCGCTGAATCACCTGCTTGAGGCCTTCCTGGTTGAAGGGCTTGGTGATGTAGTCATTCATGCCCGCGGTGATGCATTCGTCCCGGTCGCCTTCCAGCACGTTTGCGGTAACAGCGATAATGGGCAGGTTCCTCAACGTGTCATGGGCGCGAATGCGCCGGGTAGCCTCAAAGCCATCCATGACGGGCATCTGGCAGTCCATCAATACGATGTCATAGGGCTGGCTGGTGACCGCGGCCACCGCTCGTTCACCGTTTTCAGCAATATCCACCTGATGGCCGAGTTTCTTCAGCATGGTGCTGGCGACAATCTGATTTACCCGGTTGTCCTCCACCAGCAGTATGCGCAGATCCGTCAGGGTGCGTTCGGGCCCCGCTGCGCCTACATTGATTGGCGCTCCCTCGGGGTAGAGTGCGTTCAGCAGCACCTTGTGCAGTTCCCGCCGTCGCAGGGGGAAGCACAGATTGAGGAAGCCGGATTGTTCTGCGTTGGCCGGTTCGTCTCCCAGCAGGATAGTGGAGGCCGGGGGGTAATCCTCAGGCAGCTTGCCATGACTGACCTTGCTGTCAATCAATAGCACTGGCGGTGCTTGGGCCGCTGATTTCGCATCGTCGTACCCATAGACCGGTATTTTCCAGTGTTTGAGTTGACGCTCCAGCGGCAGTCGGTGCGGGTTGGCATGGGGCAACAGCAGCCAGACGCCTTTGCTTTGCAGCTCCGGTTGTTGCAGGCGGGCGTCTGAAGGTGGGGTATCGGCGTTCATTAGCTGCAGTGGCAGGCGCACGATGAATCGCGTGCCCTTGCCGGGTTGAGATTCCACGTCAATCTGCCCATGCATCCTTTCCACCAGTTGCCGGCAGAGCGTCAGGCCCAGGCCGGTGCCGCCGTAGTGGCGGGTGGTGGCGGTGTCAGCCTGGGAGAAGGGGGCGAATATATGCTCCATGGCGTCTGCGGACATGCCAATGCCGGTGTCAATCACTTCCAGTACCAGGTAGTCGTTGGTATAGGTGGCGTAAAGTCGCACCTCGCCTTTTTCCGTGAACTTGATGGCATTGCCCAGTAGGTTGTTGATGATCTGATTGATACGGGTGGGGTCGCCCCGGAACAGTTCCGGCAGGCCGGGGTCGATGTCCGTCACCAGTTCAACAGCTTTGCTATGGGCCTGGTTGGCCAGCAGTGATGCCGCATCCTCGATCAGCTCCCGCATGCTGAAGGCGATAGATTCCAGGCTCAGTTTGCCTGCTTCCACCTTGGAAATATCGAGAATATCGTTGAGCAGGGACAGCAGGTTCTGGCCGGCGTTGCGGGCGATTTCCAGGCGGTTGCGTTGGGTGGGGCTCAGTTCGCTTTCCAGCGTAAGGCTGAGCATGCCCAGCAACCCATTCAGCGGTGTACGGATTTCATGGCTCATGTTGGCGAGGAAGGTGGCACGGGAGCGAGCCCGCCGGACTGCGTCCTCTTTGGATTTGATCAGTGCCCGGTTACCCCGCTGCAGCGCTTTGTTCTTTTCCGAGATTTCCCGTGTCCGAGCCTCCACTTCCTGCTCCAGCTGGGTGGAGTGATCTTTCAGTTTGGCCTCTGCCACCCGTATCCGGTCCAGGTTGGTATCGATGGTGTCCAGGTGGCTGTTGATGATGCGCACCATCAGCCCTATTTCATCATGCTCGTGGCCATGGGGTGTCGGCAGACGGGTTTTTTCTGGCGCACCCGCATCCACCTGGTGCAGCGCATTGATCAGCTTTAGCAGCGGCTTGGTCAGCACCACATAGAACACAATCAGCAGGATGATGGACAGCACCAGGCTTTTGATAAAACCGGTTATGAGGGTGTTGGTGGCCCGGCGCAGGAAGTTGTTGCCGTAATGGTAGGTGTCGATGGTGATAGCCAGTTGTCCCAGGGGGATACCCCGTAGCTGTCGCACCTCCAGATTGACACTGTAGGACTGGCTGGGACCGAACAGCATGTCGCTTAACCAACGATAGGCGGCGTCGGTGGAGCGCCGCTGCTTGGCAGCCAGTGCCAGGGCGTCAGGGTCGGTGATTTTGGCTTCGACAATGGCAGGGTGGCGTAGCAGGCCTTCCAGCAGCTCCTCGGCCAGTCGGGCATCTATGTTATAGGCAATCTGTGAGGCCGGGCTATGGCTGATTTCCATCAGCGCCTGGATTTCGTTATCCATGGCTTGCCGGGCGCTGAAAAAGTCTTCCGTAACCTGGACCAGGTTCAGCAACGTGCCCAGCAACATGGCCAGTAAAACGGTGTTTCTGGCCAGCCGGTAAGAGAGGCGTTTGCTGAATGCAGTCATAGGGTTAGTGGGTCTGCCTGATTCAGGGATTGGTCGAGGGGTTGATAACGAGGTTAGTCGTCGTAGTCCGTTTTTTTCTTCCAGTCATCATCCTTCTGCAGGAAGGAGTCCCACTGTTCGTCGAGCTTGGAGCCATCGTCAGCACTTTCGCCTGTAACACCGTTGGTTTGCGCCATCAGGGTTTCCATTTCCTGTAATCGGGCTTCCAGCCGGGCGATGGCGGCGGCGGCTTCAGGGTTGCTCCCATAAGGCTTCAACTCGGCGATTGCCAGCTTGTAGAACTGGCCTGCGCGCTGGTAATGATGGTTGCGAATAAGTTCCTGCGCCTTGGCAACGTGGATGTCAGCCTGAATCTGATGCCCCAGATACACCACCCTGGCCATCAGCTGCTTGGCGCTGGCGCCGGGCAATTGCTTTTGACTGGCCAGGTTCTCGATCAACCGGTACAGGGACTTCAAGTGCTCCCTGACGATATTGGCTTGTTCCGGGTTGGTAACGGCGCCATTACCGGAAGGTTCCCCTGGCTGGGCAAGGGCTTCCCGTTTGGCCCCGACCTCAGTCTGCCATTGGCTGACGGGCAGGTCATGCTTGAGCTGCTGCAACTGTTGGCAGGCGCCTTCCATGCGGTCCAGCAGCATCAGGCTGATATCCCGGGTAATGTAGCGTTCGGGTATCTCCGTGAGCAGGCGATAGCAGCGCCGGTACTCATCCTCAAGTGCCGTCACTTTGCGCGCTACTTCCAGGCGCGCCTTTTCTTTGCCTTGACTGAACATAAGGAGGAGAACGGCGCCGGCTATCGCTACGGCGAACAGGATGATCAGCATTGTTTCGTTCATAGTCTCGTCTTGATCTGGGGCTAAACAGGCGTTAGCGGCAGTATAGCCCAAGCATTGGCTTTGCGCCCCTTTCCAACGACTTAGCCGATTCTTTTAAGGCATTACCCGGCCCCCGGTAGAGCATGCCTTGTGGTATCCTGTCGCCATTGTGTCCTGACCGGAGCCTGGCTGTGGATATTTCCCGCGTTGATCTCAACCTGTTGGTGTATCTAGATGTCCTGCTGCGGGAAAAAAACGTCACCAAGTCCGCCAATCATCTGGGCATTACCCAGCCAGCCATGAGCAACGGCCTGCGTCGGTTACGGGATCTGTTCGGTGATCCCTTGCTGGTGCGTACCAGCGAGGGTATGACGGCAACAGAGCGGGCGCAGGAACTGCAGCCCCTTGTGCGTCAGGTGTTGGCGGAAATTGAGAAAGTGGTTCAGGCACGTGCCAGCTTTGCGGCCAGCGAAAGCCAGCGGGTATTCCGCATTATGGCCAGTGACTATGCGGAGTCCTGTCTGATGCCACGGGTGCTGCGGCGTATCCGCCAGGAGGCGCCGCAAGTGACCCTGGATGTCCTGACACCCAGCGATGTCAGTTTTGCCGATGTCGAGCAGGGCAGGCTGGACATGGCCATCAACCGGTTTGACAAGATTCCCCAGTCCTTTCATCAGAAAACCCTGTGGACAGAGTACTTTGCCTGCCTGATGAACGTACGCAACCCGATCCTCAAGGAGCCATTTACGCTGGATACCTATCTGGCGGCCAGCCATATCTGGGTCAGCAAGACCGGTTTCGGGGTAGGGGTAGGGGTTAATCCCAAGGATGTTCAGCGCCTGGGCTGGGTGGATGAAGCGCTGGCCTTGATGGGCCGCAAGCGGCGTATTTCTGTGTTTACCCGCCACTATCAGGTGGCCATGTTGCTGGCGGAGCAGCATGATCTGATTGCCACCCTGCCATGCCGTGCGGCCTGGTTACAACGTGACAATGCCAACTTGCTGGTGAAGGTGCCGCCGTTTGACATCCCGCCCTTCGAACTGAAAATGGCCTGGAGCCCCCTGCTGCAGCACAATGCGGATCATCAATGGTTGCGTCGCCTGATTGTAGAGGTGGCGCAGGAGGTGGATGAAGAGTTTGCTGACTTTGGCCGCCCGTTTGAACCCGAACAGGGAATACCGGTGATCAGCCGGTCAGATCGGTAGTTCTCTTAGCTCTGCCGAAGGGCGTGCCTGCTCCCACATGGCTTCATATTCGTCTGTCAGCTGCTTGACCCGACCACTGTTTGCGAACCGGAGTATACCTTCTGGCCGATCCATCTTGTGGCGCACCAGCAGGGCATCCCGATCGGCGATCATGAAGGGGTGCTTGCTGTTGGGGAAGTCCCGGTTGGCCAGCCGCAACTCGATCTTGCTGGGAATCCGCCGCATAAGCTGCACCAGGCTGTGTCGTCTTTCCACCAGTGGCCGGTCATTGTGAATCAGCAGCCGTATCTCGCTGATGCGGTGGCGGCGGGCCAGGCTGGACAAAATGTCCCGGAACCGTTCACGGTCATAGCGGGCGTGGTCCAGCAGGTTGTCATAAAGCCAAAGGCGATAGCGGGCCTGGCTGGCCACGGAGTCGGTCAGGTCGATCAGGTCCAGCTCGTTGTCTATCTGCCAGGTGGAGGTGTCCATGCCCAGCACTGCGGGGTAGTCGCCATCTTTCAGCGCGGTGAGAATGCGCTCGGGGGCCAGGCAGCGCATATCCAGATGCGGGATACCGGCATCATCATAGGGGTCAGAACAGATGTGGAAGCCCGAACGCTGATAGAAGTCGATGGCATATTGCTGCGCGCTGAGCTGCAGGTCTTTGCTGCCGGCCTCCAGGGCTGCACCCATGACATGCCGCAGCAGCAACTCGCCATAGCCTTTGCCCCGGTGTTCCGGCAATACCGCCATGCGACCGATATGGGCAGTGCCGGTAGGGGACAGTACCAGCCGGGCGGTGGCGACAGGCTGGCGTCGGGACAATACCAGCAGAAAGTGCTCCGCCAGCTCATCGGCACTGTCCCATTCCAGCGTTTCGGGCACCTGTTGCTCGTCAATAAACACCTGCTGGCGAATCTGACGAATGGCATCCGGTGCCAGTTGCCAACTGTATTGGCGGATCCTCAGTCCCATTCGATATACACGCTGCCCTGATTGTGGAGGTGAGTAACCAGTTCACACAGGGTAGTGTCTGCCAGCAGTGACAGCAAGGGTTCGTTCGCGACCTGGTTGCCCTCACACAGCAGGGTGGCCAGGGGGCGGGCGTCTCCGCTCAGCAGGTAGCGCTCGCCATCAACAAATAGCGCCAGCTCGTCCAGGCCGAGGCCGTGCCAGGCAAAGCGGGAACCCTCATTCCAACGCAGCTGGCCACCGCTGTTTAGCTGGTCGTACAGATCAGCCGGGGTGATAGGCTCCTCCGGTGGCTGCACGATGTCCTCACTTTTGGGGCTGGTGGCATACTGGCCAAACCAGAGGCCAAGCTGGCGCGGGTCGTTCATGGCCTCGGTTATCAGCCGTTGCAGGCGTTCGATGGCTGCCGGCGTGATTTCGCCAGGGTTGGTCTGAGGCTGCAGATCCGGGTCATTCAGGTGGCGATCAGCGCCAGGCTGGCTACTCAGGTAATCGGTATAGCTGGTAAGCAGGTCGTCCTGAGTGGGCGCCCGGAAACCAATGGACAAGGTGATGCAGTCATCCAGCGCCACCCCATGGTGGCCGATGGCCGGAGGCAGATACAGCATGTCCCCGGGTTCCAGGATAACGTCTTCATCCCAGCTGGGGTCTTTCAGTATGCGCAGGGGCGTGCCTTCCACTCTGGGACTGCTGGTATCGTGGTTGCCGCCAAACTGCCAGCGGCGGCGGCCCTGAGCCTGCAACAGAAACACGTCATACTGGTCGTAATGGGGGCCAACACTACCCCCGGGTGGCGCAAAGCTGGCCATGATGTCGTCCAGCCGCCAATTCGGAATAAAGCGGAACTGCTCCAGCAGGTCGGCTACATCCGGCACCCAGTGATCAAGCCCCTGCACCAGCAGTGTCCAGGGAGAAGCTGGCAACCGCTCAAAGCGTTGCGGGCTGAAGGGGCCGTTATGCAGCTGCCACGGCTTGCCGTCTTCCAGCTCAATCACCAGGCGGGACTCGACAGCCTCTTCGCAGGCAAGCCCGGCCAGCTCGTCCGGTGACACCGGGCACTCAAAGCCAGGAAAAGCCCCCCGGATCACCAGGGGTTTCTTCTGCCAGTAGTCGCGCAGGAAGGTTGCTACAGGCATGCCACCGGGGAGCTGCATATCAGATGGCCTTGGCCTGGGTGATGGCGTTACCGATATAGCTGGCCGGGGTCATCGCCAGCAGTTCCTGACGTGCCTGCTCGGGAATCTCCAGGGATTCCACAAAGGACTTGATCAGCTCTGGTGTCATGGCCTTGCCGCGGGTCAGGGCTTTCAGTTTCTCGTACGGCTGCTCAATGTTGTAGCGGCGCATCACGGTCTGGATAGGCTCAGCCAGCACCTCCCAGGCATCGTTCAGGTCTTCATTCAAGCGTGCGGGGTTGATTTCGAGCTTGCCCAGCCCTTTCAGGGTTGCTTCGTAGGCGATCAGGCTGTGGGCAAAGCCGACCCCCAGATTACGCAGTACGGTGGAGTCCGTCAGATCGCGCTGCCAGCGGGAGATGGGCAGCTTGCTGGCCAGGTGGGCGAGCAGGGCGTTGGCGATGCCAAGGTTGCCTTCGGAGTTTTCAAAGTCAATAGGATTAACCTTGTGGGGCATGGTGGAGGAGCCCACTTCACCTTCCACGGTTTTCTGCTTGAAGTAGCCGAGAGAGATATAGCCCCAGATGTCCCGGTCCAGATCAATCAGGATAGTGTTGAAGCGGGCCACGGCGTCAAACAGTTCGGCAATATAGTCATGGGGTTCGATCTGGGTGGTGTAGGGGTTCCAGCACAGACCGAGGGATTCCACAAACTGCTTGGCGTTGGCTGCCCAGTCAATGGTCGGGTAGGCGGACAGGTGGGCGTTGTAGTTACCCACCGCGCCATTGATCTTGCCCAGCAGTTCCACCTGACGGACCTGTTTGATCTGCCGGCGCAGGCGATAAACCACGTTAGCCAGCTCCTTGCCCACGGTGGTGGGGGAGGCTGTTTGGCCATGGGTGCGTGACAGCATGGGCTGGCTGGCATGTGCCTGGGACAGGGAGGCCAGGGTATCCGTCACCTTTTCCATGGCGGGCAGCAGGCCCTGTTGCAGGCCCTCTCGCAGCATCAGGGCGTGGGACAGGTTGTTGATGTCCTCAGAAGTGCAGGCGAAGTGCACAAACTCAGTTACGGCCTGCAGCTCGGCGTTGCCGGCAATCTTTTCCTTGATAAAGTATTCCACCGCTTTGACATCATGGTTGGTGGTACGCTCGATATCCTTGATGCGCTGGGCGTCTGCTAGGCTGAAATTGTTGACGATGCCGTCCAGCAGGTTGCTGGCCGCGTCGGAAAAATCGGGAACTTCCGGGATATCCGGATGGCTGGCCAGTTGCTGCAGCCAGCGCACCTCGACGGTAACGCGGCATTTTATCAGGCCAAATTCGCTGAAAATATCGCGAAATACCTTAACTTTGTCGCCGTAACGGCCGTCAACCGGGGAAATAGCGGTCAGGGAGGTGAGTTCCATGAAAACCTCTGCAAGCGGATAAAATAAAGCGGAATGATACACCAGTCAGGTGGCGGCTGGAAAACTGCAGCCGCCCTTTCTGAGGGCTTTCAGCCATGCCTGACAGGTGCTGTGGTATCAGATGTTGTGGCAACAGGCGCTAGTGGTATTGCGCACTGTTGGCCTGTTTGGCCAGTTCAGCGGCGTGCTCCGCCACTTTGCGCCGGGCGAAAATCAACTGCCAGCGGCGCCCGCCGGACTGGTGCCAGAGCACCGCCGAGCGAATACCCGCCAGCAGCAGGGCGCGAATCCTGGCGGCATTCTCCTCTACCTTGAGGTGGTTGGGATTGCCGGTGACCTGGATGCGCAGCCGGAAGGTGCTGATGGTATCGGTGTAGACGGATGCCAGGTTGCTGACCAGATTGCTGTGGCTATAGCCGAAATGATCGGCGGTGTGACGTGCCTGGTTGATTCGCTGACCGATGATATCAAGCATCTCCGGACGCCGCCGCAACTGGCTTTCCAGCTGGATCAGGTTGAGGCCGTAACGAAGGATTTCAACATCTCTCGGTTGCGCCTGATTGGTCAGCACCTGACTGAGGGTCGTCAGTCCGTCCCGCAGGTCACGCAACTCGCCGTAGACCGACAGGGTGTCCGGCGGGTTGGTTGCAAACAGTGAGCGGATGCAGGTTTCAAAAGATGACGCCGTCACCTGGCCCTGATGGGCCAGCTGTTGAACCTGGGCGGCGGCCTGGAAGAGCCCTGCCAGCGCCAGGGTTTGGTCATGAATGGATTTGCTCAAGGTTCAAGCCTGTTGTTGGATAAAGTCTGCGACAGACAGATGATTGTCCCGCCAGGTGGATTCAATGACACCTCCGCCGAGGCAGATATCGCCATCGTAGAACACCACGGACTGGCCGGGTGTCACCGCCCGTTGCGGTTCATCAAACACCACCTGTACGCCCCGTTTATTAGATACGACGGCACAGGGCTGATCGGGTTGGCGGTAGCGGGTTTTGGCCGTGCAACGGAATTCGGGGGCGGGCGGCTGGCCGGCGACCCAGTCAATGGGACCGCTGTGCAGGCCGCGGCTGAACAGCAATGGGTGCTGCTTGCCTTGCACGGCGATCAGGAGGTTCTGGCTCAGGTCTTTTTCCGCGACGTACCAGGGCTCATCGCCAAACGCCTTGAGACCGCCGATACCCAATCCCTGGCGTTGGCCGATGGTGTGATACATCAGGCCCTGATGCTGGCCGATGACGATGCCGTCCGGGGTTTCGATGCTCCCGGGCTGTGCCGGGATATACTGCTTGAGGAAGTCACGGAACTTGCGCTCGCCGATAAAGCAGATACCGGTGGAGTCCTTTTTGTCATGGGTGACAAAACCCTGCTCCGCAGCAATGCGACGCACCTCTGGTTTTTCGATCTCGCCCACGGGAAATAAGGTGCGGGCAATGCGTTCACCGGACACAGCGTGAAGGAAGTAGCTTTGGTCCTTGTTGCTGTCCAGCCCTTTGAGGAGCTGCGCCTGGCCTTCCGCTGCGCTGGCCTCCCGCCTGCGGGCGTAATGCCCGGTGGCAATATAATCGGCCCCGAGGGTTACGGCATAGTCGAGAAATGCGCGAAACTTTACTTCCTTGTTGCAGAGAATATCCGGGTTGGGGGTACGTCCGGCCTTGTACTCGGCGATGAAATGCTCGAATACCCGGTCCCAGTATTCCGCAGAAAAGCTGGCGGTATGCAGTTTGATGCCAATATGATCGGCAACGGCCTGGGCGTCCGCGAGATCGGCCATGGCGGTACAGTATTCGGTGCCATCGTCCTCATCCCAGTTTTTCATGAACAGGCCTTCCACCCGGTAGCCCTGATCTTTCAGCAGCCAGGCGGCGACTGAGGAGTCCACACCGCCGGACATGCCGACGATAACGCGGGTTTCAGAAGGTGGTTTTGCCGTCATATGAAGGTGCTCTGTACTGCGATCAGTGGGACGCCAGTTTACCAGCCCCAGGGCCTGTCGTCTCGACGATCAGGTCCAGAGGGAAGCGCCGTCCGGCCAGATAGTCCTCGATACAGCGGATCACCAGCGGGCTGCGCATCTGATCGGCGCGCGCGCGGATGGTATCCAGGTCCAGCCAGTGGGCGGCACGAATATCCTTGTCCAGTTGGTCTGTGAGCCGTGTTACCGCCGTCGCGGCAAAGCAAAAGCGGTAATAGGTGGCGCCATTGGCGGGTGCCAGGTAGGTGTAGACCCCCAGCAGGTGGGTGAGTTCCACCTGCCAGCCCGTTTCCTCCAGCGCCTCACGGCAGGCAGCCTCGAAAATGGACTCATGTTCCTCGATATGGCCTGCGGGTTGGTTGTAGACCAACTGTTGGTGGGATAACTCCTCAACCAGCAGAAAGCGACCTTCCGCATCCTGCACGACGACAGCGACAGTGGCGTGGGGTTTCCAGGTCATCGGGTTTCTCGTGGTCGGTAGGTGGTTTTACCGGCAGGGCGTGCGCCGGGCCGGCGTCGGGCGCGGGCCTTGTGATGCTTGGCTGGTTTGCCGGGGATAGCCAGGGTCAGCGTCCGCAGCTCGCCAGGGGACAAGCCATCCAGCGTCCATTCGCCGATGCGGTAACGCACCAGCCGCAGGGTTGGGAAGCCTACGGCAGCAGTCATGCGCCTGACCTGCCGGTTACGCCCCTCGTAGATGATGAGGCGCAGCCAGGATGTGGGAATGTTAACGCGTTCGCGGATCGGCGGGACTCGCGGCCACAGGGCAGGCTCGTCCATGGCTTCGGCGCTGGCAGGCAGGGTGATGCCATCCTTCAACAACACGCCAGCGGTAAGTCGGGCGAGGGCCTCCTCGGTGATAAGGCCCTCCACCTGCACCCAGTACTCCTTCGGCATTTTCTGTTCCGGTGCGGCGATCCGATGCTGCAGCGAGCCGCTGTCCGTCAGCAACAGCAGGCCTTCCGAATCATAATCCAGCCGCCCTGCAGGATAGACGCCTGGGATACTGATATGGTCTGCGAGGGTTGCCCGGCCTTCACCGCCGGTGAACTGGCAAAGGGTATTGAAGGGCTTGTTGAACAAAATCAGTTTGGCCACTGGATGCGCAGGCTGTCCTGTATCTGAATAAAAGGCGGATGATGGGCATACTACTAAAGGGCTGTCGCGCGGGAAAGTGTGGGGAGGGCAGGTTACGGGTACCTGGTACCGTCGTGTAGGTCCGCGGGGCGTAGGGGGTGTGGCTATCGGATGGAAAGGCACACAGAAGCACTGCCAGGGCAGGATTCCCTGTAGTCAGCATAACCGGTGCTTGCCGGGGCACCGGTTTAGCCTAGATCCCTCAGGCGTTGGCGGCGCGGCGTCTTGCCTCGTTAGTATCTGTGGCGGAAGAACTGGTGTCTGTTCTTTCGCTTTGCGAGGCGCCGGCGTCTGCTGGCAGAATATTTACCGCATGCGTGCCTTTGTCACCGGGTTTTTTATCAAACAACACGGGCTGGCCAGCCTTTAAGGTTTTGTAACCGTCCATCTGAATAGAAGAAAAGTGGACGAACAGGTCGTCACTGCATCCATCTTCGACAATGAAACCGTAACCTTTGGCGTTGTTGAACCATTTAACTTTACCTTGAGGCATTTTCCACTCCCTTGTTTTATTTTTCAGCTACTTACTTCGCCGGGCAGCGCATTGCCCGGCACTCTTGGTAAAGCGGCCCGCTGTTTGAGTGCGAGCCGTGTTACACAATTTTACAGTTGAGTTGTAACTGTTGACCAATTTTCACTCAGAGTCAAGAGGCAAAACGCTGGTGACCCGTTGGGCCGTGGCGTTATCATGTGTTTTGATAATGGGAGCACACTTGTCGCCTTGAAAAGTCGGGCGACTGACGCCAACTTACAATCAGTGACCGAATTTCGGTATGGAATGATGCGGACTATCAGAAATTCTCTACTAATATTAAATCAGGAAGGGCAAGACGAACCCGGTCATCACGACGGATTGGTCGTGGCACCGCAGAAGCCGGCCCTGAAGCGACCAGCCAGGTTCCGGGTGGTGTTGCTCAACGATGACTACACCCCCATGGACTTTGTGGTAGAAGTCTTGATGAGGTTCTTCGGAATGAACGAAGAGAAGGCGACGCAGGTGATGCTGCTCGTCCATACGCAGGGAAAGGCCGTATGTGGGGAATATACCCGAGACATCGCAGAGACGAAGGCAGCGCAGGTGAACCAGTATTCCTCGGAATGTGAACACCCGCTGCTTTGCGAGATTGAGAGAGCCGACTGAACTATTTGGGGTAGGCCCATGCTGAGTAAAGATCTTGAAGTGACGCTGAATATGGCGTTCAAGAATGCGCGAGACAAACGTCATGAATTCATGACCGTGGAGCATCTCCTGCTCGCATTGCTGGACAATGACTCGGCGTTGGGCGTGCTGAAAGCATGCGGGGCGGACCTGCAGCGTCTGAAGGACGAGCTGGTCGAGTTTGTTGACTCCACCACACCACTGATTCCCAGTAACGACAAGGAGCGGGAAACTCAGCCCACCCTTGGCTTCCAGCGTGTGCTGCAGCGGGCGGTCTTCCATGTGCAGTCCTCTGGCAAAAAGGAGGTGACCGGCGCCAACGTGCTGGTGGCCATTTTCAGCGAGCAGGAAAGCCAGGCCGTTTATGTACTGAAAAAACAGAATATCGCCCGCATCGACGTGGTGAATTTCATTTCCCACGGCATCTCGCGGGTCCAGGGTGATGAGCAGGAAGGTCCGGACCACTCCCACCAGGAGGAAGCCAATGAGGACGGTATGGCCCCCAGACCGCTGGAAAGCTATGCCACCAACCTCAATGAGCAAGCCCGGCAGGGGCGGATTGACCCGCTCATTGGCCGTGAGCATGAGGTGGAACGGGTGGTTCAGATCCTGGCCCGTCGGCGCAAGAACAACCCCTTGCTGGTGGGTGAAGCCGGTGTAGGCAAAACAGCTATTGCCGAAGGCCTGGCCCGCCGCATCGTGGACGGTGAAGTCCCCGATGTGATCTCAGATGCAGTGGTCTACTCTCTGGACCTGGGTGCGCTGCTGGCGGGCACCAAGTACCGCGGTGATTTTGAGAAGCGCCTGAAAGGGCTGCTGGCGGAGCTGAAGAAAGAAAAGCACGCCATTCTCTTTATCGACGAGATACACACCATCATCGGCGCTGGCTCCGCATCCGGTGGGGTGATGGATGCCTCCAACCTGCTCAAGCCCATGCTGAGTTCCGGTGAGCTGCGGTGTATTGGCTCCACCACCTTCTCAGAATTCCGTGGCATCTTTGAAAAAGACAGCGCTCTGGCGCGTCGCTTCCAGAAAATTGATGTCAATGAGCCGAGCGTAGAGGACACCTATCAGATCCTGCGCGGTCTCAAAGCACATTTTGAGAAGCACCACGACATCAAGTACACCGACAAGGCCTTGCGTGCCGCCTCTGAGCTGGCTGATCGCTACATCACTGACCGGCACCTGCCGGACAAGGCCATTGATGTGATCGATGAGGCCGGTGCCCGTCAGCGCCTGCTGCCTGCGGCCAAGCGCAAGAAAGTGATCAACACCTCCTGCATCGAGGAAGTGGTGGCTACGATTGCACGGATTCCGCCGAAGAGTGTTTCCACCAGCGACAAGGACCTGCTGCGCAATCTGGAGCGCAACCTGAAAATGGTGGTGTTCGGGCAGGATAAGGCCATTGAATCCCTGTCCACAGCCATCAAGCTCGCTCGTGCAGGGCTGAAAGCGCCGGAGAAGCCGGAGGCCTCCTTCCTGTTTGCCGGACCGACCGGTGTGGGCAAGACCGAGGTCACCCGCCAACTGGCCAAACAACTGGGTATCGAGCTGGTACGCTTCGATATGTCGGAGTACATGGAGCGGCATACCGTATCCCGTTTGATTGGTGCACCCCCCGGTTATGTTGGATATGACCAGGGCGGTCTGCTGACAGAAGCCGTCAACAAGACCCCGCACTGTGTTCTGCTGCTGGATGAGATCGAGAAAGCGCATCCGGAAGTGTTTAACCTGCTGTTGCAGGTTATGGACCACGGCACCCTGACGGACAACAACGGACGCAAGGCGGATTTCCGCCATGTGATTCTGGTAATGACCACGAATGCGGGGGCTGAAGTGATGAGCCGGCGCTCAATTGGCTTCAACGAACAGAGCCATGCCACCGACGGTATGGAAATCATCAACCGCACCTTCACGCCAGAGTTCCGCAACCGGCTGGACGGCATCATCCAGTTTGGTGAGCTGCAGAAGGACACTATCACCCATGTGGTGGACAAGTTCCTGACCGAGCTGCAGGCCCAGCTGGACGACAAGCGTGTGGTATTGCACGTGGACGACGCTGCCAAAGGCTGGCTGGCAGAGCATGGCTACGACGCAGCAATGGGTGCGAGGCCCATGGCGCGGCTGATCCAGGACAAGATCAAACGCCCCCTGGCGGAGCAGATCCTGTTTGGCAGCTTGTCGGAGAACGGTGGCGAAGTGAATGTTCACCTGGAAGGGGATGAACTGGTCTTCGAATACGAGAACGAACCTGCCGAGGCGGTCTGACGGCCGCCCGATTTGCCCTGATTGCGCAAACTTCGTGCAAATACTGTCAATTTCTTTCAGGCGGCTATCTGTCACTCTGATAGTCGCCTGAATGTCTCCTTGCCCCTGGTGTAACGAATCGTCACGGTAGGAGATGGTCAATCATAATAACAATGACAGGAGTTCACCTATGATCAGAGCGATCAGTCGTTCGCTGTTGGTTGCCTTGTGTGTGTTGTCTGGCAGTGCGTTTGCCTCGGGGCCCAAGATGCTCTGTGCCTTTGACCCGGTTGGGGCCAATGGCTTCATCTACCAGCTATTGCAATCCTACCGCCTGGATGCCATGCGCGCCGGCGTTGCCCTTACCATGCGTCCTTACACCGATGAAGATGAGCTGGTGCGAGCCTTTGAGGCTGGCGACTGTGACATGATTGCTGCCACCGATATGGGGGCACGTTTGTACAACCAGTTCACCGGCTCTATCAGCGCTATCGGCGCTATTCCCAATTATGATGACCTGCGGGTGTTACTACATATTCTCGGGAGTTCCCGGGTGGCGCAGCACATGGAAACGGACACTCACCAGGTGCTGGGTGTTACCCCCATGGGCGGTGCTTACCTGTTTGTGAATGACCGCACGATCGACCGGGTAGAACGCCTGGAAGGGCAGCGTATCACCATTCTTGCCGGGCACCATGATGCCCGCCATATGGCAGAGTATGTGGGCATGATTCCGGTAGATGCCACGGTGGCCAGCTTTGCCCGGCTGTTCAATGAAGGGCAGGCCGATGTCAGTTATGCCCCGGCTGCAGCCTACGAGACCCTGGAGATGTTCAATGGCATTGGTGACAAGGGCGGTATCATCCGCTTCCCCATTGGGCAGATCACCATCCAGCTGATTGCCCGCAAAGGGGAGTTTGATGATGCCTTTGTGCGGCAGTCCCGCCGCATCATGTCCCGCCTGTACAACGAGTCCATGCGGGTTACCCGCCAGTTCGAGACAGATATACCGGCCCATCTCTGGGTGGACATTCCCGAGGAGGCGATGAATGAGTACTTTGAGATGCTGAGGCAGGTGCGCATTGATATTTCCCGTGGCGAGACCCGCGAGCAGTTACTGGCGGCGAACAGTTACCACGAGGAGATGCTGACCATTCTGCGCAAGGTGCGGTGCTACAACAATCCCATCAGTCAGGAGTGCGCCGCGTCAGACCGGGAGTAACATCTTTCGGGCAGAAGCTGCCGTGAGCGTAAACAAAAAAAGCCCCGTAAGGGGCTTTTTTCATGACGTCATGAATTTAGCGGGCGCGGTAGACGATGCGGCCCTTGCTCAGGTCATAGGGCGTGAGCTCCACCTTGACCTTGTCACCTGTCAGGATGCGGATGTAGTTCTTGCGCATTTTCCCAGAGATATGGGCGGTCACTACGTGGCCGTTGCTCAGCTCTACTCTGAACATGGTGTTGGGAAGGGTATCAATAATCACGCCTTCCATTTCAATGACATCTGATTTTGCCATCCAGTTAAAACCTCATTACGTGTCGGAATAGTGTGTAACGTGGGGCCCGGTGCCAGCGTCCTCACAAGTCGCCAGCAAAAGTAACGTTTACGAAAAGATGGACCGGTCCAACGAAATGGCGCAATTCTGCCTGAATTATCGACATTTGGCAAAAACTTATACAACAAAGTGACCTTCAGGGCGTCAGCCGCTGCCACTTGCCGTCAATCAGTGCCTCGATAGGCTGGAAGCGGGTCTTGTAGTTCATCTTGCGGCAATCGCGGATGTAGTAGCCGAGATAGATATAGGAGTAGCCGCAGCGGCGGGCTTCCTCAATCTGCCAGAGCACCCCCAGGGTGCCCAGGCTGCGGTGCTCCATGTCAGGATCAAACAGGGTGTAGATGGCCGACAGACCATCCGTCAGGCGGTCTACTACCGACAGACCCACCAGGTACTGCCCCAGTCGCATTTCCAGAAACTCACTGTCTGAGGCGCCTTCCACCAGGAAGGAGGTGAACTGTTCACGGCTCGGTGGATACATGTCGCCATCCGCATGACGCCCACTGATATAGCGTGCGTAGAGGGCGTAGTAGCTTTCGTTGAACTGGGCAGGCACAAACTGGCCGCTGAGATCGCGGTTTTTCTGCAGAACGCGGCGCTGGTTGCGGTCGGGTTCAAAGGCCGCCACCGGGATGCGTACCGGGATACAGGCCTGACATCCTTCGCAGTGGGGGCGGTAGTAGTGGGAGCCGCTGCGACGGAAACCGAGCTCCGTCAGCTGACTGTAGAGTCGCCGGTCCACCTGGGCGCGGGGGTCCACAAACATGGTGGTTGCTTCCCGGTCGTCCAGGTAGCTGCACTCATGGGGGGGTGTTGCGAAGAACACCAGGGTTTTGAGGCTGCTCATTCAGACCTCCCCGGAACTGGGCCACGGCGAGTCGATCTGCCAACCGGTCTGGTCCGGCAATTGATCGACGTTCTCCTGCAGTATAGATAAAAATTCAGTGCGGGGAATAGTGTGGGCACCCAGGGTCAGCAGGTGGTCGTTTTCCACCTGGCAGTCCAGCAGGCGGTAGCCCCAGCGGGCCAGCTGCTGACAAAGGGTCACAAAAACCACTTTTGACGCGTTGGTTTCGCGGCTGAACATGGACTCGCCGAAGAAACAGCGCCCCAGAGCGACACCATAGAGGCCGCCCACCAGCTCGCCCTCGCGGTTCCAGGCCTCAAAGGAATGGGCCAGGCCTTGTTGGTGGAGGGTTTCATAGGCCTCAATCATTTCAGGGATGATCCAGGTGCCCTCCGGTCGGGCGCTGCCACAGCGTCGAATGACCTCGCGGAAGGCCTGGTCACTGGTGATGCGGAAACGCTGTTGGTTGAGGGTGCGGCGCAGGCTGCGGGAGACGTGCTCCTCGCCGGGAACAATGACGCAACGTGGGTCGGGGCTCCACCAAAGGATGGGCTGGTTCTCACCGTACCAGGGGAAAATACCGGACCGGTAGGCCAGCACCAGGCGTTCCGGTGCCAGGTCCCCCCCTGCGGCGAGCAGGCCGTCAGGGTCCCGCAATGCTTCATCCGGGGGTGGGAACCACAGGAAGTCTGGGTCGAGCCAGGGGAGTGTGCTCATAGGGATGGCTGGCAGGTGCCGCAACAACGGACACCTGCCAGTAGGCCTCAGCTTTCCTGGTCCAGGAAGCGCTCAGCATCCAGCGCTGCCATGCAGCCAAAGCCCGCAGAAGTAATGGCCTGGCGGTAGATATGGTCGGCCACGTCACCGGCGGCGAAGACTCCCGGGATGCTGGTCTGGGTGGCCATGCCGTTCAGACCGGACTGGATAATCAGGTAGCCGTCTTTCATGTCCAGCTGGTCTTTGAACAGGTCAGTGTTGGGGCGGTGGCCAATGGCGATAAACACACCCGCCAGATCCAGCTCCTGAGTGCTGCCGTCTTCAGTGCTCTTGATACGCATGCCTGTCACGCCGGTTTCATCCCCCAGTACCTCGTCCAGGGTGTGGTTCCAGACAATGCGTACGTTGCCTTTCTCTGCCCGCTCGAACAGTTTGTCCTGGAGAATTTTTTCTGAGCGCAATTTATCCCGGCGATGGACCAGGGTCACTTCCTCGGCAATATTGGAAAGGTAGAGCGCCTCTTCAACGGCGGTGTTGCCGCCACCGATAACGGCGACTTTCTGTTTGCGGTAGAAGAAGCCGTCGCAGGTGGCACAGGCTGATACGCCTTTGCCTTTGAAGGCTTCTTCAGAGTCCAGGCCCAGATACATGGCAGACGCGCCAGTGGCAATGATCAGGGCGTCACAGGTGTACTCGCCGCTGTCGCCCTTGAGGCGGAAGGGGCGCTGGCTGAGGTCGGTGGCGTTGATGGTGTCGTACACGATGCTGGTCTCGAAGCGCTCCGCGTGTTTTTGCATGCGCTGCATCAGTTCCGGCCCCTGCACGCCGTCATTATCACCCGGCCAGTTGTCCACATCGGTGGTGGTGGTGAGCTGGCCACCCACTTCCAGCCCGGTTATCAGGGTCGGGTTCAGGTTGGCGCGTGCTGCATAGACGGCTGCGGTGTAACCAGCAGGGCCTGAACCCAGGATGATCAGGCGGGAGTGTTTTGCTTCGCTCATGAATAGTCTCTCGTCACTGTAAGTGGCATATCAAAAGGTGTGGCATGGGGCTGTTATGGGGGCGCCCAACGCCGAATTAAAGGTGGTTATTCAAACTCAGGCCGGTTTGCCAGCTGGGCGTTTCCAAGGGGTGTTGCGCCTTAAGCCAGCACTGAAACCTGTGCCAGCAACTGGCGAATGCGGTCCTGGCTTTTGGCGGTATCACCCTGCTCAAGGCGGTGCTCCGCCACCGCAGGGAAAACGGCCTGAATATCATCAGGCAGTACATGGTGGCGACCATCCATCAGTGCCCATGCGCGGGCGGCCCGAACCAGCCCCAGCCCGGCGCGGGGGGACAGGCCATAGACAATGCCTGGCATCCGCCGGCTCTGGTCCAGCAGGCGTTGCACATAGTCCAGCAGGGCGGCGCTGGTGGTTACCCGCTCAACGGCCTGTTGCAGGGTAAACAGCTCATCCCGTTTGAGCAAGGGTTGCAGCTTATCCGTCAGGGTTCTGCGGTCTTCGCCTTCCAGCAGCTCCCGCTCGGCCTTCGGGTCCGGATAGCCCAGTCGCACCCGCATCAGGAAGCGGTCCAGTTGTGACTCTGGCAGCGGATAGGTGCCACCCTGTTCCAGGGGGTTCTGGGTGGCGATGACAAAGAAGGGGCTGGGGAGAGGGCGGGTTTCCCCTTCGATGGATACCTGCCGCTCTTCCATGGCTTCCAGCAGCGCACTCTGGGTGCGGGGGGAGGCCCGGTTGATTTCGTCTGCCAGTACCACCTGGGCAAAGATGGGGCCGGGATGGAATATCAGTTCGCCGGCCTGCTTGTCATACATGGAAAAGCCAAGGACATCTGCGGGCAGCAGGTCATTGGTGAACTGAATGCGCTGATAGCTGAGATCCATCACTCGCGCCAGGGCATGGGACAGGGTGGTCTTGCCCATGCCGGGAATATCTTCGATCAGCAAGTGACCCCGTGCCAGCAGGGTGCAGACAGCCAGTCGGACCTGCGTATCCTTCCCAAGCAGTATGGTGTTGAGTTGCGCGATGGTCTGGTCGATCAGTTTTTTCATCCGCGTAATGTCCTGCAGTGAAAGGCATCACCCGCCCCGGGCTCAGAGGCCCCGGGGCGGGGCAGTAGCGTCAGTCGCGGACCCGGCGGGTCAGGTCCCCGTAGGCGTCGATGCGACGGTCCCGTAGGTACGGCCAGATGCGTCGTACGGATTCGCTGCGGGCCATGTCCAGCGTGCAGGCCAGGATAGTTTCGTCACTGTCATTGCCCCGACTCAGGAATTCCCCCTGCGGGCCGCAGATAAAACTGTTGCCCCAGAAACGGATGCCGTCACTCTGACCGGACGGGTCAGGTTCGGTACCGATACGGTTGGGCGCAATCACCGGCAGGTTATTGGCCACCGCATGACCGCGCTGGACGGTGATCCAGGCTTCAAGCTGGCGCTGGCGCTCATCATCTGTGTCGCTCATGTCCCAGCCAATAGCGGTGGGGTAAATCAGCAGTTCAGCGCCCGCCAGCGCCATCAGACGTGCCGCTTCGGGATACCACTGGTCCCAGCATACCAGCACGCCCAGCTTGCCAGCGGAGGTCTGAATGGGGGTAAAGCCGCTGTTGCCGTTATTGAAGGTGGCGTCGCCGGGGGTGAAGTAAAATTTCTCGTAGAAACCGGGGTCGTCCGGGATATGCATTTTCCGGTAGATGCCAGCGAGGCTGCCGTCCCGTTCCAGTACCACGGCGGTGTTGTGGTAAACGCCGTTCATGCGGCGCTCAAACACGGAACCTACCAGCACAATGCCCAGCTCTCTGGCCAGCCCGGCCAGACGCTCGGTGGTTGGGCCGGGTATGGGCTCCGCCAGTTCGAAGACCTGGGTGTCTTCGGTTTGGCAGAAGTAATGGGTCGCGTGCAATTCTTGCAATACCACCAGTTCAGCACCATCGGCCGCTGCCTGGCGCACCAGGCGCTCAGTGGTGGCAAGGCTGGTGGCTTTGTCTGGACTGCAGGCCTGCTGGATGGCGGCAACGTTAAGTTCTTTGCGCTGGCTCATGACACAGGCTCCCCGCTGGGCAGTTGCATAGTGACGCAGTGCAGGCTGCCATGCTGTTCAATGAGCGGGCAGCAGTTAATCGGTATGATCTCCCGGTCAGGGAAGATTTCAGCCATGATGCGTATCGCCGCATCGTCCTGTGGCACATCGTAAACCGGCAGCAGCACGGCCTGGTTGATAATCAGGAAGTTAGCGTAGGTGGCGGGCAGGCGGTGCCCGTCCTCATCATGAATGGCGTCAGGCCAGGGCAGGGCAGTGAGTTTGTAGGGCTCGCCATTAGCCTGGCGGAACTGGCGCAATTCATCTTCCATGGCGGACAGGGCGCCGTAATGTTCGTCTTCCGGGTTGTCGCAGCGCACATAGCAGATGTGGTCAGGGGCGCAGAAACGGGCCAGGGTGTCCACGTGGCTATCGGTATCATCGCCGGCCAGGTAGCCGTGGTTGAGCCACAGTACGCGCTGGGCACCCAGGGTCTCTGCCAGCAGAGCTTCAACGGCGCTGCGATCATAGTCCGGATTGCGGGTCGGGGTCAGCAGACACTCGCTGGTGGTCAGCAGGGTGCCAGCGCCATCGGATTCGATGGAACCGCCTTCCAGCACAAAATCCACGGTCACCAAAGGCGTAGTGCCAAAGCCACCCTGGTTGGCAATATGCTGGTTCAGGGCGTTGTCTTTCTCTGCGTGGAATTTGCCGCCCCAGGCGTTGAAGGTGAAGTCCAGAAACTGGAGCTTGCCCTCAGCAACCACGGCGATGGGGCCGTGGTCACGAGCCCAGGTGTCATTGGCGGGTGCCGGGATAGCCATAACGCGGCCGGGCAGTCCTTCGCGTTCGGCGAATTGGTTCAGATCCCGGGTCAGGTCCTGCAGGCGGGCGACATATTCGCAGCTGATCAACAGATTCTGGAAGCGCAATACCGCCTTGCTGATGGCGAAAAACACGGGTTCTACGTCTTTCAGGCTAGCAGCCCAGTCAGTGCCCGGGTGGGGCCAGGTTAGCATTACGGCTTGTTGCGGGGCCCATTCAGCGGGCATCAGACGCGTAGTAGTCAATGTCACAACCACCTTGTTTACAGGCTGTTTGGAAGGGTGCGTGCTGGCCACGGCGTGGCCTCCACAGTTTGCGGGCAGATTACCAGTAGCCTCGCCAGCACGCCAGCCTGTGATTGCCGAGATATTCTTTAGTTGCTCCCGGCACCGCGATGGCGCAGAACGGTGTGGATGACATGGTCGTATTCAAAGTAGACGGTGAACTCCGGGTAGTGCCACTGGCTGATAGGCGGGTGGCCAACGGGACCGTCAACCTGCTGCGGTTCGCCAAACCGGGCGCGAACCTGCTGGCTGCTCTGGCCAGTGCCGGGACGGGCAACGGCTCTGTGCTCCTGGCCCTGGCCCATGATAGGGATGACCTTCTCGCCGCGGGCGTGCTGGTCAGCCAGGGCCAGTGGGCTCAGCGCTGCCGCGGACAGGCTCAGCGCCAGGGTAAGGCAAGTGGTGGTTAGTCTTTTCATTCAAACAGTCCCCTGTCTCAAGATCTTCTTTTCAGTTTAGCGGACACTACTATAGACGTGACCAAAAGGTAATAAATTCTGTGCGTTGGGCCACTAATTTGGGTCCCGCGCCTCGCCCCCGGGCTGATCTTGTTCGAGCTGTGCCTGACGCTGGCGGATTTGCCAGCGCATCACATGGCGTGCGATCTGCTGCCGGTCGCTGTCGGCGATCTGGGTAAACTCCGCATGAATACGGCTTTTGCCGCCCTTTGCCGCTTCCATTTCCACAATTTCAGCTGTTGCCACCGGGCGGTAGAGTTCGGGTGGCAGGGTGAGCCGTACAGCTACCTGCATACCCTCCTGCAAGCGCTCGTCAGATGACAGAAAGGCAACGCCTCCCTCGCTCAGGGTGACGCTTTGCCAGGCTCCCGGTTGCAACGGATTTTGCTCGAAGGCCATAATGCGCGCCAGCACATCCACCTTGTTGTTGAGGGTCTTGATCACGGTAGCCAGCAGGCGATCCCGTTCGGTCAGGCTGGTGAGCTGGCTGCGCAGGTCCAGCTCCAGCCGGTGCAACTCGTCCTGCAGGCTCACCATGGGACCATCACCGAACGGGTCGGTGTTGAGTTCGCCGCCAGCAGCAAGGACCTGCATTTCGAGGCCGATGTGGTCCTCAATGCGGAAGTACTTCCGGCGATCCGCGGTTGGTTTGGCTGGCATTGATGCTCCGCATGAGTGACAGGTCGTGCCGGCGTGGAGGGCGGGGTTGATTTCGCCTCATATCTGCCGGATTTTTATGCTAGTTTAGCAGCTTCCTGTCCACCTGCCTGTGGACCAATCGAAGTTAACCGACTGTCGGGTAGACCATAACCACATGTTCAAGCCGTTATCCCTTTCCATAGGCTTACGCTACACCGCCGCCAAGCGCCGCAACCACTTTATTTCGTTTATCTCCCTCACCTCCATGTTGGGGTTGATGCTGGGGGTGGCGGTACTGATTATCGTGCTGTCTGTGATGAACGGCTTTGATAAAGAACTCAAGCAAAAGATTCTGGGTATGGTGCCCCATGCGGTGATCCGCGCCGAAGATGTGCTGGCAGACTGGGAGCGGGTGGACGAGATAGCGGAGCAACATCCGTCAGTGATTGCAGCAGCCCCCTTTGTGCAGGGGCAGGGCATGATTACCGGCGCCGGCAACGTGCGGGGCATCATGCTCAATGGTGTCCTGCCGGAGGAGGAGCGTCAGGTCTCCATCATCGAGAACCATATGCAGGAGGGCGCACTGGAGGATCTCCAGGCAGGCGAGTTCGGCATCATTATCGGTCGGCTGATGGCCAACAGCCTGCGGTTGCAACTCGGTGACCGGGTGACGGTCATCCTGCCTGAGGCCTCCATTACACCGGCTGGTGTATTGCCCCGCATGAAGCGCTTTACCGTGGTGGGTATTTTCAGCGTAGGTGCAGAACTGGATGGCAACTACACCCTGGTGCATATGAATGATGCCGCCACCCTGATGCGTACCGGTGCCAAAGCCCACGGTGTGCGTTTGCTGACGGATGATATTTTCCGTGCCCCACGGGTTGCCGAAGAGGTGGCCCGCAGCCTGGGCGGCGTTTATTACGTGTCGGACTGGACCCGCACGCACGGTAATCTGTTTCAGGCCATCCAGATGGAAAAAACCATGATCGCGCTGCTGCTGATGTTCATTGTCGCAGTGGCAGCCTTCAATATTGTCGCGACCCTGGTGATGGTGGTGACCGACAAAACCGCGGATATTGCGATCCTGCGTACCATGGGGGCCACACCTGGCCGAATCATGCGGATATTTATTGTCCAGGGCGCGGTAATTGGCGTGGTGGGCACACTGGCCGGTACGGCGCTGGGTATTCTGGGGGCCTACACCATCAGTGATATCATCAGCGGGGTTGAGCGCTTGCTGGGGCATCAGTTCCTCAATGCGGAGATTTACTTTATCAGCTACCTGCCTTCTGACCTGCAGTGGAACGATGTCTGGATCATCACCTCGGCGGGCATGATCATGAGCCTGCTGGCAACCATTTATCCGGCCTGGCGAGCGTCGCGGGTCGAACCGGCGGAGGCCCTGCGTTATGAGTAACAGTACCTGGACTCCAGCCAGCCCGGTGATTGACTGCCGGAATATTACCCGTACCTACACGGAAGGCCCGGAAACCCTGACTATTTTTTCCAGGATTTCCCTGCAAGTGGCGGCCGGTGAGACGGTCGCCATTGTTGGCAGCAGCGGGGCAGGAAAAACCACTCTGTTGAACCTGCTGGGTGGGCTGGATCGGCCCAGCTCCGGGCAGGTGCTGATCTGCGGTGAGGATATCAACAGCCTGAAGGAAAAGGCCCGGGCCCGTTTTCGCAATCAGCAACTGGGCTTCGTTTACCAGTTCCATCATTTGCTGCCGGAGTTCACTGCGCTGGAAAACGTCATGATGCCTGGTGCTCTGGGTGACATGGGTATCGCTGAAGCCCGTGTTAAAGCCCGTGCCCTGCTGGAGCAGGTGGGCCTGGGCGAGCGCCTGGCCCATAAGCCGGGTGAGCTGTCCGGAGGTGAGCGTCAGCGGGTGGCCATTGCCCGGGCGCTGGTCAATGAGCCCCAGTGCGTATTGATGGACGAACCGACGGGTAATCTGGATGAGCAGACTGCCCACAGTGTTCAGGATCTGATCGAGTCACTGAAAAACCGCCTGGGTATTGCCTTTGTGGTGGTAACCCATGACCTGGAGCTGGCCCACCGGCTGGGACGGGTGATGCGGCTGGAACATGGACAACTGGCGCCCGCCGGAGAGTCTGCGGTGGGCTGAGGCCTCAGTGGCCTGAGGTTTCCCGCTGGTGGCGGGCCTGCTGGCGCTTGTGCCAGTCTTCCCGCACCTTGCGGCGCCACAGGTACTGGATGGTCAGGTAGGCTGTTGATCCTGCCACGGCACCCACCAGGATGGAGCCGAAGTACAAGGGAATGCCAATATCCACGAGCCGTTGACTGAGCCAGGCCCAAGTTAGCTGGAACTCAAAATCCAGCACCGGGCGCCCCAGCACCCAGGCCCCAACCTTGTAATTGAAATAGAGCATCGGTGGCATGGTGATGGGATTGCTGATCCACACCAGCGCCACGGACAGGGGTAGGTTGGCGTTGAGCCAGATGGCAAGGAACACTGCTGGTACCATCTGGAAGGGCATGGGCATGAAGCACATGAAAATGCCAATCATGAAGGCACGGGCAACCGCATGGCGATTGATATGCCATAGGTTGGGCTCATGGAGCAGGTCACCGAGGAAATGCAGCGATTTGATCTCGCGTATCTTCTCCGGTGTCGGCATGTAGCGTTTGAGGAAGCGTTTCGGCATTCGACAGGCTGCCCGTTTGCGTAAATCCAACAGTCGAATTATAGGTGCCTGACACGTCAATCGGTTCAATGGGACAGGGAACTGTCCGGGGAGACTTACGTGCGAGCAGGGATAGCCGCATTCGCGGGCGGCGTCATCTTACTGTATTGGGGTGGTTGGTTGCCAGCCTTGCCCCACCTTCTGTTATCAATCTCGCTGTTTTTATCGGTTGTCGCCCTGTTGTGGCGCGGCTACTTGCGCTCAGTGCTGCTGATTGCGGCCTGCCTGGCCCTTGGTTTCAGCTATGCCACCTGGCACGCCCACGAGCGGTTGGGGCGTATTCTCGCGGCGCCGGTGGAGGCGCAGGTGTGGGGCTATGTCTGCAGCTTGCCGGATGCAGGCAGCTATCAGCGGTTCTACTTCGAGTTTTGTGTCACGGGCTGGGCAATAAACCAACCCGCGCCGCCTATAACCCCACCGCCGCAACGGGTGCGGCTGAGCTGGAGTGGTGCTGAAGCGCCACCCATAGGTCCTCTGGCGCTTACCGTCTCAATGGTGCCGCCCCAAGGGCAGGTGAACCCGGCGGGTTTTCGCTATGAAACCTGGCTGTTTCGCCACGGTATCGGCGCGACAGGGCGGGTTCAGGCCCTGGATAAAGACCCTTCGCATGGACTGTCCTGTCCGCTGGGCTGCCGCTACCACAGTTTGCGCTTTCAGGTGGCCAATGGCTTGCAGGTGCGCTGGGGAGACTTGCAGCACTATCCGCTGTTTGCCTCGCTGGTGATGGGGGATCGTCGATTCCTGGATAGCCAGTGGCAGGTACTGAGGGATACCGGTACCGCCCACCTGCTGGCTATTTCCGGTTTACATGTGGGGTTGGTGGCGGGCTTGTTTGCCACCTTCGCCCAACTACTGTTGCGCCTGCTGCCAACGGCTCTTGTAGGCCCGCAGCAGCGGCGAATCTGGGTGGCCGCTGCGGCCATGATGAGTGCCGGTATTTACGCACTCCTGGCGGGTTTCACCATCCCCACCCGGCGCGCCCTGATCATGGTGGTGGTGGCGGCCTGGGTGCTGGCCCGTGCCCGGGGGCGTGAAGCGGGGCGTGCCTGGCTGCTGGCGCTTTTCGTGGTGCTGCTACTGGACCCTTTTGCCCCTCTGGACCCGGGTTTCTGGTTGTCCTTTGCCGCGGTGGGCATACTCTTGCTGGTGTTTTCAGCCCGCGTTGCCCGGCCGGGCTATCTGGCGGGCCTGTTGTTGGCGCAGCTAGCCGTTACCATCCTGTTGTGGCCTGTGCTTTACCTTGCTGAGTTGCCTGTAGCGGGGCTGGGACTACTGGCTAACCTGTTGGCTATTCCCTGGGTCTCGGTGGTGGTGATGCCGGTATTGATGCTTACTCTGGTACTGGGCTGGCTGATATCGCCTCTGGTCAGCGGACTGGGTGGGGTCGCGGACCTTACCTTGGCGTTGTTGTGGCGTTGGTTGGAGATGCTGGCGCAGTTGCCAGTACCGATGACGGCACCGGGTTTTACGGTGGTGCTGGCGCTGACAGTTGCAGTCGCGCTGGTGTTATTGGTACCCGACCGATCGGCTCGCATTGCATTGGCCGCCATGGTGGTGCTGGCAGGGGCGGCAACGATGCTGGCGCCCGTTGAGCGCGCAAAGGCAGCGTCTGAGGGCGCATCCCGATTGTGGGTGTTTGATCAGGGGCAGGGTCAGATGCTGCTTTATGAGAATCATGGGCAGCGCCTGTTGATCGGTGCCGGGCCCGGTCGCTCTGAGGAACGGCACAGTCTGGATGCAACGCTGGCTGCACTTGATGTGCTGGCGGTGGATGCCTGGGTGCTGATGCACGGGGGTGCAGAGCATGCCGATGGCGTTACGAGCCTGTGGCAGCGCATTCAGGCGCATCAGGTCGTGGCGGGCCACTGGTATCGGGTGGCGGATCGTCTGCCGGGAGAATTTGACCGGTTGCAGCCCTGCCTGCGCCAGGATTCCGCATTAGGGAATGCAATGGTGGAGTTCTGGCCGCTGCAAGGGCCGGGGGCAGAGGATGAACTGACCTGTGCGGTGGTAATTCGAGGGCAGGGGTATGAGATTGTCCTGCCGGGGGATCTGACCATTGCCGGTGAGCGACGCTGGCTCGCCGTACGTGACTTTGAGCGGCCGCAGGATAGCCAGCGCATCCTCATCGCCGGCCGCTATGGCAGCCGGCAGGCATCGGGCGCGGGCTGGGTGAAACAACTTGCCCCGGACCTGGTTATTTTCACGGCAGGCCGCCATCACCGGTTCGGTTACCCCCACCCGCAGGTTGCTGAACGATACCGGCATCAGGGGGCCAGGATGCTGCATACCGGAGAGCTGGGTGCGTTGCGTCTGGAGCTGGCGGACCCGATCCATATCAGCGCCGGGCGCGAAAACGCGCCTTTCTGGATTCGCCCTGCGATATCAGATTAGTAGGCCTTAACAAACGTTCGTCTTGTTATTGATCTGTCCTGATTGGTGAACTCTGCCCAGGAATTCCGTTCACCCTGGGCTTGGCGACGGACGCGGGAAGCGGGGTCTGGCTATATGGCACCGGTATCCCTTAGTCGGGCAATGTCGGTTGCAGAGTAGCCCAGGTCAGCCAGTATCTGGTCTGTATGCTCCCCCAGGTCCGGCCCGCGCCACTGGGTTTCGCCGGGTGTATCCGATAGTTTGGGCACAATGCCTGGCATACGGAATGGTTTGCCATCCGGCAAGGTGCTGGATACAAACATATCCCTCGCAAGGAATTGGGGGTCTTTGAACATATCGGCAACAGAGTAAATGCGGCTGGCGGGAACATCCGCCTGTTTCAGGAGTTTCAGAACCTCGGTCTGGGGCAGGCTTGCCGCCCAGCGATCTATGATCTGATAAAGCTCATCCCGGCGCGCGTCCCGTCCGGCGTTGTCTGCCAGACTGGGGTCATCCGCCAGGTCACCCCGGCCGATGACGCGCATGAAACGCTGGAAGATGGCATCGCCATTGGCGCCGATCTGCACTGCCTGGCCATCTGCACAGGTGTGGATGGAAGAAGGGGTGATACCGGGCATGATGTTGCCGCTGCGTTCGCGAATGAAGCCCATCACATCAAACTCCGGCACCATGCTCTCCATCATGGCGAACACGGCCTCGTACAGGGCCACATCCACCACCTGACCCTCACCGCCGTTGACTTCCCGGTGGCGCAGGGCCATCAGCGCGCCAATGACGCCCCACAGGGCGGCAATGGAGTCACCGATGGATATGCCTGTGCGCACCGGTGGGCGGTCCTCAAAGCCGGTGATATAGCGCAGGCCGCCCATGGACTCGCCGACGGCGCCGAAGCCGGGCTGATCCTTCATGGGGCCAGTCTGGCCAAAGCCTGAGAGCCTTACCATGACAAGGCCGGGGTTCAGGGCTTTCAGGGTGTCCCAGCCCAGCCCCAGTTTTTCCAGGGTACCGGGGCGGAAGTTCTCAATGACGATGTCCGCCTCTGCCAGCAGTGACTTCAGTGCCGCGAGGCCGTCCGGGTGCTTGAGATTCAGGGTCAGCGATTTTTTGTTGCGTGCCTGCACGAACCACCACAGTGAGGTGCCTTCATACAGCTTGCGCCACTTGCGCAAAGGATCGCCGCCATTCGGTGATTCCACCTTGATGACATCGGCGCCAAACTCAGCGCAGATACGGGCGGCAAACGGGCCGGCGATCAGGGTGCCCAGTTCAATGACTTTCAGGCCGGCGAGGGGTTTTGCGGTCATGGATACACGTCCTGCTGCGGATCTTGCGGGAGACTTTACCCGGTTTTGCGCTAAACTGCCCCTCCAATGAGTTGGTACGGAATGAAACCAATATGGCCTTGCAGGCAACACCTTACAAAGTGAACCTCGATATCACCGATGTGGACCGCGGCGTTTATGCTTCGGTGCGTATGACGGTTGCCCGTCATCCCTCGGAAACCGAGCAGCGCCTGGCTGCCCGTGTGCTGGCCTATGCGCTTTGGTACGACGAGCGGCTGGCCTTTGGCCGTGGTTTGTCAGATGTGGATGAGGCAGCCCTGTGGTGCAAGAGCCTGGATGACCGCATTGAGCACTGGATTGAGGTGGGGCAGCCGGATGCGGATCGCATGACCTGGTGCAGCCGTCGCACGGAACGGGTGTCGGTACTGGTGTATGGCGGTACCCGCAACTGGGCGCCGAAAGTGATGCCGGCAGTGGCAGGGCTGAAGAACCTGTCGGTGGCGGTGCTCCCACAGGAGCCCCTGGCAGACCTGGCCGAGAACATGCCGCGCAACATTGACTGGGGTGTCATGATCAGTGACGGTGTAATGTATGTCAGCGACCAGGATCGCCAGCTGGAGTTGTCGCTGGAGTGGCTGCAGGGCAGCCGTCTGGCGGATGGCTGACTAATCCAAGACCCACCGCATCAGCCCCAGCTCAAAGGGATGTGCCAGATCCGGGTGCCAGGGGTAAATCCTGATTTGCAGATGCTGCAGGCCGGCAAAGGGGGGCGTGAAGCTGGCGCTGAAGGGCACCCAGTCGCCCTGTTGATCGCCAGGTTTCAGGTCCACTACCTGCTGATGCGTGCTTTTGTCCCCATTACCCTGCTGAAACAGGCACTCCACACGCACGTCATCGGCGCTGAGCCCATGTAGTTGCGCCTCCACGGTGACCTCAAAGGGCTCTCCATGCTGGCAACGGCTGGGCAGGGGAGCGGGCAGCCGCAGGTGAACGCCCTGCCAATGCTGCCGTACATGATCTTTCCAGCGTGCCAGCTGCTGTCCCCGCCTGGCGTTGTCCGCCAACAGCAACCGTTGCTGGGCGCTGGCAGGGCAATAGAACTTGTTGACGTAATCCATGACCATGCGCTGGGCGTTGAAGCGCGGCAGTATCGTGCGCATGGCCGCCTTCGAGCGCTGAATCCAGCCTTTTGAGTAATCCTTGCCCGTGCGGTCGTAATAAAGGGGAATAACCTGGTATTCCAGCGCATCCAGCAGGTCCCGGGCTTCCTCCCGGTTGCGAAACTCCTGGTCGTGCTTGAGCCCTCTGGGCACTATGCCCCAGCCATTCTGGCCATCGAAACCTTCGCCCCACCAGCCGTCCAATACGCTGAGATTCAGGGCGCCATTCATGCCCGCCTTTTCGCCCGAGGTGCCGCTGGCCTCCTTGGGGTATTCCGGCGTGTTAAGCCAGACATCCACCCCGGCCAGCAGCCGCCGCGCCATGGCCTGGTCGTAGTCTTCAAGCAGCAGGAGTCGCCCCATAAAACCCGGCCGCAGGGCCAGATCATGAATAACCTGAATAAGCTGCTGTCCGGGTTTGTCTTTGGGGTGCGCCTTGCCGGCGAAAATGATCAGGATGGGCCGTTCGCTGTCATTGACCAGGCGCTCGAGCCGGTCCAGATCGGCGAACAGCAGCGTTGCCCGTTTATAGGTGGCAAACCGCCGGGCAAAGCCAATCACCAGGATGTCCTGCTCCGGGCAGTCCAGCGCCTGGCACATACGTTCATTAATAGATTCGCTGGCACCGTTGCGGCGGTTCTGTCGCTGCAGGCGCCGCTGCACAAAGTCGAACATTTGCTGCTTGAGGGCTTTGTGGGTGCTCCAGTACTGGTAGTCGGGGATGGCATCCACAAACTGCCAGTAGTTTGGGTCACGTAAGGCGCTGCGCCATCCGGGGGCCTGAATATCAAACAGCTGGCCCCACTCCGGCGCCAGGAAGGTGGGGACATGGACACCGTTGGTGATGTAGTCCATGGGGTTGTCCTCCGGCCGCAGCTGTGGCCAGACCTCCCGTTCCATTTCCGAAGCAATACCCCCGTGAATACGGCTGACCCCATTATGGAAACGGGAGCCCTTCAGTCCCAGTCGGGTCATATTGAACTGATCGCCGCCGTTACAGATGCCCAGCTCGAACAGGCTTTCAAAGGTAATGCCAAGGCTTTGAGCAAAGCTCTCCAGGTATTTTTTGACCAGGGGCAGGGGGAATTTGTCATGCCCGGCCTCAACCGGTGTATGGGTGGTAAAGAGCGTGCCTGCGGCCACCAGCTCCAGCGCTGTGGCAAAGTCCTGGCCTTGCTCCACTAGCTCCCGGCAACGCTCAAGAATAAGAAAAGCGGCATGCCCCTCGTTGATATGCCAGGCCGTTGGCTGGTAGCCCAGGGCTCTGAGGGCGCGGGTGCCGCCAATACCCAATACCAATTCCTGCTGGATACGGGTCTCCTGGTCGCCGCCATAAAGTTGTTGGGTAATGGCCTGGTCCTCTGGCTGGTTGCCGGTCACAGCCGCATCCAGTAACAGCAGCCGGGTATGGCCGGCATAGGCTTCCCAGACCTGCACCACCAGCTCGCGGCCAGGAAAGGGCAGGGCGATACAGAGGGGGGCGCCGTCATCTTTCAGTATCGGCGCGACAGGCAGCTCATCGCTGTTTAACGAGTGGTAGAGGGCGATCTGGTGGCCCTGGGCGTCAATCTGCTGAATGAAGTAACCCTGCTGGTACAGCAGCCCCACAGCGACAAAGGGTACCCCCAGGTCACTGGCGGCCTTGCAGTGATCCCCTGCCAGGATACCCAGCCCACCGGAGTAGATGGGAAAGCTTTCGTGGAAGCCGAATTCGGCACAGAAATAGGCGACCAGGTCCTGCTCAGATTTCAGCGCGGCACTGACTTCCGGGTCCGGCTCACTGGCCATATAGGCATCAAAGCTGCTTAGCACCCGGTTGAGATCCGCCAGGTAGGTGCGGTCCTGTGCTGCCTGGTCGAGCTTGTCCTGACTGATGCGCCGCAGGAAGACCTTGGGGTTGTGCCCCACCTGCTGCCAAAGGGGCAGATCAAGCCGGTAGAAGATATGCCGCACACTGTGATCCCAACTGTACAGCAGGTTGTTGGCCAGTTCCTCCAGACGCTGCAGAGACGCGGGCAGGATGGGGCGGGCTTCAAGGGTAAAGGTTGCGGGATGCATAAGGGTCTCCGGTGTCAGGCCAGCGTGGTTTGCCGGGATGCCTGGTGGCAGGCAGCTAAAGCCTTGCGGTACAGACGAGTATAGTCGCTGGCACTGCGTCGCCAGGATGCGTCAGCGGCCATACCCCGGCGCTGCAGGCGCAGCCAGTGACGAGGCTGCCGGTACAGCGTCAGTGCACGTTCCAGTGCCTGCCAGAAGGCCTCTCCAGTGGCGGGTTCAAAACTGAAACCGTTGGCTTTGCGGGCTGTGTACTGGGTGGGATCGAATACCGTATCCCGCAGACCACCGACACCGTGCACGATGGGCGGCGTGCCATACTTCAGTGCGTAAAGCTGGTTCAGGCCGCAGGGCTCAAATCGGGATGGCATCAACAGCATGTCGGCGCCTGCCGTCAGTTGATGAGCCAGGGGCTCATCGTAGCCCAGGGTGACAGAGATCTGGCTGGGGTGTCGGTGTTGCCACTCCAGCAGTATGCGTTCCAGTTGAGGTTGGCCACTGCCCAGCAGGGCAACCTGACAGCCCAGGTCCTTGAGGCCGGGGAGCACCGCGTCAATGAGATCGACCCCTTTCTGTTCAACCAGGCGGCCAACAAACGCCAGCAGCGGTATCTCGGCGCGTACTGGCAGGCCGAGTTGGCGCTGCAGGTCCTGTTTGCAGACGGCTTTACCGCTGAGATCGTCACGGTGGTAGTGCGCGGCCAGATGAGGATCGGTTGCCGGATTCCAGATCTCATCGTCAATGCCATTGAGGATGCCGTGCAGGCGGTCATGTCGGTGTCGCAGGGCGCCGTCCAGGCCCCAGCCGAACTGGGGTTGCTGGATCTCCTCGCTGTAGCGGGGGCTGACGGTGCTGAGCTGATCGGCAAACATGATGCCGCCTTTAATAAATGCCAGCTGACCGTAGAACTCGAGGCCGTCCATGTGCCACAGGGGTGGCGGCAGGCCCAGTTGCCAGAAGGTGCTGGCGTCGAACACACCCTGATAGGCCAGGTTGTGGATGGTGAACAGGGTGGCAGGCCGCGCCCGGTGGCCGTGCAGCAGCGCGGGGATCAGTGCTGTCTGCCAGTCATTGCAATGCACAAGGTCCGGTTGCCAGTTCAGCGATCCTTGGCCGAGGGCGAGTTGGCAGGCGGCCAGGGCAAACTGGTGGAAGCGCTGCGCATTATCGGGCCAGTCTTGCCCCAGAGGATTTTGATAGGGGCCACCGTGGCGGTCAAACAGGGCAGGACTATCCAGCAGCCACAGGGGTACATCACTGTCTGGTAGCCGGGTTTGCCACAGGGTCATGGCGTGCCCGCCGGTAGTCAGCGTGGCCAGTTTCTTGCTACCCAACTGCCTGGCTGTGGTCATGGCCGCGGGGTAGCCAGGCAACAGAATGCGGATATCCAAGCCAAGGCCGCTGAGTGCGCGGGGCAGGCTTGCGGATACGTCTGCCAGGCCGCCGGTTTTCACCAGCGGATACAGCTCGCTGGTGACGAAGAGAACCCGCTTAACCCTCGGCAACATGAGGCTGCTCCGGTACCAGTATCAGTGCTGCCAGCGGCGGCAGGGTGAGCTCGAGGGAACAGGGATAGCCCATCCAGGGCACGGCTTCTGCCGTCACCTGTCCCAGGTTGCCCTGGTTGCTGCCGCCGTAGTGGGCAGCATCGGAATTGAGGCGCTCCTGATAGGTGCTTGCCGCAGGCACCCCCACCCGGTAGTGGTGGCGCACCACCGGGGTGAAATTGATGACCACGATGGCGTGCCCATTGTCCGAGCGTCGCAGGAAGCTGATAACCGACTGGGTTGTGTCGTGGCAGTCAATCCACTGGAAACCATCAGCCTGGTAGTCACGCTGGTGCAGTGCGGGCTCCGCCCGGTACAGACGGTTGAGGTCACTGACCAGGTGTTGCAGGCCGCGGTGACCGGGGTGATCCAGCAGCCCCCAATCCAGCTGTGCCAGGGCATCCCACTCCTGATACTGGCCAAACTCGCCGCCCATGAACAGCAGCTTGCCACCGGGGTATGCATACATATAGCTGAGCAACAGGCGCAAATTGGCCCGTTGTTGCCAGGCATCCCCCGGCATCTTGTTGATCAGGCTGCCCTTGCCATGCACCACCTCGTCATGGGACAGGGGCAACAGGAAGTTCTCGGAGAAAGCATAGAGCAGGCCAAAGGTCAGTTTGTCATGGTGAAACTGGCGGTGTACCGGGTCCTGACGCAGGTAGTTCAGGGTGTCGTGCATCCAGCCCATGTTCCATTTACTGGTAAAACCCAGCCCGCCGACCCAGGGCGGGCGGGTGACCTGAGGCCATGACGTGGATTCCTCCGCAATCATCAGGGTGCCCGGGTGACGGGTCTGGCAGACACTGTTCAACTCCCGCAGAAAGTCGATGGCCTCCAGGTTCTCATGGCCGCCATAGCGATTCGGCAGCCACTGCCCCGGCTCACGGGAATAGTTCAGGTACAGCATGGAGGCCACCGCGTCCACGCGCAGGCCATCCATATGGTAGCTGTCCAGCCAGAACAGGGCGCTGGCCAGCAGGAAATTACGGACTTCGTTGCGCCCGAAGTTATACACCAGCGTGCCCCAGTCAGGGTGTTCGCCCTGGCGCGGGTCTTCGTGCTCGTACAGGGCGGTACCGTCAAACCGCGCCAGACCATGGTCGTCACGGGGGAAGTGCCCCGGCGCCCAGTCCAGAATCACGCCGATACCGTGTTGATGGCAATAGTCCACAAAATAGCGCAGGTCGTCAGGGTTGCCGAAGCGGCTGGTGGCAGCGAAGTAGCCGGTGGTCTGATAGCCCCAGGATTCATCCAGCGGGTGTTCGGTTACTGGCAGCAGTTCGATGTGGGTAAAGCCAAGTTGCCTGACATAGTCCACCAGCTGATGGGCCAGTTCACGGTAGCCCAGCCAGCGCCCATCAGGGCAACGGCGCCAGGAGCCCAGATGCACCTCATAAATGGACAGGGGTGCCTGTTGCCATTGAAATTCACCCCGTGCCTGCTGCCAGGCCTCATCGGCCCAGGGGTAGGTGTGCTCCCAGGGTACCCGGGCCGCCGTCGACGGGCGGCACTCGAATTCCTGGCCATAGGGGTCGGTTTTTTCCTGCCAGGCACCAGTTACGTCGCTTTGAATAGCGAACTTGTAGAGGGCGCCGGGTGTGATCCCGGGTATGAAGGTAATCCATACGCCGCTCTGCCCGCGCGGCTGCATGGGGTGCGCTTCGACCTGCCAGTGGTTGAAGTCACCCAGGACGCAGACTGCCCGGGCATTGGGTGCCCAGATGGCGAAGTAACACCCGCTGGTACCCTCCCGCACGCCATGATGCGCGCCCAGCAACCGGTGGATCTCAAAGTGGCGCCCTTCTGCAAACAGGTGCAGATCATAGTCACTGATCAGATCGTGATAATGATCGGGGTGCTGTTTTGGTCCCATCTGGCAAGCTCCATGTAGCCGGCGGGCGGTTGATTACCATTTGACCTCATTCGGTGAGAGGTCTTCATGATCTGAAGCAACTTTCCGCCAGCTTTGCTGTGTTAATTTTGACCAAGGATGTGTGTATCAACATAGCTTAAAAGGAGGGGGCAGCGTGTCCGAACATACTGCCAAGCGTTTTGTCAGTCGGCTGACACGTCAAACTCTGGCCCTGGTTCTGGCAGGTGGGCGAGGGTCCAGACTGATGGATCTGACCAACTGGCGTGCCAAGCCCGCCGTGCCCTTTGGTGGTAAGTTCCGCATCATAGACTTTCCCCTGTCCAACTGCGTCAACTCGGGAATTCGCCGGGTGGGCGTGATTACCCAGTACAAATCCCATTCGCTGATTCGCCATATTCAGCGCGGCTGGGGTGTATTGCGGGGTGAGATGGATGAACTGATTGATCTGCTACCCGCCCAACAACGGGTCAAGGACGAGTGGTATGCCGGCACCGCTGATGCGGTGTATCAGAATCTGGACATTATCCGCAGTCATGCTCCGGCCTATGTTCTGATACTGGCCGGAGACCATATCTACAAGATGGACTACGGTACCATGCTGGCCGCCCATGTGGAGAGCGGGGCGGACGTCACTGTGGGCTGTATCGAAGTGCCGCTGGAGGAGGCGTCTGCCTTTGGTGTGATGGCGGTGGACGGCGAGCAGCGCATCACGGCATTTCGTGAAAAGCCGGACAACCCGGACCCCATACCCGGCAAACCCGATCGCGCGCTGGTGTCCATGGGTATTTACGTGTTCTCGTCCCAAGTGTTGTTCGATAAGTTGCTGGCAGACACTGAGGACACAGCATCCAGCCATGATTTTGGCAAGGATATAATTCCCGCACTGATACGCAAATCGCGGGTGGTGGCCTTTCCGTTTTTTGATCCGGCGGAGGGGCGTCAGGCCTACTGGCGCGATGTGGGCACGGTGGACGCCTTGTGGGAGGCCAACCTGGAGCTGACCGGCGTCAGCCCTCCACTGAACCTGTATGACATGGACTGGCCCATCTGGACCTACCAGGAGCAACTGCCCCCCGCCAAATTCGTGTTTGATGAGGAGGGGCGCCGCGGTGTGGCGGTGGACTCGCTGGTGGCGGGTGGCTGTGTGGTATCCGGTGCCCATGTCTCACGTTCCGTGCTGTTTTCACAGGTGCGGGTCAATTCCTATGCGGACGTCAGCGAGTCCGTGCTGTTTCCAGAAGTGGATATCGGCCGTCATTGCCAGATCCGTCGCGCTGTCATTGACCGGGGCTGCCGTATTCCACCCCGCACCCGCATTGGGTTTGATGCAGAGGAAGATGCTGCACGCTACTACGTTTCACCCCGGGGGGTCGTACTGGTAACCCCCGAAATGCTTGCTCAGGACTATCCCCGTGGACTCTGATACGGCCACTCGGGTAGTGCTGTGCTGGCACATGCATCAGCCAGGCTATCAGGACCTGAAAACCGGCGAGTTTGTTTTTCCCTGGGTCTACCTGCACGCCATCAAGGACTACAGCGATATGGCGGCGCATCTCGAGGCCTGTCCTCAGGCCCGGGCCGTGGTTAATTTTACCCCGGTGCTGCTGCGCCAGCTGGATGCCTATCTGACTCAAATTCAGGATTGGCAGCGCCATGGCAGCCCCATCACCGATCCATTGCTGGCGGCCCTGGCGGCGGAAACCCTCCCAGCCGCCGGCACGGCATCCTTTGTCGCCATCATGCAGGGCTGTCTGCGGGCCAACGGTGAGCGGATGATTGGACGCTTTCCAGCCTATCAAAAGCTCGCCGAGCTGGCCGACCTGAGCCTTCGTGAGCCAGAGTATCAACCCTACCTCTCAGCGCAGTTGCTGGCTGATCTGCTGGTCTGGTATCACCTGTCCTGGATGGGGGAGTGCGTGCGGCGGAGTGACAGCCGCATCAGGGCGCTACAGTCCAAAGCACATGGCTACAGCCATCAGGATCGCATCCAACTGGTGCAGCTGATTGCCGATACCCTGGCAGGCCTCGGCAGCCGTTATCGGCGGCTGTCGGAGACCGGTCAGGTTGAACTGGCGGTCAGCCCCTATACCCACCCGATGCTGCCCTTATTGATTGGCTTTAACGCAGCACAGGAAGCCCAGCCGGATGTGGCTATGCCCAGGGCGACCCACTACCCCCACGGCGGCGACCGCGCCCGTTGGCACCTGCGGGAGGCGATAGCGGCCTTCGAGGACTTTTTCGGCTGCAAGCCCGTGGGCTGCTGGGCCTCGGAGGGTGGGCTCAGTCAGGCAACCCTTGAGCTGCTCGCCGCCATGGGTTTTCAGTGGACCGCCAGTGGCGACTCCGTGCTGCGGAACAGCCTGGCGGCAGCGGGGCAGCAAATCCGTGACGATGGGCCGCTGATTCACGCGCCCTATCGCTTTGGTGATTGTGATCTGCCGGTGTTCTTTCGTGATGATGGCCTCTCGGATCTGATCGGCTTTACCTACGCCAGCTGGCATGCCGACGATGCGGTAGCTGACCTCATTACCCATATGGAGAACATTCGCCAGCAGTGTAAGCACCCTAAAGGCTGCACCATTGCCATCATCATGGACGGAGAGAATGCCTGGGAGTACTACCCGGACAACGGCTATCACTTCCTTTCGGCCCTGTATCAGGGGCTGGCCGATCACCCGCACCTCAAGCTGACCACCTTTGCGGATTGTGTGGCGTCGGCCCCGCACTACCAGCAGCTCCCGCATCTGGTGGCGGGTAGCTGGATCTATGGCAGCTTCTCAACGTGGCTGGGGCTATCGGACAAAAACCGTGCCTGGGATGACCTGTGCCAGGCCAAGCAGTGTTTTGATGAGGTTATCAGTGAGGGCAGGCTGGGGGCTGATGAGCTGGCTCAGGCCTATGAGCAGCTTGCGCTCTGCGAAGGTTCAGACTGGTTCTGGTGGCTCGGGGATTACAACCCGGCCGCTATTGTGAGCGACTTTGAGCAGTTATTCAGGAGGCATCTTATCAACCTGTATGAAATCCTGGGGCGACAGGCGCCCAGTCACCTTCATCAACGCCTCAGCCGGGGCGCCAGCCAAGAATATAGTCACAGTGGCACCATGCGCCGGGGGCATGCGTCCGGAGGTGAGCAATGATGCCCGCCAGGAAAGGCGCTCCGCCTCAGCTGCCAAGGCGTTTTGGTGTGCTGCTGCACCCCACAGCACTGGTGCCGGAATGTAATGTGCTGGGTGAGGCTGCCTATCATTTTGTGGACTTTCTTGCGGGCAGCTGTGCCAGTGTCTGGCAAATGCTGCCGGTGGGCCCCGTGTACGGCTTTGGCTCACCCTATACGGCACTTTCTGCCTTTGCCGGTGATCCGGGCTGGATTGACCTGTCTGACCTCGCCCGACGGGGCTGGCTGGACGCCGATACGGCCCTGCAAAACTGCGATGCAACGCAGCATCGTTGGCTACGGCGCCATGCTGCAGGCGAGTTTCTCGCCCGCCACGGCGGCAGAGACGGTGACACAGGCCAGGACTACGCGCAGTTTTTGCAGCGCAGCAGAGTCTGGTTGAACGATTACGTTGTATTCAGTTACTTGCGGGAGCAACACGGGGGGCATAGCTGGCACAGTTGGCCGGCGGCCCTCCGGCACCGGGACGCTGCCGCGCTGAATCGGCTGGTTCGTCGGGAGCGGGTGGCGCTGGACCTGTTGCGGGTTGAACAGTACTTCTTTGATCTGCAATGGCGGGCCTTGAAGACTTACGCCAATGCGCGGGGTGTCGCCCTGTTTGGTGACATCCCCATGTTTGTTTCTGAAGAAAGTGCCGATGTGTGGGCCCATCAACCCCTGTTCAAACTGGATCATGAAGGCATGCCCGAAGTGGTGGCCGGAGTGCCACCGGACTATTTTGCCGCCGATGGTCAGCGCTGGGGTAATCCGCTCTATGACTGGGGTGAGATGGCGCGGCAGGGTTATCGCTGGTGGCTTGACCGCATGGCCACCCAGGCACAGCGTTTCGATATATTGCGAATTGACCATTTTCGCGGCCTGGTGGCTGCCTGGGAGATTCCCCGCCACTGCCTGACTGCCCGTGAGGGGCAATGGGTGACCGGCCCTGGCGAGCGTCTGCTGCATATGTTGACTGCCAAGCTCCGCCAGGTTCAGCTGGTCGCGGAGAATCTGGGAAACATTACTGCAGAGGTGGAGAGCCTGCGCCACCGATTTGCTTTGCCGGGTATGCGGGTGTTGCAGTTCGGCTTTGATGGCGACCCGGCCAACCCGCACCTGCCCCAGAACCACAGCGAGGATGATGTGGTTTATACCGGCACTCACGACAACGACACCGCCCTTGGCTGGTACCAGTCCCTTGAGCCCCATGTGCGCCAGGGCGTGGACCCGTTGTTGTGTCACTATGATGGCAGCCCGGCGCAGCGGCTGGTACAGGCGGCCATGGCGTCACCCTGCCAATTGGCTGTGGTACCGCTACAGGACCTGCTGGCGCTGGGCAGTGAGGCACGCTTTAACGTGCCAGGTGTCGAAGCCGGCAACTGGCGCTGGAAGCTGGATCTGAGTCAGTTGACGGAGGCACTTGCCACGACGACTGCAGTCTGGGTTCACCGCTATCAGCGTGATGGCGAACATCACATGGTGGCCAGCGTGTCACCTTGACGAGTACCGGGATTGAACTTGACGCGGGTCAACACGGCTGGTCAAAAAGTGATCTACTCTGAGTGTTCAGCAACCTGCTATTGGGAGGGGCAGCATGGAACATCGCCAGAGTAAACGTATTCCCGCTCAGCTTGCATTACTGGTTTTCAAGCGCGGCGTACCCATTGCCACGGCCTGGCTGAGCGATATCAGCCGGGACGGTGGTTTTATCAGTACCGGGTATGACGACATAGAGCTCAATCAGACCCTCGAAGTCGAATTCCGGCTGCCTCAGCCTGGTCAGAGTACCCGCCGGCTCAGAGCCATGGTCGTGCGTCGTGATGAGGATGGTCTCGGGGTGGTATTTGATGTGCCGACACAGCAGCCTGACCCGGTACCGGATGTGCTGCAATGGCTGGGCGAGCGTCAGTTGGTCGCCAGCGGTTTGTGATCGGCCGCCGTTGAGGCGGGGTTTGTTACCGGATACAGGCGCCTGTCGGGGTGGGCCGTAAAAGGCCCACCCCGTTGTTGTTATTGCAGGGTTGGTGTCGCCGCGCCCTTGCCCGTGGAGCGGTTGGACTTACGGTACTGCGGTGCAATGCTGGCCTCCACCTGGTCTTTGAAGCGGTTGATCAGCTCGCTGTTATCGTTCTGCCAAGGGTGGAAGCCGGGCTTGAAGTACTTTAGCCATTCCCCCGTCAGGCTGGAGAAGGCACCGTTCCAGCCCCACATGCGCCAGAGACCCTGTGCGGTATCCTTCAGAGAAAAGGGTGCAGGGTCCTTCAGCATCATGCGGCCGGTGCCGTAAAGGGTAAAAGCTGCCAGACCCAGCGTGGCCACCACCAGCCAGCCAGTACGTTCCGCATAGTTGCTGCCATCCACCGCCTGATACAGGTCGTAGGCGACCCCCTTGTGCTCGGTTTCCTCAATGGCGTGCCAGACCCACAGCGGGCGCATGGTTTCGTGCATGTCCTCGCGGATGTCATCACGCTCCAGCAGCAGGTCCGCCAGCATGGCGGTGAGGTGTTCCAGTGCGCAGGTGATGGCCAGGTGATGGCGTTTGGGCAGCAGGCGCAGTGCGTCAAGCAGTACCTTGAGGTGGTTCTCTATCTCATCCGTAGGCATGCCGAGATCCCGGACATGCTGGTTCATCGCCACATGTTCCAGTGAGTGCATGGCCTCCTGGCCGATAAAGCCGGAGATTTCCTTCTGGAAGGCCGGGTCGGTGATCTGCTCCCGGAAGGCCCGCACCGAATCGACAAAGAAAGTCTCCCCCTGAGGGAACAGGAGCGACATGGCATTCATGGTATGGCTCATCAACCGGTTATTGGCCAGCCAGTAACGGGGTACCTTACTGTCAAAACTGAAGCCCATGCGCTGCGGCTTGATGGTCACGGACGCCGGCTTGGTGGCGGCGGGTTTGGTCTGGGACTGTCTGCTTAACATGGTTTTATCTCCTTGATAATATATTGTTTTTTGGCGTTTCAGGATGCTTCAGCGACTTCTTTGACGCGTTCATCCGGGCGCACGCCGGTGCCGATACCGAAATTGAAATCCGCTTCCCTTACACGGCGGGTTTTGAGCCAGAATTTCCAGGTGGAGAACGGCCAGACCGCAAAGTTCTTGCCGTCCGACTGCTGGTACCAACTGGTACAGCCGGTGGTCCAGACTGTGTTCTCAAGGCCTTTGGCCATTTCCTTGTTAAAGGCAGCCTGGGCTTCGGGTTTCACATCCAGGTAGTCGGCGTAGCGCAGCCGGGTGTTTTCCATGCACTTGAGGATGTAATCCACCTGCGCTTCAATCATGAAAATGATGGAGTTGTGGCCCAGCCCCGCATTGGGACCCACCAGTTGGAACATGTTGGGGTAGCCGCTGACCAGGGTGCCCATATAGCCCTCAACACCGCCAGCCCAGTCCTTGCCCAGCTCATGGCCTGGCAGGCCGGTCAGGGTAAAGCCCTTCATGTAGAGCCGTGGGTCCACCTGGAAGCCGGTGCCCAGAATGATGCAGTCCACCTCCCGCACCTGGCCGTCGCGGGTGATGACGGTATTCTCACGGACTTCCTGTATGCCGTCCGTCACCAGCTCAACATTGTCCCGGTTGAACATGGGGTACCACTTGTTGCTGATCAGAACGCGTTTGCAGCCAATGGTGTAATCCGGCGTCAGCTGGCGGGCAATCTTGCGGTCCTTCACTTGCAGGCGGATAAACAGCTTGGCGAACTGCTGCAGGCTGCGGGCCACCGTGGGATTGAAGATAGGCCACACCCGGGATTCGTTGGTCCAGTACAGGCGCGCGCGGTGTAGCTTGCGCAGGGCAGGGAAGCGCTTGAACAGGGCCTTTTCCATCCCGAGATAGCTGCGCTCATCGCGGGGGATCACCCAGGCTGGTGAACGCTGGAAGACGTGCAGTTGCTTCACATCCGGGGCGATCTCCGGACAGTATTGAATGGCGCTGCCGCCAGTACCGATGGAGGCAACCCGTTTGCCTTTCAGGTCATAACTGTGATCCCAGCGAGCGGAGTGGAAAACCTTGCCCTTGAAGGTATCCAGGCCTTTGATGTCGGGGTACTGGGGTACGTGCAGGGGGCCGGAGGCTAGCACCCAGTATTTGCAGTCAAACTTGTCGCCCCGTTCAGTGGTAATGGTCCAACGGGCCCGTTTGTCATCAAACTCAGCGCCAATCACCTCCTGATTGAACTCGACCTGTGGCCGGAGCTGATGTTTCTCTGTGGTGTCCAGGATGTACTGCTGGATTTCATGCCAGGGCGCGTATCGCTTGCTCCAGTCCGGCTTGCCCTCAAAGGAATAGGAATACATGTGGGACTGAACATCGCAGGCACAGCCGGGGTAGGTGTTATCACGCCAGGTGCCCCCCACCTCATTGGCCTTTTCCAGAATCACATAATTCTTGATGCCCGCTTCCTGCAGTTTTATCGCCATACACAGGCCACCAAAGCCGGCACCCACGATGACGACATCCACCTTACGTGCGGCGGGTTTACGGGTTTGTTTGCTGTTTGCCATCTGCAACACCTCATAAGTCATTTCTTGACGTTGTGTGCTCAGCATAGAGGGCGAGTGACTGATTTCGCTGGGCTGTGTTGGTCAGGTAGTTGACTGGATGGGACAGCATCAGGGGCTGTTGATCCAGATCAAGTAAATGAGATATTTGTTTGCAAGGCCCGGAAACACCCTTGCTTCCGGTTACCGCAGGGATTAGCTACGCGCTGGTTGCAAGGGCCTGCGGGTTGGCTATAGTAGCGGTCCCTGAAACCCTCTAATGGACACCCTGGCAATGCGGATGACATCACCATGGAAAGCCGGTCTCTGGCTGTGGTTACTGCTGCTGATCGTTCCGGTGGCGCAGGCAGTTGAGTTCAATATGCTCAGCGTTGGCCGACTGCCCCCCGGCCAGCAGTGGCAGACCCTGGAAACGGAACACTTCCGCATCCACCATGCCAGCGGGGCGCAGCACTGGGCTGAGCATGTGGCCGCCATGGCTGACGACATTCACCAAGTGCTCAGTGACCAGTTACGCTGGCAGCCCGCCGCCAAAACCGAGCTGGTGCTGACGGACGATTACGACCTGTCCAACGGCTGGGCCACCAGCTTGCCCTTTAATCAGAGTCGCCTCTATCTGTCGCCTCCGGACAGTCTTAACAGCCTGGAGAACTATCGCGACTGGCTGGAGTTGCTGCTTGTTCATGAGTACACCCATGTGCTGCATCTGGACAAGGCATCCGGTGTCCGGCTGAGTTTACGGCGTCTGTTTGGACGCACCTGGTATTCCGCGCCCAACACCCAGCAGCCCGTGTGGCTGCTGGAAGGGGTGGCGGTACTTAATGAATCCATCTACACCCCGGCCGTGGGGCGGCTGAATGGGGCCTGGTTCAACATGCAGATGTGTGCAGAGCAGGGGCGGGGGCTGCTGACTCTGAATCAGGTCACTGTGCCGGATAACCGCTGGCCGTCGGGGTCTGATTACCTCTATGGCGCCTGGTTCACCCTGTTCCTGGTGGAGCGTTATGGGCGGCAGGCACTGCAGGCCTATATTGATATCTACAGCGACCAGGGTATCCCCTTCCTGATGAACAGCGCGCTGCGCCGTGCCATCGGCAAGGACTTCCAGCAATTGTGGGGCGAGTTTGCCGACTGGCTGCCTGATCAGCTGGCCTGCGATGAGGACACCGAGAGCCAGTCTCTCACCAGCACGGGTCTGGCGGAGGCAAGCCCGGTAGCCGTTGGCGACTGGGTCTACCGTATCAGTCACGATGGCCATGGGCCTTATTACCTCAGCCGCTATCGGGCCGGTTATCCGGCTGAACGTTTGTTCCGCATGCGCCAGCCCGGCCTGTTCGATGTGGGGCCACAGGGGCAGGTGGTGTATGTGGAGTTGCATCCGGATGCGGGCAACCGCTATCAGGCAGACCTGTGGCAGTGGCGCGAAGGTCGCAAGCAGCGATTGACCCGGGGCCAGCGCTACCGGGAGGCGCGCTATTTGCCGGATGGCAGTATGGTGGCGCGGCGGCTGGTCAATGGTGTGGCGGAACTGGATCTGTTGGATGCTCAGGGGCGCCACTTGCGCACCCTCTGGCGGGGAGCTCCCGGTGAGGTGGTGGGGCAGTTGGCCATCGCGCCCGACGGCCGTGAGCTGACCGCAGCCTTCAAACCGGTGGGCGCGTCCTGGCAATTGCAGCGCATGGCACTGACCGGGCCTGATAGCGGCCGGTGGCAGGCCTTGACGGTGGCGCGGGGCGTGCAGGGTACGCCGGCCTACAGCGCCGACGGTAACGGGGTGCTGTTCACCGCAGATTTCGATGGCCGTTACAACCTGTACCGGGTGGCGCTGGATGGCAGCCGGGTGCAACGGCTGACCCGCGTCACCGGTGCGCTGTCGCCGGTGCAGACCACTGATGGCCAGATTTATTTCCAGCGCTATGGTGCCGAAGGCTTTGATCTTCATGTACTGGCAGCGTCCAGTCAGGCCTCGGCTGTGCCTGAGCTGGCGCCGGGCCCGCAAACGCCGGCGCTGGCGTCAACCGCGGCGGAAGCCGACATAACGCCCTATCGTCCCTGGTCCACCCTGCGGCCGCACTGGTGGTTCCCGCTGATTGCCAGTGATGGCCCGGTACTTGAACTGGGCCTCACTACCGGTGGCCTTGACGCCCTCGGGCGTCACCAGTATGCCCTGACCCTCGGTGCTGAAGCGACGGAAGGGGAGCCATTGGGCAGTCTGGTGTATCAGTACAGCAATCGCCTGCTGCTGACCCTTCAGCGGGAGCTGAACTACCGCACGGAAGATGACGAGCTGCTGCGCATCCGCGCACGTCATCAGGGATCGTTGGCCTGGTTGAATGTGCTGTCCGGTCTGGACAGTCAGTTTGCTCTGCATGCGGGTTTGTTCGCTGAGCATACAACCGATGCCTTCCTGGCGGATGGTCAGGTTCGCACGCCGGACTGGCAGCGCAGTGTGTATGGGCTGGCGGCCCGCTACAGCAACGCCCAGCGTTATCGTTACAGTATCAGCCCCACCACCGGGCGCAGCTTGATGTTGACGGCTGAGAGCAACACCGGCGCTAGCGATTTTGACGGCCAGATCTATCAGCTCAATCTGAGTGAGTATCTGCATCTGGGGCGCTCCCATGTGCTGGCGGGTCATATACACCTGGTGCATGTGGATGACGGTGGCCTGGCCTTTGGCCTGGGTGGCGGGGCCGGTATCCTCAGCCAGGGCTGGTTTGGCCGGGATGAAATGACCCTACGGGGCTATGATCGCGGCACTGTATTTGCGGGCAGCCTCGGCAAAGCCAGTCTTGAATACCGTTTCCCTCTGCTGGATGTTCAGCGCAACTGGAACCTGTGGCCGGTTGGCCTGGGGCGTATCCACGGTGCCCTGACCAGTGAAGTGGCGCGGGCCGAGCGGGTGGTATTGCCAGACCCGGAGGACCGCACGCTGATTGCTGTTGGCGCTGAACTGACCACCGAGCTGGTGCTGGGTTACAACGCCCTGCTGCCCGTGCGGGCGGGTTACGCCCGGGGCCTGGATGATGAACTGGGTCGCGACCAGTGGTATCTGCGTCTGGAGGCATCGTTTTAGCGGTGCCCTCCGGTTTTCGGACAATACGTACGTCGTCAGCGCCCGCCAGATAGGCTATCATCACGGGTCTTTTTTCAGGGCGGGGCTCTCCCGCCCGTGTGCATCGTCAGTAAGAGAAGGTTAGCCTCCATGGAGCATACGTACCGTCTGGTGATTTCCTGCCCTGATCGGGTAGGCATAGTCGCGAAAGTCAGTAATTTTCTAACGACCTATAACGGTTGGATTACCGAAGCGAGCCACCACTCAGACAACCAGACAGGCTGGTTCTTCATGCGCCACGAGATCCGTGCTGACTCCCTGCCGTTCGGGCTGGAGCAGTTCCGCACCGCCTTTGAACCCATCGCCCGGGAGTTTGACATGCGCTGGCATGTGGCGGACTCCGCCCAGCCCAAGCGCGTTATCCTGATGTGCAGCAAAGAATCCCACTGTCTGTTCGACCTGCTGCACCGCTGGCACAGCAAGGAGCTGAATGCAGAAGTGGTAGCGGTGATCTCTAATCACGATGACCTGCGCCGTATCGTCGAATGGCACGACATTCCGTACCACAATATTCCTGTCAACAAGGACAACAAGGCTGAAGCCTTTGCCCAGATTGGTCAGCTGTTTGATGACTACCAGACAGATGTGATTGTACTGGCCCGCTACATGCAAATCCTGCCGGCGGAGCTCTGTGAGCGTTACAGTGGCAAGGTCATCAACATTCACCACAGCTTCCTGCCATCTTTTGCCGGCGCTCGCCCTTACCATCAGGCCTACAGTCGCGGTGTCAAACTGATCGGCGCCACCTGTCACTACGTGACTCAGGATCTGGACGAAGGTCCCATCATCGAGCAGGACGTTATCCGTATCAGCCACAGTGACTCTATCGACGATATGGTGCGTCTCGGCAAGGATGTGGAGAAAAACGTCCTCTCCCGCGGCCTGCGCGCGCATATCGAAGATCGCGTGATTATCTTTGAAAACAAGACGGTAGTGTTCGACTGACCGCATGCAGCGCGGTTCTCGGGGGCGCATGCTCTTTTGCCCCCAAATCGACACTTTAAGTTCGCAATTGTGTTACTATAAGCCGCTTGATATGGGCGGCTTTTTTATGCCCGCCAGAAAAATAAAACCAGCCCCGGCAGTACATCGGCCCGGGCCACATAACGACTTCCAGCAAACGCAAAGGAACCTTTCTCGATGGGTGAGTTAGCCAAAGAGATCCTGCCCGTAAATATTGAAGATGAGCTCAAGCAGTCCTACCTCGATTACGCCATGAGCGTCATCGTCGGGCGGGCGCTTCCAGACGTCAGGGACGGCCTCAAGCCCGTGCACCGGCGTGTGCTCTTCGCCATGTCCGAACTGGGTAACGACTGGAACAAGGCCTACAAGAAATCCGCCCGTGTGGTGGGTGACGTTATCGGTAAATATCACCCTCACGGTGACTCTGCGGTCTACGACACCATCGTCCGGATGGCACAGCCGTTCTCCTTGCGCTACCCGTTGGTGGATGGCCAGGGTAACTTCGGTTCCATCGATGGCGACAACGCCGCTGCCATGCGTTACACCGAAATCCGCATGGAAAAAATGGCGCACGCGTTGCTGGCGGATCTCGAGAAAGAAACCGTCGACTTCGTGCCCAACTATGATGGCACCGAGCAGATCCCCGAAGTGCTGCCCACGCGGGTGCCCAACCTGCTGGTTAACGGCTCCTCCGGTATTGCCGTGGGCATGGCCACCAACATTCCGCCCCACAACCTGACCGAAGTGGTGAACGGCTGTCTGGCCCTGATTGATAACCCGGACCTGACGCCGGATGAGCTGATGGAATATATCCCCGGGCCGGATTTTCCGACCCAGGGTATCATCAACGGTCGCGCCGGTATCATTGAGGCCTACCGTACCGGCCGTGGTCGCATCTATATCCGTGCCCGTCACGAGATCGAGCACGACAATAAAACCAATCGGGATGCCATCATCATTACCGAGCTGCCCTACCAGCTCAACAAGGCCCGGTTGATCGAGAAGATCGCGGAGCTGGTGAAGGAAAAGCGTCTGGAAGGCATCTCGGAACTGCGGGATGAATCCAACAAGGAAGGTATCCGGGTGGTGATTGAACTGCGCCGCGGTGAAAACCCGGAAGTGATCATCAATAACCTGTTTGCCCAGACCCAGCTGGAAACCGTCTTCGGTATCAACATGGTGGGCCTGATTGACGGCGAGCCGCGCATTCTCAACCTGCGTGAACTGCTGGACGCCTTCGTGCGTCACCGTCGTGAAGTGGTCACCCGTCGGACCATTTTTGAACTGCGCAAAGCGCGGGAACGGGGTCATATCCTGGAAGGTCTGGCGGTTGCGCTGGCCAATATTGACGAGATCATCGCCCTGATAAAGGCCTCGCCGTCCGCGGCGGAAGCCAAAGAGAAACTGATTGCCCAGGGCTGGTCCTCGGGTGATGTGATGGCCATGCTGGAGCGGGCAGGGAAAGACGCCTGCCGTCCTGATGAGCTGCCGGAATACTACGGCCTGCGTGACGGCCAGTATTACCTGTCACCGGAGCAGGCCCAGGCCATTCTGGATCTGCGCCTGCACCGTCTGACCGGCCTCGAAACCGAGAAGCTGCAGAACGAGTATAAGGACATTGTTGCCCGTATTGCCGAGCTGCTGGAGATCCTGGCGGACCCGGAGCGCCTGATGCAGGTGATCCGCGAGGAGCTGCAGGAAGTGGTGGCGGAGTACGGTGATGAGCGTCGTACCGAGATCACCAGCTCCCGCCGTGACCTCACCATCGCTGACCTGATTGATGAAGAGGATCTGGTGGTCACCATCTCCCACGGTGGCTACGCCAAGACCCAGGCTGTTGAAGATTATCAGGCCCAGCGTCGCGGTGGCCGGGGTAAAGCCGCCACGTCGATGAAAGACGAAGACTTTATTGAGAAGCTGCTGGTTGCCAACTCCCATGACACCATTCTCTGCTTCTCCAACCGCGGTAAGGTCTATTGGTTGCGGGTGTTTGAGATTCCCAGAGGCAGCCGCGGCTCCCGTGGTCGCCCGATGGTGAATATCCTGCCGCTGGACGAGGGTGAGCGCATTACCACCTTCCTGCCGGTCAAGGATTATGCCGAAGATCAGTTTGTGCTGATGGCCACATCGGCCGGGGTGGTCAAGAAGACGCCGCTGCCGAACTTCTCGCGTCCGCGCAGCAACGGCTTGATTGCGCTTAACCTGGACGAAGGCGACACCCTGATCGGCGCCGCCATTACCGATGGTACTGCGGAAGTGATGCTGTTCTCCTCTGCCGGTAAAGCGGTACGTTTCAACGAAGAAGCCGTCAGGCCCATGAGCCGGACAGCCCGCGGTGTGCGGGGTATTCGCATGCCGGAAGGCTATCGTGTGGTATCGCTGATCATTCCGCAGCCGGGTGGCGTGGTGCTGACGGCCAGTGAGCACGGGTACGGCAAGCGTACGGCACTGGAAGACTTCCCCACCTACAGTCGTGGCAGTCAGGGTGTTATCGCTATGCAGTGCTCGGAGCGAAACGGCAATCTGGTTACGGCCCTGCAGTTGTTCGACGGCGACGAGATGATGCTGATCTCTGATAAGGGCACGCTGGTGCGCACCCGGACTGACGAAGTATCCGTTCTGAGTCGTAATACCCAGGGCGTGCGCCTGATTCGTCTGACCCAGGAAGATGAGCGCCTGGTGGGCGTTGAACGTATTGCCGACACGGGTGATGATGAAGGTGCGCTGGTTGATGACGGCAGTGATGACGCTGCTGGCGACAATCTGGATACCGATGCGCCTGAAGACGTATAACAGCCGACTGTAATTAAGCAGTGGGATACGAGATGCGCCGGGCTTGCCCGGCGCTGTTTTGGTTTAAGACAGAGACAAAGCGGTAATGAGCAGAGCGTTTAATTTCTGTGCTGGTCCGGCAGCCCTGCCGACCGAAGTGCTTGAGCAGGCCCGTGAGGAAATGCTTGATTGGCGCGGAACAGGCATGTCCGTGATGGAGATGAGCCACCGCAGTGATGAGTTCGTCGCTATTGCCGAACAGGCCGAGCGGGACTTTCGCGAATTGGCGGGCGTGTCTGATGACTACGCCGTACTCTTCATGCAGGGCGGCGCCAGCAGCCAGTTTGCGGCCATTCCGCTGAATCTGCTGGGGGATAAAACCTCTGCCGACTATGTGGACACCGGCATCTGGTCCAAGAAAGCCATTGCTGAGGCCAAACGCTTTGGTCAGGTCAATGTGGTCAGCAGCAGCGCTGCCAGCGGTTACACCACCATCGCACCTGAAAGCGAGTGGCAGTGTGACCCGCAGGCGGCCTACCTGCACTACACGCCCAACGAAACCATCGGTGGCCTGGAGTTTGACTTCATTCCGGAAAGTCGGGTGCCGCTGGTGGCAGACCTGTCCTCCACCATCCTGTCTCGCCCGCTGGATGTATCCCGTTTTGGTCTGATCTATGCCGGCGCGCAAAAGAATATCGGCCCGTCCGGACTGGTGGTGGTAATGGTGCGTAAAGACCTGCTGGGTAAAGCCAGCCCGCACACCCCTACCATGCTGGACTACAAGGTTGCTGCCGATAACGGCTCCATGTACAACACGCCGTCCACTTACTCCTGGTATTTGGCGGGGCTGGTCTTCCAGTGGCTGAAACGTCAGGGTGGCGTGGCGGCCATCGGTGAAGTTAATGCGCGCAAGGCGAAGAAACTCTACGGTTTTATCGACGACAGTGACTTTTACGCCAATCCCATTGAGCCACGCTTCCGCTCCTGGATGAATGTGCCTTTTACCCTGGCGGACGATGCCTTGAACAAAGTCTTCCTGCAGGGCGCTGAGGCCCGTGGGTTGCTCAACCTGGCGGGCCACCGGTCCGTTGGTGGTATGCGCGCCAGTATATATAACGCCATGCCGGAAGCAGGTGTGGATGCCCTGATAGCCTACATGACCGAGTTCGAGAAGGAGCACGCCTGATATGACGGCTGAGCAGACCCGGCTGGCTGAGCTGCGCGACGAGATCGACAGCCTGGACCGTCAGATCATGACACTGATAAGCGCCCGTGCCCGTTGTGCGCAGGAAGTGGCGGAGGTCAAGATGGCCGCCAACCCCGGTCAGGAGGTTCTGTTTTACCGTCCGGAACGGGAAGCCCAGGTGCTGCGCCGTATCAAGGACGAGAATCCGGGGCCGCTGGCAGGTGAGGAGATGGCACGGCTGTTCCGGGAAATCATGTCCGCCTGTCTGGCGCTGGAAAAGCCCATGCACGTCGCTTTTCTGGGGCCTGCCGGCACCTTCACCCAGGCGGCAGCCCTCAAGCATTTTGGTCATTCAGTCAACACCAACCCGCTGCCGGCTATTGATGCGGTATTCCGCGAAGTGGAATCCGGCGCCGCCCAGTATGGCGTTGTGCCAGTGGAGAACTCCACCGAGGGCATGGTCAACCATACCCTCGACATGTTTCAGCGCTCACCCCTGAAGATCTGTGGTGAAGTGCAGCTACGCATTCACCACCACCTGCTGACAGCAACCGGCACGGACGAGAAAGCCATCACCCGCATTTACTCGCACCAGCAATCCCTGGCCCAGTGTCGCCAGTGGCTTGATACCCACTGGGCGGGTGTTGAGCGTATCGCTGTCAGCAGCAATGCTGAGGCCGCCCGTCGCGCAGCGGAAGAGCCGGGCACGGCGGCTATTGCCGGTGATATGGCCATGGAACTCTATGGTTTGCGGGCATTGGCAAACTCTATTGAGGACCGGCCCGACAACACCACCCGGTTTCTGATTATTGGCCGTGAGCTGGTAAATGCCAGCGGTCAGGACAAAACCTCCATCCTGGTGTCCATGCGCAACAAACCGGGCGCCCTTTATCATGTGCTGGAGCCGTTCCATCGCCACGGTATCAGCCTGACCCGTATAGAAACCCGGCCGTCGCCAAGCGGCACCTGGGCCTACGTGTTCTATATCGATTTTGAAGGCCATGTGTCGGATGACATCGTTGACCAGGTACTGAAAGAGATCGAAGCCGAGGCGGTAGAGCTCAAACTGCTGGGTTCCTATCCCGTTGGTGTTCTGTAAAACTGCCGATTGCAACTGTGTGACTGCCAACCGCCGCGACTAGCCGGAGTTGACCATGACGATTGATTTCCGGGCCCTGGCCCCCGAAGGCGTACAAGCATTGATGCCCTACCAGCCGGGCAAGCCCATTGAGGAGCTGGCCCGTGAACTGAATCTGGATCCCGCCAGTATTGTCAAACTGGCCAGCAATGAAAACCCGCTGGGGCCCAGCGAACTCGCCCTGGCTGCCGCCCGAGATGCCCTGGCGGACCTTTGCCGCTACCCGGACGGCAACGGCTTCTCCCTCAAGCAGAAATTGTCTCAGCGCCTGAGTGTCAAGCCAGAACAGATCACCCTGGGTAATGGCTCCAATGATGTGCTGGAGCTGGTGGTCCGGGGTTTCGCCGGGCCTGGCGCTGAAGTGATCTACTCCCGCTATGCCTTTGCCGTATACCCGTTGGCCACACTGGCGGCAGGCGCCACCTGTGTTGAGGTTGCGGATCGCGACTGGGGGCATGATCTGGACGCCATGGCGGCGGCGGTTACCGAGCGCACCCGGCTGATTTTTGTGGCCAACCCCAACAACCCCACGGGGACTGTGCATGGGGCAGAGGCCTTGCAACGCTTTCTGGATCAGGTGCCTGAGCGGGTGCTGGTGGTGCTTGATGAAGCCTATTGCGAATACCTGTCTGCCGATGATGGTTTTCCCGACGGTGTTGCGCTGCTGGCGCGTTACCCCAATCTGATTGTTACACGTACTTTTTCCAAGGCCTGGGGTTTGGCGGCCTTGCGAGTGGGTTACAGCATTTCATCCCCGGTGATTGCCGATATTCTTAACCGGGTGCGGCAGCCCTTCAATGTGGACAGCATTGCTTTGGCTGCTGCCACGGCCGTGCTTGATGATGAGGCTTACCTCGAGCAGGCGCGTAAGGTGAATAGTGCGGGTTTGCAACAGTTGCAGACCGGGTTTGATGCGCTGGGCTTGCCCTATATTCCCTCCGCTGGCAATTTTGTCGCAGTTGAAGTAGGTGAGCAGGCCGCTGCCATTTATCAGCAACTGCTAGCCAAAGGTGTCATTGTGCGCCCGGTGGCAGGCTACGGCATGACACGCCACTTGCGTGTATCGGTGGGGCTGCCTGCGGAGAATCAGCGTTTCCTGGACGCCCTGGCTGAAGTGCTGGCGGAAGGGGCAGGGCACTGATATGGCACATCAAGCCCCTTTGTTCAGTCGGGTAGCGGTGATTGGCCTTGGTCTGATTGGCGGCTCACTGGCCGCCGCCATTCGCCAGCATGGCCTTGCCACCACCGTTGTGGCGGCAGACCGGCGCGCCGATGAGCTGCAAACAGGGCTTAAGCTGGGGGTTATTGACGAAGCTGCCGAGTCTATTGCGGCCGCTGTGAAGGGGGCCGATCTGGTGGTGCTGGCGGTGCCTGTACGGGCGATTGAGCCGGTACTCGAAGAGCTCAGGGCGAACCTGGACCCGACAGCATTGATAACCGACGTCGGCAGTACCAAGGGTAGCTTTGTGGCGTCCGTAAGGGCTGTATTCGGCGAAGTGCCGGCCAACGTTATACCCGGCCACCCCATTGCCGGCTCGGAGAAAAGCGGTGTGTCGGCGGCCCGCGCGAATCTGTTTGAGAACCACAAGGTCATACTGACACCGCTGGATGACCATCAGCCACAGGCGCTGGCGCGCTTGACCGCGCTCTGGGAGGGGTGTGGCGCCACGGTGCTGACCATGTCAGTGGAGCGTCATGATGAAGTCCTTGCTGCCACCAGCCATCTGCCTCACCTGATTGCTTTCTCGCTGGTGGACACTCTGGCGGGTGAGGACGACAACCTGGATATTTTCCGTTATGCCGCCGGTGGTTTTCGGGATTTCACCCGCATTGCGGCCAGTGATCCGGTCATGTGGCACGACATCTTTCTTTCCAACCGCGACGCGGTGTTGCGGGTTATTGATCACTTCAATCAGGATCTGGAGCAGCTGCGCCAGGCCATTGAGCGCCAGGATGGCGCATTGCTGTTAAGGGTATTCAGTCGTGCCAAGGCGGCACGTGAACATTTTTCAAAAATGCTTTCAGGACAGGCGTACGTGACAACCATGAACCAGAAGCAGGTAACTTTCCACCTGAGCCCGGGTGGCTCTATGACCGGTGACATCCGGGTTCCCGGTGACAAGTCCATGTCCCACCGTTCCATCATGCTGGGCGCTCTGGCTGATGGTATTACCGAGGTGGAAGGCTTCCTTGAAGGGGAAGACAGCCTGGCGACCCTGCAGGCATTCCGCGATATGGGCGTGACCATTGAAGGCCCCGATAACGGCTACGTGAAGATTCACGGTGTTGGCATCGACGGTCTGCAGGCGCCCCGTGGTCCGCTGTATCTGGGCAACTCCGGTACCGGCATGCGCCTGTTCGCTGGCTTACTGGCGGCCCAGGCCTTTGACACCGAACTGACGGGTGACAGCTCCCTGTCCAAACGGCCCATGGGTCGGGTGGCTGATCCGCTGCGCCTGATGGGTGCGGTTATCGACACGGCTGACGGTGGTCGCCCGCCCCTGCGAATCAAGGGTGGTCAGCCCCTCAAAGGCATCCATTATGACATGCCCATGGCCAGCGCCCAGGTCAAGTCCTGCCTGCTGCTGGCAGGTCTGTATGCCGATGGCACCACCTCAGTGACGGAGCCCGCCCCCACCCGCGACCATACCGAGCGCATGCTGACGGGCTTCGGTTATCCGGTGCATCGTAACGGTGCCACCGCTGCGGTTAACGGGGGTGGCCGCCTGGCGGCGACCCGCATTGATGTGCCAGCGGACATATCCTCGGCGGCGTTTTTCCTGGTGGCGGCGTCCATTACACCAGGTGCCGATCTGACCCTGCGTCATGTGGGTATCAACCCGACCCGGACCGGGGTGATCAATATCCTGCGCCTGATGGGGGGAGATATCGAGCTGTTCAATGAGCGTGAGGTAGGTGGCGAGCCGGTAGCAGATATCCGTGTGCGCCAGGCGCCACTGAAAGGTATCCGGATTCCTGAGCGGGAAGTACCCCTGGCCATTGATGAGTTCCCGGTGCTGTTCATTGCAGCGACCTTTGCTGAAGGTGAGACGGTACTGACGGGCGCGGAAGAGTTGCGGGTCAAGGAGAGTGACCGTATTCAGGTAATGGCGGATGGCCTTGCCGCCGTTGGCGTGCAGACCACGGTGACAGACGACGGTATTATCATTCCGGGCGGGCAAAGCATTAGCGGCGGAACAGTGGATAGCCACGGTGACCACCGCATTGCCATGTCCTTCGCCGTGGCTTCCTTGCGCGCTGAAGGTGATATCAAGGTGCTGGACTGTGCCAATGTTGCCACCTCCTTCCCGGGTTTTGTCGAGCTGGCGGCTGGCACCGGTATTCAGATCCGTGCCGAGGAGGCATAAATGACGGCTGCGAAACCGGTACCCGTGATCACCGTCGATGGCCCCAGTGGTTCCGGCAAAGGCACGGTAACCCAGCTGTTGGCGCGTCAATTGGGTTGGCACCTGCTGGACAGCGGTGCCCTGTACCGGCTGACTGCCCTGGCGGCGGAGCGCAAAGGGATAGCCTTTGATGATGAAGGTGCGCTGGCGACAGTGGCTCGTAATCTCGATGTGCGCTTTGAGCCCGGCCCGGCCGGAGAGCCCGCGCGGGTAGTGCTGGAAAATGAGGATGTGAGTGCCGCCATCCGCACTGAAACCTGTGGCGATAACGCCTCTCGAATTGCGGTCATCCAGTTAGTGAGAGATGCGCTATTGCAGTTGCAACGGGATTTTCGCAAGGCGCCAGGGCTGGTGGCCGATGGCCGGGACATGGGGACAGTGGTGTTTCCGGATGCTCCGGTCAAGGTGTTCCTGACCGCCAGTGCTGAAGAGCGGGCGCAACGACGCTACAGCCAGTTGAAGCAGGCGGGTGTCGATGTTAATATTACGGCCCTTTTAGACGAGATACGGGCACGGGATGACCGGGATATGAACCGGACATCAGCCCCGCTTAAGCCTGCTGAAGATGCGCAAGTCATTGACTCAACAGGATTAAGTATAGAAGAGGTGTTAGGCAGGATTATGGCTCTACAGAGTCAGGCCTGACTACACCTTTTTGTCATTGGAAGCCGGTTAAGCTGTTTCGCCCGCCAGTATTGGCAGCTTTATCCGGATTTAAACCCATAGACCGCGCGACTGGCAGTGCGGAGAAACTTGCGTTGATCACATAGGACACATAATGAGCGAGAGCTTTGCGGAATTATTTGAAGAAAGCCTGAAAGAAATTGATATGCAGCCAGGTTCCATTGTTCAGGGAACCGTGGTTGACATCGACAACGATTGGGTAACCGTTCACGCTGGCCTGAAATCTGAAGGCGTGATTCCTGCTTCCCAGTTCCTGAACGAAAAGGGCGAGCTGGAAATCAAGATCGGTGACGTTGTCGACGTAGCTCTCGACGCGGTAGAAGACGGCTTCGGCGAAACTCGTCTGTCACGTGAGAAGGCCAAGCGTGCCGAAGCGTGGAAGGTACTGGAGAAGTCCTTCGAAGCAGAAGAAGTTGTCAAAGGTGTGATCAACGGCAAGGTGAAGGGTGGCTTCACTGTAGATCTGGCTGGCATCCGTGCGTTCCTGCCGGGCTCCCTGGTTGATGTTCGACCGGTTCGCGACACTGCGCACCTGGAGAACAAAGAGCTGGAATTCAAGGTCATCAAGCTGGACCAGAAGCGCAATAACGTGGTTGTATCCCGTCGTGCGGTACTGGAAGCTGAGAACAGTGCAGAGCGTGATGCGCTGCTCGAGACTCTGACCGAAGGTCTGGAACTCAAAGGTATCGTCAAGAACCTGACCGACTACGGTGCCTTCGTAGACCTGGGTGGCGTTGACGGCCTGCTGCACATCACTGACATGGCTTGGAAGCGTATCAAGCATCCGAGCGAAATCGTCAATGTGGGCGACGAGATCAATGTTAAGGTCCTGAAGTTTGATCGTGACCGTAACCGTGTATCTCTGGGCCTGAAGCAGCTGGGCGAAGATCCTTGGGTTGAAATCAAGGCACGCTACCCAGAGAACAGCCGTGTAACCGCGCGCGTAACCAACCTGACTGACTACGGCTGCTTTGCCGAGCTGGAAGAAGGTGTTGAAGGACTGGTGCACGTGTCTGAGATGGACTGGACCAACAAAAACATTCATCCCTCCAAGGTTGTTCAGGTAGGTGATGATGTTGAAGTAATGGTTCTGGATATCGACGAAGAGCGTCGTCGTATCTCCCTGGGTATCAAGCAGTGTGTATCCAACCCCTGGGAAGATTTCTCCGGCCGCTTCAACAAAGGCGATCGCATCTCCGGCAAGATCAAGTCCATCACTGACTTTGGTATCTTTATCGGTCTGGATGGCGGCATTGACGGTCTGGTTCACCTGTCTGACATCAGCTGGAACGAAACCGGTGAAGAAGCTGTACGCAACTACAAGAAAGGGGACGAAGTTGATACCGTCATCCTGTCTGTAGATCCTGAGCGTGAGCGTATCTCTCTGGGTATCAAGCAGCTGGAAAGCGATCCGTTTGCTGAGTTTGTTCAGCTGAACGACAAAGGCTCCATCGTTAAGGGTACTGTGACTTCTGTTGACGCCAAGGCTGCTGTTATAGCCCTGAACGAAGAAGTTGAAGCGATCCTGAAAGCCTCCGAAATCAGCCGTGACCGTGTTGAAGATGCACGTAATGCGCTGAAAGAAGGCGACGAAGTTGAAGCCAAGATCATCAGCATCGATCGCAAAAACCGCGTGATCAACCTGTCTGTCAAGTCCAAGGACGTTGAAGAAGACAAGGCCGCGCTGCAGAACGTGCGTGACAAGGCCACCGAAATGAGTGGTGCAACCACCATCGGTGACCTGATCAAAGAGCAGTTGCAGCAGCAAAATGCCAGCAAAGACTGATAATCAGTCTTGATGGTGAAAAAAACGGGCTGTAACAGCCCGTTTTTTTTGTGTTTTTTTTGAGGTTAGCTAAACTACGTTCAAGTAGGGTGCGTGTACATCGCAATAAGAACGAGAAAAGGTGAACCTCATGACGAAGTCTGAACTGGTCGAACTGATTGCGTCCAAACAGACACAGCTCTCAGTCAAAGATGTCGAGTTGGCGGTTAAGACCATCATCGAGCATATGTCCCAGGCCTTGGCTGAGGGGCAGCGCATTGAGATCCGCGGCTTTGGCAGTTTTTCCCTCCACCACCGGGCTGCCCGGGTGGGGCGCAATCCCAAGACGGGTGAGTCGGTACAATTGCCGGCCAAATACGTACCACATTTCAAACCCGGTAAGGAGTTGCGTGAGCAAGTCAATGAGAGTGTCGGGCAGGATTACTGATTACCTAGAAGGGAGCCACCAGATCTATGGCTGGTTTTAAAAAGGCGGTCATCGCCTTGGTCGTGATTGTGCTGGTTTTTGTGGCGCTGGTTTTTTCGCTCAATAATCAGATGGCGGTCTCCCTTAACTTCCTGGTCTATCAGACTGAGCCCCGGGGTGTTGCTCTGTGGGTCATTCTGGCGTTCATCTCTGGCGCCCTGTTTGCTCTCCTGCTGGCGGGTCTTGCTACCATGCACCTGTTCGCCACCAAGCGACATCTGCAGAAGCGCCTGGAGCGTGCTGAACGCGCTCTGGATAAAGCCCGGGCGGAGCCAGAGCGGTCACTTTAATGGACATTATTGTGCAGTGGCTGCTGCTTACGGTAGCGGTTGGGGCCGGCTGGGCAGCAGGCCGTTGGGGGCGCTCAGGTAAGGCCCGGCGCAAACAGATTGAGGACGAGTCCTCCCTGCGGGATCGCCTGCAGTTTCTGTTTACTAATTACTCCGACCAGGCTGTGGAGAATTTTGTTGAGTCTCTGCCAGTCAACAAAGACACCGTCAGCCTTCACCTGTCCATTGGTGCGCACTTCCGCAATAAGGGTGAAACAGACCGCGCCACCCTGATACACCAGAATCTGCTTGCCCGCCCTGATCTGCCGCCACGGTATTCCCCACAGGTCACATATGAGCTGGCCATGGATTACCAGGCGGCAGGCTTGCTGGATCGTTCCGAGTCCCTGCTGCAGCAGCTGCTGGGTAGCAAGGATTACAGCCTCAAGGCTTCCACCCAGTTGATAGACCTCTATCAGCAGGAGCGGGAGTGGGAAAAAGCACGGCAGGTTGCCAGCAGCCTGTCCCGTGGCCTGCCAGACCCCAAATTCAAGAAGCAAATCGCCTACCTGACCTGTGAGCTGGCCCGGGATGCGTTGCGGCACGATGATCGCTGGACCGTGCAGAACCTGCTCAAGGCAGCCCTCAGCCACGACAAAACCTGTGTGCGGGCCACCTTTATCCAGGCAGAAGTGCAGGGGCGTCATGGTAATCACCGGGAAGTGACGGGGGCATTTCTGCGGGTCTTTGATCAGAACCCGTCATTTGGTCCTGAAGCCATAGACCGGCTGATGAAGTACGAGCGCGAGCACGGTGATATCAGCAAATTGGGCAAGCGCCTGCGTAAACTGTATGAGACCTGGCCCAGTACCAGTCTGCTGTTGGCGCTGGTGGAAATTGTTGAGCACAACGAAGGGCGCCCGGCCGCCATTGATTTCCTGCGTGAAGAGTTGGAAATCAGACCCAGTGTTAAAGGTTTGTTGCGGTTGGTGGAAATGGCCGGTTATGAAAAAGGCATGACCACGGACGAAGGGCGTTTGGTGGCCCGTATCGGCCACTTGATACTGGCAAACCGGCCCGTCTATCGCTGCGATAACTGCGGCTTTTCCGGCCAGCAGCTGCATTGGCTTTGCCCCAGTTGCAAACAGTGGGAAACTATCAAGCCCATTCAGGGTGTGGAGGCGGAGTAGCCCGCCCCCACATCACTATCAGAGGAACAGGTTTTGTTGAATACCAAACCCATTATTGTGGCGTTGGACTTTGCGGATCAGCGCTCAGCGCTGGCCCTGGTGGATCAGCTGGACCCGGCACTTTGCCGTGTGAAGGTTGGCAAGGAAATGTTTACGCATTTTGGCCCGTCGCTGGTGAATGCGCTGCAGGGGCGCGGCTTTGATGTGTTTCTGGACCTGAAGTTTCATGACATTCCTAATACCACCTCAGCTGCCGTCGCTGCCGCCGCCGATCTGGGTGTCTGGATGGTTAATGTGCATGCCTCCGGTGGCGAGCACATGATGGTCGCCTGCCGGGAACGGCTGGAGCAGTATGGGGATGATCGCCCCCTGCTGATTGCAGTAACTGTGCTGACCAGTATGAGCGATGGTGAGCTGGCAGCGTTGGGCATTCCAGGCACCGCAGCTGATCATGTACAACGACTGGCGGCGCTGACGTTAAACAGTGGCCTTGATGGGGTGGTCTGCTCGGCCCAGGAAGCGCGCATGCTGAAGTCTGCCCATGGTGCCGGGTTCAAGCTGGTAACGCCCGGTATTCGTCCGGCGACGGCTGATCGTGGTGATCAGCAGCGGGTTATGACGCCGCGGGAGGCGCTTGATGCGGGTAGTGACTACCTGGTCATCGGTCGCCCCATCACCCAGGCCAGTGATCCGCTCAAGGCGCTGGAAGCGATAGTGGCGGAAATTGGCTGATCAGGGATTTGCCATGGCCTCGGCAGGGAACAGCAGGGATTCCAGCAGCATGTTCAACTGCCCATCATCGCGGAGTTGGGTCAGGCCGCTGTTGAAATAGTTCAGTAGCTGTTGTCCCTCTGTGTCCCGCCGAAATAGCAGGTGCAGGGACTCCGTGTGCAGCGGGCGAGGGTGGTGGGTCAGGTTGCTGCTATCGTCCGGGTCCAGCAGCGTGCTGATCAGGCTATAGCCAACTGCCACATCCTGAGGATAGATGTCAATCAGGCCACGGCTGAGAAGGCGGACATTGGTTTCGTCCTTGGCGGTTCTGATGACATTCAGCAGGTTGCTGGCCTCCAGCTCACCAAACCGATCGCCATAGAAGTAACCCAGTGTGGCGCCAATACTCAGATCTGCCAGGTCTTCCTCCGTTACCCAGTCAAACTGCAGGGTCCTGCGATGAAACAGTACCTGCTTCCCTTCCATGATGGTGTCACTGCAGTGGTAGACCTGTCCCCGTTCCTTTGAGCAATAGGCTGGCATCAGTCCATGAATCTCACCGTTGCTGAGCATCATGAAAGCGCGGTTCCACGGTAGGTCTACAAAGCGTACGTCATACCCTTGCGATGCGAACACTTCAACAATCACTTCACCAATAGGACCGAAGTGGCTGGCGGTTGTCACCACGTAGGGCGGCCACTCGCCGGTGCCTATGGTCACCACCCGCTCATTCGCCCACAGGGGCAGTGATGCAAGCATCAGCAGGCCTGCGTGCAGCAGACGACATGGCCGTGGCGGCTGGGGCATAAGTTTCATTCCGGATTCATGTTATTGGAAGCGTACCTTGGGCGCGCTTTTTTTCAAAGTATAAGATGTTGTTGCGTTCTGCCGCTAGGTCAAGGAGTGTCAGGATATGGTCGTTAGGTGCCATTTTGACTGCCTGTGGCTGTGTAATGACTGTGAGGTGAAAGTCTTGCAGTTGATGGGAATATGCTGATACCTGATAGCAAAGGTGCCGGTAAGTTTTGTTGTCTGTCAGCGCCGGGATTCAAGGGGCCAGCTGTTGCGGTGACGCAAGGTGCCCTAATACAAGACAACAGAAGGAGTAACAGCCGGTGGATTTGGAGAAGGACTTTCAGCGGCTATGCGAGGCGGAAATGGCATTACGGGGGGAGCGGGGCGACTTCTTCTCCCGCTGGTTCGGGTTGCCTTTTTCGCTTCGGATCACCCGCATTTTTCTGCGGCTGGGGCTGAACGAGAATCATGCCTCGGTGGCGATGTTTCTGGTGGGTATTACCGGCGCCTTGTTGCTGATTTTCCCACCTTGGGGCGTGCTGGTTGGCGCGCTGTTGCTGTTGCTGCATCATCTGCTGGATTATGTGGATGGCCAGCTGGCCCGGCACCATGGGCGCTCCAGTGTGCGCGGTGCGGTGATTGATCGCTGGAATCACTTTATGGTGGAAGGCATGACCTTTCCCTGCCTTGCGCTGGGGCTCTATCTGCAGAACGGTGGCGCCTGGCCCTGGTTGGTGGTGTGGGTGCTTTACCTCTGGAATCGCTTTCGCGTGCTACTGGCGCAATTACCGGCCAACATTCTTTCCGATGAGCTGACGGGCTACCCAGAGCTTGAGCGCAGCATGATGAGGCGCAATCTGTTGGCCCGTTATGGTGCCTGCGAGAGCGTTACCACGGAGCCTCATCAGTCCCGGCAGAAGAGTGCCCGCAACACGAAGTCCTGGCGTCGGCTGGCGTCCAGCATGCGCACTGCCAGCACCTCCTACAACGGCTTTACCGTATTGCTGGCCCTGTTCGCGCTGGCTGATCTGATGATGCGCGCCAGTTTTGCTGTCACCGGCACGCTGGAAGTGATGGTATGCCTGCTGGCGGTCTACGCAGCCCTTAACCTGTTGGACTATTCCTGGACCTACCTCAGAACTGATCGCATAGAGCGGGACCTGGCGTCCCGCCTATGAGGACGGGTGGCTCAGGCTGCCTTGGCGGGCTTAAGCTTCAGGTAGCTGTCCAGGAGTGCCAGCCCGCGGGTGCGCAACTGATAGCTGTCTTTCTGTGACGGATGGAAGCCCGGCCGATAGTAACTCAGGTACTGGCGCGTCAATTTGCCCAACAATGAGCGGTGGCGCCAAAGGCCGCGTACCTGCTGGCCCAGTGGCTGGCGTGCGGCCTTGGCATCCGGATCGCTTTCCAGCAGCTTGAGGGTATGCAGCGTGGAGAAAAAGGTAAACAGGACTGTGGTTAACGCCATCTCACTGGTGCGAATCCAATAGCTGCCAACCTGGTCCTGATAGACATCAAAGGCCACGGATTTGTGCTCGCTTTCCTCAACGGCATGCCAGAGCCACAGGGGTTTGAGGCGGTCATCCATATCAGCAATCAATTCCGGGTGTTCCAGCAACGTCTCGGCAAACATAGCCGTGAAATGTTCCAGGGCGCAGGTTTTGGCCAACATTCGCTGTGGGGAGAAGACAGCCTCCTCCTTGCGCAAACCTTCCCGTGTGAAGGCATCCAGATATTTGGTTGGTAGCCCTTTGCGGCCCATGAAGGCGTTAAAAGCTTCATGCTCCTTGCCGTGGTGTGCCTCCTGGCCAATGAAGGCGCGTACCTGCTTCTGTAACTCCGGGTCTTTGATGCGGTGCTGGAAGTGCCGTACAGAACGCATAAACATGCGTTCGCCCTCGGGAAAGGTGCAGGACATTGCAGTGAGAATCATGGTTCGTAGCGGATCGCCACCAAACCAGTGCTTCGGAATACTGTCGTCAAACTCGAAGTCCATGCGACGGACAGGGATGTCGGCAGTACCGGCGCGTTCAGCCGCAGGATGGTGCAGTGTTGCCATGGTGACACCTCGTTATTTTTATCGTCACCTTGCAGTATGGTCAGTGGCGCGCCGGTGTGCGAGGGCTGGTCGGGCCAATCTGGGGCCGGGGAGGGGGTTTGTTGTCCGTTACGATGAGTATTGAGGGGGGGATCGCCAGCGGGTGGCTTGGAAAAAAACAAAAAAGCCGCTATAAAAGCGGCTTTTCAGAATTTGGCTCCCCGACCTGGGCTCGAACCAGGGACAAACGGATTAACAGTCCGTTGCTCTACCAACTGAGCTATCGGGGAATGTCAGTATCGACGAGGCGCGTATACTAAGAGGTAACGCGCCTTGCGTCAAGCCTGGCTCGCAACTTTTTAGGCAAGTGCCTTGGCCAGTCGCGCTACGGCCTCTTTCAGCACATCCAGGCTGGTGGCAAAGCTCAGACGCATGTGGCCGGGTGTGCCAAACGCGGAACCCGGTACCAGCGCAACGCCGGCTTCGTTCAGCAGCAGTTCTGCCAGTTCCACATCGTTACTGATGCCGGCCTTGGCATCAATGGCGCCCTGGAAACTGGGGAATACGTAAAAGGTGCCGTCCCCTTTCAGGCATTCCACCCCTGGCAGTTCGTTCAGTGCGGCCACCAGATAGTCGTGGCGTTCCTTGAATGCAACCACCATCTCCTTGACGCACTCCTGCTGGCCGGACAGCGCCGCCGCTGCCGCCACCTGGGAAATAGAGGTGGGGTTGGAGGTGCTCTGGGACTGGATCTTTTTCATAGCACCGATGATTTTTGCCGGGCCTGCAGCATAGCCGATACGCCAGCCGGTCATGGAATAGGCTTTGGACACGCCGTTGAGTACAAAGGTGCGATCATACAGCTCGTGCGTGGCGTTCAGGATGTTCACAAACGGCTTGCCGGTCCACAGGATCGGCTCGTACATGTCATCCGTGGCTACCATCACGTGGGGGTGCCGCTTGAGGACTTCACCCAGCGCCTGCAGCTCTTCCAGCGAGTAAGCCATGCCGCTGGGGTTGGAGGGGCTGTTGATCACGAACAGGCGGGTGCGCTCGGTAATAGCGGCTTCCAGCTGTTCCGGGGTGATCTTGAAGCGTGTATCCTGTGTGGTTTCGATGACAACCGGCTTGCCTTCGGCCACCAGCACCATATCCGGGTAGGACACCCAGTAGGGGGCTGGAATGATCACTTCATCACCGGCATCAAGAATGGCCAGTGCCAGGTTAAAGAAGCTCTGTTTGCCGCCACAGGACACCAGAATCTGATTGGCTTCGTAGTTCAGGTCATTGTCACGACGGAACTTCTCGATAATCGCCTTTTTCAGCGCCGGCGTACCATCCACGGCTGTGTACTTGGTCTGGCCGTTGTTGATAGCTTCGATGGCCGCGTCCTTGATGTGCTGAGGAGTGTCAAAATCGGGCTCACCGGCACCCAGGCCAATAATATCCTGGCCAGCGGCGCGCAGTTCGGCGGCTTTATTGGTCACGGCAAGCGTGGGAGACGGCTTGATAGCCTGTACGCGGCGGGAGAGATGAAGATCCAATCTGGCACTCCTTCAGAACGAGGTGACGAATTAATGGCAGGCGCTGATGTACCGATAGATACGGACACATTGCTCAAACGGCAGAATGTTATCATGAAGGATTGTTGAGGATAAGGTGGCAACGCATGTTTAAGGTGGAATCTGCATACCAGCCGGCCGGGGATCAGCCCCGCGCCATTGCTGAACTGGTGGATGGCATTGACTCAGGTCTGGCGCATCAGACGCTGTTGGGGGTGACCGGTTCAGGCAAGACTTTCACCATCGCCAATGTGATTGAGTCGGTACAGCGCCCCACTATCATCATGGCCCACAACAAAACCCTGGCAGCCCAGCTGTACGGGGAGTTCAAGGCGTTCTTTCCGAACAATGCGGTGGAATATTTCGTGTCCTACTACGATTATTACCAGCCTGAAGCTTATGTGCCATCCTCGGACACCTTTATCGAAAAGGATGCTTCGGTCAACGAGCATATCGAGCAGATGCGTCTGTCAGCCACCAAAGCACTGTTGGAACGCAAGGACGCCATTATTGTTGCTACTGTCTCCTCTATTTATGGTCTCGGTGATCCCCAGTCCTACCTGAAAATGATGCTGCACCTGGACCGGGGCGACCAGGTGGACCAGCGCCTTATTCTGCGCCGACTGGCCGAGCTGCAGTACACCCGCAATGATGTGGAGTTCCACCGGGCCAACTATCGGGTGCGGGGCGAGGTGATTGATGTCTTCCCGGCAGAATCGGAGCGGGAAGCCATCCGCATTGAGCTGTTTGATGATGAAGTGGAGAACCTCAGCTATTTCGATCCGTTAACGGGCGAGGTGCTGCGCCGGGTGCCCCGGGTCACCATCTACCCCAAGACCCACTATGCCACCCCGCGGGACGTGGTGCTGGATGCCATTGAGCGAATCAAGGACGAGTTGCGGGAGCGCCTCCAACAGCTACGGGACAATAACCGGCTGCTGGAAGCCCAGCGCCTGGAGGAACGTACCCGCTACGATATCGAGATGATGCTGGAACTGGGTTACTGCAACGGCATAGAGAACTACTCCCGTTACCTCTCTGGCCGGGCGCCGGGCGAGCCGCCACCGACCCTGTTTGACTACCTGCCTCCCAACGCCCTGTTGGTGGTGGACGAGTCCCATGTCACCATTCCACAGATCGGTGCCATGTATAAGGGCGACCGGTCCCGCAAGGAAACCCTGGTGGAGTACGGCTTCCGACTGCCATCGGCACTGGATAACCGCCCCATGCGGTTTGACGAATGGGAGCGCATCGCGCCCCAGATGATCTTTGTCTCCGCAACGCCGGGCCAGTATGAGGCTGATCACGCCGGGCAGGTGGTGGAGCAGGTGGTGCGGCCCACGGGGCTCATCGACCCGGAAATCGAAGTCAGACCAGCCTCTACCCAGGTTGACGATCTGCTGTCGGAAATTCACCAGCGGGTTGCAGTGCAGGATCGTGTACTGGTGACCACCCTGACCAAGCGTATGGCGGAAGATCTCACAGACTTCCTGATGGACCATGACATTCGGGTGCGCTATCTGCACTCGGACATAGACACAGTGGAACGGGTGGAAATCATCCGTGATCTGCGCAAGGGCGTGTTTGACGTATTGGTGGGCATCAACCTGCTGCGGGAAGGTCTGGATATGCCGGAAGTTTCTCTGGTGGCCATTCTGGATGCGGACAAGGAAGGCTTCCTGCGCTCTGATCGCTCGCTGATCCAGACCATCGGCCGTGCGGCCCGCAACGTCAACGGCAAGGCGATTCTCTACGGTGACAGGGTGACGGGCTCCATGCAGCGGGCGATGGATGAAACCAGCCGCCGTCGGGCCAAACAGGTCGCTCATAATGAAGCCCACGGCATTACGCCGACAGCACTCAACAAAAAGGTAGAGGACATCCTTGAAGGCGCCGTGTCCAGTGGTGGCGGCCGTGGCCGTCGCGGTGGTGAGCGTCCTGGGCAGAAAGTGGCTGAAACCGCGGCTGGTTACGCCACCGGCCACATCCGCTCGCCAGAGGAACTGCTCAAACTCGTTGGCAAGCTTGAGGATGATATGTACAAGGCCGCAGCGGAGCTGGACTTTGAATCTGCTGCCCGGCTGCGGGATGAGGTGGCTGCGCTGAAGTCAGAACTGGTGGCTTTGGGCTGACCCGCCATGCGGCTGCTGGCGGCTTTGTGGCAGCGCCTGACCACAGACCTGTTCCTGACGGGGCTGCTGGTCCTCTTTGCAGGGCTGGTGATTGTCCTGCCCATCCACTGGCAAGGCCTGCCCGGGCTGGTGGAGTGGCACACTCTGGGTATTCTGGCCGGGCTGATGGTGTTGAGTCGCGGCCTGGAAGACAGTGGTGCGCTGGCCAGGGCAGGGCGCTGGTTGCTGACCCGCATGCACACCCAGCGGCAACTGGCGGTTGCGCTGGTACTGTTCGCTGCGATGTTGTCGGCGTTGATCACTAATGATGTGGCGCTGTTTATCGTCGTGCCCCTGACCCTCAGTCTGGGCCTGGTGGCCCGCCTGCCCCTCGGGCGGCTGGTGATTTTTGAGGCGCTGGCGGTGAATGCCGGCTCCGCCGTCAGCCCTATCGGCAATCCCCAGAATCTCTATCTTTGGCAGCTGTCCGGTGAAAGCTTTCTGACGTTCTTCTGGGCCATGACCCCCATCAGCCTATGGATGATGGCGCTGTTGCTGGTGTTTACCCTGTGTGCCTTTCCCGCCCGGGCGGTGGATCTGCATGAGGGGCAGGCGGTCCGGCGCGCGCTGGACCCGCTGCTGTTGCGCTTGTCTCTGCTGTGTTACCCGGTATTTCTGTTGCTGGTGGAAATGGGCTACACGCTGGCCGGTCTGGTACTGGTGCTGGCGCTGTTTACGCTGCTGCGGCGGCAGGTGTTGCGGGGCGTGGACTGGCTGATACTGGTGATCTTTATCCTGATGTTTGTCAATCTTGGCCTCATCGCCCAGTTGCCCTTGATGGCGGCATTGGCTGACAATCTCCTCGCGCTGCCCGGCGGTGAAATCACCGGCGGGGCATTGCTGTCTCAGGTGATTTCCAATGTGCCTGCGGCAATATTCCTGGCGGCCTTCTCCGAGCACTGGGCATTGTTGGCCTGGGGTGTCAATGTCGGGGGCTTCGGCCTGGCCATTGGGTCCCTGGCTAACCTCATTGCATTACGGTTAGGACGCCAGCGGGGCTTATGGCTGGCGTTCCATGTCTGGTCACTGCCCATGTTACTGCTAAGCTTATTGGGTGCCTGGCTATTGCAGTTGTGGTGGGGCTGAGGCTCCAGCCTGTACACATAACAGTAGGTAAGCTGATATGCCGCGTATTCGGGCCCTTGATGGCCGCTCTCTCCATGTTCGTGTTATCGGCCGTGGTCCGCAGATCGTATTGCTGCACGGTTTTGGCATGGAAAGCCGGCACTGGTTACCAGTGGTGTTACCGCTGGCCCACCGTTTCCAGTTTATCCTGCCGGATTTCCGTGGCTTTGGCGGCTCCAGTCGCCATGCCTGTACGGAGGATTGCATCCTCACCAGCCACGCCCAGGATGTGCATGCCGTGCTTGAACAGCTCACGGGCAACCAGCCGGTGGGTTTGGGGGGTATCTCCCTGGGCGCCAGTACGGCGTTGCGATACATGGAGCTCTACGGTACGGCCCAGGTACGGCGCTATCTGCATATCGATCAGTCACCCCGTATTGGCCATGACGACGGCTGGCCCTGGGGTATCTTCGGCGAGGAGGGGCCAGCGCAGCTTGAGCGCTGGCGTCCGTTCCTTGATCGCCTGGGGCGCTTCCCGGCGGAAACCCCGTTCGAGGCGTTGCCCGCGGATCTTCGTGAGCAGTTCTACGATGACCTGGGCTATTTCCTGGCCAAAGCCCTCAGCAAACCCTGGATGAAATGGGGCGCCCGGCGCGCTGCCAGCGTGCCATTGCTGGCCAATGAGCTGGTGCCGGTGGATAACTGGTACACCCTCTACCAGCACATGCGGGCTTATGCTGAGCGTGACTATGACTTTCTGCCGTTGTTGCCGCAGCTGGAACTGCCGGTAAGGGTGATGGTAGGGCGGCATTCGGAAATGTACCCCTGGGCCGGGCAACTGCGTATGCTGGATCTACTGCCCAATGCGGAGCTGGTGGTGATGGAAAACAGCGGCCACGTACCGCTGCTGGATCAACCCCTGCGCTTTATCAGAGAGCTGTCCGCCACCTTTGCCTAGTGGTCTGCGGCCGGTTGTGGCTGGCGCCGTGGCCCGATAATAATCGCCGCCTGCAGGGGCTGGTTGGCCCCGTAGCGGGCCATCTGCTCAAACACCCGGCGGTCAATGGGCAGGTACTGTTTGTCTGCAATGGTTTCGCCCTCTGCAACATCCACCTCCGGGTCATGCAGGTAGACGAACTGGTCATCCATGGCACACAGGGTTACCCAGTGGGGGACGCGGCTGTGATTCAGTTGCCAGGTGCTGATCAGCATCACCGGAATCCGCCCCTGTCTGAGGGCTGACTCCAGTACCTCAAGGGTCACCGGTTCGTGGTGCAGTTCGATGCCGGTAAGGGCGATATCGTACATAAAGCCCTCATGCACCAGTTCCAGCACCCGCTTCTTGTCCTCGTTGCGCACCGTATCCTTGAACAACGCCCCTTGCTGATTGATGTAGGCAGAGACCTCCACGCCTCGCTGCCAGGCCGCCAGAGCCAGGCCATGGGGACCGCAGCCGCCGTGGCCTGAAAGCATGAAAATGGTGGTGGCCTCGCGCCATACCCGCAGTTCCTCCAGCGTCGTCAGAGTCTGCTCATCATTGACCGCTGCCAACGCCATCATTAGGGCTGAGGGGCCGCAGGTAAATTCCGTACTCTGAGGGTAGTAGGGCACCTGCACAAAGTCATCGGACGGCTCATAAAACAGGATACGCCGCTCGAAGCGCAGGGCATTGCCGTGATCTTCATAGTAATCCCGGTAGGTGCCGAACTTGCGATAGCCGAGACGCTCATAAAGGCCGATGGCCGGCGTGTTATCCTCCCGCACCTCCAGTCGCATCACGATACGACCGGCCTTGACGGCTTCCGCCTCTGCGGCACGTACCAGTTTTTCCCCCAGCCCATGGCCGCGATAATCCGGTGACACGGCAATGGAGTAGATGCGCGCGAGACGCGTGGCCTTGTGCATCAGCACCAGGCAATAGCCCGCCAGGTTGCCCTCAGACTCAGCCACCACCACCCGGTCTCTGGGCATCTCGATAAAGCGACGGAAGCTGCGGCGGGAAATGCGGTCTTCACTGAAACACTGGTTTTCGAGCTTGACCAGCGCTTGCAGATCCTTGATATCCGCCTGTCTCAGGACAAAATCACTCATGGGTTGTGGCTACTCGCGGGCTGATAAATCGTCAACCCAGTCGATCCGGCAAGCCGGAGGGTTTGAGCTATTATGTGGGTAATTGCCTAAAGGAGTGTAGCTCCATTCTGTGCGTAGAAGTGCGCATGGGGCCGATGATTGGCAAGGTGCGGCTTTCCGCGTATCGTCAGCCCACAATAACCCGCCTTCCAAGGAGGAAGTGAACGCATGTCCCGTCTGTTACTGGTGGTCGATAACGTTAAGGACTGGGCGCCTTATTACCCCAGCGATGATGTCCTCTCTTTTGACCAATATCTGCAACTGTCCAACGCTGCCAACAGTCGGGTGCGGGTTATCAACCTGTGCCAGAGCGCTCGCTACCTGAGCCGGGGGTACTATTGTTCATTGCTGGCGGAAGCCCGTGGCCATCATGTCGTCCCTTCGGTGATGACCCTCAATGATCTGAGCCGCAAGAGCCTGTTCTCCCTGGAGCTGGAAGAACTCGACAAAAGTGTGATCGAATGGCTCAACAAGGCCAAGGCGGAGTCCTGCGACAAGGATGGCGTCAAGCGTATCCGTATCCGCACCTTCTTCGGCCAGGCGGAACATCCGGAACTGAAGCCAGTGGCGCGGGCGTTGTTTGAGCGCTTCCCGTGTCCGATTCTGGAGGTGGTGTTCAGTTACCGCAAGGGCTGGAATATTGAAACCATGAAGCCTGCGGCCCCGCCAGACCTCAGCGAAGGCGAGCAGGATGTGTTTGCTGCGGCACTGGACCGTTTTAGCAGCATTATCTGGCGCAGACCTCGCTCCCGGCGCCGTTACCGGTATGACCTGGCCATGCTGGTCAACCCTGAGGAACAGTTGCCCCCCAGTGACAAAAAGGCCCTGGCCTTTTTTGAAAAAGCCGGTCGCAAACTGGGCATTAACGTGGAAACCATCACCCGCCGGGACTATGTGCGGCTGCCCGAATACGACGGCCTGTTTATCCGTGAAACCACCGCCATTGACCATCACACCTACCGCTTTGCCCGTAAAGCCGAAGCGGAGGGTATGGTGGTGATTGATGACCCGGTCTCCATCCTGCGCTGCACCAACAAGGTGTTCCTGGCGGACCTGCTGAAAAACAACAAGGTGCCGACGCCAAAAACCCTGATCCTCTCCAAGGACCAGCGCGATGTCGCGGAGTACGCAGCGGAACAGCTGGGCTATCCCCTGGTGGTGAAAATTCCTGATGGTGCCTTCTCTCGCGGGGTGATGAAAGCGGAGAACCTAAAGCAGCTGCGCGAGGCCCTCAAGACCCTGTTCAAACAGTCGGCCCTGGTGCTGGCGCAGGAATACCTGTACACGGACTACGACTGGCGTATCGGCGTACTGGGTGGTCGGGCCATCTTTGCCTGCAAGTACTTCATGGTGAAGGATCACTGGCAGATCTACCAGCATGGCGCCAACCAGACAGTGGACAGCGGTGGCTTTGACACCCTGCCTACTTATGAAGTGCCCCGTAATGTGATACAGGCAGCCCTGAACGCCACCCGGCTGATCGGCAACGGCCTGTATGGTGTGGATATCAAACAGTCCGGTAACCGGGTGGCGGTGATTGAGGTGAATGACAACCCCAACATCGATGCGGGGGTGGAGGATCGCTTCCTGGGGGGCGAGCTGTACACCCTGGTGATGCAGGAGTTCCTCTCCCGCATGGAAGAAAGCCGACGCCGCTGAGGCGCCGGCCGGGCACCCCTCAGCGGGGGTGCCAGACCCGGATATGGGCCACGGAGGGCAGGGCCTGGGCGGCGGCTATCTCGCGGTCGCTTAGCTCGATACCCGCGGGCAGAAACACCTCAATGGTCACCTGGTTCCCCAGATAATGCAGCTTGACGCGGGTGTGCTCCGGCCAGTGCCCCCAGGCCCTCTCCAGGTCCGCTCGCAGTGAATGGCGGGAGGGCAGGTCCGGGGAGGTTTTGATGCCATTGGCGTCGTTCTCGGGGTCCACATGGAACAGGATATCGCTGATGGCGGGGTAGGCCTGCCTGATCTTCTCCACCACCCGCATACCGATCTGGTGGCCCTCAGAGACAGAGATATCGGCGGCCACCAGCAGATGCACATCCAGCAGCACATCATGCCCCATGCGCCGGCTGCGCAACTCATGGATGGCTTTGACACCCTCCACGGACTCCGCCAGGGTGCGGATCGTCTCCGTATCCTCTGCTGACAGACCAGTATCCACCAGCTCCTGCACGCTATCCCAGGCAAACTGCCAGCCGATACGGCCGACAATAACGGCAATGGCCACCGCCGCAACAGCATCCAGCCAGACATAACCCATCATGGCGCCCACGGTGGACAGGACAACCAGTACTGAGGAAATAGCATCGGTACGGCTGTGCCAGGCATTAGCCTTCAGCAGCGACGAATTGATGCGATTACCGACCCGCAGGGTATAGCGGAAAATCCACTCCTTGCCCACCACCGACAGCAGGGCGGCCACCAACACCGGCCATTGCGGAGTCAGCAGCTCGTCTCGGGCGAACAGCAGGCGGCTGAGGTTGTCCCAGGCCAGGGCGCCCGCCACCGCAATCAGGATGGTGCCCAGCAGCATGGTGCCCAGGGTTTCGAACCGCTGATGGCCGTAGGGGTGGGCCGTGTCCGGCGCCTGGCGGGACACCCGCATGATGCCGAGCACCACCACGTCGGAGGCAGCATCCGAGAAAGAGTGGATGCCATCCACCAGTAGCGCCTGAGACTGAAACAAGACGCCGCCAACGGTTTTTATGGCACCCAGTATCAGGTCAAGAATCATGCCGATGATGGTGACCCGGCTGGCGGCGCGGGTTTCGGCGGCGGCGTTTGACGACATACAGGTGGCCCTTTCGGCAGATTTCAGTTTTGTGAACAGGTGTGCGATTTATACACAGTATGGCCTTTCTGTCAGACTGTGAACAAATGTCACCCTTTCGTGCTGCACTGTAATGATACAGCTTTAACTGTATGAATAATAAGCACAAAATAACTGATCAAAAAATGATCAATTTGTAGAGTGGCGCGGCTTCCAAGGCTTCGCCGATACAATCATGGGATTTTCAACAGAGTTATCCACAGATTCCGTGGAAAAGGTCATAAGACCTTAATCGAACAGTCATTTACGAGACATTCTTATGCAATATAAGCGTCTGTGGAAAACTTTCGGTATACTGCGCAGCTCAAATTGGTGCAACCCAACAAGGTCAGTGTAAAAGCTAAGTAGCTGACCTGAATGGACAAGGAGCCCTCATGTACGGCCTCGTGCGACAACTGCTGTTCCGTATGCCCCCTGAAAAGGCACACCATGTCACCCTGCGGGGCCTGGACATGGCTCACCGGCTGGGTCTGCTGCGGGCTTTCTGCCCGGAAGTACCCCGTTGCCCGGTCGAGGTGATGGGCCTGGCGTTTCCCAACCCGGTCGGGCTGGCGGCAGGGCTGGATAAAAATGCCGAGCATGTGGACGCACTGGCCGACCTGGGTTTTGGCTTTATCGAAGTGGGTACTGTTACACCCCGCGCCCAGCCAGGCAACCCCCAGCCCCGTATGTTCCGCTTGCCGGAGCATGGCGCTGTTATCAACCGCATGGGCTTCAACAACGAAGGCCTGGACTACTTCAACCGGCAACTTGAGGCCACACGTTTCAAGGGCATTCTCGGTATCAATGTCGGCAAGAATTTTGACACCCCGGTGGATCAGGCAGAGTCTGACTACCGCAAAGGTATTGCCGGGGTCTATGACCGGGCCAGTTACATCACCGTCAACGTATCCTCTCCCAACACCCCCGGGCTGCGTGATTTGCAGTTTGGTGACTCCCTGAAGCAACTGCTGGTGGCCATCAAGGAAGAGCAGCATATCCAGGCCGAGCGGGCAGGGCGTTACGTGCCCATCGCCATCAAGATCGCGCCGGACATGGACGACGCCGCCATCCGGTTTGTGGCGGATGCCATCAAAGCCACGGGCATTGACGGTGTTATTGCCACCAACACCACCATATCCCGGGATGCGGTGCAGGGCCACCCCCTGGCCCAGGAGGCCGGTGGCCTGAGTGGCTTGCCAGTACGGGATGCCGCCACACGGGTGGTGGCGGGCCTTTATGCGGAGCTGGGTGACCAGATACCCATTATCGGCGTGGGCGGCATAAGTGACGGCGCCAGTGCGGTAGAGAAGCTGAAGGCCGGTGCCAAACTGGTACAGGTCTATACCGGCTTTATCTATCAGGGTCCGGGGTTGGTAAGTCGTGCTGTTAAAGCCATCAGGGACGAACAGCTGGCGGGCAGGTTGTAGCCTTCCGGGAGGGCGAAGCGTTTTTCCGGAGCCATAAATAGGATGGGCCCGCTGAGCGGGCCCGGGCGGGGAATAAACCCCGTAGCGTGGTTTTAATAGTATGTTGTGAGGATCAGGTCGATCCTTCTGGGCTGGGGTAGCAAAGACCCCGAATCTTGCCGGTAGAACAGAAAACGTAACGCTTAACTCATCCGTTGGGTGTCAGGTTGTGACACTGGCCAGTCGGTGGATGCCTGACACACCGGTCATCCCTTCCCAATTATCCTGTCGGCCTTCACGCCAACCATTAAGCCACTCTTGTCGGGACTCAGGCTGGTCAAGCGGGCAGCTGTCTTTAGACTTGCCGGAGACGCCAGCCAAATAGCCGCGTTTGAAGGCACGGGCGTACATATCTCGTTTCTGTCTTCTCATGTCGTTCCTCAACTGGGTTTGGCAGAACATGAGTGCGCGCACGTCTACAAACTAGCCCTTTGCAGGGGGGCTTGTACACAATTAATTTCATCTAGATGACAGCTTCCTTATAGTTATGTGACATAACGGCGTCCTAGGATGTTGTATTCCGGGTAGTTGTGATCCGCTTCAGTTAAGATAGGCGCCTACGCCATTTTTGTTACGCCCTCAGGAGCTTTTGCGTGACCGTTCATTCTTTTTTTGTCAGTTGCCCCAAGGGGCTGGAATACCTGCTGGGTGACGAACTCACCGCCCTCGGCCTGCAGTGGGTGCGTAACGCGCCGGCGGGTGTCTGGGTGCAGGGTACGCTGACGGACGGCTACCGGGCCTGCCTGTGGTCACGTCTGGCTAACCGGGTGGTGTTGCACCTGGCAGAGGTGGACGGCCGTACCGGCGACACCCTTTACGACGGCATCAAGACCATAGACTGGCACCAGCATCTGGCGCCCGATGGCCGTTTCAGAGTGCAGTTTGCCGGTCAGAATCAGGAAATCCGTAACACCCTGTTTGGCGTTCAGCGGGCCAAGGATGCAGTGGTGGACAGCTTGCGCTCCGCCAGTGGCCAACGCCCGTCGGTGGATGTGGAACGCCCGGACATTACGGTGTCTGTCCACCTGCACCGGGACAAAGCCCAGGTGGGCCTGGACCTGAGTGGCCAGAGCTTGCACATGCGGGGCTATCGCCTGGACAAGGGGCTCGCCCCCCTCAAGGAAAATCTCGCTGCCGCCCTGCTGATACGGGCAGATTGGCCACAGATTGCGGCAGCCGGTGGCAGCCTGCTGGACCCCATGTGTGGTTCCGGCACCTTGCTGATTGAAGGTGCCCTGATGGCCCTGGATCATGCCCCCGGCCTGCTGCGTACCCAGTTTGGTTTTGAACACTGGCTCGGCCACGATGCCGAGGCCTGGCAAACCCTGCTGATGGAGGCGCGAACACGGGCCGAGCAGGGCCGAGCGGGCTTCCGCAACGCTATACACGGCTATGATGAAGATCCCCGGGTGATTGATACCGCCCACAAGAATATCGAGCGCGCCGGGCTCACCGGGCTGATCCAGGTCGCCCGACGGCGGTTGGTGGATTTTCAGCCGGACCCCGGCTTTGCCGAGCAGGGCCTGTTGTTGACCAACCCCCCTTATGGTGAGCGCCTCAGCGAGCGTCAGGCGCTGCCAGCCCTGTATGAAAGCCTGGGCCAAATCGCCCGTGACCACTTGGCAGGCTGGCGTATGGGGGTGTTTACCGGCGTGCCTGAGATGGGCCGCAGTATCGGCCTGCGCAGCGACAAACAGTACAAACTGTTCAACGGCAAACTACCTGCCCAGCTTTTGCTGTTCCGGGTAGAAGCCCGCCAGGCCATGACCCCCAGAGCGCCCCTGATGCCCGGTGAGACGCGGCCACGGATTGCCAACCCGGCCCGGGCCGAGATGCTGGCCAACCGCCTGCGCAAAAATCTGAAAGCCCTGGGGCAGTGGGCGCGTAAGCAGGATATCAGCTGTTATCGCCTGTACGATGCCGACATGCCTGAGTTTGCCCTGGCCATTGACCTTTACGAGGGCCGGGTGCACGTGCAGGAATATGCCGCGCCCAAATCCGTTGAGCCCGAGGCCGCACAGGAGCGCTGGGCAGAGGCGCTGGCTGTGATCGCTGAAGTGCTGGAGGTGAAACCGCAAGACATGGTGTGTAAACAGCGCCAGCGGCAGGCGGGTACCAGCCAGTACGAACGCCAGGACCGCAGCGGCGAGTTTTTCACCGTGACGGAAGCCGGTTGTCGGCTGCGGGTTAACCTCAAGGATTATCTGGATACTGGCCTGTTCCTGGACCACCGCCCCGCCCGGCGCTGGGTACAGGCCCAGGCTGCAGGCAAGCGATTCCTGAACCTGTTCTGCTACACCGGCGCTGCCACGGTGCATGCGGTGGTGGGCGGTGCCCGCAGCTCCCTGAGCCTGGACATGTCGAAAACCTACGTAGCCTGGGCCAGTGAGAATCTGCGCCTGAATGGCGCTGATGAAAGCCGGCACAAGGTGATGCAGGCGGACTGCCTGAAATGGCTGGCGGAGCCCGCCCGGGAAATGTTTGATCTGATTTTTCTGGACCCGCCCACCTTCTCCAACTCCGCCCGTATGGAAGGGGTGCTGGACGTACAGCGTGACCATGAAACCCTGGTGCGCCAGGCCATGGACCGGCTGACGCCGGACGGCCTGCTGATCTTCTCCAACAACTACCGGCGCTTCAAGCTGGCAGAGGCACTGGCAGAGGATTTTGAAGTGGAGGATGTCACCCAGGCGTCACTGGACAAGGACTTTCAGCGTAACAGCCGTATTCACCAGTGCTGGAAGATTCGCCACCGGGCGCTGTAAGACCGGGCCTTAAAACTCGTACCGCAGGCCGCCACTGAACTGATAGGTGGCGGCGTTGGTCACCGTATCCTTGAACAGGCGCCCGCCTTCCAACACCAGGAAGGCTCGGCTGCTTATCTGAAAGTCCATACCGCCGAGCCAGCTCAGGCTGAAGGAACTGCCGGGGTAGTCGTCATCGAGTACACGGTAGGGGCGGTTACGGGGCTCATCCGGGTCCGTCAGGGTGCCGTCACCTTTGATGTAACTCACCCCGAACTGACCGAACACCTTGGCCCAGGGGGTCAGCCGGTGGTGCAGGCCCATGTACCAGCTGAGGTAATGGTCGATCTCCAGTTCCAGGTCTGAGTCCTTCACCGTGCGACTTTCCAGGCCCAGGCCTGCGCGCCACTCTGCATAAAAACGATTGGTGATGTGGGTGCCACCTACCAGCGTGACCGCCGGGGTCCAGACCTGCTCGTTGCGGGTGCCCAGTTTGCGATGGTTCAGGGTGGTGGCCAGCGCGCCGATATAGTAGCGCCCTTCACGATCCACGCCGTCGTAGGCTGTAGCGGTATCAGGCAGGGCTGACAGGCTGGCAGTCACGGCGAGGCACAGGGGCAGGGCGAACTTCTTCATGGTGAGCTCTCGGGCAGGCGTGGTTATTATAATCGTTGTACGGATTCTGCCTTGTGTAACGGTTTGTTACATCGACCTGAGTCACAAATCCTCAGACAGAGGCAAGTCCACCAGCAGGCCTTCTTCCTGTGCCAGCAACAGCAGGGCGTATACACCGTTTTCCGGCAGCTGTGGCTCCAGTCCACGCTCAAACAGCAGGGCGCGGCGGTGGTCCTCCAGGGTCTGGCGGTCTGCGTGCTCAATCAACTCCTCAATGGGCAGTATCTCAAACGGTGTTTCCATATCCACCGCTTCAAACAGGATGTCCGCCAGCTGTGGGTCCGGGTCCAGGCCATCGCTAAACACGCTCTGGTTGGACAGGTCCTCATTCAGCTCCCGCACCAGCTCCAGCAACGGCACCCCCTGTTCCCGCAGGTAGCGCAGATCAACATCCAGATCCTCCACCTCGTCCGTCAGCCAGCTGTCGTCAGGCTCAATCACTACCGCCTTGATCTGGCCAGAGGGCAGGGACCAGGCAATCGCCGTGGGGAAGCAGCAGTCATCGCTCTGCACATACTCAATATCAATAAACAACGGGACAGACACGGCAGGCTCCAGCAAGGGCGGTTCGGGACTCATTCAGTCGAACCCTAGTATATCGGCGATCAGGATTTATGGCATCATGGTTACCAACGTCCCTGTACTTCTGGCCTACGGAATCCTATGGAACACAGCGTTTTCAATCAGCACCTGCTCAGCTTCCTGCATCAATCACCCACCCCTTATCACGCCGTCGCCAACATGGCCCAGCAACTGGCCGCTGCCGGTTTTGTGGCCCTGGACGAGCGCCAGGCCTGGCAACTGGAGGCCGGCAAGGGTTATTACGTTGTGCGTAATGGCTCCGCCATCATCGCTTTCCGTACCGGCAAACACGCCCCGCTTGAGGCCGGTATACGCATGGTAGGTGCGCACACAGACAGCCCCTGCCTGCGGGTGAAGCCCACACCGGAAATCCGTGTGCAGGGCTGCTACCAGCTGGGGGTGGAAGTCTACGGCGGCGCGCTGCTGAACCCCTGGTTTGACCGCGACCTGTCCATCGCCGGGCGGGTGAGTTACCAGGATGCCGAGGGCCGCCTGCGGGATACCCTGGTGGACTTCCGCAAACCCATCGCGCTGATTCCAAGCCTCGCCATTCATCTGGACCGTGAGGCCAACAAAAACCGCTCAGTCAACCCGCAAACTGATCTGCCGGTTGTCCTTATGCAGGCCCCGGAGGATGACACTACCAGTTTCCGTGACCTGCTGCGCCAGCAGATCACGGCCACCCAACCTGACGCCACGGTACATCAGGTACTGGATTACGAGCTCAGCCTTTATGACACCCAGCCCCCGGCCCTTGTTGGCCTGCGGGATGAGTTCATCACCTCCGCCCGGCTGGACAACCTGCTGAGTTGTTACACCGGGTTGCAGGCCATACTGCAGGGCAGCGATGATCAGCCCGCACTGCTGGTCTGCAATGACCACGAGGAAGTGGGCAGCGTATCCGCCGAAGGCGCCCAGGGGCCCTTCCTGTATTCCGTGCTGCAACGCTGGGTCGGCACAGACGAATTGGCGCGGGTCATGGCCAGCTCCATGATGATCTCAGCGGACAACGCCCACGGCATCCACCCCAATTTTGCTGACCGCCATGACGGCAACCACGGCCCCAAACTGAACGCCGGGCCTGTCATCAAGGTCAACAACAACCAGCGCTACGCCACCAATAGCCGCACTGCGGCCATCTACCGCAGCCTCAGCGAACGCCTGGGCCTGCCGTGCCAGACCTTTGTGGTCCGCACCGACATGGCCTGCGGCAGCACCATCGGCCCCCTGACAGCGGGCAACTTGGGGGTCAAAACCCTGGATATCGGTGTGCCCCAGTGGAGCATGCACTCCATCCGGGAAACCTGCGGCTCCCAAGACGCCTATACCCTGTACCGGGTGCTGGGTGGATTCTATGCGAGTGAGTCAATGGAGTAGGGCGGGTATCAGAGCTAAAACGGAACTGCAGCCACGGACGGCACTGACAGACACGGACAGGTTCGGCCTGATGCGCCATGCAGGCGGGGGTTGTGAAGAAGGATTTTGTTGGCTAGATTTGAAGCGTATTGAATGTCTTGAACAAGGGGCCAGGGATTGGGTGCCAGGTAGCCGGTGGGGCGGTAGCGTGTTCCCTGATGCCGGCCTTACTGGTGAAAGTTCGTGTCTCGGGCAAGCCTAAGCGCCATCCACGCTCAGAGGCAAAATAATAAAGGTGTCATTGATGACAAGACTGTTGATCTTACTTCTTCCGTTGGCGTTGTTTGCGCCAAATCTGTTCGCGAGCGACTACCAGCGCTACATAGACACCTATGTGGTGCAGACGCAGCCCATGTTCAGGGCTGTTCTGCAGAGCAAAGAGCCTCACCTCAATGCTAATGAGCTTGAAGCCCGCGCTAAAGCCTACGCCACCCATGCGGCAGGCTGCCAACTGAGCGCTATCAATCATTACCCCAAGCGATACTTTGACGCCGCAGTGATACCTGTCATGAATGGCAGGATGACGGTTGGCGAAGCCAGCGACTCAGTCAACCAAAAGCTCCTTGCCGATTTTGAGGCGGGCAGGTTAAGTTTGGAGCAGCTGGGGCAGATGACAGAGAGCGCTGTGGAAAAGTTTACGGCGTGTATGGATGAGGTGTAATGATTGCGGAGTCGCGTCCGGACTCCTGGTGAGTGGTCGTTAATCTATGATCAAGCGTGAAGTGGAACTGCCAATAGAGCTTATCGAAGCGATTGCGCAGATTGTAGAGAAAGAGGGCTATTTGGCGCTGAAAGATGCTTTCCCAAAACCTGACTTGAAGCCGCCAGTGTTTTTGAGCCAGGAAGAGGCAGAAGCGTTGATTGAGCTGGCTGTGATTGAAAAAAAGAAAGCACGGCTGATGTACCCGTATTACGACGATGAGCATCCGAAATACGACGAGGTTCACGAAGAGAAGTTTGATGATGTTCAGATGGGCATTTATGAGAAAACCATCTTTTATGTGGAGTCGGCGTTCAAGAAAGGGGCTTTTGATCACTTGCTTAAGTAGATAGTTGGGACTAAGGGGTGTGGGTTTCTTATCGCTGGAAGCGGAAGTGGCGAATCCAGTACCAGTAGGCCTTTTCGGTTCGAATACTGTAGTGATTGACTTTGATTACGGCACGAACCTGATCGCGCAGGCGCGGCTGCGTTCCTTGCATGGTGTTCTCCTTACTGTTCTGTATGGATGTACAGTATTATTGGTGAGTGGTCTGGGAGCTGTCAAGCGAATACGTAGTGTTTGTTTCGGGTCACTATAACCTATTGTTTTATAGTGTTTTTTGTTTTGGTTTTCGAGGCTGGTTTTGTAATAATGAAGCAGTCAAATTTGTGCGTTCGCGGAGCGTGCTATCTAACAAGCTGTTATAACGTTTGCGCATCAACTGAAATTTGAGAAATATTCAAATGACCAAGATAGTACGAGATGATGGAAGTTGGGTTCCAGAACCAAGCGGTGCAGTTTCAGGCGATCTGAAAGCTTGGCGAGATAGAATGTATAGCGAATTGCCCGCCCCTGAAGTTGGGGATGTTTTAATAGTTGTGAGTGGAAAAAAACGCATTGGCTATCGAGCTCTGACGTCTGATGGTTACGATACAAGATGGCAACGGGTTTCATCAGAGGAACTAGAAAAGCATCTACGGCTCATTGATGTTAAAGACGGTGGTGATCAGCTTACTAATCCAGATGACTATGTTTATTTAGCTGATGGGGTTTATGTGCACAAGGATGATGCGTGGTTTTAAAACGTTATAACAAGGCGCATCACTCGCTCCCTGTGGTCGCTGGGACGCCAAACCGCTGCGCGGCTCGTCGCCCGTGTGCGCGGCGTTAGGTTTTCGACATTATGATCGACTCTGAGTCATATGAAGGCATTTTGGAAAGTTATACGTCTGCCCTCGATTGGATGCGGAATATTGGAGTCAACCTTGGCGCGGGGCGTACATCGAACTATCAGAGTATCGTCAGCTATTGGACCGGATCATATAGAACGGCGTCACTCGAAGAGGGCCAAAGGATCTTTCCGAGTTTCGTCAGTTCGATGCTAGAGATTCATGATTTTGTGAGCGTTTATAAAGCATTTAAAGATGTTCCCGTCGCAAAGCTTGGGAACATTGTTGCGAAGCTCAACAAAGCGGTGAATGGACCGATAAATTTAGAGGAGGAGACTCCTGTTTCCGCGACAGCAAGGAACTTTCTTTTTGAAGCTTTGGTAGCGGCAAGAATCCACTCCCCGGCCCAAGGTGCATCTGCAATTCTCGATGCCCCCTCAGATACAGGGGTATTATTTGAAGGCAGTAAGATCTGGGTCGAGTGCAAGCGTGTTACATCTGAAGGAAAAATTGAGAAAAACGTCAGGAAAGCATCAAGCCAGTTGGAAGAAATTTTCAAAAAGAAGACGGGATCTGGTCATAGAGGAATGGTTGCCCTTGATGTATCAAAAATCCTTAACCCAGGGGATCGCATCTACGTCCGAGAAAACGATGCGCATTTGCTCCAGTCCGTCGACCGTCTCATGAACGATCTCATTGAGCGCTTTGCCCCAGTTTGGCAAAAAGTTTACGAGAGAAGAGATCGTAAAGTAATCGGAACGATCGTACGTTTTGCGTTTATGTCGACATCAGAAGAACGCAATTTACTAGTTCACACAGCTCAGTGGGGGCTGAATCCTCGTGTCGGTACGTCTGGTCAGAACGAAAAAATACAGGAAAAGCTCGTTTCAGCTTTAGATATCAACTGAAGCCTATGGGCTCAAAACCTAACCAGCCGCTGTTGCCGGACAATTTTTCCACCGCTTCGCGGCTCCAAAATTGCCGCAAAGCTCCGCGTTAGGTGTCATATGAAATTTCCTCGCCTCAAGGGGATAGAAACGAGACAAGAAGGCAATGTACCGGAGCTTCTGGCCGTCAACTATGATCTTTGGACGCTACGTCTCACTCTTTCATTTCGGTCCA
>JAIUMV010000004.1 GCA_022565395.1 Marinobacter sp.
CGACCGAGAAAGCGACTGGGCTTCAAGAGTCCACTGGAAGTTTTTATGGATCTGGTCAAGCGAACCCAGGATGTGCCATCAGGCGTTCATTAACCTAGGTGTTGCACTTGGAGTTGGAGACCGCCCTTGTACAAATGCTACTCACCAAGCGATTCCCCGTCACCTTTATGCGAGGAAACAAACGGTTTGTATCTGCGCTGTAGAAAAGACTGTTCAGATGGTCTCGTTCTCGGAGTTTCAGAAAAACAGGTCCGGATTCATTAGCGTGCTGAGGGAAAACGTCTCGGAATGCGTATGAAACGGGGGCATTAAGCCCCCGCTGGTTTAACTACCTTTCGGTGGATTGTTGCCCCGCCGCTTGCCAGATTTATTGCCTGTCTTGCTAGGACCATTAGGTGGCTTTCCGCCAGATGCGGCGTTACGCGCTGCCGATGATTGGGCCTTGGCGGCGAAAGAGCCTTTGGGTGTCTTCCCACCGTTTTGTTTTGCAGTGGCACTCTGAATGCGAGCAGCAGCGGCTGGGGTCATGGGCGTTTTTGCTTTTGACATTTGGATTCTCCAATTTGGTTGAGTTGATGTCCCCGCTGGGACAATTTGAAGATTACACAGGGGGTCAGGGAACAATGGGGACAAAAACAACCGCGGAGCTTCAAAAAACCATAAAAGAGCTGTGCAGTCGTGTCGGGTGGTCACAAAAGGCGCTGGCACGACAGCTGCACTACGAATTGTATGATACGGATAACGAATGCGAGATTAGGCAGTTTGAAGAACGCTTTAAAAAAGACCTCAGCAGGAGCACTACCCAGCCTGAACGACTGGAGCGTTACCTGGACCTCATGCGGGAAATGCCAGAAATTGAGAAAGCAGGGCTGATTGTCCCCCAATATCTGCCCACCGACGCGCTGGATATTGAGGTTGAAGAGGCTTTAGCGATAGTTTCGAAGGAACTCACCGATACTTTGCGGGCACAAAAAGAGTAGTCAGAACCTTGTGTAATCTCCCAGAGTCTGACCTTGCACACCAAGGCACACGCCTTTTGCCACCCCCTCATGACTTAATGAATATATGTGGTCAAGGCAGATGACACACGGACAGGCAGCACGGACCGCAGAGCTATTGCGGCATATTTTTACAGGAATGAAATGACTGTGAAGATCAAAAGCAGTGAACTCCCGGACAGCCTACTGGATAAGGTCAGGCATCCGAACCCCCTGGAAGGCGAAGACTTAATTATCGAGGATGAGTCGGGCAAGGTTGTCGGCATTATCATCCAGCCCGAGGCCTATGCCTTTTTCCTCAAGAAAGTTGCGGAACGAGAGGGCGCACGCGATAGCGCCCTTGATGAGCCCTATGCCCCTGACGCCCCTACCCTCGATGACCTGACCAGAGAAACACCGGGCGACTAACCACACAATGTACGGATTCAGATACGCCAGCCGCTTATAATCGAGTCTAACTTAGATACCCGGGCCCTCGCTTCCGTGGCAAGCGCCAAACAGAACATCACAACAAGGACGAACAGACTGATGACACGTCTCTTAAACCAACTGCGCCATACCCTCGCGGAGATATTCCTGCAGATCGCGGCAATTGTTGGGCTTATTGTCGGCGGAACCTGTTGGGCCTACTTCGGCTCTCTGTGGGCTGCTATCGGAGGCTTCCTGCTGACGCTTATAGCCAGCGGCCCCTTATACGGCTGGCTGCATGGCAGTGACAAACCGTCATCGGGCGATCAGTAGCCCGGCCAGCGCGGCTCCGCCTGGTCACCCCTCCCTCCCCCGCGCCAACGTCATCGACGGGTTTTCCCCAAACAGTTGCTTGTAATCATGGGCGAACTGGCCAAGGTGCCAGAATCCCCACTCGGCTGCGATGGCACTGATGGTGGTGTCGTCCGTTGTTTGTCGGGACAGCACCCGGCGGACGTTGTTGAGGCGCACGGTGCGCAGATAACGGGCGGGGTTGATGCCGAGGATACTCTCAAAACTGTATTGCAGGGTGCGACGGCTGACATGGGTCAGTTCGCACAGCTCGGTGATGGTGACGGGGGTTTGGCTGTTTGCTTCCAGGTAGGCCTGCACCCGGTCCACAACCGCCTTGCGTCTGGCGAAGCTGCTCTTTACACCCGTGTCCGCCGCCTGTTGCTGCAGCACTTCAATGGCGGTGGTTAACAGCAGTTCCTGCTGCAGATGGGCACTGGCACCGACCTGTGTCGGTGCCAGAAAATGCGGCAGCATGCCCCGCAGGGCCGCCAGCGGCTCGGGCCTTGACGATTTGCGGGGCTGCAGCCAGGCCCGCTCGTCCAGTGTCAGCCCCTGAATCTCGGCCACGCGCAGCAGCGCGGTCTGGCTCACAACCACGCCGTAAATATCAAAACCCGCCGGGGTGATCAGCTCAAAGTCATAGCTGCCGGGTCGCACCATCACCTGATCCGGTGTTACCTCGAGGCCGTCAATACGGCAGGCCTGGGCCCCGGCGGCAAACCCCAGCCACACAGCATCCGGCCATACCACACAATGCTGGTGCAAGGCCTGGCTGGTGTGCTCAACGAAGACCTGGGCATTTTCCAGGGCCAGCTCATCAATACGACCAAAAAACTGGCCATTACTGAGCTGATCATAGCGTTGTTGCCATTTGCGCAGGTTGTGCGCATGGCAATCGGCATCGGTTGCTTCGCTGCTGCTTAGTTCTGGTGCGCTAATGCTCACTGCTGGTGCAACTCCACTGAACGGGATGCTTTGGCCGCGTCGAACGCTGGCCAGCCTCACTAAAAACAATCACAACCAATTGATTCATAACACTTTAAAAAGTTTGCCAAAATTCGATAGGCGAAAGGTACGGGCTTCGCTGGAGCTGTGTCATCACCTGCTCGGGCCTGGTTGCTACGGCTGATCAAGGCCTTAGCAATTTCTGTTCCCTGAGATGCAGCTTACAGGACAACAGTATGCACAACACCTATCGCTACACCCTGGGTAGCCGCACTTACACCTTTACGAATCTGGCAGACCTGATGGCCCGCGCCACACCCGCCCGGTCCGGCGACCGGTTGGCGGGGGTGATTGCCCGTTCAGCAGAAGAACGCGCCGTGGCGCAGATGGCACTGGCGGAGGTGCCGCTGAAAAACTTCCTAAAAGAAGCGCTGGTGCCCTACGAGTCAGACGAAGTGACCCGCCTGATTCTGGATGAGCATGACGCCAGCGCCTTCGCCCCCATCGCCCATCTGACGGTGGGGGATTTCCGCAACTGGTTGCTGTCAGACCACGCCACCCCCACGCTGTTGACCCAGGTGAGGGCAGGTATCACACCGGAAATGGCTGCCGCCGTCAGCAAACTGATGCGTAACCAGGACCTGATACTGGTGGCGCAGAAGTGCCGGGTGACCTCGGCCTTTCGCAACACCCTGGGGTTACCCGGCCGGCTTTCCACCCGGCTACAGCCGAACCACCCTACCGATGACATGAACGGTATCGCTGCCAGCATGCTGGATGGCCTGCTGTACGGCAGTGGCGATGCGGTGATTGGCATCAACCCGGCGACGGACAATGTGCCCCAGGCCATACGGCTGATGAAGCTGATGGATGAGGTGATCCAGCGCTATCAGATTCCCACCCAGTCCTGCGTCCTGACCCATGTCACCAACACCCTGGAGTGTATTGAACAGGGCGCGCCGGTAGACCTGGTGTTCCAGTCCATCGGCGGTACCGAAGCCACCAACAGCAGCTTCGGTTTCAACCTGGCAACGCTGGCGGAAGCCCAGGCCGCAGCGCTGGCACTGGGGCGCGGCACCGTGGGCCAGAACGTCATGTACTTTGAAACCGGCCAGGGCAGTGCCCTGTCGGCCAACGCCCATCATGGGCTCGACCAGCAAACCTGCGAAGCCCGCGCCTATGGGGTGGCCCGTAAGTTTGACCCGCTGCTGGTGAATACGGTGGTGGGTTTTATCGGCCCGGAGTATCTGTTTGACGGCAAGGAAATCATCCGCGCCGGTCTGGAGGATCACTTCTGCGGCAAGTTGCTGGGCCTGCCCATGGGCTGCGATGTCTGCTACACCAATCACGCCGAGGCGGACCAGAACGACATGGACAACCTGCTCACCCTGCTGGGCGTGGCGGGCTGTACCTTTGTAATGGGTATTCCGGGGTCTGACGACATCATGCTCAATTACCAGACCACCTCCTTCCACGATGCCCTCTATGCCCGCCGTGCCCTGAACCTGGGAGCCGCGCCCGAGTTTGAAGCCTGGCTGGAGCAGATGCAGATCATGAGCGATGCCGCCGGTGCCCACCTCAACCCGGGGCTGCCGCCGGCCTTTGCCAGCTCACTGGCGCAACTGCCAACACGGGGAGGTAACGATGACTGACCCATCCCTCACCCCACCCGATTGGCAGGGCACCACCGACAACCCCTGGCAACACCTGCGCCAATACACCGCCGCCCGTATCGCACTGGGCCGCACCGGCGTCAGCCTGCCCACCCGGGAATTACTGGCCTTTCAACTGGCCCATGCCCAGGCCCGGGATGCAGTGCACCTGCCGCTGGATTTTACCGCGCTCACGGAGCAGCTGACCTATCTGTCCCAACACCACGCAGTATTGCCAGCTCAGCCACCGGTGCAGGTCCACAGCCAGGCCGTCGACCGCATGACCTACCTGCAACGGCCAGATCTGGGACGTTGTCTGGATGACACCTCCCGCGCCCTGTTGCAGCAACAGCAACAGCCACAGCAGCCAGAGCAAGCCTTCGATCTGGCCCCGGTTATTGCCGATGGCCTGTCAGCGAAAGCGGTGGCAGACAATGCCGTGCCCTTTATCACCGAGCTGGCACAGCAGCTGGCCAGCGAGAAACAGCCCTGGTCCCTGGCCCCCATCACCCTGGTGGAGCAGGGCCGGGTGGCCATAGCGGACGATATAGGTGACCTGCTCAATGCCCGCATCACCCTGATGATGATTGGTGAACGCCCGGGCCTGAGTTCGCCCGACAGCCTCGGCCTCTACCTGACCTTCGCGCCGCGGCCCGGGCTCACAGATGCCAGCCGCAATTGCATCTCCAATGTGCGCCCGGCGGGGCTGCCCCATGCCCAGGCCGCCAGCCGCGCCATGTACCTGTTACGAGAGGCCCGCCGGCTGCAGTTGTCCGGCGTGGGCCTGAAAGATCGCAGTGGCGGGGCGCTGGAGAGCGTCAACGCCAACGCCCTGGAACACAAAAACAAGCCTGACGCAGACAATGCCACCCAAAACTTCTTACTGAATAGAGAGGACTGATCAATGTCGCAAACCCAACGGGAATATTTTGCCAAACGGCAGCTCAAGCGCGGCACCGCCGGCTGGATGCTGCTCGCCGGCCTGGGTGTGTCCTATGTAATATCCGGCGACTTCGCCGGCTGGAACTTCGGTATCGCCCAGGCTGGCTGGGGCGGTTTTGCCATCGCCGCCGTGCTCATGGCTATCATGTACTTCACCCTGGTGCTGTCATTGGCAGAGATGTCTGCCGCCATGCCCGCCGCCGGTGGCGGTTACAGTTTTGCGCGCCAGGCCATGGGTCCAACCGGCGGTTTCATGACGGGGCTGGCAGTTCTGATTGAGTATGCCCTGGCGCCCGCCGCCATCGTCATCTTCATCGGCTCTGCCGTAGAGGCGCTCCTTGGGTTCAATGGACCCTGGGTGTATGCCGCCTTCTACCTGGTCTTTATCGGCATCCATCTGGCGGGTGTCGGCGAGGCACTGAAAGTGATGATGGTCATCTCCGGCCTGGCGGTGCTGGCCATCCTGGCCACCGGCCTGGCACTGATCCCGCACTTTGACACCGCCAACCTGTTTGATATGGAAGCCAGTGGTGGTTCAGCCCTGTTGCCACTGGGCTGGTATGGCGTGTGGGCAGCACTGCCCTTTGCCATGTGGCTGTTCCTGGCGGTGGAAGGCGTGCCACTGGCCGCCGAAGAGTCCAAAAACCCTGCCAAAGACGTACCCAAGGGTATCATCGGCGCCATGCTGTTTCTGCTGTTCACCGCATCACTGGTGGTCATTCTGGTGCCCGGAGCGGCGGGTGCACAGCTGATTGGCAACAGTGACGTGCCGCTGGTGGATGCGCTGAACGCCGTTGGCGCTGGCCAGCTGGCGACCGCGGTGAATGTGCTGGGGCTGGCAGGCCTGGTGGCGTCCTTCTTCTCCATCATCTTCGGCTACAGCCGGCTGGTGTTCGCCTTGTCGCGGGCAGGATACCTGCCTAAAACCCTTTCTGTGACCTCTGCCCGCAAGGTGCCGGCACGGGCATTGATAGTACCGGGTGTACTCGGTTTTATCGCCTCCCTGAGTGGCGAGGGTGATCTGATGTTGGCCATGGCGGTGGTCGGTGCCACCGTATCCTATGCACTGATGGCCTTGAGCCACATGCTGCTGCGTCGCAATCAGCCGGAGCTGAACCGCCCCTACAAAACCCCCGGCGGCGTGTTTACCTCCGGCGTGGCATTAACGCTTTCTCTGGTGGCACTCACCGGTGTGTATGCGTTTGATCCGCGCGCCTTCTGGTACACCGCGGTGCTGTTTGCCATAGGTGCGGCTTATTACTTCGGCTACAGCAAAAACCGTCTGGTGGCCAAAACCGCAGCGGAAGAATTCGCCATGTTGGAGGCCGCAGAAGCCAGCCTGTCTCACCCGGCTGACGAAGGCCTCGAACTGAAACCCGCCACGCAATCCGCCTGATGGCTCAGGCCCGGTATACCCGGTGCATCGGGTATACCGGGTTCTGGTTTGCTGCCAGCAATCGTCCGGCGCTCATCTCACGGTTCCCTGACAAATACCATGACAACTTTAAGACGTTAGGCACTATCACCCAATAATTGAATCTTAATGCGAATAATTATTGTTGACTATTGCACGCAACAAAACTTAACATGCGCGTCATATTTCTGTAACTAACCACCCCTAGCAGAGGTAGAGAACGCCATGCGTGATTTTGCTGAATATCCTAAAGGCCTAAACCGCCCGGTTTTTCGTCGTACCGCCCTGGCGATTGCCATATCCCTTCCAGCAGCGGCGTTTGCCACAACCGCTGACAACGACACCCAGCGCCAGGCACGAATGGCTCAGCTGCCCCAGATTGATGTTGTAGGTAGCGCGGATGGCACCAACATCTCCCGCCAGACCGGTGCGGTGACCATGGTCAGCAGTGAAGAACTGCAAATGATCCAGCCTCGCTCCACCGAAGAAGCACTGCGCCGTGTTCCGGGTGTCTACATCAAGCCGGAGGAAGAGTCCGCCGTTGTGGTTAACGTCGGCGTTCGAGGCCTGAGTTCCAACGACTACAAAACCCTGGTGCTGGAAGATGGCGTGCCGGTAGCGCCCGGTCTGTTCGTTGGCAACGGTCGTTACTACAACCCTCGCATACAGCGTATCGATAACATTGAAGTACTGCGTGGGTCCTCTGCCCTGCGTTATGGTCCTGGCAATATCGGTGGTGTGATCAACTACCGCACCAAGGAACCTGCGGACGGTATTGCCATCGAAACGTCGGTTGGCTCCTGGGACACCTACAAAACCATGATCGAGCTCGGTGGCAGCTCACCCAGTGGCGACGGCATCTTCGGTGCGGTGATCAGCCACGTAAAAAGCGATGGCTTCATGGACAAGGGCTATGAAACCACCGACGTCATGATCAAAGCCGGCACTGCCATCGGCCGCGATCAATGGCTGGGCGTGAAATTCACCCATTACGAGAATGACGCCAACATCTCCTACCGTGGTCTGTTCCTTGACGAGTACAAACGGGGTGAGAAAAACAATCCGGCACCCGATGACTACTTCCTCACCGGGCGAGTGTCTTTTGATATCAACCACCTGTGGACCATTCAGCCAGGCGTGGAACTGAATACGCTGGTGTACTGGAGCGATACCTACCGGGATTACTGGCGCTTTGGCGTGGATGGTGGCGCATCGGCAACGGCGGGCAGCTGGGTTTTCAATGATAACGTCAACGGTAATAACCGCTCCTTCGAGCGCATTGGTGCAGAGACCCGCCTTACTGCTGACAACAGCTTCGCTGGCGTAAATGGTGAGGCTGAAATCGGCCTTCGCTACCTGAAAGAAGAAATGGTTGACCAGACGGTGCTGGCCATCCGTGAACGTCCACGTACACCAGACAATGGCCGGGGCGGCTTGGGTCGAGACCGTATTGATGCCGCCGAAAGTTACGCCCTCTACGCCCAGAACCGGTTTGACCTGAGTGATCGCTGGTCAGTCACGCCGGGGGTACGGGTTGAGTACTACGAGCAAACCCGCAAGAACCGCCAAAACGGCAGCTTCGTCCGCACCCGTAACACAGAAGTGATGCCGGGCCTGGGCTCCACCTTCCAGATCGCACCGATGGCCCAAGTATACGGCAGTGTGTACCAGGCTTTCTCCCCAGCTCTCAACGGTGACGCCCTTGACGGCATGCAGGATCAGGAGCTGGACGCAGAAACCTCCGTTAACCTGGAGCTGGGTGTGCGCGGCAGCAACGAGCGCTTGAACTATGAAGTGACCGCTTTCCGCATGGATTTCAAAAACCAGATCATCCCTGCCAACAGCAACACCAACTTCCAGCGCACCAACGGTGGCAAAACCTTCCATCAAGGGTTGGAAGCTGCCATTGGCGTGAATCTGGACGGCGGGTTTGATGTGTTTGCCAACCTGACCTGGATACCGGATGCGGAGTTCAACGGCAATCGCTTTGCCTCTGACGGCGTGACCATCAACACGCCCGACGGCAATCGCATTCCCTATACGCCAGAATTCGTAGCTAACGCCGGCGTGGGTTACCAGCAAGGTGGCCTGCGTACGCAGCTCAGTGCTAACTACACCGGCTCACAGTTTACCGATGTGGGGAACACCCGGGCGATTACCGAGAACACCTCCGGCTTCTTCACCGGAAAGATCGATTCTTTCACAACGGTGGATTTCAGCACCCGCTATGCCGTGAACCGTCAGCTGGAACTGTTCGGCGCCGTCAAAAACCTGACCGATGAGCGCTACATCGCCAGCTTGCGTCAGGGTATCTACGTGGGACCGGAGCGTTCTTACGAAGCGGGTGTACGCCTGCAGTTCTAAGTCAGTCAGTTGGTCCTGTCTGACTCCACGGTCGCGGGTAAGGATACCTGCGGCCACTTTTCAAATCATGCTCTCCAGCAACGCGCGATACCGAGGTATCAGCGCCGAGGTCTGCCAGGCCCAGGGCCGCTCAAAATCCGGTGGTGTGATCAGCAGCTGTTGCAAAACATCAGCCGCCGCCTCTGCCTCCGCGTTGATCGCCTGTTCACAGCCGGTGTAACGGCATATTTCAGGGACATACTCTGGATAAGCCAACCGATCCGGTGCCAACGGCATACAACCGGCCGCCAAGGCCTCCAGCATGGCCAGCCCCTGAAAGTCATGCAATGCCGTGGACACTACCACATCCGCCTGCTGCAACAGCGCTTCATAGGCTGCGCGGCTTTCCAGATAACCCCAATGCTGAAGCTGGCCTTGAAACTGGGCCTGTATCCGGTCAAACACCGGCGGATAGCTGCGGAAGCGCTCACCTACCACACTGAGGCGGAAGGGCTGTTGGCGCTTCACCAGCGCCTCCAGCAGTGCCTGCAAACGCTCCGGGCCTTTGTCATATTCCCAACGGTGATTCCACAGGATGTGCGGGCAGTCGCTGTTTAGTGAGCGTTCACTTGCGCTGAATAGCCTGTCTGCTATGGGTACCGGCAGAATACAGGACTTGGCCACAAGGGCATCCACCAGCCCCGGCGGCACCGCATCAGGCAGGCGGCTCAGCAGGGCGTCAATGCCCGCCAGCATACTGTCCCGGTTCCAGGCACTGTTAAAGGCAACCCGGTCGGCCGCCAGGGCGCTGTAGAGGTTCACCATTTGCGGATCAATGCTGGCATGCTGGCGACCGGAGTCCGGAAAGGCGAACTGGTTTTCATGCATGTATAGCAGGGTGGGTGTGTTTGCCAGCCGGGGGTTAAGCCCCTTGAGGGTGGCAAGATCCACCATGGACGTGGCAATCACAAGATCCCAGGATTCCTGCAATTCAGGAGCGCCCAGCCAGCTCAAGGGGTTGCCACGAATGCGCCAGCGAAAGTAGCGGGCGGGCAGGGTCAGGGTGTGCCACTCATACTCAGGCAGACCACTGACCAACAGCTCGCGCCAGCGCACATGGCTCCCCGCCTCATAGGCGGAGAGCAGGAGGATACGGGGCCGGGGTTGGCTCAGCCCCAAGGGGTCACTCCACCGTGACGCTTTTGGCGAGGTTACGGGGCTGATCCACGTCGGTGCCCTTCAGTACCGCCACGTGATAGGACAGCAACTGTAACGGGATGGTATAAATAATGGGCGCGGTAATGGGGTGCACCGCGGGGATCTGCATGACGTGGATACCATCGCTGGCCTTCAGATCGGCGCTGCTGTCGGCAAAGACAAACAGCTCGCCGCCGCGGGCGCGGACTTCTTCCAGGTTGGACTTGAGCTTTTCCAGCAGTTCGTTGTTGGGGGCCACGGTGACCACTGGCATCTCACTGTCCACCAGGGCCAGCGGGCCGTGTTTCAGCTCGCCCGCCGGATAGGCTTCAGCATGGATGTAGGAGATTTCCTTGAGCTTGAGGGCGCCTTCCTGAGCCACCGGATACAGAGTGCCACGACCAAGGAACAGGGCATGGTGTTTGTCGGCAAAGGCGGCACTGAGGTCGGCAATGGCGCCATCCAGCGCCAGTACATCCGCCACCTGACCGGGCACCAGATGCAGGGCCTTGACGATCTCGGCTTCTTTTTCCACAGTCAGGCCGTTGTGGCGTGCCAGCGCGACGGCGAACATCAGCAGGGCCACCAACTGGGTGGTGAAGGCCTTGGTGGAGGCCACACCAATTTCCGGCCCGGCCTGGGTCATGATCACCAGGTCCGACTCCCGCACCAGCGAACTGCCCGGTACGTTACAGATGGCCAGGGCTGCGCGGAAGCCAGCGGCTTTGGCCTGGCGCAGGGCGGCCAGGGTATCTGCCGTCTCGCCGGACTGGGAGATGGACAGGAACAGGGTGTCCGGCTGAATCACATGCTTGCGATAACGGAACTCGGAGGCCACCTCAACAGAACAGGGTACACCTGCCAGTTCCTCGATCCAGTAACGGGCGACCATACCCGCATGGTAGCTGGTACCACAGGCGATAATCTGCACGTGGCGAACGTTCTCCAGCAGCTTGTCGGCGGAGGTGCCCAGCGCCTGTTCCAGCACCCGCTCGGCGGTCAGCCGGCCTTCCAGGGTGGCCTTGATGACTTTTGGCTGCTCGTGGATTTCTTTCAGCATGAAGTGGCGGTATTCGCCCTTGTCGGCGGCATCCTGACCGTGCTCAAAACGGCTGATGGCGCGCTCCACCTCTGCGCCATGGCGGTCTTCAATGCTGATATCGGTGCGGCGAATATCGGCGATATCACCTTCTTCCAGGAAGATAAAGCGGTCAGTCACCGGCAACAGGGCCAGTTGGTCAGACGCGATAAAGTTCTCACCGATGCCGACACCAATCACCAATGGGCTGCCTTCCCGGGTAACGATCAGGTGATCCGGCTCATCGGCATGCATGACCGCCAGGGCAAAGGCGCCTCGCAGGCTGGCGAGGGCGGCTTTGACGGCCGCTTTCAGGTCACCAGTCTGGCGGTAGTGCTGCTCAATGAGATGGGCAACCACTTCGGTATCCGTCTGAGAGGTGAACACATAGCCGCTGGCCTGGAGCTGCTCCCGCAGCTCCTGATAATTTTCGATAATGCCGTTATGTACCAGCGCCAACCGTTCGCCGGACATATGGGGGTGGGCGTTTTGCTGGGACGGTTCACCGTGGGTCGCCCAACGGGTATGGGCAATACCCATACTGCCAGGCAGCGGGCCACGCTCAATGGCCTCAGCCAGTGCGGCCACCTTACCCACTTCCCGGGCACGGGCAACCGCCTGCGCGCTGTTAAGCACCGCCATACCCGCGGAATCATAGCCACGATACTCAAGGCGCCGCAGCCCCTCCAGCAGAATGCCTTGAACGTCCCTTTCTGACACTGCCCCTACGATACCGCACATGATGATGTCGCCTCACAATGATGGTTACGGTGCCAGGTCGTCACCCCGGCCAAACGATAATGAAACCTTTGAGGATGCCCCGCCGTACCGCGGTGGTGTTGTCAAAGGTTCGCTATTTCTTTTCCGGTTTCGGCCAGTTCGCAATATTGCGCTGACGACCTCGAGCCACCGCCAGCTCGCCCGCGGCAACCTCCCGGGTAATGGTAGAGCCGGCGCCAATGGTAGCGTCGGCCGCCACGGTGACCGGGGCCACCAGCGCACTGTTGGAGCCGACAAACACCCGGTCGCCCAACACGGTCTGATACTTGTTCACACCATCATAATTACAGGTGATGGTGCCTGCACCCACATTCACATCCCGCCCCAGGGTGGCATCCCCCACGTAGCTGAGGTGGTTGATCTTGCTGCCCTCACCCACCACGGCTTTCTTGGTTTCCACAAAGTTGCCGACCTTGGTGCGCGCCGCCAGCTGGGTACCCGGGCGCAGACGGGCAAAGGGTCCAATCTGGGCGGCTTCAGCAATGACGGCACCGTCAATCACCGAGTAAGGCTCCACACGGGTACCGGCCCCCAGCGTCGCATCCCGGATGACGCAACCCGCGCCAATGCTTACATCATCGGCGATCTGCACGCGGCCTTCCAGTACCACGTTAACATCGATAAACACATCCTGGCCGACGCTGACGTCACCACGCACATCGAGGCGCGCTGGATCCGCCAGGGTCACACCTGCGGCCATCAGGGTCTCTGCCTGTTGCCGCTGATACCAGCGCTCCAGCTCGGCCAACTGGCTGCGGTTATTGACGCCCTGCACCTCAAAGGCGTTGGCAGGCTGACTCACGGCAATGGTCATGCCCTGCTTTACTGCCATGGCAATAATATCCGTCAGATAATATTCGCCCTGGGCATTGCTGTTAGACAACTGTGGCAACCAGCTTTTCAGATGACTGGCCTGAACGGCAAGAATGCCGGTGTTCACTTCCTGAATCGCCAGCTGCGCCGGTGTCGCATCTTTCTGCTCAACGATGGCCTGAACGGCGCCCTTCTCATCACGCAGGATACGGCCATAGCCCTGAGGGTTGTCCAGAGTAACCGTCAGCAGCGCCAGCTGGTCAGCGGTCACCTGGTTCACCAACGCCTGCAAGGTCGCTGCCTGCGTCAGCGGCACGTCACCGTACAGAATCAGCACCACCGCATCATCACTCACCGCGGGCAGCGCCTGGGCCACCGCATGGCCGGTACCCAGCTGCTCAGCCTGCAGCGCCCATTGCACGTCATCAGCCGCGGTGCCTGCTCTGACCTGCTCAGCGCCGTGGCCAATCACCGTATGCAGGGCGGTGGCGCCGAGACTGCGGGCGGTGGCCATCACATGATGCAGCATGGGGCGGCCAGCAACGGCATGCATGACTTTGGGCTGGCGGGATTTCATACGGGAACCCTGACCGGCGGCCAGGATTATGACATGCAGAGGGTTGTTCATAGTGTCAATCCATCGTCATCAGGGGCTGTTACGCAAAAAGCCGCAGCCCCGGCCGGGCAACGCTGTCACCGAGACAGAGCGCCCTGAGGGGTGCGGCTTTTGCGTGGGAGCCTGAACTCCGCGTGTGCTTAACGCACCTTTTTGCGCAACTGCTGGATGGTACGCAGCTGGGCAACGGCCTCGGCCAGTTCGGCGGCGGCACGCGAGTATTCGAACTCACCGGTACGGTTCGCCAGTGCTTTCTCGGCTTCTTTACGGGCCTGTTCTGCCGCTGCTTCGTCCATATCGTGGGCGCGAACAGCGGTGTCGGCCAGCAGGGTTATCAGGTTCGGCTGAACCTCCAGATAACCGCCGGAAACGTAGACGACCTCTTCCTCGCCGCCCTGCTTGATCATCCGGACCGGGCCGGGTTTCAAAGCAGTCAGCAGCGGAGTGTGGCCAGGCGCTATACCCAGCTCACCCTCGGAACCGGTGGCGATCAGCATCTCCACCAGTCCAGAATAGATCTTCTCCTCGGCACTAACGACGTCACAATGCACGGAAATACCCATGGTTATTGCCTCTTTGATCGGTCAGGAATGAAGCCCGGGATTACTTGCCCTTGGCCTTCATTGCCTTCGCCTTCTCAATGGCTTCTTCCATGGTACCTACCATGTAGAACGCCTGCTCGGGCATATCGTCGTAGTCGCCGTTCAGGATACCACGGAAGCTGGCGATGGTTTCCTTCAGGGACACGTACTTACCAGGCGAGCCGGTGAATACTTCTGCCACGTGGAACGGCTGGGACAGGAAGCGCTCAATCTTACGGGCGCGGGCAACCGTCAGTTTGTCGTCTTCTGACAGTTCGTCCATACCCAGGATGGCGATGATGTCCTTCAGTTCCTTGTAACGCTGCAGGTTGGTCTGCACGCCACGAGCCACTTCATAGTGCTCCTGACCAATGATCAGCGGGTCCAGCTGACGAGAGGTGGAGTCCAGCGGATCGATGGCCGGGTAGATACCCTTGGCAGCGATATCACGGCTCAGTACCACAGTCGCATCAAGGTGCGAGAAGGTGGTGGCTGGTGACGGGTCAGTCAAGTCATCCGCAGGTACGTATACCGCCTGGATGGACGTGATGGAGCCGGTCTTGGTGGAGGTAATACGCTCCTGCAGACGGCCCATTTCTTCCGCCAGGGTCGGCTGGTAACCTACCGCTGAAGGCATACGGCCCAGCAGTGCAGATACCTCGGTACCGGCCAGGGTGTAACGGTAGATGTTGTCAACGAACAACAGTACGTCACGACCTTCGTCACGGAACTTCTCAGCCATGGTGAGGCCAGTCAGGGCCACACGCAGACGGTTTCCGGGGGGCTCGTTCATCTGACCGTAGACCATGGCTACCTTGTCAAGAACGTTGGACTCCTTCATTTCGTAGTAGAAGTCGTTACCCTCACGAGTCCGCTCACCAACACCTGCGAATACGGACAGACCGGAGTGCTCTTTCGCGATGTTGTTGATCAGCTCCATCATGTTTACGGTTTTGCCTACACCGGCACCACCGAACAGACCAACCTTACCACCCTTGGCGAAAGGACAGATCAGGTCGATAACCTTGATGCCGGTTTCCAGCAGTTCGGCAGAAGCTGCCTGATCAGCGTAACCGGGTGCCGCGCGGTGAATACCCCAGCGCTCTTCTTCACCAATTTCACCAGCTTCGTCGATAGGACGGCCAAGCACGTCCATGATACGACCCAGTGTCGCCGTGCCCACGGGTACGGAGATCGGCTTGTTGGTGTTCTCGGCCTTCATGCCACGCTTGAGGCCTTCGGTGCTGCCCATGGCGATGGTGCGAACGATGCCGTCGCCCAGCTGCTGCTGGACTTCCAGAGTCGTTTCACCGCCTTCAAGCAGCAGTGCGTCATATACTTTGGGTACGGAGTCACGTGGGAATTCCACGTCGATAACCGCGCCAATGATCTGAACGATGTGTCCGCTACTCATGCTCGGTTCCTCGTTATCTCAATAGTCAATAAAACCAGTAGGACTGCAGGGCGCCTTAAACTGCGGTGGCGCCGCTGACAATCTCCGAAATCTCTTGGGTAATGGCAGCCTGGCGGGCCTTGTTGTAGGCCAGCTGGAGCTCACCGATGATGTTGCCAGCGTTGTCTGTTGCGCTCTTCATGGCAATCATCCGTGCTGCTTGCTCACAGGCCAGGTTTTCTACCACGCCCTGGTATACCTGGGATTCGATATACCGTGGCAGAAGACCATCGAGAATCGGCTGGGAACTTGGCTCGTAGAGGTAATCCCACTGGTTCTTGATTTCGTCTTCTTCAGCGCTCTCCGGCAGGGGCAGTAACTGCTCCACCTTCGGGCTCTGGGTCATGGTGTTGACAAACTCGTTGCTGACGAGGAACAGGCGGTCAATCCGTCCTTCCTCGAACGCATCCAACATGACCTTCACGTTGCCGATGAGTTTGCTGGCACTGGGGTCATCGCCCAGATGGGTCAGAGCGGCTACCACGTTGCCACCGTAGTTGCGGAAGAACGAGGCTCCCTTGCTACCGATAGCACAGATTTCCGTCTCGACACCTTTGTTTTTCCAGTCGCGCATATCGCGGACCAGCGCCTTGAACAGGTTAATGTTCAGACCACCGCACAGACCGCGGTCGGTAGAGACCACGATGTAGGCGACCCGCTTGACCGGACGGTCAACCATGAATGGATGACGGTACTCGGGGTTAGCCTTGGCAATGTGTCCGATAACCTGGCGCATCTTTTCAGCATAGGGCCGCGTTTTCTGCATGCGGTCCTGAGCTTTACGCATTTTACTCGCCGCCACCATTTCCATGGCGCTGGTGATCTTCTGCGTGCTCTTGATGCTGGAGATCTGGTTACGTATTTCTTTTCCGACGGCCATAAGTCACTGCCCTTTCAAGTTAGACACTCATTGCCTGGTTGAACCGGCCCGTGGCACTGGCCAGGGGCCTTCGGTTTACCAGCTCTGAGTGGTCTTGAATTTCTCGATCGCAGCTTTCAGGCCGGCGGCGATATCGTCGTTGAAGTTGCCATCATCGCCGATCTTGGCCAGCAGGTCTGCCTGGTCGGAACGCATCCAGCTGAGCAGGGCCGCTTCGAACGCAACAACCTTCTCGACTTCAACGTCATCCAGGAAGCCTTCGTTAGCGGCGAACAGCACAGTACCCATTTCAGGAACAGACAGCGGGCTGTACTGGTTCTGCTTCATCAGCTCGGTAACACGCTGACCGTGCTCCAGCTGTTTACGGGTTGCTTCGTCAAGGTCGGAAGCAAACTGGGCGAAAGCCGCCAGCTCGCGGTACTGAGCCAGGGCCAGACGGATGTTACCACCCAGCTTCTTCATGATCTTGGTCTGGGCGGCACCACCTACCCGGGATACAGAGATACCGGCGTTCATGGCCGGACGGATACCGGAGTTGAACAGGTTGGTTTCCAGGAAGATCTGACCGTCGGTGATGGAGATTACGTTGGTCGGTACGAACGCCGAAACGTCACCCGCCTGGGTCTCGATGATAGGCAGTGCGGTCAAAGAACCGGTTTTGCCTTTCACTTCACCGTTGGTGAACTGCTCAACGTAGTCAGCGTTTACGCGGGATGCGCGCTCCAGCAGACGGGAGTGCAGGTAGAAAACGTCACCAGGGTAAGCTTCACGGCCGGGCGGACGACGCAGCAGCAGGGAGATCTGACGGTAGGCAACGGCCTGCTTGGACAGGTCATCGTATACGATCAGGGCATCTTCACCGCGGTCACGGAAGTACTCACCCATGGTGGTACCGGCGTAAGGCGCCAGGAACTGCATGGCCGCAGGATCAGCTGCACCCGCCGCAACCACGATAGTGTGGTCCATGGCGCCGTGCTCTTCCAGCTTACGCACAACGGCGGCAATGGAAGACTGCTTCTGGCCAATGGCAACGTAGATACACTTGATGCCAGTGTTCTTCTGGTTGATGATGGCGTCGATGGCGACAGCGGTCTTACCGATCTGACGGTCACCGATGATCAGCTCACGCTGGCCACGACCGATGGGTACCATGGTGTCGATGGCTTTCAGACCGGTCTGTACCGGCTGGTCAACGGACTGACGTGCAATTACACCCGGTGCAACCTTCTCGATTGGCGAGGTCAGCTCAGTACCCAGGTCACCTTTGCCGTCGATGGGGTTACCCAGGCCGTCGACAACGCGGCCCAGCAGTTGCGGGCCAATGGGCACTTCCAGAATGCGGCCGGTACAACGTACCTTCTGGCCTTCTGCCAGCTCTTCGTATTCACCCAGTACAACTGCACCTACGGAGTCACGCTCCAGGTTCAGGGCCATACCGAAAGAGCCGTTGTCAAACTCGATCATCTCACCGTACATAACGTCGGCAAGACCGTGAATACGCACGATACCGTCAGAAACGGACAGGATCGTACCTTCGTTTTTTGCTTCGGAAGAGATGTCGAGTTTTTCGATTCTCTTCTTGATGATGTCACTGATCTCGGATGGATTCAGTTGCTGCATGCCAATATCCTCAAACCTTATGCTGAAATCAGGAGCCCAACGCGTCAGCCAGTTTGGCCAGCTTGCCGCGTACTGAGGCGTCAATAACCGTGTCACCTGCGCGAATAACGACGCCACCGATGAGAGACTTATCCAGTGACGTTGCGAGGCTTACCTCACGCTCCAGCTTTTTCGACAGTGCCTGGGCCAGTTTCTGCTGCTGTTCGCCGGTCAACTCGAACGGACTGGTCAGCGCTACATTGATCGTGCGTTCCTGCTCGGCACGGTAGGCTGCAAACAGTGCGGCGATCTCAGGCAGCAGCGCGAGACGACGGTTTTCAGAGAGCAGGATGAAAAAGTTCTTCACCCCCTCGGAAACCGGCTTCTCGTAACAGTCTGCCAGTAACTCGACCTTGCCAGACTCGGTCAGTGCCGGGTTGGCCAGAAGCTGCCGCATTTCTTTAGTGGCAACGACCTGAGCAGCAAAAGCCAGCGCTTCAGACCAGTCAGCCAGGGCATTGCTGCCGTTGGCTGCGTCGAAGGCGGCTTTGGCGTAGGGCCGGGCCAGCGTTGTCAGTTCTGCCATGATGAACCTCTTTTAGAGTTCCGCTGCGAGCTTGTCCAGCATCTCATTGTGCTTGGCTGCGTCAACAGAGGATTCCAGGATCTTCTCGGCACCGGCGATGGCGAGCTTGGCGATCTCAGCGCGCAGGACCTCACGAGCCCGGTTGGTTTCCTGCTGGATTTCAGCTTTCGCCTGCTCAATCAGCTTCTCGCCTTCCTTACGGGCATCGTCCTTGGACGCTTCCACGATCTGGTTGGCGCGCTTGTTGGCTTGCTCGATCAATGCGGCAGCCTCTTCTTTGGCCTTGCGCATTTCCTGAACGGCTTTTTCCTGAGCCAGCTCCAGGTCGCGGGAAGCGCGATCTGCAGCGGACAAACCTTCTGCAATTTTCTTCTGGCGGGTACTCATGGCTTCCGTAATGGGCGGCCATACGTACTTGACACAGAACCAGACGAAAATAGCGAAGGCAATGGCTTGCCCTATCAACGTAAGGTTAATGTTCACGGCAATATACCTCTTGCTATTTCGTTGCGTCCGGGTTTCCCACTAACGGGCGCATGATGAGACTGCTTCAAGGCGACTGCAGAGGCCAGGAGGGCGTTGCCCGGCCTGGCCTGCGCTGAGAAGACGTTACAGGCTCATCGCCCGTGAATCAGGAATGATTAACCAGCAACAACGAAAATCAGGTACATCGCGATACCAACACCGATCATGGGTACGGCGTCAAGCAGACCGGCCATGATGAAGGTTTTGGTTTGCAGCTGAGGAGCCAGCTCTGGTTGACGAGCAGTGGACTCCAGCAGTTTGCCACCCAGCAGGGCGAAGCCAATACCGGTAGCCAGTGCGCCAGAACCGAGAATGATAGCAGCAGCGATGAATACGATTTCCATTTTGGACTCCTTAGGTTTCAGATTGTGATCTAGTGATTCAAGTACATTTAGGGTTTAAAAAAACGCGTTTACAGCTGTTAGTGGTCTTCGTGCGCCTGACTGAGGTACACCACCGACAGGGTCGTAAAGATGAACGCCTGCAGGGTGACAACCAGGATGTGGAAGATCGCCCAGGGCACGTTCAGGGTCCATTGGATCCAGAACGGCAGGATAGCGATCAGGATAAACACCACTTCACCGGCGTACATGTTACCGAACAGACGCAGTGCGAGACTCAGCGGCTTGGTGAGCAGGCCGAGGATCTCAAGCACCAGGTTGAAGGGTACCAGCGCCCAGTGATTGAAGGGGGTGAAGGACAGTTCCTTGAGGAAGCCCAGGCCGCCCTTGACCTTGATGCTGTAAAAGATAATCAGGATAAACACACCGATAGAGATACCGAAGGTACCGTTGGGATCGGTGGTCGGCACAATCTTCATGTACTCGATAGGCAGCAGCCACATCAGCAGCTCGGGAACAAAGTCCACCGGAATCAGCTTGAGACTGTTCATCAGGAAGATCCAGACAAAGATGGTCAGCGCCAGGGGCGCAATGACCGGGTTTTTGCCGTGGAAACCGTCGCGTACGACCCCCTGAATAAATTCAACGGTCATCTCGACTACGTTTTGCAGACCGCCCGGCACGCCGGTAGTTGCGTTCTTGGCAACCATGCGGAACAGGAACAGGAACAGACAGCCCATGGCGATGGACCAGCCCAGGGTGTCCACGTGGAACGCCATGAAGCCCATATCCGATGCTTCCGCCGCGCTGCGTGCCATGGTCCAGGTAGCCTGGTCCAGCACGGAAAGGACTTCACCCGTGTAAGGGTCAAGACGCTCATAGCCCGCCGGGAGCTTGCCGTAGGTCAAGTTCTGAAGGTGGTGTTGTATATACTCTACTGGGGTATCAGCCATACTGCTCTCACGTCCAGTCATCGCTGTTGTTGGGGTTTTACCAGCCACGGTACGACTGCGCCGGTGACCACCATGACAGCAAAAGTGAATAACAAAGCCAGTACATGTACCGGCTCTATTAAGAGGAAAACGGCCGCAAACATCACTGCGGTGAGGGAGAATTTGATAGCCTCTCCCTTAAATAGCTCGTTCACCATGTACGGGGCCAACCGGGCACCCTGGTGTTTGAAAACCCTGTGGGTAAAGTAGGCGTTGGGTATGACAAAAATAAGACCACCCAACCAGGCCGAATAAAAGGCCACCCATCCACACAGTAGCCAGAGCAAGCTCTGGATCATCAGCATGCCCACCATGATGGCAAGCCAACGGGCCATAGGCAGTCGGACTATCGGTTTGCGCGAACTGTTCATAAAGCACCTTGACTGGATAACTGGGCAAACCCCGTTCAATCAAGGCAGTCCGGCTACCGCCGCAATGCCAAGCGCGCGAAATTATATGTGTTAACCGATAGCTGTTCAACAGGTGCCGCCGGATTTTATGCGCACTTTTTGAGCAAAAACCACGATAACTGGCTGCAATATCACATAAGTTGTGCCTCTGAACAAAGGCAGCAACCATATGTGGTAGTTAATACTTTTTTGCCAGCGCTCCGCAATTAACGGATATGTCCCAGAATGCCATCCAGCTCGTCGAGGGAGTTGTACTCGATGACCAGCTTGCCCTTGCCTTTGCTGCCATGGTTGATGGCGACCCGGGCCCCCAACCGCTCCGCCAGGTCATCCTGCAGGCTGCGGATGTTAGGGTCGAGACGGGGCTTTTCTTTTGGCCCGCGGGCCTGCTCTTCCTGCAGGCGGCGCACCAGGGCTTCGGTCTGGCGCACCGACAGGGCCTTGGCAACCACGTGATGGGCAGCCTGCATTTGCAGATCTGGCGCCAAGGTGAGCATGGCGCGGCCGTGCCCCATCTCCAGGTCGCCATGTTCCAGCAGCGTGCGCACCTCTTCCGTCAGCCCGGTCAGGCGCAGAATATTAGTTACGGTGGAGCGGGACTTGCCAACCGCCTCTGCCACCTGCGCCTGGGTCAGGCCAAATTCGTCCTGCAGGCGCTGCAAAGCAAAGGCTTCTTCTATTGGGTTGAGGTTTTCACGCTGGATATTCTCAATCAGCGCCATGGCGATGGCGGCTTCGTCCGGTACGTCACGGATCAATGCCGGAATCGTGTCCAGCCCCGCCAGCTGGGTGGCACGCCAGCGGCGCTCACCGGCGATCAGCTCATACTTGCCACCGCCGATACCACGCACCACCACCGGCTGCATGACCCCCTGCTGACGGATGGAATCGGCAAGCTCCTGCAGAGCGGTCGGGTCCATATCCCGCCGGGGCTGGTAACGGCCACGCTGGATCAGGTCCACAGGCAACTGCCGGAGCTCGCCGTCTGCGGGACCGTCGTGGGATTCTGCCGTTGCTGTTGTCCTGGACCCTGCCAACAGGGCGTCCAGTCCGCGTGCTCCCAAGCCTCGTTTTTTTGCCGCCATGATGTCCGTCAGTCGTTATTGTTCAACATTGAATACACGTTTAAACCGCAGGCCTAGACCGCCGCCGGTGTCGCACTTTGCCGTAGCGCGCCGTGGCGACGCACCATTTCCCCGGCCAGTGCCAGATAGGCTATGGCGCCCTTGGAGGCACGGTCGTAGACCAGTGCCGGCAAGCCATAGCTGGGCGCCTCGGCGAGCCGCACATTACGGGGAATGACCGCCTTGTACACCTTATCACCAAAGTACTCGTTCAGCTGCGCTGAAACATCCAGCGTCAGGCTGTTGCGGGGATCGTACATGGTGCGTAACAGGCCCTCAATCTCCAGTGCCGGGTTCACGGTTTCCCGGATCTGCTCCACCGTGTTCATCAGCGCAGCGAGACCCTCCAGTGCATAATACTCACACTGCATGGGTATCATTACCGTGTCCGCTGCCGACAAGGCATTGACCGTCAGCAGGTTCAGCGAGGGCGGGCAATCGATGAGGATATAGTCATAGCTTTCCCGGGGCCCGGCCAGCGCCAGCCGCAAACGGTGTTCGCGGCCGATCTCGTTCATCAGCTCAACCTCGGCCGCAGTGAGGTCACCGTTGGCAGGAATAATATCAAAACCACTCTGGCCGGCGGCAATAATCACCTGTTCAGCGGTGGCCCGCTTGGTCAGCAGGTCATAACCGGAGCGCTCGACGGCATGCTTCTCCACACCGCTGCCCATGGTGGCATTACCCTGGGGGTCCATATCCACCAGCAGTACCCGGCGTTTGATGGCCGCCAGCGAGGCCGCCAGATTGACGCAGGTGGTGGTCTTACCGACGCCGCCCTTCTGGTTGGTCACCGCGATTACCCGTGCCATGGCCTAGCCTCCTGTCTGTGCGAGTCGGTCAATAATAAGCAAGTGTCGGCTGGCATCACAACCAGGAACCGTCAACGGATGATTTTCCCGCACCCGCCAGCCGGCCGGTAACTGGGCCACTTCGTCCGCCGGATACAGGCCTTTCATGGCCAGAAACTCGCCGTTGGCTGCCAACAGGTGGCCACACCAGTTAACCAGATTATCCAATGCTGTGAAGGCCCGGCTGCTGATCTGCCGATAGGGCTGATCAGGCGTAAACTCTTCCGCCCGGCCATGGAACACGGTGACGTTTGCCAGCTCCAGCTCCAGGGCGCACTGGGTCAGAAAGCGGGTTTTCTTGCTGTTGCTGTCCAGCAGAGTAAATTGCCGGTGTGGATACACGATAGCCAGCGGAATCCCGGGTAATCCACCCCCTGCCCCGACATCCAGCAAACGATCGGCCTGGAGAAACGGCATGATACTGAGGCTATCCAGCAGCTGACGGGAAACCATCTGCACCGGTTCCCGCACCGCGGTCAGATTGTAGGCTTTATTCCACTTGTTGAGCAGACCGAGAAAGGCCAGCAGTCTTGCCTGGGTATCGGCAGGAAGATCAATACCCATGGCGACCAGCCCAGTGGCGAGCTGGTCCTGCCAGCGTGCATCTATCATGGCCGGATCAGGCGGATTGCTTGCGCAGCAGGTCGCGCTTCTTGAGGTACACCAGAATCTGGGAGATGGCCGCCGGTGTCACTCCCTGAATCCGTGAGGCATGGGCCACGGTCGCTGGCCGCACAGCCGTCAGTTTCTGGCGAATCTCGTTGGACAGGCCACCGATGTCCTGATAATCCAGTTCCGCCGGCAACGGCATGTTCTCGTGTTTGCGCAGGCGTTCGATCTCGTCTTCCTGACGGGAGATATAACCCTCGTACTTGATTTCGATTTCCACCTGACTGGCCACCGCCTCTTCAGCTGCGACACCGGCCATTTCGGCAATATGGCTGTAGCTGATTTCCGGGCGCCGCAACAGTTCCGCCAGTGACTGCTCCCGCTGCAGTGGCCTTTGCAGGTACTGGTCAGCGATTGCGGACTGGGGGCTGCCGGTATGGATGTAGGTGGTTTCCAGCCGTTTGCGCTCTTCGGTGATACCGTCCCGTTTAGCACTGAAGGCCGCCCAGCGGGCGTCATCCACCAGACCGAGACGACGGCCGGTTTCAGTCAGGCGCAGGTCGGCGTTGTCTTCCCGCAGGATCAACCGGTACTCCGCCCGACTGGTAAACATGCGGTAGGGCTCAGAGGTGCCCAGGGTAATCAGGTCATCCACCAGCACGCCCAGGTAAGCCTCGTCACGGCGCGGATACCAGCCTTCTTCGCCTTTGGCTCGCAAGGCGGCATTCAAACCGGCCAGCAGGCCCTGGGCGCCGGCCTCTTCATAACCGGTGGTGCCGTTGATCTGACCCGCAAAGAACAGGCCGGCAATGACTTTGGTTTCCAGGGTGTGCTTGAGATCCTGGGGGTTCAGGTAGTCGTATTCGATAGCATAACCCGGCCGGATGATGTGGGCCTGCTCAAAACCAGGTATAGAGCGCACCGCCGCCAGCTGGATATCGAAAGGCAGACTGGTGGATATGCCGTTCGGATAGAGTTCATGGGTGGTCAGCCCTTCCGGCTCGACAAAAATCTGGTGGGAGTCCTTGTCGGCAAAGCGGTTGACCTTGTCTTCAATGGACGGGCAATAACGCGGGCCCACACCTTCAATGTTACCGGTGAACATGGGCGAGCGGTCAAAGCCACTACGGATAATGTCGTGGGTCTGCTCCGTGGTGCGGGTAATGTAGCAGCAGATCTGGCGCGGATGATCGGCACGGCTGCCCATAAAGGACATGACGGGGGTCGGGCTATCACCCCACTGCTCCTGCATGACCGAAAAGTCCACGGTGCGGGCGTCAATGCGCGGAGGGGTACCGGTTTTCAGCCGGCCAACCCGCAGCGGCAGCTCCCGCAGACGGCGGGCCAGGGCGATGGCGGGGGGGTCTCCGGCACGGCCACCGGCATGGTTCTGCATGCCAATGTGGATAACGCCTCCGAGGAAGGTGCCGGTGGTCAGTACCACCGCGTCGGCAAAAAACCGGATGCCAGACTGGGTTACCACACCGCGCACCGTATCCCGCTCTACCAAGAGGTCATCTGCCGCTTGTTGGAATAATGTCAGGTTAGGCTGGTTTTCCAGCATGGTACGGATAGCTGCCTTGTACAATACCCGGTCTGCCTGTGCCCGGGTCGCACGTACCGCAGGACCCTTGCGGCTGTTGAGCACACGAAACTGGATACCGGCGTGATCCGTCGCCTTCGCCATGGCCCCACCCAGGGCATCAATTTCTTTCACCAGATGGCTTTTGCCAATACCGCCAATGGCGGGGTTACAGGACATCTGCCCGAGGGTTTCGATATTGTGGGTCAACAGCAAGGTCTGCGCGCCCATACGAGCTGCCGCCAGGGCTGCTTCCGTACCGGCATGGCCGCCACCAATGACAATGACATCGAAACGGGTTGGAAAATCCACACAACACCTCGGGCATTCAAGAAAATTCAGGGGGCGCAAAGTATACCTGCTTGCCGGCCCGATTGCAGTCAAAATGAATAAAATTTGATCACTTTTAAACCAAGCTCTGGCTAGCAAAAATTTTTAGGTAATGCTTACTAAAAGTTCATTCTGAATCAGTCGCTTGGCGATCATACCTTAGCCAACTCGTCAAGAAAGTTATCCACATAACTGTTTCACGAAAATGTGACTTTTCAACACCTTTACCTATTGTTTTATATATGTTTTCTTAAAACTTATCTCGGCTTATACCAAGATTATCCCTAGAGTTATCCACAACACAAACCCTACGCGACGGGCTTGCCTGACCCCGTTGCCAGGCCTTGGCATTTCCGGCCAAGACCGAGTCACCGCCACACATGGCTTTCGACAACCCACCAGCTAGCGGCACCAACAAAGGTCGCATGCACCTTGCCTGTGCAAATTGCGAAGCGCATCACATCAGGTCATAGCTTATGGCGCCTTTATCTATCAAATGTCGTCAATTAATTGTCAGGCTGGCATCAAGTCTGCATAGGTCAGATGCTCAGACCGACCTTATCTTTTTGTGGCGCCTTATGAACCAGTTGATCGAACTGAAGTCCCGCATGTCTGCCATGCGCAGCTACCGAGAACCTGACCCCACCAGCTGGCTGCAACGCGTCACCATCAATTCCGTGTTCCAGCCAATCTTCAGCCCGGCCCACAACCGCTTGGTAGGGTATGAGGCGTTGATCCGTCCGCTCTACCAAGGGCAACCCCTGTCACCGCCCGAACTGTTTCATAAAGCCGACCGGCAGGGGTTAGCGGAGGCGCTGGATGTGCGGGTTCATGATGCGCATGTGCGCAACTTTGCCGGCCACAGTTACAGTGAGTGGCTGTTCGTCAATATTACACCAGCCACCTGTATCCACCCTGACCTGTCGCTGGACGGTATGGTGGCCAGTTGTGAAGCATTGCATATTCCCACCTCACAGATCGTGCTGGAAATTGTGGAGTCCTCAACGCCGGACAAGGTGGCACTGCTGGATTTTATCCGCGAAGCCAAGGCACGGGGTTTTCAGATTGCCATTGATGACTTTGGGGTCGGTGATTCCAACTTTGAACGAATCTGGCAACTGGAGCCGCTGGTACTCAAAGTGGACCGCAGTCTGTTGCTAAACGCGGAACAGAATCGTCGGGCCCGCCACCTGCTGGAGAGTCTGGTGCGGGTGATTCGGGAGAGCGGCAGTCTGGTGCTAATTGAAGGGGTAGAGACCGATCAGCAGGCCAGTATCGCGCTCTCTACCGAGGCCGACCTGGTACAGGGCTTCAGATTTGGACGACCAGGCACCCTGCCAAACCCTTTCAAGGGTCAGCAGGAACAGGCCCTGACCGGGTTAATGGCCACCCTGCGGGCAGGTAACGATGAGGACATGCGCCAGCATCTGATGTTTTTGAAAAGCTTGCGCTTTGAGCTGTTGCAGGTGACGCATCAGCTGGCTCAACAGCAGCCGTTAGACCAGGCCTGTGAGGCGCTGCTGGAGCTGGATGGCGTGAAACGCTGCTTCCTGCTTAACGGTGAGGGGACGCAGCAGAGCAGCCTGATCAGCAACCAGCCTCAGGAACGTACCACCATGTTCAACCCGCTGTACCTGTCCAGCGGTGCCTGCTGGAACCATCGGGAATACTTCCGCAACGCCGTTGACCAGCCGGGGCGCATCACTGTCAGCCGGCCCTATGTGGCACTGCCGGACGCCAAACGCACGGTGACCGTGTCCTATTGCTTCACCCTGGCGGGCAAGGCAGTGATTTTCTGCGTGGATATTCACCCGGATGAGGTATTCGGGGGCAATCTGGAGTTCCCCCGCAGTCTCTGACCCGCAAGGGCTGACTGGCAGCCCCACGGGCGTTTACTGGCCTAAAGCGCCGTCGTCACGCTGGGCCTGAGTGCCGGCCACCAGACCACGACTACCGAGGCTGCGTTCCTGCTCTGCCAGCTGCTGGCTGACATGGTTAACGGATTTGGCAAATCGCGCCAGCAGGTTATACAGCACCGGAATGATGAACAGGGTCAGGGTCGTGGCAAACAACAGGCCACCGATAATTACGGTGCCGATGGCCGCACGACTCTCAGCGCCGGCACCGGTAGCAATCACCAGTGGAATGGCACCAAAGATGGTGGAGATGGTGGTCATCAGTACCGGGCGGAAACGCAGGATAGCCCCCTCCACAATGGCATCATGCACACTGCGGCCCTGATCCCGGAGCTGGTTGGCAAACTCCACAATCAGGATGCCATTCTTGGCCATCAACCCCAGCAGCATGATGATGCCAATCTGACTGTAGATATTCAGACTGATACCGGCGAATAGCAGCGCTGCCAAAGCACCCGTCACCGCCAACGGCACCGACAGCATGATAATCAGCGGGTGAATCCAGCTCTCGAACTGGGCGGCCAGCACCAGGAAAACAATTACGAAAGCCAGCACAAAGGTGATGTAGATGGCGGCCGAGGATTCAACGAACTCCCGGCTCAGGCCCTGATAGCTGATCCGCGCCTCTGCGGGCAGGGTGTCAGCCGCCAGATTGTTCAGGTAGGTGAGGGCCGAACCCATGTCATACCCCGGTGCCAGCGAACCGCTGATCACCACTGCTGGGAGTCGATCCACCCGTCGCAGCGCCGGATTGGACCCGGTTTGGGTAACATCCACCAGCGCAGCCAGGGGCACCAGTTCACCACCAGCCCGCGAACGCAGGAAAATCCGCCCCAGATCTTCCGGGGTGGCACGATCTGCGTCTTCGGCCTGCACAATGACGTCGTATTCCCGGCCGCGGTCCAGATAGGTGGTAACGGTGCGGGATGCCATCATGGTTTGCAGGGTGAGGGCCACTTCCTCCATGGTGATATCCAGATCGGCCGCCCGTTGGCGATCAATGCTGACCTGCAGCTCCGGCCGGGTCAGCTCAAAGTCCGTGTCCAGATTGAGCAGGTTGGGATTTTCCCGCGCCCGTTCCAGCAGGGCGTCACTCCACTCCTTCACGCTGTCGTAGTCCGGCCCGCCCAGCACCACCGCCAGTGGCTGACTGAAACCCCGCTGCCCCAGACCCGGTGGGTTGACCGGGATGGCCCGCACCCCGGGAACCTGACCCAGTATGGGAAACAGCTGCCCGGCGAGATCCTGCTGGCGCATGTCCCGGTCATTCCAGTGCTGCAAACCGAGAATCATAAAGGCGCGGTCAACCTGGCCACCAAACCCGACAATAGACAGCAGACGTTCGGCAGGGCCATCTTCGAGGAAAGGCATGAGCTGCTGCTCCACCTTGCGCACATGGTGCTCGGTGTAGTCCGCGGTTGCGCCACGGGGGGCGCTGGTGGGCATAATTATGACACCGCGATCTTCCGTGGGGGACAGCTCCTGGGGTATCTGGGGAAATATGGCGGCCGCTATCAGAATGCCCGCCAGGCCCAGGCCAATCACTACGCCCGGCTGCCGCAGCGCCAGCCGCAGGAGCCGTTCGTAGCCTCGGTTGAGGCCATTGAATACGGTTTCTGTGGCGGCCCAAAGCCGGTGCTGGCGGGCGTTTTCGCCGCTGGTGTCCGGACTGTGCCGGAGCCACTTGGAGCACAGCATGGGCGCCAGACTCAGGGCCACCACACTGGAGAAGATCACCGCTGCGGCAAGGGTAAAACCAAACTCGGTAAACAAGCGACCGACATTGCCCCCCATAAAGGAAATGGGGACAAACACCGCCACCAGCGTCAGGGTGGTGGCGATGACCGCAAAGGCGACTTGCCGGGCTCCCCGATAGGCGGCAACCAGGGGAGGCTCCCCGTCGTCAATGCGGCGCTGGATATTTTCCAGCATGACAATCGCATCATCCACCACCAGGCCGATGGCGAGGATAACTGCCAGCAGCGTCAGTACATTTATGGAGAAACCCAGCAGCCCCAGCCCGGTAAAGGCACCAATAATAGCCACCGGAATGGTGACCGCGGGTATCAGGGTGGCGCGCCAGGAGCGCAGGAAAACGAAAATAACCAGAATCACCAGCGACACGGCAATTGCCAGGGTAATCAGTACCTCACGGATGGACTCGCGGATAAACACTGATTCATCGTAGCTGAAGCGAATGGTCACTTCGGGCGGCAGCGTCTCAAGGATACGGGCCACTTCGGCCTGCACGCGATCAGAGACTGCAACCGTGTTGGATTTTGACTGGCGGATAACACCCAGGCCAATGGCGGTCTGGCCGTTAAAGCGCAAGCGGCTGGTATCCGACTCAATCCCCAGCACCACATCAGCCACTTCACCCAGGCGCAACAGTTCATCCCCATCACGCCGTACAATCAGGTTGCGGAAGTCTTCCACCGTCTCCAACCGCCCCTGGGCCCGTACGGTAAAGTCCCGGCTGATCGACTCGATTCGGCCCGCCGGCAGCTCCACGTTGTTGGCCCGCAAGGCTCGCTCCACTTCGGCCACGGTAATATCCCTCGCAGCCAGGCGCTCCCGGTCCAGCCATACCCTTATGGCGTAGCGCCGCTGGCCACCGATCATCACATCGGCGACACCATCCAGCACCGACAGCCGGTCCACCAGCTGCCGTTCAGCAAAATCACTGAGTTGAGCGCTGTCCCAGACATCGCTGGTGAGGGTCAGCCACATCATGGGCCGGGCGTCAGAGTCCGCCTTGGTGATACGGGGCGCATCGGCCTCATCAGGCAGACGATTGATCACCCGTGCTACCGCATCCCGGACATCGTTGGCCGCGGCGTCAACGTCACGATTGGTATTGAACTCAATGTTGGTGCCACTGCGGCCAAGCCGTGAGGTGGATTCAATGGCACGAATGCCCTCCACCGCGCTGATGGCAGATTCAATAACCTGGGTAATCTGGGTGTCGATCACCTCCGGCGCAGCACCGGTGTATGTGGTGTCAATGGACACCACAGGCGGGTCGATATCCGGATATTCCCGCACCGGCAGGTCAAGCAGTGACGCGATGCCAAACACCAGTATCAGCAGACTGATGACCGTCGCAAATACCGGTCGTTTGATGGACAGGTCCGAGAGGATCATGATCAGCCCTCCTGGCCGGTATGCCAGCGGCCGCCGATCAGGGCATTGTCATCTTCCAGTACATTGAGACGCTGGCCTGAGCGGAGCCGATCCTGACCGGTGATCACCACTTGGTCACCGTGAGCCAGACCGTTGCTGATTTCCACAACACCAGGCATGCGCACACCAAGCTGAACTTCCACCCGCTGGGCGCTGCTCTCCTGATTCACATAGACATAGTTGGTGGTGCCCTGGGTCAATACCGCTTGCTCGGGAATCACCAGGGCCTCCCGCTCGCGCAGGGTCAGGCTGACAGACATAAACTGACCCGGCCGCAGGCGGTTATCAGAGTTCTGGACCAGGGCCTGCACCGGCAATGAACGATTGAGGGGATTAATACGGGAACCCAGGTCCGTCAACGTGCCGCTGAAGACTTCATCCGGAAAGGCCGCAGTGATGCCCTGAACGGTCTGTCCCTGACGAATGGCACCCAGAAAGCGCTCCGGCACCGAGAAAGACAGTTCCATCTCATCGGTCGCATCCAGCGTGGTAATGACCGCGCCGATGCGCACATAGGCGCCGACACTGAAGGCCCGCAAACCCACCACACCGGCAAAGGGTGCTTCAATGCGATGGTTATCCAATCGGGTGCGGGCGGCCAGGCGCTGGGCCTGCGCCACATCCACTTCGGTCCGCAGCTCATCCACCTGGGACTGGGGCACGCTGTTGTTCTGGCGCAAGCGCAGAGCCCGATCATAGCGGGTGCGGGCATCAGCCAGACGGGCTTCCGCCACCTGCAGGTCTGCCTGCGCCTGGCGATCATCCAGCTGCACCAGCAACTGACCCTTGTCCACCCGCTGGCCCTGACGGAAGTTGAGGGCCATGATGCGGCCATCCACCTCGCTGGTAATTTCTATTTCTTCCCGGGAGCGCAGGGTGCCAACCGCCTCAATGGTATCCGTCACCCGTTCAAGCCGCGGCGATACTACATTGACGTTGGCTGGACGGCTTTGCGGAGCCTGACTGCTGCCAGCGTCATCATCACCAAACAGCACAATACCCGCACCAATAGCGGCGATGATGACAATAATCAGGCCAATGAGCCCCTGCTTAACCATGCTAACGTCCCGTTACTGTATGTGTTACTCGGATAAACGCTGTATGACCAGTACAACCTCACCGACCCGGAATCCCCATTTACTCATTTGCGTCTGATTTATGAGGGTATCGGGGGTGACAAGGTGCATCCAGTCATCCATCCGAACGTCTATCGTACCATTGCGGTAAGGTATTCTGAGTACGTAATTCATATGGATGGCGTTACCGGCAAAGCGCATCTGGGCCGGCCCGACCACATCACCGGCAGTGCCGATATAGCCTTCTTCATTGGGGGTCAGCGTCCAGATACGGACCTGCTCCTCGCCATCATCAAACCGGAACAGCTCGTCCAGTGTACCGACACCCTGCTCATCCCAGCTGGCAACAATATCCGCATCAAAGGTGCGAATAACCTCCCCCGCGCGATTCCTGACAATACCCCGGGCGTAGAGTTCCCCCTGGAAGAACTGTGCAGGGTCAAGTACCGGTTGGCGATCAGCGTAAGCATCGAGCCGTTGCGAGGCACACCCCGAAAGCCCCAGCAGCAACAGTAGAATAAGGGCGCCGGGCAAAATAGTAGCAACCGAATGTTTCCGTGTGATTTGCATGTTCTTTACACTCCATGCAGGCTTGGGTTGATGTGATTATCCAGAAACATACGTAAAGGGATCCGAGTCAGACCGGTAACTATAAGAAAGCGAAGAACTCACGACCGTTACCACGCCACGCAAGACGTCAGCCGCCCTTGCGCTTCAACAGGCGCCAGTACCCCCGCGCCCTGACCCTTCAATGGGCCAACGGTGACGGCGGATGCATTTTATTTGTCACTCTGGGCCTAACCGCAAACGCTGTAGTCAACCACAGATCCTCGCATTTATCTTATTGATTATTAATCACTAATATCACATATCGTGACTGCGTCATTTGGGCCAATTATCCCTTTTGACAGCAGGGTGGGCGCTTTTCGTCAATGGATTGCCCGACAGTCTGGCGTAAAAAAGCACCAACGGATGGCCAAACGGGCCACCACCTGACTGTTTCAACTACCGAGGTTTTGCTATGCCGACTTACAAGGCGCCCCTACGTGACATGAAGTTCCTCCTCAACGAGGTGTTTGACTATCCACGCCACTACGCCGGCCTGAGCAACGGCGAAAATGCTACGCCGGATATTGTTGATGCCATTCTGGGGGAGTGCGGCAAATTCTGTGAGGAGGTGCTGAGCCCGCTCTACCAGAGCGGCGATGAGGAAGGCTGCAAACTGGAAAACGGCGAAGTCACCACCCCTAAGGGCTTCAAGGAAGCCTATGACCAGTACGTGATGGGCGGCTGGCAAGGGCTGTCAGCCCCGGAAGAATTCGGTGGCCAGGGCCTGCCCGCCTCCATGGGCCTGTTCAAGCAGGAAATGATGGGCACGGCCAACTGGCCCTGGTCCATGTACCCCGGCCTGTCCCTGGGCGCCATGAATACCATCATGCTGCACGGCAGTGACGAGCAGAAACAGACCTACCTGGTACCCCTGACAGAAGGCCGCTGGGGCGGCACCATGTGTCTGACCGAACCCCAGTGCGGTACCGATCTGGGCCAGGTAAAAACCAAGGCTGAGCCTCAGGCTGATGGCAGCTACAAACTGACCGGCACCAAGATTTTCATCTCCTCCGGTGACCATGATCTGACCGAGAACATTGTCCACATTGTGCTGGCCCGGCTGCCAGACGCACCCAAGGGCACCCGCGGTATCTCGCTGTTTATCGTGCCCAAGTTCCTGCCGGACGCCAATGGTGGTGTTGGTGAACGCAACCCGGTGAGCTGTGGCGCGCTGGAAAAGAAAATGGGCATCAAAGCCTCCGCGACTTGCGTGATGAACTTTGACGGCGCCATTGGCTACCTGATCGGCCCGGAGAACAAGGGCCTGGAGTGCATGTTCACCTTTATGAACACCGCCCGCATCGGCACCGCAATCCAGGGTGTTGGCCCGGCTGAACTGTCCTATCAGTGGGCGCTGGACTACGCCAAGGAGCGCCGCTCCATGCGTGCCCTGTCCGGCAAGAAAGATGCTGATCAGGTAGCAGATGCACTGATTCACCACGCTGATGTGCGCCGCATGCTGCTGACCCAGAAAGCCATCGCCGAAGGTGGTCGGGCGATGCTGTACTACGCTGCCAAAACCGCTGACCACATGGTGTGCGCGCATCTGGACGGTGACGACGAGGCAGCCGAGAAGTTTGACGACAAACTGGGCTTCCTCACGCCGATCCTGAAAGGCTTCCTGACAGAGCTGGGTAACGAGGCGGCCAACCTGGGCGTGCAGGTGTTCGGTGGTCACGGCTACATCCGTGAGCACGGTATGGAACAGATCGTCCGTGATACCCGCATTGCCACACTGTATGAAGGCACCACCGGCATCCAGGCCCTCGACCTGTTGGGCCGCAAGGTACTGATGATGACCCAGGGTGGCGCAGTCCGTGAGTTCACGCTGAAAGTTACCAACTTCGCCCGCAAGCATGTCGCCAACAAGCAGATGCGTCCGTTTGCCTGGGAACTGCTGAAACTGGCCGCCCAGTGGAACGTGCTGACAGTGCGCCTGATGCTGATCGCCCGCAAGGACCGCGACATGGTCAGTGCTGCCGCCAACGACTTCCTGATGTTCAGTGGCTATGTGTCCATGGCTTACATGTGGGCCCGTATGGCCGCCGTAGCCCAGGACAAGCTGGAGAACGGCGGTGAAGAATCCGAAGCCTTCTACAAGGCCAAGATCAACACCTGTGAGTTCTACTATGAGCGCCTGCTGCCCCGCGCCCAGGCCCATGCCACCAGCATGCTGAGCCCAAGCAAGACGCTGATGCAGATGGCACCTGAAGATATGGCCTTCACCGGCTGATCACCCTGCCTTGACGAAAAATCCCGGGGCTGGCCCCGGGATTTTTTTTGCAGCGGGGTTTCTCAAACCCGCTTAAAACCCAATGGTTGCCGACAGCCACAGCCGACGACCATCCTCCAGCGTGCCGTCAATAGATCGGCCGGACTGAATGTAACTGGATACCCAGGCGGGATTGCCGTTGCTGGCGGTGTATTCCTTCCCTTTGGTGAAATCCTTGTCGAACAGGTTCTGGATACTGGCATTAAGGACCACACGGTCGGTCGGCTGGTAGGTGGCCCCCAAGTGGAAGACCGAGTAAGCCTCCAGATCCCCCACCTGATCGTAGAGTGCCTGATTGGCCGCCGACAGATTGTCATAGCTGTCCAGGAAGCGGGCTCGTTCGCCGCGGTACTCACCCTTCAGCCACAGCGCCAGGCGTTCCGTGGTCTGCCAGTTCAGATTGGCATTCACCAGATGCCGGGGAGTGTTGGTCAACGGCTGACCCTTGTTGGCACCGCTTTTCTGCTCACTGTCCGTGTAGGTGTAGTTACCTGCCAGGCTCCAGCGTGGCGCAAACTGCCAGCGGGCTGCCAGTTCGACGCCGCTGGTCTCCGCCTCGCCGATGTTAACCGTCCGGGTAAACTCATCCTGGGTAAAGCCTGGCCCGTAACTGATACAGCCCGGCTGGTTGGGGTTAGTGGCGGAATTGCAGTTCGGCACTGCCGGGGCGTCGTCAATCTTGTCCTTGAAACGGTTATGGAACACCGTTGTGCTGGCCCGCAAGCCTGCACCACTGTCATAGTAAACCCCCACTTCAGTATTAGTGGTGATTTCCGGTTCAAGATCCGGATTACCAAAGCCAATGATGGTGCCCTGACCACTTACCGAGGCGATACCGTCATGCAGCTGATTCACCGTCGGAGTACGGAAACCTCGGCTGACACCACCTTTGAATGTCCACTGGGTGGCCGGATTCCAGACCAGATAGGCGCGAGGACTCACCTGACCATCGAAACCATCATACTTCTCATGGCGAGCCCCCAGGGTCAGATATAGATTCCCACGCAAGCGCCACTCATCCTCCACAAACAGCGCCCAGGAATTGCGCTTGAAATCCTCACCGGCAATAGCATCAGTGACTTCCGCGTCCCAGTATTGGGCACCCAGGGTGACCAGGTGAGCCTCACCCAGTGGCGCCACCCACTTGGTGTCAAACACCAGATCCGTTGACTTGAGCGTGCGGGGCTCGCCAGCGACTATGTAGTCATAAGGCGGCTGATAAGCAACACCGAGGGTACCCGGAATCGTTCTGCCAAGGGTTTCAGTGGTACTGTGGGTCACGCTGCTGGTCAGGGTACCCACCGCAAAACGACCGGTATGGCCCAGGGCCGCCTGGTCTCGGTGGAAACGCAGTTCATCCGCGTAACCAGCCACAAAGTCAGGGTCCTCGTTGGCACAGCCCGCCGTGTTGCTGCCGCTGCGGAAACCATCCAGTGTGCCCAACTGGCAGTCGGCGTTGTCGTAGACCTGACGGCCCCGCTCCAGATCCAGATACAGATCATGGGTAGTGGTCGGCGTCAGTGTCAGACGACTGCCCACCGTGTAGTTGCGGCCTTCCACCGGCGCTGCCCCGCGGCGATTAACAATGCTGCCGTCGGCAAAGCGCAGGTCAGAGGCCTGGCGATCATAGACACGGCCCCGCACCTGCAGTCCCAACAATTCAGCCACCAAGGGGCCGCTGGTATACAGACTGGTACGGGTGTCATTGCCATAGTCACGATGCTGTTGCAGGGTCTGCTCAATCGTGACGGAGCCGGTCCACGTCTGTGCCACCTTTTTGGTAATGATGTTTACAACCCCGCCCATGGCATCGGAGCCATAGAGCGTCGACATGGGACCGCGGATCACTTCGATCCGTTCAATGGCCGAGAGGGGCGGAATAAAACTGGTGGCAGTATCGTTAAAGCCGTTGGGGGTGACATTACCCCCCGCATTCTGACGCCGGCCATCCACCAGAATCAGCGTATAGTCACTGGGCAAGCCACGGATGCTGATGTCCAGGCCTCCGGTTTTGCCGCTGCTCTGGCGGATATCAATACCCTCCACACCGTCCAGCGCCTCTGCCAGGTTGGTCACGGATTTGCGCTGCAGATCCTGCTGGGTGATTACACTGATGCTGGCGGGGGCTTCTGCCAGTTGTTGTTCAAACCCGGCGGCGGTCACCACAATTTCACCAAGCTGTTGTGCGTGAGTGACGGATGCTGTGCCGGATACCAGGGTTATTGCACAGGCCAGTCCAAGGCGGCGCCAGTGACCGGGCATGGGGGCGTTACACTGCGACATCTACTTACTCTCCGCTTATGATAAGATATCGCAAATGATATTAAATATCATTTAATATGGAGAGTGTATAAGGTGGAACGCCCCGTTCCACATTTCGTCAGTCCAAGGCCAGCTCCTTATGTACGACCTCAAAGAACTGGGTGCCTTCGCAGCCATTCTCAGCTATGGCAGCCTGACCGCTGCGGCCCGCCACCTTGGCTTGCCAAAGTCCACCCTGAGCCGCCGGCTGCGCCAGCTTGAACTACAGCTTGGCCAACCGCTGCTGCGCCGCGAATCCAATCGCTTGATTGCCACCGAAGCCGGTCAGGTGTTTGCGGATTATTGTGATCAACTGCTGGCCCTTGCCAAACGCAGCCAACAAGCCCTGGAGGAAGTACAGGCAGACATCAGTGGTGAACTGCAATTAGCCTTCCATAGCGGTTTTACCCGAGGCTGGCTGACGCAGCTGGTGGAGGCCTTCATGTCACAGTATCCGCGTATCCGGGTACACATGCAGACGCTGATGCAGCCCCCGGTGCAACAAGATGGCGAACAAATCGCCTTATGGCTTGGCTCACTGGCAGATAATGGTCTCAAGCAGGTGCAACTGGGCACCTTGACGCAGGGGCTTTACGCCAGCGAACACTACCTGTTGACACACGGCATTCCGGGGCACCCGCGGGAACTGGCGGAGCATGAATGGATAGACCTGATTGGCAATAGCAACCACAACATACCCTTTTACCATGGCAACGGCGAAACCTACCACTTCGAGGCCGGTCCCTCGCGCCTGCGGGTGGACCAATGGGTGGTTCAGGGCGATGTCATCAGCGCCGGTCGGGGTTTGGGCTTACTACCCCACTGGCTTGCCAACCTTCGTCTGCAGGCTCACCCTGGTACGCTGGTCCCCTGTTTACCGGATTGGCGAGGCACCGCGCTGCCGGTATGGCTGTTGCATCCTCATGGCCACTTGAGCCGACGCAGCAGAGCCTTCATGGCATTTCTTCAAGCCCACCTGCCAGAGGAATGGGCTCAGACAAACTGCCGACGTGACCGATTGCACAGCCACGCCGGCAGATTAACGACGGCCTGTCAGTAAATCATGTCCACTGGGCGCGGCGTGGTGGCTGTGCTGGGTGGCAGTTTCGGGTACATGACATCGGGAATCTCGCCGGTCAGCGTGCGCAGGAAGGCTGTGATCGCCTCAACCTGACGGTTATCCAGCTCAGCGCCAAGCTGTGACGTTCCCATCACTGCGACAGCTTCTTCGAGATCCCAGATGGCGCCGGAGTGGAAGTATGGTGCTGTCAGTTCAATATTGCGCAGTGGCGCGGCCCGGAATACGTATTCATCGGATGCAGTCTTGGTCACTTCAAACCGGCCTTTGTCGCCAACCGGCAGTATGTCTGCGCCTGGGCGCTTTACCAGCCCAAACGGGAAGTAGTGCTGACCGCCAAAGTTAACGCCACCGTGGCAGGCCGCACAGCCCTTATCCATGAATAACTGCAGGCCTTCTTTTTCTTTAGTATCCAGAGCCTGATCGTTACCTGCCAGGTACTGGTCAAAGCGGGAATGGGGCGTAATCAGGGTTGCTTCGAATGCTTCGATAGCCAATGCCATATTGTCAAAGGTTACCGGATCAGCCTGGCCGGGGAAGGAGGCTTTGAACCGGTCTACATACTCCGGCATGCTGTTCAGAGTTTCGACCACACGCTCTGGCGTACTGCTCATTTCCACACCTGCCTGCACCGGGCCTTTTGCCTGCTCAGCAAGATCCGCCGCGCGGCCATCCCAGAACTGGGCAGCATTAAAGACCGCATTGAACACCGTAGGAGCGTTACGTGGTCCCTTTTGCCAGCCATGGCCAATGGACACCGGCAAATAGTCGTGCCCGCCCATCCCCACGTTGTGACACGTGTTGCAGCTGATCAGATGGCTGGACGACAAGCGTGGCTCAAAGAACAGCATTTTGCCCAGCTCAACTTTTTCCTCCGTCGGCTGGTTACCGCGAATTTCAGGTGGCTCAGTAGGAATGGGGGCAAACATGGCACTGGCGCGGTTACGCAGCTGATCTGCCAGCACGGGTGCCGACACCAGCACAGTTGCAAGGGACAGTAAAACGAGATTTCTCAGTTTCATGATTGGGACTCCAGCTACAGGAATTACCCTCCAGTTTAGGAGTTTCCCGGGTGTGCCAGGAGCCTCTACAGCACAAATCGGATGAGTTTTTGATCCAGATTAAGAAATCTGCCTTTTGGTCGCGCCCAGGGCCGCAAACTGCAACAACTCACGCCACCTGCAACCTACCCTTGGCCTATTAACGAGTAGAAAGGTAATTCAGCAACAACCGGTTAAATGTCTCAGCATCTTCCTGATGAGGAAAGTGCCCCGCCAACAGCCGATTGATGACCAGCCCGGCCGCAAAGGTATCTGGCTGGTTCAGCCGCCACAGGCTGTGGGGAATACAGCCATCCCGGTCACCCTGAATCTGCATGCAGGGCACCTGCAGCCGGCTGAACATCAGTTTGCGGGACGCCTCACCAGCGCGACCAGGATGCGGAATGGCCCGGTAGTACCCCAAAGCGGCCTCCAGCACACCCGGTGCGGCCAGGGTTGCTTTGATGCTGTCCCGCAGTTCCGCTGGCATCTCCCAGCCAGGGCTCCACTGCCTGAGCAGGCGGTCAATAAACGCCCAGTGTTTGCGGGGCACCACCCGCTCCGGTACTGCCGGTAACCAGAAAAACTGGATGTACCAGGCGTAGCGCAGGTAATCCGGCGCCTTGCGTACCAGCTGTGACAGACTCAAACTGTAGGGAATAGTCAGCGCGGTAAAGCTGCGAAAACGTGCCGGCGTTTGTTGCACCAACCCGTAGCCGGTCAGCGCACCCCAGTCATGGCCCACCAGGTGTACCGGCAAGTTCTGCTGGCCATAGTACGCAGCAATACTGTCAATCAGTGCCTGCGTGCGTCTGACCACCGCCACCAGGCTGTAACGACTGCGGTAGGCGCCACCATGGCTCAGGGAGGAGGTTTCATAACCAGGCAACATGGGGCAGATTACCCGATAGCCCGCCGCCTTGAGAGGCGCCAGCTGATGGCGCCAACTGAGGGCGTTATCTGGAAACCCGTGCAGGCAAATCACCAGCGGCCGCTTATCCAACCCGGTATCAGATAGCACGGCGGTACTGGTCAGCCGATCCTCACCGGGTACCTGATAACTGAAACGGGTAACGGGCCAGCCAAGCTGACCCGCCAGGGTATGTATGTCAGTCATAACCGAGACACAGGTTCCTTACAGTCAGTGCAGATCTGCCAGCAGATCCTGCTCCGTCAGCTCGCTGGCATTTTTGCCACCGGTAGACGACCACGGGACTAACGCTTCATATTAATTGCGCATGCATGTGGACATTAGGCCAGTGTACACCAGATTCAGAATCAACCGCTTGAACCTCCGGGTACAACAATCCCCTATGACGGGTCTCATCCTAAACTGCATACTGTAGCGCCCAAGACGTTTCGGGCAAGCTAGAGCCCCGCATTACTGGTCAGCCAATACGGCGGCCAAGGCCTGTTGGATATCAGCGATCAGGTCTGCCGGATCTTCCAGACCAACAGACAGGCGCAACATGCTGTCACTGATGCCACGGCGGGCCCGTTCCTCTGGGCTAAGACTGTGGTGGCTGGTGGTACAGGGTTGAGTAGCGAGGCTTTCCACCCCACCCAGGCTGGGGGCTAACAAAATCAGTTTGAGCTGGTCGGCCACCGCGCTGGTTTCAGCCCGGCTGGCAGCCAGTTCCAGGGTAAGCATTCCGCCAAAACCGCGCATCTGACGTGCCGCCAGGGCATGACCAGGGAAGTCTGCGAGGCCGGGATAATACACCCGTTTCACCCTGGGATGCGCTGCCATAACCTCTGCCACCTGCTGAGCATTGCGATTATGTTCGCGCACCCGCACTACCAATGTACGCAAACTGCGGGACAACAGCGCGGCTGTTTCCGGTGCCAGGGTCTGGCCCAGATTCTTGCGCCAGCTCCAGAGTGGTTTGAGCAGGGCAGCAGAACCCATCACCGCACCGGCGGTCAGGTCACTGTGGCCACCCAGATATTTGGTGGCACTGTGCACTACCAGATCAGCCCCCAAAGTCAGCGGTTGCTGATTGACCGGCGAGGCAAAGGTGTTGTCCACCAGCAACAGCGCCTGGTGCTGGTGCGCTTGCTGAGCCACCACCTGGATATCGAGGATTTCCAGGGTCGGATTGGCAGGCGTCTCCAGTAATACCAGTTGACCAGGGCGCTGGCTAAGCAGCGCCGGCAGTTGCTCCTGCTCGCCCGCCAACAACCAGGTCACAGGAATCCCGAGCGCGGCACACTGATGGCTGAGAAACTCCATGGTGCCGCCGTAGAGATCACCCACACAGACAATACCTGCACGTCCGTGAGTCAGCAGGGTTGCCGAAATCGCGGCCATGCCGGCGGTGAAGGCCAGCGCTGCCTCGGCCTGTTCCAGGTCGGCCAGGGTATGTTCCAACGCTTGCAGGGTAGGGTTGGTACCGTACCGGGTATACAGATTGCCCTGGGCCCGCCCTTCCACCACCGCTTCCAATGCCGCGGTATTGGCAAAACGGAAGGTGGTGGTGTTGTATACCGGGGTATAGGGACTGCCGTGGGGATGATCGCCCTGACCACTGTGGATAACGCGGGTGGCGAGGGCCGTGTACTTGTCAGCCATGGCGGAGGCTCCAGTGGGGGTTATTTGCCGATACAGAAACTGCTGAAAATCTTGCCCAGTAGATCATCGGGGGTAATGGCACCAGTGATTTCACCCAGAGCATCCTGCGCCAGACGCAGATCCTCAGCCAGCAGTTCACCCGCGCCGTAACCCTGCAGCTGCGCCTGACCTTGCAACAGGAACTCCCGGGCACGCTCCAGCGCATCCAAGTGGCGACGGCGGGCGAGGAAGCCACCTTCGGTGGTGGTGGCGTAGCCCATACAGGCTTTCAGGTGCTCCCGCAGGCTGTCCAGGCCTTCCGTGGTTTTGGCCGCAAGGCGGATAATGGGGGTCTCCCCTTGCTCGCTCAGGCCCGGTGTTTCGCCGGACAGATCCACCTTGTTACGGATCACGGTGACCGGGGCATCGGCAGGTAACTGATCGATAAAATCCGGCCAGATGTCATGAGGGCTGAGTTTATCGGTGGTGGTGGCATCCACCATCAACAGAATACGGTCAGCCTGACGGATTTCCTCCCAGGCACGGGCGATACCAATCCGCTCTACTTCATCCGGGCTGTCCCGTAAGCCGGCAGTATCAATAATGTGCAGCGGCATACCGTCAATATGGATATGTTCCCGCAAGACGTCCCGGGTGGTGCCTTCAATGGCGGTCACTATGGCGGCCTCACGACCGGCCAGGGCATTCAGCAGGCTGGACTTGCCGGCATTGGGGCGACCGGCAATCACCACCCGCATGCCTTCCCGCAGGATACTACCCTGCTGGGCCTCCCCCATGACCTGAGCCAGGTCTTCCATAATGGCCTGCAGATCGTCAGCGACCTTGCCATCCGCCAGAAAATCGATTTCCTCCTCAGGAAAATCAATGGCGGCCTCAACATAGATACGCAACTGTGTCAGGGCTTCCACCAGCAATGCTATGCGACGTGAAAAAGCCCCCTGCAGTGAACGCATGGCACAACGAACGGCCTGCTCTGAGGTGCTCTCTATCAAATCGGCGATGGCTTCTGCCTGGGCCAGGTCCAGCTTGTCATTCAGGAAGGCACGTTCGGAAAACTCACCGGGCCGGGCCAGTCGTGCTCCTTGCTCGCAGACGGTTCGCAGCAACAGGTCAAGAATCACCGGGCCGCCATGCCCCTGCAACTCCAGCACATCTTCGCCGGTAAAGGAGTGCGGATTGGCAAAAAACAGACCGATGCCCTGATCAATGATGTCCCCTGCTGAGCCGTAAAACGGACCGTAGTGGGCATAGCGGGGACGGGGTGTATGGCCCAGCAACCGGCTGGCAATGTCTGCGGCCTTGGGCCCGGACACCCGCACGATTCCGACCCCGGCTCGGCCGGGTGCAGTGGCAATTGCGGCAATAGTCTCGGTCATCATCCCTCCCGGAATGAAAGAAGGCCCCTTGCGGAGCCTTCTGACAGGTCATTATGGTGCTGCCGTTATCAGCGTTTCTTGGCAGCCATTTCCGCTTCAATCTTGCGGGTAATGTACCACTGCTGACCGATAGACAGAATGTTGTTCACCAGCCAGTAGAGTACCAGACCTGCCGGGAACCACAGGAAGAAGATGGTGAAAATGAAGGGCATCATTTTCATCACCTTGGCCTGAACTGGATCTGGCGGTGTCGGGTTCAGGCTCATCTGAATGAACATACTGATGCCCATCAGGATCGGCAGAATAAAGTACGGGTCCATAACCGACAGGTCGTGAATCCACAGGAAGAAGGGGGCGTGACGCAGTTGCACGCTCTCAAACAGTACCCAGTACAGCGCGATAAATACGGGCATCTGCACCAGGATCGGCAGACAGCCACCGAGAGGGTTGATCTTCTCCCGCTTGTACAGAGCCATCATTTCCTGCGACATACGCTGGCGATCATCACCGTGCAATTCCCGCAACCGCTGGAGCTGCGGCGCTACGGCCCGCATCTTCGCCATGGAACGATAGCTGGTGGCAGAAAGGTGGAAGAACACCGCCTTCACCAACACCGTAAGCAGAATAATGGCGACGCCCCAGTTGCCAACAATGCCATGGAACCAGTCCAGAATGATGAACAACGGCAGAGCAATGAAGAACAGGAAGCCAAAGTCCACCGTGCGATGCAGGTTGGGGGCCAAAGGCTTCAGGCGATCAATGATTTTTGGACCGACATAAGCGGTGGCCCCTGTTTCCATCGTCTCTCCGGGCTGTACAACCGTAGCCGGACTGACAAAGCCCATGACATGCAGGCCACCCCGTTGTGTGGTCTGGTACTGATGGGTCTGGTTGGGGTTGGGTACCCAGGCGCTGATGAAATAGTGCTGTAAAAATGCCAGCCAACCGCCCTGAACTGTCTGGTTGATGGGCGAGCGGCCGAGATCACGGAAGTCAAACTTCTCATAGGGATCATCAGGGGTGCTCAGCACCATGCCCAAATAGGCACCAAAACCCATGGTATTCTGGCTGGTGGGGTCGCCCGTGGTATCACGGACAATCTTGCCGGCAAAGTTGCCTTGCCATGTTGCGTCCGAGCGGTTATCGATAATATAGCGGACATCAATCTCGTAGCTGTCACGTTCGAAGGTGTAGCGTTTGGTGACGGTGATGCCGGTTTCGCTGGTGAATACCAGGTCGACCACCAGTTCATTCTCATTGTCACTGAGCACAAAAGCGTCAGCGCTGGTTTCATACACTGGTGCGGGGCCGTTACGGGTGCTGTCAAAACCGTCACGACCAATCAGTCCACTTTCCAAGACATAAGTATGGAATTCATTGTTCTGTAGCAGAGCTAGAGGTTCACGGCTATTAAGTGACTGATTATACTGTAATAAATAAGCATTAATCAGATTTCCGCCAACCCGGTCAATGGTGATGTCGAAGACATCCGTGCGTACTCTGACCAACTTGTCACTGACGTCCGTTGATGCGTCTGCCGCTGACATGGATGACTGGCTGCGATCTTCAGGCGTTGCAAACTCTGCCGTATCGTCGCCAGCAACAGGACGCTGACCAGAAAGGTCAGGTGCTTCAAATTCACTGGCAGTCTGATCAATTGTGGTGATCTGTTCAGTTGGAGCCAGACGTTGAGTTGGCTGGTTGTAGTCTTCATTCCAGGCCAGTACAAGAAGGTAACTGACTACGGCAAGACCTGCCCACAGAAGTACGCGTTGAATATCCATAGACTCAGTGTGTTCGCTGGTTATCGTTGATCTGATCGTGTGCCTTGTGGCAGTCACAATCTGCGTGTGATTCAGGGTGTTGCTGATCGGCCGTACCCGGCACGGGATCATAGCCGCCTGGCGACCAGGGGTGACATCTTAGCAGACGTCGGACAGCAAGGTATGTACCTTTGATGGCACCGTGATGTTGAATGGCTTCAAGGGCATAGGTCGAGCAGGTCGGATAGTGACGGCAGTGAGGTGCCATAAGAGGACTGATGGCGTACTGATAGAAACGTATAGGTAAGAGCAGGAGCCGGCGCATGGGTTTACCCCCCTGGAGTACCTGTCTCCGTAATCGGTGGTAACTGGCTGTGCAGTGCTTTCCGTTTCAGCCGACGCCAGAGCTCGTCAAGCAGTTGTCGAAGCTCGATGTTATCCAGTGTCATCAGCCCTTGGCGGCCTAACACAACGATATCCAGATTCGGTAGCTCGGCTTGGTGGCGAAAGCTTTCTCTGACCAGTCGCTTGACACGATTACGCTGTACGGCGAGTTTCAGGTTTTTCTTGGAAAAAACCAGACCGACCCTGGCACACCCGAATTCATTGGGTGTTGCCAGGATCAGCAAGTGCTTATGGGGCACCCTGAGTACTGCATTGCTGAAAACACCACTGAAATCTTTCGGTTTCAACAGGCGAGCGGTCTTTGGAAACCCGAAGCCAGGCATTTCAGCAAGGACTGCTTAAGCTTGGGCTTAGGCAGACAGACGCGCGCGACCTTTTGCACGGCGACGAGACAGCACTTTGCGGCCGTTGGCAGTTGCCATACGAGCACGGAAGCCGTGAACACGCTTGCGCTTCAGGACGCTGGGTTGAAAAGTTCTTTTCATGATCTTGGTCTCACACTGATGTTGTGACGGTATACGGTGTTTCTTGCGACCTGATTGGCTGCAAAATGAACAATCGAAATAGGAGCGGCATTCTAGTCAAATCAGCGGTGGAATTCAACGGTTAGTGTGAGTGAGGGTTGAATTTTCGGTCAGTACCTTGTGTTTTCGGGATACTGGGCTGGACGGGACCTTAGCCTTATCTGCTGGTCAATGGCGGAAAAGGCCTTGGTCAACAGCTAGGTAATTAAATTAGAAAGGTCTTTTTAGAAATCTCTTTGAAGATTACTACTGTTGTTATTAGGCCATCACTTTTCTGTGGATACAGGGATTTTTCAAAATAAAATCATGATGTTGTTTAAATGACAACCTGGTAGAGAACTGCCCCTGAGCACTGTGGGTAAGTGTCATTGGAATTGTGTATAACCTGGCGTCAGCGTCGAGGGACTGAATCATGCAACGGTTGTTTGCAGTTTCTCCACAGTGCCCAGGGGTGTTCGTCAACAAGCCCCTGTGGATAACTTCCTGCAATTTATTTTCTGTACACAAGCCTGTAGGTAACTCAGTAATTTTATGAAAAATATAACGAAAGATTTCCACAGGGTGTTTATGACTGCCTAGAAAGGGCTTTTACTTGGCCGGTCCGAGGGGTAGAATTCTTGGTCTTTCGAAGGCTCGACCGCCGAGTCGACTACGATTACATCACCCTTTCCATCGGAGGCAGGCCCGCGTGCCACAGAATCTATGGCATCAATGTCTTGAGGTGTTGCGGGATGAGTTTCCGGCGCAGCAGTTCAATACCTGGTTAAGGCCCCTGCAGTCCGACCATACAGATGGTCAATTGCTGCTGTTCGCACCGAACCGCTTTGTGCTGGACTGGGTGAATCAGAAGTATCTGCATCGTATAGAAGAAGTGCTGAAAGAAATTGGTGGCGGACAGGCACCCCGGATCAACATGCGGGTCGGATCGGCGCCCCGTATTAAAGAGGCGGTTGAACCCGTTCCGCGTTCAGTGCCATCCACGCGGATACAGTTGGACGTGGCGGCAACAGTGTCTGATGAAGAGCAAGGCGTGGCGGCAAGCTCAAGCCGTCAGGCTGAGCGTTTCAGCAGCCATCAACAGAACAGCCAGGCCCGCCGGTCAGTGCAGGTGGAAGGGGATATCAAGCATCAGAGTTTCCTTAATGAAGGTTTCACTTTTGATACCTTTGTTGAGGGTAAGTCCAACCAGCTGGCCCGGGCTGCTTCCATGCAAGTGGCGGAGAATCCTGGTGGTGCCTACAATCCCCTGTTTCTGTACGGTGGCGTCGGATTGGGTAAGACGCACCTGATGCACGCTATTGGTAATGAAATTGTGCGGCGCAACCCTCGGGCCAAGGTGGCTTATCTGCGTTCCGAACGGTTTGTGGCGGATATGGTCAAGGCCTTGCAGCTCAATGCCATCAACGAGTTCAAGCGCTATTATCGCTCGGTGGACGCCTTGTTGATCGACGATATCCAGTTTTTTGCCCGCAAGGAACGCTCTCAGGAAGAGTTTTTCCACACTTTTAACGCCTTGTTGGAAGGTGGTCAGCAGGTCATTGTCACCTGTGACCGCTTTCCCAAGGAAATTGCTGACATGGAAGAGCGTCTGAAGTCCCGTTTCGGCTGGGGCTTGACGGTGATGGTGGAGCCGCCGGAGCTGGAAACCCGGGTGGCCATTCTGATGAAGAAAGCTGAGCAGTCCAATGTTAAGCTCAGTAGTGAGGCGGCGTTTTTCATTGCGCAAAAAATTCGCTCTAACGTACGAGAGCTTGAGGGCGCGCTACGTCTGGTGATAGCGAATGCTCACTTCACAGGCCAGGATATTACTCCGCCCTTTATCAGGGAGAGCTTGAAGGATTTGTTGGCGCTGCATGAAAAGCAGGTCAGTATCGACAATATTCAGCGTACCGTGGCGGAGTATTACAAGATAAAGGTGGCGGACCTTTTGTCGAAACGGCGTACCCGTTCGGTAACTCGGCCGCGCCAGGTCGCCATGGCGCTGGCCAAGGAGCTGACCAATCACAGCCTGCCGGAAATAGGCGATGCCTTTGGTGGTCGCGATCACACCACCGTGTTGCATGCCTGTAAGAAAATAGTTGAGTTGCAGGAAACTGACCCGGGCATCCGGGAAGACTACCAGAATTTTATGAGGCTGCTGACCACCTGACGGGGGGGTCAAAGGCTACTGATCAAACCTGTACCCATAAACAGCGTGATAGAAGAGTGCCATGAAACTGACCATCAGCCGTGAGTCCCTGTTAACGCCGCTGCAGTCCATTGCCGGTGTTGTGGAAAAGAAGCAGACCATGCCGGTGCTATCCAATGTGTTACTGGCTGCGGAGGGTAATTGCCTGACGCTGACAGGTACTAATATGGAAGTGGAGTTGGTGGGTCGGGTGCAGCCCGTTCATGTTGACCAGCCGGGTCGGATTACGGTACCTGCCCGTAAACTGGCGGATATCTGTCGTGCCCTGGGGGATGATGCTCCTATTGAATTGCTGGTACAGGGTGACCGGCTGCAGGTTAAATGTGGCGCCAGTAGTTTCACCCTTTCAACCTTGCCGGCGGAACATTTCCCCAATGTAGAAGACGAGCCAGAGAGCTTCCGCCTGGAAATGTCCCAATCCGATCTGGGCAGAATGCTGGATGCGACCGCCTTTGCCATGGCGCAGCAGGATGTACGTTACTATCTCAACGGACTGCTACTGGAAGTTGGCGAAGATCATCTGCGCACGGTAGCTACCGACGGCCACCGGTTGGCCTTGGCAGAGCAAAAACTGGCAACAGGTATTGCTGAACAGCGCCAGGTGATTGTGCCGCGCAAGGGTGTGCTGGAACTGTCCCGTTTGCTGGATGACGTGGATACCCCTGTGGTGTTGGTGATTGGCGACAATCACCTGCGGGCCACAGTGGGCAGCTATACCTTTACCTCGAAGCTGATTGAAGGCAAGTTTCCGGACTACCAGCGGGTTATCCCCCGTAACGGGGACAAGGTGGTGTTTGCTGACCGGGCCAGCTTGAAAAATACCCTGCAACGGGCCGCCATTCTGTCTCATGAGAATATTCGTGGTGTCCGCTTGAGCTTGTCCAGTGGCGAATTGCGGGTGTTTGCCAATAACCCCGATCAGGAACAGGCCGAAGATTCGTTGTCCGTGGATTATCAGGGCGAATCCTTGCAAATCGGCTTCAATGTGGTTTACCTGGTTGATGTCATGAATGCATTGAACAATGATCAGGTAAAAATAACGCTGTCCAACGCCAATAGCAGTGCGCTGATTGAGGCCCAAAATGACGATGGCTGCCTGTATGTCGTGATGCCGATGCGACTGTAAAGTAGATGGTATTAGCGGTATCCACGCCACAGGCTGGTAGCACAGGCCATGAGAAAAGGTCAGGGAATATGAGTGTAGTCATCAACAGTATCAAAGGCGCGCTGCGTATCGGCCAGACGGTATCGGTGATTGGCCGCGCGGGGATCAACTGGGCCATGGGCGACAGGCCACCGGCACCACGTCTGCTGCGTCAGACCTTTGAAAATCTGGGCGCGACCTACATCAAGTTAGGGCAGTTCATTGCCAGCTCGCCAACCTTTTTCCCCAAAGCCTACGTTGAAGAGTTCCAGTACTGCCTGGATCAGACGCCGGCACTGCCTTTCGGTGTCATGCGACGGATTCTGTTGGAAGAGCTGGGTCGGCCACTAGACCAGGTCTATGCGGAGATCGATCCCCTGCCCCTGGCCTCGGCGTCTATTGCACAGGTTCATGCGGCGAAACTGATCACCGGCGAAGACGTGGTCATCAAGATTCAGAAGCCGGGGGTGGAAAACATCCTGTTGACGGACCTCAACTTCCTTTATGTGTCCGCCAAGATTCTTGAGACCCTGGCACCAAAACTGTCCTGGACCTCAATGTCAGGCATTGTGGAAGAGATCCAGCGCACCATGATGGAAGAATGTGATTTCATCAAGGAAGCCAACAACCTCAGAATCTTTCGCAACTTTTTGCAGACGACTCATAATGAAGAGGCCACCGTGCCTCAGGTCTATGAGCACTGCAGCACAAGGCGCGTATTGACCATGGAACGTTTTTACGGTGTTCCCTTAACGGATCTGGACAGTATCCGTGGCTATGCCCGGGACCCGGAGCGCACGCTGATTACTGCTATGAACACTTGGTTTGCCAGCCTGACCCAGTGTGAATTTTTCCATGCCGATGTGCATGCGGGCAATCTCATGGTGTTGACGGATGGCCGGGTAGGCTTCATTGATTTTGGTATTGTCGGGCGGATTCGTCCGTCAACCTGGCAGGCCGTATCAGACTTTATCTCTGCCGTAATGGTGGGGAATTTTGATGCCATGGCCGATGCCATGTCGCGCATTGGGGTGACCAAGGAGGCGGTTAACACCGACGCGCTGGCGGCAGATTTGCGTAAACTCTACCAGCAGATGGACGGTATGGTGCCTGATCACCAGCCTTATCAGGCCGATCAGGCAGATGATGACGTCAATAATATCCTGCTCGATATTGTGCGCATCGGGGAAGACCATGGTCTGCACTTTCCGCGGGAGTTTGCGTTGCTGCTGAAACAGTTCCTCTATTTCGACCGCTACGTTCATATCCTCGCGCCAGAGATGGATGTGTTTATGGATGAACGCCTTAACCTGCTGCATTAAGCGCCCGTGGCCATGCGAGGTTAGTTACTCGACTCAATGCCCCTTCTCAGGCTTCAAACCCAAGCTTTCCGTAACCTGACGGATTTATCCGTCGAGTTTTCCCCGGCGATGAATTTGATCTATGGGGAGAATGGCAGTGGTAAGAGTAGCTTACTGGAAGCAGTGGGCTACCTGGGTTTGGGACGCTCCTTTCGGGTCAATCGCCATGAGGCGGTTGCCCGACACGGCAATGCTGAATTCACGGTGTTCGGTATCACCGGCAACGGTAATGCTGGTGGCTCCGAGCAGTTACACCGCGTTGGCTTCTCCCGGCACCTTGGCAATAAGGAAACCCGCTTGCGGGTAGATGGCGATGCGGTCAAGACACTGTCTGCCCTAGCCTGCCACCTTCCGGTATCGGTTATTGAACCCGGTACCTTTGATATTGTTGCCGGTGGTCCGGTAGCGCGTCGTCAGTTTCTTGATTGGGCAGTGTTCCACGTGGAACATCGGTTCGCCGGTCTGTGGCAGCAGTGCCAAAGAATCATTTCACAGCGGAATCAGATCCTCAGAAATGGTAAACTGGATCCTGGCCTGTTGCGGGTTTGGGATCGCCAGTACGTACCGCTTGCACAGGAAGTCCATTCTATTCGAGCTGCTGTTTTTGAGGGCTTCCGCGAGGAGCTGAGTGGACTGATTGCGGCAACGGGAAATGATGCCCGTTGGGGGGAAGCTCTCAAGATTGATCTCTATCATGGCTGGGACGTGTCCAGGGATCTGGCTGAGTTGCTGCAGCAGAACCAGGCCAGTGAATTCAAAATGGGACACACCCTTTACGGGCCCAACCGTGCGGATATTCGCTTGCGGATGCATGCCAGACCCGTTGCTGAAACCTTATCAAGGGGGCAGCAGAAGACTCTGGTTATTTTGATGAAGGTTGCTCAGGGGCTTTTGCTTAAACGCCATGGCAAACAGGTGACGTTTCTGCTGGATGATATCAGTGCGGAACTGGATGCGGAGCATCGTCGCATGCTGGCAGAATGTTTAAGTGAATTGGGTTGCCAGGTTTTCATCACCTCTATTGAACGACCTCAGCCACAGGATTGGTGGCGAGACACTACTACGCCCGTGTTCAAAATGTTCCACGTGGAACATGGCGAACTGACGGAAGAATAAGATAAGCGCTTCAGGAGCGTCCGAATGACTACGTCGAATTACGATTCATCCAGTATCAAGGTCCTAAAGGGTCTGGATGCCGTTCGCAAACGGCCAGGCATGTATATTGGGGACACTGATGATGGAACCGGCTTGCATCATATGGTGTTTGAGATTGTTGATAACTCCATTGATGAGGCCCTCGCGGGTTACTGCAGTGAGATCGGCGTGGTCATTCATCCTGATGAGTCGGTAACGGTTCGGGATAATGGCCGTGGTATTCCTGTGGATATCCACGAAGAGGAAGGCGTATCGGCGGCGGAAGTTATCATGACCGTGCTGCATGCCGGCGGTAAATTCGATGATAACACCTACAAAGTTTCCGGTGGTCTGCACGGTGTGGGTGTGTCAGTTGTTAACGCCCTCTCCGCGGTTCTTAAACTGACGATCCGCCGCAATAACAAGGTCCATGAACAGATCTATCATCATGGTGTGCCCCAGGCGCCTCTGGCGATTGTGGGCGAGACGGATCGCTCTGGCACAGAGGTGCACTTTGTGCCCTCGTCCGACACCTTCAACAATATTGAATTCCATTACGATATCCTGGCAAAGCGCCTGAGAGAACTGGCATTCCTGAACAGCGGCGTTCGCATACGTCTGCAAGATGAGCGCAGTGGGAAGGAAGAGATCTTTCAGTACGAGGGTGGTTTACGGGCCTTTGTTGAACATATCAACAGCAATAAAACCACGATTAACCGGGTATTCCACTTTAACCGCGAGCGTGAAGATGGCATCGCCGTTGAAGTGGCCATGCAGTGGAATGATGGTTTTCAGGAAAGCATTTACTGCTTTACCAACAATATTCCCCAGCGAGACGGTGGTACTCACCTGGCCGGTTTCCGTGCGGCCCTGACGCGCTCCCTGAACAGCTACATTGATAGCGAAGGCTTGGGCAAGAAAGCCAAGGTTGCCACTTCTGGTGACGATGCCCGTGAAGGCTTGACGGCCATTATCAGTGTCAAGGTTCCGGACCCCAAGTTCTCCTCTCAGACCAAAGATAAACTGGTGTCCTCTGAAGTGAAGACAGCGGTGGAGCAGGAGTTGTATCAGTCCCTGTCAGAGTTTCTGCAGGAACAGCCGGGTGAAGCCAAACTGATCGTTAACAAGATGATCGACGCCGCCCGCGCCCGGGAAGCTGCCCGTAAGGCACGGGACATGACCCGCCGTAAGGGTGCCCTGGATATCGCCGGCCTGCCGGGCAAGCTTGCCGACTGCCAGGAAAAAGACCCCGCCCTGTCCGAACTGTTCATAGTGGAGGGTGACTCTGCAGGTGGTAGTGCGAAACAGGGCCGTGATCGCAAGACTCAGGCGATTCTGCCCCTCAAGGGTAAAATCCTCAACGTGGAAAAAGCGCGCTTCGACAAGATGTTGTCATCCCAGGAGGTAGGCACCCTGATTACCGCCCTGGGCTGCGGTATAGGCCGTGAGGAATTTAATCCTGAAAAGCTGCGGTACCATTCCATCATTATCATGACGGATGCGGACGTGGATGGCTCTCATATTCGCACTTTGCTGTTGACCTTCTTCTATCGTCAGATGAAAGAGATTATTGATCGGGGGCACATCTTTATCGCTATGCCGCCCCTCTACAAGGTCAAACGGGGCAAGCAGGAGCAGTATCTGAAAGATGAGAAAGCCAAGGAAGCTTACCTGACGCAGACGGCACTGGAGGGCGCACAGCTGTATGTGAACCCAGAAGCACCGGCAATAAAGGATTCCGCACTGGAGACCCTGGTGCAGGAGTATCAGACGGTGATGGCGATGATTGATCGTCTGTCTCGCGCTTATCCACAAAAAGTGCTGCAACAGATGATTTATAACCCAACCCTGGCTACTGCCGATCTGAAGGACGAAGCGAAGGTTGCCGCCTGGGTTGCCGGCCTGGGTCAAGGGCTGGAGTTGGACACCAAGACCGGTACCAAGTATGAGTTTGTGGTGCACCGGGATCAGGAGCGCAATCTGTTACTGCCCAAGGTGATTATCTATGTGCATGGCATTCCCCATGAACATGTATTTAACCAGGATTTCTTTGATTCCTCCTCCTATGGCGCTATCGCCCGCTTGGGTGAGAAGCTGGATGGTTTGATCGAGGAAGGTGCCTATGTCCAGCGTGGTGAGCGCAAGCAAGCTATCCGCACCTTTGAGGGGGCCCTGGGTTGGCTTATGAAGGAAGCCCAGCGCGGCTTGAACCTGCAGCGCTATAAGGGTCTGGGTGAGATGAACCCAGAGCAGCTTTGGGAAACCACCATGGATCCCGAAACCCGTCGAATGATGAAAGTAACCATTGAAGATGCCGTGGCGGCAGACCATATCTTCACCACGTTGATGGGTGATGAGGTGGAACCTCGACGGGAGTTTATCCAGAGCAACGCGCTGCAAGTCACTAACCTGGATGTGTAGTCTCAGCGGAAGCTGAGGCGAAAAGCATAGCCAAAAAAGGCGACCCTTATAAGGGCCGCCTTTTTTATATCAAAAAATTTGCGAAGGATGCGTATGCGGCTTATCTATCAATTACTTGGATGCCCGTTCTGCTTCGGCTTTCTCAGCTTTTGCCGCCAGTGCAGGTGACATCACTTCCTCCAGCGTAAAGCCCGTCAGACGCCGGATGGCGCGCCACAGATACCAGAAAATGGCCATCATCATGATCATGCAGGGTATGGCGATCATGGGGTAGCTGACCAGCGTGAGACGGCCCAGCTCTTCATTGAATGCGGATGTGCCTGCCGGGCTGGTAACGATCCATTTCGCCAGGATGTAGTTCATGACCGACGAGAAGAAGAAGGTGCAACTGAACAGGTAGCTGGCGTTGAGCAAACGACGTTCAAACTCCGCCTCATTGCCATTTTCCACCAATACGCCATGGATCTTATCCACATCCAATACCTTCGGGTTATATAGCAGGGTGCGCACCAGAGGGTATTTGGTTCGAGTGGATATCAACACGGCCAAGCCAATAATGCCGGGCACCGCGGCCTCCTTGATGGCCAGCCACTGCGGGTCGAGCTCGAGCAGGCCAATACCACCCGTCAGCGCCACGCTGATTACCCCCAATACCGCTATCAGGTTGTACTTTTTATATTTGAACAGCTCATAGCCCCCCCAGCCCAGCGGAAAGGCCAATGCCAGTATCAGGGCTGGAGCAGCACCGAGATGCTGATCACCACTGAACTTCATCAGGATGATGGAGGGGATAAGGATGCTCACCAGCAGGTCGACAAACGGACGCGGCTCATGGGTTGGCACGGATTGTTGGGGTGTGGTGTTGTTTGCTTCAGTCACGGTAGAAATTCCCTGTTTGCTCCGCCTCAGTATACGTGCAAGCGGGGCGTAAACGAAATCAGGAATACGCCAAGGCGTTTGGCCGTAAATCACCGTCGAACCCTTTTACAACAGCTGTTGAAGCTGCTCATTGATCATTGGCTAAGCTATTCGAAGTTGGCCAGTTATTGCAGTATGGCGCAGTTCTTGGATGTGAAAAGAAACATCACACACCACTGGAGGGTGTGATGCACAGACGAAGAAACAAGGGAGAAAGATTATGAGCAGCATGATGAAGGGTTTGGTGGGTGCAGTAGCGCTGGGCTGGGGTTTGGCTGCCAGTGCTGCAGTAATCAGTGGGGATTCAGTTAGCGGTGTTTGGACCAGCACAATCGGCGGTACTAGCGTTAATGGCGTTGGCACTTCAGAGGTACGTTGGGGGACAGGCACTTCCGGTGGAGGCTTTGAACAGAGTGGTCTGGAGTTTGAAGGCTTTGCACCACCGGCATTTAATGTGAATGTTGGCGATGTTTTTGATCTTGGGGCGTTGAATCATTTCAACTTCCCTATCGCTAGTGGTACAGCTGCAGCTGGTGCCAATCTTGCGCTTACACTAGGGTTGACCGTAGACGGCGTGGCTCAATCGGGCGTGTTCAGCTATCAGTTTTTGATTGAGGAAACGCCGAATGTAGCGCCATGCCCTGGCTTCCAGCAAACCGGCACTCCTTGTGACGACAGGATCACGTTTATTAATCTGATTGGCGCTGATTCTTTTGTTATTGATGGTGAGCTCTACACTATCTCACTGCAAGGGTTTCTGGTTAACGACGCGCTAGTGGATGAGTTTATCACGGAAGAAAACAAAGCGAGTCGCGCGATACTCAAGGCCAGCATCACCAGCCGTACAGTTGACGTTCCAGAACCCGGTACCCTGGCACTGCTGGGTCTGGGTCTGCTGGGCCTGGGTGCCCGCCGTATGGCCAAGCGCAGCTAATCTGTAAAGTTTGCTGACATAGGCAAAAATGCCCGCCCATCGGCGGGCATTTTTCTATCTGTAACTGCTTACCTGGTTTCCGGGTCATTAACCCCGGGTGGGCGTCATGGGCAGAATACTGACACCGGAGCGACCACTGCGTTTGCGGTGATGCATGGCGAAATCGGCGTGTCTGAGCAGTTCGACACCGGGTGTACGACCGTCGGATAGGCTGATGCCAATACTGGCAGTGAGGATGACTGCCTCACCATCGGGTAGTTCAAAGGGCGTTTCAATAGCCTCCGCCAGGCGCTGACCCAGCTGGCGTGCCATAGCGTTATCAGCAATTTGCTCTGCAATCAGCACAAATTCATCACTGCCAACCCGTGCCAGCATGTCTGTGCCCCTGGCGCATGCCTTAAGCCGCTCAGCAATCGTTATTAAGGCTTGGTCGCCTGTGTCCTGACCGGCCTGGTCATTGATGCGTTTGAAGTTGTCCAGATCAATCATGATAACGGCCAGAGAGCAGCCATGACGCAGCGCGCGTTGGGCGGCGTAATCCAGCTGTTGAGTAAGGCCAGCACGGTTCAGTAAACCGGTCAACTGATCCGTTAGTGCGAGCCGCGCCAACTGTTCACGGGCTTCTGCCAGGCACTGGTCCCGTGTCGCCAGCTGTGTCTGCAGGCTTGCAACCGTTTGGGCTTGAATCCGCTGCGCATGCCTGACGCCAATAAACCTGGTAGCCAGCCACAGCGCCAGCAGACTGAGGGCGATGGTAGCGAGCAGGTGTGCTTGAGCCAGCAAGATTATGTTCCCTTTAATCAGTTGAATTGTCGGGGCGTGCGTCCAGCGAGCCTTTAAAAAAGGCGGCAAACCCCGTCCGGCTGGCGAGCTGGTCCAGGGCATCGGCCAGTGCGGCCCTGTCCTCCGCCGGCTGACGTCGGTAGATATCGTAGATGGGTGCCATCAGGGAGGTTTCCATCACGCCCGCCAAGGCATCTCCCAGCAGCTCCCAACCATCCTCCCGCTTGCGGGCTTCATCCAGCAGAGCTTCGATCAGGTTGCCATCATCTTTAAGGCTGAGTTCTGCCACAGCGTTCAGACCGTCGGGTGTCATGTGACGGGCAAAGTCCAGTAGTGCACCCAGCTTACCGGTGGCGTAGGCAGTTTGCATCAAGCGTTCAAGGAACCAGCGGTCAGAGGCAATATCCAGTTGTGCCAGCCGGTCCTTTTGGCAGTCAGTCAGCAGTTGTGCCATATCGAGAATCACGTCCAGATGATGACTGTCATAGGCGGCCTGAAGCGCGGCTTCCGCAACCTGAACGTCCTGCTCAAGGATGGTGGTGGCAATCAACTTCTGGTAGGTCTGGCTGGTGTACTGCATCAGTCCCAATAGCTCTCCCGCCAGGTCCTGGTCCAGGGCGGTATCCACCAGGGCTTGCATAACCGGCTGCTGATGCAGGGATGGCAGGTTCAGGATCTTGCGATAATGGCGCGGGTGCACATAGGACAGCAGTTGCAGCATCGGCGCCCAGAGCTGTTGTTGCTGGGTGATGGTAATCAGTTGTTCCAGATCCTTGATACTGCGCTCCGCTACCCGGTTGGCGAGGCGTGCAATAAGGCTGTCATCGAGATTGATGACGACCCAGAGTGCTTTATGCCACAGGGACGGGTTCATTACGCTGGCATGGACAATGCGTTCAATGCGTTCATTGTCCAACATAAGCACGATTTTATTGAGTTGTGCCATATCGTCCATATGGAATGCAATGTTCAGCAGCGCTGCGTCGTCCTTGATACTGTTGGCCAGGGCACGAATGGCTGGCAGTGACACCGCGTCCGCCAGCCGCGCCAGTGTACGGTACTCGCCTTGTTCAGCAAGTATCAGGGTGCCCGCCTGGATCAGCTCCACCGGTAGCTGGCTCAACAGAGGTCGGGCTGCGGCGGGTTCAACGTAACGGGTGCACTCCGCCAGGAATGCTGGCGTCTGTCGGCGGGCAATCCGCGCCGCCTTGTAGGGATGTATGGCACCGAGCATACGGGCACAGAGTAAGGCGCCGATGCGTGGGGCCAGTCTGGCCTGCCAGCGCACGGGTAGCCAGCGCAGGCTGCGGCCAAACAGGGTCAGTGCCCGCTGTTGGCGATGGAAGCGGCGGGCCTCCAGGTGGAACCTTAAGCGGCGTATGGACGTTGCTGTTTCCTGGTGAGCAAGGGTATCCAGCGTTGTCGGCTCCAGGGCAGCAATCTCGGCCAGCTTCTCCAGTTCAATACGGGTGGCAAAGTCGCGCACCATGGCAGGGGAGTTTTTAGTCAGGGCCGTCATGAGGCGCTACCGGAGCGTCTGAAGGCGCGTTTGAGCAGCCAGCGTGAACCGGGCGCCAGGCGTTCACAGGCTTCGAGAAAGGCGAGCTTAACCGCGGCCTGGTCCTGCTCGTCCTGATACTGCATCTGTACGAGGATATCGTCCCGGGCATGGGGCGGCAGGTCTTGCAGCCACTGCTTTACAGATGGCTGGCTGCGATCAGATGTGCCGGTGGGGCCGGACCTCGATGCCATAGGTCACCCTTTGCAAGCTTTTCGTTATTGTCGATAGTTCCATCATAACCCAAGGAATGGGGTGAGTAGGAAATACTATCTTTTTTTATAAGCCAAGAGGCACACAATGGATTACAAGTCAGATAGACTTACCCCACGTTCGGCCGGGACAGGTCGTTTACCAACAACAATAATCCAATGACTGCACAGGTTATGAAAAAGGATAAGCTCCCAGCCCCTTCCCCCGTACAAAATAGCTTGCCAGGCCTGTTGGGTCAGACTCTCGGCTCGTTTCTGTCTGGTTCTGCCTACATGCGCAAGGCGCTGGAAAAGGCGGAAGAAATCGAGGGGCGCCTGCTGTCCCATCTGCAACAACGGCTCGATCACCTGCAGGCACGTGACTATCAGCAACGTCTAACCGCCACCGGGCAAGAACCCGGGCAGTTGATTGAGCACCCCGGTGCTCTGGTCAATCGCATGAACGTATTGCGGGAGCTTGCCATAGAACAGAACGCCCCGGTTGCCCGGGACGCCTTGTTTAACGCCATCCTCGACCAGCTGACACCGGATGAGGTGCGTATGCTCACGGCGCTGTCGGATGGCAGTGGCTGCCCTTACAGCCACCTTGAGGCGGTAAGCCGTATAGGTTCACGACGTTTTCGGGTGATGGGATACATCAGTCGGGCGTCGGTGGAATACGGCCTGACCCTGAGTGAGTATGCGCCCTTTTACCTGCGCCGTTTGGTGGCCCTGGGCCTGCTGGACGAGCGGGAGGATCTGCGAGACAGCAAGAACACCTATGAGATTTTCGAGAATAGCTCAGCGGTACGTCATGCCTGTGACGAGATCAGCCAGCATCACAAAATGAGCCCGCGTTTTATCCGTGGCTCACTGATGTTGTCGACGCTGGGGCGGGATTTCTGGGAGGCCAGCACCTGAGAGGTGTGGTGCGAGGGTTGTTGATGGATGCTTTGATTCAGGAGTTCCTGGCCCACTGGTGGCTGTATTTGTCCATGCCAGTGATCAGTGCATTGGTGGGATTTGGCACCAATGTGGTGGCCATCAAGATGATGTTTCTGCCGGTGGAGTTTATTGGCAAGCCACCGCTGCTGGGCTGGCAGGGCATCATTCCCCGGCGCGCAGCCAAAATGGCGTCGATCTCGGTGGATACTATCACCGAGCACCTGATTACCCCGGAAGAAATCTTTTCCCGCCTCGATCCGGACCGTATTGCTGCGGAGCTGGAACCGCGCATGAACGACATCATTGAGGATATGGTGGACGAAATCATGCTGCAGTATGAGCCTCGCCTTTGGGAAGCCCTGCCGCAAATGATCAAGCGCCAGATCTATCGCCGGGTCAAACGGGAGGCTCCGGCGTTGGTGGCAGAGATCATGGACCGGATGCGGGACAACCTGTCGGAGTTGTTTGATCTTAAAGAGATGGTGGTTGAAAAACTGACGCAGGACCGCCGCCTGCTGAACAAAATCTTTTATGAGGTGGGCGAGGCGGAGTTCAAGTTTATTGGCCGCTCCGGACTCTATTTCGGTGGCTTGTTCGGATTGGTGCAGATGCTGGTCTGGCTGGTTATGCCCTTTAGCTGGATACTGCCCGCCTTCGGTCTGCTGGTGGGTTATGCCACCAACTGGATTGCACTGAAGCTGATCTTTGACCCCAAGGAGCCCATGAAAGTGGGGCCAGTAACCTTTCAGGGGTTGTTTATGAAACGCCAGGAGCAGGTGGCAGCGGACTACGGCAAACTGGTGGCCAGTACCATCCTCACCCCGGCCAACATTATTGAAGGCATCCTCAAGGGCAGCCATTCCGATAAGCTGTTTGCCATGATTGGCCGCCATGTACAAAAGGCGGTGGATGGTCAGACCAGCTACGCCAAGCCCTTTGTCACCTTTATGGTGGGTACCAGAACCTATCGGGAAATGAAGCAGGCCGCGGTGGATCAGGTGGTCAAACAGCTGCCGGATACCCTCAAGCACATTGAGCGTTATGCCAACGATGCCCTGGATCTGGAGCGCACCCTCTCCACCCGCCTGCAGGGCCTCGGCCCCACGGAATTCGAGGGTATGCTGCGCCCGGCCTTTGAGCAGGATGAGTGGATGCTGATTTGTGTGGGTGCGGTGTTGGGCATGATGGTGGGTTTCTTCCAGCTGCTGGTGATGTTCAGCTAGGGGCACGTTTTGACGATGCAACGCCTTATCGCCGCCAGCTGCCGTGGCGCAGGCGTGGGTGGCCCCTTACCGGGCGGTTGTAGCAATACAACCAGGCGATACCGAAACGGGTGCTGACCTGTACCCGATCATACTCCCCCAGTGCCGGTGCGTGGGCGCGGTAATCCTCCAGTCGATCCAGGCGTGCCAACTGATGGGCACTGACTCCATAGACTTCCACCAGAATGCCCCGCGAGGGCTCCAGCCTGGCCGCCGGATAGGGGCCAAGGTCATAGAGGGTGATACTGCGCAGCCAGTCCTGGCCAAGGTAGCAGGCACCCTGCAGCCAATGGTGATTGCATTGTTTGCGCTTGAGGGAGCCATAAACGGCGACATGATGCATGGGCGATGACCCCAAAGGCAGGAAAACGCCAGCGGTAATACTAGGAGAAGATAAACAGCTACAGGAAAGGAAACAGATGGTCGGCGTGAGAGGATTCGAACCTCCGACCCCTTCGTCCCGAACGAAGTGCGCTACCAGGCTGCGCTACACGCCGATTGCGGGGTGCATTATACGGGCAGAACCCGATGATGCCAACCTGCTCCCCGTTACATGTCAGGCTGTTTTACGCAGCAGGTGGCAGGATGGTTTACCTGCCCGCCACTTGCTGCTGTGAACGGCCTCAGCTACCGAGCACCGAGATGTCCGCCACCCGCAGGAACAGGTTACGCAACCGGTTCAACAGGGCCAGGCGATTATTGCGGACCGCTTCGTCGTCCGCCATCACCATGACGTCATCGAAGAAGGTATCCACAGTGTCCCGCAGTTCCGCCAGTGAGGCCAGCGCAGTACCGTAATCACCGGCATCAAACAGTGGTAGCACCTTGGCACTTTGAGCATCCACAGCTGCGGCCAGGGCTTTTTCGGCGTCATCCTGCAACAGGCTGGCGTCGACGGTTTCACCGATACGATCACCACCCTGCTTGGTCAGGATATTGGATACCCGTTTGTTGGCGGCAGCCAGAGCCTGCGCCTGAGGCAGCTGGCGGAAGGCTTCCACCGCTTCCACCCGCTGATGGAAATCCAGCGGTCGGGTCGGACGGCGGGCATGTACCGCCAGGTAAACTTCGGCGCCAACACCCTGGTCTTCATAGTGGGCGCGGAAACGCTCCAGCATGTAATCCACAACGGTATTGACGGTCTCGGCCGCGGCCAGGCCGGCGAAGTTTTCTGCGGCCCATTCACAACAGGTCTGCAGATCCAGTGGCAGTTTGCGCTCGATGATAATGCGCAGCACCCCCAATGCCGCCCGTCGCAGGGCAAAGGGGTCACGGGTACCGGACGGCGGCTGGTTGATGCCGAACAGGCCCACCAGCGAGTCCAGCCGGTCAGCAATGGCCAGCGCACAACCGGTAGCGGTGGTTGGGAGCTGGTCGCCGGCAAAGCGCGGCATGTACTGCTCATTGAGGGCAACGGCGACTTCGTCTGCTTCGCCGTCGTGGCGGGCGTAGTACTCCCCCATGATGCCCTGCAGGTCGGTGAACTCCAGCACCATTTCCGTCACCAGGTCCGTTTTCGCCAACATGGCCGCACGTTCAGCCAGCGCCGGATCTGCCTGGATAGCGCCGGCAATGCGGCCGGCGAGCCTGGCAACCCGTACGGATTTGTCGTAGATGCTGCCCAGCTTTTCCTGAAACACGATGGGCTTGAGGCGGTCGATGCGGTCTTCCAACCGGGTCTGGCGATCAGTCTGATAAAAGAAGGCGGCATCAGAAAGACGTGGCCGGATGACCTTTTCATTACCGGCAACGACCTGAGCCGGGTCCTTGCTCTCCAGATTGGCAACGGTGATGAACAGCGGCAGCATGCGGCCGTTACTGTCCACCACGTGGAAGTACTTCTGATGCTCCTTCATGGACGAAATCAGTGCTTCTGCAGGCACTTCCAGGAAACGCTCCTCGAAGCTGCCCAACAACGGCACCGGCCATTCGTTCAGGGCCGTGACTTCGTCCAGCAGGTCTTCATCAATAACCGCTACGCCCTGCCCTTGCTGTTGTGCAATGGCCGTCACCCCTGCGCGGATTTGCTCCCGGCGGATGGCAAAATCAGCGATCACCTTGCCCTCTTCCTGCAGGATCAGTTCATAGTCATTCGGGGTGGGAATGATCAACTCTTTCGGGCAGTGGAAGCGGTGGCCGCGGGTTTTGTTGCCCGGCACGAAGCCCATGATGGGAGTTTCGATCACCTGATTGCCCAGCAGCAGTAGCACCCATTGTATCGGGCGCACGAATTCGGTTTTATGGGCACCCCAGCGCATGCGCTTGGGGATGGGCAGTTGGTTCAGGGCCTTCTCGATCAATGCCGGTAGCAGCTCGCTGGTGGGCCGGCCTTTGTCCACCGTGCGGTAAATAACCCAGGCGCCTTTATCGGTTTCCAGGGTGTCGAGCTGGTCTGGTGTCACGCCGAGGGAGGTGGCGAACCCGGTGAGTGCGCGGGTGGGGTTGCCTGCATCATCAAAGGCTGCCTTCACGGCCGGGCCGCGACGCTCCACCGGCTTGTCCGGCTGGGCATCCTGCAGGGCACGGATACGGATCGCCAGGCGACGAGGCGCAGCAAAGCTATGGACCTCACCGTGGCTGACGCCCGCTTCTGCAAGGCCTTGCAACAAACCGTCGGTCAACGCCTGAGACAGGGTCTTGAGGGCTTTGGGTGGCAGCTCCTCGGTACCGAGTTCAAACAGAAAATCCTGTGTAGCCATGATTATGGGTTCCCTTGTTCGGTATCAGCGGCGGCGGTGGCCAGCAGTTCCTGGCGCAGGGCTTCCGGTGCCAGTGGGAAGCCCAGGGCCTTGCGACTGTCGAAATAGGCTTGCGCCACAGCCCGTGCCAGAGTGCGCACTCGCAGGATAAAGCGTTGACGTTCGGTCACTGAGATGGCGTGGCGGGCGTCCAACAGGTTGAAGGTGTGGGATGCCTTGAGTACCTGCTCATAAGCAGGCAGGGCCAGGCCGGCCTCGATCAGACGCTGGCTCTCTTGCTCATGGGTGTCGAAGCAGTGGAACAGAAACTCGGTATTGGCGTGCTGGAAGTTGTAGGTGGACATTTCCACCTCATTCTGGTGAAACACGTCGCCATAAGTGACGGGCCCATCCGGGCCCTGTGTCCATACCAGATCGTAGACACTGTCCACACCCTGCAGGTACATGGCGATACGCTCAAGACCATAGGTAATCTCGCCGGTTACCGGATAGCACTCGATGCCGCCCACCTGCTGGAAATAGGTGAACTGGGTGACTTCCATACCGTTGAGCCAGACTTCCCAGCCCAGGCCCCAGGCGCCCAGCGTGGGTGACTCCCAGTTATCCTCAACAAAGCGGATATCGTGCACCAGCGGATCCAGCCCCAGCGCCTTCAGGGACTCCAGATACAGCTCCTGAATATTGTCCGGCGACGGTTTCAGTACCACCTGAAACTGGTAGTAATGCTGCAGGCGGTTGGGGTTCTCACCGTAACGGCCGTCGGTTGGGCGGCGGCTGGGCTGCACATAGGCAGAGTTCCAGGTTTCCGGCCCAATAGCCCGCAGGAAAGTGGCGGGGTGGAAGGTCCCGGCGCCTACTTCCATATCCAGCGGCTGAAGTACCACACAGCCCTGCTGGGCCCAGAAATTCTGCAGGGCGAGGATCAGCCCCTGGAAGGTCTTGATGTCCGGAGATGCCATGTTCGTCATGACGCTAGCCTGTGTTCGGTCTGAATGTGGCGCAGCCGGGGGCTGCGCGTCGAAAAAGGGGGATTATACGCTGCTGTGATGACGAATTCTAAGGAACCTGTGTCTTTAGTGAACGGCTCGTGGGCGCTGCGCTGTCCATACCTGCGATCACGGGTAACGGTCACCAGACAAAGGCTTTCACCAGTGCAAGGGCGGCGAAGCAGAATATCAGTCCAAACCAGCCAAAAAGCCGGGTGGCTGTGGTGGAGACGGCCGTATTCAGCTCCGGGAACAGGATGGCGCCGAAGGACACCAGGGGCACGAGGCCGAAGGCCGGACCGAGCTTTCCTGCTGTCAGCGTTGGGTGGGGCGGGAGCACGAGCAGGATGAGGTAAGCGGCTTTCACCAGGATGGCGGCCAGCGTGCTCCAAGGGGCCTCCTGTTTATCCCCCATCACCATGTAGAGAATAATCAGAGTGCACGAGGCAGTGAATCCAACCCATCCAAGCAATGACCACCTCCTTGTCGTAGGCGCGGATCAGCGGCGCCAGAACGCCGGTGTCAATAATACCAGCAGGGTAAAGACTTCCAGCCGCCCCAGCAGCATGGCGAAGCAGAGTACCCATTTGGCGGTGTCATTGATATCGCCGTAGTGGTAGGCCACGTCACCCAGGCCCGGGCCCAGGTTATTGATGGCGGACCCCACCGCAGTCCAGGCGGTGACCTGATCCAGGCCGGTGGCCAGCAGGATAATCAGCATCACTACAAACATCAGCATGTAGACAGAAAAGAAGCCCCACACTGCCTGCAGTACCCGGTCGGATACCGGGCGATTGCCCAGTTTGACGGGAATCACCGCGTTGGGGTGCAGTAGTCGGCGCATTTCCCGGGTGCCCTGACGATAGATCAGCAGGATGCGCATGACTTTCATGCCACCGCCGGTGGAGCCGGCACAGCCACCCATGAAGGCCATGACGAACAGCATAAAGGGCAGCATCAGGGGCCAGAGGGCAAAATCAGCGGCGGAATAGCCGGTGGTGGTGGCGATAGAAACCACCTGGAAGATACCTTTATGCACCGATTCCCAGGGGCTCAGGGTGGCGGTGGCAATCAGCACGACAATGGTCACGACAATGGCGCCGCCGAGCATGGAGAGGTAGAAGCGGAACTCCGGGTCACGCCAGTAGGCGCGGGGACTTTTCATCCGCCAGGCGAGGAAATGCAGGGCGAAGTTGGCGCCACAGAGGATCATGAACACCACGGCAATCATTTCGATCAGGGCGCTGTCGAAGTGGCCGATGCTGGCGTCGTAGGTGGAGAAGCCACCGATGGCGACGGTAGAGAAGCTGTGGGCGATGGCATCGAACCCGCTCATCCCGGCCAGCCAATAGGCCGTGGCGCAGGCAACCGTGAGGGCGACATAAATGTACCAGAGGGCCTTGGCGGTCTCGGCAATCCGTGGTGTCAGTTTGTTGTCCTTCACCGGCCCGGGCACCTCGGCCCGGTACAGCTGCATACCCCCGATACCCAGCATGGGCAGGATGGCTACCGCCAGTACAATGATGCCCATGCCCCCTAACCACTGCAGCTGCTGGCGATACCAGAGAATGGACTTGGGCAGATCATCGATACCGATGATGACGGTGGAGCCAGTAGTAGTGAGGCCGGACATGGCCTCGAACAGGGCATCTACATAGGTATAGGGGGCGTTCTCACTGAGGTAGAAGGGGATGGAGCCCGCCACACTGAGGGAGACCCAGAACAGGGTGGTGACCAGAAAGCCGTCACGGATTTTCAGCTCACCTGTCTCATTGCGAAAGGGTGCCCAGATGGACATACCGGTCATGAAGATGATCAGCAGACCATTGAAAAAGCGCTCCCACTGGCCGTCATCGTAGTAGAGGGCTATCAACAGCGGTGGCAGCATGGTCAGGCTGAACAGCATCAGCAGCAAACCCAGCACCTTGGCAATGACCGGAAATTGCATGGTCGCAGTGCTCCCTGCTCAGAAGAAGGTCAGGCCAACGGCGAACAGCCGTTCAACCTCACGTATTTTTGACTTGTCCACCAGGAACAGAATCAGGTGATCATCTGATTGGACCCGTAAATGGTCATGGGCGATCAGCACTTCATTGTTGCGCACTATGGCACCGATGGTGGTGCCGGAGGGCAGCTTGATTTCATCCAGCCGCTTGCCCACCACCTTGGAGCTGCGGCTGTCACCGTGTGCGATGGCTTCAATGGCTTCAGCCGCGCCCCGACGTAGTGAGTAAGCATTCACTACATCTCCTCGCCGCACATAAGTTAGCAGGCTGCCTATGGTGGTTTGCTGGGGCGAAATGGCGACATCGATCTCGCCACCCTGAATCAGGTCCACATAGTCCGGGTTGTTGATCAGGGTCAGTACCTTGCGGGCACCCAGGCGCTTGGCCAGCAGCGACGCCATGATGTTGGCCTCGTCATCGTTGGTCACCGCACAGAACACATCGGTGCTTTCGATATTTTCTTCCAGCAGGATGTCCTTGTTGGCGGCATTGCCTTCCAGCACGATGGTCTTGCGCAGGTTTTCCGATAGCAGCACGCAGCGCTCCGGATCACGTTCAAGCAGTTTGACCTGGTAGCGGCCTTCCAGGGTGCGCGCCAGACGTTGACCAATATTGCCGCCACCACAAATGAAGATGCGTTTGTAAGGCTTCTCCATCGGCTGCAATTCGCTCATGACAGCTCGGATATGGTCGGTGGCTGCAATAAAAAAGACTTCATCGCCGTCTTCAATGACCGTCGTGCCTTCCGGCATGATAGGGCGATTTTTGCGGAAGATAGCCGCCACCCGGGTATCGATCTTGGGCATGTGGGAGCGCAGGAAGGCCAGCTCATGCCCTACCAGCGGACCGCCCTGCACGGCGCGAATCCCCACCAGTCGTGCCAGGCTGTTGGCGAACTCCACCACCTGCAGCGCTCCCGGGTATTCAATCAGGCGGGTGATATGGTCGGTGACCACCTGCTCCGGACTGATCAGCACATCAATGGGAAAGCCGCCTTTGCTGTTGCCGGCGTCTTCATCACGCTTGTGGAACAGCTCTTTGCGGGACAGGTAGGCATTGGCCCGTACTCGGCTGATGATTTTTGGCGTATTGAACAGCATGTGGGCCACCTGGCAGGCCACCATGTTGGTTTCATCACTGTTGGTGACTGCGATCAGCATGTCAGCATCTTCACAACCAGCCTGGCGCAGCACCGTGGGGTAGGATGCACGGCCCAGTACGGTGCGAATATCCAGCCGGTCCTGCAACTCCCGCAACCGCGTACTGTCGCTGTCCACCACGGTAATGTCGTTGGCTTCATTGGTCAGGGTATCCGCCAGTGATCCGCCGACCTGACCCGCGCCCAGGATAATTATTTTCATGTCAGACTAACCTTTTTGCAGTACCGTTTGCTGACTCACGCTACCGGGCTTTGGCTCAGGCAGGCGTAAAAGAAGCCGTCGTGGCTGTCCATGGCGGGCAGCAGCTGTTGCCCAAAGCCGGTATCCAGGCCCCAGGCCAGGTTATCCGGCAGGGTAAGCCGGGCGTCGGGGTGCTGTTTCAGGAACCGCTGGATTATACGGCTATTCTCCTGTGGGAACACCGAACAGGTGGCATACAAAAGTCGACCGCCGGGTGCCAGCAAGGGCCAGAGCTTTTCCAGCAGATCAAGCTGGATGGTTGCCAGGGCACTGATATCCCCTTCCCGGCGCAACAGCTTGATGTCAGGGTGCCGGCGAATCACGCCACTGGCACTGCAGGGTACATCCAGCAGTATCCGGTCAAAGGGCTTGCCATCCCACCATTGCCTGACATCGGCTGCGTCCCCCGCCAGTACCTCCGCGTGCAAATCCAGCCGCTCCAGATTTTCATGCACCCGGGCCAGACGCTCCGGGGCACTGTCGATGGCGACCATCTCCCCTTGGCCGCCGATCTGTTCCAGCATGGCACAGGTTTTACCCCCTGGCGCGGCGCAGGCATCCAGCAGGCGCTGGCCGGGTTGCAGGTCCAGCAAGGTGGTGCACAGCTGGGCAGCCTCATCCTGCACGCTGACGGCGCCATCGGCAAAGCCCGGCAGTTGTTCAACCGGCACGGGTCGGGTCAGTTGGATGCCCCAGGGGGCAAACCGGCAGGGGCTGGCGTCAATGCCCTGCTCCGCCAGCAGCTCCAGATAAGCTTGCCGACTGTAGCGGATGGCATTGACCCGCAGGGTCATGGGGGCCTGGGTGTTGTTGGTGGTGAGAATCTCCCGCCAGTGCTCGGGCCAGTTATGCTGCAGTTTGGCGACCAGCCAGTCGGGGTGGCTGTAGCGCGCGGCCTCATCGGTGGGTTCGGGCTCGCCTTCCCGCTGTGCGGCCCGTAAGACCGCATTCACCATGCCGGCCAGTTGCGGCTTGCCCAGCGCCTTGCAGGCTTCTACGGTTTCATTGAGTATTGCATGGCTAGCCTGGTGGCTGTGGCGTAACTGGAACAGCCCCACCAGCAACAACGCGACTATATCCTGATCCTGCTTGCGCAGGGGCTTGTGCAGGCGCTGATTCAGCTCCGACTGCAGGCGCTGGAACCAGCGGCAGGTACCAAAGCACAACGCCTGGAGCTCCGGGCGCTGGGCGGGCGGCAGTTGGCTCAGCGCGGGTGGCAGGCACTGGCTCAGGGATTGACCGGTACGCACCTGCTGAACAACCCGGGCGGCCAGCGCACGCAGAGGAAGGGGGTGGGCCATTTAGTGCAGCACCTCGCCGGGGTTAAGCAGGGGCTTGCCACCATTAATCAGGTCACTGGCGGTCATGGCACGAGTGCCAGGCAGCTGCAGCTGAGTAATCCGCAGAACCTGATCGGCGGTGGCCACATCGATACCGGCACGCTCCCGGCACAGCACGGTGCCGGCGGGCTGCGGACTGATCTGGTCCAGCACCTCCGCCTGATGCAGCCGGATGCGTTGGTCGCCAAGATCGGTAAAAGTGCCTGGCCAGGGGTTGAAGGCGCGGATCAGCCGCTGAATGATGGCGGCGGATTGTTGCCAGTCAATATGCCCCTCATCTTTGCTGAGCTTATGGGCGTAGTTGGCCAGGCTGTTGTCCTGGGGCTCTGCGGTCAGGGTGCCCTCGTTCAGCCCCCTCAGTGCCTGCAGGATAGCCTCACCGCCAAGAACCGCCAGGCGGTCATGCAAGCTGCCGCCGGTGTCCTCCAGTGTTATGGGGGTGGCCAGTTTCAGCAGCATGTCGCCGGTGTCCAGGCCTGCATCCATCTGCATGATGGTGATGCCGGTCTCCGTATCGCCGGCGGCAATGGCGCGCTGGATGGGCGCAGCGCCGCGCCAGCGGGGCAGCAGGGAGGCATGGATGTTGAGGCAGCCCAGGCGGGGAATATCCAGTACGGTTTGTGGCAGGATCAGGCCATAAGCCGCCACAATCATCAGATCCGGCTGCAGGGCGGCCAGTGCGTCCCGGTCCTCCTGCTGGCGGAAATTCTCCGGTTGCATTACCGGGATAGCCGCATCCAGCGCCACCTGTTTGACCGGGCTGGGCATGAGTTTGCGGCCGCGCCCTGCCGGGCGGTCGGGCTGGGTGTAAACAGCGACCACCTGGTGGCCCTGATTCAGCAGCGCTTGCAAGGCTGTTGCGGCAAACGCCGGTGTACCGGCAAAAACTATACGCACCCGTAACTCCTCATACGAAAAAACCGGGCCTGAACCCGGTCTGTAAAATCTGAAGTTTTCAGCGGCTGGCCATCAGGCCCGCACCTTGTGCTGCTTTTCCAGCTTCTTGCGGATGCGATTGCGCTTCAGGGGGCTCAGATAATCCACAAATAGCTTGCCCTTGAGGTGGTCCATCTCGTGCTGGATACAGACCGCCAGCAGTCCGGAGGCCTCCATTTCAAAGGGCTTGCCGTCTCTCCCCAGGGCCTTGACCCGGATATGGTTGATGCGGGTCACTTCTTCGTAGAAGCCAGGCACCGACAGGCAGCCCTCCTGCATGTCTTCCATCTCACCATCCAGCACCTCAATCTCAGGATTGATGAGTACCAGTGGCTGGCTACGGTCTTCCGACAGGTCGATAACAATAACCTGTTTGTGGACATTGACCTGGGTAGCGGCCAGGCCAATACCCGGCGCGTCGTACATGGTCTCGAACATGTTATCGACCAGCGTACGAATCTCATCCGTGACTTCGGCCACCGGTTTGGCTACCGTGCGCAGGCGTGGGTCAGGGAATTCAAGGATATCAAGTAACATAGGGCACCAATTCTCGCTGCGGCCAGGGTTGTCACGGAAATGCGACAGCGTACTGCGCAAATTTGTTCCCGGCGACTATTATACCCCTTTATTATCCCTTATCTTTCGGGGTGAGTACAAACTGACCAGTAGATTATCCGGTTGTGGCGGGTGTGATAAATAGCTCACCTCTGACCGGGATCAGTGTAGAATTTGCCCGAAGAATAAAAGATAACATCACAATTTGCCGAACATCTTCTATAGTAAGGTGACTGACAACAAATTGTGACGGTGGGCTCCTGCCCGCATCATTAAGGCAAGCGATCAAGGATACAGACAATGAGGAAACTGCTGTACGCTCTGGCGGCTGTCATGCTGCTGGTAACTCAATGGGCGCAGGCGAGTGGTCCCCAGCTCCGTGCTGACCATCCCGAGCGGTACACTGTGGTCAAGGGCGATACCCTGTGGGATATATCCGCCCGTTTCCTGAACAACCCTTGGTACTGGCCGGAGATCTGGCATGTCAACCCACAGGTGAGTAACCCGCACCTGATTTTCCCGGGTGATCAGTTGGCGCTGGTCTACATTGATGGTCAGCCTCGCCTGACCAAGGTGGCCACCAGTGATGTGATCCGACTGAGCCCGCAGATTCGCTCAACCCCGATTGATACACCCATCCCGGCTATTCCGCTGGATGCTATCGCAGGGTTTCTGACGGAAACCCGCATTGTCACCGCGGATGAGCTCAACGGTGCACCTTATGTACTGGAAGGGCCTGATGGTCGTTTGCTGACGGGCGCCGGTGACCGGGTGTATGCCCGTGGCAAGCCCCCGGCCACCAGTATTGGCGTGTTCCGTCGCAGCAACAGCTATGTGGACCCGGAAACCAATGAGTTTCTGGGCCTGGAGGCCCGTGCCATTGGCAAGGGCGATGTGGTGGCGGAAAGTGGTGACGTAGTCACTGTGGCCCTGCGTCGCTCCAAGGAAGAAATCCGCATTGGCGATCGCCTGCTGGCCAGTGAAGATCGCAAGATCACCACTACCTTCCACCCCAGTGCACCTGCCGAGACCATCGATGGCGAGATGATTGCGGTGGACGGTGGTGTGCGTAACATCGGCCAGTACGCCGTGGTTGTTTTGAACCGTGGCAGCCGCGAAGGCCTGGAACCGGGCAACGTGCTGGCTGTGTTCAAGGCCGGCAATGTGGTGCGCGACCCCTACACTAACGAGCGGGTAGAACTGCCAGCCGAGCGCGCCGGTCTGCTGATGGTGTTCCAGACCTATGAAAAAATGAGCTACGGTTTGATTCTTACGGCAAGCCGCCCGCTGTCTGTTGGCGACCGGGTTCGCAATCCATAATCAAGTTCAGTAACGGGTGGGTCAGGACAGACCCACCCCGTTTATCTGTCAGGGATCGACATGCCTCAACTCTGCCTTGACCCCGCACTGACCAATCCCTTTTTTCAAGACCCTGCTGCGGCCTGGCTGCTTTTGTCACGTTTACCCGGCCTGCGCACCAGCCGCTGGCAGCGCCTGGTTGACGAACTCGACACGCCCTTGCAATTACTGGACATGCCCATCGCCAGTCTGAAGGGGTTTGCGCTCAAGACAGCCGCCATTGATCTGGTGCAGGCGTGGCAGCGACAGGATCAGAATTTTGCCCCCCTGGCGGCCATTCTGCTCAGTTACCAACAGGCGCAAGCTGATGGGCAGACCCTGTTGGGTTGGGGGGATGAACGCTATCCACCCTTGTTGCGACACATTCATGATGCCCCGCGGCTACTCTATGTCAAAGGTCGGCTGGCGTTACTGCAATCGCCCCAGATTGCGTTGGTAGGCAGTCGCAATGCCACCCGTATGGCGTTGGAGGATGCCAGCCGTTTTGCTGCAGCGCTGGTCACCCAAGGCTATACGGTAACCAGCGGGCTGGCACTGGGTGTTGACGGCGCCGCTCATCGCGGAGCGCTCACGGCCCAGGGTGCTACCATTGCGGTGACCGGCACTGGGCTGGATGTTTCCTATCCGCGTCCGCATGCAGGGCTGGCCGCGGAGATCGGTGAACAGGGCGTACTGGTTAGCGAGTTTCCGCCGGGCACGGCTGCGAGGGCAAGCCATTTTCCGCAGCGCAACCGTATTATCAGCGGTCTGAGTGTGGGGGTGCTGGTGGTGGAGGCCAGCCTGAAAAGTGGTTCTCTGATCACCGCCCGGCTGGCGTTGGAGCAGGGTCGTGAAGTCTTTGCCATGCCGGGTTCCATCCACAACCCGCAGGCCCGGGGCTGCCACGCCCTGATCCGCCAGGGCGCCACGCTGGTGGAAACGGTGGACGACATACTGGAACAGCTTCAGGGCTGGTCGCCCTTGCCTGCACCGCCACCTGCGAGTGCGTCGCCCTGTCCGGACCACCTTGATGAGCCGGCACGGCGGGTACTGGAGGTGCTGGATTACAACCCCGCTTCCACCGATACCCTGTGCGCCCTCACCGGCTTGAGAGCTGATCAGCTGATGCAGGCCTTGCTTGGTCTGGAAATGGAAGGCCTGGTCTACAGTGTGCCTGGAGGTTATCTGCGGGCCTGAGGCCGGTGTTGATGCATGGCGGGGGATAGCTGCTTGGTTTATGCTTCCCGCTCTCAGGTTTCTGGTACTTCTGAATTACCGCCAGGTTTTTCAGAGCCGCCTTCATCATCACGGGGTTTGGGGTTAATGACGCAGGTACGTCCTTCTGTTTCTGAGCTGTTGCAACAACCAGGAGGCTGGCACTGTCACCGTGCCAGCCAGATTGTTTCCGCCGGCGGCGTCATCGCCTATCCCACCGAGGCGGTCTGGGGGCTGGGCTGTAACCCCTGGGATCAGGAGGCGGTAGAACGCATCTATGACTTGAAAGTACGCCCAATGCGCAAGGGGCTTATCCTGGTGGCAGCGGACATCCAGCAGCTTGACTTCCTTTTCAGTGTACTGCCCGGTGCCTTGCGCACAAAAGCACAGGCCCATTGGCCGGGGCCTGTGACTTTGCTGGTGCCAGACCCCGAAGGGCAGATTCCGCAGCGGGTCAAGGGCGAGAACAGCACCATCGCCGTGCGGGTCAGCGCTCACCCGCTGGTGCGCCGTCTGTGTCAGGCCGTCGGCGGGCCACTGGTCTCCACTTCCTGTAACCCGGCCGGCCATGAGCCTGCCCGCCAAGCCTGGCAGGTGCGTAAATACTTCCCGGCAGGGTTGGATATGGTGGTTCCCGGCCGTTTGGGTGGGCTGCGTCAGCCCAGCCAGATTATTGACCTGGAAACGGGCCGCAGGCTCCGCTAGCAGGCCGTTGTTGCGGTTTGGTGACGTACACTTCGCAGTGGCTTGCCGTTACACTGTCAAAAACCGAATGGAGACTTTCATGACGCAACCCAATATCGAGGCCGTGCGCCAGTACCTGCTGGACCTGCAAAACCGGATCTGTGAGCGCCTCGAGGCACTTGATGGCGGTGCGCGTTTTCAGGTTGACCAGTGGCAGCGCCCCGCCGGCGGTGGCGGCGTCAGTCGGGTCATCAGTGATGGCCAGGTGTTTGAGAAAGGCGGTGTCAATTTTTCCCACGTGATGGGGGATCAGATGCCCCCCTCCGCCACGGCTCATCGTCCGGAACTGGCCGGGGCACCCTGGCAGGCCATGGGGGTATCGCTGGTGATGCACCCGCTCAACCCCTATGTGCCAACCTCTCACGCCAATGTGCGCTTTTTTGTTGCCACACCGCCTGAAGGCGAGCCCGTATGGTGGTTTGGCGGCGGCTATGATCTGACGCCTTACTATGGCCGCGAGGAAGACTGCGTGCACTGGCACCGCACTGCCCATGATGCCGTGGAATCCGTGGAGCCGGGTCTGTATCGTCATTACAAGCAATGGTGCGACGATTACTTCTACCTCAAGCACCGAAATGAGCCCCGCGGTGTTGGCGGGCTGTTTTTTGATGACCGCAACAGCGGCAGTTTCGATAAGGATTTCGCCCTGATGCGGGCCGTGGGCGACAGCTATATTGAGGCCTACGAACCCATCGTCAGGGCGCGCCTGGCGGAACCTTACGGTGATCGGGAACGCAATTTCCAGCTTTATCGCCGCGGCCGCTATGTGGAGTTCAACCTGGTCTATGACCGCGGAACCCTGTTTGGCCTGCAGTCCGGCGGGCGCACCGAGTCCATTCTGATGTCCCTGCCGCCTTTGGTGCGCTGGGAATATGATTACACCCCTGAGCCGGGGTCTGAAGAAGCACAGTTAACGGAGCAGTTCCTGACCGGTCGCGACTGGCTGGAGGAGGCCTGATGGATAACCAGCTCTATGCCGTGGTGGGGCACCCCATTAGCCATAGCAAGTCACCCCGCATCCATAGCCTGTTTGCCGCCCAAACCGGCGAGCCGGTGGAATACACCGCAATTCAGGCGCCGCTGGATGGTTTTGTCCGCACGGTGCGGGAGTTTTTTGCGCGTGGTGGCAAGGGCCTGAACGTGACGGTGCCCTTCAAGGAGCAGGCCTGGGAAATGGCTGACCAGCACACCGAACGTGCACGCAAGGCCGGCGCTGTAAATACCCTGTATCAGGACAGTCACGGGGTACTCTGGGGCGACAACACGGACGGTGCCGGGCTGGTCACGGATCTCACCATCAATCACGGCCTGGAGCTCAAGGATAAACGGATACTCATCCTCGGTGCAGGCGGGGCGGTGAGAGGTGTGATTGCGCCTTTGTTGCAGACCCATCCGGCGGAACTGGTGATTGCCAATCGCACCGCCGCCAAGGCGGAGGCGCTGGCACGACTCTTTGCCGATGACGCCTGGGGAATCACGCAACTGCGGGGCTGTGGTTATGAGGCACTGACGGGGGCGTTTGATCTCATCATCAACGGTACCAGCGCCAGCCTGCAGGGCGACCTGCCGCCCTTGGCGGACAGTCTGGTGGGGCCGGACACGGTGAGCTACGACATGATGTATGGTCCCCAGTTGACGCCGTTCAGCGCCTGGGCGCTCAATGCCGGTGCGGCGACGGCACAGGATGGCCTGGGCATGCTGATTGAGCAGGCAGCAGAGGCTTTCTTTGTGTGGCGGGGTGTGCGTCCGGAAACCGGCCCGGTGATGGTGGAGTTGAGGGAGCTGGTGGGGTGATCCGGGTAGAGATGGTCTATTCTTTGCTAAGACCTTTGCATCAAGATCCTGACTGAGTAATTCCATGGACATACTGACCCTGGTAGGGCTGATCGCCGGTATCCTCATTGTCACCCTGGCGATGCTGGCCAATGCGTCTGTCATTACCTTCATGAACCTGCCGGGCCTGGCGCTGGTACTGGGTGGCACCTTTGCCGTCACCCTCATCAAGTTCCGGCTAAAAACCGTTGCCAGCGCCTTTCGGCTGGCCTTTGGCGCCGCCTTTACCGACCGCACCGACAACCCGGTGGATCTGGTACGGGAGGTCGAGGCCCTTGCCCGTATCGTGCGCAAGGACGGTATTCTGGGGCTGGAGCGCCATGAGACTAAAAACCTCTTTTTGCGCAAAAGTGTCAGCCTCTGCGTCGATGGCCACCCGCCGGAGTTTGTTGAAGAAGCCCTGCTGGAGGATATGCAGCAAACCATGGAGCGTCACGAAGTGGCGGAAAGGGTTTTCCGGGGTATCGGCGAGTCCTCGCCGGCCATCGGCATGCTGGGCACCCTGGTGGGTCTGGTTCAGATGCTTAATGTACTCGATGATCCGTCATCCATTGGTCCGGCGATGGCCATAGCGTTGCTGACCACCCTCTACGGTGCCTTCATCGCGCAGCTGATAGCACTGCCACTGGCGGACAAGTTGCAGCTCAAGGCTCAGGACGAGCGTCGCAATATGGCGTTGATCGTAACCAGTATCACCAACATCATGAGGGGCCAGAACCCCAGGGTGATCACGGAGCTGCTATCGGTTTATGTCACCCCTGAGCAACGTACCGGTCTCCTCAAAGACCAGGGCTAGGCCATGCGAAACCTGCCTGCACCGCGGCCTCGTCAGCAGTCCAGCTCACCCAGCTGGATTGTGACCTTTGCTGATCTGGCGACACTGCTGCTGACCTTCTTCATCCTGCTGATGTCGTTTGCTGAAATGGATGTGGAAAAATACCGTGCCATGGCGCAATCCATGGCCTCCGCCTTTGGCAGCAGTGTCATCATGGACCCCGCTATTGGCGGCTCGCCCCTGACTCTGATTGAAACGGACACACCACCGCCGCCACCTGTGCCGCCAGACACGCCCCAGCTGGTGGATGATCGCGCTGCGGCCGACCCTGCGGTGACCGTCATTCCCGGCGGTATTACTGAGCTGGCGACGCGGATGATCAGTCAGATGGAGTCGCAGGTGGCCGATGGTTCTATCAGCGTCGGCTTTGATACCGAACGAGTGATTATCCGTTTTTCTGAGGAAACTACCTTTCAGTCTGGCCGCGCGGATATCAAGCCAGAAATGCTGCCGATCCTGGAGCGGGTGTCCCGGGTGTTGGCAGGCTGCATGGGTGAAGTCGTTGTGTCTGGTCACACGGATGATCGCCCCATTATCGGCGGTATCTACCGCTCCAACTGGGATCTGTCTGCCGCCCGTGCGGTTTCCGTGGTGCACGAACTGGTACTTGACCGGCAGGTGCCCGCCCACCGGGTGCTGGCGGCCGGGCGCGCAGAGACACACCCTCTGGCACCCAACGATACGGCGGAAAACCGGGCCCGCAACCGGCGGGTGGAAATTGCCATCCGTGACCCCGAATGTGATCCCGCCTTGCCAGGTGCAGATCTGCCCATCGAAATCCTTCCCTGAGGGCTTATAAGCCACAGACAGGCGCTCATTCGTAAATCATATAACCAAACGCTATTAAGAACGGTATACTGTCGCCCCTGAATTGGCTGCGACAGCGGCCCAGGTGCCAGTCAAATTGTGAGAGAGACAATGAGCGGACCAGAAAAGCCCAAAGTCATTGGCGAGGAATGGAGTGACGAGCGGGTCAAGAGTTTCCTCTTTATCACCCCTTTTGATACCCGGGTGAATGTGGACTATCAGGTGTTGCTGAAAGCCTACCAATCCATGCGCTCCGGCGATTTTGAGCGCTTTGTCGGCTTTTTTGTCGAGGCCGGCCGCGACCTCAATGCGACCAACGAACTGGGTGAAACCATTCTCGACCATATCAGCAGCCACGGCCGCAGTGCCGACTACGCCGATGCCCTGCGCGCCAAGGGCGCCAAATCAGGTGCTGCCTCCGCCTGAAGCACCAGCGCCCTGATGCTGTAGCCGGTTACACACCGTACCCGGCTACAACGTCTATCTGATCTTGCACTTCAATGGTTTTGGGATGTTTGGCCAAGGTTAGGTGCAGTACAGTCCATCATCCCGGGATCAGTGAGTCTCGCTTTCTACCAGGTAAGTATCTTTCAGCCGTGCATAGTTGGCGGCGGTGTAGGTAAAAAAGCTGCGTTCCTTGTCCGTCAGTGGTCGCGCTTTCTTGCACGGCGAGCCTACGTACAGATGGCCGGACTCCAGCCGTTTGCCAGGGGGAACCAGGCAGCCGGCAGCGATGATCACTTCATCCTCGACAATGGCGCCGTCCATGATAATGGCGCCCATACCCACCAGAATCCGGCTCCCCAGGGTGCAGCCATGCAGCAGGGCCTTGTGGCCCACGGTCACGTCGTCACCCAGCACCAGGGGCCAGCCGCCGGGATTGAAATCGCTGGCGTGAGTGATATGCAGTACCGAGCCGTCCTGCAAACTGCAACGCTGACCAATACGTATATGATGCATATCGCCACGGATCGTGGTCATGGGCCAGACCGAACAGTCATCCCCCAATACCACATCGCCAATCACCACTGCGCTGGGATCAACCCAGACGCGCTCGCCGAGCGCAGGCGTGATACCCTTGTGAGAACGGATAGTCGTCATTACATAGTCCTTACTGACGTTAAAAAATCGAAACTGATATCTGAGGGGCCCTATGAATAACCCGCTACTGCACCAGGACCTGTTGCCGGACTTTACGCTGGTGAAAACCGAGCAGATGGAGACGGCCATAGACCAGATTCTCAGCGATAACCGGGTGCAAATCCAGCAGCTGGCAAGCCAGCCTGACCCCACCTGGGACACCCTGGCCATGCCCATGCAGGCACTGGATACCCGGCTCAGCAATGCCTGGTCGGTGATCTCGCACCTCAACGGAGTGATGAACAATGAGGCCCTGCGGGAAGTCTACAAGCGTTGCCTGGAAAAGCTGACGGAGTACGGCACTGAACTGAGCCAGAATGCCTCCCTGTGCAATGCCTACAAGGCACTGGCTGCCCGCCCGGATTTTAATGAGCTGTCTGAAGCCCAGCGCAAGGCTATCAATAATACGCTGCGGGACTTCCACCTGGGCGGTGTTGATCTGCCGGATGCGGACAAGCAGACCTATGCCAGCTTGTCCAAGGAGCTGGCGGAGCTGTGCAGCAAGTTCAGCGACAACGTACTGGATGCCACTCAGCATTGGTACAAGCACATCACAGACCCTGAGCAACTGGCAGGTCTGCCTGACAGTGCGCTGGCCGTGGCGGAGCAGACAGCCCAACAGCGGGAGCTGGACGGCTATGTTATCACCTTGGATTTTCCCAGCTTTTACCCGGTGATGACCTATGCGGACAACCGGGATCTGCGCCGCGAAGTCTACGAAGCCTATGTCACCCGTGCCTCGGAGCTGGGTCCGGATGCGGGTACCTGGGATAACACCCCGGTGATGGCGGATATTCTGCAGCGGCGTTACGCCCTGGCGCAGCTGCTGGGGTTCAACAGCTATGCCGAGCGTTCGCTGGCCACCAAAATGGCGCGCACGCCAGACGAGGTGCTGGACTTCCTGAACCAGTTGGCGGCCAAGTCCAGGCCCATGGCGGAGCGTGAGTTTGCCGAGTTACAGGCCTTCGCCCGGGATCAGCATGGGGTCACCGAACTGGAAGCCTGGGACGTGGGTTACTACAGCGAGAAGCTGCGTCAGGCCCTGTACGATATTTCGCCGGAAACCCTGCGCCCCTGGTTCCCGGTTGACCGGGTCGTGCCAGGCCTGTTCACCGTGGCGGAAAAGCTGTTTGGCATCCAGATTGAGGCGCGGCCAGAGGTTAAAACCTGGCACCCCGATGCCACCGCCTATAGCGTAAGTCGCAACGGCGAAGTCATTGCCTGGTTCTACTTCGACCTGTTCGCCCGTCAGGGCAAGCGCGGCGGTGCCTGGATGGCGGATTGCCGGGTGCGCTGGCGCAACCAGCAGGGTAGCCTGCAACTGCCGGTGGCCTTCCTGACCTGTAATTTCACCCCGGCGGTAGGCGACAAGCCTTCCCTGCTGACCCATGATGAGGTCACCACCCTGTTCCATGAGTTCGGTCATGGCCTGCACCATATGCTGACGCAGGTAGAGGTATCGGATGTATCCGGTATCAACGGCGTAGCCTGGGATGCGGTGGAGTTACCGAGTCAGTTCCTGGAGAACTGGTGCTGGCACCCGGACTCCCTCGCCATCATCGCCCGTCACCACGAAACCGGCGCCCCCCTGCCCCAGGATCTGCTGGACAAGTTGCTGGCGGCGAAGAACTTCCAGGCGGGCATGCAGATGGTGCGACAGCTGGAGTTTTCCCTGTTCGACTTCCGTTTGCATGCGGAATACAGCCCGGCCAACCCCATCGCAGCGCTGGACATGCATCGGCAGGTGCGGGAGCAGATTGCGGTGGTCAAGGCACCCGCTTTCAACCGCTTCCCCAATAGCTTCTCGCACATTTTTGCCGGCGGCTACGCGGCGGGCTATTACAGCTACAAGTGGGCTGAGGTATTGGCGGCGGATGCCTTCTCCCTGTTTGAGGAGCGCGGCATCTTTGATGCTGACACGGGAGCGTCCTTCCTGCACAACATCCTGGAAATGGGCGGCGCCCGTGAACCCATGGAACTGTTCAAAGCCTTCCGTGGTCGTGAGCCTGATGTGGAAGCGCTGTTGCGTCAGTCCGGCATTACGTCGGAGGCTGCCTGATGGCCATGAAGAAGCGTTTTATTGCGGGGGCCGTCTGTCCCCGCTGCGCCGAGATGGATAAGATCGTGATGTTCACCACCGATGATGGCCAGTACCGGGAGTGTGTCGCCTGCGGTTTTACCGATAAACAGCAGGACACCGAGGCCGCCGCCGAGCTGCCCACCCGGGTCAACACCCGCAAAAACGAGGATGACCACACGGTAAAACAGGTGGTCTTCTTCAAGGCGGGTGGCGACACCGAGCATTAGTGCCTTGGGCCACCCGCTGGTGGTGGCTCTTTACAGTATCACGGCTGCCAGCCATCCAAAGGCCAGCAACGGCAGGTTGTAGTGCAGGAAGGTAGGCACGACCGTGTCCCAGATATGGTTGTGCTGACCGTCGGCATTCAGACCGGCGGTGGGGCCGAGAGTGGAGTCGGATGCCGGTGATCCAGCATCCCCAAGGGCGCCTGCGGTGCCTACCAGCGCGACAATAGCCAGCGGACTGAAACCCATCTGCAATGCCAGCGGCACATACAGGGCCGCGATGATGGGGATGGTGGAAAAGGATGAGCCAATGCCCATGGTAATGAGCAGCCCCACCAGCAGCATCAGCAAGGCGGCCAATGCCTTGTTGTCACCGATGGTGGCGACAGAGCTCTCCACCAGACTGGCAATCTGACCGGTTTCCCGCATCACCTCGGCAAAGCCGGAGGCGGCAATCATGATAAAGCCGATCATCGCCAGCATTTTCATGCCTTCGGTGAACAGGTCGTCGGCTTCCTTCCATTTCACCACCCCGGACAGGGTGAACAGCACAAACCCAGCCAGTGCGCCGAGGATCATGGAGTTAAGCCACAGCTGCACCACAAAGGCGGTGACGATGGCTGCCCCCGCCATGATCAGTGTCCAGCGGTTGTAGTGAACACTCACCTGCTCCTGTTGCTCAATGGTAGCGAGGTCGTAGTGGCGCTTGCCCCGATAGCTGAAAAACACCGCAGTCCCAAGGCCGAGCAACATGCCCAGCGCCGGCAGCGCCATGGCCACCATCACACTCAGCTCTGCGGTATCGACACCGTTGGTCGCCACGTTGGCCATCAGGATTTCGTTCAGATAGATGCCACCGAAACCCACCGGCAGAAACATGTAAGGGGTTATCAGTCCGAAGGTCAGCACACAGGCGACCAGGCGCCGGTCCAGCGCCAGCTTGGCCATGACATACAGCAGGGGTGGTACTACCAGCGGAATAAAGGCGATGTGAATGGGCAGGATGTTCTGGGATGAGATGGCAATGGCCAGCAACAGCCCAATAATCATGGCCTTGATGCCGCCGGTTGCGGCGCTGGCAGCAGCATCCTGGCGGCCCACCAAGGCCAGAGCTTTGTCGGCGAGGGCATGGGCAAGGCCGGACTTGGCAATGGCAACGGCAAAGGCGCCCAGGGTGGCGTAGGACAGTGCCACGGTGGCGCCGCCGCCCAAGCCGCTGTTAAAGGCATTGATAGTGGCTTCCAGGCTCATGCCGGCTAGCAGGCCCCCGCTCATGGCACCGATAATCAGGGCCACCACCACATGGATGCGGCACAGACTCAGCACCAGCATGACGGCAACCGCAACGACAACAGCGTTCATAGTTCTCTCCGGCAGAAGGCAAAAAAGCGACTACTCTGCCGTGGCGGGGAAGTGAGGTCAAAACGCAATTACCGAAACATGCGGCCAGTGTTGCGTCTACCCTTCAATGGCGGCGAACCGCGGTACCGACTCGCCGCCGATTTCCACGCAGCCCATGAACATATCGAGGGGGCGTACCCAGAGGCTGTGGTCGCCATACAGGCAGCGATAAACCACCAGTTCTTCCTCGGTTTCACTGTGCCGGGCAATGCCGATGACTTCATAATCACGGCCTTTGTAATGGCGGTAACGGCCGGGTTGAGGTTTACTTTGCATGACAGGTTCCTTCAGGGGTGGCAACAGGCCACCGTAACCCTTATTGGGAACTATACTGAGAGCGGCTTCAAGCCGTTTTTTGCCGCAACTTTCACTATAAGGCGGTGCCTTGAACAACAACAGCACATGGCAAACGGGGTTGGTCCGATCCGCGGGCAGTCCGGCTCGGCTGGTATTCAGTCTGTTGCTCATGATGTGCTTGTGGCCAGCCCAGAGCTGGGGTGTGACCCAGGCTGAGTGGGTGCAAACAAGCCGTCAGGTCCAGAGCTTTGACGATTTGCGGCCCCAGCTGGGTGCTCTCGATTGGCGGCCCACCACCAGTGATCGGGCCCTGAATTTTGGTCTCAACAACCGGCCGCTCTGGCTGCGTTTTGAGGTGCCACCGGAAAACACCAGTCGGGTGTTGGATATCGCCTATCCGGTGTTGGATCATGTGGATGTCTACTGGGTGCAGGACGGTGAGGTGATTGCCAGTTTCCACACCGGCGACCAGTTACCGTTTGCCCAGCGCCCGCTGCATCACCGGCATTTTGCCTTTCCCCTGCCACGTTCCGACAGCCCCATGATGGGGTATGTGCGGGTACAGACGGAGGGCTCGCTGCAAATTCCCTGGCGGGTCACCCTGAGCGCGGATTTCCTTGCGGATGATCAGGTCAGCTATGGTCTGCAAACCATCTTCACCGGGGCCATGCTGGCACTGGCCCTGTTCAACCTGCTGATCCTGTTTATCGTGCGGGATGCGGCCTATGGCTGGTATGTGTTAAGTATCCTGTCCAACGCCATGGTCCAGCTGACCATGAACGGCCTCACCTTCCAGTGGCTATGGCCCGGCGTGCCGCAGATCAACAACCTTGCCTTGGTGCTGTTCCTGTCGTCCAGCCTGGTGTTTGTGGCAGGCTTTACCAACAGTTTTCTGCGCCTTCGCCATTACGGGTTCTGGATTGCCGTCATACCCCGCATCATTATAGTGACGGGTAGCATACTGTTTGTTACCGCCTTCATTCTGCCCTACAACGTGGCCTTGTTCATGGTGATCCTGGCGGCCTTTGTCGCTTCGCCGGTGATGTTCTTCCTGGGGGTCTACAGCTGGTGGCAGGGCAATGTGCTGGCACGCATCTATACCGCGGCCTGGGCTGTGTTGTTGGTGGGTTATACCCTGCAAACCCTGAGCAAGATGGCGCTGCTGCCCCGCACCACCTGGGTGGAGTATTCACCTCAGGTCGGATTGATGCTGGAGGCAGTGTTACTGTCTTTTGCCCTGGCTTACCGTATTAATCTCGAGCGTCGGCGGCGATTGGCTGCACAGGAGGAAGCCTTGATGGTGCAGCGTGAGGCCAACCAGATGCTGGAAGCACGGGTGGCGGAGCGCACGCTGGAGCTGGAGCTGGTGAACGAGCGGCTCAAGGCGATGGCGGTAACGGACGGCTTGACCGGTATCGCCAACCGTCGCCGGTTTGATGAACGCTTACTGTCGGAATGGCGGCGCTGTGCCCGCGCCCAGCAACCGCTATCGGTACTGCTGGTGGATATTGATTACTTCAAGCAGGTGAACGACTCTCTTGGCCATTTGACAGGTGACCAGTGCCTGATTGCCGTGGCGGCACTCTGTGACAAGCTGGTGTCGCGGGAGGGCGACCTGGTGGCGCGATACGGCGGTGAGGAATTCGCGGTATTGCTCCCGGGTACGGATGAACAGGGTGCCTACTGCGTGGCAGAACGCTTGCGGCAGGAGGTGGCAGGGTCACCGGTGAACGTTGAGGGGATCAATGAGCCGGTGAAGCTGACAGCCAGTATTGGCGTGGCGACCCTGGTACCTGTCAATGGCGTGGAGCCAGAGAGCCTGGTGCAGTGTGCTGACCAGGCGCTCTACGCTGCCAAAGGGGCCGGTCGCAATCAGGTGCAGACCTTTCAGGATCAGGATTTAAGCTTGTAGCGACCGGGGCCAAGGAAGACCAGCGCAATGGCAATAAACAGGAAGAAGCCTTGCAGCTCCAATGCCCAGCCACCATTACGGCTGAGCGCCAGCAGCTCATGGCTGTGCACCAGCGCGATGGCTACCAGCATGTTGAAGGCGATCAGCAGAGCGCCAATGCGGGTGTGGTAACCCAGGATAACCATCAGGGGTGCCAGCAATTCACCAATAAACACGCCATAGGCAAAGAACGCCGGCATGCCCCGTGCCACCATCATCGCCTCAATGGGGCCAACACCATTGAGCAGCTTGGCAATGCCGTGAAACAGCATCAATCCGCCCAGGGTCAGGCGTACCAGCAATTTACCCAAATCTGCATTATCCAGCACAGCAGGTCCTCATTCCGGTTACAGAGCGGCTAAGCTTAACCTGTAACCACGGCTGGCTGCATCTCCGTTGTTGTTCTGATAGCGCCCTCTCACTGCCTGACAATTTCCGGATACATCGGCACCAACAGGGCCAGCAGCCGGTTCTGAGCGCCGGTGCCCACGCGATGCCTTTCCATGGCCAGAACCAGGTGCTCTGCGACGGCATTGAACTGGCTGTCACTAATGGCCATACCTCTATGTACGGTGACCATATCCTTGCCCGTGTACTGGCAGGGGCCGCCACTGAGCTCGCAAATCTGATCACTCAGACCGACAATGAACTGCTGCGCGTCAATGCCGCGAAACTGAAAGGCGATGCGGTCGTCATCAACGATCCGGAACAGCAGATCCTCAACAATGGCCTCAATGCCGGGGCGCTCGCCCAGCGCCTGATAGAGCGCGTCGGCGGGTTCGGTGGCACGGGTTTGGCAACCCATCAGCAAGGCAATGGCAAGCAGGGTAACAAGGTATCTGGTCATAAGGCATGCCCCGGCGAGTGCGTCAGAAAGTACCCTGCAGAGACAGGTAGAGTCCCCGCTGGTCGGTTTGTGTGGCAACGTCCCCCAGGTTCACCCAAGCGGCAGTCACTGCCAGGTGGCGGGAGGGTACCCAGGCTACAAACAGGTCCCACCAGTCGTCCTCATTGGCAAAGCTGAGGTTGTCTGACTTTTGCCGATATTCGGCACCCACCAGCCAACGACGGTCGAGAAATATCCCGGCGCTGGCCTCAACATGGGCGCGGTAGCTGTTGCCGCCATCGCCGCCAAACCCCAGCAGGCCACTTTGGTTGGCCTTACTGCCACGCAGAGTCAGGTTCAGCAGCACATTGCGCTCCAGAAACGCGGCGAAAAACAGTTTGCTCCCGGCCAAATACACATCAGTGCCGTTGGCGCTGCGAGCACCGATGGCTTCAGGTACGGTGAAGGTGCGATTGCGCTTGTGCTGCACGCCCAGTGACCATTGCCCCCAGGGCTGATACAGCACATCACCAAACATCCGGACCTTGGCGCCGAAGATATCTTGTACCAGCTCATCCTCACGCAGGCCGAAGGCATCGTCCAGGGCAAAGCTGAAGTCATCCAGATCCAGTGTTTGCCGGGCGACACTCAGTTCCACCCGGTTGCGCCAGGTCAGGGCTGCCGCCGTCACGCTGAGGGTGAAGTCGGACACCTCTGCCCGGGCCAGGCTCAGGGTGCCGCCCCACTCTTCATCACTGGCATAGCTTGATAACAGGGCCCAGGGCACCAGTCCGCCGCCGGCGCTACCCTCGATGGTGGTCACGCCCCCGGTGGCCCACAGCCGGCTGCCGGGCTCGGCCAGAGTGGCAGCCGGCAGTAGCAGGCCTGCCATAAGGATTGCCCGCATGCGCAATGTCATCAGCCAAGGCTCCTCTGCTTGTGTGGTGACGGGTCGGGTCGCAGCGCTGCCTGGCGCTGTTTGAACTCGGCGGCCCAGCGCACCAGATCCTCAGGTTTCATGGGCCGGCCTAAAAAGTACCCCTGGCCTTTTTCACAACCCCAGGCCTGCAGCAGCCGCCAGGAGGCTTCATTCTCTATGCCTTCAGCCACCACCGACAAGCCAAGGCCATGGGCCATATCGATGGTAGAGCGGACGATGAGCTGGTCTTGCGGCTGGCTGTCCAGCTGCAACACAAAGGACTTGTCGATTTTCAGTTCTTGCACCGGCAAGTGCCGTAGCTGGGCCAGCGATGAGTAGCCGGTGCCGTAATCATCCACTGACAGCTTGACACCCAGTGCCTGCAGCTTTTGCAGTGTGATCAGCGCGCCAGCGGCATCGCTCATCACGGCGCTTTCGGTGATCTCGAAGGTAAGCTGGCCAAGCTCTCCCTGCCACTGCTGGAACACGGTGGCAATCTCGTTGCTGAGACTGTGGTTGGTCAGGTCCAGGGCGGACAGGTTGATGGCAACACCGATGTCGAGACCTTGTTGGTGCCACCACTGCATATCCTCAGCGATCTGATGCAGGATAAAACTGGTCAGCATCTGGATCTGACGGGAGCTTTCCGCCAGGCGGATGAACTCTTCCGGGTTAACGAAGCCCAGCTCTGGGTGCTGCCAGCGGATCAGGGCTTCAACCTGTATCAGGCCGGCATTTGCCATATTGACCTTGGGTTGGTAGACCATCGCCATCTGCCCTTCCTGCAGCCCCCGCTGCAGATCGCGGATCAGGGTCAGCTCCCGCAGGTGATCCTCATCGCCGCCGGCCTGATATTGGGCGGTATGGGTGTCGTGCATTGCCGCCAGCTCCAGTGTCAGTTTGATGCGCCGGCGGACTTCGTCAACACTGCTGGCGTCCCTGGGCAAGTGCAGGCTGGCCACGGTCAGGTGCAGGTAGACGGGAGTGTCGAGAATGCTGGCGCGGGCTTCCACATGCCCACGCAAGGTCGCCACCAGCTCTTGAAGCGCATCTTCGTCCATGGCAGGCAGCAGAGCGGTAAACTGGTTGCCGCCGGTCCGGGCCAACAACATATTGGCGGGAAGCTGGCCGCGCATGCGCAAGGCGGCCACCACCAGCGCCTCATCCCCGAAGGCAAAGCCGAGGGTTTCATTGATGGCTTTGAAATCCGTCAGAGACATACCCAGCACGACCCCGGCCTGGCCCTCTTTCAGCCAGTGATTGAGCACGTGGTCCAGCGCTCGGCGGTTGGGCAGCCCGGTGAGTTCATCATGGCGAGCAGCGTGGCGCAGCAATCGTTCGCGGCCATGAATGCGCCCCTGCATGTCCGCCAGGGCGCGGGCCAGCTTGTTTAACTCGCCGCCTGTATGCAGGCCGGGCATCGGAGCTGCCGGGTTGTTACCTATGGCTGCAGCATATTTCGCCAGTTGCTGCACCGGACGCCCAAAGGCGCGGGCGGTTGCCAGGGCCAACAGGCCCGCAATTAGCATAGCCGCAAAGGCGAATGCACCGGCTTGCATCGCCAACAGATGATAGCTACGCAAGGCTTCGGCCCGGTCGGACAGCAACAGAGCGTCGAACCCATGATCGCTTGCCAGTGGCAGAATGCGGGCAAAGTGGGTCGGAAACTCCAATGCCTGCGCCTCACCCGGCGTGAAACGAGCCTGCAATACCTCATCTGGCAGCCCGGTATCCCTCAGGCTGCTGGCCTGAGCCTGCCAGCTGTCATCCCGGGCAAGACGAAACACCACCTCGGTCCCCGTCAGATTGCGAATAAAACCAGCCAGTTCATTATCGAGTGCGAAGCCGGCAGTTAACCAGGCTCTCAGGCCGGCAGATTGAACCGGTATCATCAAGGTTAGATAGGCGCGGTTGTGCCACAGCAGGATATCGGAGGCGAAACCCTCTGTCTGAGCCTGCACCAGTAAAAGCTCAAGGTTGGGCGCAGAGGCATCGGTGGATACACCGACGGATGCCAGTCGACGTCCATCCGCATGGGTCAACAGGGCAAGATCGGCCCCCGTGCGGGCAAGGTGGTTGGCCAGAGCATCGTTAATAGTCGTGCTATCGCCTGATGCTATAGCTGACCGGAAACCGAAGTCCTGTACCAGGACATCCAGATTCGAGAAGAGTAAGTCCTGTCGGGTTTGTATGACTTCCTTGGCCACTTCGCTGGCTACCGTCAATCGATCAGCGGCGCGATCTTTTTCCTGACCAAGGAGGAAGAGCAGGATGGGTACCGTGATGCCTGCCAAGGTCACCACAATCAGCGCTAACATGGCAGTCACCAGCCGCCCTCTAAAGCCGAGACGCGATAACAGGCGCATCACAGCTCCCGTAGGCGTCGTTGCAGGCGGTCCAGGCGGTGGGGCGTACTCTGGCGGGCAGCCTCCGTGTCGAGGACGATGGTATCGCCGTTTCCGGCGGCGTTGTACTCTACCCAGTGCTGGTTGTCCTGTAGCCGTGGGTGCCAGAAAAGGAGGGTAGCTGTGTTTGCGTCTGACGGCAGCTGGACCTGACCATCGGTGTTGGACTGAAAAACGCCGCCGGTATCGGTAACCACTATAAATGCCTGCATCTGGTCATGGATATTGCAGCCAAGCTCCACAATACCCAGCTTATCGAAAAGCACCGGTGCCTCCGGGACACCTTCGTAGAGCTCAATGCTGAAAATCTTGGCGGGAGAAAACGAATATACGTGGTGCAGGGTGTTATCCTGATTGGGGAAGCTAACTTCAGAGTGTTTTCCGACAACGAGAACATGAGGGTCGAAGGACCGGTTGCGCTGCACCATGTTGCGCCGGCTGGTGTCTGCCGGGCTGTAACCTGGCAGCATGACCACTACATCAGGCAGTGGCTTACCGTCACTATCGTTGAACTGAAGCGTTACTGCCGCGGCGGTAATAGGTGACACCAGCAAAACCAGTGCAACAACGTGGCCTGGTGTAATCACGTTTCACAGCGCTCCGCCCAGAGAAAACTGAATGTGGTTGCGGATCATCAGGTTTTCCCAGTAATTCCGCATCCAGTCCCAAGCTGCGTTACGGACCTGCTCAACAAACGGATCAAGATCCAGCTCATAATAGTCTGGTGAACCGGCAATCTGCAGCACGGTGATGGTGATGGCCTGGTCCAGTTCATTGGCGAAAGGCTCTCCGATCAGGTGATGAGCCAGCAGGTTGGCGCGGATGACTTCCATGTCCACCAGCTGGCTGCGGCGGATGGAGTAATTGTTTTCATACATTTCCTCCATCAACCGGTGGCACAGATAGGCTTTGATCAGCAGCCCATCCAGGCCGTCATAGCGGGCCAGCAACACCGAGGGCTGGGTAAAGTAACGGGTTGCGGCCGCGACGAAGGGGGCAAAAAGCTCGCCTTTGCCGGCTTGTTGGGCGCAGGCTTCGACACACTGGATCAGGCGGGGAGCCATCTCGATATATTCTACAGCGAACTGGAACAGGCAGTTGGCAGGCTGATGATCACCAAATACCACGCTGCGCGGTAGCTCGCCGGCACGCTCGCTCATGTGTCGCAGGAACTGCCCCGACCTGGCCTCCTGACGGCGTGCCTGGTCAATGATATGGAGTACGGCCGTAGGTGTCATATCGGGCGCTGTTCCGTGGGTAACCGAATAGTGTCGCAAGACGCCCCCTGTCAGTATGTGTGCTGGGCGGGTGACAAACTGACGCAGGGGCTCGCTTCAGGCTGCGTCCTGCACCGTCTTTTTCCTCAGTTTAGTTGAGATTTTCTGAGCTGCCCGCGCAGATACAATTTGTGACGCGATTGTCACCCGTCGCGTGGTAGTGGTGCTGTCAGAACCACTGTTGGCGGCGGGTACGGCCTATGAATAACCAGCCCATGCTCAATGCTCTTGCCAGCATGAGACAGGTCATGGCCAGCCAGAGGCCATGATTGCCCAGGGGTTGTGCCAGCCACCACACCGGCAAAAACACCAGCAAGGCAGAGAAAAGCATGGTGTTTTGCATGTCCCGCGCGCGCGTGGCGCCGATAAAAATGCCGTCCAGTAAAAAGCCCCAGACGGCGGTCAGCGGTAGTAGCCAGATCCAGGGCAAGTAGCGCTGGGCCTGGCTTACTACCTCCGGGATACTGGTCAGCAGGCTGATGATCAGGCCACCCGCCACAGCGAACAACAGGGTAAATAGCAGGGCGCCTGCCAGTGACCAGCACAAGGCACGGCGGCATACGTCCATCAGGCCGTCCTGATCCCGTTGGCCGACACGCTCACCCACCAGCGCCTCAGTGGCATTGGCAAAGCCATCCAGTCCGTTGGATATGATCAGCAGAAATGTCAGCAATACGGCGTTGGCAGCAAGGATAACGTCACCCTGACGGGCGCCCTGAGCGGTAAAAAAGGCCAGTGCCAGCAGTAAGGTGACGGTACGCACCAGAATGTAACGATTGACCCGGATCAGCGCCAGATAGTCCTGGCCACGACCCAGCAGTGTCGGTGTGGGTGCCAGCGGCCTGGGCAGTCGCTGGCTGACCAGATACAGGCCCAGCGCAGCAGCGGTGTACTCCGCAATAACCGTGGCCAGCGCCACCCCCTGACTGTGCCAGCCAAAAACCGTCACAAACAGCACGTCCAGCAACATGTTCAGCAGATTGGCCGCGATCAGCATCAGCATGGGGCCTCGGGGGTACTGCGTGCCAATCAGCCAGCCCACCAGGGTGTACTGGCATAACACGGCGGGCGCACTCCAGATGCGGATGGCTGCGTACTCGGCCGCCAGGGCGGCAACCTCCGGGCTGGGCTTCATCAGTGTCAGACCCAGCTGAATCAACGGCCGGTGCAGCAGGATGAGTGTCAGCCCCAACCCCAGCGCCAGTATCAGTGAACGCACCAGCAATGCAGACTGGGCAAAGCTGTCACGGCGGCCATAGGCCTGAGCTGCCAGCCCCGTGGTGCCCATGCGCATAAAGCCAAAGGTCCAGTACAGCAGGGTAAAAAGATTGGCCCCAATGGCTACGGCGCCCAGATATTCCGGGTTGTCCAGGTGACCCAGCACAGCCGTATCCACCAGCCCCAGCAGCGGAACCGACAGGTTGGTAAGCATCAGCGGCCAGGCCAGGGCCCAGAGGCGCCGATCAGTGACAGTCAGCGTAGGGCGTTTGATGGCATGGCTCCCGGGTTTGAAATAACAATGAATTATATCAAGATGGGTTTTGAGATAGCTAAATTTTAATCAAACAGGTTAGTTATTCATCACAGTCTGTCTATACTGTGTGCTGGTTTCCATCATAAAAACAACATTCTTGGAGACATCTTTATGGGCGTGCAAGTGCGACAGGCCATGGCAGGATTGGCCATCAGCCTGTTATCGGCTCCAGCCATGGCGGACTGGACGATGAATATGACCCCTGGGGTCACCGCCGTTAGTAATGAAATATTCAACCTTCACATGACAATCCTGTGGATATGCGTCGTTATCGGCGTCATTGTCTTCGCTGTCATGTTCTGGTCGATCTTTGCCCACCGTAAATCCCGCGGTGCCAAGCCGGCCAACTTCCATGAAAACACCACCGTTGAGATTCTCTGGACTGTGGTGCCCATCTTGATTCTCGTCGGTATGGCCATTCCGGCCACCAGCACGCTGGTAAAGATGTACGACACCGAGGCTTCCGATCTGGACATCATGATTACCGGCTATCAGTGGCGTTGGCGCTATGACTATATCGGTGAGGATTATGGTTTCTTCTCCAGCATGTCCACCAGTTGGGATGAAATCTACAACCGCACCGAGAAGGGCGAGAACTACCTGCTGGAGGTTGATAATCCGCTGGTGATCCCCGCTGGCAAGAAAGTCCGCTTCCTGATGACCGCCAACGATGTTATTCACTCCTGGTGGGTGCCTGCGTTTGCCGTCAAGAAAGACACCATTCCCGGCTTTATCAATGAAGCCTGGACCCGGGTGGACAAACCCGGCATCTATCGTGGCCAGTGTGCCGAACTCTGCGGCAAGGACCACGCCTTTATGCCGATTGTGGTCAAGGTGGTGCCGCCTGATGAGTACAACGACTGGCTGGAAGCGCAAAAAGAAGCCGCCGCCCGTGAGCGCGAACTGACCAGTAAGGACTGGAGTCTGGCTGAGTTGGTGGAGCGTGGTCAGCGGGTTTATGCCGCTCAGTGTGTAGCCTGTCACGGTGCGGAAGGTCGTGGTAATCCGCCTATTTTCCCGGCGTTGAGAGGTAATGAGCGCATGTTGGGCGATCTGCAGTGGCACCTGGGCGTGCTTGTGAATGGTGTGCGCGGCACCGCCATGCAGGCCTACGGAGACCAGCTCAGCGAAGTGGATCTCGCCGCCGTGGTGACCTTCACCCGTAACGCTCTGGGCAACAACCAGGGGGATATGGTGACACCGCTGGAAGTGCGCGATTTCAAGAATGCTCAGCAGTAAGTTACGCCACAACAATAACGGATAAAGGCGACGGGGGTTTACATGAGTGCGGTAATGGGTAGCCACGCACAGGACCATCACCACGGTCCGGCCAAGGGGATCAGCCGCTGGCTGTTCACCACCAACCACAAAGATATCGGGTCCATGTACCTGATCTTCAGCTTTGCCATGTTCCTCATTGGTGGAGCCATGGCCATGGTGATTCGGGCTGAGCTGTTCCAGCCCGGATTGCAGATTGTTGAGCCAAACTTCTTCAACCAGATGACCACCATGCACGGTCTGATCATGGTGTTCGGTGCAGTTATGCCTGCCTTCGTGGGCCTGGCTAACTGGATGCTGCCGCTAATGGTAGGGGCGCCGGATATGGCCCTGCCGCGAATGAATAACTGGAGTTTCTGGCTGCTGCCGGCGGCCTTTCTGATGTTGTTGTCCACCCTGTTCATGCCGGGTGGGGCGCCCAACTTTGGGTGGACCTTCTATGCGCCCCTGTCCACAACCTATGGGCCGCCGAGTACCACCTTCTTTATTTTCGCGGTTCACATCATGGGAGTGTCCTCCATCATGGGGGCCATCAACGTGATCGCCACCATCCTCAACATGCGGGCGCCGGGCATGACCCTGATGAAAATGCCGCTGTTCGTCTGGACCTGGCTGATCACCGCCTTCCTGCTGATTGCAGTCATGCCGGTACTGGCGGGGGTGGTGACCATGATGCTGATGGATATCCATTTCGGCACCAGCTTCTTTGATGCCGCGGGTGGTGGAGATCCGGTGCTGTTCCAGCACATCTTCTGGTTCTTCGGGCACCCTGAGGTGTACATCATGATCCTGCCTGCTTTTGGCGTGGTATCACAGATCATTCCGGCCTTTGCCCGTAAACCGCTGTTTGGCTATGCCTCCATGGTGTATGCGGTGGGTGCCATTGCCATTCTTTCCTTCCTGGTGTGGGCACACCATATGTTTACCGTCGGTATCCCACTGTTCGGGCAGTTGTTCTTCATGTACGCCACCATGCTGATCGCCGTGCCCACAGGGGTGAAGGTGTTCAACTGGGTGGCCACCATGTTCCGGGGGTCAATGACATTTGAGGCGCCCATGCTGTTCTCCGTGGCGTTTGTCATTCTGTTCACCATCGGCGGTTTCTCCGGTCTGATGCTGGCCATTGCGCCTGCTGACTTCCAGTATCATGACACCTACTTTGTAGTGGCTCACTTCCACTATGTGCTGGTGCCCGGTGCCATCTTTGGCATTTATGCAGCGGTGTATTACTGGTTACCCAAGTGGACCGGCCACATGTATGACGAAGTGCTGGCGAAAACTCACTTCTGGATGTCCTTTGTCGGCATGAATCTGGCGTTCTTCCCCATGCATTTCCTGGGGCTGGCGGGTATGCCAAGACGTATTCCGGATTACGCACTGCAGTTCTCCAACTTCAACATGATCTCCAGTATTGGTGCCTTCATGTTCGGGCTGACGCAGTTGCTGTTCCTGTTCATCGTGGTGAAGTGTGCACTGGGTGGCCCCAAGGCGCCCGCCAAGCCTTGGGAAGGTGCTGAAGGGCTGGAATGGGAGGTGGATTCACCCGCGCCCTACCACACGTTCTCCACGCCGCCGGAAATCAAGTAACTCACGTGAAGCCGTCAAGGCCACGTAACAGGGGAGCTTGCTATGACGCAACCAACATCGAATGATCCGCGCCAGTCCAATCTCAGGGTAGTAGGCTGGTGTCTTGCGGGTGTGGTGGGCATGTTCGCCTTCGGTTTCGCCATGGTGCCGCTGTATGAGAAGTTTTGTGAAATTACTGGCATCAACGGCAAAACCAGCGGGCGATACGAAATGACCCAGGCCAAGGAGGCCGATGTCAGTCGTCTGGTGGAGGTACAGTTTGTCGCCTCCAATGGTGCAGACATGCCTTGGCAGTTTCGGCCGGAGGTGGAAACCCTGAAAGTGCACCCGGGCCAGCCGGTAACCATTCGCTATATTGCTCATAATGTGACCAGTCGTGACATGGTGGGTCATGCCATTCCCAGTTTGCAGCCGTCGCGGGGCACCCGGTTCTTCCACAAGACGGAGTGTTTCTGCTTCCAGCAGCAACCCCTACAGGCGGGCGAACGGGTGGAAATGCCGGTGGTGTTCATTGTTGATCGGGACCTGCCTGCCGATATCCACAAGCTGACCCTCTCCTACACCATGTATGACCAGGAGCGGATGCCGGCGGTGTCATCGGTCGAGAAAAAAACAACAAAAACAAAAGATAACGGATAAGCCGCGGAGGCTTTATGGCAAACCAGAGCTACTACGTACCGGAGCAAAGCAAGTGGCCGATCGTCGCCACGGTGGGCATGTTCATCATGATGTACGGTATTGCCTCACTGATGGTGAACAGCTCAGCGGGGGAATCGACCCGGGGGGCCTGGATCACCTTTACGGTGGGCTCCCTGATCATGGTTTACATGTTGTTTGGCTGGTTCGGCAATGTCATCAAGGAAAGCCGTGCGGGTCTCTACAGCAGCCAGATGGACCGCTCTTTCCGCTGGGGCATGGGCTGGTTTATCTTTTCTGAGGTGATGTTCTTTGCCGCTTTCTTCGGGGCTTTGTTTTACGCTCGGGTGTTTGCGATACCCTGGCTGGGAGGCGAAGGAGACAAAGGTTCTACCAACATGCTGTGGGAGGGCTTTCAGGCAGCCTGGCCCTTGATTCATACGCCGGACCCCAGTGTCTATCCGCCACCAAAGAGCCTGATCAACCCCTGGACCCTGCCGCTGTTCAACACCATCCTGCTGGTGACCTCCTCGGTGACGGCCACCTTTGCCCACCATGCCCTCAAGCGCAATGACCGGGACAAGGTGAAAACCTGGCTGATCGCCACCATCGCCCTGGCGCTGGTGTTCCTGTGTGTGCAGGGCTATGAGTATGTGCACGCCTACCGTGACCTGAACCTGACACTGCAGTCCGGCATCTATGGCAGCACCTTCTTTATGCTGACGGGGTTCCATGGTGTCCATGTGATTCTGGGCACCATTATTCTGGTGGTGATTACCCTGCGGATATTCAAAGGGCACTTTTCAGCGGATAACCATTTCGGCTTCGAGGCGGCCTGCTGGTACTGGCATTTTGTGGACGTGGTCTGGCTGGGGCTGTTTATCTTTGTGTATGTGATTTAAGGCTGTTGTGCCACGGACGGCACAGACATCCACAAAGCCCTATTGGTTAAGTCTTGTCGTCCGTGAATGTCCGTGCCGTCCGTGGCTAAGAAATTCATAAGTTGTCAGTTCTGAAGATCAGGGCGTTGGATTCAGGGTCAGCCCACCCTGCCAGAGAGCAAGAATGATCAGCACCAGCAATGCAACACTCAGCCCCACCCGCACCGCCAGCGAGTTCACCACCCGGGTTGTTTTGCCATCATCCCTGATCAGGAAGACCAGCCCGCTGAACAGGCTGACAATAACCGCAAGCAGCAACACCACAATGGCAATCTTGAGCATGAGTTCTATCCCTTTCTGTTGTTACGGCATCGACGGTGCCAACCGCTCGGATTGGCGACAGACTGAACATCACTATAGCAGACCCTATGAATAGCGGGACTAGGCGGATCTGGGTTTTCGACTGGCGCCTGCTGCTGTTCAGTGGCTTCTTCCTGCCGTTGTTGCTGGGCCTGGGCTTCTGGCAGTTGGACAGAGGCCAGCAAAAGCAGGCACTGCTGGCAAGCTGGGACATCCAGCGGGAGAGTGGCGACTGGGTTGAGCAGCTACGCAGCGGCGTGATCCCTGGTCAGCCGCTTGTGCTGGCAGGGCATTACGATGCAGGTATTCACTGGTTGCTGGATAACCGTACCCGGGACGGCGTAGCAGGTTATGAGGTGCTGAGCCTGTTTCACCCACTGGAAGCAGCGCCGGTGATCGTCAATCGGGGGTGGCTGCGGGCGCCCGCCAGCCGCCAGGAGCTACCCCGTGTTATCACACCCTCGGGGCTGGTGCAGCTGGATGTGCGGGCAGCGGACTATCCGGTGCCGCCGGTACTGGCTGAGGAGTCTGTGCCGAGCGGCTGGCCACGTCGGGTACAGAAGCTGGATCAGGCCCAGGCAGCCTTGGTTGTACAGGGCATGCCAGCGTTTATTGTGCGACTTGAGAATCGCCAGCAACCGGGGGCTTTCCTTGTGGACTGGGCTCCGGATATGATGGGGCCTCAGACGCATTTTGGTTACGCCGTACAGTGGTTCGGACTGGCCATCGCCCTGGTGATCCTGACCTTGGTCGCCAGCCGACGCCGCCCTGCTGACTCGCCGGCATGACTGCACTCTATAACAACAATGGAAGCGTCGTACCATGACAGACACACCGCAGATCTCCGCGCCACCTGAGCAAGCGCGCCGTGGCCGCCGCATGGCGACCCTGTTGTTCGTTATCGGCTTTGGGCCGATGATCTTTGCCACGGTTATGTTCTATACCGGCTGGTTTAACCCCGCCACATCCACCAACAAGGGGCAGCTGGTTTCTCCTCTCCAGCCTGTGCAGGTGCTGAGCTTGCAAGGCGCGGACGACCAGCCCCTGGAAAACCGCTTTGGTCTTGATCAACCTGACCCCCGCTGGCATCTGATCATTGCTGCCGAAACCTGTGAGGCCCAGTGCGAGCAGCTGCTCTACCTGGCCCGACAGGTCAACATCGCCCTGGGCAAGAATGCTGATCGTATCCGGCGTGCCGCTTACATTGGTGAGCTGCCGGAGCCCCTGGCCGCACGCTGGGCGCAGGAGTACCCCGATCTGGAACGGCTACGGGTGCAGGATACCCGGCAGCCGCAATGGCCGGACGGGGCCGACCCGGCGGCTGAGGCACAGATCCTGGTTGTGGATCCCATGGGTAATGTCATGATGCGTTACGGGCCCCAGCATACCGGCAAGGACATGCTGTCTGACCTCAAGCATCTGCTGAAACTTTCTCAGGTTGGCTAGCGGTAAGACCGCATCAGGTGAGGGGCTGCAATGAGTACTCAGGTAACTGCTGACAGTGCGCTGAAACGGCAACGGATGGGGCGCTGGGCGCTGCTGGCCACCCTGCTCACGGTCGTGGTGGTGATGTTGGGTGCCTGGACCCGGTTGGTGGATGCTGGCCTGGGTTGCCCAGACTGGCCCGGCTGCTACGGTTTCCTGACGGTTCCCCAGAGCGAGACTCGAATCGCTATTGCCGAGACACGCTTTCCGGATGACCCGGTGGAAGTTGAAAAAGGCTGGCCGGAAATGATTCATCGTTATGCGGCCGGCGTGCTTGGCCTGGTGGTGTTTGGTTTGGCCGCCTACGGTATTCGCCACCGCCGGGAGGGCTTGCCGGTGAAGCTGCCGGTATTTATCGCCTGCTTTGTGGTGCTGCAAGCGGCCTTTGGCATGTGGACAGTGACCCTCAAGCTCTGGCCACAGATCGTGCTGTTGCACTTGCTGGGGGGCTTTACCACCCTGTCATTACTGACCTTGCTGACCTTGCGGTTGCGGGGCCGTCGCCGCCAAGTGCCGGATGCCGCCGGGCGCCGTCTGGCGGGTTTGCGGCCGTGGATAGTTGGCGGGCTATTGCTGGTGGTGTTACAGATTGCCCTGGGTGGCTGGACCGCCGCCAACTATGCGGCCGTTGCTTGTACTGACCTGCCCACCTGTAACGGCCAGTGGTGGCCTCGGGACATGGACTTCCGTCACGGGTTTGATTTGAGCCAATCGGTTGGCCCCAACTATCTCGGTGGCCAGCTGATGGTGGATGGTCGGGTGGCCATTCACTTCAGCCATCGCTTGGGCGCGTTGGTGCTGCTGGGCTATTTTGCCATCCTGTTGACCCTGCTCTGGCAGCGGGCCGCTGATACGGGGCTGAGACTCTGGATCGCACTGGTGGCCGGGGTGCTGGTACTGCAAATCACCCTTGGATTGCTCAACGTGCTATTGCATATCCCTCTGGGCATTGCTGTTGCCCACAATGCCGTGGGCGCCGGTTTGCTGCTCACGCTGGTGAATCTGCTGTGGCACTGGCATCTGCTGGCAAAAACAGCGGAGTCTGGTCATGACCTTACAACAACGATAAATCAAGAGGTGCCCGCATGAAGGAGCAAAGTCAGAGTTTGCCTAACCCTGAGGCCCTGGCCACACAGCTACACTGGCGGGATTTCCTGGAGTTGACCAAGCCACGGGTAGTGGCATTGATGATCCTCACTGCCGTCATTGGCATGCTACTGGCACAACCAGGTATACCCAGCTGGCAGGTGCTGGTGTTCGGCAATGTGGGGATTGCCCTGCTGGCCGGTGCTGCCGCTGTTGTTAATCATGTGGTGGATCAACGCATCGACATCGTGATGGCGCGTACCCGCAAACGCCCGGTAGCGACTGGCCGGGTGAGTCCGGTGGACGCCATGCTGTTTGCCGCCATTCTCGCCCTGAGTGGCATGATTCTGCTGGTGTGGCAGGTAAATCAGCTGACCGCCTGGCTGACCCTGGCCTCGCTGGTGGGCTATGCCGGCGTCTACACCCTGTTCCTGAAACGGGCCACGCCGCAGAATATCGTGATCGGCGGCTTGGCCGGTGCCATGCCGCCCTTGCTGGGCTGGACCGCCGTCACCGGTCAGGTGGACGGCCATGCCCTGTTGCTGGTGCTGATTATCTTTGCCTGGACGCCACCCCACTTCTGGGCGCTGGCCATTCATCGCAAGGACGAATATGCCCAGGCGGGTATTCCCATGCTGCCGGTGACACACGGCAACCGCTACACCGAACTGCACATTCTGCTGTATACCGTGATGCTGCTATTGGTGACCTTACTGCCCTTCGCTACCGGCATGTCGGGACTGATCTATCTGGTGGGCGCCCTGTTGCTGGGCTTACGTTTTCTGCAGTATGCCGTGCGCCTGTACCGGGGTGATGATCGTCGTGTTGCCCTGGCCACCTTCAAGTATTCCATCACCTACCTGATGGCGCTTTTCGTGGTATTGTTGGTGGACCATTTTGTCTTTTTCTGAGTCAAGCGCTGGCCTTGTGGCCTGGCATTAAGGGAGTTCTATGACTGTTCCGGTTAGACGCACACTGATCATCCTGCTGCTGGTGGTGGCCATGGTGTTCGGCTTCACAGTGAGCCGTCAACTGAGCGAGCGGGAGTCCGCCACCGCTGCCTTGCTGCCAGCGCCGGAGCTGAGCCAGTACAACACCTATGTGTATGACCAGGGCCGTGAGCTGGCGGCTTTCACCCTGTTCAATGAACAGGGTGACGAGGTGACACGTGATGCCCTGAAAGGCCGCTGGACCTTTGCCTTTATTGGTTATACCTATTGCCCCGACATCTGCCCCGCCACCATGGCCATGCTGCGGCAAACCAGCCGCCGTATTCCAGTGGATCTGCCACAACCGGACTTCCTGCTGATCTCGGCGGACCCGGACCGGGATACCCCTGAGCACCTGAAAGAGTACCTGGCCTTCTTCGGTGACAGCTTCCACGGCCTGACCGGCGACAAGACCACCCTGCGTGCGCTGGCCAGCAGTCTTAACGGTGTATTTATCGAGCGCCCGGGCCCCAATGGTGAAGTGCTGGTGGACCACAGCGCCCACATCACCCTGATCGACCCCAACGGTGAGATGATTGCCATCCTACAGCCCCCCCACGACCCTGACGGCATGGTGGCGGCTTACCGGGCCATCTATGAGTGGGCCAAACAAAACCACCCGCGCGCCTCGCGGGGGTGAGTTTTTTGCCGCGGAATCCGCGGAAGGACGCGGAAAGAAAAAGATTAAATCAGCCACGGACGACACGGACACTCACGGACAAAGACTTTCTAACTTATTAAAATATTTAGATCTTTTGTCCGTGTCAGTCCGTGTCGTCCGTGGCTAATCAGTTTTTCCGCGTCCTTCCGCGGATTCCGCGGCTAAAACCTAAAGTCTTGCTCATCCAGACACCACCAATACATGCTCCCCATCGACCACATACTCCCTGACCTGCTGGCTACCCTGCAGCATCACAATACCGCGTTGTTGCAGGCCCCGCCCGGGGCGGGTAAGACGACGCGGGTGCCGTTGGCTTTGCTGGACGTACCCTGGCTGGCGGGCAAGCGCGTACTGATGCTGGAACCACGGCGGTTGGCGGCCCGCAATGCGGCACGGTTTATGGCCGCGCAGCTGGGCGAGCCACCTGGACGCACGGTGGGCTACCGTACTCGGCTGGATAGTAAGGTGTCGGCCGCCACCCGGATTGAGGTGGTCACCGAAGGCATTCTCACCCGCATGATTCAGGAGGACCCGGAGCTGGCCGGCTATGGCGCCATCCTGTTTGACGAATTCCATGAGCGATCATTGCAAGCTGATCTGGGCCTTGCCCTGGCCCGTGAGGCGCAGCAGGCACTGCGGGAGGATCTGCGGTTGCTGATCATGTCTGCCACTCTGGACGCTGCACCACTGGCCGCGTTGCTGGAGGATGCGCCTCTGCTTACCAGTGAGGGCCGCGCCTGGCCGGTGGCTGTGCACTATCGCCCGCAACCGCGGGAGCGGAAGTTGCCTGAGCAGGTGGTCAGCGTGGTGCTGGAAGCGCTGGCGGACCACCCGGGCTCGCTGCTGGTGTTTCTGCCGGGGGCGGGAGAGATTCGTAAAGTGGCCAGTCTGCTGTCGTCTCGTGTGCCGGCAGACACCCTCATCGCTCCGCTATATGGCAATCTTGATACGGCCGCCCAGGATCAGGCCATCAAACCGGCGCCACCGGGGCAGCGCAAGATTGTACTGGCGACCGCCATTGCCGAAACCAGCCTTACCATTGACGGTGTCCGGGTTGTGATAGACAGCGGCTTGCAACGCCGTGCCCGTTTCGACCCCAACAGCGGCATGACGCGGCTGGTGACGGGGCGCCTGTCCCGGGCGGCGGCTGAACAGCGCAAAGGCCGTGCCGGGCGTCTGGAACCCGGGGTGTGCTACCGGCTCTGGAGTGAGTCTGACCAATTCAGTCTGGCGGAACATACCCCGGCAGAAATACTCGAGGCCGATCTGGCGCCTCTGGTACTGGAGTTGGCCCGCTGGGGCTGCCGCGATCCGGTCACTCTGACCTGGCTGGATGCCCCACCCCCGGCCCATTGGCAGCAGGCGGTGAGTCTGTTGCAGTGGCTGGAGCTGCTGGATCAGGACGGTGCAATCACCGCTCAGGGTCAGCAGGCGCTGGCCCTGGGGCTGCATCCACGGCTTGCCCATATGGTACTGCGTGGGCGCGCGCTGGGGGCCGGTCATCTGGCGGCAGAGCTGGCCGCCCTGCTGGAAGAGCGGGATTTGCTGGGGCCAACTGTCGGGGTGGATCTCCATTACCGGTTACAGGCCCTGCGGGGTGAATACCGTTCACCACGACTGGACCAGGCCCGCCTGACACTGCTGCGCAAAATGGTGGCCAGACTCGGTTCGTCCGCTACGGCTGCAGCCCCGGCATCGGTCAGCCCTGGTTGCCTGCTGGCCTTCGCCTACCCGGACCGCATTGCCAAACGCCGGCCGGGCCATGCGCCCCGATATCAGCTCAGCAATGGCCGTGGCGCCAGCCTCAGCGATGAGGACCGCCTCAGCCAGTCACCCTGGTTGGTGGCGGCAGAGCTTGACGGCCAGAGCCGTGAAGCACGGGTATTTCTGGCTGCCGAGATCAGTGAGCATGAGCTGCGTCAGCACCTGGCCGGCCATATTAGCAGTACTGATGAAGCCAGCTGGGACGATGATCGGGGCACCCTGGTCGCGCGTCAGGTGACGCGGCTGGGGGCCCTGGTGCTGGAGGAAAAACCGCTGGCGCAGCCAGACCCGGCGCTGATCCAGCAAGGGTTGCTGGCGGCGGTCCGTAAACGGGGATTGGCGAGCCTGCCATGGACCGAGGAGGCCCGGCAATGGCAGGCCCGGGTTGCCCTGTTGCAGCAAAAAATGCCGGAGCAGTGGCCGGATGTCAGCCCGGCGGCCTTGCTGGCCAGCCTGGAACACTGGCTGGGCCCTTACCTGCCCGGTGTCCGCAACTGGGCTGGTCTGCAGAAGGTTAATCTGCTGCAGGCCCTCACCAGTCTGCTGGACTATCCCCGGCAGCAACAGCTGGAACAGCTGGCCCCTGCCCGGCTGGCCATTCCCACCGGACAGACGGTGGCGCTGGACTATACCGCTGAACAGGGCCCGGTGCTGGCGACCAAGCTGCAAACCCTGTTCGGCCTGACGGAGACACCACGGATCGCCGGCGGCCAGGTGCCGGTGGTGATCCACCTGCTGTCCCCCGCCCAGCGCCCGCTGGCTGTCACCAGCGACCTGGCCAGCTTCTGGCGCAACGCCTACTCGGACGTCCGCAAGGACATGCGCGGCCGCTATCCCAAACACCCCTGGCCCGAAGATCCTTTGACGGCACTGCCCAAACAGGGCACCAAGAAAAGCGGACGTTGACGGTTTGATAGTTGACTGTTGCAGTTGTCCTTGTTAGCGTGCAGGTGCTTATATGGAAGTTAAGCGCTCCTAAACAGGGAATGTGACTTAAATTTTTCGTCTGGTAATGTCCCCTCTGGAGTTTCTGGCAGTTTGAATCGTGCGTTTTTAGTCCGCAACAGGCATTTTATTAGCGTTCTTGGAAGCCGGTTTTCTGTTAGGGGTTTGTTCTTTTGTTGAGCTTTATTTTTGGCACAGCTTATTAATATTTTGGCGTGTTTATTTTCTTAATGGTTTTCGAATAGTGATGCTTGGAATATCGATAAAGGGAAAGATATGGATAGTCAAAATAATGATCGTGAAATGTTTGAGAGCGCAATCAGAGCACTGGAAGCAGAAATTGCATTTATTGGCGTACATCTGACGGTAGACTCAAGCGCTAGACAGTTATATTCAAGGCAGGTGAGCGCTATGGCTTCGGATTTGCGACTGCAGGCCACTACGGGAAGAATAAGTTGGCGTCAGGCTGCTGAACAAGCTCAAGAAGCTAGAAACTTAATAATGGATATCGTGAGGTCTCGAAGTACTCCCATTGGATTGGCAATAGCTCAACGATTAAAAAGTGAAGGAAAGACATTAAATGAGTTGATTGCAAAAAAGTCTCAGAGGCTATATGGGAGAGATGCTGTTTTTGATAGATTGACTGTGTCACAATAAAACAATGTTTATGCAGGAGTTGTAACATCAGCAGGAAAGTCTAATCCGCGAGTAACAGCAGCGATGAGCAATTTGTCCCATGCGGGGAGAGGTCTAATAGTCCTTTCAATCGGCTTGTCGGTTTACACTGTTACCACAGCAGATAATAGATTCGACGCAGCTGGAAAAGAAGTAGCAATAGCGGGGGCGGGAATAGGTGGCGGTTTTGCTGGCGGCGCTTTAGCTGGCTTGGCTTGTGGCCCGGGCGCACCTGTTTGTGTAACAGTGGGTGCATTTGTTGGCGGTGGACTCGCAGCTTTCGGCGTTAGTTTCATCTGGTAAAAGGAGTTCGTGAATGAAGATCCTTTCCGATAAAGACGTGTCAGTAAAAGCAGTAGGTGAGTTTGCTGAGAAAAGCTCAATTCAATGTAAATTGACTTTCAAAGAGAAGCAGGCAAATGTTCTTGTTGAAGGGGCTGTTTTGGAGGCGTGTGTTCAATGGAAGGATCATTATCTGGTCTTTTTGACTGATGATATTCCGAATGAGGACATGCTTCATATCCATTTGCTTGATGAAAATTTAAGTTTATTGGATTCGGCTTCTATTGGTTCACCTTACGCTACCGGTAATTTTCGATTGTTCGAGATGAAAGAGCCAGATGAGGTTAAGTTTCGTTTTATCGGAGAGGCCGACTGGTCAGTCAAGCTATTACAGAAAAAGAAGCTTTATATACCATTCGTTTCCGATCCTAAAGGCGTTTTTAGGAAGTTAAAGTTACATAGCTATTTTGAGATTTCAGGTGATCCAAGATCGGAGTTAGCTAGCCCAAGATAGCGATCTCATCAGCGACCTTGGCCATACAGGTGAAGAATAAAACCGACCATTTTCACTATGCAGTTCAAGGTGAAGATGGAGCTTGCAGAGTTTCTCTTTGAACAGGAGCTTCGCTGATGAGCGTTGGAAAGGGAAAAGCGTCTTACCTGCTATCTTTACTGGCCGCTTGGTCGACTCTGTTAGCTGTCATGGCAGCACTGAGTTCTGTGCTCATTGTTAACTGGCATTTCCTGGTCCAAGGTAAAGGCGTTGGCGTATACAGCGTAGTGTTTTACCTGTCAGTGCTGGCGATATCCGGGCTTGTCTGGGGTATCTCTCTGATAGGATACCGGAACTGGAAGCTAGCCATAGCCATCGGTTTGATAGGGGGGCTCCCTCTCTTGTTCGTTCCATTTATTCCTGTGTGGTTCCAGGCACCGGCACTTTAGACGAATATTCCAAGTCTGAGACAAAAGCTTGGCGTAGCAAGTGAGAATGCTTTGCTACGCCGAGTGACTGATTTTCTGACTAATTCCTTCAAGTCGGATTGTGCTGCACTGACCTCAGTGCGCTGCCTGCGCTGCCGGGGAGCGGGCGATGTAGGCCAGGGCCTGTTCGGTATTGCCTTCGTACTGGGGATGGAAGCTGGGGCTCAGCCAGCGCAGGGTGGCGCGTACCAGCACACTGAAGGCGGGTACGTGATCACTGCTGTTGCCTGCTCGTTCCATCTGACGTAGAAAACGGGGCAGTGACCAGCGGGCCACGATCTGAGCTTGCGGGTCGCTGTCCTGGCGCGCCAGGGACTTGGCTACCTCTGCGGTAATGGCCACAAACAGCGGGAACACCAGCGCCATGAGGGCCTGCCGGCTGGCATAAAACCCAAGCTGCGTCTGGCACAGGTGTTCGAACAGATCAAAGGCTACCGTACGGTGCTCCACCTCCTCGGCCAGGTGCCAGCGGAACAGGTCCGCCATCACCGGGTCGGCGTCATCCCAACCCTTGCTGTCCATGGCCCACTGACCCAGGCAGCCGGTGAAATGCTCAATAGCGGCGATGATGCCAACGCGCATGACCAGCCAGTGCTTACGGGTGGCGGCATTGGCCAGCCAGGTCTGCCCCAGAGGGTTGTCCCCCAGTAAGTCACGGAACAGCCAGCGCACCCGTGCTGTCGCCTGCTCGATATCCATGTCGTGCTGGCGCAGGTAATCCTGTGCCTTGGTGTGGGCCCGGGCGTGGATAGCCTCCTGGTGGATGAACCCCTGCACATCCTCCCGGAGTTGCGGATCAGTCACCAGCGGCAGGGCCTGGTTGTAAACCCGGCAGAACCACAGCTCGCCCTCTGGCAACAGAATATGGATGGCATTGATTAGATGGGTCGAGAACACATCGCCGGGAATCCAGTGCAGCGGGGTCTGCTGCAGGTCGAACTGCACCGGACGGCCTTTCAGGGTATGGCGAATCTCAGTCATAACAATACCTCAGTATGCCAGATCCAGTTTTGCCAGCTCCCGCGACAACGCCGGTGCCAGGCGGTGGGTCAGGCGGAGTGCGGAGGCTTCCGCGCCGACCAGGGTGACGGCATGGTTGTGACGAATGGCGTCATAGATGGCCTCCGCCACCATCTCCGGCGTCAGGTTGCGCTTGCGATAGAGGGCGTCGTTTTTGGCGCGGATACGGGCCTGCTCGTCCGCAGAAACACCGGCAAAGGTCGTGGTGTTTATAATGTTGGTACTAACCAGCCCGGGACAAATGGCAGATACGCCAATCCCGTGTTCAGCCAGCTCTGCCCGCAGGCATTCTGACAGCATGAACACCGCTGCCTTGCTGGTGGCATAGGCGGCAAGCCGGCGATTTGGGGCAAAGGCAGCGGCGGACGCCACGTTGACGATATGCCCGCTGCGTTGCTGGCGCCGCATCTGCTCGGCAAACAGGCGGCTGCCGTGGATCACGCCCCAGAGGTTGACCTTGAGCACCCGGTTCCAGTCCGTGACGCTGGTATCCAGCACCCCACCGGCAAAGCCCACACCCGCGTTGTTGATCACCAGATCGGCACCGCCCAGCTCACGCTCCACCCAACGGGCCAGGGTTTCCATGGCTTTGGTGGCACTTACATCCACCGCCTGGGACCAGGCTTCGCTGCCTAGCCCGCGGCAGGCTTCGGCGGTTTCGGCAGCGCTGGCTTCATCAATATCGGTACAGACAATGTGAGCGCCCTGGCTGGCCAGTTTCAACGCTGTGGCGCGGCCAATACCGGAACCTGCGCCGGTTACTACCGCAATCTTGCGGGCCAGTGGCAGTTGCTCCCGTTCAGGCTGGACCCGCAAATGGGCGCATTTTTCGTCCAGCTGATTGCTGTCCACCGCGCGGACAAACTCGTCCAGCCATTGAGCCAACAGCTGCGGATGGGTGAGGGGCACCCAGTGGGGCGCACGGACATCGCGGCGATAGAGTTGCGGCACCCAGCGGTGCAGATCATCGAACAGATGGGTGCCCACGTAGTTGTCTTGCGTGGGCACAATCAGTTGCACCGGGCATTGGGCCGGGCGTTGCTGGGGCTTCAGCAGCTTGGTGCGGAAATTGGCGCGATACAGCTGCACGCCATACTTGCCATCGTCCCGCTGGGAAGGGTTGGCGTCGGGTGTCTCAACCCCTTCCCGGTATTGCAGGTAGCGTGGCCAGAGCCGGTCGAGGCCGACATTCCAGGCGCCGGGGGCCAGTCCCGGTAGCTGGAACATGCCGATATACCAGGAGCTGGCCACCTGCTTCAGCACCTTGGCTTTATCCTGCAGTGAACTGCTGAGGCTGTGTTCCCGCATCCAGTAGCCCATATGATCCAGGCAGGGGCCGGAAATGGTGGTGTAGGAGGCAATGCGTTGCTGCAGCGGGCCGCTGGTGACGGACTCCCAGGACTGAATGGAGCCCCAGTCGTGCCCGGCGAGGTGGAAGGGCCGGTTGGGAATCAGCTGGTTGACCACCGCCTGCAAGTCCGCGGCCAGATGAAGCATGGCGTAGTCGGCGGTGCGTTCGGGCTTGTCGGACTGACCCGCGCCGCGGACATCGTAGCTGATCACGTAATACTTGCGCGCCAGTTGCTCGGCCACTTTTTGCCATACACTGTGGTTGTCCGGATAACCGTGTACCAGCACGATGGGGGTTTTCTGCGAATTGCCCCAGCTTACTGCGTACAGGGTCAGGCCCTGGCGTTTGATCAGGTGTTCGGTTTTGGTCATCACATGTCCTCGGGTGGATGCTGCGGCAGGCACACGCAGAGTCGTCTACCATGCTAAACAGCGGGGAGTGATGAGCCGCTTGCCAAATGGGCCACGGATGGGTGATTGCGGGTCGATTTGCCGCCGTAGCGGGATCTGGGATTGTTCGGTGGGGTAACGATGAGTAATAAGCGTTGTTTTTGGCGTGTTATGAACCTATTGCTGGCGGCCTTGCTGCTACCCGGGCAGGCGCTGGCTGCGGTCAGTTTCAACATGGGCCTTAACGTGTCCCGGGTGGAGGCAGACAACCGCTATCTGGATGGTCTGGGAGACGAGGGTTTCCGGGACGGTAATCTGGGTGCTCAGGTGGGCCTGGGCTACCAGTTCAACCCCTATGTGCTGGCTGAAGTCACTTGGCTGGCACTGGATGTGGACCGGCTGTTCAGTGAGCTGACGGGGCAGAACCTTTACGGCAAAAGCCTGCGCTTCAGTGTGGATGGCAGTTACCCCCTCCGGGATTGGGTGGGGGTTTACGGACGAGGAGGATGGCATCGCTGGGACGTCACCGTCAGGCCCGATTATGGCAAAGGGCGCACGTCTTTTACGGGGAGTGATCCTATGGCCGGGGCAGGGTTAAGGTTTGGCACCCTGGACCAGGTCCATCTGGACCTGGGGTATGACTACTACCGGCTGGATGATCTGCGGCAGCACAGCTGGTCTTTGGTGTTGCGCTACCTGTTCAGGCGCTAATGGCGTTTACGCAGGCTCTTTCAGGGTATGGGGGCGGCGCCGCAGCCAATGGCGCAGCCCCACCAACAGCAAAGGCACCACGATCAGCAGGCTGCCAGCAACAAAATACACATCCGGCACTTCCTTGAACCACCACCAGCCAATCAACACCGCCCAGATCAGACCCGTGTATTCGGCGCTGGTCACCTGGTTGGCATCCACCTGGTGATAGGCCAGCAGTACCGTCACGTTATAGCCGAGAATAAACACGGTGGAGCCAAACGCATTTACCAGCATGCCGGGCTGCCAGGGCGCCGCCTCAAGCCACATCAGCAGGGCAGCCGCAGGCAGTGACAGCAGATAGGTCAGTACCAGCTTGTGCACCATGGACTGGTTGCGGGGTAGTTTGCGCACCAGTACCGCATTAATGGCCAGCGCCAGGGCCGTGGCCAGGGCGGTGAGGCTGACCCAGCCGATTTCAGTGGGGCGCAGGATCACCAGAATACCGATAAAACCGCTGGCCACCGCCAGGGCGCTTTGCCAGCTCAGACGCTCACCCATGAAAGTGACAGATAACACCACGATCAATAGGGGCGCGGCATAAAAAATGGCATTGGCGGTGGCCAGCGGCATGGCCCCCAGGGCAACGACCATAAAGGCGATACCTGCCATGTGGATGTGCGCCCGCAAGGCATGAATGCGGAGCCCCTCAAACAGTCGGCGACGGTTGACGAAACCGAGAAAGGGCGCCAGCAGTAGCAGGGTCAGCAGACTGCGGACAAACACAAACTGGAAGACCCCGGTCTCACCGGACAGCAGTTTGATAAAGACATCCGAAATCAAGGCCATGGCGTTGCCAATAACCAGCAACAGCATGGCACTGTTAACGGTACGACCAGACATGACCCTTGCTCCAGTTGATGAGACAACAGAGCCGGCAGTGTAGGTCGTAATATTTATCGTATAAAATGATATTTGGTCATGGTGTATTAGGTATTTAGATAATGAAGCTGCCGCCTTTACGTGCCCTGCCAGTGTTTGAGGCGGTGGCCCGCCTCAATAGCTTTTCCCGCGCTGCGGAGGAGCTTGCCATTACCCAGAGCGCCGTCAGCCATCAGATCAAGCAGCTGGAACATTATCTGGGAGAACCGTTGTTCCTGCGTGCAGGCCGCCGTCTGTCACTGACGGAGGAAGGCCGTCAGTATCTGGACAATGTCAGCTCGGCGCTGATGCAGCTGGAACGGGCCAGTGAACAGCTGCGGGGGCACGACACTGCCCGCCTGCGTCTGGCCTTGTTCAGCTCCTTTGCGGTGCGCTGGTTGATTCCCCGGCTACCTGCCCTGCACCGCCGCCACAGTGACCTGCAACTGGCGCTGGAGATGACCGGCGACAACCCGCAGCTGTCGGACCGGGTGGGCGACTGTTTTATCACCATCCATCGGCAGTCTGAGGCTTTCACCTATGAGCCCCTCTACGACGAGCGGTTGTTCCCGGTCTGCAGCAGGCTGTTCTGGCGTCAGTGGTGTGATCGCCTGGGGCATGTGCCGGACCAACTGACAATAATGCAGTTGGCCGCCGTGCCGCTGCTGTCTACTTACAGTATCTATGATCGGGAGGGTGAGGACTGGCGCCAGTGGTATACCACCGCAGGCGAGGCGCTACCATCCCAGGTGCGTATGCAGCATTTCAGCCACATGCTGCTGGCGCTGGAGGCGGCCCGATACCATCAGGGCGTGGTGCTGACCAATGACTATATGTTGGGGGCAGAGGATGACCGGGATAATTTTGTGCGCCTGCCCTGCCATCAGCTGGTGACGGGTGACAGCTTTTTCTTCGCCTACAAGACCAGTCGTCGCAACGAGCCCGCCATCCGCCAGTTGCGCAGCTGGTTGCTTGACGAGGCAGCGGCTTCCGGCTTGCGGGCTTGATGACAGATGAGGCGCTATACTCCGATAGGATGAGGCGGGTTATCCACTGGCACCTGGGAGTGTGCATGTCTTTTCAACAACGGCTTAAGGTGTTTGTGATGGCTGCCTGGCTGGCCCTGGCTGGAGGCTCTGTGGTCGCCGAGCCGCGCCCTTTGTCCATCAGTGTCGGTGACTGGCCGCCATTCTTCGCTCAGGAGTTACGTTATCAGGGCGTTGTTGCTCATCTGATCAGAGATGTCTTTGCCGCTGAAGGTTATGAGGTGACCTTCCACTTCCTGCCCTGGAACCGCGCCTACCGGGAGGCGGCTCTGGGTGCACGGGACGCCACCGCCGTCTGGATGCACCAGGCGGATCGTGAGGCGGATTTCTTCTACAGTGAGCCGGTGCTTGAGGAGCGCTTTGTGTTTTTCTACCGCCGCAACGACGGTTTTCACTGGCAAACCATGGATGATCTTGTGGGTAAACGTTTTGGCGGTGGCTTCAGCTACAGTTACGGCCCGGAGTTTGATACTGCGTTGGAGCAGGAGCTGTTTACCATGGAGCGAGTGCCCACCACGGCACAGAATTTCCTGCGCTTGCTGGTGGGCCATATTGATGCTTTCCCGGAAGAGCAGCGCGTCGGCTATCACATCTTGCGCCGGGAACTGACGCCTGATCAGGCTGCTGAAATCAGCCATCATCCGCTACCGTTGCTGAGCAACAAGAGCTTCGTGCTTTTCCCCCGCAGCAACGTAGGCAGCGAGGCGTTAATGGCCAGATTCAACGAGCGGTTGCAGGTATTCCGCGACAGCGGGCGTTATCAAAGCTACTTTGATGCCTTCGAACAGGGCTTCTATCAGCCCGATGGCGAGCCGGTGGCTCGCAGCTGGGTTCCCCATGTTGCGACGGGATTGCCGTATCCGTAACCCCTTGTGCCTGAATGTCACAGAGAGTCCTCTAACCTGATCCGGCGCAAGGCGCCGGGATAATGTGGGATGCTACACGATAATGGATATAGGTATTGCGATACAGGCCGCCGGTGGGCTGGCATTGTTCCTGCTGGCTATGCAGATGATGACGGAAGGCCTGAAGGCGTTTGCCGGTTCCGGCCTGCGGCACATGTTGGGTCAGTGGACCCGTACCCCCATTCGCGGAGTCGGCTCGGGCATTCTGGTGACCGGTATTGTGCAGTCGTCCAGCGCAGTGACCATCGCCACCATCGGTTTTGTCAACGCCGGGATGCTGGGTCTGCAGCAGGCGCTGGGGGTGATTTTTGGTGCCAATGTCGGTACCACCGTGACCAGCTGGTTGGTGAGCCTGGTGGGGGCGGGTTTCAAAATTGATGCTCTGGCGCTACCGATTCTGACAGTGGGTATCATTCTCAAACTCACCGGCTCGCGGCGGCGGGTCAGTGCGCTGGGTGAGGCTCTGGCGGGCTTTGGTCTGTTTTTTCTGGGGCTGGTGTTGCTCAAGGATGCCTTCAGCGGTATCGCCGCCAGCTATGGTGAAAGCATTGGTGGTCCTGCCAGTTACCCCTGGATTGCCTATATCGCGGTGGGCTTTATCGCCACCATGCTGACCCAGTCCTCCAGTGCCACCCTCGCTATTGTACTGACTGCTGCGGCCGGCGGTGTGTTAAGCCTGGAAGCGGGAGCGGCGGCGGTGATCGGCGCCAGCCTGGGCACCACATCCACCGCTGCGGTGGCAGTAATCAAGGCCACGCCAGCGGCCAAACGACTGGCCATAGGCCATATCTTGTTTAACGTGATCGCAGGCGTAGCCGCCTTACTGCTCATGCCGTTGATGCTATGGGCCGTTGCGGCAGTGGCGGACGTACTGGATATGGAGGGCAACCCTGCCATTCTGCTGGCCATTTTCCATACCTTGTTCAAACTCACCGGGCTGGCCCTTACCCTGCCCTTCACCGCCCGTATCGCGCATGTGCTGGAAAAACTCTTCCGCAGCGAGGAAGAAGACAACGCCCGGCCGCGCCATCTGGACCGGACCCTTACGGCAACGCCGGAACTGGCCGTAGCGGCCCTGGGGCAGGAAATGCAGCGCTTGCAGCGGCTGGTCAACGGCTTGCTGCGCGCCACCCTGACCCGGGAAGGCATGACTCATGGGCTGATCGACCGCCAGCGGGAGTCCGTCAATCAGCTGTTCCAGGCGGTCATGGACTTTACTGCCCAGGTGCGCACGGAAAAAATGTCGGTGGAGCTGGTAGAGCAGCTGACCGCGGTGGTGCGTACCGGCCGTTATCTGGACGAAGCCGCGGGCCAGGCCAGGCACCTGTTGCAGCTCAGGGAGCAGAAGTCACTGCTGAGTGATCCGCACTCAAAGGACCTGCTGGAAGTCTACCTGGAGCAGTCCGTCGCCCTGCTATCTGACGCTGATGCAAGCCCGGATCTGCGGCTCGCCCTGGAAGCGACCTACCAGCAGCTCAAAGCTGCGGTGCTGGATCTGCTGGTACGCCGCAAGGTCAGTGCCGAGGCCGCTGACCAACTACTGGACGCACTCAGTGGCAGCCGCCGCATGATGGACCAGTGGTGTAAGGCCTCTAGCTTACGGAGCCGGGTGTGGCCGGAGTTGGAGCGCGCTCTGGATCAGGCCGCCTGAGACCGGGGTGGATCGGCCGTCAGTGACAGTGTCCAGGCCACCGGCAGAGTTATCAAACCGTACAGCAGGATGACCCAGAGGGCATGGACGGTATACCCCGTCCAGTCAGCCACCAGTCCGCCCAGCAAAGGCACAATGAAGGACAGGGTGTAGCCAATGGTGAAGTTGCCAGCGGACAGGCGGCCGGTGTCTTCACTGGGGGCGAGCAGGGGTGGCAGGGCCACCAGCAGAATCAGTTGTAACGCGCTGGTAAAGCTCATCATGATGGCAAAGCCAATAGCCAGCCAGCCGTCAAACAGGATCAGGCCCAGCATGCCCGCCAGGCTGAGATAGATCACCCAGAGCAAAGGCGGCTTGCGGCCAACCCAGTAGCGGGCGGTCCAGAGCATCAGCACCGATGCCAGCCCCTGGGCCAGGTTGAACAGCATCAGGGTTATGCCCAGGTAGTCCCCTTCACCCCGCTCCAGCAGCAGGCTGGCAAGGTAGGCGTTGGTGCCGAAAAACAGCGCTGACGACATGCCCAGCAGCAAGCCGATCTTGTAGGTCAGGGGTTGTTTCCAGTCCGGTAGCCAGGCTGGGCGGCCCTGTGGCCGATGCTGTTCGCGGATGGGCAGGAACAGCAGGGCAACCAGCACCAGCGCCGGTATTGACCAGAGCACAAGCGTCATCCGCCAACTGTTGTCCACCAGTGGCATGACCACGGGCAAGGTCAATCCGGCGCCGACAAACTCGCCCAGTAGCATGCCGTTCATATAGACGGCTGCGCCTATGGCGATATGGTGGGGTTGTAGCCAGCGGGGCAGCAGCGCTGGCAAGGCGGGCTGCATGGCGGCGATACCCAGCCCCATCACCGCCGAGGCGAACAGCAGCCAGCCCGTGTCCGGTGCCAGGCCACGGGCCGCGGAGGCCAGCGCAGTGACCGCCAGGGCCAGGGCCAGCGTGTTGCGGGGGCCCCAATGGGCGATGGCCAGTGAGCCTGGCAAAGCCCCTACTGCCAGCATGAATACCGGTAAGGTGGTCAGAGCACCCAGCAGAGCCTGGGACAGCGCCAGCTCATCACCGATAAACGGCGCCAGTGCGGGCGCCACCAGAATCGGCACCCGCAGGAACAGCCCGCATAACCAGAGCAGGGCCAGCACCAGCGCAAGGCTGGCCCGGCCGGGTGCCGGGGTCACGGCTCAGTCTTCGACGAGATTGTAGGAGCCGTCCTCATCGTGGGTTTCACGGCCGGTTACGGGCGGGTTGAAGGCGCAGATCAGCCGCATGTCTTCGCTACCCCCGCGCAGGATATGTTGGTCATGCTGGTCCAGTGCGTAGAGGATGCCATCGCGGATCGGATGCACCTCGCCGGTGGCCAGGTCTTCAATGCTGCCATTCCCGGCGACACAATAGACGGCTTCCAGATGATTTTTATACCAGAGTTTCAGCTCGGCTCCGGCAGGGATAATGGTTTCATGGAAAGAGAAGCCCATGCCGTCTTTCTTCAACAGCAAGCGGCGGCTGGTCCAGCCGGGCCCTTTGACTTCGCGCTCGCTACCAATAATGTCCTGCAGGTCGACAATCTTCATTGCATTCCTCTTGGGTGATGGAATAGCCGTCCATTGTAAACATGGTTGATGCCGGGCTTTCAACCGGCGGCTATTGGGAGCGGGCACCTCTGATCGTGGTAAACTGCCACAAAAGCTAACCGGAGTGCGCCCAGGCATGCCACACCATCTGATGAATCTGCGTCATGTCCCAGACGATGAGGCAGAGGAAATCCGCGCCTTGTTCGAGGCCCACCAGATTAGTTACTACGAGACGCCACCGAGTCGCTGGGGCATTAGCATGGGTGGTTTCTGGGTGCATGACAAGGCTGAGGCTGCGCGTGCCAAAGCGTTGCTGACGGACTATCAGGCTGAGCGTCAGGCACGCCTGCGGGCGGAGTGGGATCAGGCTTGTGCAGAGGGCCGGGCGCCGGGTCTGTGGCAGCGATTCCGCGATAAGCCTGCGACCGTCCTGGCGGCCCTGCTGGCCGTGTTACTGGTGCTCGGTCTGTCGTTGCTGCCTTTTATGGGGTGGTAGCCTGGCCGTCACCGGCATGCTGCAACAAGAAGGCGGTGGCTCGCGCAACGGCAACCCGTGCGGTCAGAAAGCTACTGACATGGCCGCGCAGGCGCATGCGATAGAATTCGTATTCCACCCCCTGCTGAGCCAGTTCCTCCGCGAAGTCGGTAGCCTGGGACACCGGCACCAGCAGATCCATGCCGCCGTGAAACAGGAAGAAGGGGGGTGCAGTATCCGTCAGCTGCGCTATGGGGGATGCCTGTTCATATAGCTCCGGCCGGTCGCGCTGGCTGCCACCGAGAAACTGCCGCAACAACCGGCCATCACCAAACGCTTGCAGATCGCTCGGCAGGCCACCCGCCACAACGGCTACCGGTCGCGTTTGCGGTCCGCCAAAGGGCTCATTGAGGGCGCTGCCATTACTGGCCACGGTGGCCATCAGGCTGACCAGATGTGCGCCTGAAGAAAAGCCGAATGCCGCGATGCGATCAGGGTCGATGCCATAATCGCCACTATGCCTACGTAGCCACTGCATGGCGACCTGCACATCGTGCAACTGCGCCGGAAAGGTATGTTGCGGCGCAAAACGATAGTCAATGTTCATGACCACAAAGCCGTGGCTGGCGATCCTACTGGCGATACCGTCCATGTCTTCGCGGCTACGACGCTCCCAGCCGCCACCGTGGACCATCAGCACGGCGGGGCGCGTGGCCGTCCCGTCAGGCAGGTACAGGTCGGCTCGCAGGTCCTGTGGCCAGTCGGGTGGCGAGTAAAGGATGTCCTGTTCCACGGTGACCGGCACCGGGGCAGGCAGCGGGCTGTGGTGATTCCGGGGCTGGTGGCTGGCACAACCGGACAAGGCCTGCAGGCCGAGTATTGCAACAGCGATCAGCGGGGCCAGCGACGGCATGAACTTTCTCCTTGGTAGCTTGTCTTTCTGCATACGTGCTTCGGCGCGCCAGAGATTCAAAGCGGTTGGCAGCACGCGTTGGTTGTCGGAGTGCTTCTGGCACCGCTGTAATACCCCTGTCACGGGGCTGGCGTGCAATAGTCAGGGCACATGCTGTTTATCCGGGGGGCGTTTTCGCAGACAGGGTTGGCTGTAACAATGACTGCGAAGTGTAAAAAAACGTGGCACAATAGGCGCTTCCTTTCCGATCGACTGCTGGTGCCACAAGCGCTGGCAGGGCAGCCGGGTATCGCCATTAGCCTTTTGTTTACTTGTCGAAGGCAAGTATGGCGATGAATAATGCTGGATTGATCAGAGGCGCCCGCTTCTCTCCATCGCCCGGCCCTGCCCATGGGCACGCTGCAACGACGTAGCCAGGCCCTATCACTTGCCGGACAGGCTCATTAACCATTGCTTGCGCGAGGATTCTTATGACAACACCAAAATCAAAAATCATCTACACCCTGACTGATGAAGCCCCCGCGCTCGCGACCCGCTCCTTGTTACCCATCCTCCAGACCTATGCCAAGCCGGCAGGTATAGCCTTTGAAACCAGCGACATTTCCCTCGCAGCCCGCATCCTGGCGGCCTTTCCCGAGTATCTGAAGGAAGCGCAGCGCGTACCGGATGCCCTGGCGGAGCTGGGTGAGTACACCAAGGATCCGAAAGCCAACATCATCAAGCTGCCCAATATCAGCGCCTCTATTCCCCAGTTGCGTGCGGCCATCAAAGAGCTGAACGAGCAGGGCTATGCGGTGCCTGAGTACCTGGATGAGCCGAAAACCGACGCAGAGAAAGAAGCCAAGGCGCGTTATGCCAAAGTGCTGGGCAGCGCGGTCAACCCGGTGCTGCGTGAGGGTAACTCTGATCGTCGTGCGCCCCCTGCGGTGAAAGCCTTTGCCCGTAAGTTCCCCCATAGTATGGGTGAATGGAGCCCGGCGTCCCGTACCCACGTCGCTCATATGCGTGGCGGTGACTTCTACTCCAGCGAACAGTCCCTGACCCTCGACAAGGCGACCAATGCTCGCATTGTGTTCGAGAACAAAAAGGGTGAGCAGACGGTGCTGAAGGCCAGCCTGCCCCTCCAGGAAGGCGAGGTGCTGGATGCCATGTTCATGAGCAAGAAAGCACTGTGCAAGTTTTTTGAAGACGTGATCGAAGACTGCCACAACACCGGCGTTATGTTCTCCCTGCACGTCAAAGCCACCATGATGAAAATCTCCCACCCTATCGTGTTCGGTCATGCGGTGAAGATTTTCTACAAGGACCTGTTTGACAAGTACGGTGAGCTGTTCAAGGAAATCGGTGTTAATCCGAACAACGGCCTGTCCAGTGTGATGGAAAAGATCAAGCAGCTGCCGGAGTCCAAGCAGGAGCAGATTCTGGAAGACTTGCATGCCTGTCACGAGCATCGGCCGGAAATGGCCATGGTGGACTCAGTGAAAGGCATCACCAACCTGCACGTGCCCAGTGATGTTATTGTCGATGCCTCCATGCCCGCCATGATCCGCAGCTCTGGCAAGATGTGGGGCCGTGACGGCAAGCTCAAGGACACCAAGGCGGTCATGCCGGAGTCCACCTACGCCACCATTTATCAGGAAGTCATCAATTTCTGCAAAACCCACGGTGCCTTTGATCCCACCACCATGGGCACAGTGCCTAACGTGGGTCTGATGGCGCAGAAAGCTGAAGAGTACGGCTCCCACGACAAAACCTTCGAGATGCAGGAAGACGGCATCATGCGGGTGATTGCCGAGGATGGTGCTGTGCTGACTGAGCATCAGGTTGAAGAAGGTGATATCTGGCGCGCCTGTCAGACCAAGGACCTGCCGATCCGCGACTGGGTCAAGCTGGCGGTCAACCGTGCCCGTGCCTCGGATACCCCGGCGGTATTCTGGCTGGATGATGAGCGTCCCCACGATGCCCAGCTGATCCAGAAGGTTGAGAAATACCTGGCTGAACACGACACCGAAGGCTTGACTATCATGATCAAGTCGCCGGTACGGGCCATTCGCTGGACCATGGAGCGGCTGATCCGCGGCCTGGACACCATCTCTGTTACCGGCAACGTTTTGCGTGACTACCTCACGGACCTGTTCCCGATTCTGGAGCTGGGTACCAGTGCTAAGATGCTGTCCATCGTACCCCTGCTCAACGGCGGTGGCCTGTATGAGACCGGTGCTGGTGGGTCTGCGCCCAAGCACGTACAGCAGGTGCTGCAGGAAAACCACCTGCGCTGGGATTCCCTGGGTGAGTTCCTGGCCATTGCAGTGTCACTGGACGAGCTGGGGCAGAAAGAAGACAACGCCCGTGCCCGCCTGCTGGGCCAGACCCTGGACAAGGCCACCGAGCGCCTGCTGGAAAACAACCAGTCCCCATCCCGGGTTACCGGTGAGCTGGATAACCGTGGCAGTCACTTCCACCTGGCCCGCTACTGGGCGGAGGCACTGGCCAGTCAGGACGAGGATCAGGAGTTGAAAGCCTTCTTTGCCAATGTCAGTGAGCAGCTGGAAGCCAACAAAGATGTGATCCTGGAGGAAATGAGCGTGATCCAGGGTCATCCGGCTGATCTGGGTGGCTACTACCACCCGGATGAGGCCAAGGCATGCGCAGTGATGCAGCCGAGCGAAACCTTCAACCGTATTCTGGCTGAAGCCCGCGCCAAGGTTTAAGGTAACCCCTGAGAACAAAAAGCCCGCAGCAGCGGGCTTTTTTCGTTCTGATCGCCAGTACGCCCAGTCTCAGCGGTAATGGTCAAGCAGTCGGTCATAGGTGCCATCGTCTTGCAGGCTGGTAAAGGCCTCACGCAAGCGCATGGCTAACCAAGCACTGGCCAGTAGCCACTGATCAGCGTTCTGTCACTGTCATAGATGGCGATGTCGCCAAACTGCAGAAATACATGCTCGCTTTGGGTTGGACGCAGGAACACCCGGTCGTCAGGACGCAGTGCTAACGTGGCAGGGGCATTCAGCAGTTCCTGGTTACTGGAGCGACCATAGACAGGGTTCGGGGTCAGACCAGGGGGCGATGCGGGCAGGGCCAGCCAGTTCCCGCCGTAGATAAACAGCGCCTGCGCCCGGTTCGGGTTCCACCATTGTTGCAGGCGCCCAAGCCCGGGCGCACCAGGAATCTGATTGCGCGCCATGACCTTGAGCACCGGGGTGGCAATAAACGCAGCGGGGGTATGGTCCGCCAGGGTCGGCAGGTCGAAATCTGTGGGCATCACCAGGGCTGAGCCTACCGCCAGTTCATTGACTGGCATGGTGCCCGGGGCGTCCCGATATAGTTGATAGGTGGTGCTGCCCCCGCTGTTCAGTGTCAGCTCTGCAATGCTGTGGCCCAGCTGGGCTTCGGCGGCGGTGACAAAGGACTGGTAACGGGCCATGGCCCGGTCGCGCCAGCGCTCAGCCCGGCCGGGCACCTTGACGATGTGGGGCTCATAGCCCATGAAGCCGCTGAAACTGAGCCAGGGTGAGGCCTGGATCTGTGACAGCATGTCGGTCAGCTCCGCCAGATTTTGTATGCCACCGCGATGCAGACCGATATCCAACTCGATATTGATACGCATGGGCTGCGTCAGCTCGGCAGCCAGTGCGGCGTACTGTTGCAGGCGTGCCGGGTTGTCCACCAGCCACTGGATTTGCTGGCCTGGGTCGAAGCCTCCGTTGGCAATGGCTTCATCACAGCCACATTCTGTGGAGAAACGCTCGAAGAAAGCCCGCGCGGCCGCCACGGGAAGCGGCTTGCCCAACAGCAGGTCGGCGTCGTGGATTTCCCGTGCTAACTGGTTCAGGAAGGGCTGGTGAAACACCATCAGACGGCGGGTGTCCGCCAGGGTCATCAGTTCCTTCAGCAGTGGCAGGGATGGCAGGGACTTGGCTACCAAACGCAACTGGTAACGCCCCCCCAGGTGATGGCGCAACCGGGCCAGGTTGGCCAGCAGGCGCTGACGGTCCACCACCAGTGTCGGCCGCGCCAGCCCGGCCTGCTCCAGTGCATCATTGAGCGCCATGAAATAGGGGGTATGGCCAGTGGCTTGGACCTGGGGGCGCAGCCACCAGGTTGTTCCGGCAAGACCCGTTGCCAGCCCGCCTGCGAGAAAGCGGCGCCGGCTGCGCCGGAACGCCTCACTGTGGCTCATGCAAACAATCCTTTGAGGTACGGGTTGAGAAAGCGGCCGTCAGGATCCAGCATCTGGCGCACGGCGGCAAAGTCGTCCCAGTGGGGATAGAGGCGACGGAAATCCTCCCCCTTCAGGGTATTCATTTTGCCCCAATGGGGCCGGCCATGATACTTGCGGAAGATGGGTTCTACCGCCTGGAACAGGGGCGCATGGTCTTCTTCGTGAAAGCGGTGTACCGCGATGGAGATGGAGTCCTGCTGGTAAAACGGACTGAGCCAGATATCATCACCTTTTACGTAGCGTACCTCAAACGGGAAGAAAACCTCAGGGAATCGCTGTTCAACCAGCGCGCGGATCTCCCGGAACGCCTGCAGGCCCAGCTCCCGCGGCAGGTGATATTCCATTTCATTAAACCGGACATTGCGATCGCTGGTGTAGGTCTGCCAACTGGATGCCACCTTTTCCTCACGGCCCAGGGTCTTCATATAACTGCTCAGCACCAGGCGGCGCAGGCGGGGGGACCATTCCAGCCAATTGCGCACCTTGCGCAGGGTGTCCGCACCGTCGTTCTGGTCAAATCTAGCGGTGGCGGATACGGGGTCGTCGGTTATCTCGTGGGTTTCGGTAAATCCCATGCCGGAAAAGGGAATATAGAAAAATTCGAAGTTGCGGTAGCGGTCTGCGTTGGCTTCTGCTTCATCCAGAATATCCTCAATCGCTTGCCACTCCGTTACCTTGCGCAGTTTGTAAGGCGAGGTGTTCTGCAGCCGATAGGCGGTAATGATACCCAGGGCACCCAGCCCGACTTTGGCGGCCTGGAAAACATCTGCATGGTGGTTGCTATCGCACTCAAGCAGTTCGCCATCGGCGGTTACCAGCTGGACACCGGTGATAAAGTCCGACATGCACGGCAGTGTCGCGCCCGTGCCATGCGTGGCGGTGGACAGGGAGCCGGCCAGGGTTTGCTGATCAATGTCCGGCATATTGCGCAGGGCCTGGCCCAGAGCCTCCAGTGGTCCGCCAATCTGCCCCAGCCGGGTGCCGGCCGCAATGGTGGCCTGCAGGCTGTCTGTATCATGGCTGAGAATGCCGTTGAGTCGGTTGACTGATAGCAGGATATCGTCGGTAGGCACCAATGGGGAGAAGGAATGTCCTGAACCGACCGGGCGCACCGGGGCGTCCGTGTCCCGTAACAGTTGTTGCAGTGCGCCCAGGCTTGCAGGGGCTTCCCGTCGGCTGGGCAAGCTGTGTTGAGAGCCTGACCAGTTACGCCAGGGGATGGGCGCTGCGGTCCCCGCAGGGCTTGCAGTGCGGCCCGCTATTGCGGGCTCGCCGGCAAAGACCACCTGGCCAGGCAGGCTGCTGCCAATAGCGGTGGCAACGAGGGTCTTTAGCAGCGTACGACGGTTGGTGGGAAGGCTCATGACGAGCCTCCCGGCTGTTTGGGTTCACTGGCCATAAAGCGGATCAGGGCTGCGAAGTCCTCCCGGTCGCAATCCATGCACAGGCCCATGGGAGGCATGCCGCCAAAGCCCTGGATCGTGTTGTTGACCAAGGTATCCATACCCTTGTTCAGCAGCCGTCCCCAGGCCTGGGTGTCGCCGGTCAGGGGCGCCCGAGAGGTGCCGGTAGCATGGCAGGCCTGGCACGAGCGAGTATAGGTTGCGGCCAGCGCCGCCTCTTCCGGCATGGCCTGACGGGCGTAGGCCTGCAGGCTGGCCGGGTCCGGTGGCGTATCGCTGCAGGCCGTCAACAAAGCGACCAGTCCAATAACCGCTGGCAGGTGCAGGTGGCGTGGAGCCGAGGGGGGGCGATTCATGGCAGTTCCCATTGCGTAATCCAAAGAATTCATTGGGCTTATGGCTTAACGTGATTATCTATTATGTTTAAATTATCCACCATTGTGCCGGCGCTTGCAATGGCTGCTCTGCACGTGGGTCACATTTTGAATGCTCTGGCCTGAACAGCATCCTGCCCTGATATGGCAGACGCAAGGCTTCGGCGCTCGCCAAGTTTCGTTCCAGCGTCTATGTTTACTTCCACACCCTCATTATTTCAGATCGCGCCTACGGCTCGGGAACCGTTCAACATGGAACAGATTGGCAGTCGGGGATTGCCCCTGCGACGCTCGGCAATGATTGCCCTCACCTATATCGCCATAGGCACCCTATGGATAACCTTTTCGGATGCTGCGATTGAACGTCTGATTGATGATCCCGCTCTGTTGAGTCGCGCCCAGACCTACAAAGGCTGGCTGTTTGTGGTAGTGACCGGTAGCTTGCTGTTCATGGTGCTTTACCGTCAGTTGCACCGGGATCGTGAGTTGCTGAAGTTACAGGATCATCAGCGGGCGGAAATTCTGGCCCTCAGTCAGTTTCGCGAGAGCGTCATTGATAATGCCAGTATCTGGATCAACGTGTTGGACCCGGAGGGCCGGGTGGTGCTCTGGAATCGGGCGGCGGAACAGATCAGTGGCTATCGGTTTGATCAGGTTAGGGGCAGCAACCGTATCTGGGAATGGCTTTACCCTGATGTGGAGTATCGCAACCAGATCTGGTCTGTAGCAGCAGAAATTCTTGCTGCCGGGCGTGAAGTGGATCACTTTGAAAGTGAAATACTGACCGCCGATGGCCGGACACGGGTGATTTCCTGGCACTCGCGCCGGTTCTACGACAGTCAGGGGCGTGTCGCAGGTTCTGTGGCGCTTGGCACCGATATGACGGACATCCGGCAAACAGAGCGTGAGTTCCGTCACCAGAGCCAGCAGCTCGCCAATTTGATGGATAACCTGCCGGGTATGGCCTTCCGTTGCCGTTACGACGCCCACTGGACCATGCTGTTCGTTTCCAGTGGTTGCGAGGCCCTGTGCGGGTATACGTCAGAGCAGCTGGTGGACAACCGTGACATCAGCTGGGTGTCACTGGAGCATCCGGATGACAGCGAGACTGTACTACATGAAGTGGATCGCGCCATTGCCGCCGCAGAGCCCTATGAGCTGGAATACCGTATTCGTCATCAGGACGGCCGTGAGCGCTGGGTGTGGGAAAAGGGTCGAGCGGTGGATGAGCATGGGGAATTGATTCTCGAAGGGTTGATTCTGGATATCACGGAGCGTAAGCGCCTGGAGGCTGAGCTCAACAAACTCGCCACCCATGACCCGCTGACCGGACTCTTTAACCGGCGCGCGCTGGAGGCCCGGCTGGCGGATGAGATCGATCGTGCCAACCGCTATGGGCGCCCGCTAGCCGTGTTGTGGGTGGATCTTGATCATTTCAAACGTGTTAATGACCACTGGGGCCATGGCGCGGGAGATGATCTGTTGCGGCAGTTCAGCCGCTTGCTGGAGGCCAGCGTCCGTAAAGTGGATACGGTATCCCGCTATGGTGGAGAGGAGTTCATCATTCTGTTGCCAGAGCGGGATCTGGATGAGGCAGTGGAAACGGCAGAGCGGTTGCGGACATTGGTTGCGGAACACCCGTTCCGGGTTGATGGGCACCATGAAGACATGACCATCAGTCTGGGGGTGGCGATCTATCCCATGCATGCCCATACCGCCAGTGAGCTCTGTGAAGTCGCCGACAAAGCCATGTATCAGGCCAAAACCGCGGGTCGCAACCGGGTTGCTATTGCCTGTTGAGGCCGTTGACGGAAAAAGTGCGGGCCTGCGGCCAATGTATGCGTTCTGCCGCTATCCAATGATGCCAACCACAGTAAACACAACCCGTTACAGCTAACACAAGATGTACCTATGTCCACAGGATGCCCGACCATGAAACGCCTTACCCGCCAGCTACTCCACACCTGCCACGTACCCAAGGACCTGTCTGCGATCACCTACGTTGATAGTCAGGCGGAACGGGCTGATGCGGTGGGCGTACCGCAGGGAACGGTTGATGCGATCTGGCATGCCGTGGAACGCCTCTACCGTACCGGCACGCAGCCGGGGATTCAGCTGTCGGTGCGTTATCGGGGCGAATCTATTCTGCATCGTGCCCTCGGCCACACCCGGGGTAACGGGCCCAATGACGGCCCGGATGCGCCGAAAGTGCAGCTGACCACCGATACCCCCATTTGTTATTTTTCCGCGTCCAAGGCAGTGACCGCGCTGCTGATTCATATGCTGGCGGAACAGGGGCAGGTCAACCTGCTGGACCCGGTGAGTTATTACTGCCCGGAGTTTGCCCAGAGTGGCAAACGCACCATAACGCTGCACCAGATTCTGTCTCACCGCGGCGGTATTCCCGGTATTCCCAAAAACACCCCTATCGATGTGTTGTGGAACAAGGACGAGATCTGGCGCTTGCTGTGCGAATCCAAACCCATCGAGGTGGACGGTGCCAAAGTGGCCTACCATGCCATTACCGGCGGCTTTGTGCTGCAACGGGTGCTGGAGAAGGTGACCGGTCAGTCCATCGAGTCCTATCTGGATACCCATTTGCGCCAGCCGCTGGGGATGAAATGGTTTACCTACGGCATTGACGAGGCCAATCTGCCCCAGCTGGCGGAAAACTACATCACCGGTCCCGCCTTGCCCTTCCCGATTTCATGGGCGGTCAAACGTGCGCTGGGCGGGGATATCAATACCGTAGGTGAAGTCGTTAACGACATGCGCTTCCAGGAGGCGGTTATCCCGGCTGGCAACCTGTGTGGTACGGCCGATGAAATAGGGCGCTTCTTCCAGATGATGCTCAATGGCGGTGTCTGGAATGGCCAGAAGATCTGTGAGGCCAACACTATCCGCCGTGCCATTCAGCAATATGGTTCGTTGCAGATAGATCGCACCATGATGGTGCCCATGCGTTTTAGCGCCGGCTTTATGCTGGGGGGTGATCCGGTGGGTCTGTGGGGGCCAAAAAGCCGTTACGCCTTCGGGCATATCGGCCTGATCAACAAGCTGTGCTGGGCGGATGCGGCCAGAGATATCAGCGTCAGCATGCTGACTACCGGTATCCCCATAGTGGCTCACCACCTGCCGGCTCTGGCCATGTTTGTGAACACCGTATGCCAGCAATTCCCGCTGCTGCCGGAAGATCGTCGCTCCACGGTGGCCGCCTGAGACAGGTGGGTCTCGTTTGTCAGCTGGGGGGATTACAGCCCTCCCAGCTGATCCTCCAGAATTGCCAGCACTGAGGACAGAATCTCCTTGAAGTCTGTCAGGGTTTTGGTGCGCTGAATCACCTCGTATTTATGTTCATCCAGCCGGTCCAGCTTCGGTACCACCCGCCGTATACCCTCGGTAATCACTTCGTAGGGATAGTGGTGGTCCATCACGCTGAGCTTGTTCAGCTCGGCGACTTCCTGATTGAAGATGCTGATGATGTCATACAGCATATCCTTGTGCCGCAGGGTACTGGCTTCCCAGTAGGCGTCATCCAGTAGCTCCAGCAATGACATGTATTCGCGGATGGTGTCCGCGACGGATGCTTGGCTCATAGGATGGGCGCTCCCCAGTGATCGTTAGTGTGTTTAGGATAGCAGGGGATCAACAGGTTTGGAGCCCTGGCAAGTCAGGAATGCAGCGCGGGCTGTGAATATGACAAAGTGTGATGTGCGTCTCCACAAAAAATGAACTGACGTTCACCTTTACTTGTCATTTGTCAGACTGTCGTGCAAAATACGCTCAACTCAACGGATGAGAGCCCTCACCATGCTGGATGCCGATAGCCGAACCATGAACCGACAGCCCTTGCGGCTTCACCATCACGAAAGTGTGCTGCATCAGGTGCGAGAGCGCCTGCTGACGGAAATCACCCAGTTGGAGCAGCGCCTCGCTACCCTGCGCAATCACCCCGGAGAACACGCCGGGCTGATGATCAACACCTATGAGCGCATGATTGCCCGCAAAAAGCACTTCATGGCCACCTGGCAGCTGACGGACATCGGACCTCAGTGAAACGCACTTGTGCGTCCGCCTGGTATGTTGCTGTGCCTGGCCTACTGACGTTCAGCAATGCTGACGATGGCGAAACTGCCCGCCGGTGTATCGGCGGTTGAACAGCTGGCTTTATTGCCATCTGGTACGTTCAGGTCATCGTTGGAGGTAAAGAACTCCGCCCGCGCCATGGCGTAGTCCAGCTCTACCCTCAGGCAGTTGATGGTCTGGCCATTCAGCGTCAGAAAGGTGTTCTCACTCAGCACCAGCGTATCCTGCTGCGCCAGGAAATCCTGCACCATGGCAACACGGCCTCGGTTACGTAATGTCAGTGAGGCCTCCCGGCGCTCCGGAGCGTTATAGCCCAAGGCGCTGAAACTGCCGGGATCGAACTGGCTGCCGGTTGCCAGACTGAGCAATTCCGGCTCTTCGCTGATGGGGCCGGATGGTTGACGGGCAGTATACTGCAGCGTGCGTATCACCTTGTTGGAGCTTTGCGGCGTGTAGACCCAGCTCAGGGTGGAATAGATCCAGGTGCTCTCAGCCAACGGCAGGCCGGCTTGCTCGGCAGACTGGTCACGGAACCGAATCAGCGCACCGTTGCTGCGGGTATTGTAGGTGCCTGGCGCGTTAAGGCGGATGCGGTCAGCAATATAGCGTCGGCCATCATTGAAGTTGATGACCTGATTCTCGCCGATCATCCAGTTCATCAGGTCCCAGGGGTTACGGCTTCGGATGTAGGTTTTGCTGTCCCCGCTGGGGCTGGTGCCTGCAAACTGATTGATTTCCTGCCGTAGCAAGGCCACCACGTCCGCCGCCAGTGGGTGGTTGCCCGCATCGGGTACCGGTTCAATGCCCGTGTAAACATCCCAGAACAGGGTTTCCTGCAGGGCATTGGGGGCAGACTGGGAATTCTCGACGTTGAACGATGACAAGCTGAGATCCACACTGGCGGCGGGATTGAAGCCGCCGCCCCCGCGCTCTGGCGCTATTATCTTGCAGCTTGGCAGCAGTGCCAGGCTGACGATGACCGTAAGCAGCGCAAGGCTATGCTTCATAGGGGCTCCAGCAGGGGTGCGAAAGCGGGTTTAACAGGTTAAAGTGACACCAGGACGTTCCTGAACTGCACATACAATAATGTATAACCCCGGTCGTTGCTCGTCTGGAGATCACATTTTGCCGACCCTGTTGAGATGCCTGGCTCAGCACATGCTGCTGCTTGTCCTGTTGGTGGGCTTGCTGCCTGCGCAGGCCTGGGCCAGCCCGTCCTGCAGCAATGGTTCGCTGGTGGTGAGTGCGCGGCAGGCCAGTTATGACCTGGGGCAGTGTTTCTATTACCTGGAAGACCGGGATCATCAGGTGTCCCTGGCCGACATACTGGCGGGTGAAGCGCCGGCCTTTTCCCAGCACCGTGGTGGCATCCTGAGTTTTGGTTACACCCGGTCGGTGTATTGGGCCCGCTTCGACTTGCGTCTGGCACCCCGGGAAGCACCCTCGCACTGGGTGTTTGAGCTGGCCTTGCCGCTGGTGGACGAAGCCACCCTTTATGTGGTGGAGGACGGTGCACTGGTGCATGAACGCAGCATCGGTTACCGGGATGACTGGGCCAGCCGGGATCTGGCGGTGCCCAACCCGGTGTTCCGCACTGAGCTCAAACCTGACCGTGATATCCAGCTCTATCTGCGCATCAGCACCGTCAATACCTTTCGGATGCCGGTGACCCTCTGGCATGCCGATGCTTACATCCAGCGGGTATCCGTGGAGGAAGCCTTCCGCGGCATCCTGTTTGGCAGTTTGCTGGCCATCCTTATCTATAACGTATTTGTGATGTTTTCGGTACGGCAGCGCAGCTATGTCTACTATGTGTTGTATCTGATCTTTGCCACCGTGTTTATTACCACCGAGCAGGTACACGGCATGCAGTTGCTTGAAACGCGGCCGGCCCTGTTCGACAAGCAGTATCTGCACTATCACATCATGCTGAGTTGGCTGTTCGGCCTGCTGATGACCCGTGAGTTCCTCGGTACGCAAACGTATGCCCCCGGGCTTGACCAGGTATTGCGCATCAGTTTGTACGGTGTGATCGTGAGTTTCGTGCTGAGTCTGGGCATGCCCTACCATGTCGGCATGCAGTGGGTGGTGATCGGCTCCATGGCCCTGTGCGCGGTGGTGATCCTGACTACCCTGGCAGCCTGGCGCCAATACAACCGGGCTGCGGGCGCCTATTTTCTCGCCTGGACGACGGCACTGACAGGTTTTGTTGCCTATGGCCTGATGGCCATGGGTTTCCTGCCCCTGAATATCTTGACGGCCTATGCGCCGCAGTTGGGGCTGACGGCTCAGGTGATTCTGTTCTCCTTCGCGCTGGCGGACCGTATCAAACTGGTGCAGGCCGAGGCCATCAACTGGAACGAGCGGGCACTGACCAACCTGTGGCGTTACCAGTCCCTGTTTGATAATGCGGTGGAAGGTATTTTCCAGATGTCACTGGATCGTCGCTTTATCACCGCCAACCCGGCGATTGCCCGTATACTGGGTTTCCGCAGCAGTCACGCCCTGCTCAAAGCCAACCCTGATGTGCTTGATACCTGCTTCGCCGACACCCGCATTCGCCAGTGGGTGGTAGAGCGGCTGGAATCCGCCGGTGCGGTAAAGGGTATCGAAGCCCGGTTTCTGGATCGCCAGGGCAAGGAGCGCTGGGCGACCATTTCACTGCAAACCGTCTACAGTGAGTCGGGCGAGCCGCTGCACCTGGAAGGGACCTGTGTTGATGCCACCGAGCGCCACAAGCGCTATCGGCTGGAGCGGGAACGTGAAAACGAGCGCATGGAAAAAGAGCTTGCGCGTAACTCGGCGGCGGCGAAAAGCCAGTTCCTCGCCAATATGAGCCATGAGATTCGCACCCCGCTCTCCGCCATTATCGGTTATGGCGAAACGCTGCTGGATGCGGAGTTGCCGGAGGAAGAAAAGCGTCGCAGTGCTGAGACGGTAGTCAGTAGTGGGCGCCATCTGCTGGATCTGGTCAATGACATCCTCGACCATTCCAAGATTGACGCCGATAAGCTGGAGGTGGATGTCTGCAAGGTTAGCCTGCCAGATCTGCTGGAGGAAATCCGCGCCATCTTTGAACCACGGGCACGGGAAAAAGGGCTGGTCTTTGCCATTATCTGCCAGTATCCCATCCCTGATGCCATCGAAACCGATCCGACCCGACTGCGGCAGATCATCATCAATCTTTGTGGGAATGCCCTCAAGTTTACTGATCAGGGCAGTATTGATTTGATCGTGCGCTGTGACCAACAGCGCCAGCGATTGCAGCTTGAGGTTAAGGATACGGGTATCGGTATCAAGACCGAGCAACTGGGTCGTCTGTTTGATCCCTTTGCCCAGGGCAGTGCCGAGGTGGCCCGCCAGTATGGTGGCACCGGCCTGGGGCTGGCCATTTCCCGGCGCCTTGCGCAGTTGCTGGGTGGCGATATCCAGGTGCAAAGCCGCTATGGTGAAGGCAGTGTTTTCACGGTGGAAGTGGCGACTGGCGATCTTGCGGACGCCAGGCTGCTGCAAAATGACCAGCAGCGTTTGCGCACCACCCAGGCCCGCAGCCAGCAACCCATCCCCCGCCTGAAGGGGCATATCCTGCTGGCGGAAGACAACGACGTAAACCGGAAGCTGGTCAGCCTGCTGGTGGCCCGCACCGGTGCCCAGCTCAGCTTTGCTGAAAACGGCGCAGAAGCGCTGGAACAGGCTTTAAAGCGCCGGTTCGACCTGATCCTGATGGATATCCAGATGCCGGTGATGAATGGCCGGGATGCCACTGTGGCGCTGCGGGAGGCCGGGGTGAACACGCCCATTGTGGCGCTGACAGCAAACGTTATGGTGGAGGATATCGAAGATTACCGTCAGGCGGGTTGCACGGAACACATGGCCAAACCTATTGATCGCCAGCGCTTCTTTGCCCTGCTCAGCCGTTACCTGCCCGCGGACCCCCGGGCCGCCGCCAGCAAACCGGGAGGCGACCAAGAGCAGCGAGCCCTCAGCCGTCTGGTGAAGCAGTTCCGGGAGAGCCTCAGCCCCCGCCTGGTGCGTTTGCAGGTGGCGTTCAGCGATGGTGACATGGATACTTTGCGCCGTGAGGTGCACCAGATTAAGGGCACCGCTGGTGCCATGGGCTATGGCCCGATCACCGAACAGGCGCGGGCAGTGGAAGCCTGCCTGCGCGCCAGCCCGATAGATCGCAATGCGCTGGCGGACGCCTTCGGTATGCTGGTGAGTTTGATTGATCAGGCAAAACTTGATTCCGGGGACTTTGCGGTTCCCGCTTTACTGCAGGGAGAAAGCAAACAATGACCGACAAGAACCGTCGTCAGGAACAACAATCCATGAGCATGATGTACGGCACCTATGCTGACATTCTGTTTGTGCTGTTTCCGTTTCTGGCCATCCTGATGCAACGTCTTTGGGATGGCGAGCTGGCCGATGCGCTGTTGCGCCCGGATTTGAGCATAGCTGCCGCTATTCTTGCCGGGCTGGCTATTGGCAAGTTCGTGCTGGGCCTGGTGACCGAGCGGGATCTGGGGCCCCACAAAGAGCGCATCGTGTTCTTTATTGCCCTGACCCTGTTCCTGGTGCTGGGGCCCGCGCTGATCCTGATTCTAAGCATTGTTGGTGGCCAGCAGGTCCCTGAATTTGTGGCTTTTTTACAACCTGTCTTGCTGGTGATTGCGATTTCCCTCTACACCACAGCCATCAGTATCAGTAATATGCTCACTCGACCGGGGCGCCCGGCGGGTGCTGAGCGAGGCCCGGCGATGGATGATGCCGGAATGGACCCGCAAGGGGACGATGGCGGGCGACCAACGCTCAAAGTGCCACCGCGCGCCCAGGGTGGCAGCCGTAGCGCGTGAATTACGAGGAAACGGAATGGAAAAGCTAAGTGTACTGGTGGTGGAAGACGATCCGATCATGCGCGAGCTGCTAAAGGACATGCTCTATCAGGCTGGCGCAACCCTGATCACCGACTGCGAGGACGCGGCGTCTGCACATGCCTGCTTTGCCGCCGAGGTGTTTGACATCATCATGCTGGATCTGGGGTTGCCGGATGCGGATGGCCATCAGGTGATGAAGGATTTCAAGGGCGCTAATCCGCAACAGCATATTGTGCTGGTTACCGCAGATGACTCTATCGAGAGTATCCAGAAAGCCATCAGCGCAGGCGCCAATGGCTATGTGGTGAAGCCTTATTCTCTGGAGAAAATCCAGGACGTGCTGAACAACTTTGTCATGATCAACGGTGGGCGCGGCGACCGCATGCACTGACCCGCGCCCGGCATCTGCCTGACGGGTTCAGGCCACCTGTCGTGCGATCCAGGAATTGTATTTGGTCGCCAGGGCGCGAACGTAACGGGCTTCGGCCCCGTCCAGACTGACCAGCACGCCCTTGAAGATCCAGCCGCGCTCGTACAGACCAAGCACCCGCTGCTCATCATCCAGATTAACCCGCTGGTTCAGTTTCTTGCAGATGGCATCCAGCAACGGCAGCTTTTCCGGGCGTTTTAGCGGCCCAGGACGAAGGTTGGGCTGCTGATTGCTACCGCGAGTCATGGGTCGTCTTTTCATGGTGGTCTCCTTCTTGATTTTGCCGCTGCAAAACAAAAACCCCGGCGCGGCGGCCGGGGTTTTCTGGAGCTATCCAACCCGGTCGCCACAGGCTTCCGGGGATGGTTCGAAAGCCTAACTGGACATGATCTGCGCAGGTACTGCGTGCACCATAAAGCCACCGGTACCCAAGGGGCACTGGTTCGCCTTGCTGTGAATGTTGGCTGGCATCATGTGCGTGTCCGCGTATCCTGTCGTAACGTTGTCATGTACTTCCGAAGGTGTAGGGACTCCCCTACCTTGCTCACAGTGTATCGCTTATGGGCCGCTTTGCAACTGCGCAGTTGTTCGCATGCAGTTGGGTGCAATTGGCAAACACTTTCGGCAAACCCGTACAGACGAATACGCGAGGTGGCGGAATAATGGTGGCCTGTCACGTGTTTTATGTTGTGCTATCCGTCAGGTCACCGGTTGTGGCCAGATTGGCGGAACTCTCCTTTCAGCGCGCCTGGTATTCCAGCCGCGCTTTTTTTATGGGTTGCTCCTGTCTTCAACGGCGTTCCGTGATCACTGGTCTACGGCAAGCTGTTGCGCCAGTCGGGGTCCGGCGTGCCGGACCTGCTGCCAGGTTTCCTGCAGAATCAGGGCATCGTTAGCCGCTCGGTGGACCGGCAGGCCCAGTTCAAGGATGACCCGCTGACGTACTTCTGACCACTGCTGGACCTGGCTGGGGGACAGCAGCATGGAAATGGACTCCAGCTGAAAGCTGGGGGTCATATCAGCCGCCCGAAACAGCCGGTGCAGCCAGAAGCTGTCAAAGGTCCAGGCATCGCAGAACACGGCGCCTGCCAGCAGGCTGTTGAGCTCGGCAGCTACGTCTTTGACGCCCAGGCCTTCATCCAGCAGGGTTTGCCGGTCGATGCCATGAATCTGTTCGGCGCTTTCCGACCAGTCCTGCCAGGTGCCATGGGGACGAATAAGCCAGCTGTGCAGGCTGTGATCAGGCAGGCAGATGCCCACCTCTATCGGGTAGCTGGCAATGAGGTCGAGGCTGGAAGCCTCAAAGTCAATAAATGCAGGTGCGTCGAGCGCTGTCATACCGTTTTTCTGATTCTATCCGGCCTTGCTGGCCGGTGGTGTTGTGGCGACAAGAGCGGAGAGTTTAACCCCGTATGCGCCGGGTAGCGAACCCAGGATGCCATTCCACTGTTACAATACGTCCATCAGAATTGGAGTTGCCCATGGCTGAAACTGTTGTCGTTATCTATTCCGGAGGGATGGACTCCTATACCCTCCTGCACCGCGCCCTGGCTGCTGGCCATCAGGTGCACGCCCTGTCATTCAATTACGGGCAGCGTCATGTCCGCGAACTTGATGCTGCCCGTGCCGTCTGCCAGCGCCTGGGCATCAGCCATAAGGTGATCGACATTACCGCCATGCAGGCGGTGATGGCGGGCTCTGCCCTGACCGGCGACCTGGACGTGCCTGAAGGTCACTATGAGGAAGCTAGCATGCAGGCGACGGTTGTGCCAAATCGCAATATGATTCTGCTGTCCCTCGCCACGGGATATGCCGTTACGCTGGAGGCCCAGGCGGTCTGGTACGGCGCCCATGGTGGTGACCATGCGATCTATCCGGATTGTCGCCCGGCGTTTGTTGAAAAGATGGATGCCGTCTGCCGTATCGCCAACTACCAGCCCGTGCGTATCGAGGCCCCTTACCTGCGCTCCAACAAAGGCGAGATTCTGGCGGACGGGCTGGCGATGGGGCTTGATTACCGGGACACCTGGACCTGCTACAAAGGGGGTGAACTCGCCTGTGGCCGATGCGGCTCCTGTGTTGAGCGCCTGGAGGCTTTTGCCAGTCAGGGGGTGACCGACCCCTTGCCCTACCAGGAGCAGGCCTGATGTATCGGATCAAAGAAGCCTTCTACACCCTGCAGGGCGAGGGTGCTCAGGCCGGCCGTGCAGCCGTGTTCTGCCGGTTCAGCAAATGTAACCTGTGGAATGGTCGCGAGGCTGATCGCGCTCAGGCCATCTGCAACTTCTGTGATACGGACTTTGTCGGCACTGACGGCCAGAATGGTGGTCGCTTCGCCACTGCCGAGGCGCTGGCTGCGCACCTGCGTGCACTCTGGCCGGGCGACATGCAGGCGCCGGGTGTGCGACCTTACGTGGTCTGCACCGGGGGCGAGCCACTTTTGCAGTTGGACGAAGCGCTGATTGCGGCGTTACACCAGCAGGGGTTTGATGTGGGGGTGGAAACCAATGGCACCCTGCCGGCCCCGGCGGGCATTGACTGGCTCTGTGTCAGTCCCAAGGCGGATGCCCCGGTGGTGATCACCCAGTGCGATGAGCTCAAGCTGGTTTACCCTCAGCCGCTGGCCATGCCTGAGCGGTTTCAGGACATTAAGGCCTGCCATTACTTCCTGTCGCCTATGGCATCAGCACGGCCGCCGCTGGTGGGCGCAGATGCGGTCAAGCAGGCCAATACCCGGGACGCGACAGCCTATTGCCTGGCCCATCCGCAATGGCGGCTGACCTTGCAGATGCACAAGATTATCGGGATTGACTGAGGGTGCGCCCAATCCCTGGGCAACGTGTTCTGCTTAGATAGCCAGGGCCAGATGGCTTGGGCGACGAGCCATGGCAGGCCGCTCACTGTTGCGGTAGCTGCTGGGGCTGACGCCAGTCCAGCGCTTGAAGGCGCGGGTGAAATTGGCAGCGTCCGCATAGCCCAGGGTGTCGGCAATCTGACTCAGGTTGAGGCGGGTGTTCTGCAGCAGCTCGCAGGCTCGCTCCAGGCGCACCTGGTCTACCAGCACCTGAAAGCTGATTTCCTCTTCCTGCAGGCGCCGCTTCAGGGTTCGCTCAGAGACAAACAGGGTGCTGGCCACCCGCGCCAGCTTCGGCGGGAAGGGGTGGCTGGTTTCAATCACCCGGCGCACCCGGGCACCGAAGCCTGCATCCTCGGTCAGTTGCTTGAGGGCATCTTCGCATTGCTGACGCGAGGCATCAGCCAACTGCTCATCGCTGAACTTCAGCGGCAGCGACAGCTCACTCAATGGCACCACGATGGCATCGTCGTCGTCACCAAATCGCACCGGGACCGGCACCAGATGGCGGAAGCGCTGGAAGTAACCGGGTTCATTGCAGCGTCGGCGCACATACGAGCCGGGTACCGGACGCCCAAGAAGCTGCACGCCCATGGAAACACAGCCGAACAGCATGGCGTCCATGATGAATGTCTGCAGGGGCCCCAGGTCGATGCCGCAGATGACCCGGAATACGGCATGGTCACCCTGTTGTTCCTGTTCAATCTGCAGGTGTGGTGCCCGCAGTTGCAGATAGCGGGTCATCAGCTCAAGCGCCTCGGAGAGGGTGCGGCTTGCCATCACTGCAGTGCCGAGGGCGCCGTGCAGGGGCAAATGCAGTTCCTTGGCCATCATGATGCCGAGGCCCGGCTCACCGCTCTCGATAATGGCGCGGGTGACAAATTCGGTCGCCTGGGATTGGGATACCCGCAGGTCTGGAGACTGCAGGCGGGCGGGATCCAGGCCGACCCGCAGCAGCAGGGCTCTGTCATCAACCCCGGTGGTTCGTAACAGCTGGGCCAGCAAATGCAGGTAGATGGCCGGTAGACCCAAGTCCTGTGCCTGTGATACTGAGGCGCGCATGACCTGATTCCTCATTTTATTGGAATTGTAAGGGATGAAGCACACCTCATTATGACGTGTACACTTGTTCCACCCCATGACTTCGATGACGCGTCAAGTGGTGTTGAGGGCCAATAGGAGCGCCCAACTCCGCTACCCTGCAGCCGGCACGCGACGGATAAAGTCCGTTAACACTTGCGCCGAATGCAGGGGGGTTTCCATCATGGGCAGATGCCCGACTCGCCGGAAAACCGTGATCTGTGCCGAGGGTGTGTGCTGCCGGAACCAGTCCACGCACGCTGTAGGCGTGACCACGTCCCGGTCACCCCACTGCACCAGCAGGGGCCGTTCGCCATCCCGCAAGTGGCGTAAGGGCGCCCAGGGATCTGCCAGCATGTCACTGAAAATATGTTTGTGCTGACCTTTGCGTTTCAGCAGATCCGGCCCCAGCAGGCCGGTCATCAGTACGCCAGCCAGGGTAGGTCTGCCGGTGCCGACACTGTTAAACATGGTGTAGATTCCCGGCAGATCCTCGGGAATCAGGGTGGTGCGTTCATGGCCGAAATCAGAAGGCCGCAGCTCCTGGCCGGGGCTGGACGGAAAGCCGGCGCTGTTAAGCAGGGTCAGGGAGCTGATGGCCGGACCTGCCACGCCCGCCAGCACGGTGGCAATGGCGCCGCCCATGGAGCTACCCACCACATGGACATTGTCCAGGCCTCGGGATTGCAGCCAGTGTGCAAGCCGGGCGGCTTGTGCCTCATAGGTATAGTGGGCGCCCAGCCGGTAATCACTCTCACCGAAGCCAGGCAGGTCAATGGCCAGCAGGTGCCAATCTCTCGGCAGCAGGGGTAGCCAGCCTGCCCAGTTTTCTTTCATGGCGGCAAAGCCGTGTATCAGCAACACGGTGGGGCGACGGCTGCTGGGGCGGCCGCGTTCCAGCCATACCATGCGATGGTTATCCACAACCGCTTCACGCCATGCCGCGCCCTGTAGCAGGCGGTGCCCGGTGCGGGCCAAAGGCCAGAGATCAGGAATCAGGGTGGTTGAACCGGGCAGGCGCTGGCTGAAACGACGACTATCTGCAGACATAAGACTTCTCAGTAAACATATGTTCACTGAGTGTACTCTGATCAGCGGGTATCGCTTTGGCTAGCTGGCCGCCACCCCCCGGGCGTTAGGGCAAATGCCTGTCTGCCTCAGAATCCGCCAAGGTCGATAATCAGTGGGTTGTGGTCCGAGGATCGCCAGGGGGCGGCGGAGAACAGCTCGCGTTGTTGTTGCCGGGTTTTGTTGGCCAGACTGTAACCCAGGGCTGGCGGTTCGTCGGCATTGATGTTCCAGGGCTGGGCGGCCAGGACATGGGGTTGCAGGCGTCGGTCCGCGAGCAGGTAGTCGAGGGTGCCGGCGCGGCCCCGGAAGCGGTAGCTGTGAGCCTCCAAGCCATGAAACTGGGCGACCATGTTGGCGTAGCCGGCATTGTGCAGTACCTGCAGGGGCGTTTCTTGGGCATAGCTGTTGAGGTCACCAGTGATCAGGGTGCCGCGGAACTGCGCGGGCTTGGGCAGCTGTGACAGCCAGGCGGCGAGGGTTTCCGCAGCGCGGGTACGGGTGCGGGCGTAACAGCTCTGGCCGTCGTCCTGATCCCGGTCCGCGCCCTGGGCGCGCTGGCAGCGCTTGGACTTGAGGTGCAGCACCACCACCCGTAAGGTTTGGCCGCTGTCATTGTGGCGGAACAGCTGCGCCAGCGCTGGTCGGTTGCCCTGGCTGAAGGGGCCCTGATGCAGGGTGTCAGCATCGCCAATAGCGGTGACCTGATCCCGGCGGTAGAGGATGCCAACCTGTATTTGATCGGTGCCGGTATGCTGCGGGGGTTGCACACGGACCCATTGCCATTGCTCGCCCAGCCGGGCGGCAAGCCGTGCGACGGTGCTGTCAGCACCGGTACCGTTATTTTCCAGCTCCATCAGGGGCAGGATATCCGCATCCAGTGCCTGCAGGGCGTTGGTCAGCTTGGCCAGTTGCCGCTCCAGTTCGGCAGGTGACTGTGCGCCACGGGGTGTGGGAAAACCTGCGTCGCCGAGAAACAGGTTTTCCAGATTGAAGGCTGCAATGCGCAGCTGGCTGCCTTCCGCTCGCGGGATGGGGTCCGGCCGCGGATTGGTGGTGTGGAATGTGGGCGGTTGCAGCGGGTGAATGCGCCAGTTACCAAACCGATGATCCAGAATGCCATCCAGATGGCGTACCTGATCGCCGGCGCGAACCGTATGGTCTGCCCGCAGTGCCGGTGGCGGGAAGGGAATGACCAGGGGGTACTGCTGGCCACGCCCATCATCCAGCCGAATACGATGGCGCTCTTGCTGTGCCGCCAGGGCGGCAGCAGCAGGGCCTGGCGGCATGATCTGTGTAGGCATCAGCTGTGGCTCTGCCGCCAGGATCAGTTTACCAAAGCGATCCAGCTGGTAGTTATCAATCACCGTCAACGGTTGGTTAAAGCTGACACGCATGCCTTCAAAGGTATCCAGCTCCAGATCTTCAGGCCAGGGTAAGACAAGGGGGGACGCAGGTGGCAGTGGCGCCGGTCCGCAGTCTTTCAGTTGACTGACGTTGCTGAGCTGGCGCCGTCCCTGATAGTCATTGACCCGGGCTGTCAGTCGTACCCGGCGGCCCTCACCGCCGCCGTCCCGGGCCGTATAGACAAACAGCCCCTTTGACAAGGGGGAGGGATCGCTGTCAGGCTGTTGCAGGAAAAAGCCCCGCAGCCGGTCTGGCCCGCGAGCGTCCAGGGTCATTACGGCCTCCACGGTCACGGTGGGGAAGCCGTCAGGGCTCATGGCGCGAACAGACGGAATGCTGGTGGCAGGGGCGCCGCACTGCGCCGCCAGTTGGGCGGGCAGAAGCAGAAGGGCAAGGAGTAGTGGTAGCCAGCGGGGATCAGTCATCAGCTCAGAGTCCGTTGAGTCAAATGGGTGTCGTTTTCAGCCAGCATGTTACCAGAGCTTGTCGAGCAGGTGATGTGCCGCTGCCGGCCTTTCCATAAATGGCGATGGTCTCGGCATTTGCGTAATCGCAATCCCGGGGTATTGCTGCTTTAATGATCAATCGTCGCTTCTGCATACATTCACCTCTCCAGCATCTCCGGAGATTTCCCTTATGACCCGTATGGTGACCTCGCTGTCCGCGTTGATCCTCAGCATTGTGCTGTTGGTGAGCGGCAATGCCTTCCTGATGACGTTGCTGGGCATACGTCTCAGTATCGAGGAGGTAAACCCAGGCACCATCGGTTGGATACTGGTGTGTTACTCCATTGGTTTTGTACTGGGCACCCTGTATGTCAACCGAATCATCGAGCGGGTGGGTCATATTCGCGCTTTTGCGGTGTTTGCGGCTATGGCAGCGGTGGCTTCGCTTTTGTATGCCGTTTCTGTATCTGAGTTTTACTGGGCGGTGCTGCGGGCCCTGTCGGGCTTCAGCATGGCCGGTGTTTTGGTGGTGATTGAAAGCTGGTTCAGCAGCCGCGCCACCAACAGTAACCGTGCCACCCTGTTTGCCGTCTACCAGATCGTGTTCTATCTCTCTGCGGCGGGTGGCCAGCTGATTGTTAACCTGGGTGAGCCAGCCTCCTTTGTGCCGTTCACTGTGGCAGCCATTCTGCTGACGGTGGCGCTGATCCCGTTGTCCCTGACGCGCATGGAGGCGCCGCCCATTGAGGCGGTTGAGCGGATGTCCTTTTTCGGTCTGTTTCGGGAGTCCTCCAGTGGTATGACGGGGGCGCTGATCTGTGGTGTGCTGATTGGCTCTTTCTACGCCATGGGGCCGGTGTATGCGACCCTGATCGGCCTGGATGTGTCCCAGACCTCGGTCTTTATGGCCGTTGCCATTGTGGCGGCCATGGTGCTGGCCTTCCCCCTCGGACGTCTGTGTGACAGGCTTGACCGGCGGCGGGTGATGAGGTGGGTCGCGGTAGCGGCTGCTGTGTCGGCTCTGATCGCGGTGGTGGCTGCCACTATCAGCTTTGGCCTGCTGTTGCTGTTTGCAGGCCTGTTTGTAGGTCTGTCTGCCTCCATCTACCCCATTGCGGTGGCAATCACTAATGACCGCATGGAGCATCATCGCATTGTGGCGGCCAGTGCCACCCTGTTGCTGAGCTACGGTGTAGGCAGCGTGATCGGTCCGATTACCATGGCGCAATTGGTCAATTGGCTGGGCCCGAAAGGCCTGTTTCTGGGCAATGCAGCGTTCCTGTGTCTGCTGGTTGCAGTGACCAGTTACCGTATCAAGACCACGGACGATATTCCGGTGGAAGAGCAGGGCGACTTTGTCATGACCCTGCCCGAAGGCTCGCCGGTATTGGCGGAAATTGACCCCCGTAATGAAGAGTTCCAGCCATCCCCCGAGGCTGAGGAGATGGAGCAGGAGATTGAGGAGCTGCGTGACGCCAGCTGATCCGGTCCTTATCCGTCGGCTTCGGTTTTCCCTTATGTGAAACCTTGTCTTGTTTTCGGTAGTTTGCTTGGCTAGCAAACTATTCTCTGTTTGTATTTTAATCAGAATTAGCCGGAGCCTAAGTCATGAGAGACCAATTTCCATTTGCGGTAGCACGGGTGACACGCCGCTGGCGCAAGCTGTTGGATGAGCGTCTGAAAGACCTCGGTGTGACACAGGCCCGTTGGACTACCATGGTATATCTGCAGCGTGGTGGTGAAGGCCTGACACAACGAGAACTGGCCAGCCTGATGGCCATTGAAAACCCCACCCTGGTGCGCTTGCTGGACAGCCTGGAACAGCAAGGCCTGATTGAGCGCCGCCTGTGCCAGCATGACCGCCGCGCGAGGCGTCTGCATCTCACTGCTGACGGTGAGGTTTTCATGGAAACCCTCAACAAGCGCGCCGAAGCGCTGCGTGAAGAAATGCTGAATGGGGTGACGGAGCAGGAGTTGTCCGTGGCACTGGACGTGTTTAACAAAATCCTCGTTAATGGTGAGCGCATCAAATAACCCCGTCTGACCCGGAGGTCACGTTCTGAGCGATCACAGCCTCTCTGCCCTCCAGCACAGATACGGCACCCGGTGGCGATGGTATGCTGTCGCCACGGTGATGCTGGGAACCATGGCTACGGTCCTCAGTGCCACCATTGTCAACGTGGCTCTGCCGGACATCATGGCGGAGTTCGGTATTCGTCAGGGCCGGGCCCACTGGCTGGCGACCGGATTTATTGCCGCCATGACCACCACCATGCTGGCGTCCGCCTGGCTGCTGGATCGTTTTGGCATCCGTCGTTCCCTCGGTGCCGCCATGTTGCTGTTCGCCCTGGTGTCCCTGCTGGGAGGGCTGGCGGCCCATGATGGCTGGTTGATTTTGGCGCGGGTATGTCAGGGCGCCATTGCCGGTCTGATGCAACCTATGGGTATGTTTCTGGTGTTCCGGGTGTTTCCCCGTGAGCGTCGTGGCACGGCCATGGGCATTTACGGCATGGGCGTTATCCTTGCGCCTGCTCTGGGGCCCGTGTTGGGCGGTGTGCTGGTGGACCAGCTCAACTGGCGCTATGTGATGTTTGCGCCTGCGCCGGTTACCCTGCTTGGGGCCTATATGGTTTGGCGGTTTCTGCCTACGCCGGTGGATCCACCAAAGCCCTACCCGTTTGATTTACGTGGCTTCCTGTGGCTGGGGTTGTTCATGGTGACCAGCCTGGATGCTCTCAATCGCCTGCACGGTGATGGGCCACTGGGCTGGATGCTGGTGGTGAGTGCCAGCCTCGCATTGCTGGCGCTCTGGCAGTTCGTGCGCCGTGAGCGGCGTGCAGAGCACCCCTTGCTGCAAATCCGGCTGTTTCGTTATCCGGCCTTCCGCTATGCGGTACTGGGCGCCCTTGCACTGGGCTTGGCGCTGTTTGGTTCCACCTACCTGATTCCCCTGTTTGTCCAGACCGCGCTGGGTTACAGCGCTACCCAAGCAGGTTTGCTGATGCTGCCTGCGGGTATCGCCCTGGGTATCGTGTTTCCACTGGGGGGGCGGCTGGCGGATCAGGTGAGTGCGCGTCTGCTGATCGCCACCGGGCTGGTTCTGTTTGCCGCTTCCGCAATACTCTATGCCCTTTCAGACATTGAGCTGAGCCTGTTCTGGCTTGGTGTCTGGGCGGTGCTGGGCCGCATCGGGCTGGGCTTCATGATGCCGGCCATGTCCACGGCAGCGCTGAACCCGCTGGCACCACAGGAGCTTGGCGGTGGCTCAGGCGCACTGAATTTCGCCCGCCAGATCGGTGGGGCTTTCGGTATCAAACTGGTGGCCCTGACCCTGGAGTATGGCGAGCAGGCCAATGGCTATCCCGGCCTGCAGGCGTTCCATGCGGCCTGGTGGTTGGTGGCGGTTTTCGTACTGCTGGCATTGTGGCCCACGTTGAAGATACGCAGTGACCGTGGCTCCAGCTGAAGGACTTGTGTCTCGCAGAGCGCGGACGTAGAATGCCCCCTACTCCGGGGGAGTAGTCTCCGCACCCGCGCAATGCGCGGGTCGGGCGATGGTCAACATACTTGAGGCTCATCCTCATGGCCATGGCGTCACCTGCGTTTGTGGGTGATTGACAAGACCTGGAGCAGTGCCACTTCCAATGGGCGGAGAGTGGGCTGCTCCTGTGTCTGATATCCGCCCTGGATGTCTCTGTATGGAAGCGTTTCTTGCCTCAACTCTTGCTGTAGCGATCGCTGAGATTGGTGATAAAACTCAGCTCTTATCGCTCTTTCTGGTTGCCAAGTTTGCCAAGCGCACGCCCATTATTCTGGGTATTCTGGTGGCCACTCTATTGAATCATGCGTTGTCAGCCTGGCTCGGTGCCTGGGTTGCGCAATGGATTCCTGATGCCTGGCTGCCATGGTTGCTGGCAGGCAGTTTTGTAATTATCGCCTTCTGGTTACTGATCCCTGATAAGGACGAGGGCGGCAATGCGCGCCTGTTGCGCATGGGGGCGTTTACCGCCACCACCATCATGTTTTTCCTGGCGGAGATTGGTGACAAGACGCAGGTGGCAACCGTGGTTTTGGCGGCGCGCTACGAGGAAACCACCCTGGTGATTCTGGGTACTACTCTGGGCATGCTGCTGGCGAACATTCCGGTCATTCTTGCCGGTGGCTGGATAATGGAGCGGTTGCCGCTGTCGGCAGCGCGCGCCGGGGCCTGCGGTTTGTTCCTGTTATTGGCGGTCATTACCCTGCTGGCGACGCTCGGGCAGGCATGAGACTGGACGCCGGGAACCCGAGGCGATACCGTAGATCATAGATTGCTGCAATTGCGTGGTGTGGAACAGCGGATGGTATTGGTGATGTTGAAATATGTCGTGCAGGGGATGTTGCTTGCATTCGGCTTGATGGCCGTGGCCCATGCCGGATCCGGCGATATGCCTGAAGAACGACCCCTGTCAGAGCCCCGGGTGTGGCCGCTGCAAGGTGATCTTGCGGGCGGTCTGATGACGTTTGTAACTCGTTACGAGGATACCTTTGCCAATATCGGCATTCAGGAAAGCCTGGGTTATCTGGAGTTGGTCAAGGCCAATCCCGGTGTGGATCCCTGGTTGCCCGGGGAGGGGACCCGGATCACCCTGCCGCGCCACTATGTGCTGCCCGATGCACCACGTGAAGGCATAGTGATCAACCTGGCGGAGTATCGTCTGTATCATTTCCGCGATGGTGGCGTTGAGGTGTTCCCCGTCGGTGTCGGCACTGAGGATAACCCCTCTCCCCTGACCCGGGCGGAGGTGACCATGCGCCTGGAGTCTCCCGCCTGGTATCCGCCCGCCAGCGTCCGAGCGGAATACGCTGCTGAGGGTCTGGTGGCGCCGCGGATGGTGCCGCCCGGGCCGGAAAACCCCCTGGGACCCTATGCCCTTATGTTGAGCGCCCGCAGTTACCTGATCCATGGCACCAACAAGCGTTTTGGTATCGGCATGCAGGTCAGTCGTGGCTGTTTCCGCATGTATAACCATGATATTTCGCGTTTTATCTATGAGGTGGAGCGCGGTACGCCGGTGGAGATCGTTGATCAGCCGGTGAAAATGGGATTTAGCGGCAAGGAAGTCTGGCTGGAAGTGCATCGGCGCTTTGAAGACTATGACGATCAGGCTATGGATGAGGTCTGGCAGCAAGTCAGTCGCATGGTGGCCAGCTTCCGCGAGCAGCATCCCGGTGTTGAGTTGCAGCGGGCGGCCATTGAGCTAGCCGTGGAGCAGGCGGATGGTGTGCCGCGGCTGATCGGTGAGCGGCTGGCGGATCCGTTGCAAACGGCAGACAGTACATCCCTTGATATGCTCAGTGCCGAGAAAGCCGCAGAGCAAATATTTTGATCTATTGGCCGGGTTTCGGGCGTAATCCTCAGTAGTTCGCTGTCGGAATGCTATGCTGGTTATCAGCGGCTAACGATCGTAATTCATTGAGGAGTCAGCGATGTTGTTTCAGCTTGCACGTTCCGGACAGGCCCCAAGGTTGGCCGCCTGGCTCTTTCTCCTGCTGCTGGGCATGGTGCTGGCGGGCCTGTCACTGGTGGCTTCGGTGCAAGCGGAAGATCAGCCAGATAGCCGAAAAACCGGGCTGATACTCACTGTTGAGGGTGCCATTGGGCCTGCCACCATGGACTATCTCAGCCGTGGCCTGCAACGTGCGGCTGAGGAAAACGCTGAGATCGTTATTATCCAGATGGATACCCCCGGTGGACTGATGGATTCCATGCGGGCCATTATCAAGGACATTCTTGCCTCCCCCGTACCTGTCGTTACCTATGTTTCCCCCTCGGGTGCCCGCGCTGCGAGTGCTGGTACTTTTATCCTTTACGGCAGCCATATTGCAGCCATGGCGCCAGCCACGCATTTGGGCTCTGCGACACCCATACAGATGGGGGGCATGCCCGGTGCGCCGGAAGAACCACAACCGCGTGAAGAGCGTAGCAGCGAGTCAGAGGCCAGTTATGACAGTGAAGCCTCTGACAGCGCGGAACCAAGGGAGGCGGAAAAGCGCCGTGGTGCTACCGCGCTGGAGCGCAAGGTGCTGGAGGATGCGGTTGCCTATATCCGTGAATTAGCCGAGAAGCATGGCCGTAATGCCGATTGGGCAGAGCAGGCGGTGCGGGAAGCAGTCAACCTGGGCTCCCGGGAAGCGCTGGAAATGAATGTGGTGGATGTGGTGGCCACTGATCTGCAGGATCTGCTCACCCAGGTGCACGGCCGCACCGTGTCCATGGCCTACGGTGAGCGCACATTGGATACCGCAGACGTGAGTCTGACCCGACTGGACCCGGATTGGCGCACCAGCCTGCTGTCGGTCATTACCAATCCCAATGTTGCCTACTTTCTGATGATCATCGGCTTCTACGGCATCATGTTTGAGCTTTCCAATCCTGGCAGTCTGGTGCCCGGTGTGATTGGTGCTATCTGCCTTATCCTTGCGCTGTTTTCCTTCCAGGTGCTGTCCGTGAACTACGCCGGGCTGGCGCTGATACTGTTGGGGCTGGCCTTTATCGTGGCGGAAGTGTTTATGCCCAGTTTCGGGATACTGGGGGTGGGCGGGATCATTGCTTTTGTGGTGGGCTCCATCATCCTGATGGATGGCGCCCACCAGGATGTGTCTATCCCCATGGTGGGGGGTATTGCGGCCGTCGCAGCGGGCTTTATGCTGTGGACCGTCACCCGGTTCATGACTATCCGGCGGCGCCAGGTGGTCAGCGGTGTGGAGCAGATGAATCATGCCATCGTCCAGGCTCTGGATGAGTTCCAGCCTGTAGGGGCCGGTTTCCGTGGTCATGTCCGCCTCAATGGCGAGCGCTGGAATGCAGTTGCTGAAAGCCCTGTTCAGCCCGGACAGTCGGTAGAAGTGGTGCGGATCGAAGGATTGACGGTGCACGTTGCGACCAGATCCTGATGTTCAAGTATTGAAAAACCGTTCGGTGGTGGCCGCTGTGAGGCTGCTGCCGGGCACATTCCCAGAGTCATGTGACAGGAGGTTTTATGGTTGGTGATCTGATTCCCTATTTAGCACCGGTGGTGCTGTTATTGGTCATTTTGAGCGCAGCGATCCGAATCCTGCCGGAGTATGAGCGGGGCGTGGTATTTTTCCTGGGGCGGTTTCAGGGGATAAAAGGGCCGGGTCTGGTGATTATTATTCCCGGGCTGCAACAGATGGTTCGGGTTGATCTGCGGGTGATTACGCTGGATGTGCCCAGCCAGGATGTGATCTCCAAGGACAACGTGACCGTGCGGGTTAATGCGGTGCTTTACTTCCGGGTTGTGGACCCGGAGCGCGCCATTATCCGGGTGGAAGACTTTGGCGCCGCTACCAGCCAGTTGGCGCAGACCACCCTGCGGTCCGTCTTGGGCAAGCACGATCTGGATGAGATGTTGTCTGAGCGGGACAAATTGAATAGTGATATTCAGGAAATTCTTGATGCCCAGACCGAAGAATGGGGTATCAAGGTGGCCAACGTGGAAATCAAGCACGTGGACCTGAATGAGTCCATGATTCGCGCTATCGCCCGTCAGGCGGAGGCCGAGCGCGAACGGCGGGCCAAGGTTATTCATGCGGAGGGTGAGCTGCAGGCTTCCAAGAAGCTGGTAGAAGCAGCAGATGAACTCTCCAAGAACCCCAGTGCCATGCAGCTGCGTTATCTGCAAACGCTGGCGGACATGAGTACCAATAACACCTCTACCATTGTGTTCCCGCTACCCATGGATCTGATTAACAGCCTTGTTAAGGATCGGGGTGCCGCAAAGCGGGATTAGTGTATAGCTGCTGAAAAACAGAAAAGGCCGGTTAAACCGGCCTTTTCTGCATTCGCGGCTTAGCCCAATTATTTGCGGCTAGACTGCTCCAGCATGCGACGAGCGCGCTCGTTCGCTTGGTCAGCAGACTGCTGGGCAGCTTTGGCAGCAGCCAGAGCTTCGTCTGCAGTACGCTGAGCGTTGTTGGCGCGAGTCAGGGCATTGTTGGCAGTGTTCAGAGCGTTACCGGCAGTCTGCTCAGCGGAGCTGGCAGAAGCGGCTGCACGATCGATGGCGTCCTGATCGGCGGTGGAGGCACAGCCAGCAGTCAGAGCGATGGCGGCGGCAAACCCTGCGATAGTCAACTTACGCATTTTACTTTCCCCTTATTGGTCGTTTTGGCGTCCTATGGAATTGGCTTCCATGGTTGCTGATACGTGTAGCTGCACCAGCGACCGTCAGCATAAGCTGTCGGTTTCGTCAAAGAGTGTAAAACACTCTGTGTTCAAATGTTAACTCATGATAGGTAAAAGTTCTTAGCCACTTACCAGTAATTAATATTGCAGTAACGCTTGGCGGTCGTTTTCGGTTCCCGGAAAGCGCTTGTCAGGGATGGATTTTGATGGGTGTGCCATCCGCCACCAGGTGCCAGATTTCGTCCATTTCTTCGTTGGTGACAGCGATGCAGCCGTTGGTCCAGTCCAGTCCTGCATAGGCAAAGGCCCAGTCGCCTGCGTCATTGGGCAGGCCATGAATCATGATGTGACCGCCGGGGTCCAGGCCCCAGGCTTCCGCCAGCTCACGGTCACGTTCATTGGGGTAGGAAATATGGATTGATTTGTGGAACTGGCTGTTGGGGTTGCGCCAATCCAGAATGTATTCACCTTCCGGGGTTCGCTGGTCGCCGGCATAAAGCTTGTGACCAACAGGATTCTCCCCCAGGGAGATCTGATAGCTACGTACCACCTGATTGTCGGCTTTGAGGTGCAGTTGGCGCTTGCCCTTGTAGACCACCACCCGGTCAACCCGGGGCGCTTCCAGTACCGGATTACGCGGTTTGGGAATGGGCGTATAGGAGGGGTCGAGCATGGCCAGCTCGGCAGTACTGTAGCCAGGTACAGGGTAGTCTGCCCAGGCAGGGGCGGCAACCAGCCAGCACAAAGTCAGGATCAGAGAGGTAAATCGACTCACCATTATCACGCACAACCGATTAGGGGTAACACAGAAGCCTTCAGCTCCGTAGTTATAGCATACAGACCTTTCCCGCCGCAGTCCGTCACCGCAACCGTTTGTTACGAAGTTAGAGCCAGATCACGTAGCTGTTGGTCCAGTGCTTCAATGGGTAACGGCTGGTTAGCGATAATCTCAAGTCGTGAGTCGTCTCGGGCGTCAGCACTGTTTGCGCTGAAGCAGCCGTCAGCCACGTTGATGGCAAGCCAGCCATCGTCCGTATGGACCACCCCTTTAACGCGCAGGAAGCGCTCGTCCATGATGAAAGCCAAGAGCGCCTGAGGGTTGAACAGCGTAGCGGGGGCAACTCGCCAGCCCAGGCTGTAATGCCCCTGGCCACGATTGACGCGGCACTGCCAGGGCTCATCGTCAAGGCTGGGTTGGGGGCGCGTGGGGGGCGTCAGTGCGTGGTTGTGCTGGTGGCTGGCAGGCACATCCACCTGGCGGTCACCGTGGCGACCAGCCAGCCAGGCCATATCCAGCTGCCCGTCCCGGGTAAGGGTAACAAGCCGCTTGGCCGGCTCCAGTCTTTCCGCCCAGGCGTGAAATGCGTCAATCTCTTCGGCAGAGCAAAGGTCGGTTTTGTTGGCCACCAGCACATCTGCAACGGCCACCTGGTCCCGGAACTGGTCGCTGGTCTGAACACGTGAGTCACTGAGCTTGCGGGGATCCACCAGTGTGACAATGGTGCCGAGTGACAGCACCTCTCTATAGAACTGACCTGTCAGCGTCTCGATGATCTGTGCCGGGTGTCCCAGTCCGGTAGGCTCTATAAGCAACCGGTCTGGCTTGGCCCGCTGAATCAGCATGTTCAGACCCATCTGCATGGGCAGGCCGGACACGCAGCACATGCAGCCACCGGGAACTTCCCGCACCACCACGCCCTGCTGTTGCATCAGGGCACCATCAATCCCCACTTCGCCAAATTCATTCACCAAAACGGCCCAGGTTTCGTCTGTTGGCTTGCGTTGCAGCAGGTCGAGAATGGCGGTGGTCTTGCCTGCGCCTAGGAAGCCAAGGATCAGGTGAGTGGGTATCGGCTGGGTCATGGGTATCCATCAGTTGACTTGTCTGCCGGGCATTGTACCATGCTGCGTTATATATGTTATAACATAACACTTTGAGAGAGGGTCACGTCATGTCGCAGCAACAACGCCTGCCAGTTACGGTGCTATCCGGCTTCCTGGGCGCGGGTAAGACCACGCTGTTGAACCATGTCCTGAACAATCGTGACGGGCTACGGGTCGCCGTGATCGTCAATGACATGAGCGAAGTGAATATTGATGCGGCGGTGGTGGGTGATCAGGTCCGCCTTGACCGGGTGGATGAGAAGCTGGTGGAGATGTCCAACGGCTGTATCTGTTGCACCTTGCGGGAAGATTTGCTGATCCAGGTGGCTGCGCTGGCGGCGGAAGGGCGGTTTGACTATCTGCTGATTGAATCCACCGGTATCTCCGAACCCATGCCGGTGGCAGAAACCTTCACCTTCACCGATGAAGAAGGGCGCTGCCTGGGCGATGTGGCCCGCCTGGACACTCTGGTGACGGTGGTGGACGGGGTTAACTTCCTGCGGGATTACCTGGAGGCCCCGGAGGTGGGTGATCGGGATCCCGGTGTGCACCCTGATGACGACCGCAACCTTGCCGACCTGCTTATCGAACAGGTGGAGTTTGCCGACATTCTGGTGCTGAACAAAACCGACCTGCTGAGCGATGAGGACCGGGATCGGCTGCGGACGATTCTGGCCAGACTGAATCCGGCGGCCGAGCTGATGGAATCCAGCTTTGGCAAGATCGACCCCCGGCGCATCCTCAATACCGGACGTTTTGATTTTGAAAGAGCGGCCGCAGCGCCAGGCTGGTTGCAGGTGCTGCGTGGTCAGGAGAGCAAAGAGACCGAGGAGTTTGGCATCGGCAGCTTTGTCTACCAGGCGCGTCGTCCCTTCCATCCGCAGCGTTTCTACGACTTCCTGGCAGCCGGCTGGCAATTCGGTACCTTGATCCGCTCCAAAGGCTATTTCTGGTTAGCCAGCCGTTATGACTTTGCCGGTAGCTGGTCCCAGGCGGGCGGCATTATGCACCATGACATGGCCGGCTTGTTCTGGGCGGCCATGCCTGAGTCCCAGTGGCCGGAGGACCCGGCTTTCCTGCTGGAAATTCGCAAACGCTGGCAGTCACCTTACGGTGACCGGCGCCAGGAACTGGTGTTCATCGGCCAGAGCCTGAATGAAGCCGGCGCCCGGGCTGCACTGGATCGTTGTCTGCTGACAGATGCTGAGCTGGCGGAAGGCCCCTCACGCTGGCGCCATTACCCCGACCCCTTCCCGGCCTGGGCCACAGTGCAGGCCGATGATGAGGTGCTGGCATGAACACCAGCCCCTCCCCTGCGCTGCATTATGATGGCTCCGCCGTTGAGGGGCAGGAGTGGTCTGTGCTCACGGAGATCTTTGATCCGGATATCAACCTGGCCTTGATGTCCCGCCGGGTATCGCCAGCGGTGGTGGCGTTTGCACACGCCCTGCTGGCCGCCCGCCCCCACCTGCAACTACGGACCGTGTTGGCAGCGGGTGAAAAGGTTACGTCCATGCTGCCAGACTGGCTGCAGGCACTGCCCGGTGCCAAGGCCTGGTGTGACGATTTGCAACAGCTGGTGGATGCCTACCAGTGCCTGTTTGATCCTCCTGCCATTGGTCTTCGTCTGCATGGCCTGGACGATGTCATGTGCCCTCGCTTCCATGTGGATCGCGTTCCGGTTCGTCTGGTGACCACCTATGTAGGGCCCGCCACGGACTGGATTCGTCACCAGGACGCCTGTCGTGGTGACGGTCATGGACCGCTTCCGCCGCAAGATGAACAGGTTGTGCGTGCCATGCCCACGGGCGCGGTGGCACTGATGAAAGGCGAAGCCTGGGACGGCAATGAAGGGCGTGGACTGGTGCATCGCTCGCCGTCCGTACCGGCAGGCCAAAGGCGCCTGGTGCTGACCCTTGACTGGCTATCTGACTGATTTTCGTTGTCTCACGGAGTTACCCATGAAATCCCTGCGTTTGTTGCCTTTATCCATTGCCCTGTCAGCCGCGGCCGCTCTGCCCGCTTACGCTGATCCGATGAACCCATCCATCAGCCTGATCCTGGATGGCTATTACAAATCCGGCACGACAGCGCTCAGTGAGCGTGAAAGTGGCTTTGGCCTCGGTCATACCGAGCTGACCCTCAGTGCACCGGTAGACGATATGTTTTTTGGCCAGTTGACGGCGGTTCTGGACAACCACCATGGCCATACGGAAATCGAGATTGAAGAGGCGTTTATACAGACCCTGCGGTTGCCTTATGGCCTGTCGTTAAAGGCCGGGCGCTTTTTGTCTCAGGTGGGCTATCTGAATAGCCGCCATATGCATGATGATGACTTTGTCGAACGCCCGGCGGCTTATCGGGCCATGCTTGGCTCCCACTATTTCGATGATGGTGTGCAGTTGAATCTGGTTTTGCCTACGGCCTTCTATTGGCAAATTGGCGTTGAGCTGTTCAACGGCAGTCAGCTGACCGGTGGCCATAGTCATGAGGATGTAGGTGTCTTTACGCTCAACACCCGGCTGGGTGCTGATCTTGGCGAATCCCATAGCTGGCAACTGGGGCTCAGCTATCTGCACAAGGATGGACACGACCACGACCACGACCACGACCACGATCACGACCATGATCACGTGCATGCTGCTCAGTATACCGGTGAGCACCTCTACATCGCCGACCTGGTCTGGAAATGGTCGCCAGCGGGGAATACCCGTCAGCAGCAGTTGGTGCTGAGTGGTGAGTTCCTGTATGCCACCGATCCGATTGAGAACGCCCGCTCCGGCGATTATCACCGTGGCTGGTATGGCTCAGCGGTTTACCGTTTCCATCCGCAGTGGCAAGTGGGCGCGCGATATGGCCAGGCGGATCTCAAGGACGCCCATGGCGATCACTTTCACGGTGACCAGCGTATCCGCGAAACCGATCTTATGGTCAGTTGGCAGCACTCCCATTTCTCGACCCTGCGCCTGCAGTACACTCATCAGGACACCGTAGGCTTTAACCATGATGACCAGGTGGTCACCCTGCAATACGTCATGAGTCTGGGTGCTCACGGCGCTCACGCCTACTGAGGTTAGCTATGATACTGATTCAGCGGTTTGTGCTTGGCCTTATTATGGCCGGCGCGTTGGTTGCGCCCGCTCATGCCCGCCTGCAGGTCTTTGCCTGCGAGCCGGAATGGGCCTGGCTGGTGACGGAGCTGCTACCGTCTGCGCAGGTGTTCACCGCCACCCATGCCCGCCAGGATCCGCATTATGTTGAGGCCAGGCCTGGTTTGATTGCCGCTATGCGTCGGGCTGATCTTGCCGTTTGTACCGGTGCATCTCTGGAGGCGGGCTGGCTGCCCATGTTGCAACAGCGGTCCGGCAACCGTCGGGTGCAGCCCGGTGCTACCGGGTTGTTTATGGCGGCTGACCACGTCACCTTGCGGCATGACCACGACCACGTACACATTGACCGTACATTGGGAGACGTGCACCCGGAGGGAGACCCGCATTTCCAGCTTGATCCCGGTCGTTTGGCAGTGGTAGCTGCAGCGCTGGCCCAACGGCTTATGGTCCTACAGCCGGAGGAAGCCCTGAGTATTCAGCGGCGCTCGCTGCAATGGCAGGCAAACTGGGCCAGGCACCAGGCCCGGTGGCGAGTGGCTGCTGCGCAATTGCAAGGGCTGGCTGTAGTCACTCAGCACAGCAGCTTTGACTACCTGCTGTATTGGCTAGGGGTTGAGAAGCGAGCCGATCTGGAGCCTAAACCGGGCTTGCCCCCAACTGCGAGCCACCTGCGTGATCTTCTGGTGCAACTCCAGCGCACACCTGCCCAGGGTATTTTGGTTGCCAGTTACCAGAACGAGCGCCCTGCTGTCTGGCTGTCCCAGCAGACAGGTCTGCCCTACGCTGTCGTGCCCGCAACAGTAGACGAGCGCTCTGGCCATGGGGATATGGTGGGCTTGATTGACTATCTGATCGCGACGCTGGCGGGCTTCCGGACACTGCCCGAATGACAGACTATCTTTGGCTCTGGCCACCCCTGCTGGCTGGGCTGCTGGTCTCCGTCAGCCTGATACCGTTGGGACATCAGGTGTTACAGCGAGGCGTCGTGTTTATGGATCTCGCCATCGCCCAATGGGCGGTGTTGGGTGCGTTGCTGGCGCAGACGTTATGGCTCGAGTTACCCAGTCGCTGGGGTAGTCTGTTGGCTGCACTGGTAGGTGCCCTGACGGTTGCCTCGCTGGTACGCCGGCTACCGGCCTATCGTGAGGCGCTGATTGGAATCCTCTATGTCCTCGCTGCTGCGCTGGCTGTGCTGGCTGTTCATCAGGATCCTCACGGCGCGCAGCGCCTTGCTCAGGCGCTGACGGGTGATGTTCTTTGGGTGTCTGCGCATGATCTGTGGCCGTTGCTGGCGGCGCTGTTGATAGCGGCGGCGGTGTGGTGGCTGATTCCCGCCGTTTTGCGGCCGTGGCTGTTCTACCCCCTGTTCGCAGTGGTAGTGACCCTGTCCCTTGAACTTGTTGGACTTTACCTGGTATTCCTGCTGCTGATCCTGCCCGCATTGGTGGTCATGCACCTGAGTTCTGGTGGGCACGGGCTGGCCGTACTGTTTGCGGTCTTCGGCTTCAGCGGTGGCGTCGCCGCCTCGGTGTGGGCGGACTGGCCTACAGGGCCGACCATCGTTGTGGTGATGATACTGCTGGCCCTGGTCTGGCGTGTGCTGGCTGGGGCTGTTGGCGCTGTCAGTGAGCCCCGTCGGCCATCTTGAGTCCCACCTTGGTGACCCGGTCAGCATCGGTGGCCCGAGCTACCAGCGTCACGGGCCCCAGCACCACTTTGTCTCCCACCACCGGATGCCCCTTGGTGCGGCGGGCAAAGCATTCTGCCAGAGACAGGTCCGGGGGCAGCTCGTCAAACTCAATACCATACACTTGCTCGACATCCCCCAGCAGGGCGTCGCCATTGAGTACAAAGTCACCAAAGAAGGCCCGTTCCAGCAAATGCTCGGGAGACTGACGACCGCTCAGGGACTTACCCAGTTCCGGCAGGGCATCGGCCTGGGCGAACACCGCAATCACGTCACCGGCCTGTACTTGCAGCGCCGGATTGGGGGCCAGGAATTGCTGCTGCCGGAAGACCCCGGCCAGGGCGGTCTGCTCTGGCATACGTAGCTTGCTCAAAGGGCGGGCCTCCTGCCATTGCTGCCCCTTGAGGGGGAACAGCATCAGCTCGTTGCTGCCTGCGGCATCCACATCCAGCGGCAGGCGCCGGTAAGGCTCGGTTCCCGCCGGTACCTCCAGCTTCAGTTTGCGGGCCAGGGGCGCGAGGGTGGTGCCTTGTACAACCAGCGACACCAGCACCACGAAAAAGGCAATATGGAAAATGGCCTGGGACTCCGGCAACCCTACCATGACGGGGAATACCGCCAGCACGATAGGAACCGCCCCTCGCAATCCCACCCAACTGATAAAGAACTGTTCCCGGCGGTCAAAGCCAAACGGCCACAGGGTGGCAAACACTGCCAAGGGCCTGGCTACGAAAATCAGCGCCAGCGCCAACACGAGGCCACCTGCCGCCAGGGGCAGCAATTCGCTGGGCTGAACCAGCAGCCCCAGCATCAGGAACAGGCACAGCTGGGCCAGCCAGGCCAGGCCATCATGCACCTGCAGAATCATGGGCATCATTCGCACGTTCTGGTTGCCGATCACCACGCCCGCCAGATAGATGGCGAGAAAGCCACTGCCGCCGATTTCATTGGTGGCAGCAAACAGGGTCATGCCTGCAGCTGTAACCAGCAACGGGTACAGAGACGGGGTTAGCCGCAACCGGTTGGTGACCGCCACAATCAACATACCGCCAGCAACCCCGGCCACGGCACCGACGCCAAACTGCTGCACCAGCATGACCAGGCTGGTCCAGCCTGCTGAGGCGGCGTCGTTGGTGATCAGCTCCAGCAGCATCAAAGTCAGGAAGATGGCCATGGGATCGTTACTGCCTGACTCGATCTCCAGAGTGGCAGCTACCCGTTCATTAAGATTCAGGCCACGGCCCTGCAGCAAGGAGAATACGGCGGCGGCATCGGTGGAGGATATAATCGCGCCAATCAAAAGCGCCGTCAGCCAGTGCAGGTCAAACAACAGCCAGGCTGTCAGGCCTGCCAGTATGGCGGTAATGAAAACCCCCAGGGTGGCCAGTAACAAGGCTGGCCGCAACCCCACCCGGAAGGTTTCAGCACGGGTGCGCATACCGCCATCAAGCAGAATCACCGCCAGCGCCATATTGGCAATCAGGAACGCCAGCTCAAAGTTGTCAAACTGGATTCCGCCGGCGCCGTCCTCCCCCATAATCATGCCGACCACCAGAAACACCAGCAGCACAGGCATACCCAGGCGACTGGATAGCGGGCTCAGCAATATGCTCATGACAAGCATCAGGGCGCCAATGAGGATAATGGTGGTGGACATGGGGGCTCCGTCAGTATTTGGCCCATGATAGCAGCGATGTGGCTACTTGTTAGGGGAAATTGTGGCTGCGTGGGCCGTGCGGTGGCGCTGGCTGGGGGTCTGCCGATACACTAAGTCAACCTGACGCTTCCCGTCGCCCGCTGGTTAGCCCATGACTTGTCCGACAGCAGCAATCTGCCCCCCTTTGCCTCCTGGCTGGGCACCATCTATGCCAGAGGGGCCTTGGCCCCTGGCAACGCCAGATACCGTCATGGCCGGGCTCACCTACAGTCATCACGGCTTGCCGGAGACAGCTAGCGCTCCCTTTGGCATTCCTCTGCCGCCTGCCATCAGTGGTGCTGCTGCCAAGCGACGGGCGGACTATGTGGCCGGTCGCCTCGCCGCAGCGCAAGCTCTGCAAGGGCTGACGGGGACCCGCCAGATACCAGGGCGTGACAGTGCCGGTGTGCCGGTGTGGCCCAGGGACGTTGTCGGCTCAATCAGCCACAGTCATGGTCGGGCCATGGCGGTGGTGGCACGAAGTTGCCACTATCAGGCCCTGGGCCTGGATATGGAAAGACGGCTGGGCCCGGATGAAGCCGAACGTGTGGCAAAACGGGTACTGACGGATCATGAGCGCACGCGGCTGGCAGGCCTGCCTGCAGACCAGGCGGCCTTGCTGGTTACTCTTACCTTCTCCTTCAAGGAAAGTCTGTTCAAGGCCTTGTACCCGCTGGTAGGGCAGAAGTTCTATTTTCCGGACGCGGAAGTGCTCAGCTGGGATGTCGAGGCCGGGACGGCGCGCCTGCAACTGTGCAAAGAGCTGAGCCCCGAGTGGTTGCCGGGCCGCACGCTGACGGCAACGTATCATCAGTGGGACAATCGTGTGGTGACCCTGCTGCCGGTGCCTTGTCTTGCCGATGCCCGGGCGGTTGCCAATCGGAGGTGATGCCCATATGATAATGAGTATCAGATGCATATGAAAGCGATTGTCCATGGCCCCGATGACTCAGCGCAAACCACGTATATTGGTCATCGAAGATGACACCAGTCTGAACCAGCAGATTACGACCCTTCTCAAGCATAAAGGCTACCAGGCGGATCAGTGCTTTGATGGCGATGGCGGCTTGCTGTGCGCCCTCAGCCGGCGCTATGACCTGATTCTACTGGATGTACTGTTGCCCAAGCTGGGCGGCTACGAACTTCTGGACCGACTGCGTAAAACCCGGCAAACCCCGGTGATGATGCTGACCGCCTGTGGCGCTGAGGAAGAGCGCATTCTTGGTTATCGGTGCGGCGCTGATGATTACATGCCAAAGCCTTTTGGCTTTACCGAGCTGATGTTGCGCATCGAAGCTCTCTTGCGGCGCACCCTCGGGCTGGCGGATCAGCGGGCGGACCCGGGCAAGCTGGTTATTGGGTCATTGGTTTTGCATCGTGGCGACACCCGTGTGACCTACCAGGGTGAGGCGGTGGTGCTGACGCCGATCCAGTTTCGGCTGCTGTGGGTGCTTGTGCGTCATCAGGGTGAGGCCCTGAGCAAGCCTTACCTGTATCAGAGCGTTCTGGAGCGGGAATTCAGCCGCTATGACCGCAGCCTTGATATGCACCTGAGCCGGGTTCGTCGCAAGCTGGCGGCGGCGGGCATGGCGCCGGACCGGCTGCAAACGGTTCATGGCAAGGGGTACTGCTTTCTGTGAGCCGCCGGCTGTTCTGGAAACTGTGTGGCACCCTTGCCTTTGGCACCTTGCTGTTGTTTTGGGTTATCTCCTTTCTCGGCTCCGAAACCGAGGAGAAAATGAGCTTTATAGCCAAAGCACATCAGCAAACCCTCAAGGACTGGGGGCGAACCGCTGAAACCCTGTACCTGGCGGGGGATGAGGCGGCACTGTCTGACTGGCTGACAGCCTTGCAGCTGGAGGAGGATACCTGGGCGGCGGTGGTGCGTTCTGATGTGATGCCGTTGGCGGACAGCTACCTGTCCGAACAGTTTCAGGAAGGATTTCGCCTTGGGCGAAATGTCGAGTGGAAGATTCACCTGTATTTTCCCGACAACCCCATCATGGACATCACCTTTGCGGACGGGCATACCCACTTTCTGGTGACCCTGCCCCAGCGCATGCGGCCAGGCAATTACCTGCCCCAAGCCAAGCTGTTTCTCAAGCTGGCGTTACCCCTCACGGTGCTGGTCATACTGTGCGCAATCATCTATCGCCATGTGATGAATCCGTTACGCCAGCTCGAGCTGGCGACCCGGCAGTTCAGTGAGGGCAGCCTGGGGGTGCGAGTGCGGGCTTTGCTTGGCAGCCGCAACGATGAGCTGGCGGCCCTGGCAGAAACCTTTGACCGAATGGCGGAGCGCACTGGTGGGCTGATCCTGACGCAACGGCGGCTGATTGCCGACCTGTCCCATGAACTACGTACGCCCCTGACCCGCCTTGATATGGCTGTCAGCTGTGTTGAGGAGGGAATGGACAGCCGCCACCTGTTGCCTCGTATTCGTCGCGAGTGCCAGATGATGCGCAACCTGGTCGAAGACACCTTGACCCTGGCCTGGCTGGAAAATGAAAAGCCCAGTCTGAAGCAGGAGTCACTGGATCTGACAGATTTGCTGGACAGTCTCCTTGAGGACGCCCGCTATGAGTATCCCGGGCACCAACTGAACAGCAGGCTGCCTGAAAGCGCCATCATCACTCATAGCAGCCACCGGGCGCTGTCACAGGCGGTGGAGAATATCATCCGCAATGCCTGCCTCTATACCCCGGAAGGGGGCGCTGTCTGGGTTAGCTTGCAAACAGAGGCGGAGGGCTATCAGCTGACCATTGAGGATGAAGGCCCAGGCGTGCCGGAAGCGCAGCTGGAGCGTATTTTCACACCCTTTTTCAGGGCCGCTGAAGCGCGGGACAGGCAACCGGGAGGTTATGGGCTTGGCCTGGCGCTGGCCCGTCGCCAGGTTGAGGCAACGGGTGGCTGGATCAGGGCCATTAACCGTGAAGCTGGCGGCCTGTGCATGTCCCTGTGGTTGCCAGCTGGCGTCCGCAGCCCTGCGCGGGATTTGTAACAATTGTAAAAACGGTTCACATCGGCAATCCATTAAACAAGAATGCACAGCAAATGAGAATCTGTGTCATTATGTGGAGTGCGGATTACACCATGAAAATCGACGCCCCGTTGTTACCCAAAGTCCGGCTAAGCCCCCTGTGGTTAGCCATGGTTGCCGCCACCGGTGCATCCGGTGTAACGGCGCAGGAGACTGTGTATCGCCTGGACCCTCTGCAGATCAGTGCCGCCAGCGAAACCCGCAGTGACCAGGTGGTCGATGCGCAGCAGCTTGAGCGCTTCCAGGCGGATGACCTGGTGGATGTGTTCCAGAGCCTGCCGGATGTGAGCGTGGGCGGGTCTCTGGGTATCGCGCAGAAAGTTTATGTTCGCGGTATCGAGGATACCTTGCTGAACGTGTCGATAGATGGTGCCAGCCAGGCGGGCACTCTGTTCCATCACAGTGGACGCCTGGCGATAGAGCCAGAGTTGCTGAAGCGGATTGAGGTGGATACAGGCGCGGGCCGGGCGACAGCCGGCGCGGGAGCCCTTGGCGGGGCTATCCGTTTCGAGACCAAGGACCCGGAGGACCTGTTGCGTCCGGGAGAGCAGGCGGGCGGGCTGGTGAAGCTGGGCGGCTTCTCCAACACCGAGGGCTACAAGGCCAATCTGACGGTCTTTGGCAGGCTCAATGAACAGTGGAGCGCGCTGGCTTTCGTCAGCCAGGCAGATCACAAACGATTCAGGGATGGCGACGGCGAACGGGTCGCAGGAACGGACGCGGAACAGCAGCTCGGTTACCTCAAGCTGGTGGGCCAGCTGCCCGCGGGTCAGGTTGTGCGCCTGAGTCATGAGGTCCGCACAGACAAGGGTGAGCGGCCACAGCGCCCGCAATGGATCGTCAGTGGCTTCAACCGGCTCTATGAACTCGACGGCAGAAGGGACACGACCACGTTCAACTACGGCATTGACCCCGCCGGTAACCCCTGGTTGGACGCTTCACTGACCCTGTATAACACCGAAGCCCGGATTGAGCAGAATGTGGCGGACCGTTGGGGGCGCTACTTCGGTTTTACCCACAGCGCGGGTGGCGATTTGCGTAACCGCAGCCAGCTCGGTGCACATGTCCTGACCTACGGTGTCGATTACCGGAGTGACAAGGTGAATGCCGGTGATGCGGCCAACAGAAAGGGCGAGGAAGAGACCGGTGAGGTGGCCGGTGTGTATCTGCAAGCTGACTATTGGCTGACTCAGCGCTTGCTGTTGAGCACGGGCGCTCGCTACGACGACTATCGCCTGACTGACAACAATGATCAGCGCTTCAGTGAGGATGCGGTCAGTCCCAACGTCAATATTGCCTGGGAAGCGCTGGATGGGCTGACCCTGAAAGCAGGCTATGCCCGGGCCTTCCGGGGGCCGACCACCCGAGACACCTTCAAGATTGACCGGGCGCAGAATGCGCCGGATCTGAAGGGTGAGCGAGCGGTTAATCGCGAGCTGGGGTTTGATTGGGTGTATCAGGATTTCACCCTGGCGGCAGAGATATACCGTTCAACCATCAAAGATGTGGTTGCGGATCGGCTGGGTGGGCCGGTGCTTTACGAGAACATCGGTGACCTGACATCGGATGGCTTTCGTGTGTCCACCAGTTACCAGTGGGACCGGGTTTATCTGGGGTTGGGGTATCACAGTAACGATGCCGAGCTGAATGGCAACCCGCTGACGGTTTACGAGTACAACCTGTTGGGCAACACCGTGGGTGACAGCTGGGTTGCGGACCTGATCTATCACTGGAACCGCAATCTGGAATTTGGCTGGCAGGGTCGTTTTGTAAAAGGTATCCGCAAGCTGGAAACCTCGGTCGGTACCATCGACAAACCCGGTTACGGCGTGCATGACCTGTTCCTGCACTGGCTACCTACCGGGAGTGATGACCTGCGGCTAACGGTCACCGTCAAGAATGTCGCTGACAAACAGTATCTGGATCATGCCAGTAACGGTGATTTCCAGCACATTCCAGGCTACGAGGGTGTGGTCGGTATGCCCGAACCGGGCAGGGATATTCGCCTGGGCCTGGCACTTAGATTCTGAGGTGGATTATGAAACAGGGATTGATCAGGGCTGGTTTTGTTGTCTGTCTGCTGATACTACTGCCAGTTGCAGCCCAGGCTGCCATCACCGTCACCGATATTGCCGGGCGAACGGTTACGGTGCCAGAGCGGGTTGAGCGCATTGTGCTGGGCGAGAGCCGCTATATACCCACCCTGGCCATCCTGGAGGGTGAACAGGTGCTGGATCGGCTGGTGGGTATGTTGCCCGAGTTCGAAATGACAGACCCAGGGGGCTATGCCCAGTACCGGGCCCGCTTTCCGGCCATCGAGCAGATTCCCCGAATTGGCCACGCCTCGGCAGACAGTTTCAGCCTGGAACGGGTCGTGGCGCTGCGGGCGGATCTGGCCATTTTCAGTATTGAAGGGCACGGCCCCGGTGCTCGTAACAAGGCCCTGATTGAGCGGTTGGAACGGGCCGGTGTGGCGGTAATCTTTATCGACTTCCGCCAGGACCCGCTGGCCAACACGCCCCGCAGCCTGGCCCTGTTGGGTAAGGTGTTGGGACGGGAGGCGGAAGCAGAGCGTTTCCTGGCCTTCTATCTGGCCCGCATGGCCCGGGTGCAGGACGCTGTTGCCGCCATTCCCGAGGCGGATTACCCGGCGGTTTTCCTGCACAGCCGTGCCGGTTTGCATGACGCCTGCTGTGAAACCATGGTGCAGGGCATGATGGGGCACTTCATTACCGCCGCCGGTGCCCACAACGTGGCGGCAAGCCGCGTTCCGGGTGTCAGCGGGGTGATGAACCTGGAATACCTGATCACCGAACAACCAGACCGCTATCTGGCCACAGCCATCGGCTCGGCCCAACGCGGAGCCTCTGAGCAGGGGCGTCCCTATGTGATGCTGGGTGCCGGGGTGTCGGCCGCTGATGCCCGCCAGTCCTTGTATCGGGCAACCCGCCAGCCCGGTTTGCCAGCGCTGACTGCCGTTCAGGAGAACCGAGCGTTTGCCATCTGGCATCACTTCTACAATACGCCCCTGCATGTGGCCGCCATTGAGGCCATGGCGCGCTGGTTTCATCCGGAACATCTGGCACACCTGAACCCGGAGGATACCCTGGCTACCTTCTACCGGGAGTTCCAGCCGGTGCCGCTGAACGGTACCTTCTGGATCGGGCTGGATTCAGAGCGGGATAGCCTCCATGAGTAGCTATGCCAACCTTGAGGCTGCCACAGGCGCGGATCAGCATCTCAACTTGGCGGCAGCCTACCGGCAGTTTGTCTGGCGCCGGTTTGCCTGCTTGCTGTTGTTGTTGCTCGGTTGCCTGGTGGCCTTTCTGGTTGATATTGCGTCTGGCCCGGCCAGTCTTGGCTTGATGGAGGTTGTCCAGGGCCTGTTACGCCCGGAAACCCTTGATATGGGCACCCGGGTTATTATTCAGGACATTCGCCTGCCTTACGCCTTGATGGCGGTGGCAGTTGGCGCCTGCCTGGGTTTGGCGGGTGCAGAAATGCAGACCGCTCTCAACAACCCCCTGGCCAGCCCCTTCACCCTGGGTGTTGGCGCAGCCGCAACCCTCGGGGCCTCCCTGGTTATCGCCTTCAACCTGTCACTGTTTGGCCTCGCCGTGCACATCCTGCTGCCCCTGTCGGCCTTCGTGTTTGCTGCGGCAGCCTCGTTGCTGATCCTGGCGCTGTCCCGCGCCCTGGGAGCTTCCGTGCACGCGGTGGTGCTGTTTGGTATCGCGATGCTGTTTGGCATCAATGCGCTGGTGGGCTTGATTGTGTTCATGGCGGATGCTGAGTCCGTACAGCAGATCGTATTCTGGACCATGGGCAGTTTGGCCAGGGCCACTCTCGATCAGGTGGCCGTGGTTGCACTGGTGTTTGCCTGCTGTCTGCCCTTTGCCCTGCGGAACGCCTGGGCCATGACCCTGCTGCGCAGCGGCGAGGAACAGGCCCGCAGCCTGGGTGTGCGGGTGGAAAGCATGCGCCTGCGAGTGCTGTTACGGGTCAGTCTGCTGACGGCCGTAGCCATCGCCTTTGTGGGTGAAATTGGCTTTATTGGCCTGGTGGCGCCCCACATAGCCCGCATGCTGCTGGGGGAGGATCACCGTTTCCTGCTGCCGGGCAGCGCACTGGCCGGCGCCTTGTTGCTATCGCTGGCTTCAATTGCCAGCAAGCTGCTGGTGCCCGGGGTGCTCTTGCCCGTCGGAATCGTCACGGCACTGGTGGGTATCCCGTTGTTTATTGCGCTGATTCTGGCCCGTAGCAGAGAGGCCGTACTATGACGTTGCGGCTGCGGAACCTGACCGTCGGCTACCGGCGCCAACCGGTGTTCAGCCACCTCAGTTTGCCTGATATTCCTCCTGGCAGCCTGGTAGCGGTGGCAGGTCCCAACGCGGTTGGCAAATCCACCCTGCTGCGGGCTATCGCGGGCCTGTTGCCCCTACAGGGTGACATTCTGCTGGATGGTCAGGCGCTGGCCGCCTTGCCACCGGCATCCCGCAGGCAGTGCATTGGCTACCTGCCGCAGCTTTTGCCGCAACCCGTGCCCCTGGTGGCTTATGAAACCGTCATGAGCGCCTGCCGTGCTGTGGGCGGTGTCGGCGACCTGCGGCCGCTGGAACAGGCGATCGAGCAGGTCTTTGATGACCTGGGTATTCGTTCGCTGGCGCTGCGGCGCCTGTCCGCCATGTCGGGCGGCCAGCGGCAGATGGTCGGCCTGGCCCAGGTGCTTGTGCGCCAGCCGCAGTTGCTGTTGCTGGACGAGCCCACCAGTGCGCTGGACCTGCATTGGCAGCTCAATGTGTTAAACGTGGTACGGGCGGCCACACGACGCCAGGGCACCATTGCCCTGCTGGCCAGCCATGACCTAAATCTGGCGCTGCGCTTTTGTGATCAGTTACTGGTGCTTGCACCCGGCGGGCATGCTGTCCTGGGGCCGCCAGCGGAGGTCCTGACACCGGCCTTGCTGAGTCGCACCTATGGCATTGAAGGGCGCATTGAGCAGTGCTCCCTCGGCTACCCGATTGTGCTGGCAGATCGACCCAGCGCCTGTAGACCCTGAACCTTGAACATCCCGGAGACGATCCTATGCCTGCTTTGACGGCCACCATCGAAACCACAGAGGCCAGCCGCCTTATCAATCGCCTTTGCAAACACTTCAGCCACAAGACCCCCGCCCAATGGGATGCCGCCGGTGGCAAGGTTACGTTCGTGATGGGGCAATGCCAGCTGGAGGCTACGCCAGCCAGCCTGCGTCTTACCTGCCGGGCGGAAAGCGCGGACGCATTGCAGGCTGTTGGGGATATTGTCGGCTCGCATCTGATTCGCTTCGCCAATGGCGCCATAGCACAGGTGGTTTGGGCCGAAGCGACGGACTGAGCCGACGGTTCAGTCGGCGGCGGGCACCTGGGTTGATGCAATCAGGCGTTGCGGGCGGAACTTCAGGAACAGCGCCAGCGCCAGGCCGAAGGTCAGCCATTCCGCCAACGGCAGTGCCACCAGCAATGGCCAACCGGGCGCCAGGTAGGCAATCAGTATCAGCAACAGGCCGGGCAGTACCAGACTGCGGGACAGGGCCACCATGGCGGAGGGCACGGGTTGGTGCATGGCGGTGAGATACACCGACAACAAGACGTTGATGCCGTTGATCAGGAACAAGGGCCAGAGGATGGCCAGGTAGCTACCCGCCAGTTCTGCCGCCGTGCGGTCGCCCTCGGTATCGAGAAACAGCCATATGAGGCCATCACCGGCGAGCCATACCCCCACCACAATGACGGTTGCCAGGGTCAGGATCACCGTGGTGGCACACCTCATAAAGATGCGTATGCGTTGGGCATTACCCGCACCGAGGTTGTGACTCAGCAGAACATGCATGGCATCCGCAATGCCATAGAACACCATCAGGCTGAGGAAAATCAGGTAGTTCACCACGGTAAAGGCGGCCACCCCCGCAACCCCCTGGCTGGTGATCAGTAGCCAGTTGATCAACAGCATGATAAGGCCCACCGATGCTTCATTTACCCATTCTGACAGTCCGTTTCCTGCTGCTTTGAACACCTCCCGCCATTGCCGCTGGCGCAGAGAGAAGCGAAGGCGTCTACGGCGTTTGAGGAAGTACAGCAACATGACGGCCAATTGCAGCAGGTGGGCCAGTCCGGTAGCCAGCGCCGCCCCCCTCAGCCCCATATCCAGATAGGCCACCAGCAGTGCGTCCAGCACAATATTGGCGCCCGCTCCCAGGGTCAGCGCCAGGGTGGCCAGCATGGGAAAGCCGTCCACGCGGATAAAGTAATAAAGCACGATGGACACCAGCTGCGGCACCATCAACCAGATGATCAGCAGGTAGTACTCTGACATCAGCGGGAACAGTTCAGGCGAGGCCCCCAGCAGCCGGTAGAGGGGTTCGTGGAACAACCAGCCAAACCCGGCCGCGGCCAGGGCAAGAATGAAGATAGCCACCAGGCATTTGCTGAACATCGCCGACGCAGCCGGAGGCTGACCTTCACCCAGATAGCGCCCAGCCCGGACCGTGCCCCCGATAGCCAGCGCCAGGGCCAGGCCAAACAGAATGGCAAAGTAAGGGATCAGCAGGTTGAGAGCCGCCAGTGCCTCGGCACCGGCAAAGTTACCGATAAAGATGCCGTCCACGATGTTGGCCGTGGTCAGTGCCAGCAGGCCACCCACGGACGGCAGGGCATAGCGAAAAAACACCGGCCAGTAGGGGCCAGACAGCACCGGGTCAGCTAGGGTTGAGTGGGTATCCTGCGCCATCATACAACTCCTGATTGTGGCTGCGGACGGTAGCATGGCGCGCGGCGCGCGTCAGTAGCAGATATCGCGTACCGCAGGTCACCGATAGCCTGTTGAAAGAAGCGGTTGCAGAGTGCCTTGCGCAGCCTTAATATCATCCACGCACATCACCCGGCGGGTGTAGTTCAATGGTAGAACGGCAGCTTCCCAAGCTGCATACGAGGGTTCGATTCCCTTCACCCGCTCCATTTTTTCTCCCCTGTTGTCGATTTGTCTCACCTCGGAACGACTAGAGGATAACCGCCCGCTGATGGCGGCAACCCCGGATACCTGCTGTGCAGGTGTCAGCCAGTCAATGACCACAGGAATTCCCGTTATGCCCTATGTTGATGGTTTTGTCGCGGCAGTACCCACTGCCAACAAAGAACAGTTCCGCAAACATGCCAGTGAGGCCGCAGTGGTGTTCAAGGACCACGGCGCCCTGACCGTGGTGGAATGCTGGGGTGATGATGTGCCGCAAGGCAAGCTGACCTCCTTCCCCATGGCAGTCAAGTGCCAGCCGGATGAGACCGTGGTGTTCTCCTGGATTACCTGGCCCTCCCGGGAGGTACGTGACGCGGGCATGAAAAAAGTCATGGATGATCCCCGGATACAGCCTGATGTGAACCCCATGCCCTTTGATGGCAAGCGCCTCATCTTTGGCGGCTTTGAGACCCTGGTCAATCTCTGACCAGGACCTTTAGCCGAGGGTCTGCAGGGCATTAGTGAGCAGCCGCTGCCAGTCGTCCCCCTGCAGGTGCTGGTGCCCCGCATCCCCAGTGAAGGCGCTGGAGATAACCACGTCCGGTGACAAAGACTGCAACGTTTGCAGGCTTTGTCGCAGCAAGGTGCGGTCACTGTGACCGTCGATCATGCCTGCCCGCCATACGCCATGCTTGGCGCGGTAGAGGGTGTCGCCGGTGAACAGGTAACCCAGGCCGTTGTGGCCGGTGACCAGAAAGCAGCAGCTGCCCGGAGTGTGCCCAGGGGTCGGTATCACTTCGATCCCGGTCATGAGCTGTTCACGCTGGTTGAACAGTCGATCCGGTGGGCAGATGGCGGCCACCGCCTCCTGCTCGGCTTCATGTATGCCCAGCTTCGCCCCAAACCGCTCGCGGATGGTAAGCAGCGAGGGCCCCACTTCGTCCTCATGACTGAGCAGCTGCCAGGCAATGCCCCCCAACCGTTCAACGACCGGCCAGGCACTGGCCTGATTGCTGTTGTAGAACAGCACATTTCCCTCCCTGCGTACCAGCAGATAGGCATGGGTGGTCAGGCCAGGTGCGGGGTGCTCCACGTCGGTTTCCCAGAGATCTGGCAGTAACTGTTGCATGGGTGACTCCTTGTGATGAGGTTGGGCGTATTGCCAGTAGACGCAGGACAGTGTAAAACCTCAAGTAAACTTGAGGTCAAGCCCCAGTCAACGGAGGCGCGCGCATGGCAAGAACAACGACGGGCAGTACCCGGGAAGCGGCCCTGAGTGTTGGTGAAGTGGCTGCCCGCAGTGGGGTGGCAGTATCCACCATCCATTTTTACGAACAGCAAGGCCTGATTCATGGTTGGCGTAACAGCGGTAACCAGCGGCGTTTTCACCGTGATGTGCTGCGTCGTGTGGCGGTGATCAAGGTAGCGCAGCGGCTGGGCCTGCCACTGGCTATGATTGCCGACGCTCTGGCCGCCCTGCCAACGGAGCGCACCGTGACTGCGGCGGACTGGCGCCAGCTATCGGCAGCCTGGCATGGGGAGCTGACAGAACGGATTGCTTTGTTGAGTCAGCTGAGGGACCAATTGGGGGAATGTATTGGCTGTGGCTGCCTGTCACTGGAGGCCTGTCAGCTGAGAAATCCTGATGACCATCTGGCCGGCCAGGGGCCGGGTGCCCATATGCTGTGAGGCGCGGTCGTGCCGTAGCGTCTATAGTGTCTCCCGGGCAAGCAGTAACAGGGTGACGTCATGTTCCATATCAGACCGCTGCAAGCGGCCGACTGGCCCGCTGTCTGGGCCTTTATGGCCCCGGTGTTCCGGGCCGGTGAAACCTATGCCTTTGATCCGGCCATCACGGAGGCGGAGGCTCATCAGGTGTGGGTGGGTACGCCCTTGGCCACGCTGGTGGCGGAGGATGCGCAGGGGCAGATTATCGGCACCTATTACCTGAAGGCCAACCAGCCCGGCCTGGGCAGTCATGTGTGCAACTGTGGCTACCTGGTGGCTGAATCGGCCCGAGGCCAGGGGGTCGCTGCGGCCTTGTGTGAGCACTCCCAGCAATTGGCTGTCGCCCAGGGCTTTCGGGCCATGCAGTTCAATCTGGTAGTGGCCACCAACACCGGTGCCGTGCGGTTGTGGCAGAAGCTGGGTTTCGAGATTGCGGGCAGCTTGCCAGGCGCTTTCCATCATCGTCGCCTGGGCTATGTGGATGCTCACGTGATGTACAAATCACTGGTGTGAGAACGGGAGACTAAGTATGCAACGACTCGGATGGCTGCTGGTGGCCGTGTGGGCTCTGGCGGCCTGCGACAGCGGCCCCGTTACCGACTATCCGCCAGCGCCGGCGCCTGAGGCCCTGCGTGCCCACGGTGAAGAGTTCCGGCAGCAGGTGGTGGAGGTGACCGACGGCGTCTACGTGGCCATTGGCTTTGGTATCGCCAACGCCATCATGATTGAGGGCGACGACGGTATCATCATCGTCGATACCCTGGAGTCGCTGGACATCGCCCGGGAGGTGATGGCGCTGTTCCGGGTTATTACCGACAAGCCCGTGCATGCGTTGATCTACACTCATTCCCACCCGGACCACATTCTGGGTGCGGCGGCGTTTGTTGAGCCCGGGCAAGCCGTCGAAGTGATCGCCCATGAAACCCTGGCGCGCAACGCCCAGCAGGTGATGAGCGTGTTGCAGCCCATCATTACCCGCCGCTCCATGTTCATGTACGGCAACTGGTTGAATGCAGAGGAGCGCACCAACGTCGGCATCGGCCCCTTTGTGGCCTTGCGCCCGGACAGCCAGGTACAGATGCTGCCACCGACCCTCACTTTCAGTGACCGCCTGGAACTGGACATTGCCGGTGTGCAGCTGGTGCTGGAGCACGCGCCGGGGGAGACGGATGACCATCTCTTTGTCTGGTTGCCGGAGCGCGGGGTGCTCATGCCCGGTGACAATATCTACAAGGCGTTTCCCAATCTCTACACCCTGCGGGGCACCAGCTATCGAGACCCCCGCGCCTGGGCCGACAGCCTGGATCGCATGCGCCAGTTGCAGGCCAGTTTTCTGGTGCCCAGCCATGGTCAGCCAGTGGCTGGGCAATCTGCGGTGGCGGAAGCCCTGACGGTGTACCGGGACGGCATCCGTTATGTGTACGACCAGACGGTACGCCTGATGAATGCCGGCTTGACCGCTGACGATATTGCTGCCCGCCTGCGCCTGCCACCCCACCTGGCGAGCTCGCCCTGGTTGCAGGGCTTTTACGGCCGGCCCGACTGGAGCGCCCGCAGCATTTATCAGGGGCTGTTAGGTTGGTATGACAGCAACCCCACCCACTTGAATCCGCTGCCACCCGCTGACCGGGCGCAGCGGGTGATTTCGCTGGCCGGTGGCGATACTGCGCTGATGAGCACCATCGAAGAGGCCCTTGCGGCGGAAGACTTTGCCTGGGTACTGGAGCTGACAGACCACCTGCTGCGGGTATTTCCTGCCCATACCGGTGCCCGTGATGCCCGCATCAGTGCCCTGCGCGCCCTGGCGGCGGCAGAGAGCAACCCCAATGCCCGCCATTACTACCTTACCACCGCCGATGAACTGGCGGGCCGATACCGGGTGCCTGATCGCCTGGTCGAGCCGGACCCCGCCATGCTGGCCAGCCTGCCGCTGGATACCTTTTTTGCCGGCCTGGAAGTGGCCCTGGATGGCGAAGCGGCCTGGGACCTGCATCAGCGGGTGGCGTTCGAGTTTCCGGATCTGGGGCAGGCCTACACTCTGGAGGTGCGTCGTGGTGTCACGGAGCGGTTGCCAGGTGTACATACCGAGGCGGATATTCATGTGCGGGTGGACAGCCTGGCCTTCAAGCAACTGCTGGCAGGCCAGCGCAGCCCGGCCCTGGCCCTGGCAGTGGACTTTGACTTCCAGCGTGGAGGCCGCCTGGGGCTGGCCCGTTTTCTGCGTCTGTTCGGGGCTGATTTAGAAGCTGAATAGTTAGTTTTTACAATGACTTGGCTGCTGGCATGGCCTGATTTGCCGGGGCCTGCTTTTGCCTGTATGGTTGATGGTCAAAAAACAAGACACACTGCTATGATTTGAACGCGCTTTTACAACCAAACACCCAAAAATAACAAGCGAGGAGCAACACCATGTCAGTTGCAGGCGATAAGAAAACCTCTCTCCACTGCCTTTACTACTGGGCATCGAAAACACCGGATAAGGTTTACCTGACCCAACCTTACCCGGATGGCCGGATTGAAGATATTACCTGGAAGCAGGCCGCAGATCAGGTTTCCCGCATGGCGGCGCACCTGAAATCCCTGGGCCTGCCGGAACGCAGCAATATCGGTATCCTCGGCAAGAACAGCGCCCACTGGATCATGACGGATCTGGCCATCTGGGCGGCGGGCTTCGTCTCTGTACCCCTCTATCCCACCCTGAACGGCGATACCGCGGCCTATATTCTGGAACACAGTGAAGCCAAGCTTCTGTTTCTGGGTAAGATGGACGGTACCGCTGATGGTTGGAACGACATCAAAGGCCACCTGCCTGCCGAGCTGCCCATTATCTCCCTGCCCATGTCGCCGCGCCAGGACACCCCCAAGTGGACCGAGATTGTGGCGTCTACGGAAGCGGGGCAGCCCCATATGCCAGAGCCGGATGACCTGGCCACCATCGTCTATACCTCCGGCAGTACCGGTCGGCCCAAGGGTGTGATGCACAGCTTCCGCAACATGGTTTCGGCGGCGGAAGGTTTGCAGCAACTGTTCCCGGTCAGTGACGACGAGCGCATGCTGTCCTACCTGCCCCTGGCGCACGTGGCCGAGCGGGCTGCAGTTGAAACCCTGTCTCTGTATTACGGCTTCCACCTGTATTTTGCCAACTCCCTGGATACCTTCCAGGAAGACTTGCAGCGTGCACGCCCGACCCTGTTCTTCTCCGTGCCCCGCCTGTGGATGAAGTTCTATCTGGGTGTTACCGCCAAGCTACCGCTGAAGAAGCAGAGAATTCTGTTCAAGATCCCGTTCCTCAACAAGGTGGTCAAGAAGAAGGTGCTCAACCAGTTGGGCCTGGATCACTGTCGCGCGGCCCTGACGGGGGCGGCCCCGCTGGCACCGGAAATCATCGCCTGGTACCGCAATCTGGGGCTGGAGCTGCTGGAGGTCTACGGCATGTCCGAGAACTTTGGTTACTCCCATGCCAACCGGCCTGGTAAAGCCAAAGTAGGTACCGTCGGTCAGGCCAACCCCGGTGTTGTTCACCGTATTGGTGAGGGCGACGAGGTGCAGGTGAAGAGCCCGGGCCAGATGCTGGGCTACTACAAGAATGAAGAGAAAACCAAGGAAGACCTGACCGAGGATGGCTTCCTGAAAACCGGTGACATGGGTGAAATTGACGCCCAGGGCTACCTGCGTATTACCGGCCGGGTGAAGGACCTGTTCAAAACCTCCAAAGGCAAGTATGTGGTACCGGTGCCGCTGGAAAACCGCTTCAACCACCCGAAGGTCGAAGTGGTGTGCGTAGCGGGCGCCAACCAGCCTCAGCCCTGCGTGCTGGTGTTGCTGTCTGACGATGCCCGCGCCGAGCTGGAGCGCGGTGGAGACCGCAGCGCCCTGGAGCAGGAACTGGCCGCCGAGGTGGATGCCATCAATGCCGAGGCGGAAGCCCACGAGAAGCTGGCCTTTGCGGTGGTGGTAAAAGATGCCTGGACCATGGAAAACGCCATGCTGACCCCCACCATGAAGATCAAGCGTAACGTCATCGAAAGCCATTACACGGAAAATATGGCCAACTGGTACAGTCAGAAGAAGAAAGTGGTCTGGGAGTGATCTGAGCCCAGCCAACAGCCAATAGAAGGGGGCCACGCGGCCCCCTTTGCTATACCCGTATCTACCGCAAACTATGTGTCAGTGCAGTTTCAACCTTGGATGCATCGCCCGGCTGATACGGTCCATCACCCAGATAATGCCAGTCCGCAACAGCCCGTGCAGCGCCACTTGGTGCATACGGTAGAGCGACACATAGAACATCCGTGCCACCTTGCCTTCAATGAACATGCTGCGACCAGACAGGTTGCCCATCAGATTGCCCACCGCACTGTAACGGCTGAAATTGATCAGTGAGCCATGGTCCCGGTAGACAAAAGGCACCGCTGGCTTGTTGTCGAGCCGTGCCCGCAGGGTCCGGTACAGGGTTGACGCCTGCTGATGGGCGGCCTGGGCACGGGGTGGTACCGGGTAGTCCTGACCGGGCTGCGGGCAGGCGGCACAGTCTCCGAAGGCGAAAATGTTGTTGTCTTGGGTGGTTTGCAGTGTCTGCTCCACCACCAGCTGGTTATTGCGATTGGTGACCAGGCCGTCCAGCCCGGCCAGGAACCCCGGTGCCTTGATACCGGCAGCCCAGATGATCATGTCTGCCGGTAATACCGACCCATCCTGCAGGGTCAGTTGTTCCGCTTCAATCTGCGCCACCGGGCTGCCGGTACACACCGTAATGCCCAGCCGCTGCAACTGGCGGGTGGCGGCGCCTGAGAGCCGCTCCGGCAGGGCCGGCAGTATCCGGGGAGCCGCCTCAATCACGGCAATCTCCACATCCTCCTTGCGTAGGTGGTTCATGCCGTACACCGGCAGCTCCCGGGAGGCCAGCCGCAGCTCTGCCGCCAGCTCCACGCCGGTGGCACCGGCACCGATTACCGCAATTCGCAGCTTGGTGGGCGCCTCCTCAGCTTTGGCCTGGTAGTTTTTGCGCAGAAAGGCATTCAGCAACAGGTGGTGAAAGCGTCGAGCCTGGGCCAGGCTGTCCAGAAACAGACAGTGTTCCTGGGCGCCCGGTGTACCAAAATCGTTGGCGGTGCTGCCCACCGCAATCACCAGGGTGTCATAGTGAATCTGCCGGGCTGGGACCACCTCAGCGCCTTCTGCATCCAGAAACGGGTCCAGGGTGATGGTCTGCGCCTGACGATTCAGTCCACGCATACGTCCTAGCTGAAATTCAAAGTGATGACGGCGGGCATGAGCCCGGTAGTTCACTTCGTTGGCTTCGGAGTCCATGGAGCCGGCAGCGACTTCGTGCAGCAGGGGTTTCCAGACATGGGTGAGTACGGCGTCCACCAGGGTGATGCGGGCTTTGCCCCGCTTGCCGAGCTTGTTGCCCAGCCGGGTGACCAGCTCCAGCCCACCGGCGCCGCCGCCAACCACAACAATATGATGAAGATCTGACATGAGGATTTACCTTGCAAAGAGTACAGCCAAGGGCCCAGCGCCCGGACGCTTGGCTGTGCTCTCTAATGTGCGCATGTTAACACTTTTTGCCAGCGGCTATGATAATCTGCCTCACGGCAAGACCTTCTTGCCCGCTTATGGAGAGAGCGCTGTCAGCCTGCTCAGGCAGTCCCACAAGCTGAACAGACCTTATAGGGAGATACGGTTATGCCAGCCACTGCACAGCCCCTGCAACACACCGCCAGCCTCAACCTGGCAGACCTGGAAGTTGGTGACATTATTGCCACCAGTGCTGACACCAAAAATTCGCGAACGATTAGGTGGGCAACCAGTAGCCGATATAGTCATGCGATTCTGTACGAGGGTATGGGCTACTGTATCGAAGCAGTGCCGGGTGCAGGCGTGCGAAAGGTACGACTAGCCCGCGCAATCGGTGACGCGAGCATAGCTAAGGTTTTTCGCCATAAGTTTGCGACAATCACGGACCGGCAGCTTGCTGTAAACTGGGCCGGCCTGCAGGCGGGCAAGCCTTATGACGTGAGCGGAGCTGCACGTGTTGGCTTGCAGCCAGGAACTAGAACAAGAGTCTTAAGTTATACAACGCTTGGATTTCTGATTAGTGTGAGGGATGTTTCAAGTGCAAGGAGCTCAACTGAGGGGCACGATGCCAGCTTTTTCTGCAGTGAATTGATTGCTAGGTCCTTCCAGGTTGCACAGATACCCATTGTAGATAGACCCGCTCACTTAGCGGGCCCTCAAGAATTTGTAGTTTCCGATAAGCTGGAGCTGGTAGGGCGACTTACATGACATTGCCTAGTAATAGCAGAGTTGGCTTGCTTACTCTTTTCGTTTGTTTACTGGTGGGGTGTGGCGATGCATCGGATTACCGAGGGTTTCCTCAGGATCAGAGCGTTGAAGGGCCTTTCGCCATTGCAGCGCCCTGGCAGGTTATTGAGTTTGAACAGCCACTGCAAATCAACGCCTCGGGAACGCATGGACTGCATTTGCTCGTTGATGGTGCGCGCTATGCATCTAACGGGATGATCGATCCAAGTGCAGATGCGGAACATCAAACGGTTCTGCTAAGACTTAGCGATAATACGTTGGTGAGGCCCGAGGTCATTCTAATCGCTGACAATGGTGAAGAGGTGGCGCTCTCTCCGACATCTAATCTCTGGCCTATAACTGGGGGAGTAACCGTTGGTTTTTCTTTGGATGCTGGCGTTTTTGAGCCGGCCCCATCTTTTCCTGACACTATTCAGGAGTTCACCGCGTTGCGCATACGCAGTGATGAAACCATAGATGTTCACTATATTCTCTGGCGTGTAGACCACCATCCTGACCTATACCGCTGCCTCGGCGAGTGCCCCTGGTGGCGGTTTTGGTGATCCCCCTTCTTTTAAGCTTGTCAGCTAAATTGTTCGCGTAGGGTGACCTCGTGCTAACTAAACGAGCGGCCTTGCTGCTAAGTGTTCTGCTGCTGGGTTGTGACAGCTCAAGCGATTACCGAGGCTTTCCTCAGGACCGAGAGATCAATCGCCAATTTGAGGTCTCCGCATCTTGGCAGGAACTGAGGCTGGACCCGCCTTTAGAAATCAATCGCGAGGGAGTTCAGTGGCTCCACCTTTTTGTAGATGGCTCGCTTTATCTTTCACATGGAGCTGTTGTCAGGGAGGATATCGCAAATCATGCCAATTTGTGGCGTTACGATGGTGTTCTGGTGGCGCCGGAGGTGGTACTGATAGCAAATACAGGAAAGGAAGTGAGCGTTGCAGCTACAGCCAATATGGGAACTCCGACAGGGGAGCTTTCTGTCGGGTTCTCGATGTTTGAGAGCGTATTTAAACCCGCACCGCCATTCCCTGAGACCATCCAAAATTTCGTTGCCGTGCGTGTCCGTAGCAATGAACCTTTACAGGTGAACCGTATCCGCTGGAGCGTTGATAGCCATCCTGACCTCTACCGCTGCCTCGGCGAGTGCCCCTGGTGGCGGTTCTGGTAGTGAAGCCAACAGCAATGTCATGGGCTGACTGAGCGTCCCTTGCTATGATGTGGCCAGTTTTGGACTCTGGCCTTTTAAGGACTTTGCATGACGCCAACCACCCCGCCTGTACACATGATTCCCCGTTCCTGGCTCTGGCTGTTCGGGCTTGCCGCTATTGTGATCATCATTGGCGGTTTGAAAGCCATCAGCCATATCATTACGCCCTTTCTGCTGGCCGCCTTCATGGCCATTATCTCCATCCCGCCTTTGAGCTGGATGCAACGCAAAGGTGTGCCTGGGCCGCTGGCGATGATCGTGCTGTTTCTGGTGGTGGGATTCTCGTTTTTCCTGCTGTTTCTGGCGCTGAAAAATGCGGTGGAGAGTCTGGCAGCCCAGGCGCCCCTGTATCAGGCGCGGCTGGTGGGTTGGCTGGAATACCTGCGGGTAACCGCGGCAGAGCGGGGCGTGCCGCCTGAGCTGATCCCGCTGACTGTCCCCATGCCGGATGCCGGCACCCTGACCAACATTGCCCGCGGTATTGCCGGCGGCGTGGGGCAGTTTACCGCCTATATCTTCTTTGTCCTGCTGGCATTCATGTTCCTGCTGATGGAAGAGCGGACCATGATGGACAAGCTCAATGCCGCCTTCCCTGGCCGCCGTCGGGCGCGGGTGCGCATGCGCCACTTCCTGCGCTCGGTGAACCGCTACCTTGCCATCAAGACCACCGCCAGCCTGGCCACCGGGTTGATCGTTGGCGTTGGTCTGTCGATTCTGGGGGTGGACTTTGCCATTCTGTGGGGCATTCTGGCGGGGCTGCTGAACTTCATTCCCACCATCGGTTCCATCATTGCCGCCATTCCGGCGGTGCTCATCGCCCTGCTGGGTCTCGGGGTAACGGAAGCCATGATTGCCCTGACCCTTTATGTGGTCACCAACGTGGCTATAGGCAGCATTATCGAGCCCCGCTTTATGGGGCAAACCCTGGGTCTGTCCCCGGTTATCGTACTGGTGTCGTTGCTGGTGTGGGGCTGGGTGTTTGGCCCGGTGGGTATGCTGTTGTCCATCCTGTTGACCATGATTCTCAAGCTGGCCCTGGAGTCCAGCCCGCAGACTCGCTGGCTGGGCATCTTGCTGAGTGACCGGGTCAGGAATAAGCGCCGCCAGGCACCCTGAACAGGCTATCTGACAACCCGTTCACTGGACAGAATAAGGGTAGCACTGCTAAAACCTCTAGCGTGTCCAAGTGATCAAGGAGCCATGTGTGAAGATTCATGTCCAGGGTGTTGCTGAAAATCAGCCCATCCCCGAACGGTTTGCCTTTGGTGTATTCAATGCGGAAGCCCACATGAGTTTTGGGCCCAACCGCAACCCGGAAGTGAGCTGGACTGATGTGCCGGAAGGTACCCAAAGCTTTGTCATTTTGATGGTGGACCCGGATGTGCCCAGCGTGGCGGATGACGTGAACCAGGAAGGCAAGGTGATTCCAGCGTCCCTGTCGCGGGTGGACTTCTTCCATTGGGTGTTGGTGGATATTCCGGCGTCAGTGACGGTGATTCCTGAAGGCGAAGATAGTGACGGCGTGATGCCGAAAGGCAAGCCAGCCTCCGGCAGCCGTATCGGTAAGCGAGGCGTGAATAACTATACGCATTTCCTTGCAGGCAATCCCGATATGGCGGGCACTTACACCGGGTACGATGGCCCCTGCCCGCCCTGGAATGACGAACTGGTGCATCGCTATCAGTTTGAAGTCTATGCCCTCGACGTACCCAACCTGGGTCTGAAGGGGGAGTTTGAAGGCCAGGCGGTACGCAAGGCCATGCAGGGCCATGTACTCGATTCTGCAAGGGTTACCGGCACTTATACCTTGAACCCGGTTTTGCGTTAGGTTCGTTGCGCGCTCCCCTGTATGCCTTAACACTATCGGGGTGGTCAAAAAGTGTACTATGCTAAAAGCGAGGTCGCTACCCTGTTCTATTGTGGTGTGACTGTGTGGTAGCCGCTGGCAAAGGGCAATACCAGAAAGAGGAGTCAGGGAAAGACCAGGCATAGGTTGGAACGCTGGCGCGATGAATAACCGTGGCTTGGTTCATCTGGGGTTATGTTTGTGCATGGGTTTGGTGCTTGTTTGGGGCGCCACGGCCCAGGCCGAAGATGTGCTGTTGGTCACAGGTAATAATTATCCTCCGTTTGCGGATGAGAGCCTGCCCGAAGCGGGCGTGCTGACGGCGCTGGTACGTGCCGTGTTTGAGCGCATGGGGTACCAGGCCCATATGAAACATATGCCCTGGAATCGCGCCCAGAAAATGGTTCTTGACCACGATGCGCTGGGCACCTTTCCCTATGTCCGCGATGCTGAGCGTGAACAGCGGTTCCTCTTCTCTGAACCGCTGTATATAGATACGGAGGTCTATTTTGTCCGCGCCGACGCCGCTATCCAGTTTCAGCGCCCTGCCGACCTGCGAGGGCTGAAACTCTGCCGGCCCGTTGGCTACAGCGTGGCCTCTTTGCAGCCGGTGCTGGAAAACAATCTGGTGGATATGTGGACAACTCAGGATCTTGAAACCTGCTTCCGTCTGTTGGAATTTGGCCGTATTCAGCTGGTGCCCATTGGCCGGAGTGTAGGGCGGGCGCAGGTGGCAGAGCAGTTTGGTGACCCTGATTACTTCCCGACCCTGGACCCCCCGATCAGCCATAACGGGTTGCACCTGATGATTGCCAAGGACTATCCTGGCGCGGAAGCGTTGATTCGGGCTTTTAACCAACAGCTCCGTGACATGGAGGCGGACGGCACCAAGGCCGCGCTGTTTGAGCGTCACCACCACCCGCTGTCCAGCTCAGCAGAGGGTCAGTAATCGCCCTGATTTGATCCGATGCCCTGAGTCAGAGCGCGGTGGATTTCTTCGTCCAGTCGCGCAATATAGTCCGCGGGCGCTTGCTGACTTGAGTGGGCGGCCATTAGCACGGTGCTTTGTTTCAGTTGGCCAATGAAGGTCCGGCAATGTCTGCACATCATCAGGTGCATACGCACTGACAGCTTCCCGCCAGTGCCTAGCTCGCCGTCTATGTAGTCGCTGGCGATAACCGCCAGGTCCTTGCACATCAGCATTCGCCTGTCTCCTGAAAGCCCTCAACCATCAAGAAAATACGCTGGCGCGCGCGGTGCAGCAAGACACGGAGGTTGGCGGCGCTGACATCCAGCAGGTTACAGACATCCTCTGCCCGGTGCTGATGAGCTTCATACAGCATCAATGCTGAGCGCTGGTGTTCTGGCAACTGCCCCAGGTGCTTGTCCAGGCAGTCACTTAGTACGTTGTTTTCCAACAGCGCCTGGGCAGAGTCGCTGGACCTGGCGCTGGGTGGTACTGACCAGCGGCGATTGTCACCAAAGCGTTCAGCCAGCGCTGGGTCCAGAGGGTCATCCGTATCCAGTGCCACTTCACGGTGCCGGTCACGAATGCGATTCTTGGCGCGATTGGCCACGATCTGATGCAACCAGGTTTTCAGGCTGGCACGGCCCTCAAAAGTCTGAATGGCGCTGATCACCGTAAGCCAGGTGTCCTGTACCATGTCTTCAGCGCTGGCCGGGTCCAGGTAGAACCGGGCAACAGCCAACATGCCTGGCGTGTAAAGCCTGACGGCTTCACGATAGGCTGCCGCATCCCCCTGCTGCAGGCGGCTGACCAAGTCATCTTCAGGGGCGTCCAGCGTATCTGGCCTCATGGCAGGGTCCTTATTGTGCAGTCTATAGTCGGTTTAAAGGGTAGCCAGTGAGTGACGGGAATGCGAAAAAAGTTCCCATAGGCTGTAACACTCTCGGTACTTCAGGGTCTTGTAACTACATTTACATTAAATCATTGCGCAGGAGCGCTTCATGAATAAGAAAAAACTCGTGATTGCCGGCGTTATCCTGGCCGTTCTGGCCCTGGTGGTCGCCTTTGACGGCCACACCCTGCTCACCCTGGATAACCTGCAACAACATCAGGTCAGCCTGAGCCAATGGATTGGTGACAACCTGCTGGTTGCTTTGCTGGGCTTTATTGCTATTTACGTTGTGGTCACCGCTCTGTCCCTGCCGGGTGCCGCCATCATGACCCTGGCGGGCGGGGCTTTCTTTGGCAACCTGTACGGGTTGCTGGCGGCGTCCATCGCATCCACCGTCGGTGCAACGCTGGCTTTTCTGGCGGCCCGCTTTCTGTTCCGTGACAGCCTGCGCGCCCGCTACAAAGACACTGTTGCCCGCATGGACAAGGGTATCGAGAAGGACGGCGCCTTCTATCTGGCGACTTTGCGCCTGGTGCCCCTGTTTCCTTTCTTTATGATCAACCTGGCCATGGGGCTGACGGGCATGAAGGTGCGCACCTATATGCTGGTGAGCTGGCTGGCCATGCTGCCCGGTACCTTTGTTTTTGTAAACGCGGGTACCCAGCTGGCCCGTATCGAGTCCATGGGGGATATTGTTTCCGCCAATCTGCTGTTGGCTTTTGTGCTGCTGGGACTGTTCCCGTTGATTGCCAAGTTCGTTATTGGCGTGATCCAGCGCCGCCGGGCCTATCGTGGTTTTACCAAGCCTGACCGTTTCGATTACAACCTGCTGGTGATCGGCGGCGGCGCGGCAGGCCTGGTGTCGGCTTACATTGCAGCGGCGGTGAAAGCCAAGGTAGCGCTGATTGAAAAGCACAAGATGGGGGGCGACTGCCTGAATACCGGCTGCGTGCCGTCCAAGGCCCTGATCCAGAGCGCCAAGGTGGCGGACAGCATGCGCCACGCTGACCGCTATGGCCTGGAGAGTGTGCCGGTGAAGCCGTCCATGCGTACGCTGATGAACCGGGTGCACAAGATCATTGCCGAGGTGGAACCCCATGACTCTCCCGAGCGCTATCAAAAACTGGGGGTGGACTGCATCTCTGGTGAGGCCCGCTTCGTATCCCCCTGGGAACTGGAGGTGCAGCACAGCGATGGGCGCACGGAGCGCCTGACCGCCCGCAGCATCATTATTGCCAGTGGTGGCCGCCCGGCCGTACCGCCTATTCCCGGTTGGGCGGCGATGCAGCCCCTGACCTCAGACACCCTCTGGCGTCTGGAGCATGAGCCCAAACGGCTGCTGGTATTGGGCGGCGGGCCTATCGGCTGCGAGCTGAGCCAGGCCTTTGCACGCCTGGGAGTTGAAGTGACGCAGGTAGAGCGGGGCGAGCGCCTGTTGCCCCGTGAGGATGCGGATGTGTCAGAAGCGGTACTGCGACAGTTCCGTAAAGATGGCATCCACGTGCTGCTGGATCATCGGGCGATGGAATTTACCCGGGACGGCGAGGAAAAAGTGGCTTGGTGTGAACATAAGGGCCAGCGGGTGCGGATCCCCTTTGATGATGTGCTGGTGGCGGTGGGCCGCAGTGCCAATACTGACACCCTGAATCTGGCGGCCCTGAACCTGCAGCCAGAACGTAACGGCACCGTGCCGGTGGATGAGTACCTGAGTGTGGGCGGCTTCCCCAATATCTATGCCTGCGGGGATGTGGCCGGACCTTACCAGTTCACCCACGCCGCCGCGCATCAGGCCTGGTATGCCGCCGTGAATGGTCTGTTTGGCAGTTTCAAGCGGTTCCGGGTGGACTATCGGGTTATGCCCTGGGTCACATTCACGTCCCCGGAAGTAGCCCGGGTGGGCCTGAGTGAGGCGGAAGCCGAGGCGCAGGGAGTGGCTGTAGCGGTAACCCGTTATGACCTGGGGGATTTGGACCGGGCTATCGCTGAGAGTCGGGCCGGAGGCTTTATCAAGGTGCTGACGGCGCCGGGCAAGGACAAGATACTCGGTGCTACGGTGGTGGGCCCTCAGGCCGGTGAAATCCTGGCAGAGTTCACCCTGGCCATGAAGCATGGGCTGGGCCTGAACAAGATTCTGGGCACCATTCACCCCTACCCGACCTGGAACGAGGCAGCTAAGTACGCGGCGGGGGAATGGAAACGGGCCAACGCACCGCAGGGTATTTTGCGGTTACTGGAAAAGCTGCACCGTATTCGCCGGGGGCGAGGGGGTGCTGGCGGAGGTGTTGCGGTGGCGAAAAATCGCTAGTTAATAAGTTGAACCGCCCCATTAGTTTCGGTGGTGAGTGAGGGGGCCGGCTGCCCGGGACCGTCCGCAGCATGGATGCTGCGGTCGAGCCTACAGGGATGTATTTACGGCGTGTCCCGGGCAGCCGGCCCCCTCACTTGCCCGGACACTGTTACTAAGGCTAAAACAAGATGTTGGAGAGACCATGGCTGTAACCGAAACCCCCACAAAACGCCGGATACCCCTGGTGGATGTTGTGGCACCACGCCATCAGGACAGCTGGACCCATACCCGGGCCGGCGAGCCTCGTGGCTATATCGACGGTGACCAGCTCAAAGAGCTGTGGATTCACACCGGTACCGCCTGCAACCTGGCCTGCCCCTTCTGCCTGGAGGGCTCCAAGCCCGGCGACGGCCGTATTCCCGGTATGAAGCTGGCGGATGTGAAGCCTTTTATTCATGAAGCGATGGACATGGGGGTGGAGCAGTTTTCCTTCACCGGCGGTGAGCCCTTTGTGATCCGCGACTTTATCAACATCCTCGATTACGCCAGCCAGCACCGTCCCTGCTTCGTGCTGACCAACGGCACCGAGCCTTTACTGAAACGCACCCACCAGCTGCTGCCCTTGAAAGGCAACCCGTACCCGATCCGCTTCCGGGTCAGCCTGGACTTTCCGGACCCTGTCCGTCATGACAAAGATCGTGGCGAGGGCAGTTTTGCCGAAGCCCTGCAGGGCATCAAATGGCTTCATGATCATGGCTTCACGGTCACCATCGCTCGCCAAATGAGCCCGGGTGAGGATGCTGATGCCGTGCTGGCCGCCTTTCAGGCCATTTTCCGGGCGGAAGGCATTCCCGAGGATCTCGCCTTCACCGCCTTCCCGGACTTTGGAATCCCCGGCAGTGAAGACGGCAGCCCGGAAATCACCGAAACCTGTATGGAGAAATACCCCACCCGTGAGAGCCGCGCCCACTTCATGTGCACCTCAACGCGCATGCTGGTCAAGAAGGGTGAGCAAGTGCGGGTCTACGCCTGCACCCTGGTGGATGATGACCCCGACTACGATCTGGGCGCCACCCTGCGGGAGAGTTTCGATACCCGCATCATGCTGCGTCATCACCGCTGTTTCAGTTGCTATAAGTTCGGCGCCAGTTGCAGCGCGCCGGTCTAAACACGTCGGGTTGAATCAAGCCTTGGAGACAGGTTCCCTATGATCGAGTTTCACTTACCCAGTCTGGTGGCCATACTGGTGGTTACTGCAGTCGTTAGTGTCGCGCTCGCGCCCCGGGTGCGCACTGCGGACGGCTTTTATCGTGGCTGGAGCGAAGGCGGCCAGGCACCGGGGGTCTGGACCCTCACCTTCTCCCAGGTAACCACCTGGATATTTGCCCGTTCACTGTTGAATGCCGGGATACTGGGCTATTTCTTCGGCATTGCCGGTGCCCTGGCATACACGGTTTACTATGGCTCTTTCCTCACCGGCTGGTTGATCGTGGATCAGCTGCGCTTCCGCCGTGGCTACCCCAATATCCAGACCTTCTTCGCCCAGCGCTTCGGGCGCCTGGGTGTATCGGCCTATAACATCCTTATCTCCCTGCGCTTACTGACAGAGGTCTTTGCCAACCTGCTGGTGGTGGGCATTGTGTTTTCCGCCGCCGGGGTGCTGGCGGAAAACCTTGCGATTATGGCGGTGGCGGTTATTACCCTGTTTTACTCCATGACCGGTGGTTTGCGAGCCTCCCTGCGTACCGATGTGCTGCAGATGACGCTGCTGACCGTCCTGATGGTGGTTCTGTTCGGCGTCATGCTGATGCACCCGCTGTTTGAGGTGACGGCCCTGATGACCAGCAGCCCGGACTTACGCGGCCCCGGCTGGGTGCTGATGATAGTGGCCTTCCTGCAGGTACTCAGCTACCCCCTGCATGACCCGGTGATGATGGATCGCGGCTTTGTCTCTGACCGGGACACCACCCGCCGCAGTTTTATCCATGCCTTCTGGATATCCGCTCTGCTGATTCTCATGTTTGGACTGATGGGTGTATTTGCTGGCCTGCACCGTGAGGGGGGCAATGATTTGTTGTTCACCCTACAGCAGCTGTTGGGTGCCCCTGCCATGCTGTTGCTGGCCGCCGCTCTGGTGCTCTCTGCCGCTTCTACCATGGACTCGGTGTTTTCCAGTGTGTCCAAGCTTACGGTGGTGGATATGGGTGTAGGCGGCGGTACCCTGCACAGTGGCCGCTGGGCCATGATCGGCTTTGCCATTGCCGGGCTGGCACTGGTTTACTGGGGCACCGATGACCTCTATGCGGCAGTGGCTGTGAGCGGTACGGCCTCCCTGTTCCTGACCCCCATTATCCTGATTTCCATCTTCGCCAACCGGCAGGTAGCGCGCTGGAGTTTTGTGGTCAATTTTGTCGTAGCCATCGGTGCCGCGGCCTTCTATTTTCTCGAAAACGCCGGCTACCTGAATGTGATGGGGCCACTGACCGGCCTTGAACATACCTACAGTCACCTGCTGGTGGTCACGCTGGTTGTGCTCACTATTGGCATGGGCGCCTTCCTGCTGGGCATGGGGCCCCGCGCCGATGACTGATACAGAATCTGCCAGCCCGGGGCGCAGTTGCCCGCTACACTACCGCTACCAGCCTGAACAGTTGGTGGCCGACCCTGAGCTGCTGACGGGCCCCGGCTTGCTGGTGGCCGGCGGGCTGTATGGCAATCCCTATGCGCTGGCGAGTCTGGAAGCGCGTTGGCAGCGGGAAAGCGGTTTTGAGCTGCTGTTTAACGGCGACTTCCACTGGTTTGATGTTGAGCCGGGTTGTTTTGCCGAGATCACTGCCAGGGTGCTGCGCCACCGCGCGCAGTTGGGCAATGTAGAACTGGAATTGGTGGACCCGTCACCGGGCGCCGGTTGCGGCTGCGCCTACCCGGAGTCCGTCAGCAGCGGCGTAGTGGAGCGGTCAAATCTGATTATGGCCCGATTGCAGCAAACCCTGGCGGCCTGCGATCCGGAGCTGGCTCAGGGCCTGCGATCTTTGCCCCGCTGGCGTTGCCTGCAATGGCAGGACCAGCGGGTACTGGTACTGCATGGCGACCCGGAGTCCCTGGCGGGCTGGGGGCTGTCCCGGGATGCTCTGGCCGATCCGGCACATCAGGCGCGGCTCAGGCGCTGGTTCCGGCAAACGGATGCAGACCTGATCCTGTGTACCCATACCTGTGAGCCAGCACTCTGGCAGCAGGTGCTGGACGGCAAGCTGCGCACAGTGGTGAACAACGGCGCTGCGGGCATGGGTAATTTGATGGCAGACCACCGGGGCCTGGCCACTCGCGTGGCCCTGCAGCCTGCGGAGGACGCCATTATCTCTTTGCCGCTGTCCGTGGGGGTTGTTGAACTGGTGCCGGTGAGCTTTCCTTTGCCAGCTTGGCTGGACCTGTTCGGAACTTGGTGGCCCGCCGGTAGCCCGGCAGAACTATCCTATGCACAGCGTATACAGCAAGGAAGTCCACTGGTAGCCAACAATCTGTTGGTCTCTGCACCGGCATAAGGCGTCCACGGCTTATAGCTGGATAAGGAGCGCTTATGTCAAAACGGTCAAAGCAGGCTCTTGACCCAGCCGAGGCCCCTTATTGCATAATTGCCTAAATATTAATCTTTATATAACTATTTAGGATATGCATATGATCAAGCGCTTCCTGGTCGCCGCCACTGCAGCGGTTGTGTTCAGCAGCCCCGCGGTTGCTGGTCAGAGCATTCTGAACAGCTCCTATGATATCGCCCGCGAGCTGTTCGCCGAGTACAACACCCTGTTTGCTGCCCATTGGCAGGAAACCACCGGCGAGACGCCGGAGATTCGCCAGTCCCACGCCGGCTCTTCTACCCAGGCGCAGGCCATCCTGCAGGGCTTGCGTGCCGATGTGGTGACCTATAACCAGGTGACGGATGTGGATATTCTGGCCACCCGTGGCCGGCTGATCCCGGCGGACTGGCAGCAGCGTCTGCCCAACGCCAGCTCACCTTACTTCTCCGCGCCGGCCTTCCTGGTGCGTGAAGGCAACCCCAAGAACATCCGTAACTGGGATGATCTGGTGCGTGAAGACGTACGCATTGTATTCCCTAACCCCAAAACCTCCGGCAACGGTCGTTATACCTACCTGGCGGCCCTGGGTTATGCCCAGCAGGCTTTCCCTGATGATGAAGCAGCCCAGCACCAGTTCCTGCGCACCTTCCTGTCCCGCGTGGCGGTGTTTGACACCGGTGGCCGCGGCGCCACCAACACCTTCCTGGATCGTGGCATCGGTGATGTACTGATCACCTTTGAGTCGGAAGTGCTGAACATCCGCGACGAGGCCAAGCAGCACAACCTGGAAGCGGTCATGCCGAAGGTGAGCTTCAAGGCGGAGTTCCCGGTAGCCTGGATTGACCGCAATATTGCCCGTAACGGTACCGAGGAGCTGGCCCGCAGCTATGTGGAGTACCTCTACTCTGAGCCAGCCCAGCGTTTGCTGGCCACCTTCAACTACCGGGTTGTAAACGAAACCGTAGCAGCGGAAAATGCCGACCGCTTTCCTCCCGTTGAGCTGCTAGACATCAACCAGATCACCGGCGGCTGGGAAAACGCAACCCGTGACCATTTTGCCAGCGGAGCCTTGCTGGACCGCCTGCTGACCCGCTGAGGGACAGCGCTCTGACGGCCTGCCGGGCCAGCCAGCTGGCCCGGTGCGGCAATGAATTGACAGTTTCGGAGGCGGTGCCTTGGCCTTTGCCATCCCCATACGTAAGCGTGTGCTGCCCGGGTTCGGACTGAGCCTGGGCATTTCGCTGTTTTTTGTCAGCCTGGTGTTGCTGTTGCCGGTCACCGGCTTGGTGATGCAGACGGCGGATATGGGGTGGGGCCGCTTCTGGCAGGTGGTCACCGACCCCCGGGTGGTGGCCTCCTACAAGGTGACCCTCACCGCAGCCCTGATTGCCTCCCTGTTCAATGGTGTCTTCGGCCTGCTGATGGCCTGGATTCTGGTGCGGTATGACTTCTGGGGCAAGCGCCTGCTGGATGGCCTGGTAGACCTGCCTTTTGCCCTGCCTACGGCGGTGGCGGGCATTGCGCTGTCTGCGCTTTATGCCCAAAGCGGTTGGTACGGGGGCTTTTTTGAGTTCTTTGGTGTGCAGGTGGCTTACACCCCTGTGGGCATCATGGTGGCCATGGCGTTTACCAGCGTGCCTTTTGTGGTGCGCACCGTACAGCCGGTGCTGGAAGACCTGCCCCTGGAGGATGAAGAGGCCGCCAGCACCCTTGGCGCCAGTGGTAGCCAGATTTTCCGCCGCATTGTGCTGCCTGCCATCTGGCCTGCCTGGGTCACCGGTATGGCACTGGCCTTCACCCGCAGCCTGGGTGAGTTTGGTGCGATCATTTTTATCGCTGGCAATATGCCCTATGTCAGTGAGGTGACTTCACTGATGATTTTCGTGCGCCTGCAGGAATACGACTACGCCGCCGCCAGCGCTATAGCAGCGGTAATACTGCTGGCGTCCCTGACCCTGCTGCTGTCCATTAACATCTGGCAGGCGCGCTTTCTGCGCCGCCTGCACGGGCGCTAGGAGGGTTTCATGCAGCACAGCCGCGGCATTGGTCAGACCCCCTGGGTCCGCCTGACACTCATCAGTGTTGGTGTGGTGTTCAGCGTGCTGTTCCTGCTGGCACCGGTGGTGTTCATCTTCCAGCGGGCGCTGGAATCCGGGGTGGGCTTTTATGTGCAGACCCTGCTGGACCCCTACACCCGTCATGCCATCATGCTGACGCTGCTGGTGGCGGTGGTGACCATTCCGGTGAACCTGATATTCGGGGTGGCTCTGGCCTGGCTGGTGACGCGTTTTGAGTTTACTGGCCGCAAGGTGCTGATGACCCTGATCGACATCCCCTTTGCGGTGTCACCGGTTGTCGCGGGCCTGCTCTATTTGCTGCTATACGGCAACCAGGGCTGGATTGGCAGCTGGCTGGACGACCGGGACATACAGCTGATGTTTGCCTGGCCGGGCCTGATCATGGTCACCATCTTCGTCACCTGCCCCTTTGTCGCCCGGGAGCTGATCCCCCTCATGCAACAGCAGGGCACCTCTGAAGAGGAAGCGGGCCTTACCCTGGGCGCCAGCGGTTGGCAGGTGTTTCGCCATATCACCCTGCCTAATGTGCGCTGGGCGCTGCTGTATGGGGTCATTCTCACCAACGCCCGGGCAATGGGCGAGTTTGGTGCCGTCTCGGTGATATCCGGTTCCATTCGCGGCCAGACCAACACCCTGGCTTTGCATGTGGAGCTGCTGGCACAGGATTTCAATATTGTCGCTGCCTTTGTCAGTGCGTCCCTGCTGGCCTTCCTGGCGCTGGTCACCCTGGTGGCCAAAAGCCTGATTGAATGGCGAGAGACGCGGCGGCAGCAACAGGAGGAACAGACGGCATGAGTATCGAGATCCGCGACGTCAACAAACGCTTTGGTGATTTTGTCGCCGTCGATAACATGAACCTCAGCATCGGTGAGGGCGAACTCACCGCCCTGCTGGGCCCCTCCGGTTCAGGCAAAACCACCCTGTTGCGCATTATCGCCGGTCTGGAACAGCAGGATTCCGGCCGTATTCACTTTTACGGCGAAGACACCACCGATGTGCACGTCAGTGATCGGGGCGTGGGGTTTGTCTTTCAGCACTATGCCCTGTTCCGCCATATGACGGTGTTCGAAAACGTGGCTTTCGGGCTGACGGTCAAGCCCCGCAAGGAGCGGCCCAGCAAAGAAGAAATCCGTGAAAGGGTGATGAAGGTGCTGAAACTGGTGCAGCTGGACTGGACCGCCAAGCGCTACCCATCCCAGCTCTCCGGTGGCCAGCGCCAGCGTATCGCCCTGGCCCGGGCACTGGTCATTGAGCCCAAGGTATTGTTGCTGGATGAACCGTTTGGCGCTCTCGACACCAAGGTGCGTACCGAACTGCGCCGCTGGCTGCGGCGCCTGCATGACGAGATCCACGTCACTAGTGTATTTGTTACCCACGATCAGGAAGAGGCGCTGGAAGTCTCTGACCGGGTGGTGATCATGAATCAGGGGCGGCTGGAGCAGCAGGGCACGCCGGAGGATATCTACGACCACCCGGCCAACGCTTTCGTGTTTGATTTTCTGGGTAACGTCAACCAGTTCCGCGCCCAGGTGCAGCAGGGCCAGGCCCGCGTTGAAGGCCATGCCCTGACCCAGGGCAGCTGGCCCAAAGACCGTAATGGTGAAGGCCTGGCCTATGTGCGGCCCTACGAAGTGGATGTGCTCAAACAGCCGGAGGGCGATGATCTGCTGCCCGCCACGGTTGAGCTTATCTCCATCATCGGCCCTACGGTGCGGCTGGAGTTGACCGCGCCAGGCAGCGAGCATCTGGTGCATGCCGAAGTCCCCAAATCCCGCTTCCGCCCCCTGGGCATCCAGCAAGGCGATCAGGTCTGGCTGCGTCTCAACAACAGCCGGGTATTTCTGGCTGGCGATGTCCTGCCGCCGGTAGGCAGCTAAAAAGCGACAGGCTTACCCCTGCTGACACCTGCGCGGGGTTCGGCCTGGGTTATCCCTGTGCTTTCTTGGTGCGCTTGACTATCCTTTGGAGCCCTAAGTAAAGCATGGCCTCATCTCACTTTATCCGCTGAATCCCTTAGCCTTCTAAGGCTTTGTTCTGGCTGTAGCTTTTGTAGCACTGTCATGAATCTGACCTTCTTCTGTCATTAAAACCTTATAAACAGTAGGTTGTGGGGCATATTTTGGTGCGCGAGAGCCTGTGTCTGCCCGTTGCCGGTGCGTTTGACTTGAAAAATATTTCGTGGTCTATATAATTTATGTCTAACTTTTGCTGATAAACGAAAACCATGAGTAACGAAGACTCGACAACCACCGCCATCAACCTGCGTAAACCCACCAAGGCTGATGGCTATGCGCTTCACCAGCTGGTGGCGGCTTGCCCCCCGTTGGACCCCAACTCTGTCTATTGCAACCTGCTGCAATCCAGCCACTTTGCCGACACTGCGGTGGCTGCGGAGCTGAACGGCGAGCTGGTTGGCTTTATCTCCGGTTACATCCCCCCCGCCCAGCCTGACACGCTGTTTGTCTGGCAGGTGGCGGTTCATGAAAAGGGCCGTGGTCAGGGCCTGGCGAAGCGTATGTTGCACGCCATTCTTGAGCGTGAAGCCTGTCAGGCGGTCAGCCATCTGGAGACCACCATCACGCCGGATAACGAAGCGTCATGGGCGCTGTTTCGTTCCTTTGCACGAGACAAGGGCGCCGAACTCAAGCACCACGAACATTTCGAGAAAGAGGCCCATTTTGGCGGTCAGCACGATTCCGAGTTTCTGCTGCGGATCGGCCCTTTCACGAGTTGATGTACCGCACCGGTTAGCCGGTGCGTTCCCCACGGGGTGACCTGTTGTCGCGACCGAAACTCGTCAACGGTATACCCCATAACCTCGAACCTAAATGCTAAGAGGCAAGACTATGAACATTTTCAAATCTACCGAATCTGAAGTACGCGTTTATTCACGGGCGTTTCCTGTGGTATTCAACCGGGCCAAGAACGCGCACCTCTACACTGAAGACGGTAAGGAATACCTCGATTTCCTGGCTGGTGCCGGCTCGCTGAACTATGGCCACAACAATGATGTGCTGAAAAAAGCGCTGATTACGTACATCGAGGCCGATGGCGTCAGCCAGGGCCTGGACCTGTTCACGACCGCCAAACAGGACTTCATGGAGGCCTACAAGCAGTACATCCTGGACCCCCGTGGCCTGGACTACAAAATCCAGTTTACCGGCCCCACCGGCACCAACTGTGTGGAAGCAGCCATGAAGCTGGCCCGCAAGGTGAAAGGCCGTAGCGGCATTATCTCCTTCACCAACGGTTTCCACGGGGTATCCCTGGGTGCCGTAGCGGCCACCGGTAACAAACATCACCGTGGTGGTGCGGGTGTGCCTCTGAACAACGTGAATTTCATGTTCTATGACGGCTATCTGGGTGAAGGCGTTGATACCCTGGCGGTTATGGACAAGATGCTGTCTGACAACTCCTCCGGCATTGACCTGCCTGCTGCGGTCATCGTTGAGGCGGTCCAGGGTGAAGGTGGCCTGAATGCTGCCCGTGCCGAATGGCTGCAAGGCCTGCAAAAGCTCTGTAAGAAGCACGACATTCTGCTGATTCTGGACGACATCCAGGCGGGCAACGGCCGTACCGGCGAGTTCTTCAGCTTTGAATTTGCCGGCATCAAACCGGATATCGTGACGGTGTCCAAGTCCCTCAGTGGCTACGGCCTGCCCATGGCCCTGGTGCTGTTCAAGCCGGAGCTGGACGTTTGGGATCCGGGCGAGCACAACGGCACCTTCCGCGGTAACAACATGGCCTTTATTACGGCCCGTGCAGCGGTGGAAACCTACTGGAAGGACGATGCCTTCGCCAAAGAGATCAAGGACAAGAGCCGGGTACTGGGCGATGCCCTGCAAGGCATCTGCAACAAGTACAAAGGTCAGTTCCGTCTTAAAGGCCGTGGTCTGATGCGGGGTATTGAGGCAAGCAATGCGGATCTTACCGGTGCCATTACCCAGCGCGCCTTCAAGAAAGGGCTGATCATTGAAACCAGTGGCCCCAATGATGAGGTCATCAAGTGCCTGATGCCCCTGACCACCAGTGAGGCGGATCTGCGCAAAGGTGTCGCTATTCTGGCGGAAGCGGTGGATGAAATCATGCAGGAAAGCATGAGCGCGGCGTCCTGAGACGCCCCGCACGCCACCGTTCATTCATCAGCACATGAAGCAAGGATTATGACTAGCCAACGACATACCGTAGAGAAGATCGGCGGCACCTCCATGAGCAATTATGAGGCGGTGCGCGACAACATCATTCTGGGGGGCCGTAGCAAGGACGAGCTGTACAACCGCATTTTTGTGGTGTCTGCCTATGCCGGTGTCACCAATGAGTTGCTGGAACACAAAAAAACCGGCGAGCCGGGGGTTTACGCCCTGTTCGCCGAGGCAGAGTCTGACTGGGCCTGGGGTGATGACCTCACCAAGCTCATCAAAATGCTCACCGACATCAATGCTGAGCTGTTCACCGACCCGATGCTCAAGCATCAGGCGGACCAGTTCATCACCGACCGTATCGAAGGCGTCCGCGGATGTCTGATCGATCTGCAACGCCTGTGTTCTTATGGCCAGTTCCGGCTGGAAGAGCACCTGCTGACGGTGCGGGAGATGCTGGCGGGTATCGGTGAGGCCCACAGTGCCTTCAACACGGCCCTGAGGCTCCAGCAGGAGGGCATTAACGCCCGCTTTGTGGACCTGACCGGCTGGCGGGATAACGACATTCTGCCCCTGGATGAGAAGCTGAAACTGGCCTTCGATAATATCGATCTGAGCCGCGAACTGGCCATCACCACTGGCTATGCCCAGTGTGAAGAAGGGTTGATGCGCACGTTTGACCGCGGCTACAGCGAGATGACCTTCAGCCGTATTGCGGTCATCACCCGGGCGGGTGAGGCGATCATTCATAAAGAGTATCACCTCAGTTCGGCCGACCCGAAAATAGCCGGTGAGGATAAAGTGGTGCCCATCGGGCGCACCAACTATGACGTGGCAGACCAGCTGGCCAACCTCGGCATGGAGGCTATCCACCCCCGTGCCGCCAAGGGCCTGCGCCAGCATGATATCCCGCTGCGGGTGAAGAACACCTTTGAGCCGGAGCATACCGGCACCCTGATCACCCGGGGCTATGTCAGCGAGACTCCCCAGGTGGAGATTATCGCCGGGCGCAAGGGTGTGTTTGCCATCGAGGTGTTTGATCAGGACATGCAGGGGGAGCCGGGCTCCGACCGCAAGATTCTGGACGTGCTGAGTCGCTTCAAAACGCGCTTTATCACCAAGGACGCCAACGCCAATACCATCACCCACTATGTGGACAGTAACCTCAAGCAGGTGAAACGGGTGGTCAAGGCGCTGGAAGAAGCCTTCCCCAATGGCGAGATCAACACCCGTAAAGTAGCCCTGGTGTCTGCCATCGGCAGTGATATGCAGGTGCCGGGTATGCTGGCTAAAACGGTGCAGGCACTGGCGACCGAGGGTATCAGTATCCTTGCCCTGCACCAGTGTATGCGCCAGGTGGATATGCAGTTCGTGATTGAGGAAGATCACTACGAGCAGGCGATTGCCAAGCTCCATGCGACCCTCATTGAACCCCATAATCATGAGTACGCCATCGTGGCGGCCTGATCTGCCAGTGTGAATTACCTGGACGGGAACCGGTCGCTCCGGTCCGGGTGATGGAGGATGTCTTGCCTCCTCTGACCGGGTCATCCCATTATCGGGGTGGCTCGGTCGCCTTTTCCTGCCCCCGCTGATGCTGCCCCCTGACCCTTTTGATGCAGGTGCTCTCTACTGGTGCGCCCGGCCATCCACTCCCTGCTCTGATCCGTATATTTTCACGAATCCAGAACGGGAAAAGTTATGAGCGATTTCTTACAGCATGAGCCCGAAGCGCCGCCCCGTACGGACATGTGGGAGACGGCCTCCAATGAGGGGGTATCACTGGTTGGCCGGTATTTTCTTGAAGCCAGTGACTTCACCGTTATGTCCGCAGCACAGGAACAGCGCCTGGGGCGTAGACTGGTGCGTTCGCTGGCCGCCCTGGCCCGGGCGCAAGCGTTGTCTGACGACATACCGCTGACGATTCGTGACGTAGCGGAAGCGTTGGCCGAGCATGAGCTTTCAAGCCTGAGACTGAGGCGCCACCTGCGCCTGGTGCGAGCCTGCCAGCACCAGCTGATTAACCGTAACCTGCGCCTGGCGGTGCATATTGCCCGGCAGCATGGGAATCGCGGCCTGCCCCTGACAGACCTGATACAGGAAGGCAACATCGGCCTGATGAAAGCGGTGGAGCGCTTCGACCCCCAGAAAGGGTTCCGATTTTCCACCTATGCCTATTGGTGGATCAGCGAAGAGATCAAACGGTCACTGCGCCGCAACGGCCGCGTGGTCAGAACCCCTGATCACGTGGTGGACGAGATTCGTGAGCTAAACAGCATCACCATGGGCCTGTACCGCACCCTGGGGCGCAGGCCTACCCGTCAGGAGATCGCCAAAGCGATGGCCATCTCGCCGGAGCGAGTGATTGAACTGCGCAGCTATGCCCTTACCGAAGTATCTGCCGATATGCCGCTGAACGATGAGGGTGGCCTCACCCTGGTGGATGCGCTGAGTGACGATGAGCACCTGCCACCCCCGGATCAGCCCCTGGTGGCCCGGGATCAGAACCGGTTGCTGGCGGAGATCCTCAGTCATCTTAATGGTCGTGAGCGGGAAGTGCTAAGCCGCCGGTTTGGCCTTGATCGGCCCGAGCCAGACACCTTGCAGGTGATTTCCGATGACTTGGGCATCAGCCGCGAGCGGGTGCGTCAAATCGAGAAAAGTGCATTGCGCAAACTGCGCAAGCAATTTGCCACCATGGGTGATATGGCAGGCAACTAAGTTGCCGGCTATAGCACCCATGGCCAGTGTAAGGTGTTAAAGGAGGGTAAAAATCACGCCGGCCACCACCAGCTGACTGGCGATGGAGACACCGGTCAGCAACAGGCGCAGCTTCAAATACCAGGCAGGCCAGTAGCTTCTCAGCATTTTCACGTCCATCAGATACAGGCCGGCATAAAGCAGCGGGTAGAGCACAGCCTGCCATGCGAGTGGCATCAACAGTCCAAGACCGCCAACCACAAAGAACACCTGGCTCAATACCAGTGTCACCACCGGCGACACGGGGTAGCTTCGATTCTCCAGCTGCATACCAATAGGCCAGTAAATGCCCGCCATAAATGCCAGGATACCTGCGCAGTAGAGATAGAAATAGTGCGCCATAATGGCGCTATGGGAGGTCCAGAACAGCACAGACCCGGCGCCCAGCACAAAGGGAACCAGACCTGCGAGGCCCACCAGCATAGCCAGACGTGCGACGACAATCATACTCACGCCTCTCCGACCTTGATCCGCAACGGCGCTACCGTCTGTGCAGACAGGCCAACCATTTCGTTGTAGGCGGAGGGGTGAACCACGTCTGTGCGGCGGATAGAAAAGGAGCCCAGCAGATCCCTGACCTCCCAACTGCTACGCAACAACAAGGTGTCGTTGGCGTCGTTAGACAGAATAAGTGGCTGACCATCCAGGTAGAGCCGCGCCATATAGCGCTGGCCTTCCAGTGAAATGATTTCCAGTAATTCAATGTGCGGATCGGCCAGATCCCGTAATTGTGCAAGGCTGATGCGCATGCGTCTGATCCCCTGAGCCGGGCGGCTGCCCGGCGCGTGTTACTGATGGGGTTAAGTACGTTATGCGCGGGATTCGGGATCAGCCCTCAGGGCTGCAGACGGTTAATCGCCCAGCGGTCACCTTGCCTGACGTATTCGAAGCGGTCATGCAGGCGGCTGGGCCGGCCCTGCCAGAATTCGATACGACGGGGTACCACCCGGTAACCGCCCCAGAAGGAGGGCAAGGGAATGCTGCCCTCGCGGAATTTGCGCTTCATCTCCTCAACCTTCTGCTCCAGCAGGCCGCGGGAGGTGATGACCTTGCTTTGCTCCGACACCCAGGCCCCGATCTGACTGCCCCGGGGGCGGGAGCTGAAATACCGCAGGGATTCGGTTTTGCTGACCTTTTCCACCCGGCCCTGAACAATGATCTGGCGGTTAAGCCCGATCCAGGGAAAGAGCAGCGCGGCCTGCGGGTTGCTGTCCAGCTCCCGGGCTTTGTTACTGCCGTAGTTGGTGAAAAACACAAAGCCGGTCTCGTCAAAGTATTTCAGCAAAACCGTACGCAATGAGGGCTGGCCGTCCGCCGTGGCAGTGGCCAGGGACATGGCGTTGGGCTCCAGAATGTCGGCATCCCGGGCGGCCTGAAACCAATGGGCAAACTGTTGTATCGGATTATCATCAAGATCCTCGCGATCGAGGCCATCGCTCTCGAATTCGCGGCGCATATCACTGATATTCATAGAAATCTCTGGTTCAATGACCGTGTTCGGTACCGTTGTGCAGGGGAATGCCGTACTGGGCTGCCAGTTTGGCAAAGGTGCCGTCTGCAACCAGCAGGTCAATCATGGATTCCAGCGTCTCCGCGGTAACCGGCGCCTCAGGATGCACGATGGCAGCCAGGTCATGGTGTTGGTCCACGCGCTCAGATACCAGCAGCCTGGCGTAGTCCTCAGGCCGCTGCGCCTTGAACGAGGCAAGAAATGAGCGACTGACCACAGCCACTTCCGCCGCTGCCGGACGATCCGCCAGAATCAGTTCCAGATTACGCCGGTGGCTGTGGGACAGATCAATATTGAAGCGTTCCGTCAGCTTGATATCGTCCGGATTGTTACCGGCAAAGCCATAGTGAAAACCAAAAATGGCCACTAACGCGCGGCTCTGCAGGTCATCAAAAAAGGACTCGTCCCGCTCAGGCTTGGCCAGCGCGACATAGAGCTCCTGATCGCTGAGGAAGGGGCGGGTGGCGTAATGGCGATAAGCCTGCCAGCTCCAGCTGGGGCTTTCAAACAGGATAACGTCGTACCGGCGTTGCTCGAAGTCCATGTAGCGCCGCTTTGGCGCGGTTTCCTGGAATACAAAGTGATAGTCGGACTGGCGCTGGTTGAGCTCCGCCAACACATCGCCCGCCAGCCCCCGCAGTGCACCCTGGTCGTCGATAAGCGCGATGGAAGGATAGTTGTAGGCTCCAACGGTGATGGTGATTTCTGCCGCCAGGGGCAGGGAAAGGGCCATCAGCCAGAGTGCTGCATACCGTTTGATCAGTGACATACCCGATATAGTCCGTACTGCCTGTTTCGGTTAAGGTATCAGCATAGCGCTGAGTACAGTTGCTGTGCGTTTATCGAGCCTTCCACTACAACCATACAAGTGACCCCATGCCGTCGTCCACCAGTCATTTTTTTGCCTATATCTCACGCCTACGCTGGATTCGCCGCTGGGGCTTGATGCGCAACGCCATTGAAGAGAATGTCGCCACCCACTCCTGGGAAGTGGCCACCCTGGCCCATGCCCTGGCCCTGATTACCAACCAGCACTTCAACGGCCAACTGAACGCTGATCGCATCGCCGCCGCTGCGCTCTATCACGACGCCACAGAGGTTATTACAGGCGACATGCCAACCCCTGTCAAATACCATTCTGCGGTTATGCGTCAGGTTTTCGCCGATGTGGAGCATAAAGCGGAGGACGAGTTGTTGGCGCTGCTACCTGATGAGCTGCGTGATAGTTTTCGTCCTTACCTTCAGGAAGCGGCCTGGGGCGAGGAACAACAGGCCATTATCAAGGCGGCCGACCGCCTTTCCGCCTGGTTGAAATGCCAGGCCGAGATTCAGGCGGGCAACCGTGAGTTTGAGCCCGCAGCGGAGCAGATACTCGCACGATTGCAGGAAGACCCCCTGCCTGCCGTCAGCTATTTTCTGGACACTTTTGCCCCTAGCTATCAGTTTCCTCTGGATCACCTGCTGAAGTAGACGGCTGCTGGCCCTGATGACCTGCATGGCTGTCCTTTGATGCCATACTCCCTGTAGCGGTAATAGCCTAGAGTGTTAACTCTAGATTCGGCTCAATACAGCCGGCTCCGAACAACAAGATGTGAGGAATGGTATGAAAGACCTGAACAACAAAGTGGCCGTCATCACCGGTGCTGGCTCGGGTATCGGGCGGGCGCTGGCTGTGGAGTTGGCGAATCGTGGCTGCAAGCTGGCGCTGTCAGACGTCAATGAAGCCGGCCTGAAAGAAACCGCCGCCTTGTGTGCCGAGGTTGAAGTACGTACCTATCGGCTGGACGTTGCTGACCGTGATGCCATCTACGCTCATGCCGAGCAGGTGGTAAAGGACTTCGGTCAGGCCAACATCATCATCAACAATGCCGGTGTGGCCCTCTCCGCCACCGTTCAGGAAATGTCTGATGAAGACTTCAAATGGATCATGGATATCGACTTCTGGGGCGTCGCCCACGGTACCCGCGCCTTCCTGCCGCACCTGATTGCCTCCGGCGACGGCCACGTAGTGAACATCTCCAGCCTGTTCGGCCTGATCGGTGTGCCCAAGCAGAGCGCCTACAACGCCGCCAAGTTTGCCGTGCGTGGCTTCACCGAAGCCCTGCGCCAGGAAATGGCCATTGAAGGCCAACCGGTGGGCGTCAGCTGCGTCCACCCGGGCGGTATCCGTACCAACATCGCCCGTGCTGCCCGTATGGCGATTGACGGCGCGAAAGCGGAAGCCCAGCGCAACACCTTCGACAAGATCGCCATGACCACGCCTGAGAAAGCGGCCAAGATCATTGTGCGCGGCATTATCAAGAACGAGTCCCGCATCCTGGTAGGCCCCGACGCCGTCGCCCTGGACGCCATGGCCCGCACCCTGGGCTCCGCCTATCAGCCCCTGGTAGCCAAGTTCTCCCGCAAGAGCCTGTACAACTGACCGGTTCTTTCCGCCGGTACACAGAGGGCGCCTGCGGGCGCCCTTTTTGTTATAGCCGCGGAATCCGCGGAAGGGCGCGGAAAGGAAAGATTAAAGATTTTTAGCCACGGAAGACACGGAAGGACACGGACACGGACACGGACACGGACACGGACAAAGACTTACTAACTTATTAAAAGATATAATTTTTTGTCCGTGTTTTTCCGTGTCTTCCGTGGCTAGCTAATCAGTGTCTTTTTTCCGCGTCCTTCCGCGGATTCCGCGGCAAAAACAAAAAAACCGGAGCCCTAGCGGTGCTCCGGTTCTGTTCAGCTCGTCAGGCTCAGTTCAGGGTGCGGCGGTTGCCAGCTTTGAACTCGGGCGCGATATAGCCTTCGATTTCATCCTTGAAGCGCTTGATCAACGCGCTGTTGTCGTGCTGCCAGGGGTGGTAGCCCGGCTTGAAGTAGTCCAGCCAGATGGGGATCAGGCTAGAGAAGGCGCCATCACGGCCCCAGCAGCGCCACAGACCTTTGGCGGTATCCTTCAGGCTGAAGCTCTTGCGGTCACGGACCATCATGCGGGTGGTGAAGTAACCGGCAACAACGAACAACAGGCCGGTGCTGGCTACCAGCGCGCCGGTGCGCTCCAGATAGTTGCCACCGACAGACTGGTATACGTCGTAAGCCACGCCTTTGTGCTCGGTTTCTTCAATGGCGTGCCAGACCCACAGCGGGCGCATGGACTCGTGCATGTCTTCACGCACATCATTACGGTCCAGCAGCATGTCCGCCATCATGGCCGTGATATGCTCCAGGGCGCAGGTGATAGCCAGTTGCTGACGCTTGGGCAGCTTGCGGGCAATGCCCAGCAGCACTTTCAGCTGGTCTTCCAGCTCTTCCACCGGCATGCCCTGATCGCGCACATGCTGGTTCATGGTGATGTGCTCCAGGGAGTGCATGGCTTCCTGGCCAATAAAGCCCTTGATCTCTTCTTTCAGGGCCGGATCGGTAACCTGATCACGGAACATCCGCACAGAATCCACGAAGAAACGCTCGCCCTCCGGGAACAGGATGGACAGGGCGTTCATCATGTGGCTCAGGAACGGGCTGTTCTCCAGCCAGTAGCGCGGCACCTGCTCACCAAACTCGAAACCCATACGCTGCGGCTTGATGGTGACGTCCGCGGGCTTGCGGTGGCTGATGGTTTTGCTGGTTGCGATAGTATTTTGCATTACAACTCCTCTGCGCAAAGCGCTTTGGTCAATGTCATGGCTACAGTGTGGGCTGGTCAAGCGCTTGGTAGAATGCGTAAATAGGACGCTGATCGTGGATGATGGGCCACAGCCTTCTATAATTGGCTCTGCTGACACTGAAATCGGGTGCTTTAGCCACACCGACGAAGTTCACGCTTCGTGTTAGCATCAGTTCACATTTCCGTATCGGACACCCGAAAAGGATCCTTATGACCAGTACCAACCGTGAGAAAGAGCGCCAGATGCTAGGGCTCTTCCTGATTCCCGGGGTATATCTGCGTGTTATGGCTGAGACAGTGCGTCGGTTGGGGCATGACGACCGCCCTCTTTATGACGGCCTGGCGATCAAGCCTGAGGACCTGCTGCCTAACGACAGCCGGGTGTTTATTACCGATGCCATCCTGATGCTCGAACGCTCTATGAAGCTGGCGGCGAACGAGGGGCTGAGCTTTATCCTCGCCCGCGAGCTGCGCCTGACCATCCACGGTACGCTGGGCCTGGCAGCGCTCACCAGCCCCACCATGGCGGGGGCACTGGACTCCGTAAGACGCTACCTGCAGCTACGCGCGCCCTTTCTGAGCATGGATATGCGGGAAGCGGGCGACAAGGTGCTGGTGCAGATGAAATCCGAGTTCGATGTACCGCATCTGTACCAGTTTCTGGCAGAAGTGGTCAGCGCTACCCTGGTGATGTTGGCGGAACAATTGGTAGACCGCAGCAGCGCCAAGGAACAGGGCTTTGAGCTTGAAGAAGGCAAGCTGACGGGGGTAGTGATCAAGCTCAGAGCACCAGAGCCGGTCTATTTCAAGAAATTTGCCAGCCAGTTGCCGGTGGCCTATGAGTTTGGCCAGGACAGCGACATGCTGGTATTCCCCAAAGATCTGCTCAAAGCCAAGATGCGCCTGGCGGATGCGGAAGCCTCCGAAATGGCCCGCCAGCAGTGTGAGTTCGAGCTACAGAAGGCACTGAAAGAGCAGGGCGACATCACCCTGGCCATCCGCAACATGCTGCATGTCATGCCCGGCCCGTTGCCTTCCCTGGAAGCCATGGCCGAGCGCTTCTGCGTCTCCTCCCGCACCCTCAAACGCCGCCTGGCGGACCGGGACACCACCTACCGGGAGATCGTTGAAGCCGTACTGAAAGACCGCGCCATCCAGCTACTGCGCTACACCAACCAGTCCATCAGCGAGATTGCTTATGAACTGGGCTACGCCGACCTGTCCAACTTCAGCCGCGCGTTCCGCAAATGGACCGGCAAGTCTGCCAGCGAATTCCGCGAAGGCGGCCCTGATCCTGCGCCTGAAATCGGGCCCTGATCAACCCCCTTTTTTAGCCGCGGAAACCACGGAAGGACGCGGAAAAAGACACTGATTAGCCACGGACGGCACGGACTGACACGGACAAATACTTACTAACTTATTAAAAACTTTATATTTTTTGTCCGTGAGTGTCTGTGCCGTCCATGGCCAAAAATCTTTTATCTTTTTCCGCGTCCTTCCGCGGATTCCGCGGCAAAAATTCGTTACCCCAACCCCCGCTCCAGGTCTGCCAACCCATCCTCCAGGTAGTCCAGCATGCGCTGCAAGCTAGGCAACGTCCGGCGGCAGCCTACCAGGCCGAATTCGATCTGGTCGCAGTAGCTGGTCAACGTCATGTTCAGGGCCTGGCGGTCGAGGGCGATGGACACCGGGTACATGCCTTCCAGGCGGGCGCCGTTCCAGTAGCTGGGCTCCTTTGGCCCCGGTACGTTGGAAATCACCACGTTGAAGGTCTGCCACTTGGGGGCCAGCCCGGTCAGCAGGTTGAAACCGGCCGGGGCCAGGGTCAGGGCGGTGTAGTTGAGGATCTCCTCCGGGCTCATGCTGGCGTAGCGGTCCTTGGCTTCCATGATGCTGGCGCGGATATGCATCAGGCGCTGCACCGGGTCGTTCAGATGGGTGCCCAACGACGCCAGGATTACCCCCACCTGATTGCCCTCGCTGGAATCATCCTTGCGCAGGGATACCGGAATCATGGCGATCAGCGGTTTCTCCGGCAGCGCATCCAGGTTCATCAGGTAGGTGCGTAGGGCGCTGGCGCACATGGCCGTGACCACATCGTTTACCGTGGCGCCGTAGGCTTCACCCACCGCCTTGATGCGTTTCAGGCAATAGGACTGCGCAGCAAACCGGCGGGAGCCGGTAATGGGTTTGTTCAGCAGGCTCTGCGGCGCATGGAAGATGGACTTGTAGGCCGGGTCCTTGCGCGCATCATTAATGGTCTTGAACAACTCGCGGGTGACGGTGGGCAGCGTGCCCAGCTGCCGGCTGCCCGCCCCAAGCAACTGCATCAGGCTTTGAATCACCGAGGGGGCTTCCCCTGCCCGCTTCTGCCGCGGTGGCAAGGCCCAGATGGGCGGCAGGTCACGGGCGTCAGGATCGGTGGACAGAATACGCTGTGCCGTGCGCATGGCCGAGACGCCATCCATCAGTGCGTGGTGCACCTTGGTGTACAGGGCAAATTGCCGCCCCTGCAACCCCTCAATCAGATGCACTTCCCACAGTGGCCGCTCCCGGTCCATGGCATGGCTGTGCTCTGCCGAGACAAACGCCAGCAGCTCGCGGATACGGCCGGGGGTTGGCAGAGCTTCATGCCGTAAGTGATGGTCCAGATCCAGCTGCGGATCTTCCTGCCAATAGGACTGCCCGAGCCGGCTCACCAGCCGCTGGTTAAAGGGCGCGGTGACCTTGGTGTGGGCCCGTAACTGCTCGACGAGCTGCGACACGTAATTGTCCGGGGCATCCTCGGGAAAGGAGAACAGCTGCAGGCCAGCCACATGCATGGGTTGCTGGCGCTTTTCCAGCCACAGGAAGAGTTGGTCGGTGGGGCTGAGCATTTTCATGGATAAGATCTCTATTGTTCTTTTATGACGGTAAGTCTACAGGCTTTTAACCGGGCAGCCACTGCAATCAGGGTCAGCTGAATGTTGATGCGGCGATACCCCAGCGCGCCGTTCAGTGCAGTCAGCCAGGGATCACATTGCGGCTCAGATGGCCTGCAAGGGTATGAGGAGGTGGGCAACTAGTCTTGCGAAGATGTACGGTGAGCACTAGATTAGAAAACAGGTCACAGCCCGTGTATTGACGCTTCAGTGGGCTGCGCATGTCTTTGCCAGGGATTGGGTGTCAGGTAGCCGGCGGGGCGGTAGCGTGTTTTTTGCCGGTGTGTTTTGCTTGTTTCCCTTCGTTTTGGCTGCATGGGTGGGTTTCTGCCTGGCGCTGGATTCTGTTGGCTGTGGTTTTAAACAGTATGATTGAGTTAGGGTGGTTAGCGTGCGTTGCGAATACGTGGGGTGTTTGTTGGGGTGGGTTTAGGCTTTTGTTTTTAAAGGGTTTTTTTGGTTTCTGAGTTGGTGTTTGTTTTGTAATAATGAAGCAGTCAAATTTTTGCGCTTGTGGAGCGTGCTATCTAACAGCTGTTATAAGCCAAAGATACGCCGCAATGGTGTCTATTAAAGGAAGTAAGAACATGAATCCAAAAGTCGCCGATGATTACACAAAACCAATGATTCGTGTCTTTATCATGTTAGCTGGGTTGCTGTGTGCGCTCATCATTTCATGGAAATTCACAGGCTCTCCGCTTCCCCAAGACCCTCAGTATGCAATAGTTTTCCAGAATGCTCTTCTATTGATTGTCCTGGGTTCGGCAATCTTAGAGCATTTTTTTACAAAACCTGCAGATTCAATGATCAATTCGCTAATGGCTGGCATAACAATGCTCGGCGTATATCATGTGTCACCGGTACTTGCTTGGTGGGTTGTATTTTCTTACTGTCTTTTTGTTTTCCTAATCTCGGCTATTTGTGTGGCAACATCAGGAGGACGAGTTTCTGGTGAGTTCACCTCGGTGGTTAATAGCCGACTTTATAAACCGGCCATTGTCCTCGGTCGATCTAGGCTGATATTTTCTGTAGTGTTTTTGTTCGGTATTTACTCATTCTATTCGATCCAATCCGAACTGGCTGTTTATCTCATAGTGTTTTGGGGTGTATTTATGGCCATATGGCCATTAAGAATCCCTCAACTGTTGTCCTCAATGAGCTTTAGGGGGCAAGAAATAATCCAGCCCATAGGCAAGTTACTTAGACTGGATAACCCAGGAATTTTAAGATTCGCCATAAATCAGAATACTGATTGGGAGCGGGGTAAGCCTCTAATCTATCAGCGTGTTGATAAAAGTCAGCAATGGGTTTTGCCTTTGTATTCCCACCTCAACGACGAGCGCAGAATAGGAACCGCAATGCTTCTTGGTGCTGTGGAGAATTTAAAGACTGGGTTAGTTGATGGGCATATCTATGAACCGAGTGAGTTGTTAGAAAACGATGCTGTAATGGGCCTTTTAGGAGAAACCACACAGGCTAGACTACTTGGCTTTGTAGCTGAGGATTCTTCGATTGGGCGAATCAGACTTGAGGTGAAGGCCGGTTGTCCATGTGCGGATGGCATGCTTATTTGGTGCAAGGTCGACGGCAAAAAGATTTTCTACCAGATTTCTGCTGGGACAACAATTGAGGAAAATTTAGATGGCGATAAACACGGCTACCAAATAGCCTTTGCTGCTCAGTTAGGGATATTGGAGAACGGAGAGTTTATAAAGTTTGATTGGCTTCCAAATATGAATGCACCAGTTTTTTCCTTAGCTGATAACACTGCTGATCTTTATGTGGGCGAACCTAACCCAAATTACTTCAATTTTGGAAACCTGCCAAAGTCAAATGTTCCTGTAGTAGGTGATTTTGTTGGTAATTTCAATTTTCATACGGCGGTTCTTGGTGTAACTGGGTCTGGCAAAACTGAATTTGCTTTTGACCTAATCAGACATTCAGTGGCCTGTGGGATAAAAGTGATCTGCATAGATTTGACTTCACAGTACAAAGGCCGACTTGCAGACCTGAATCCAACTGATCTTTCAATTCAAGAGCAGACATCACGAGATCTAAGTCAAAAGCTATTTGATGTTGAGACTGGGACTTACGGTGCTCCAAATGAAAAAAAAGCTCTACAGGCGTTTAGCGAACAGCTCAGACATGATGTGGATGCTTCGTTAAGGGCATTTATGGCCGATGAAGGCGCCAGGCTGGGGCTTATCCAGTTGCCAGAAATTTCCAATTCGCAGGCATCAATTTTCATCACGGAAATATACATGTCGTGTCTGCTGAACATCGCCAAGGAAAGTTTTGGCGACGAATCCAAAAAAATCCTTGTTGCAGTAGAAGAAGCTCACACGATAATGCCTGAATCAGCAACAATGGGTGTCTCTGATTTTGCCTCTAAAGGTTTGGTTGCAAAAATTTCGCAGATTGCACTTCAGGGTAGGAAATATAATGTCGGCCTTCTCGTTCTGGCTCAAAGAACAGCCAACGTAAGCAAAACCGTGCTAACTCAGTGTAACTCTATTATCAGCTTTGCGTGTTATGACGATACAAGTATTGGCTTTCTAAGAAATATTTTTGGCTCCAGTTGTGCTGAGATGGTTCCAAATCTAAAGAAACTTCAAGCGGTTGTTTTTGGTAAAATAGTCAAATCCGAGAGGCCGATTGTTGTCGAAATTCCTTATGATGAAAATAAGGTATAGCCATTGACAGCCAACAGCACAGTTGGCTTATAACAAGCGCAAGCAGTCGGAAAAATTGCTCGCTGCGCTCCCAATTTTCCGCTGTTGCGAGCGTTAAATACCAAGGAGAACGTAGGTGTACGAGTCAAAATTTTTGGATGCGCTCGAACGAACGACACGCTTTGGCTTGAGCACTCCAAACGTTGAATTAAGTGATGCTCGATTTCTGACCGAAGAGGCTTTGAGCCGCCTTCCGATTGCGATATGCGACATTATGGGCGAGTTGAATGAAGAGGATGTCGTGGCTCAATGTCTCTCGCTTCACATGAGACTAAAACCAGTTATTGAACAAATTTTAGATTGTAGCGCTTTCTACACCATTGGGTGGGTTAGCTTTGAAAACAGTGAGATGTTCAAGCAGACAGAAGAAAGCATGTCGGAAATGCTCAAGAAGGGCATCACGGGCTCTGATGTAAATATCCATGCGTGGCTTACGCTTCCTTCTCTGGAAATATTGGATTTCTCTCTTCCAACAACTTACGCGAAGGCAAATGGCATTGAGGAAGGTATAGGCGGAGCAATCACAATGCATCCGTCAGACCTTACCGGCGGAATGGTGTACCAGCCAATGCTTGTTGGTGAGGAATTCCTTTCGAAATCAGGTGCAATGAGGTTTTTTGCTACGTACAGTATTTAACAAGCGCATGTTGTCGGACTGGTTTTCCGCTGCGCTCCAAACCAGCCGCAAATGCGAGCGTTATATCTCAAGGAGATCTCGTGCCAGGAATTGAAGTAGAAATTGCGCCTCCAGCTAATTGGCAAGACTTCGAGCGACTTACGCTTGACTATGCACGTAGGGCGTGGAAGGACGACTATGCAGAGCGTCACGGTCGTCAAGGGCAAGCCCAAGCAGGCGTTGATGTCTTTGGTTACAATCGTTCTGCTTGCGAAGGAACCGGAATTCAGTGCAAGAAAAAGCAAAATTCCGCCTCGCCATCGAAACAGCTAACAACCGCTGAAATCGATGCCGAAATATCGGCGGCGAAGGGCTTCAAGCCAAAGCTGGACCGTTTTGTCATCGCTACCACTGGCCCACGAGATGCAAACTTGCAGGCGCATGTGCGTGCGCTGAATGCTGCTGGCCAACCATTCAAAGTGTCGTTAATGTTTTGGGAGGACTACCAAGACTTTCTCAACGACCACACAGACCTGATGTATCGATACTACAAAGAGGTCTTGGAATACCGAGCAAGCTACGATGAGCTGGAGCATTACTTGCTTCTGCTAAGCTCTGCGTTTGACCGTCCTGCCATAAGAACTCCGTTTCATTTGGAGAATCGAGCTACTGATTTCATCCAAGCAATCGGTGATACCCAAAGTGCAATTGCTACCGGCCGCTTGGTAGATCGCGAATCTCGAGTTATCGATGAATGTAGAATTCCAAAGCCGCAAATCGCGGGACTGAAGGAAGCTGCCAAGCTCCTCCAGCGTGCCCGAGAAATCGCTACTCAAGCTTTGCACGATGGCGGAATCGTTGAACATCAAACAGTCATTGAAATTAGATCCCATGAAGTTGCTCAACAGTTGAATTCCTTACGAGAAAAGGCTGTCGATCTGCTCAATAAAGAGCTCGCTCAACGTAGTTTGGGACCGGTGGAATTTTGCGAAAGTTGAGATATAACAAGCGCATGTTGTCGGACTGGTTTTCCGCTGCGCTCCAAACCAGCCGCAAATGCGGGCGTTATATTTAAGGAGCCGTCACTAAATGGAGTCGGAGGAAATTGAAAGACTCGTTCACGAAGCGCTCGAGCAGATCGGTTGGGATGCCGATGCCGAACAGGTCGCCAAGCGAGTCAAGAGGCTTCATTATGGATTACCGAGGGAAGATGAGTTTAGCGTTATCTGTGGTTGGCTAGGTAAATGCCAGCTTATTCACAAATTGGATCAACATCAGTTTCCCGAGCAATCCAAGTCTCATTACCAAGTTCCTGATTTGCTCGCGGTATTTAAGTATAAAGAAAAAGATCTTCCCGTCCTAGTTGAGGTCAAGACATCTGGAAAGAAGAATAAACTATCATTTACTCCTGAATATAAAGAAAAGCTTACGAACTATGCTGAGCTACTCGGTTTGCCGATGCTAATTGCATGGAAAAACAGATGGGATGTATGGAGCTTAGTTTCACTTGATGAATTTAAACTAGCAAAGAAAAACTACAATCTAGATTTTGAGTCTGCTCTAAAGAGTTCTCTCTTGGGCATATTAGCCGGCGATTTTGCATATACTCTGGCTGCGAATTCTGGTGTTCATATAAGCTGCAAAAAAGAAGATCTCGTAAGTACTGTAAAATCTGAAAATGTGGAGTCTCAGTACTGGAACGTGATTATTGACGATGTTTATTTCACAAATCGGCTATCGGAAAGAATAGAATCTTTGTCACCCTTGGCCCAGAAGATTTTTCCTTCATGGGATTTGGACGAGTCAGAAGAAGTAACGGACACTCATATTATAATTCACTGTGTTGCTGACGAAACCAGTATGCTTTTTGCGCACATGGCACTTACCCGGATATTGAAGTTTGAAAGCCCAGTTGAAGAGACCAGTGTTCACTGGCGATCAATACTTGCTACAAACAATTCGCTTGCGCGTTTAGAAAACTTTCGGGAAGGTATAATGGAAAACCTTAGAAAGAAGATTGTCTATCATGTTTTGGAGCCACAGCCGCAGAATTTGCCAAGTTTTCTAGAAAAATATAACAATTAGTTCCAGTTCGTTCCGGGCCTGATGGCCCTCCACCGGACGCCCTTTTCTCTGCTTCGCTGCAGGACAACAGGGACAGGCATGGCTAGAGGACAACAGGGACAGGCATGGCTAGGAAGGGCATGGCTAGGAAGAATCGCCCATACAGCGCTGAGGCCTGCGTTTCAGATCGGCTGAAATAGCTCGCTAGTACGTGTGGCTGGATGATTTTGCCAGTATTGGCCGGATGCCGCGGTTTTAAGGCGTGTGTAGGCCCGGCCTTGTAGTGCCGTATCAGGACGTTGTGTTGAAGTGAGTTGCTAGGCCGCCTTTCGCCGTTGGTCCCGTTGGCCTCGGGTGATCTCGCCGTAGCGGGCTTCAAACTCGGTGGCCTGGGTAAGCCAGTCGCTGGCGGTGATGCCCAGGCGGTTCAGGATGGGCGGTTGCGTGTCGGGGATATGGCCCCGTTTGCCGGGGCGGAGAAAAACAACAGGGACAGGCATGCCTAGGAAAGGATGGCGGGTATAACGTAGAGGCCTGCGTTTCAGGTCGGCTGAACGAGGTCGGTACTGCGTGTTGTTGAGGGATCCCTATCTGTCAGCGTAGTTGTCACCTGACTATTTCAGAGGACAACCATGCCCCATTACTCCGCAGAACGTAAGGAAGCCATTCTCCAGAAGATGGCGCCGCCCCACAGTCTGACCGTGGCCGAACTGGCCAGCCAGGAGGGCATCAGTACCGCAACCTTGTACAATTGGCGCAAAGCCGCCAGAGAACGAGGTGCCGTTTTGCCATCGAACTCAGCCACACCCGATAAGTGGAGTAGCGAAGAGAAGTTTCGCATTGTTCTTGAGACCGCCGCGATGTCGGAGGCAGAACTCAGTGAATACTGTCGCAAACATGGGCTCTACCCGGAGCAGATTGGGGCCTGGAAGCTCGCCTGC
>JAIUMV010000005.1 GCA_022565395.1 Marinobacter sp.
CGTGAAGGTCAGTTTTTCAGGTACCATTTCGGATAGCGGTTGTTGGTGCGAATGGATGGTGTAAGGTCCTGAAATTCTAACACTTTCAGCCGCTTCTTTTTATTCCCTTGTGAGAAATCCGGGCTAGGTGTCTTCGGCCAGCTGATGCTGGCTATGCAGTTGTTTATGTTTGCTGTTTTCGCCGGTGGTGGGGCGGTGAATAGTGGCAAGTTGGAGCGCTGGCAGCTGAGCGTGCTGGATCAGTCGCTGTTTTTGCTGCCCGGCTTGAGTCTGGTGGCCGGGGTGATGCTGGTGGTGGGCTATATGAACGGTGGTAGCACCCAGTATTACTACTGGCACCTGTTACCACTGGCGGGTGCGGGCGCTTATTTGCTGTTTCTGTTCAGTCTGGGCATGCGGCACTGAAGGGCGCAGGCGCCCCTCAGGTGCTTGCTGGCTTCAGCTGCGGCTGGTGACTTCCAGCAGGTGGTAGCCGAACTGGGTTTTTACCGGGCCCAGCACTTTGCCGACTTCGCCGGTAAATACGGCTTTGTCGAACTCCGGTACCATCTGGCCGGGGCCGAATGAGCCCAGGTCGCCGCCGTTGCGGCCGGAGGGGCAGCTGGAGTGCTGGCGTGCCACTTCGGCAAAGTCCTGCCCGCCTTCAATGGCTTTCTTCAGTTCTTCGCATTGTGCTTCGGTGCTGACCAGAATATGACGTGCGGTAGCGCGTGCCATGTGAGTGCTCCTTTTGGGTGAATAGTGGTTCAGGTGGCCATGCTGCCCCGCTCAGGGGGCGCTGGCAAGTATTATTGCACTGATTGAGTGCGAACGCTGCGAGCCCGGTCAGGCGGCTGGGCATTGCCCGGCTTGTAACTGCCTGAGGGACTGTGTGAGATTGGCCCGCGCCTGAACTTCATGGCTGTCCCGGAAAACAGCGGTGTGGTACGGGGTGGGCGCGGCCAGCAGGCTCTGCAGCAGTTTGCCACGGCCTTCGCAGTACAGGTGTTCTGGCACCCAGTGGTACTCCTGGCGCACCTGTTGTTCGTAGCGGGCGAACGCCTGTGGGCTGGCCCCCAGTATGGCCAGGTCGATATCCAGCAGATAGCGGGCATCGGCGTTGTGGGGCTGGCTGGGGTGGCGGGTGACCATGATCAGGTTATGAATGTCTTCACACTGATGGGGGTTGATGCCAAGGGCGCTCAGCTCTTTCCGGGCGAGGTCGGCACTGCGGGCTTCGTTGTCTTGCCGGCGGGTATCGTAAACGGCATCGTGATACCAAAGTGCCAGAGCTGCGGCCTGAGGATTATCCAGGGTATGCCAGTGGGCATCCAGATGGGCAAGGCAGGCAGTGATGTGATCCAGGGTATGGTAAGCCCGATGAGGCTCCTGGTAACGGGTGAGCAGGCGCGCAATGGCCAGTTCGGCACTGGGCTGGTCGGTGTCTGGTAACAGCGCGTACCAGCGGTCTAGCTGCAGAGCTGTGGGCATGGTGTGGTTCCTTCCAGAGGGTGTTGGGCGTTATAGAGCCCTTATCTTTGTTAGTATGTCGTTTTGCTTGCCATAAGAGTTACAGCCATGAGCCTGCTATTTGAACAGATTGACAGCCAGCCGTCACCGATTGGTGAGATCACCCTGCGCCGCAGGCGCATTCCGGCCTTGGGTGACAGGGATATCTATGAAGTGAAGCTGGGCGAGGAATTTTTGATGTCCAGTATGTTCGTGGAGGCTGAGGAGGCCTTATCCGATCTGGGGTTGGCGGCCGTTGACGGCGAGCAGTTGACTGTGGTGGTGGGCGGCCTCGGGCTGGGCTATACCGCGGTGGCAGCGCTCAAGCCTGAGCGGGTGTCAGAGCTGCTGGTGGTGGATTACCTGCAGCCAGTAATTGGCTGGCACCAGCAGGAGAAGGTGCCTCTGGGCAAGGTGCTGAATGCAGACCCCCGCTGTCGCTATGTGCATGGCAGTTTTTTTGAGCTGGCAGACCCCGCCAGTGGCGGCTTTGATCCACAGGCACCAGGCCGTTTGTTTGATGCCATTTTGCTGGATATTGATCACTCTCCCCGAGCCCTGTTGCATGACAGCAATGCCAGTTTCTATACGGTCGAAAGCCTGACCCGAATGGCCCGTCAATTGCGTCCGGGCGGGGTTTTTGCCCTATGGTCCAATGAGCCCGAGGATGCAGACTTTATGGCGGTACTGGCGGAGGTATTCGAGGGCGCCAGCGCACATGCCGTGGGTTTCTATAACCCGTTACAGAATATTGAGTCCTTCAACACGGTTTACGTGGCGACCACGGCGGCGGACTGAGCCGCATCAGGCTGGCGGCAGCCCCAGCACCTCGGGGCTGTGGTCCAGAATGCAGTCATCGTCCAGATAATAGAACGACGCCAGCGCATCGGCGGCCAGAGTGACCTGCAGGTCGTCATGGCGCAAGTCGTAGTCCCTGAAGTCACCGTTGGGCAGCTGCACGCGGAAAAAACAGTTCGTGCCATCATAGTGCAGCGTACCGGTGACGCCCGCCGCAGGCTCGACACGGGCGATATGCTTACCGTAGCGTACCCGCCTCACCGCCGTTCGCCCCGCAGTTGGGTGACGGTGTCCTGCAGGCCGGCAGCCGTGGCCTCACTGGCGGCCACCGGTGCGCCCGCCAGCAATTCAATACGGGACCAGAAGCGCCGCGGCCAATGGCTGAAGGCAGTGCCGCCACAGTGGCTGAAGAAGCTGCCCCAGAGCCCCCGCAGTGCCATAGGCACCACGGTGACCGGGCGGCGCTGGAGGATCAGTTCCACCCCGTTGCGGAAGGTTTCCACCTCACCGCTGGTGGTCAGGCGCCCCTCCGGGAAGATACACACCACATGCCCGGCATCCAGTTCCTCGTCAATGCGCTCAAAGGCCGCGTCGTAGATCTCCGGCACCTTGTTGCGAGGGCCAATGGGGATGGTCTTGGCCAGACGGAAGAAGCCCCCCATCACCGGCGTTTTGAAAATGCGGTAGTCCATGACGAACCTGACCGGTCGTTTGACCGCCCCGGCAATCACCAGCGCATCCATGTAGGACACATGGTTGCAGACCAGCAGTACCGGTCCCTGCTCGGGAATCTGCTGCAGGCCCTCGTGACGCACCCGGTAGAGGGTGTGAGACAGCACCCAAATGATAAAGCGGAGGGTAAACTCCGGCACCTGCTGATAGACAAAGCCTGCCACCAGCAGGTTCATGATGGACAGTACCAGGAAGAATTCCGGGATACTGATGCCGATGACTCCCAGCATCAGGATGCCCATCAGGGCACTGACCACCATAAACAGGGCGTTGAACACATTCAGTGCGGCAATGACCCGGGCGCGGGTTTCCGGTGGGGTTTCTTTCTGTACAAAAGCATAGAGCGGCACGATAAACAGCCCGCCGAAGAATCCGATACCCAGCAGGTCGATGGCAACGCGGCGGTACTCGCTGTCCGTCAGAATCAGCCACCAGTCGGTCGCTACCGGGTTGACGGGCATGTTGAGGTAGAGATCAATACCAAACAGGCTGATGCCCAGCGACCCTATAGGCACGATGCCCAGCTCGATCCGGTGGCCGGACAGGCGCTCACAGGCCATGGAGCCCAGCGCTATGCCAATGGTAAAGATGGCCAGCAGCAGCGTGACCACCGTGGCATCTCCCTGCAGGTTGCCCTGAGCAAAACTGGGGAACTGGGTCAGGTAGGCGGCGCCGAGGAACCAGAACCAGGAAATGGCCATAATGCAGAGCAGCACGGCATGATTTTCCGCCGCCAACCGCATCAGGTTCCAGGTTTCTTTCAGCGGCCGCAGGCTGATTTGCAGTTCTGGATTGGCCGGTGCAGTGGCCGGTACCTGACGGGCGGATAGATAGCCCAGCACGGCCAGCGCCAGCACGCCCACGGCCGCCAGCCGTTGTGGGTGCTCACTCCCCATCATCACACCGGCTACCAGAGTCCCCACCAGAATAGCGACGAAGGTGCCCATCTCCACCAGCGCGTTGCCACCCACCAGCTCGCTGTCCCGCAGCACCTGGGGCAGGATGGCGTACTTGACCGGCCCGAAAAAGGTGGATTGCACCCCCATCAGAAACAGCAACAGCAGCAGTACCTCATACCAGCCGAACCAGAGCCCGATGGCGGCCAGCACCATGATGCCGATCTCTGCCAGTTTGACCCGGCGGATCAGGGCGGCCTTTTCGTATTTGTCCGCCACCTGGCCGGCAATGCCGGAAAACAGGAAAAACGGCAGGATAAACAGCAAGGCCGCCAGGTTGACGGCAATATCCACCGACAGCCCCATCAGGCCGCCGGCGGTATAGGTCACCAGCAGAAGCAGGGCATTGCGGAACAGATTATCGTTAAAGGCCCCGGCAAACTGGGTCAGGAAAAAGGGCAGGAAGCGGCGTTCCGACAGCAGCCTGAATTGGCTATGGTCTTCCATGGTGGGCAAGGTCCCTGGTGGTGATGGTAGCCGCTATTGTGCCACAGCTGCTGCTGTAACAAAGCGATCAATGCCTCAGTGAGAACCAGGCTGTGGCGCTCTGGTCAGGAATTCGTTAATTGTTGGCTGAGCCATTGATTAAGTTGTGCTTCTGCCAGGGCACCACTCAAGCGTGTCACCTCATGGCCGCCCTTGAACAGAATCAGGGTTGGTATGCTGCGGATACCGAAGCGCGCCGCTGTCTGTTGTGCGTCTTCCGTGTTGAGCTTGGCAAACGCGACCCGGCCCGCCCAGTGGCGGGCAGCACTCTGAAAGGCCGGCGCCATAGCTTTGCAGGGGCCGCACCAGGGCGCCCAGAAGTCCACCAGCACCGGCAGATCCGACTTGCCCACAAAGCCGCCAAGGCTGGCGTCCCCCAGCTCGGCCACGTCGCCTGCCATCAACGGTTGCTTACAGGCGCCGCAATGACCGGGCTGGCCGAGTTTGCTGCGGGGCACGCGGTTTACTTTATGGCAATGGGGGCAGGGCAGATGATAAATGTCAGGCATAGGGTGGCTCCTCTCTGAACACCAACGTGAGGGCTGTTCTACAGAAATCAAGTATGTCCTCGCAGCTGCATTTCTATGGCGTCGTGCAGCCAGTACTCCCGCTCCACCGCCACACAACGGCCGTCTACCAGCACCTCCCGTTCCAGGCGCAGCGCCGGTGAGCCGTCACGGACATGCAGGTGCTGCGCTTGTTGCTCGCTCAGGGGGGATGAGGCAATCCGCACTACCAACTCGCGGTGTTGATAGCCATACCGCTGGCGGGCGAGGGCGGTGAGGGAGCCGGTCAGGTCCTCCTCCAGGAGCCGGGGGAAGGCGTCATTACGGAAGTAGCAGAGCTCCAGCAGCACCCAGCGACCATCCACGGCGCGACGTCGGCTGATGGCGGCCACCGCCTCACGAGGGGCGAGCTGCAGCAGTGAAACGACAGCCTGGGGCGGAGTTTCCTGGCGCGCGCTGAGCAATTCGGTATGCAGGTGGCGGCCATGGGCCTGGGCCTCGTCGCGAATACTGTGGCTTCGTGTTGGGTCATAGATGAACACAGACGGTGCCACGTACCAGCCGCGCCGGTTCAGCCGGTAAATCAGCCCCTGACCCTCCAGATAATGCATGGCGTCCCGGGCATTCACCCGGCTGACCCCGAGGCGTTCACACAGCTGGCGTTCTGACGGCAATTTGCTGCCGGGCGCCAGTTCACCGGAGCGAATTTCGGCCTGCAGTCTGGCTGCAACCGCGTGATAGGTGGAGAGGGGCGTCAAGGTGGTCTCCGGCAACTGAAGTCAGCGGTTTATTCTGGTCGGTTTGTGTGACCATTTCGTGAATGCAACTAATCTGGGAGGTTCCAGTACGGTTACATTTTCATAAATAGTTAAAAAAACATGAAGATAAAGTTCATCTAACTGAAATCTGTGGTGGCGAAACTGGTACGTACCAATCTTGGTTAAAACTCACAATGAGGTCTCCATGGTACGTTCCCGTGCATTCTGTTTGGCGCTTGGCGCCACCAGCCTGCTGTTGGCTGGCTGTAATGGCAGCAGTGACAGCGCCCCCCCTGACGAGCCCGGTATCGAGCAGCCAGGTACCGAGCTGATACCCCCCCCGGTCGCGGAAAGCCAGCCTGGGTTTATTGTCCACCCTTACCTGCAGTCACCCGGTCATGACACCATGACGGTGATGTTTGAAACTGCCCAGTCGTTACCGGAAGTCTGGGCGCGACCATTTGGCAGTGGCGAGTCTTTTGTGAAGGTCAGTGCTGAAACGACTTCTACGGACGGTCTGGTATACCGGGCGCCCCTCAGAGGCCTGGAGTCCAACACCCTTTATGAATACTTCGTACTGACACAGGACGCTGAACAAGCCCTGCGGGTATCCCAGCCCTATGCTTTCAAGACCTGGCCGCGCCCCGGTGATGGCGTTGAGCAGGTGCGTATCATCGCCCTCAGTGATACCCAGCTCGACCGCAACTACTACGAGGTGGTGTTGAGCAATGTAGTGGCAGAAGGTTTCCTGCGGGAAGAGTGTGACGGTGAGCAACCACATACCTGTGCCGAGAACATCGCCGCCATTACGATCTCCGGTGACGTGGTGCAGGTGGGTGGCAACCGCAGCCACTGGCGGGAGCAGCTGTTCGGCCGCATGGCTGCCATAACCCCCTATGTGCCGCTGGTGACCGTACCCGGTAATCATGATTACTACAGCAATGCTGAGCTTGAATTGTACAAAACCTACATGTCACCGCCGGATAATGGCTCGGTAGGTTTTGAGAAACACTGGTACTACCTGGATTATCTGGATCTGCGCTTGGTGGGGTTGGACAGCTACCCCATCTCCGGTGCTCATGGCCTGTTCAATCGTGAAACACTGGCGGTACAGCGGCAGTGGCTACGGGAAGTGCTGCGAGACGCGGAGCAGGCGGATAAACCTTTCGTGATGGGCATGTTCCACCACGGCTGCCTGTCGGAACTCTGGAATGTGGGTGAGAGTATCGGTTCCTGTGAGTTGGTGGCGGAGCTTGAACAGTACAGCCAGCGTACCGGCCATATCACGGGTCACTTTTTTGGCCATACCCATGCCTATTCCCGTGGTCAGTCCATGGATGCCCTGCACCTGTGGCTGAATGCCGCCAGTGTGTCTGGTTACATCGAGCCGCTTGACGATGCCGGGCACCAGAATGGTCAGATCCGTGATTACGACACCTTTGAGATCAGCCGTAGCGAGTTTGGTTACAACGTGCTGACCTATACCTTCGGCAGCGAGCCTTCCATGACCCTGGTGCGCAAGAAAGGAGGCTATGACGGCGACACGGACTTTGCCGTGGTGGACGAGGTGACGTTCAGGCCGGGCCAGCACAACAATCTGCCTCTGGTGACGGCCGGCACCGGGGAAATGTTGCCAGGTGAGGTGGTGCTTGGCATTGATGTTGGCGCCCCGGAACAGGTGCGGGAGGTGCAGTGGCAGCTGGCAGAAAACCCAGCGTTTGACGGGGTAGTGTTTGATATCTGGGGTAACGATACCCGCCGCCAGAACCTGTTCTATGATGCGCCGGACCAAGTGGGCGGTGACAAATGGATGGGCTTTGAGGCGATTGATACCCAGCAGTTTGTCGACATTTTCCAGCTGGACCTGAGCACACTGGCAGCACAGAAGACCATCCGGGTGGGCGGTGATGACTATTTCCGCTGGACCAAACGGTTTGCCTCACAAAACACCCATGTTTCCGCCTATGACAGTTACAGTGGCCAGCAGCGCCCAACATTGATCCTCAAGCCGGGAACCACCTACTACTGGCGCGCCCGGGTCAGAGATCAGGCCATGAACTGGTCTGCCTGGAGCAGCGTGGCGAATTTTGAAATCGGCGGCAACCGCACCGAAAACCTGCTGGTTAACGGTGATGCCGAAGCGGGCAACCTGACGGGCTGGACCATCGAGGCGGGCCGCATGAGTGCAATCACGGCCAGTAACAACGGTGGCTTTGGCGCGGCGGAAGGCAGTTACTACTTTACCGGGCGGGGATTTGGGCAAGGTCAGCCCGGTGACTGCTGTCTGGATCTGATGTCTCAAGTGGTGGATCTGGGTGCCTACAGCGCAGACATCGATGCCGGAACGGCCTTCCTGGAATTGACCGCCATGATGACCACCTGGGAAAACCGGGACCAGCCGCAGTTGCGGGTAGAGGCGCTGGCCGCGGACGGCAGCAGCTTGCCCTGGTCTGGCGCGCAAAACCGCACCTCCAACACGGTGAAGAGCTGGGAACTGCGACAGATTGCCGACTTCCTGCCAGCCGGTACCCGTGCGGTGAAGGTGTTTGCCGGTGGTGAGCGTAAACAAGGTAATGACAACGACGTCTATTTTGACGACATAAACCTGCGGTTGTTCTACTGACCGGGTCGGGGTGGTCCTGTGACCACCCCGGTTTCAGTCCCGGAAGGGACAGTCCACCAGATGATCATTCACCATACCCGTGGCCTGCATGAAGGCATAAACGATGGTGGGGCCGACAAAGTTGAACCCGCGTTTTTTAAGGGCTTTTGACATGGCTTCCGCTGCCGGGGTGGTCACGGGCACCTCCGCCATGGTGCGCCAGTGGTTGCGAATGGGTTCGCCATCCACAAAATCCCACAGAAAGTCCCGGAAGGATTCCCCCCGTTCCCGGAACGCGAGCAGACCGCGTGCGTTGCGGATAATGGACTCCACTTTCAGCCGGTTACGGATAATGCCGGGGTTTTGCAGTAAATCCTGAATTTTCCCCTCATCATAGTGAACGATTTTTTCCGCATCGAACTGGTCGTAAGCCTCCCGGTAGCTGTCCTGCTTGCGCAGGATGGTGATCCAGCTCAGGCCCGCCTGCTGGCCGTCCAGGCAGAGTTTCTCGAACAGTGCCTGTTCATCCCACTCGGGTCGCCCCCAGACATGGTCATGGTAATGCACGTACAGCGGGTCAGTGCCGCACCAGGGGCAGCGTTTTTCGGTCATGTTCATACCCTCAAAACAACAACGCCTCCCGAAGGAGGCGTTGTGTTGGCTTCAATACCTGATAACGCCCTTACAGGCTGGTGAAGAACACGACCAGCACGCCGATGGGCGCAACGTAACGGGCGATCAGGTTCCAGATACTGAAGTCATAGACATCCAGCCCCAGCTCCTTGCGCACACTCTCCTTGTCCAGGCACCAGGCCACAAACAGGATAACGCCAAGGCCGGTCAGCGGCAGCAGGAACTTGCTGGTCAGGGTATCCAAGAAATTAAAGATGTTCAGGCCCAGAATGGTGAAATCGCTCCAGACATTGAAGGACAGCAGGGCTGCAATGCCCAGGGCCCAGATGGCCAGACCGGCGACTACCGTGGAGACCTGGCGGCTGAAGGGGGTGCGTTCCTCAATGAACTCCACCACCGGCTCCAGCAGGGAAATGGCAGAGGTGATGGCGGCAAAGGTCAGCAGGCAGAAGAAGGCGACGCCGACGACCCAGCCAGCGGTAATGTTGCCAAAGGCGACCGGCAGGCTGACGAAAATCAGGCCAGGGCCCTGGCCCAGTGCCAGGTCGTTGGCGAAGACGATGGGGAAGATGGCCAGGCCCGCAGCCAGGGCGATCACCGTATCCATGATGACAACGGTACGGGCGGACTGCAGCAGGCTGATGTCCTCCCCCAGATACGACCCGTAGGCCATCATGATGCCCATGCCCAGCGACAGGGTGAAGAAGGCATGGCCCAGGGCCGCCAGCACCACGCCGCCGGTCAGCTGTGACCAGTCAGGCTTGAACATGAACTCCAGGGCTTGCTTGAAACCGCCGGTGGTCATGCCGTACAGCACCAGGAACACCAGCAGGATGCCGAGGGCCGGCATCAGGGTCTTGGCGGCGCGCTCCAGGCCTTGGGTGACCCCCATGGAAACGATACCAATGGTGGCGGCAATAAACAGGGTATGCCAGAAGATCATTTTACCGGGGCTTTCCAGCATACCGTTGAACAGGGCACCAATACCGTCACCATCCTGGCCAGTGAAACTGCCGACTACGGCATCTTTGATATAGGCCAGTGACCAGCCACCGATCACACTGTAGAACGACAGGATCAGGAAGGCGGCCAGTACGCCGCTGAAACCCACCAGTATCCAGGCCTGGCTGCGATTGTTCTTGGCCGCCAGTTCCTGCATGGTGTTGATGGGGTTTTTCTGGCCACGACGGCCCAGCAACCACTCGGAAATCAGAATCGGCAGACCGATCAGGAAGATACAGCCGAGGTAGACCAGCACAAAGGCGGCGCCGCCGCTGTCGCCCACCATGTAGGGAAACTTCCAGATATTACCAAGCCCCACCGCAGAACCGGTGGCGGCCAGCACAAAGCCCATGCGGGAAGACCACTGGGCGTGAACCTTATTGGCTGGAGGCATTCATGAACTCCTTTGTTCTGTTTTCTGGGCGCCAAAGCGCACGCTAGCATCAGATAAATGAGGCGAACCGGCCGGGGCCGGTTCTATGGCAGTCATGATAGTTCAAAAAAGCGCGCAGCAGGCAGGGATTTACCGGGAAAAATTGGCAAAATACCTGCAGTTGCAGCGTTAAGCCGGCAGGCTGCGCTGGGTGTAGTCGCCGAAATCCGGTCGTTGGCTGCGGTGGTTGTCATCCGTCATGTAGGCCGAGGTGAGGATGAACTCGGCGGTGGCGCGGTTGCAGGCCACCGGGATATTCCACAGGGCGGCGATGCGCAGCAGGGCTTTGATATCCGGATCATGGGGCTGGGGCTCCAGGGGGTCCCAGAAGAACACCAGCAGGTCGATCTCGCCTTCGGCAATCTTGGCGCCGATTTGCTGGTCACCACCCAGGGGGCCGCTCAGCAGGATGTTGACATCTGTCCGGTTCAGATTCTGGGCGATCAGTTTGCCGGTGGTGCCCGTGGCGTAAAGCTGCAGGGGTGCAAAACGGGTTTTGTTGGCGCAGACCCACTCCACCAGTTCCTTCTTCTTATTGTCGTGGGCGACCAGGGCGACGCTCTTTACGGCCATTGCGGGTGTCTCCTTGTGGAATGGAAAGTGGCAGTATAACCCGGTTGCTGCCGGTACTCAGGGTCAGGCTGGCAGTTGTATCTCAAACACCACCTCGTTTGCCTCCGGCAGATTGCGGGCACTGACCTGGCCGCGATGGAAACGGGTGATCAGCTGCACGATCTGTAAGCCCTGGCCGAGATGGCCTTCTTTGTGCTCCGCACGTATGGAGACAAAGGGTTCAAACAGGTCCTGGCCCATGGCCGCGGGCAGCGGTGGCCCCTCGTTGAACACCGACAGGCAATAGCCCTGGGGCGTGCGCTGTAAACCCAGCCTGATCAGTCCGCCGGGGGGGCAGAAGTCCCGTGCATTGTCCACCAGCTTGTCCAGCAGTTGCGCCAGCAACTCCGGCGAGCCCTGTATCGGGCAACCCTGAGCCGGGCCGTCATATTTGACGCGGTGATCAAGGCACAGGCTCTGATAGGCGCCAGCGGCATGGGTCAGCATTTCCGCCAGATCAAAGGGCTCAGCTTCCACCTGATCAAAGCTTTGTTCCAGCCGCGCCGCTTCGCTCATGCCCTGCAGAATCTGGCTGAGACGGTCAACCGCTTGCTGTGCGCGGGTCAGGTACTGGCCTTGTTGGGCAACATCCGGTTCGTGGCTTAGATTGTCCAGAGATGATCTGACCACGGCGATGGGGGTTTTCAGCTCATGGCTCAGGCGGCGGGAAAAACTCTCAAGATAGTGGGTGTAACCCTCCACCCTGGCCACCAGCTGGCCAAAATGGCGTGATAACTGGCCGAGCTCGTCGCCAGCGCCACTGGTAGCCATGGGCTGTAGTATGCGCCCGTCCGGGTCCACACTTGCGCTCACCGCCCTCTGCAAGCGGGTGATGCGCCAGGACAGCCAGCTTGCGTATCCGAGAAGAACCAGCAGCAGACCCACAATCAGCAGGGTGCTGCGGGCAATCACCCGGCCCAGGGTATTGCTGGACAGGGCCAGCAGATCATCCAGGGACTGCTGTAACAGCAGGGTGTGCCCGCTGACCGAGGTCAGACTCACCGCCAGAGTGGCGGGCTGCTCCCCCAGGCGCAACAACCCCTCGGAGGGCAGCGCCGGGAGCGCTGCCGGGCGTGGTTCCGGCAGCCGCAGGGCGCTGGGCTGCATGTGGCTGACCAGGCCGCGCAGGCCGTTGAGGACAATCTGCTCCACCACTTGCAGACTGCTGAGGCTATCGAAATCTGCGGTCGTGGTATCACGGGGGTTACTGACCTGCGCCAGTGGCCAGCCGCCCGCTTCCAGCACCCACACATGCTGACCCGGATGCAGCAGGGGCGCCAGCTGGGCTTCCAGGGCCAGGTTGCGGTACTGCAGGCGGGTATCGGGGCCAGGCCCCAACGGCTCGCGGTCCGGCTGCGCTGAATGGACGGTAAAACCGGCGTGGCTGCCGGACATGGGGCGGGGTAGCCGCAGCTCCACCTGATAGCCGCCTTCCACCAGCTCCCAGGCACCCCGCACCCGGTGATCCAGGCTGCCGTCTGGCAGGGCGCCGTTCAGTTCGCCCCGGGCCGCCGAGCGAACCAGGCTTTGGGTGGGCATGCCGTCAGCCCGCTGCCAGTAGAGGCGGATATGATCGTGGGGATGAGTGGGTTGCCATTCCTTGAAGGGTTGCACCTCACCCTCGGTCGCTACCCGGATCAGCAGGTACAGGTGTTCGGCATCCACGGCGGCCCGCCAGGCCACGGGACCGTCCAGCGGCAGCAGGCTGCCGGCGTCATCCAGCGCGCGAGGGCGGCCCGGCCAGTCGTCACCGTAACCGTCCAGTTGTTGCAGGGGGCGGGGCAGGGTTTCGGCGTAAAGCACCGGCCCCGGGCTGGCCAGTGGCCAGGGTTGCTCACTGTCGTAAAGTTGCCTGGCCAGGCGTTGATTCTGGGCGTGCAGTTGCGCCAGCGCCTGCTCTCTCAACGCTTCGTCCAGCTCCAGCACAAACTGGATGCCAGCCCAGGGCACCAGCAGGGTCAGCAAGCCTGCCAGCAGCAGCTGGCGTTGCAGACTCAAGGGTCAGCTCTCATGGGCGCTCCAGCGGTAGCCGTAGCCATAAGCGGTCTGTATGGCGTCGAAATGGGCGTCCAGCTGCTGGAATTTGCGGCGGATGCGTTTGATGTGGGAGGTCACGGTGTTGTCATCCAGTACCGTGCTGGCGGCTTCCATCAGCTGGGTGCGGTTGCGCACATGGCCAGGATGGTTGACCAGGCTGTGCAGCATCCAGAACTCGGTGACTGTGAGGTCCACCGGTTGCTGATCCCAGTGGGCGCTCATGCGGTCCACATTTAATACCAGCCGCCCGCGCGCCAGCACCTCGTCCGGTCGCTGCTGCTGGTCGGCCCAGGCATCGGCCCGCCGTAACAGGGCGGTGACGCGGGCCAGCAGATGATCCAGGCTGATGTCCTTGGTGACATAGTCATCGGCTCCCAACCGCAGGCCAAACACCGAGTCCACGTCGCTGTCCCGAGCGGTCAGAAAGATGATGGGCAGGGTGGGGGACAGGCTGCGTAAATCCCGGCACAGGTCAAAGCCACCGTCCATCTCCTCGCCCAGCCCGACATCAATAATAGCCAGCTCCGGCAAGGTGTGGCGCAAGGCCTGCCAGGCGCTGGGGCGGTCCGCGTAGGTGGATACCCGAAACCCACGGCGCTCCAGAGCGGCGCAGTAATTCTCGCGGATGGCAGGCTCATCTTCTATGAGGGCGATATGGCGTTTCATGGGTATCTGGTCCGTCCGGACATTAATCACAGGCTTCCTATTTAACCACGGTGGGTGGCGCACGCAAGGCGTCACCGAGCTGCCGCCACAATTGATCACATTTTTGCCCCGATTACGTCGGAATCTGCCACGGGAATGCCTGCCAGCCCGCTTTCAATAGGAGCGTCTACGGAACAATAAAGGATGTTGCATCATGGCAAAGCGCAGAGCAGAACAACAAGGTATGGCGGAGAGCCCCTGGCAGCGGGCGTGGCAGGGATTGGGATTGTGGCTGGCGGTGCTGCTGTTTTTCGCCGCCCAGGCACCTCTGGCGGAAGCACGGCAGCCCGGCAGTGGTGAGCTGCAGTTTGTGGGGGGTAGTGACACAACGGGGGGGCTGTTACTGTCCACGGACTATCAGGTGCAGGTCAGCGGCCTGCTGGCAGAAACCCGTTTGCAGCAGCGCTTCCGCAACCCGAGCCGGGAATGGCAGGAGGCGGTTTATGTGTTTCCCTTGCCTGCTGACGCCAGTGTGCATGGCTTGCGGATTAAAGCGGGTGACCGGGAAATCGTCGGCGAGATAAAACCCCGGGAACAGGTGCATCGCCAGTATCGGCAGGCCCGGGCGGCGGGGCAGCAGGTGGCGGCGGTGGAACAGCAGCGCCCGAATCTGTTTACCACCCGCATTGCGAATATTGCGCCGGGTGCCCTGGTGACCGTTGAGCTGGACTATCAGCAACCGGTCAGCTACCGCAGCGGTGAGTTTGAGATCCGCCTGCCGACCACCCTGACGCCCCGTTTTATGCCGGGAGAGCCGTTGCTGGAGGATATTGAACCCGGCGCCTGGCAACAGGGCTGGGCCTTGCCGACGCCGCAGGTGCCGGATGCGGATCAGATCAGCCCCTTCACTGTGAGCCGGGACAGCCTGCCGGCAGACAGCCATCAGGCACGGGTCAGAATAAAACTTACTCCCGGCATTCCGGTGGACCGGGTGACCAGCCCCACCCATGCCCTGAGCAGTCAGTGGCAGGACCCTCATATTCTGGTGTCACCGCAACAGGGTGTTATCACCATGGACCGGGACCTGGTGGTGCGCTGGCAGGCGGTGCGTGGCCAGTCACCCCGGGCGGCGGTGTTCCACGAACACTGGCAGGGTGAGGACTATCTGATGGTCTTGCTGGTGCCGGGCCAGGTGGGCAGTGCGCGGGCCGCGCGGGAGCTGATCCTGGTGGTGGATACCTCCGGGTCCATGTCAGGAGAGCGCATGCGTCAGGCGCGGGAAGCGGTGTTGCAGGGCCTGGAAACCCTCACCCCCGCAGATCGTTTTGACATTATTGAGTTCAACAGCCACACCTATCGCCTGTTTGCAGCGCCCCGCCCGGCCACTGAGGCCAACCTGGCGACGGCCCGTCAGTTTGCCCGTGGTTTGCGGGCCCGGGGTGGCACGGTAATGGCGCCCGCGCTGCGGGCGGCCCTGATGGATCAACCCGCCGCAGAAGAAGCCAGCCATGTACGCCAGGTATTGTTTATCACCGACGGCGCCGTGGGCAATGAAGCTGAGCTGCTGGCCCAGATCCACCGGGAACTGGGTGACGCGCGGCTGTTCACCGTGGGCATTGGTGCGGCCACCAACCAGTACTTCCTGCGGGAGGCGGCCCGTTTCGGTCGCGGTAGCTATACCGCCATAGACGGCGCCGGGGATGTAGCGCTGCGCCTGGCCAGTCTTTTGACGGCCATGCAGGCGCCGGTGTTGACGGATATTCAGCTGGACTGGCCCGGTCAGGGCGCGCACGAGGCTGCCTTCCCGGCCCGTCCGGGCGACCTGTTTCGCGGTGAACCCCTGGTGCAGGCGGTACGTGGTGTGGCCCCCCGTGGTCAGGTGATGGTCAGCGGGCGTCTGCCAGACGGTCAGCCGTGGCGTCAGCCCTTGTCTCTGGATCAGGCGGCACCGATGGTGGGCTTGCACCGCTACTGGGCGCGACAGCAGATTGATGCCTGGCAGGATGAGCAGTTCCAGGGCGTCAGTCGGGAGCAGATTCGTGAGCGGGTGCTGCCACTGGCGCTCCAACACCAGCTGGTTACCCCCTATACCAGTTTCATCGCCATTGACCGCACGCCGGTTCGGCCACTGGATGTACCCCTGCAGAGTGATGCGGTACCCAGCCTGCTGCCAGCGGACAACCAGCCCGGCATGCTGCGTTACCCGCAAACTGCAACGCCAGCGCCGCTGCTGATGCAGCTGGGTGGCGGCGGATTGTTGATGAGCTTGGTATTGCTGTGGCTACGGCGGAGGGCGGCGTGATGCGTGGGCTGCTGGGTTTGTTTTCATTGGGATCTGCGCTATTGCTGCTGGTGGGGTTGTGGATTCCTGCCAAAGCCGTGGTGGCACAGCAGTTGTTGCATCGAGCCTGGGCTGAAACCCAGGCCAGCCAGACGCCGGTGCGGCCCTGGCCCTGGGCGGATACCTGGCCGGTGGCGCGGCTGACCTTTCCGGATCAGGGCCAGTCGCTGGTGGTGCTGGCGGGTACGGACGGCGGCGCCCTGGCGTTTGCCCCGGGTCATCTCACTGGCTCAGCCCTGCCGGGTGCTGGCGGCGAGGTGGTGATTGCCGGCCACCGGGATACCCACTTTGCCCTGCTGCGTCATGTCGCGACTGGCGAGCGCATTGACCTGCTGGCGGCGGACGGTGGCCGCTATCAGTACCGCGTCCAGCGCATTGCCATCGTTAACGCCGACCAGCAGGGCCTGGACCTGCTGCATGACCGCGACCGGTTGATTCTGGTGACCTGTTACCCCTTTGACGCTACCCACCCGGGTGGCCCGCTGCGCTATGTCATTGAAGCCGAGCGTGTTGATGGACAGCAGGTGTGAGCAAGTATTTGTCCCAAACTGGCCGAAAGTCGTAGGCGCGGGGGCTGGGCAATTTCGGCGTACAGGTGTACGCTTAAAGGGTGTTGGTGTATTTGGTAATGATTATGGCGTTTATCCGCGTATTACTCGCCTGGCTGTATGTACTGCCGGTGTGTCTGGTGGCCATTGTACTGGCGTTGTTCCGCCCGTTTGATCCGTCCATCAATGTGGCCTGCGCCCGTTGGCTGAGCCGCCACGGAAAAGCCCTGCTGGGGCTGAAAACAATCGTCGAGGGGGCCGAGCATCTTAATCCTGATGGCCCTGTGGTGGTGATTGCCAACCATCAGTATAACGACGACCTGTTTGTGGTGGGGGATCTCCTGCCACCCCGCACGGTTGCCATTGGCAAATCCAGCTTGCGCTGGGTGCCGTTGTTCGGGCCGGCCTTCTGGTTGGCCGGTAATATCCTCATCAAACGCGGTGACCGGGCACAGGCCGCTCAGGCCATGGCGGTTACCCGCGATGCCATCCAGCAGCAACGCAAAACGGTGCTGGTGTTTCCGGAAGGCACCCGGAACCATGGCGGGCCACTCGGCAACTTCAAGCAGGGCGCGTTTCGCACTGCCATCGATGCTGGCGTGCCCATCGTGATGATCTGTGTCCAGCCCTATGATCAGCGCACGTCAGGCTGGTTGGCCCGGCGGCAACCGGTGCGTATCCGGGTGTTGCCTGCCGTCAGTACTGAGGGCCTGACCCAGGAGGATGTGCGCCGCCTGATGAAGCATTGCCAGCAGCAGATGCAGGCCGAGATCGACCGCCTGGCGGCTACCGATAGTTTCACCCCGCTGCGGCCCTCCAGCCACGTGCTGGGCTGATATTTTCTGATACTCCTGCCTGGGTCAGCGAATCCGACATTTTCGGGACCTTGTACTCGCTGACCCGGGCACTTGTTGAAAATGCCCCTATCACCCTTTATGGGTGTCGTTCTGGTTGCTTTTTTAGCCGTTTTACCAGAGTCTTTGAGCCTTTGTTACCACCCTGTGTGAATGTCTGGAGAGCTGCCCATGCTGATACCCATAACGGCGGTTTACGCCAGCCTGACAGCGCTGTTGTTTCTGTTTCTGGCATGGCGAGTCACCGTCTACCGTCGCCGTTTCAAGGTTGGCGTGGGTGACGGTGGACAGCGGGATCTGGAGGTGGCCATCAGGGCCCATGGCAATCTGGTGGAATATGCACCGATAACCCTCATCCTGATGGCCATCGGTGAAATGAACGGGGTAAGTCCGTTAGCGGTCTATGGTGTGGGCTTGTTATTCCTGTCGAGCCGCCTGTTGCACGCCTGGGGCTTCATTAAATCCCGCGGCGGTTATTCCCGCGCCCGGGTTGCCGGCATTTTGTTGGGCTGGCTGGCGCTGGTCGTCATGGTGGTGTTCATTCTTGATAACGTTAACCGGGTTTCACTCTGGTAGTCGCCTTGTGCCTGGTTTGCCGCCAGTTGTTGTTCAATCATGGCGGCCCGGGCAATCAGTTCGGGGTTGTCGAGGACGAGTACGGTCATAGCTATCTCCAGGGGTGCCGGCGGCACCTGAGTCACATTTGTTGAATGTCATGGCTATTACAACGCGCGAAGTTGACGATCCTGTGATACAAAAGCGCTTTCCCATGGATGAATTATGCGGAATTCGGGCACGACGCCATGCTGATCATACCTGTTGAGAACCAAATTAACTGGCGTCGTCCGCCCTGGATGACCTTTCTGCTGATGCTGTCCTGCTTTCTGGTCTTTACGTTTTACCAGAGTGGCGACGAGCAGTTGATGGACGACGCGCTCGACCACTACCTGGCAGCAGACCTGGACAAGGTGGAAGCCCCGCTATACGAGATCTACCTGCAGCGGCGCATTAATCTGGAGGGGGAAACCCGCCGGATTCACGAACTGAATCTGCTGGCAGAATGGCAGGCCGCAGAGCAGCGTGGCTGGGTGGCCAGCATGATGCTGGCGGACCGGGGTTTCTACGCCTATCTGCAGGAAAACCGCAACATCCTCTGGTTCGCCGAAGAGCGTGATGCCTGGCTGCAAGCCCGTGAACCCATCCAGCATGATTACATTGATCAGCTCAGTTTCAACAAGCTGGGGCTGACCCCTGCCCACTTATCCCTGTCCAGTCTGTTCAGCTACCAGTTCCTGCATGGTGGCTGGGGCCACCTGATCGGCAACCTGCTGTTCCTGTTCCTGCTGGGCTTTACCGTTGAGAAAGCCCTGGGCCCCGGGCGCTATCTGGCCGCCTATCTGGCCTGTGGCGCGCTGTCAGGGGTGATCTACACCCTGTTTACGCTGGGCAGTCAGATACCGCTGGTGGGGGCCTCTGGCTCCATTTCTGGTTTGATGGGCATGTATGTGGCCATCTACGGGTTGCAGAAAATTCGCTTCTTTTATTTCGCCTGGGTGTATTTCGACTACTTCCGGGCACCGGCTCTGGCGCTGCTGCCGGTCTGGATCGGTAAGGAAATCTTTGATCACTGGTTTGCTGGCCACACCGGTGTTGCCTATCTGGCTCATGCCGGCGGGCTGGCGGCGGGGGCGGGCTTGATTCTGCTACTGGGCAAGGGCTGGTTCCAGATTAAAGAGACCTTCTTTGAGCCGGATGAAACGCAGCAGGATGACCGCTTTACGCAAAGCTACGCTCTTGCTCTGGACAGTGTCGGTCGCATGGAGTTTGATCAGGCCAGTCGCCAGTTTGAGGCGCTGTGGGAGCGCTACCCCGACCGCTTTATCCTGCTGGAACACCTCTACCGTCTGGCCAAACTGCGGCCCGGGTTGCCGGAGTATCAACAGCGTACCCGGCAGCTGATGGCCCAGTGTCTCAAGCGCAAGCAGTTTGACCTGCTGACCAGAGTCTGGACGGAGTACCAGACCCTGGCAGGTGCCGACCATCCATTGCCGGCCCAGGAGCACAGCCGGATACTGTTTATCAGCATCCAGCAGGGCAATCTCAAGGTTGCCGAGAAGGCCTTCGAGCGGCTCCGGGCCAGTGATGACCGGGTGTTGGTTGAAGAGGCCTGCCGGGTCATGATCAGCGAGCTGGAAAAGCACCAGATGTCACCCAAGGCCAACCAGTACAAACAGATACTGGCCAACCTGTCCTGAGCTTGCTCCCTCCTGATCCCGTCAGGAGGGGTTGCCAGTGGCGAGCCGGGTTTCACCACGGTCAACCGCCTCAAAGCGGGCTTTCGGACCCTTGAGGGGTTGTTGATTGCGGGCCTGTTCCAGCCAGATGTCGATGTCCTTGTGCAGTGGATGTTGCTGACACCGGCGCTGGACAAAGGTCAGAAAGGACACCGCCTTATCCCACTGGGCAAAGCCGTTGGCCAGCACCTGGGCCACCAGTAGATAACCCGGCGCTAACTGGTCGCTGTCCGGGAAGCGCTTGTGGAAATCCTGCAGCAGCTTGAGGGCGCTTTTGAACTCCCCGGCCTGATACAGCACCTCCGCGCAGCGCACGGTCAGGGTCGGATCATCCAGGCGGAACAGAGGCTCTTCCCGATAAATGACGGTCAGCAGTGTCTGCAGGCCGCGGGCATCCCGCTCCTGGCTCAGCATGGCCAGCAGTCGGGGGTGGTGGCGGTAGAGCTCCAGGCTGTCGTCCATGGCCGTCAGCAGGCGGTACATTTGCTGCAGGCGCGCCGGGTTATGGGGGTCTTTACGCAGCGCCTCTTTGAGGATGCTGAACACCCGGCTGTACTCGCCGTTTTTCAGGTAGATATCGATATCCGCGTCGATGCGTTTGCTGCGGTCCCGCGGGCTGTGGTGATCTTCTGCGGCGTCATCGCTGCTGTCTTCGTCATAACCCAGTTCCTGGCGGTACTGGTAGATCAGGTAACCGAGCATATGAAACACAATCAACATAAAGGCACTGTTCAGAAAGCCCGCCACCGGTTGTGAGATCAGCGGGTCAAAATGGCGCAGGGTGAAATCCTGTACTACGCCAGAGGCCAGAGACAGCAGAATAAGGTAGGCATACATGACAAAGTAAGGCCAGCCGATACGGGACATCAGGGCGGCCAGTTTGAGGGGGTTAATGGCGGCGGTGATGGAGCGCTCCATGGCCAGCAGAATCACGCTGGCAGGCAGGGCCAGAACCAGAAAGGCCGCGGTCAGCAACACCAGAAACAGGCCACCGAGCATACCCGCCGTCGTCAGAATCACTGCCATCATGATAAAGACGGCCAGCTGCATAAACACAATGCCGAAGCCGTCGCCGGTAAAGGCAGTGGCCAGGGTGGGAGGTTCCAGTTTGCCCCTGGCGGTGTGATTGATCACCGCATAGGTGTACTTGAACAGGGCCAGAATCAGCACCACCGTCACGATCAGGCCAAGCAGGTTGGGCTGCAGCAACAGTGGCACCAGGGTGCAGATGGCAACAACCAACAGGGGGTCCCGCTTCAGCGGGTAACGAAAAAACGCCGGTACCCGTTGCCAGAAGGGCGTTACCTCGGCGTTGGCTGCCAGGTAACGCAGGCTGCTGCCACAGAGGGGACAGTTGCCGCGACGTTTGCGGCTGTCAGCATCTGGCATGCAGCGGGGGCACAAATCGACCTGGCAGGCATCGCAATGCCATTTTGCCGTATCGCCGGGGTGGTAGTGACAATCGTGTTTCACGGTGGGATCCGTAGCCATCCAGTGGTTTTTTCATAATCGCAGATGGGCCTATTGCCCTCCAGCGATTTTTACCAACGTGATTCACACTCCTGGAAGCGTATGCTGCCTCGTTCGAGTGCACCTTAAAAAGTTCGCCTCGTTGTTTATTTTCTCCATGTCAGGAATCCCTGCAGTGAAATTTCGTTCCTCTGAGCTTGTCGAAGGGCGCGGACACCTGCTCGTCGCCGGCTCTGGCTCCTGCTTCGCCCTAGCGCGTACATCCATGTACGCGGCGGCTCTGGCTCCCTGCTTCGCCCTAACGCGTACATCCATGTACGCGGCATGGGGGTGGGGTTACAGGCGGAACTGGCTGGTGATTTGTTTAAGTTTTTCCGCCAACTGCACCAGATTTTGTGCAGTCAGGTTGTTTTCCTGGGCACCCTGAGCGGTTTCGTTGGCAACTTCGTTAATTCTCGAAATACTGCGGTTCATTTCTTCCGTAACGGAAGACTGCTCCTCAGCGGCACTGGCGATCTGGACGGTCATATTGTTGATGGTGGTCATGGCGTCGGCAATGGCCTGCAAGGCCTTGTTCGCCTCATTAGCCTGGTCAACAGCAAGAGTGGTCCGTTGCTGGCCCGCCTGCATGGCCTGGGCCGCACTCAATGCTCTTTCCTGCAGCCGGCCAATCAGCTCCTGAATATCCTGCGTCGACTGTTGGGTGCGCTTGGCCAGGGAGCGAACTTCATCAGCGACTACCGCAAAACCGCGACCCTGGTCGCCAGCGCGAGCTGCCTCTATGGCGGCATTCAAGGCCAACAGGTTGGTCTGGTCGGCTATTTCACGGATAACGTCAAGAATAGAACCGATAGACTGGCTATCCTTCTCCAGTTGCAGGATAACCGTGCAGACCTCGCCGGTTTCATGGGCCACTTCACTGATGACTGATCGGGTCGCAGCCACGACATGGGCACCCTTACGGGTTTGCTCTTCTGCATTATCGGTGGCCTGCGCAGTTTGAGTGGCGTTGCCGGCCACTTCTTGCACGGTAGCGCTCATTTCGTTCATGGCTGTTGCGACCTGCTCGGTCTCCTGCAGCTGTTCCAGGATTGCTTCGCTACTACGTTGGGTAACGGCCTGTGCCTGCAGTGCGCCACTGGCCAGTTGCTCCGCAGCACTGATGATTTGTGTCAGCAGTTCTTTGAACCGCCCGGCCATATTATTGAAGGCCTGACCAATCTGACTGAACTCATCGCTCCCCTCAGCCTTCATCTGGACTGTAAGGTCGCCATGTGCAAGACGCTCAGTCATTTTACGTGTTCTTGCAACGCCAACAGCTATGGTGCGTATAGTGACAAAAGCCAGCACTAGAATCAGAGTGAGGCCACCTAACATCAGAGCCGTTAATAGCAGTCTGTCTGATTGGGCTCTCTGCCGTTGTTGTTGGTAATAGCTTGCTGCTTGTTCCAGGTTGAGTTTCAGATAGGCGGCTGCAGGGTCTTTTACCAGCACAAATTGACGTGTACTGAGCTGGTTGGTAACCAGCATGTACACGGGAGCGAAGTTATTGTTTCTAAGCTCTCGTAGGGCGGGATTAACACCACGGGAAATGTAGCTATCCAGTTGCTGCAAAAACTGGGTCGCCAGTTGTGCTTCTTCGCCGTTACGCTGACGTTCCAAAAGTTGCCCGCGAAGCCGATTAATATCCTGTAAATAGTTCTCCGCGCGATCGAGGTGCAGGCTGGTGGGGTGGTCATGTAAGGCGCTGGCGGGAAGCTGTGTGTCATGCTGCAGCGCCAACAAAATTTCTGTTCTGACCTCGTGCAGCAGATCCAGCAATTGGTTAACGTCGGCGGCGGGCATCATCTGCTCTTCGTAGACAGCCTGAAGAATACGGTTCGATTGGCTCTGGGCATATAACCCTTTGATGCCTACAAACAGAATCACCAGGCCAGCCACTGCGATCAGCATGATAAGGCGATTTTTGACAGATATCTTGCTTATAACGGAAGCAAACAGCATGCAAGTACTCTCGCTGGCAATGTGATGGGTATTTTTTGTTATCCCGTAAGTGTAGTCGGCAACGCCATTGATATCTTGAGTTGTCTCAAGCGTATTGACGGTAAGGGCTGAAGTCGAATGAGGAATGGCCCCAGGCGCGACTTTGCACTAAGTTTCAATAGCGTCCTTCGCAAGGGCGCAGAGTGACGCCGCATCGCCATTATAGTTCAGAGATCATCAGATGAAAGGAAACAACGATCAATTGATTGAGCTGCAAAGGCAGTACGTTGCCAGCCTGCCAGGGAAGCTGGCGGAACTCTACGCACTTTACGAGGCCGCTGGTTTGAACGACTGGCCTTGCGATGCGCTGAGATCACTGGTGCACCGGTTACATGGTCTCAGTGGTGCTGCCGGCACCTTTGGATTGCAGGCCTTATCTTCTGTCGCGGCCCGTCTTGAGCGCCAATTGACAGCACTGATGGATTCCGCAACGCCACCTGATCAAGGGCTTTGGCTGCAGTTGGGCGCAGACATTAAGCGGCTTGCAGGCATGGTGGTGAATGCTGAGACTATGGCCGTCGCTACCATTGGTGCGTCATTGTCACAGAGTGGGGTGCAGAGCGCGTGCACGGTGGACCTGATTGAAGACAATGAGGATGAAGCGCTGTACCTTGCCGAAGGTCTTCAGCGGGCGGGGTTTGCCGTGCGTGTGTTTGACACAGGTGAGGCTTATAAGCGAGCCTGGGAGCGCCCGGACTTCGTTCAGCCCACTGCGATTCTGATGGACATGGTGTTGCCTGCCGGTCGGCTTGCAGGCGCCGACGTGGTGAAAGCTGTGAAGCCTGTGGGCTCCGGTATTCCTGTCATTTTTATCTCCCAGCGCGATGATATTGATGCGAGATTAGCTGCGTTTGCTGCGGGCGCTATGCGTTATTTCGCCAAGCCGGTGAATGTTGAGCATCTGATGTCGGTGCTTGACGTTGTCACCGGCCGGCAGCCACCAGACCCCTATCGGGTGTTGTTGGTGGATGATGAGCCCGAGCTGCTTGCCTTACAGGCTGAAATGCTGCGAATGGCAGGTATGAAGGTGATGACATTGTCTAACCCGTTGGAAACCCTGGACGTACTCAAGGTATTTCAGCCGGATGTGCTGGTGCTGGATGTCTATATGCCAGAGGTGTCCGGCCCGGAATTGGCCGCAGTGATTCGTGACAGTGACGACAATAACAACCTGCCTATTCTATTCCTTTCTGGCGAGACGGATCTCAATCAACAGTTGTTTGCTTTGAGTCTGGGCGGTGATGACTTTCTGGTGAAACCCTTGCGGCAGGATCACCTGGTAGCGGCCGTGTCTGCACGGGCTCGGCGGGCCCGGCAGATCAGTCTGGCAACCGATCGCCTGCTCAGAAGAGAGCGGGATTATGAAGGGCTTGTGCATGCTCTTGACCAGCATGGGATTTGGCTACTGGCAGATGAGACCGGTGGTGTTGTCCGGCTGAATCGGCGTTTTGAACAGATGACGGGGCTGGGGCTTCAGCAGGTTTTGGGCCAGCCGTTATTGTCCCTTCCGGCCCTTGAGCTGACGGATAGCGAAAGAACGGTTATTGAAACCGCATTGCGTGAAACAGGGGTTTGGCATGGATTACTTTATCTGCAACTCGTTTCAGGTGGATCGACTAGACTGATGGCAACGGTCAGTGTGGCCAGTAGCTCACATTCGCTCGCGCACCTCCGGTACCAGCTTATAGGCACCGTGCTGAGTGGCGGCCGAGAATCAGAACAACGACAAGAGTAGCTTCGATGCAAAAGCCACCCGTGCCGGAAGACGAGGCCCAGCGCCTGGCGGCACTTGAGCAAACGGGTTTGCTGGATACCCCCCCAGAGCAGCGTTTTGATCGTATAACGCGCGTAGCACAATCGCTGTTTGGTGTTGAGATTGTGCTGGTATCCCTGGTGGCTGAATCTATCCAGTGGTTCAAATCCCGACAGGGCTTGGACGCCTGCGAGACAGGCCGGGATATTTCCTTTTGTGGTCATGCCATTCTCGGCGACAGCACCCTGGTGGTTGAGGATGCGAGCCAGGACCCGCGCTTTTCTGACAACCCCCTGGTTACCGGAGCGCCTTTTATTCGTTTCTATGCTGGCGCCCCCCTCAGAGCGCCTGGTGGGTACCGCATTGGCACCCTCTGTCTTATAGATTCAGCACCCCGCCAGTTCGGTACGGCAGAGCTGGCGTTGTTGCGGGATCTGGCGGACCTGGTTGAGCAGGAAGTTGCCAGTCAGGACGTGTCACGGCAGCTTGCCCGGGCGGAGTTGGCGGAGCGCCGCCTGGCATCCGTTATCAAGGGGACGCACATCGGCACCTGGGAATGGAATGTGCAGACCGGTGAGGCCATTTTTAACGAACGCTGGGCCGAGATTATCGGTTATACCCTCAGCGAGCTGGAACCCATTACCATCGAAACCTGGCTGTCCCGTGCCCATCCGGATGACCTCAAGGTATCGGGTGAGGCGCTGGAGGAACACTTCCAGGGCAAGGCAGATTACTACGATGTAGTGTGCCGTATGAAGCACCGGGATGGGCATTGGGTATGGGTGCATGACCGTGGTCAGGTCCTCAGCTGGACGGAGGATGGCAAGCCCCGCTGGATGGCAGGTACCCATGCCGATGTAACGGCCGAGGTAGCTGCCCGTGATGCGTTGAAAACCCGCGAGCAGCAATACCGGTCGCTGGTGGACAACATCCCGGGAGTCACCTACCGCTGCCTGCTGGATGAGCACTGGACCATGTTGTACATGAGTGACAAGGTGGATCCCTTGTCAGGCTACCCACCCAGTGATTTTATCAACAACGCAGTACGCAGCTATCAGAGTGTTATTCATCCTGAGGATCGCGCCCATTGTGACCAGGAGGTCAACCGCGCGCTTGCAGCCGGCAAGCCCTGGCAGATTGAATACCGCGTCATGCATCGTGATGGCACCGTGCGCTGGGCTGAGGAAAGAGGCAGCCCCGTTTGGGGTGACGCAGGAAATGTCCTCTATCTGGATGGATTTATTCTTGATATCACCGAGCAGAAACAGGCGGCGGACCTGGTGAGTTATCAGCGAGCGCTCTATGAGACCATCCTGGAAGGCTCGCTGGCGGGTTACTGGGACTGGAGCCTTGCCGAGGGCACCGAGTATCTCAGCCCCACGTTCAAACGTATGTTTGGGTATGGGGATGAGGAAATGGAGAACAGCCCGGAAGCCTGGCAGAAGATTGTTTTTTCGGAGGATTTGCCCCGGATACTGGCCAATTTTGACGCACACGTTAATAGCAGGGGGCGAGAGCCTTTCGATCAGGAAGTGCGCTATCACCACCGTAACGGCGCCACGGTGTGGGTGCGATGTACCGGTCGGGTTATAGAGTGGGATGGCGAGGGCCGGCCGGTGCGAATGGTTGGCAGCCACGTGGACATTACCCAGTCCAAATCTGACCAAAAGCTGTTGCAGGGGCTGTTTGAGCTGTCGCCTATTGGTATTGGCCTGAATGATTTTGCGACCGGTGCCTTTGTAGATGCAAATGCTGCACTTTTAGCATCGGCTGGTTACACCAAGGAGGAGTTTCTCAAACTCAGTTACTGGCAGTTAACGCCGGCTGAGTATGAACCGCAAGAGCTGATTCAGCTTGAAAGTCTTAAGGCCACGGGGCGCTATGGTCCGTTCGAAAAGGAATATATCCGTAAGGATGGCAGTCGCTACCCGGTGTTGCTGAACGGCATGCTGGTGCAGGATAACGCCGGGCGCCAGCTGATCTGGTCCATTATTCAGGATATCTCTGAGCGCAAGCGGGTGGAACGGCTGCAGAACGAGTTTATCTCCACCGTCAGCCATGAGCTGCGGACTCCACTGACAGCCATCCGGGGTTCACTGGGACTGCTCCAGTCCGGGGCGACCGGTGGCCTGCCTGAAACTGCCGATAATATGGTGGCACTGGCAGCGAAGAACTGTGAGCGTTTGTCATTGCTGATCAACGACTTGCTGGATATGGAAAAGCTGCTGGCAGGCAAGATGCAGTTTGATTTTGAAGAAGTTCCGTTATCTATGCTGCTGTCTGCCGCAGTGGCGGAAACCGAGCACTATGCGACGCAGTATGGCGTGAAACTTGTGCTGGAGCAGCCGGCACAGGATGCTCAGGTTCGGGTGGATAAGGCGCGCTTTCAGCAAGTGATGGCCAACCTGATTTCCAATGCGGTCAAGTTTTCGCCGCCGGATGGTGTTGTGCGTATCGCCGGTAGTTCAGGCGCTCGCCGGGTATGTGTCGCCGTGCAAGACCAGGGGCCGGGAATACCCGATGTTTTCAGGGGGCGTATTTTCCAGAAGTTTGCTCAGGCGGATGCCTCGGATTCCAAGAGCAAGGGAGGCACGGGGCTGGGCCTGGCGATTACCAAAGAGCTGGTGGAGCAGATGGCTGGGCGGGTGGATTTTGAATCACAGCCCGGGCAGGGGACAACGTTCTTTGTCTGGCTACCCCTTGCCGGCATACAGGAGGTGATGCAATGACTCGTCAGGCATCAAGGTCTAACCTGCTGTTGGTGCTTTGGCTATTGGGTTTGGGGTTATTGCTCGGTGGCGTCGTAGAACTGGCGATACGCGCTCTGGAACAGGAGGAGGCCATAACGGCTGAGCAGAAGCGACTGGACGCTGCAAGTCGTATCAGGCTGCTGCTGGAGTCTGAAATAAATACCGCTGCATTCCTCGCGACAGGCGTAGAGTCCTATATCGTGGCCCGTGGCGGTGACATTGACACTAATGAAGTGCAACGTATTTTACAGGCAGTGTTCCAGCGGGGGCGTCACTTTCGCAACATCGGCATCGCACCGGATAACCGGATTGCCTGGGTGTTCCCTTTTGAGGGCAACCAGGCGGCTATCGGTTTTCGTTATGAGGACAGCCCTCAGCAGTGGCCCGCAGTCCAGCGGGTCATGCAGGATGGCCAGGGGTTGTTGGCGGGCCCCGTTAACCTGGTACAAGGCGGTGAAGGGCTCATTTATCGCGCCCCAATCTTTATTGAAGGGCACTATTGGGGCCTGCTGACGACAGTCATTGACAGCGAGAGCCTGTTTGCCGTGCTGACGGAGTTTACTCAGGCTGAGGGTTGGCAGATTGCCATCCGGGGGAGGGACGCCAGCGGCGCTGCAGGTGATGTGTTTTTGGGCTCAGTTGAGGATTTTGAGTTTGACCTGACACCCCAGACCATTCAGGTACCCGGAGGTACTTGGCATATGGTTGTCAGTGGTGGATCGCCTGCCCATGCTCACACTCATGCCCTTTATCGGCTATCGGGCTGGCTGGTTGCTTTCGCCCTGGCGGCGGTCATCGCTCTGGGCAGCCGCCTGCTGTGGCAGCGCAACACGTTGAGCCAGCTCCAGCGCCAGGTTGAAGAGCGTACCTGGGCCTTGCGGGACAGCAACGACATGCTGGCCTCGGTAATGGCGGCAGCGGAAGATTTTTCCATCATCGCCACTGATGTTGAGGGTGTTATAACGCTGTTCAACAAGGGCGCTGAACGTATGCTGGGCTATGAATCCCGCGAGTTGGTGGGTAAAACCACCCCCGCCATACTGCATGTGGAAGAGGAAGTAAGCAGCTATGGTGCCAGGCTCACCAGTCGCTATGGTGAGGATATCAGTGGCTTCAGGGCATTTGTGTATGAAGCCGACCTGGGTAAACGGGCGCTTCGGGAATGGACCTATGTCCGCAAGGACGGCAGCCGATTGCCGGTGATGCTGGCGGTGACGGTGATACGAAATGCGTCGGGCCAGGTGCGTGGCTACCTCGGCATTGCCGAAGACATTACAGAGCGAAAACGGCTGGAAAAGGTCAAAAATGAATTTGTTTCCACCGTCAGTCATGAACTGCGCACACCCCTGACGGCTATAGCCGGTGCTGTAGGCATGCTACGCAGTGGCGCTCTGGGACAGGTGGCTGAGGCCGGGCAAAAAATGCTGGAAATTGCCCACAATAACAGCCAAAGATTATCTCATCTCATTGATGACCTGCTGGATATTGAAAAGATTGCCGCCGGTAAGCTGCATTTTGACTGGCAACGCTGCCGCTTGCGTTCGCTGCTTGAACAGTCTCTGGACAGCATGGAGGCCTACGGTAGCGAAAAGGGCGTCAAGCTGATGCTGGCTGAACCTTGTCCGGACGCGCTGGTCAGGGTGGATCCGCAGCGTTTACAGCAGGTGATGGCCAACCTGTTGTCCAACGCCATCAAGTTTTCGCCCGAGCAACACCCGGTGACGGTGACGGTGACGTCACGTGAGTTGCGTGTTCGTGTTGCTGTTACGGACGAGGGTGAGGGTATCCCTGAATCTTTTAAAGCCAGCATTTTCCAGAAGTTTGCCCAGGCTGATGCCTCGGATCAGCGCAAAAAAGGGGGAACCGGCCTTGGCCTGGCCATCACCCGCGAGCTGGTGGAGTACATGGGGGGCGAGGTGGGCTTCGATTCGGTTCCCGGTGCGGGAGCAACCTTCTGGTTCGAGCTGCCCGTCAGCATGCAGGCTATGGATAGTGTTGCTGATGGAACTGAGGCTTCAGGACCACAGGTCCTGGTGGTTGAGGACGAACCGGATATTGCCGAGGTGCTGAGCCAAACACTGGTTGCAGCCGGCTATGCGCCTCGCACAGTAGGTTCCCTCGCTGAGGCCCGCAGTGCGGTTACTGATCGTGCCTATGGGGCTATTTTATTGGATCTGCAATTGCCTGACGGCCATGGTCTTGACCTGTTGCACCCCTGGCCGGAAAGTGCGGTTGGCCCGCAGCCACCGGTGCTGGTAGTGTCTGCATTCCTGCAGGATCATCCGCAGGAACTCAGTGGCGATATGGCCACTTTGGAGCTGGTCCCAAAACCTGTAGATATGAAGCGCCTGCTCAACCTGTTGCAGCGACACGCGCCCCTCACCGCAGTGGGTGGCCGCATTCTGCATATTGAAGACAATGAGGACTTGCATAGGGTTATTCAGACCATGATCGGCGATCGTTTTCAGGTTGATTATGCCAGCACGACTGAACAGGCAAAGAATGCGCTGCTGGAAAGTGCGTACTCGCTGGTTATTCTGGACATTCATCTGCCGGATGGCGACGGTGCTGATTTGATTCCCTTGATCCGCCGCCATAACCCGGCGGCTGCCATTCTGATATTGTCCGGGGAGGATGCCAGTGCAAGCCTGCGCGCCCAGGTGGATGCTGCTATGCTGAAATCCAGATTAACCAAAGATGCCTTGCTGGAGCGGCTGGCCAGCTTGACAGCGACCACGACAGGCGAAGAGGTTGATGGTAATGAGTGAGCTTACACGAGTACTGTATGTGGAGGATGAGCCAGATATTCGGGAGGTTGCGAAACTGGCCCTTGAGGCGGTGGGTGGCCTGACGGTGCACGTGTGTGAGGGTGGTCAGCAGGCGCTGGAGCAGGCTGAAGCCTTTGCGCCGGAGATGATTCTGCTGGATGTCATGATGCCGGGTATGGACGGACCCTCCACCCTGAAGGCCTTGCGGGAGCTGCCTGCTCTTGCCGGTGTGCCAGTAGCCTTCATGACGGCAAAGGTACAGCCTCACGAGATTGAGCATTTTAAAAGTCTTGGCGCAGTAGGGGTTATCCCAAAGCCTTTTGACCCCATGACCCTGGCGGACACTGTACGTTCCCTCTGGAGTGGTGCACCATAGAGCTGTGAGCGCCTGGCAGTCAGGTGACTCAGGACATGAAGGAGCCGCCATGCAGGACACGTCTGACGTAAAAACCAAACTGAATCTTGAAACCTCACGCATCCCGTGGCGAGACCTTCAGGTCTATTATGCCCGCGGGCATGTGGTCAAAGTGGCTACGGATCTTGATTTGCTGGATGTGGCGCTCGAACTGACCCGTGATAACAAGGCGCAGTTCGAACAGTGGATGGATAGCCAGCAGGTGGGTGATGTTACCCCGGCCCTTGCTCAGTCCTGGTATGACCATAACACAGAGCTCTGGGCTGTGGTGATTGCGCCCTGGGTATTGGTGCAGGACCGACCGACCGGGTCTGTGCACTGATGACGATCCACTACCTTGCTCGCCGTGGATCCCTGCGCAAGCTGGTATTGACCCGTGACGGTCATTGGGTGGAACTGCACGTAAAAGCGGTCGGTGAGGACGTCTGGTCCCTGTTGACGCTTGCTGGAGAAGTGGGCGGCCAGCCTGCCCGTAATCGCTGCCAGGGCCCCTTTGCCAGCCCTACTGCTGCGGAAACCGCGTTGCGTAACCTGACCTCCGTTTTGATGACGGAAGGCTTTGCTGTGCCGGGTATGGCGGGCCCGGTGTGGTCGGTGCAAGCCCAGCGCCTGGCCCGGCATATCCGCCAGGATCGGGATGCCAATGCGGGCAATTACCCATTTGACCCTGGCTCCCCGCTGCCGATCTAATACTCTCTTTTTGCCCGTTCAGGGCGCGTTTAGATCCGGATCATTCTATGCTGACCAGCGCCCTGCTGATTCTTGCCCCGTTGTTTCTGGGCTTTGCCTTTCTGGTACGTCATCGCCATGCCTTGACCCTCATCCACCGTGGTGTGGATGCGTTGGTGTACGCCATTCTGGCGTTGCTGGGTGTCAGCCTTGGACAGCTGGAGGGCCTGGCGCAGCAGCTTGGGCAGATGGCGGGGCAGGTGGTCATGCTGGTAATCGCGTTGCTGATAGCCAACGGTTTGGCGTTGTTGCTATGGCACCGCTGGCAGCCCATGGCCACGGCGGCCTCGGAGGTGGCGGCGTCTGCGGTGTCCTGGCGGCGGTTACTGTTGGGTGCAGCGAAGCCGCTGCTGGCGGTGTTGCTGGGGGTCTTGCTCGGTTATCAGTGGCTGCCGGCACTGCCCTGGGTGGATGACCTGGCGACGGCGGCGTTGATGCTGTTGTTGCTGCTGATTGGCATGCAACTGCGCAATGCCGGGCTGTCGTTACGGCGGCTGCTCATGAACCGGCAGGGGTTGGGTATTGCCCTGGCGGTGGCAGGCAGTTCCTTGCTGGCGGGCCTGTTGCTGGCCCCCTGGCTGGGACTGGCCTGGCACCAGGCCATGGCGGTCAGTGCGGGCTTCGGCTGGTATTCCCTGTCCGGTATCGTGATTGGCGATGCTCTGGGGCCTGCCTGGGGCGGGGTGGCGTTCATCAACGATGTGATCCGGGAAGTTATTGCCCTGGCATTGATACCCCTGGTTATCAGCCAGCGGCCTGCGGTGGCTATCGGCTATGGTGGTGCCACGGCGATGGACTTCACCCTGCCCATTATCCGCAGCAGTGGCGGCCTGGCCTGTGTGCCGGTGGCCATTGCCTCCGGGTTTCTCCTGTCGTTTCTCTCACCGGTGGTGATGGCGCTGTTGCTGGGGCTGGGCGCCTAGCGGGAGAAGAACACCCTCAGGCTGTTGTCATAGGTGGTTTGCAGCACCGGCAGCAGTGGCAGGTCTTTGACCTCGGCGATTTTCTCCGCCACAAAGGGCAGGTAGAAAGGCGCGTTTTCCTTGCCCCGATAGGGCACGGGGGTAAGGAAGGGGGCGTCGGTTTCCAGCAGGATCTGCTCGATGGGGGCAATGCGGATGATGTCCCGCACGTTCTCTGCCTTGTTGAAGGTGGCAATACCGTTGAAGCCCAGGCACCAGTTTTCCGACAGGGCATACTCCGCCAGTCCCAGCCCGGAGGTGAAGCTGTGGATGACCCCGCGGCGGTTCAGGCTGGCCTCAAACTCTTTCAGGATGGCGATGGTATCGTCGTCTGCGTCCCGGCTGTGAATCACCACCGGTTGCTGCAGGTCACAGGCGATTTGCAGCTGGCGGCGGAACACCTCCCGCTGCACCTTGCGGTCCGCTTTGTCGTAGTAGTAATCCAGCCCAATCTCGCCAATCGCCACGATCTTGTCGTCGCTGCCATGGGTGCGGATTTCCGCTTCCACGGTATCGCTGTACTGCGCGGCGTCATGGGGGTGGATACCCTGAGTGCCATAGAGCCAGTCTGCTTCGCGGGTTAACTGCCGGACCGCTGCCAGGTTGTCCGGCGACACTGCGATGGTGATGATGCGCTCGATATTGGCCGCCCGGCTCTGTGCCAGGGTATCCGCCAGTGGACGTTCCTTGAGGTAGTCCAGATGGCAGTGAGTTTCGATCAAAGGCTGGTCGAAAACGGGAATGTCGCGGCGGCTACGGCTCATGATCAGGGCAGGTCGGTGATGAATCAGACGCCATTCTACCATCGCTGCCCGCGTCGCCCAACGTTACCCGATCGCTAAAACGGCTCGGCGGCACACCAAACCATTTGCGGAAGGCGCGGGAGAAGGCACTGACCTCGCTGAAACCCAGCAGGAACGCCAACTGTGTGACCGTCATATTGGGTGTGGCCATGTGTCGCTCCGCCAGGGCTTTGCGGGTACTTTCAAGCACGCCGGTCCAGTGTTGCTCCTCGTCTGCGAGCCGTCGCTGCAGGCTGCGCGGGCTGAGGTGAAAAGCCTCAGCCGCCATGGCCAGGGTCGGCTCCCCGGCCGGCAGCTGATGCTCCATCCAAAGGCTCAGGCGGGTGCTCAGGCTGGCGGCTTCAAGATCCGCCAGCCGCTGCTGGAGAGAGGCTTCCAGCATGTTGGCCAGATGCTGGTCGCTGGCATTGAGGCGGTTGTCTGCCCGCGCGGCATCGAAGGCCAGCAGGTAATGCCGGTCCACCGTGACCGGGCAGCGGCAGTAGCGGCTCATGGCGGCGCGGGTGGACTCAGCAACATGATCCGGGGTAGTGACCCTTACCGGATTGAAATAGCGGTCAAGCCGGAAACGCATCAAGCGCACCAGACTTACCATGGCGAACAGTACGGCCTGGGGATGGGGCTGATAGTCGGTGGCGGGCCGGAAGCGGATACAAAGCTGGTGACTCTCGGTGGCCAGCTCAGATACCACCACATCACTGATCAGCCGGTGATAACGCACGATACGCTGCAAAACATGGCTGACACTGCCACCGGCGGCCTGCGCCAGGCCGAGGCCACCAAAGGTGCTGTAGTCCACAAAGCGGGCCACATTGATGGCCAGGGACGGGTCCGCCATCAGGGTCTCCGCCTCATCGAGGATGGCGGTGCTGATCTTGACGCTGAGGCGGTGCTCCGGGTCCTGCAGCTGGGCCGGGGTCAGCTGGTGACGGGCCAGCAGGGCGTCCGTGTCCACGCCCTGGCTGGCCATGTACCGCATCAGGGGATGCAGCAGGGTCGCAACGGCGCGCTTTGGCTCAGGCATGGCATCTCCGGTCAACTGTTTGGCATGCAAGGGCGAGTGACAGCCCGGCAGGATGTTTATTCTAGGATGACAATCATCAAGGAGTATTGCCATGTCTGACGCTGACATTGTCGCCACGGCCAACAGCACGGATCGTCAGATCCAGACTGAGCTCAAGGCCATCAGTGATCGCCTGCGTACCCGCCACGGCTGGCTCAAGCACCAGAATGCCCTCGGTATGGGGATTTTCCTGCTGGCACTGTGCGGTGTGGGGCTGAATGCCTGGTTGTATATCGCGGGTATTATGCCTGCCTGGGCAGTGATACTGCTGACGGCCTTCTGGACGTCGCTGCTGCATGAGCTGGAGCACGACCTGATCCACTGGATGTACTTCCGCAAACACCCCTTTTGGCACCACCTCATGATGCTGGGGGTGTATCTGGCACGTCCCACCACCATCAACCCCTGGGTGCGACGTCACCTGCATTTCCGCCACCACAAACTGTCCGGCACCGAGACGGACCTGGAGGAGCGGGGCATCACCAACGGTGAGCGTTGGGGCTTTAAGCGCTTCCTGATGGTGGGGGACAACATGCTGGCCATCTATCTGCGGGCGTTCACCTACCTTACCGAGCCCCGCCGCCTCTATCGGCAGGGTAAGCTGAGCAAGGAGGATCTGAAAAACTTCCGCCTGATCAGTCTGGTCAGCTTCAATCCGCTGGGTTTTATTGCCTACGGGATCTGGCACGCCTTTGTGCTGTATTGGCTGGCCACCGGTGTGGCCTGGCTGCTGGGTATGAGCATAGCCTGGCCCGTTATGGTGGAGAGCGTCATGCCCTGGCTGACGACGGCCGTTGTGGTGTGGGTGGGGCCGAATGTGCTGCGCACCTGGTGCCTGCACTTTATCTCCTCCAACATGCATTACTACGGCGATATTGAGCCCGGTAAGGTGGCTCAGCAGTGTCAGGTACTGAATGTATGGTGGCTGTGGCCGGTGCAGGCGTTCTGCTTCAACTTTGGCAGCACCCATGCCATTCACCACTTTGTAGTGCGTGATCCTTTCTACCTGCGGCAGATGGCAGCGCGGGAATCACACGAGGTACTGCGCAAGCACGGTATCCGCTTCAATGACCTGGGCACCTTCCGGCGGGCTAACCGTTATCATGAGCGCAAGCTGGCCTGATACCTCGAAGATTTAACGATCATTTTAACCGGGGGCGCGCACGGGCTTGGGTAGTGTAAACCAGAAACTCGTGCCCTCCGCCGGGAAGCTATCAAAGCCTATTTCGCCCCCCATCCGCATGACAATTTCCCGGGAAATGGCAAGCCCCAGGCCGGTGCCCTTTACCGCCCGTGTAGTACCCGACTCGGCTTGTGAAAAACGTTCAAAGACATGAGGCTGAAACTCAAGGGGAATACCTTCTCCCTGGTCCACCACCAGAAAGCGATAGTGCGTATCCTCATCCTGGACACTCAACGTAACGGTACCACCTGCAGGTGAGTACTTGACGGCATTGCTTATCAGGTTGTCCAGAACTTGTCGTAACCGCAGGGGGTCCGCATAAACTTCGGCAGCGGACTTGCATTCATGAACCAGGCTCACCCGGTGCTGCTCTGCAAATATCAGATGCGCGTGGAGTGTATCTTCAATCAGCGGGTTGAGGGCTGTCGTGCGAAGGTCAAACGGCATATTGCCCGATGTGATCTTACTGAAATCAAGCAGATCGTTGATCAACTGGTTCAGGCGTTCTCCATTGCTCAGAGCGCGTTTGATCAGGTCAGCGGCTTGATCTGGCAGTTTGCCCGCGGCACCAGCGTCTATCAGTTTCATAGAGCCAATAATGGATGTCAGCGGGGTTCGCAACTCATGACTGACGGTTGCCAAAAAGGCCTCTTTGAGATTGGCCAGCTCGGTACGTTGGCTGATATCGCGGATATTCAGCATGAGTTCATGCTCTGCTCCCTGGCCAATTAGGCTCGCACTTACTTCGATATCCAGTGCAGTCTTATCGAGGGTGGCCAGTTGCATGAATCGGTGGCGCACAATGCCGGATTTATGGAGTTCGGTTGCCAGTTTGGCAATCGCGTCTCTGGGAATCGTTAATGAGCCATCAGCCAGATGTTGCTGCAGATTGTGGGTGTCGTAGCCGGTAAGCTCCAGCATGCGATAGTTTTCATAGCGAATACTTGTGCCAGTGGCATCAAGAATCAAGATGGCGTCCGTAGACTGGTTGAATTGTTGCTGTAGCCGGTCCCGTTGCTGGCGCAGGGCGCTGGACTGCTCCGTCCGGATGGCTGTCAGTGTATTGAACGCGCTGACAATGGGGTCAAGTTCTCGAATGCCGGTCGATGGCAGCGTGTCCTCTGTCTCTGGGCTGACCGTCATGGCGGTGATTCGGACCGCCGTCTGGTCCAGCGGGTGCAGGGAACGCTTGAGGATAATCACTCCGCCGAGCGTCACTAACAAGGCAAAGCCTGCGCCCAACCCAATAAATTTCAGAAAAGTCGTTCGGGCTTCTTTCAGCGCCTCATGTCTCGGCACCGTCCGTGTAATGCTCCAGCCTAAGCTGTCCAGGTGATGTGTGGCATAGATTAGAGACGGTGAACCTGGTGGATTGAACTGGCCAGTGGGCATGCCCGCCAGAATACGGTCGATCAAGGGTGCCCGGCCCGGCTCTGGTAACTCCTGGTTGACGATGCCCTGCGTGGAGTCATAGACCAGTAACAGGTTGTTCTTGTCTATGATCAGCAGCCTGTGCTGGCCTGACGCTTGCTGGTTGGTGCTCGTTGTCAGTAACGGAGCAATATTGTCTTGGGACATGTCCACGATGCCGCCGAAGAGACCGAGCAATTCACCGCTATCTGACAGCACCGGCGCCAGAAAAGATAGCAGAGGCACTTGAAGCGTCCTGCCGATAATGGGGTTACTCATGATCGGCTTTTTGGTGCGTATTGCTCTCTGGAAATGCGAGCGGTCAGCGTAGCGCGTGCCCAGCCGGCCTGGTACATAGGTATTCTCCCAGATGGCGATACCCTGGGCGTCGAATACCAGTATCCCGGCAGGAAACATGGTTTGGAGACCAGTGAAGCGAGTAATAGTGTTTTCCAGCTCCTCCAGGCTGGCCAGCTGGCCCTCCTTGACAAGTAGGTTGGCGACGCCCTCCAGCGTACGCAGTCTGTGGCTGGTTTGTTCATTAATGCGACTGCCAATCCCCTGGGTCTCCAAAAGGAGTTGCTTCCGTTGGAGTGTCTCGATGTCGGCAAGCAACGACTGATAGCCTGTCTGGGAGAACGCGAAGATAGTCACCAGGCTGCAGGCAACGACCACCAGCACAATACGGCGTTTGAGTGAACTGAGCCTGCCAGTAGATGGCTTCGTATGAAAAGACTTGTATTGATGCGTCGTCATCTGAACCTGAGGCTGCCATTGAGAGAAGATGAAGCTGGCCGCTGCTTCGTTACGCAACTATAGTAGACGGAACTTGGTATTGCATGTTGGTATGTATGCACATGCCCTGATGGGATAGGAATTACGTGGAAACTAGAAAACCGGATATCCAGGCCCAATTGCAAGTTCTGCGCAACCGCTTTGTTGAGCGGGTTCAGGATGAGTTATCCCAGCTCCAGGTCATGGTCGAGAGTGTGGTGGCAAGGGAAGATCCTCTTGCTCTGCGGAACAGCTATCAGTTGTTGCACCGCCTGGCGGGCTCTGCGGGGACTTTTGGTTTCTCTCAGCTTGGGCAACAGGCTCGTGTCATTGAGCAGCGTATGAAGCCTCTGGTCGAGCTCAGGGATGTCGGTGACCGCCCTTCAATATCAGAGGTTCTGACGGGAGACACGCTGGCGCGGGTCGCCAAACTCAGTGAGTTTCTGCACGAAGATCCTCGCGCTGCCGGGCTTTTGCTGCAATCGCCTGCGCACGTCGAAAATCAGGGGCAGCAGAGCCAGAATACACTGTTGTTGCTGGAGCCGGACCCTGTGCTTGCCGAGCTTATGACATCGAGCTTTGAGCATTTTGGCTACTGTGTGGTTTGGCATGCAGATGAAAGCCGGCTAGACGAGCTTTTTAAGCCTGAGACCTCCTGGCCCGCAGTTGCCATCATCGATCTGCAGCTACAAAACAGCTACTGCAGACGGATAGCGGAGCTGCCAAACAGCCCCTCGATCCCTCACATTGTAATTTCTTTTGAAGACAATTTTGACGTGAGGTATCAGGCTGCCCGAAAGGGGGCTGATGGCTTTTTTTCACGGCCTACGGATATCCCTGCGTTGGTAGACAGATTAGAGCAGTTACTGGGTGCAAGCACCGAGAGCACCGCGGGGCGAGTACTGGTTGTCGATGATGACATTGAACTTGCCGGACACTATGCGGCCGTCCTTAATTCCGGGGGTTTAACGGCTCTGGCGGTAACGGATGCCTTCAATTTGTTGGATCGTTTGCATGAATTCAAACCTGATATCGTGTTCATGGACCTTCGCATGGGCGACATATCAGGCATGACGCTGGCCAGAATGATTAGGTTTCAGGACGAGTGGGCAGGCCTGTCCATTATCTACCTGTCCTCGGAGCAGGATGCCAATGAGCAGCTATTAGCGCTGTCAGAGGGTGCAGATGAGTTTATCACCAAGCCGGTTTCTGACAGTTACCTGATTCGCAGTGCCCGGATACGCTGCGCCAGAGCACGGCAAGTCAGCATGTTGATGTCTCGTGACAGCCTCACCGGGCTGTTGAAGCATTCCCTTATCAAACTGGAAGCGGAGCAGGTGTATGCCCGTATTCGCCGCGGCCAGGGTGAGGCGGTGTTCGCCATGATCGATCTGGATCATTTCAAGCGCGTTAATGATACTTACGGTCATGCGATGGGCGACTTGGTCATCAAATCTCTCGCGAATTTGCTGCTGCAACGCTTACGGAAAACAGACACCCTTGGCCGCTATGGTGGCGAAGAGTTTGCGATTATTTTGCATGACTGCGATCTGAACAAGGCGGCGCCGTTGCTGGAGGATATTCGTCAGCATTTTGCGGATTTACCTTTCACAGCGGAGGATCAGGAGTTTTTTGTCACTTTGAGCGTTGGTGCAGCTGCAATGTCTGCGTTTAAGACAGCAGAGGCGGCCATGCATGCCGCCGATGAAGCCCTTTACCAAGCAAAATCCAGCGGGAGAAACGGAGTCGTATTAACCGCAAAGGAGATTCATGATGCAGGTGATGGTGCTTGAGGATGACCTGCTGATCTCTGAACTTATTCAGAGTGTGGTCGGTGGTACCTATTCTGCAGTTCAGTTTGCTGTTGCCGAATGCGTCAGCGAGGGGCTGCATATGCTCGCCCAGTCCATCCCAGATCTATTGATTGCTGACTGGAATCTTCCTGATGGTCATGGATTGGAGGTTATCCGCCAGTTGCGCCAGCAGAATCAGGAGGTTCCGATTCTGGTGATTACCGCCCGGGCTGACAGGAAGACAGTCATTGATGCGGCCCGCTATCGAATCAATGGTTATCTGACCAAGCCCTTTCAGATAGAGCAGCTACAGGAGCGGCTCCGGACAATATGCCCGCCACCGATCCAGCTGGATGTGCCGGAATCTCTGCAAGCTTTTTTTGAGGCAGAGATAAATAACTTCGTGCAATTACCGGTCGCGATTTCACCCCATGAAATTATCCAGTTGCTCGCAAAGGTGGACACGCTCTCCGTAGAGTCGCTCGAGAAAATCTGGAGAAATAATCCCGGGTTGTTGGCCCGTTTGCTTGACGTTGCAAATAGCGCCAGCTTCCGCCGCAGCGGTGAGCCCTGCAGAACCCCACTGGACGCATTGCGTACCCTCGGTGTTAAAGCTGCGCTGGACTATGCTACGGCCTTGTCGCTGGATGTCAGTCATGCGCTTACGGACCGGTTGCTGGCGGAGCATGCTGGCAAGCTCAAAGATGGGGCTGACCGGTTGGTCAAGGTGGTTACCAGCCTGGGGCGCCTTTCCGGGATAACCAGTGTGCGCTGCCAGCTCGCTGCCCGGCTGTATTGCATCGGTGACCTGGCTGTTCTTTCCATCTGTCAGCGGTTCGTCAATGCCGGCGGTAAACTGGAATACAGAGATCTTGATGAAGCACTGAAAAAATGGGCGATTCCGTTGGGTAGCCGACTGAAGGTTGAGTGGCGCCTGCCTATGGAACTGAGAGATGCCATAGGTGCTTGTTATAGCATCCCGCGAGGAACCGTTAAACAGGAGCTTTTGTTGATGCGTGCTGCCGCGCTGTCTGCAGAGGGTCAGTATGCGGAGAGTGAATGTTTGAGACTATTCAGTCGATTGGGGGTTGAGCCGTCTCAGGCTGAGGCCCTCTTTGAAAATCAGGCGCCGACGACTGCGAATCCTTGACGCCCTATATCATGAGCTTATCTGTTACCTCACCTACTGTTGGCGAGGGCCTGGCCGCCGATCTGTTTGGCCGTTGGCAGGCCCTTAACCAGTGTTTGCTACGCTATCAACCACTCTGGCGGCCGGTACCTTTTGCCGAGCCTGCCCCTGCCTGGGTGGAGGCCATGCCCGAGCTGGCAGCCTGGCTGGACGGACTGTCCCTGGCCCAGTGCGAAGCCCTGGACGCTGATATGCCCCGGCTTTATCACCAGGTTCAGCACTGGTTGCCAGGCCTTGAGACCTGCGGGTGGGGCGGTGAGCAGTCCCTGCTGCAGGCGCGGGACTTTGCCTTGCCGGAGCGCCTGGCGGTGGATATGCCGGGCCGTAAGCGCCTGCAGGCGGGGGCTTTTGTGGCCGCGCTGGCACCGGTCACCGGGCCGATACTGGACTGGTGCTGTGGCAAGGGGCATCTGGCGCGCACCCTGTGTGCGGCGGGGGCCGGCCCTGTCATCGGTCTGGAGTATGATCAGGCCCTGGTGGCGGATGGTAGCCGCCTGGCGGACAGGTACGGCAACCCGGTCACCGTCAAACATCAGGATGTGATGGATAGCCAGCTAACCTGGCCCGCCGGGCATCACGGTGTTGCGCTGCATGCCTGCGGTGATCTGCACCGGCGGCTGTTGCAGCTGGCGGCTAGCAGTCAGGCGCCACGGCTCAGTCTGGCGCCCTGTTGCTACCATTTGACGACCGCCGACACCTATCAAGCCCTCTCCGCCAGGGTCAGAAACGCCCCGGACGCCTGCCCGCTGACCCGTCAGGAGCTGCGGCTGGCGGTGCAGGAAACCGTCACCGCACCCGCCCATGACCGGCGCCGGCGCAATCAGAACAGCATCTGGCGGCTGGCCTTTGATGCCCTGCAGCGGCACCTTCGAGGCATCGACGAGTACCTGCCGGTGCCCTCGGCGCCGGGTCAGATCACCCAAGCGGGCTTTGTTGCCTTCTGCCGTTGGGCTGCGGATCGTGAAGGCATCGCGTTACCGACCACGCTGGACTGGGACAGCTGGCTGGCGAAAGGCGAAGTGCGTCTGCTGCAGGTGCGTCGTCATGAGCTGGTACGGCATCTGTTTCGGCGGCCCCTGGAATACTGGCTGGTGCTGGACTATGCCCTGTTTCTGGAGGAACAGGGCTATCAGGTGCAGCTGAGCCGCTTCTGCGACCGCAGCCTGACGCCCCGCAATATTCTGCTGGATGCCCGTTTCAGGGCTCGCGATATTCCACCCGCTCTACACAGCCATCCCGAAAGTACACAAAGGTAAGTTCCTGCAGGTAACCGTAATAGCGGGTGTGGTAAATCCAGGCCTCCTGCGGCGCGGACTGGGTTTCTCTGGGATTGCCAAAGGCCCGGCGCACGTGATCCTGGGTCATGCCGGGCACCACCTGATTGCGTACCAGATACGTGCGCAGTTCCGTGGAATTGATAAAGCGACAGGGGCTGAGTGCAGCGTCAGGTGCTGGTGACGGGTCTGGTGGTGTTGCCGGGGGATCGGCTGGCGGCAGGTTAACCCTGAAGTCACCACCGATGCGGTTGTCGGGTAGCTCAAGGGGTTCGCTATCCGGTGTGCAGGGTTGGTCCGTGAAACTGACCCCCTCCGGACCTTCACAGCGGTAGATGTGAGCCTGTGCCCCCAGGGGCAGAGTCAAGGCCAGACACAACCATACACGTCTCATCACCATGCGCTCCCGCGACCGCTGAAATAAAAAAGGCACCGTCAATGACGGTGCCTTGGTGACGCAGTACCAGGCCGGTACGGCTTCACGGTGCCTGGATGCGGGCCTCCACGCGGCGATTCTGCGCGCGCCCGGCAGCAGTGTCATTGCTGGCAATCGGCTCCGCCTCACCGTAACCCCGTGCGCTGACCCGTCCGGCATCCACGCCTAACACGTCCACCAGACGGTTGGCGACGGCTTCAGCCCGGCGTTGCGACAGGAACTGGTTGTAGTTCGGATCGCCGATGTTATCTGAGTGACCGGCGACTTCCACGCTGGTTCCCGGGTTTTCTGCCAGGAAGTCAGCCACCCGGCGCAGTTCACCGTCGTAGCGGTTATCAATCACCGAACTGTTGGTGGGAAACTGGATCGCCAGGGTGAAGGTTTCAATGGTCCGCGGCGGGGGTGGCGTAGCTGGCGTGGGTGGTGGGGTCTCCACGACCGGTTCGGGTGCGGGCTCAGGTGCCGGTGCGGGGGCAGGCGCAGGCCGGGGTGCTGGCTCGGGCTCAGCACGGCTGGGAGTACGGGCAAATACCAGACTGACACCGACGGAAACCACGGTATCAAACTGGTCTTCATCCACCCGGTAGAACTCCCGCAGATCTCCGCGCAGGGAGATCATATTGGACACGTTGTAACGCACACCGCCGCCAACATTCAGGCGGGTGTCGTCATAGCTGCCAAAATCGATACGGCCCACGCCCGCGGCCAGGTAGGGGTTCCAGGTTTCCCGGGGACCAGCGAAGTAGTGAATACCGTCCAGACGGTAATCCTTGAAATCATTGCTACCGGGTGCGTTGCGGTTACTGACGCTGCCTTTCTGGTAGCCCAGCTCTGCGGCCCAGCGGGGCAACATCCGGTACTCAAACCCCAAGCCGTAGGTTGCTGCCTTGTCGACGCCGAGCTTGTGGTCAAACTTTTGCCAGCCGGCAGAGGCGTTCAGGTAAATGCGGTGCTGGTCATCGGCCACCGCTTGGGTGGCGGGCATGGCGATGGCAACAGCCAGAGCGGCTGCGGCTAAGGGACGCTTGAGTGTCATGCAGATTCTCCTGTGCACTCTGTTTGTTATTGGGCCACAAAAAAAAGAAATATGCCCGAAGCTACGTCCAATTTAAGTGAATAGATGCCATAAACACAAGTTTTGCACAGTTAAATATCTAACGCTTACGGGCGTGAAGGGCGCATTTCTCAGTGATTTTCGAGGGTGAAATAGAGATGCGCGCTTTGCTTGCTAAAGCTGCGCTGTTCACCGCTATCAAAGGTCACGTCAAAGGCGTTGTCCCGTTCACCGGTGACGGAGCCCCGGCCAAACAGGCTGTGCCTGATTCGCGCTGCCTGCCAGGGGGCGGGGGTGCCTTCACCCACCGGATTGGCCTCCGGCCCCAGCAGGGTGATACCGGCACGGGCGGCATAGCGCTTAGCGATGGGGGTAAGGGGCAGCTCCAGGGTACAGGAATTTTGCGGGTCAGGTGCGCATAGGGCCGCGCCCAGCCGATCGGCCAGGGGTGCGTGCAGTTCGGCGACAAAGCGGCTGGGGTCGTTCTCGCCTGCCATAGCCAGGCTGCTTGGGTTTGGGCGGGTGATCAGGTGCAGGGCCTGGCGGCTGCGAGTGATGCCTACGTACAACAGCCGCCGCTCGGCTTCGATGTGGCTGCGCAGATCCTCCACCGGGCGCCCGGTATAGGGCAGGTGCTTCTCCTGCAGGCCAGGCAGAATCACCACTGGCCACTCCAAGCCTTTGGTACGGTGCAGGGTGGCCAGGCGCACGCCGGTCTGCCCTGACTGGGCGGCCTGGGCCTGCAGCGCTTGCAGGTGCGCCAGCGCCGCTGTGCTATCCAGGCCGGCGGTTTGCAGGTACTGCTGGAACCCGCGCAGGGTGGCAATACGCTCGTCCGCCGCTTCATGGGTCAGGGCCAGGCTGCGCAGGCCCTCGTTCAGCTCGGTGCCTTCACTGTATTGCTTCAACAGTGAGGCCGCATTGCCCTGAAAGCCTGCCAGCGTATTCAGAGTAGTGCCCAGCCGCTTCAGTTTGCGGCCGGCAACGGCGGGCAGGGCATCAAAATCCAGCGCCAGCAGGCGCTGCCCCCAGTGTTCCTGAAATTGACTCAGCAGCCGTGCCAGGGCATTCAGCTCCTGCTCCTTGAGACCCACATGGGGAAACCGCAACAACTGGCGGGCGGTTTCAAAGCGGGCTTCCGGGGTCATGGCCGGCAGTTGGCCACTGCACACCTGCAGCAGCGCGATCAGTGCGGCGGCTTCCGAGGTGAACAGCGCACCTTTACCGACATCGATCACATAGGGCAGCTGCCGGGCCAGCAGGGCCAGTTCTATGGCGACACTCTGGCTCCAGAGCCGCAACAGCAAGGCAATGTCTGACAGGGGTGTGCCCTGGGCCTGATAGTGCGCCAGCAGTGCCAGCACCTGATCCACCTCCTGCTCGGTTTCGTGCAGGGTGATGCGGGTATCCGGGGTGCTGGGATGGGCATGGCAGAGCACATCCTTGCGCCCGGTATTGTGGCTGATCAGGTGGTTGGCCAGCAGCGCTACCCGATGGCCGTAGCGAAAACTGTAGGTCAGCGTCAGCTCCCGCGGACTTTCGAACTCGTCACTGAAGCGGTTAAGGATAAACTCCGGCCGCGCGCCGCGGAATTCATAGATGGTCTGGTCCGGGTCACCCACCACCGTAACCCGCGCCCGCTCACCGGCGACATAACGCAACAACAGATGCTGGATCTCGTTGGTGTCCTGGTATTCATCCACCAGAATCAGATCCATCTTGTTGCTTACCAGGCGTTGCAGGCGGCTGCTTTGATGGATAGCACTGACCGGCTCATACAGCATGTCGGCGTAACTGATACGGCGCTGGGTTTTGCGCCACTGCTCAAAGCTGTGGAACAGATCCACCAGATACTGGTATTTGTCGCTGAAGCCCAGCTGTTCGAACACCACCTCAACCGGGGACAGGGTGGTCTTGACCCGGTCAATAAAGCCGGCAGCAGTCTCTACCAGCTCCTTTTTATTGCGCTTGAGTTCATCTTGCAGGTGCTCTGGGGCCAATTGCCGGGTAAGCTGCCAGACCTGGAAGTTGATCTCCTGGTCCGTCAATATCTGATCGGATACCGGCGGCAGGGCGCCTTCCTGCACAAAACGCCGATACAGGCGATAGCCCATGGCATGGTAGGTGCGTATATCCGGCAGCCTGAGTCCGGTGCCCTGAGTGATATGCCGCAGCTTGGCCTGAAAGTCCTGGCGGGCACTGCGATTGAACATGAGCACCAGTAGCCGCGCCGGATCCTGGCCCTGCTCCAGCAGATAGCGAATCCGCCAGGCCAGGGTGGTGGTTTTGCCGCTCCCCGCCACGGCGGTAATCACCGCATGGTCCACGTCTGCGGTGATGATGGCGCGTTGCTCGTCGGTCAGGTAGGGGGGCAGCGGGGTTGGCATGGCGCTATTGTAAACTAACGGCCCAGAGTTGGGCGAAACAGGGTGATGAAAACCATGGTTCTGGAAATGGATGACTCCATCAACGTCTTGGGTGAGCAGTTGGAGAGCTGCAGTAGCGATCCACAAACCGGCTTTTACCGGGATGGCTGCTGCAATGTCGGGCCGGATGATCACGGTGTGCACGCGGTCTGTGTGGTGGTCACCGACGAGTTCCTGGCCTTCTCCCAGGCACAGGGCAATGACCTCAGCACGCCGGTACCGGCCTACGGTTTTCCGGGACTGAAAGCGGGTGATGGCTGGTGCCTGTGCGCCCCCCGCTGGCAGGAAGCCTTTGAAGCCGGCTGCGCACCCCGGGTGCGATTGCGGGCTACCCACCGGGCGGCGCTGGAATTCTGTGATATGGCGGCGCTGAAACGCCACGCGGTTGATCTGAGCTAAACCTGCCGTGTCAGCAGCCATGACGGACTGGGGTAAGCTCCAGCAACATCTGCTGCGGGCCGGTGAGCGCCGCCTGGTGTTGCTATTGGGTGAACGCCCGCAGGCCCTGCGCTGGCTGGCGGACACCTTGCCCGGTCTGACCGTCCGGCATGGGCTCTGGCAGGGCCCTGCTGCGGATTGCCCGCTGCCGTCACTGACACCCATCGCCAGCGATGCCGGGCGTCAGTGGCTGGGGCGTGAACTGGATCTGCTGGTGTGGGACGGCTGGCAGGGTAATCCGCCCGACAGTCTGGCGGCCCTCGCCGGCACCTTATGCGCGGGCGGGTTGTGGTTCTGGATGATGCCGCCGCTGGAACAGTGGGGTCGCTTTGATGATCCCGACTACCGCCGTACCGGCCTGGCAGACAGCCCGCAGCATCCGTTTGCTGCCCGCTGCGCCCAGATCCTGGCGCAGCACCCGGGTGTGCTGCGGGTTGAGCTGGGGGCAGGTTCGCAAGCCCCGTTTGCCACGCCGCCCCAGCCCGATACCCCCTTTTGCATACAGACCACCGATGAACAACAGCAAGCCGTGGCCCGTATTATCAAGGTCGGCCGGGGGCGCCGTCGACGCCCGCTGGTACTGACGGCGGATCGCGGCCGTGGCAAGTCCGCAGCCCTGGGCATGGCCGCTGCGCAATTGCGGGCCGAGGGCGTTGGCCCCATTCTGGTGACGGCGCCCCAGCAGCAGGCGGTGGCGACGCTACTGGCCCATGCCGGGCATCCGCCTGGGCTGGAATTTGTGGCTGTCGATGCCCTGTTGCGGGAGCGCCCGGCCGCCAGTCTGGTGCTGGTGGATGAGGCCGCGGCCATTCCCGCCCCGCAGCTTAAAGCCATACTCAGCCACTGGCCGCGGGTGGTGTTCGCCAGCACCATTCATGGTTATGAGGGTGCGGGTCGGGGTTTTGCCCTGCGTTTTCGTCAGGTGCTGGACGCGTTGACCCCACAATGGCAGCGCCTGCATCTGAACCAACCTATCCGCTGGGTGCAGGGCGATCCACTGGAGGCACTGATCAACCGACTCTTCCTGCTGGATGCCGACCATGCGCCGGAGGCTGCAGACGCCCCGCTGCGTATCGCGCCCTGGCGGCCTGCTGACGCATCGGAGCCTGAACTGGCCCAGGTGTTTGGATTGTTGGTCAATGCCCACTATCGCACCAGCCCCGCCGATTTAAGGCAGTGGCTGGATGATGCTGCCAGCCGTACCTGGCTGGCCTGGGCGGGGGATCAGCCCGTCGGTGTATTGTGGCTGGTACGGGAAGGTGGCCTGGAGCCGGAGCTGGCGGCACCGGTGATGCGGGGTGAGCGGCGTATACGGGGGCATCTGCTGCCGCAGTCCCTGGCCAATCACAGCGGCTTCAGCGAGGCGGTTGGTCTGCGGGGCGCCAGGGTAGTGCGTATTGCGGTGCATGAATCAGCCCGTCAGCAGGGTATTGGCAAGGCGCTGGTGCGGGCGGCCCGGGACTACGGGCAACAACAGGCGCTGGACTGGCTGGGCACCAGCTTTGGGGGTGAGCCGGGACTGCTGGCCTTCTGGCACCAGTGCGGCCTGCTGCCGGTGCGCCTGGGGCTGCATCAGGAAGCCAGCAGCGGCGAGTATACCCTGCAGATGCTGCAACCACTGTCTGCGCCCGGTGAACAACTGGTCACCGCCATTCGCCAGCGTTTTGCCTGGCACTGGCCGGTGCTGCTGGGTCAGGTATGGCAGACCCTGAACCCTGAGCTGGTGGCCGGGGTCACCGCCCGGTTGCCGGCACCTGCGGAACTTGACCAGCACGACTGGCGGGAGCTGCAGGCGTTCAGTGACGGCTACCGGGGGTTTGAGCTCAGCCTGTTGCCGCTGCAGCGTCTGTCGGCACAACCCGGCGTGATGGCGCGGTTGGCAACCCAGCCGGATCTGGCCCTGTGGTGCCGGGCGGTGTTACAGCGCCATGACTGGCCTGCATTGCAGCAGGCCGGGCTTTGTGTCGGTCGCAAGGACGGAGAAGGGCGGTTGCGCCAGCTGGCGACGTTGGCCATGGCCGCCGCCGGAACGCGGCAACTGTGACCGGTTCGATTTATTTGCGCTGATGTCAGGCGCAGAATAGGCCAAAAAAGAACAGGCGCTCGACGCCATATCCCCAAGGACGAATACCATGCTCAGTGCCTGTGCTTCTCAACTGCGCCCTCTCGGTGCGCTCTTCTTAACTCTGTTGCTGGTGGCCTGTAGCAGTGCCGGCAGTAACCTCCAGCGTCAGGACGTGGCGGCCTCAACGGTGTTGATCGAAGCGGCTGCCCGGGGTGATCTTAAACAGCTCCGGCAACTGGCCAGGCAAGGAGTTTCGCTGAACGCGCGCGCGCCGCAGGGCACCGCCCTTGGGGTAGCCGCAGAGGCGGGCCAGGAGCAGGTGGTCTGGTTTCTGTTGGGGGAGGGTGCGGACGTGGAGTTGGCGAATGCGGATGGCCGCACACCCCTCATGGCTGCAGCGGCTGCGGGCCACCGGCGGGTAGTGCAGATGCTGTTGGCTGCCGGCGCTCAGGTCAATGCCCGTAATAGCGCCGAGGAAACGGCGGTGACGCTGGCAGCCCGCCGGGGCTCCCTGTCTACCCTCAAGGTGCTGATTACCGGCGGTGGCGACGTAAACGTTGTCCAGCACGGCGAATCACTGCTGATGCATGTGGTGCGCGGTGGTGACCTATTGACCGCAGAAAGCCTGGTGTCGGCGGGTGCGGATCCCGGCTTCCAAACGACCGATGGCCTGACTGCTATCGATATTGCCCGTGCCATGCGTAACCGCGAGCTGGAGATATTGCTGAGCCGCCACCAGGCGCCTTAGCGGTTATCAGAGGTCGTCAAAAGGCGAGGGCCCCTCGCCCCAGGGTGCTTCGAAGTGTTTCTCCACATGCGCCCAGGGTACTTCATGCACGCTGTTATGGGCCCAGGTGGGGCTGTCATGGCGGTCAATGAGGCGTGTGCGAATGCCTTCAGCCAGATCCGGTTGCTCGCAGCAGCGCACCGCCATCCCCAACTCCATGGTAAAGATTTCCTTCAATGACATCTGCCGTGCCCGGCGCAGCTGCTCGTACACCAGCCAGGCGGTGGTAGGGCAGCCACTGCGCAGGTTGTCCTGAGCGCTCTGCCACCAGTCTCCGGGGGCCGTATGGTTCAGTAGCTGCTCGACAACCTCCGGCAGGCTGCCGAGGCTGCACAGGGCGGTGATGGTTTGCTCTGTGCTGGCCAGCTGACTGGCGGGCAGGGTGACCGGGTGGTCCTGTTCAAAGCGGTTCAGCAGGCGAAACAGGCGGTTATCATCAGCGGCAATCTTGCCGGTCCAGCGGGTGTCCTGAAGCCGTCCCAGCAGTTTGTCCAGGTCACCTTCCGGCACCGCCATATCCGCCAGCCCGATGCGCAGGGCGTCGCTGGCGTTCAGCCTGGCGCCGGTCAGCCCGAGAAACAGCCCCATACCCTCCGGCAACCGGTTGAGGAACCAGCCAGCCCCCACGTCAGGAAAAAGACCAATACGGATCTCCGGCATGGCGAGGCTTGCCGACGGCGTGATCAACCGGTAGCGGCTGCCCGCCATAAGGCCCAGCCCACCCCCCATGATGATGCCGTGGCCCCAGCAGATGACGGGTTTGGGGTAGGTGTGCAGGCTGTAATCCAGCCGGTACTCACGGCTGAAATAGCGCAGGCCGGCATGGCGGGCATTACCCCGCTGTATGGCCTGGTGCAGCTGACGGATATTGCCACCGGCACAAAAGCCGCGCTCACCGGCGCCGTGCAGCAGCACCAGGCAGATGCGGTCATCCGCTGCCCAGGTATCCAGTTGGGTTTGCAGGCTGCCCATCATCTCTTCACTCAGGGCATTGATGCTGGCGGGTGCATTCAGGGTAAGTACGCCAAGGACGCCTTCAGTGCAGGGCAGCTCCTGTACGCTGATTGACATAGCGGTTTCCTATTACCATGCGGTGTGGTTCACAGCCTACACCATGCCTTTGGGGGTACCCCCAGGAAAATTCGACAATTGGCTGAGGTTATCACATCATTTCCCGCAGAGGCTCCCCAGAAATCACGCGCCATCATGGCGTGAACCGATATGAGTGAGTGATATGCAAAAGTATTTTGGCAGACTGTTTGCCCTGACATTGGTTTCAGCGGTAGCAGCGGCGCCGGCGCAGGCCGGTGATGCGGCGGCCGGTGAACAGCGCGCCAGGGTCTGTGCATCCTGTCATGGCCCGGAAGGGATATCCCGTGTGCCGGCCTACCCCAGCCTGGCCGGGCTTGATAAGGGCTACCTGGTGGCGGCCATGAATGCCTACCGCAACAACGAGCGCCGCGGCGGCATGGCCAACATCATGCGGGCACAGATGTCAGGCCTGACGGAGCAGGACATCGCCAATCTGGCGGCCTACTACGCCAGCCTGCCATCCCCTGGCGCGCCCTAGGGTGCCAGGCGGGTGCCTGGTCAGCTCTGATTCACAATCCGATAACTGGGAATGTACTGAGAGCTGCCCGGCAGCTTCATCCGGTTCTGCTCAATAAAGGCCTGCAGCATTTGTTCCAGTGGATTCAACAGGGTCGGATCACCGCAGATCTCAAAGGGCCCTTTGGCCTGCACCTGACGAATACCCTGCTCCTTGACGTTACCCGCCACTATGCCGCTGAACGCTTTGCGCAGGTTGGCCGCCACCAGATGAACCGGCTGGTTGCGGTGCAGCTGCAGCGCTCTCATGGACGCGTGGGTGGGCTCGAAGGGTAGCTGGAATACCGGGTCAATCTTCAGCATCCAGTTGAAGTAGTAGGCATCCTGCATGGCGCGGCGGTATGTGGTGACCTCATCCATACCGGCTTTCATCACCTGCGCCACCCGCACCGGGTCGTCAATAATGATCTGGTACTTGTTGGCCGCTTCGTCGCCGAGGGCGTTACGGATGAACTCGTCGATCATTTCAAAGTATTCCGCGTTCTCCTTGCGGCCGCTGAATACCAGGGGGAAGGGCACCTCAGCGTTATCCGGATGCAGCAGAATGCCCAGCAGATAGAGGATTTCCTCTGCGGTGCCGACCCCGCCCGGAAACACAATCACACCGTGGCCGACCCGCACAAAGGCCTCCAGGCGCTTTTCGATATCCGGCATGATGATCAGTTCATTGACGATGGGGTTGGGGGCTTCGGCACCGATGATACCCGGCTCGGTAATGCCGATATAACGCCCGCCTTTGACCCGCTGCTTGGCATGGCCAATGGTGGCACCCTTCATGGGGCCTTTCATGGCGCCGGGGCCGCAACCGGTGCAGATATGCAGCTCGCGCAGGCCCAGCTCATGCCCGACATCCTTGCTGTACTGGTATTCCTCGCGGCTGATGGAGTGGCCACCCCAGCACACCACCATGTCCGGCTGCCGGCCGGGGCGCAGCACCCGGGCGTTACGCAGGATATGGAAAATCAGGTTGGTAATATCGTCCGGGTTGTCCGAGCGGAACCAGGGCGAGCTGGTCAGGGTGGAGTGGGCATGGACGATGTCCCGCAGCACGGAAAACAGGTGCTCCCGGTTGGCGGTCAGCATCTCGCCGTCCACAAAGGCGCTGGCGGGGGCGTTGATCAGCTCCAGCTTGAGGCCCCGGGGCTGGGGAATCAGCCGTATATCGAAGTCTTCGTAGGACTCCATCAGCTCCTTACAGTCGTCCGTCTCCACGCCGGTATTGAGTACCGCCAGCGCGCATTGACGAAATAGCCGGTACAGACCGCCTTCGCCTTTATCCTTGAGCAGGTTAACTTCGTGGCTGGAAAGCACTTCCAGCGAGCCCTCTGGTGAAACCAGGGCACTGACAACAGGGTCTTTAATCAAGTGTTCACTCCTTGAGCAGAATCGTGCTTCCATCGTACAGGCAGGAAGCATCGTAACGTGTTAATTATGGCTCACTACTCGCCAACAGACGAACTCACTTATCAAACGGGTGCGGGGGTAAGCGAAGAGGGTTTCCCGTACAGTAGACGAGCACGTGGTGATCATGTGTTGTAGCCACCTGTTGCAGCCATCCCAGGGGATGTCATGGCCTCACGGATTTTGTGGGCATTGGCAAAGCAGGTAGAATGCGCCCCTTTGCCAACCGAAACCCTTGCCGCCAGCGTCCGCTTATGAAATTCCTGATCCGTTTGTCCCCTGAAGTGTCCATCAAGAGTCGGCAGGTGCGCCAGCAGCAAACCCGGCAGTTGCGACAGAATATCCGCAAGATTGTTGCCCGCATGGACTTCAACATCCTTGTGGAAAGTTTGTGGGATCGGATTGACGTCACCGTACCCCCGGATTCACCAGTGACCCGGGAACAGATGGTGGACACCTTGTCACGCATCTCCGGCATCAGCAATGTTCAGCTGATTGACGAGTATACCCTGGAGAGTCTGGCGCAGGTGACCCAGGTGGCCGTGGCCGCCTTCCAGCCCCTGGTGAAAGGGAAAACCTTTGCCGTGCGGACAAAACGTATAGGCACCCACAGCTTCACCTCCAAGGATGTGGAGCAGGCCGTGGGCGCCCAATTGATGGCCAGCGGTGAGCCCGCCGGGGTTGACCTCAAGGCACCAGAGTTGCAGCTGCGTATAGAAATCAAGGGTGACCTTTTCCTGATTGGCCGTGAGCGCTTTGAAGGCATGGGCGGCTATCCCATGGGCAGCATTGAGTCTTCGGTATGCTTGTTGTCCGGGGGCTATGACTCTTCAGTGGCGGCGTACCTGACTATGCGGCGGGGTATCCGCACTCACTTCCTGTTTTTCAACCTCGGTGGCATGGCCCATGAAGCCGGTGTCAAACAGGTGGCCTGGTATCTGTGGGACCGCTACGCCTCCTCCCATCGGGTGAAGTTTATCTCCGTGCCCTTTGAGGGCGTGGTGACGGAGATTATGCGCTCCGTCAATAACAGGCACTGGGGTGTGGTGCTCAAGCGTATGATGCTTAAGGCAGCGTCTGAGATTGCCGAGTCCATCAATGCGCCAGCCTTGGTAAAGGGGGATGCCGTGGCCCAGGTGGCCAGCCAGACCCTCACCAACCTCAACGTGGTGGACCGTGCCTCTGACACGGTGGTTTTACGCCCCCTCATCGCCATGGACAAGGTGGACATCATCCGCCTCGCCACCGAGATAGGCACCGAGCCCTTCGCCCGAAATATGCCGGAGTACTGCGGTGTCATCTCCGACAAACCGGTTACCCGTGGCCGCCTTTACCGTATTGAACAGGACGAGGCCAACATGGACCCCGCCGCCCTCCAGGCCGCCCTGGACAACCGGGTAGAAACCCCCATCGATCAGATTATGGATACCGTGCAGACCGTCGGTGATGTGGAGCTGGTGGCAACCCCAACCGTGGGTGATGTGATCATCGACATCCGCCATCCCAACGAACAGGAGCGGTCACCCCTGACCCTGACCAACAACCGCATCCTGCACATACCCTTCTACGAACTCGCCCAGCAACAAAGCCAGCTGGACGCCCGCCAACGCTACCTGCTCTACTGCGACCGCGGCACCATGAGCCGCCTGCACGCCGCCAACCTCAAGGCGGAAGGCCTTGATAATGTGCTGGTGTACGCGCCGGAGTTGAATGTTCGTTAGGGGCGGGGTGGTTAGGTATTGATCTTTGCCCACACCTAAATCAGGTGCTCCCTAGGCTGCAACTTCATTCATATAGCGAATGATGAGTGGCGTAAAAATTGCGAATCTGGCATTGAAGTCTTCTTGCGAAGTCGCTTGTTCAAGATTGCTCTTCTGCAGCATCAGGGTGTAAGCCAATCGCTCGGATGGCTCCGCTACCTGCTCCTCAAAAAAGGATAGAGATAGCAGGGACAGGCAGCGCGGAGGGGTATGGTCGCCTTCTAGCTTAGCGGGCAACCGCTGGGCCGGGGAGAAGGCTCAATCAGTATCAAGGCCGGCCATGGTGACGTCTACTGCACTGCGGCTTCGCCTACATTTCGTAACTACGCGTACTGAGCGGCGTTAGCTGCGATTGTCGCACCCGCAAAGTGATACTATAGTGGCACTATTAATTTGGATCAGGGTGAGCCCATGAAAGTTGAGCTTGTTACGAACCTCAAGCGCCAGGCCACAAAGATTCTGGCAGACCTGCATTTGTCTAAAGAGCCGGTATTGATCACGGAGCATGGTAAGCCATCCGCATACCTTGTCGATGTTCAGGATTACGAGTTTATGCAGCGCCGACTTGAGCTGCTTGAGGGGCTCTCACGGGGAGAGCGTGCTGTACTTGAGGGACGAACGTACAGCCAAAGTGAGGCCAGGGAGAAGATGGGTAAATGGCTGAAGTAATCTGGACGGAGCCCGCCCTGCAGGAACTAGATGCCATCGCAGAGTACATTGCTCTGGATAATCCTGCTGCCGCCAGTCATCTGGTCCAGGACGTTTTCGATAAGACGGAGCGTTTGGAAAGCTTTCCCCAATCTGGACGGGTTCCTCCGGAGCTCCCTAATTCGGTATACAGGGAGGTATTGGTTCTACCATGTCGCGTTTTTTATCGTGAGGATCAGAAGCGGGTTCTCGTCCTCTATGTCATGCGAGAGGAGCGCCAGCTTCGTGCGTACATGCTTGGGAACAGCTAACCAGGCACACCTATAATAGACTATAGACTTTGGGACAGGCACGCCTAGGCTTCTCGTAGGCTTGAGCACGCCTAGACTTGTTCTCCGTTTGGCTGTGCACAGGCGATCTTTAAATTTGGTGTTTTTTTGATGGATACTGATACCCGGCACATCGTGGTCTTTGATGGTGTTTGTAACTTCTGCAATGGCGCGGTGAACTTCATTATCAAGCGAGACCCAGACGGCATCTTTGCATTCACGCCGATGCAAAGTGAGCTGGCGCAGGCGCTAACTGAGCGATTTAACGTCCCGAATGTTGGTGTAGACACCTTTTTGCTCATAAAAAACGGTCGGTGCTATGTGTTTTCCGGTGCAGCACTGGAGATAGCGAAGGATCTGACTGGGTTATGGTTCCTGTTCAATGTGTTCAAGATCGTGCCCCGGCCGATCAGAGACGCCGCTTACAAACTGTTTGCTCGTAATCGGTATAAGCTTTTTGGCCGGGCTGATACTTGTATGGTGCCCTCAGCCGAGGTGAGGGCACGGTTTGTAGGTATCCCGCGGACTTAACATCAACCTCACCCCAGCCCGGTCACAAACTGCCGCACATTCTCCTCCAGTGCCTCCAGGTCATAGCCACCTTCCTGTACCACCAATACCGGTAGCCCCAGGCTGGCGACGGCGCGGCCGAGGCGGTTGAAGCCTTCTGAGCTGACGGATACCTTGGCCTGAGGGTCGTTGTGGTAGATATCAAAGCCCAGAGACAGCACCACCACATCGGGCTGGTAGAGACGTATGGCCGCCAGTGCTTCCGCCAGGCGGGCAAAGAAGTCTACTTCGGAAGAGCCGTGGGGCATGGGCAGGTTGATGTTGTAGCCGTAGCCCTCACCCTCACCACGCTCATCCTCATAGCCGCTGACCACCGGGTAGAAGTTGGTGGGGTCGCCGTGGATGGATACATAGAGCACATCCCGCCGCTGGTAGAAGATTTCCTGTATGCCCTGGCCATGATGCATGTCTGTATCGAGAATCACGACCCGCTCATGCCCTCGCTGGCGCAGGTGCTGTGCGGCAATGGCGGCGTTATTGAGGTAGCAGAAACCGCCGGCGGCATCTCGGCGGGCATGGTGGCCGGGGGGGCGGCACAGGGCGTAGGCGGTGCGTTCCCCCGCCAGCAGGGTATCTGCCGCCCCCAGGGCTGCCTGGGCAGACCAGTAGGCGGCGGTCCAGGTGTGCTCGCCCACCGGGCAGCTGCCGTCCGCCAGGTAACAGGCGGCCTCCGCCAGGATGCCTCGCATGGCGTTGGGGCTGCGAACAAAAATGTTGGACATGACTTCATCGCCCCAGTCTTCCGGAATCGCCTTCCAGCGCCGGTGTGCAGATTCCAGAAACCGCAGATAGCCCAGGTCGTGAACGGCGCTGATGGGGCCTGCGCCCTGATCCGCAGGTTGCAGTACCGGGATGTCCAGGGCCCGCAGAGCGCCCAGCATGCGTTCGGTCCGTTCAGGTATTTCCTGAGGCTGGCGCATTTGCCCGCGGGTGAAATAGGTTTTAGGGGCGTGCTGGTTCTGGGCGTCATGGAAAAATGCTTTCACGGGCCGACCTCCGGATGGGGATGGATATAAGCGCTTCTTTCAGGGTAGAGGTCTGGCCCCCCCGGGTCAAAAAATGGCCGGTTTCCTTTACAGCCGGATATTGAGTGGCCAGTATGGTGAAGGTAACGAATGACCATGTACCTGACCCTTGAGGTGTGCCCATGATCGAATCTCCCCTCCTGAAACAGCTTGATGGCTACATCGGTGGCCAGTGGGCGGAATCGGCGGGAACAGAACGATTTGCCGTCTACAACCCTGCTACCGGTGATGTTCTGGCGGAGTTGCCCATGATGCAGGCCGCTGCTGTGGAGGCGGCTATCGCGGCTGGCCAACGGGCTCTGAAACTGGCCGAGCCTTATCCGCTGGAGGTGCGGCGGCGCTGGCTGGAGCAGATCCGCGATGCCTTGCTGGCCCACAAGGCAGAAGTCGGTCGCATCCTTTGCCTGGAGCACGGCAAGCCTTTGCCAGAGGCGCAGGGGGAGGTGGAATATGCGGCAGGTTTCTTTGGTTACTGCGCACAACAGCTTGATGCCTTGAACTCTCATGACCTTGAGGGCCGGCCACGCAATTGCAGCTGGACAGTGCACTACCGGCCCGTGGGCGTGGTGGGGCTGATCACCCCCTGGAACTTCCCCATCGGCATGATTGCCAAAAAACTCTCTGCCGCCTTGGCGGCAGGCTGCCCTTCGGTCATCAAACCCGCCAGTGAAACTCCGCTGACCATGGTGGCGCTGTTCAGCCTTCTGCATGAACACACGGAGGTGCCGCCGGGCATGGTGAACCTGGTGGTGGGCAAGCCCAGCATGATTGGCGACATCCTATGTGAACACCCGGCGGTGCCCATGCTCAGCTTTACCGGGTCAACCGAGGTGGGGCGCCTGCTTATGGTCAACTGTGCGCCGCAGGTGAAAAAGCTGGCACTTGAGCTGGGAGGCAATGCGCCCTTTATCGTGTTTGAAGACGCTGATCTGGACGCGGCCGTGGATAACCTCATGGCCAACAAATTTCGCGGGGGCGGCCAGACCTGTGTGTGTGCCAACCGTATTTTTGTCCATCGCAGTGTCGCTGCGGCCTTTGCTGAGAAACTGGTGGCCAGGGTCAGGGCGCTGCGGGTAGGGGATGGTATGGCGAGCGGTGTGGATATTGGCCCGCTGATCAATCAGGCGGGTTTTGACAAGGTCCGTCGTCATGTCGCGGATGCTCTGGCGAAGGGGGCGGCGCTACTGGCGGGCAAGCACCCGGATGACCTGGGGGAGGGGCATTTGTTCTATCCGCCGACGGTGGTCAGTGGCGTGACCCGCGACATGGCCTGCGCTCGGGAGGAGACCTTTGGTCCACTGGTGCCTATTGCCCTGTTTGACAGTGAGGACGAGGTCATCGCCGCAGGTAATGACACCGAGTTTGGCCTGGCGGCTTATGTCTTTACCGGTGATGAGGCGCGCGCGGCTCGGGTGATCGGTGCCCTGCGGTTTGGTCATGTGGGCTGGAATACCGGCACCGGTCCTACGCCGGAAGCCCCTTTCGGTGGCATGAAGGCTTCGGGGGTCGGTCGGGAAGGGGGCCTGGAGGGCTTGTTCGAGTTTGTAGAGGCGCAGACGGTGCCACGGGGCTGAAGCCCGGAGCCATAAAAAAGGGCCGCATCAGCGGCCCCAGTCTTCTTCCTTCCAGCGGTCGTCTGCCAGTCGCAGGAGGACTTTCACCGAGCCGTCCACCTGGCTCTCGTCCAGGTAGCCGATGCTCCCCAGCGTGGAGGATACGGCGGTCTTCATGGCTTCCGGCGTACCCACCCGTTGTGGCGGGTTGCCTTTGCCGGTGAAGATCTGCTCCGCCCAGAAGGTACGCAGCTGGGCGCTGGTACGCTCCGTCACTTCACGGTGGAAGGTGCGGCGGATCAGGTTATGCTCCGGCAATTCAAAGGGCATGGCACGCACGCCGTCCGGCAGGATCATGTTGCGGTTCAGGTAGATGTCCCGCACCTGTTTGACGGTGATGGTATCCGGGCCACTGGGGTGGCCGATAATAACCACGCCCGCCTGGGCGGTGGACAGGCTGCAAAGCAGAACAATCAGGGATGCCAGGTACTTCATCATATCTCCCTCTTTCCTTAGAGTGCAGCGTCAAGGCGAATGGTGAACACGTCGGTGTCACGGATACGCTGGGTGGCAATCTCCCGGGCATCTAGTGCGAAGCCGGGCTTTTCAAAGAACTTGTCCGCGTAGGTCCAGTCAGCTTTCAGTGCGACACCGGCATTGATATCCCAGCGCAAGCCCAGGCTGTACTCGTTGCGGCGAGTACTCAGGGCATTCAGCTGTGGGTCGTTGCGACGGATTGCATCACGTTTGCTTTCGGTCCAGCCAAAACCCATGTAGGGGGTGACATCCCACAGCCGGTAGCCCAGCATCAGGTACGCAGAGTCCGTATTGGGGTAAAGGCTGTCTACCTCAATGCGAGCATATTCAGAGGCCATCTGGAAGCGACCATTATCGTACTTCACGCCAGCACCGTAGAACCATGTACGGTCATCATCGGCGATCATGCGCGTTGCACCAGGATTAAGTAAGTCCGGGCTCTCGATGGTCGTTTCAGTCGTGGCGACCACGGTCCGCAGGGTCCAGCGATAGTTGGTCCACTCGGTGGTCAGGCCCGCGATGTTGCGGAACTCAACTTCAGCGGCGTTATTGCCAACCTCACGGTTTTCATCACTGATGCCGCTGAAAAAGCGGTTGGTCAGGGCGGAGTTGCGGAAGTGCAGGGTGTGGGCCAGCTCGCCGCCGGTGTAGCCGGTAACCGGTACGGCGCCATACAACGCTTCGGGTGGGCGTATCCAGGTCTGGGTGTAGCCGATGTTCTGGGTCTCGGAGTAGAGGAACAGGGGCAGCTGCATACGGCCAACACGCACAAAGAAGTTGTTGGCGGCATGGTAGCTCAGGTAGCCCCATTCCAGTCGGGTGTCCCAGTTATCGGCACCCCGTGAAACCACCTGAATTATACCCTTGGTGCGTTCCGTCAGGGCGAAGGTGGCTTGCAGGCCCGCAAGGCTTTCTGCCCGCAGGCTGGCATCATCGGTGGCCCCGGCATAACCCGCGTCAGTGCTGGCTTTGAGGTAACCGGTGCTGAAAAAGCCGTTCAGTTGGGGCAGTTCAACCCGCGCTTCTGTCAGCTGTTGCTGCAGGGAGGCGACGCGTTGTTCCAACTGGTTAAAGCGGCTGTCAATTTCGGATTCGGCCTGGGCAGCGCTGGCAAAACTCAGGGCGCAGGCAGTCAGGACAGTACAACGAAGGGAATACGACTTCACTACGGTATCTCCATTCACCAAGGGGGGGATTAAAACGTCCGTGGTCAGGGATTATACAAATCGTGAAGGGTATTAAAAGAGGCAGGGCAAAAGAATGTGACGCGGTGTTCAGGCCGGGCGTCCTTGCCCGGCACGCAGACCGTTACGGTCTGAGCAGTACTTTGACGGAATCGTCTACCGCGCCAGCACTGATGTAGCCGATGCCGCCCGGGGTGGAGGCCACGGCCGCACGCACCGCTGCGTCAGCGCCCAGTTCCTGAGGCGGCTGGCCACGACCGGTAAATACCTGCTGGGACCAGAACGCCTTGAGCTGGGCATCGTTACGGCCGGTCACCTTTTGGTGAAAGCTCTGGCGGGTCGCATTACCCTCGGGCAGCTCGTAGGGCGCGGCTCGCTGGCCACCCGGCAGTTGCTGGCTGCGGTTCAGGTAGATATCACGCACTTCGTTCAGGGAAATGCTGTCAGGGCCGCCGGGGTGGCCAATCACCACCACGTCGGCCATGGCCAGGGGTGCCAGCAACAGGCTGGCGAAGAATAGACTGATAAGCTTTTTCATGCCTGCCTCCTCAGAACGCAGAGTCGAGTTTGAAGGTGTACACGTTGGTGCTGTTGGTGCCAGTGCTGCGCACAAACGCCTGGTCAAGGCCACCTGGGTCGGTGCGGAAGTTGCGGGCGTGGGTCCAGTCTGCCTTCAGCGCTACGCCCGGGGTGATATCCCAGCGCGCACCGAGGCTGTATTCGTCTCGACGGGTGTCGAGGAAGTTGGCCGGTACCATGCCACCAGCAAAACTTACACCTTGGCGAACTTTGTCGTCTTTACTCTCGATCCAGCCCACTTTGGCATACGGAGTTACAGTACCAAATCGGTAGCCAACGGATAGGTAGGCGGAGTCGGTATCAGCGAACAGGTTGTCTACTTCTACACGGGTTACTTCGCCGATGATCTGCAGGCTGCCGTCGTCATAGCCGGCCCCGATACCATAGAAGTTACCCCGATCTGCGGTGGCGAGGAAAGTGCCCAGTGAATTGGTCGCATCGATAGTGGTTTCTGCTGTCGCAGCAACTGCACGTAGTGTCCAGGTGAAGTCAGTCCACTGCAGTGTGATACCACCCAGATTGCGCAATTCGGCGTTGCCTACGGTTCCTTCCTCATCGGTAAAGCCCGTGAACACCTGGGCATTGAGGGAAGAGCCGTCAAAGTTGAAGGTGTAGGTGGCGTCAGCGCCCACGTAACTGGTGATGGCGATGGGGCCGTAAACCGCTTCAGGCGGGCGTACCCACGGCTGGGCGTAGCCCACTTCCAGGGAGTCAGAATACATAAAGAAGGGCAGGCGCATTTTACCAGCGCGAACCTGCAGGTTATTGGTGGGGCGGTGGCTCAGATAAGCCCACTCCACCACGGGCTCCCAGTCGTCGGCGCCACGGCCGACAATTTGGACCACCGCCTGGCTCTTGTCGCTGACCCTGAACGTCCCTTGCAGGGCGAACAGGCTCAGGTCATTAACACGGGTTTTTTCTGTTACACCGTCGAAGCCAACATCGTTGTCTGCGCGGGCATAGCCGGTGCTCAGAAAGCCGTTAAAGCGCACGTTGGTGGTTTGCAGAGCGTTGATCTGCTGCTGCATGGCGTTCAAGCGCTGCTCGGTCATCGGATCAGAAGCGAAACTGGCTGAAGAAAAAGCCGCCACAGCAAGCGCAATGGGCGCTGCTTTCAGAACGGTTTGACGCATGGGTCATTCTCCTTGCTTGGCATTGTGGCACTTGTGTGCCGTGTTGTTTGTATTGCCTTTATCAGGCTTTGAACTGACTGGAAACCTCATGTAAACCCCGGCTTACAGATTCAATATCGCGGCTGATCTGATCGAGGTTACGGGTGCTTTCAGTCACTTTTTCGGCATTCTGGTATATGTCGTTGATATGGCTGTTCACATCATTGAACGTGGTGCTTTGTTCGTAAGTGGCGGCGGCGATCTGCTCGTTGATACTGCTGATGGCCTGCACGTTATCCAGGATTTTCTGCAGCATTTCGCCGGACTCCGTGGTGGCTTTGACGCCATCCCGTGCCTTGCTGACACTCTGCTGCATCGCGGTGACTGCGCTGCCGGACAGGCTGCCCAGCTCGCTGATCACGCTGTGAATTTCTTCGGTGGCGCTGCGGGTGCGTACCGCCAGGCCGCGCACCTCATCCGCCACCACCGCAAAACCGCGGCCATGCTCACCGGCGCGGGCGGCTTCAATGGCGGCGTTCAGGGCCAGCAGGTTGGTCTGCTCGGCGACGTTCTGAATGGTGTCCAGCAAGCCACCCACTTTGGCTGAGAACTGCTCAAATCGGTTGACCACGGTGGCAGTTTCCTCCACTTCAGTGGCCAGTTGCTGGATCATGCTGATGTTACTGTTGACTGTACTTTGCCCTTGCTGTGCAAAACGTGCGGCATCCTGAGTCTGGTCAGAAGCGGAGCTGGCGAAACCGGCCACTTCGTCTACGGATTTCATCAGTTCATCTACCGCATGGCGGGCAGAAGCGAGTGCTTCGGACTGATCCTGGATGCGCTCAAGGTTCTGGTTGCTGGCACCCGCCAGCTGCTGCGCCACCTGGCTCAGGCTGACCACGTCTTCACTGATGGTGTGAAAGGATTTGTGCAGCTTCTCAACAAACAGGTTGAAGTTATCCACCAGTTGCCGCAGTTCATCACGGCCCTGATAGCTCAGCCGCGAGGTCAGGTCGCCTTCCCCGGTAGCCATGTCTTCCAGTGAGCGAATAATCTGGCCGAGACTCTGGGTAATGGAGCGGCCAATGACAAAGCTCAGCGCTACCAGCAGCAAAGTGGCCACCACCAGAATGAGCATGGCCAGGGCGCCTGCTTCTCTGGAGGCATCGACGGTGTCGGTAATGGAGAGGGTAAAACGGGAGCGGGTCTCTGCCTGCATATCTGTCATGGCACTGCGAACTTGCTCCAGCAGTCTGGCATTGGCAGCAGCCTCGTCACCAATGCGGGCAAAGTCGGCACTGCCGTCGATAAAGCTGGTTGCGATGCGGGTTGCGGTGCGGTAGTAGGTGTCAGTGTTCTGGCTCAGCTGCTGGATACGCTGTTGTAATTCAGGGTTCAGTTCCGTCAGCCGGGACAGGTTATCACGGATGGTGCGGTAGTAAGCCTGGGTGGCATCCAGCTGGCTGTCATCACCGGTGGCCACGGCGCTGTTGATCTGCAGCTCAATCAGCGCGAGCTGGCCAAGATTGATAGTGGAGAGCTCCAGCGTGGGATAGAGCCGCTCTTCTACTTCGGCAAGTCTTGATGAGTTATTACGTTCCGTGCTGATAACGAACCCTTGCGCGATGACAAAGGCGAGTACAGCTACAACAATGAGCAGGGCGAGTTTTTGAGATATTTTTAATGCAGACAGCATGTTCCACCTGACAGGTTAGTGCCCTAAGAGACACGAAGCATAGTTGTAGGAGTTTTTTGTGCCACTTCACAATGTAGCCAATGTGTAAACTCACTGTAACTAACAACAGTTTAGAAACACTTTATAGAATTTGCCATAAAACTGAGGCCCGGCTTTTTCAGCGGTTCAGGCTAGCCGTGCCGAGCTGATATACTCGCGTCTACATTTTTTGCTGCGATAACCTGTATGGACGTATCCCCGATTATCGACCCTCTCAACGATGCCCAGCGTGAGGCTGTCACGGCGCCCAATGGCCATCTGCTGGTACTGGCGGGTGCGGGTAGTGGCAAGACCCGGGTGCTGGTGCATCGCATGGCCTGGCTGATGCAGGTGGACCAGATTCCGCCTACCGGCCTGTTGGCGGTGACGTTCACCAACAAGGCCGCACGGGAGATGCGCCACCGGATTGAAGACCTGCTCAAGCTGGAAGGCCGGGGCATGTGGTTTGGCACCTTCCATGGCATAGCCCATCGGTTGCTGCGGTCGCACTGGCAGGATGCCGGCCTGCCGGAAAACTTTCAGGTGCTGGACAGCGATGACCAGTTGCGCATGGTCAAGCGGGTCATGCGAGAGATGCAGCTGGACGAAAGCCGCTGGCCGCCCAAGCAGGCACAATGGTTTATCAATGCCCAGAAAGACGAAGGGTTGCGGGCAGAGCATATCCAGCAGAACCCCGGCGACCTCTATACCAACACCCTGTTGAAGGTGTACCAGCGCTATCAGTCGCTGTGCCAGCAGTCCGGGCTGGTGGATTTTGGCGAGTTACTGCTGCGCTCCCATGAGCTCTGGCTGCACCGGCCCGAGTTGCTGGCTCATTACCAGCGGCGCTTCCGCCATATATTGGTGGACGAGTTTCAGGACACCAATACCATTCAATACGCCTGGCTGCAGGTACTGGCCAGCAACCGTGTGCCCCTCACCGTGGTGGGTGATGATGACCAGTCCATCTATGGCTGGCGCGGTGCCAAGGTTGAGAATATCCAGCAGTTCAACACCGACTTCCCCAATGCCCGCATTGTGCGGCTGGAACAGAACTACCGTTCCACCGGCCTGATCCTGAAAGCCGCCAACGCGGTGATCGCCAACAATCAGGGGCGGCTGGGCAAGGAACTCTGGACCGACAGTCAGGATGGCGAGCCCATCAGCCTGTATGCCGCGTTCAATGAGCAGGATGAAGCCAACTACATCGCCGACTCCATCAGCGACTGGGTGCGCCAGGGCAACCTGCGGCGAGAGAGCGCCATTCTCTACCGTTCCAATGCTCAGTCCCGGGTGCTGGAGGAAGCGCTGGTGCGGCAGGGTATTCCCTACCGGGTCTATGGCGGCCTGCGCTTCTATGACCGTCAGGAAATCCGCAACGCCCTGGGTTATCTGCGGCTGGTGCACTACCGTCATGATGACGCCGCCTTCGAGCGGGTGGTGAACATACCGCCCCGGGGAATTGGCGCCAAAAGCCTGCAGGACCTGCGGGATCTGGCCCGTGACCAGAGCCTGTCCCTGTGGCAGGCGGCTGAACGGCTGCTGGAGGCGGGTGCTGTCAAAGGCCGCGCCCGGACCGGACTGGGCAGTTTTATCGAGATCATTCTGGAGCTCAGCGAGCGGGCCCAGAGCGCCACCCTCAAGGAACTGACCGAGCAGGCCATTCGCCAGAGTGGGCTGAGGGATTACCATGGCAGTGAAAAAGGCGAGAAGGGCCAGGCCAGAGTTGAGAACCTGGATGAACTGATCAACGCCATGGCAGAGTACGAAGTTGAGGACGAGGCGCAGGACCCGCTGGCGGAATTCATCGCCCAGGCGGCCCTGGATGCCGGTGAATCTCAGGCGGATGAGCACGAAGACAGCGTGCAGCTGATGACCCTGCATTCCGCCAAAGGCCTGGAGTTTCCACTGGTGTTTCTGGCGGGCACAGAGGAAGGTCTGTTCCCTCACAGCATGTCGCTGGAAGAGCCGGGCCGCTTGGAAGAAGAGCGGCGCCTGGCCTATGTGGGCATCACTCGCGCCATGAAAAAGTTAGTGCTGACTTACGCAGAATCGCGGCGAATGTACGGGCAGGAAAAGTTCAACGCCCTGTCCCGCTTCGTGCGGGAGATCCCCGGCGATTGCATCCAGGAAGTCCGCCTGCGCAACACCGTCAGCCGCCCCGCCATGGTGCAGCGCGCCAACGAGGGTCTGTTCAGCAGCCAACCCCCGGCGGAAACCGGCCTGCAACTTGGGCAGCGGGTAAGACATCCGAAATTCGGCGAAGGCATCGTCATGAACTGCGAAGGCAGCGGCCACCACACCCGAGTACAGGTCAACTTCGACGACGGCGCCAAGTGGCTGGTGTTGGCGTATGCGCCGCTGGAGCCTTGTTGATAAAGCTTTTTTAGCCGCGGAATCCACGGAAGAACACGGAAGAACACGGAAGAACACGGAAGAACACGGAAAAAAGATAAAGAAATATTGGCTGTGGGCACACTCGGGTTACTCGGTGGCAGCTGATACCATGCATACCCCAGAATTCAACCGTGTCGCCACTGGTGAACACCTGGCCAAACCCGTTTAAAGTTTTTTCTTTTTTCCGTGTTCTTCCGTGGATTCCGTGGCAAAAAGTCTTTATCAGTGCCAGCCCAACTCACCCCTGCGCCGGCACCTCCCGTATCCGCCCGGTTTCATCAATCGCCACATACACAAACAGCGCCTCGGTCACCTTGCGGGAGCGGTCTGTTGAGAGGGTACCCGGCGATCCAGATAGCCTTATGCGGCCCGACTATTCCCACTTGCAGTTCGAAGTGCCTGCATGACCTCAGATTCAGCCTGGGCGAAGGATGGGATAAGGTCACTCATGGCGCGATTCGGATACTTCTGCACTACCGTGGTGGTGTAGACCGAATAGGGGCTGGTATTCGGGAATACACGGCTGCCAGTCAGCACGTCCATACGATAGGCCTGGGACATCAACTGTAAGGCTTGGGCGGGATCGGTGATTTCAATCTTGTCGCTGTAGCGCGTGCGGGCAGGGCCATTCATCCAGCGCACCCACTCCATATCGCCAGAGGGGGAATAAAACAGACGCTGCCGGTGCGGCGAAAAGACCTGACGGCGTGCGGGGCTTGAGGGGCAGGCGCTTGCAATCAGGGCGACCTTGTTGGTCATCGATTCCAGGCCTGGCGCGATCTGCTGGCGGAGCAGGTTCCGCTCCGTGGTAATCAGACCTGCCCGCTGAATGATATTTCTCGTTTCGGTTATCGCATCCGCAGAGCTCTCGAAATTATGCCCCTGAAAGTGCCGCATCAATGCACGGGTGATCAGCCGTCCATAGTCCGTGGCAATAAAACGGCTGGCGATGGCCGAAACCTGGTCTACCAGTTGATCGCGGAACTGTACGTGGCTGGCAAATAACGAATCGTTAGTTCGGGCGAGTCGAGTGCCATACTGGTCAACAAAGAAGCTCTGTACCTGGCTCATCACCCAGACGGGCAGGGCCACCCGCTTCAGGCCTGCCGTTGCAAGCTGCCCTGCACGGCTATCGACCACCCGCTGTGGCGTGTGTTCAGGAAAAATATGATTGGCAGCGTTCAGTCCTAACCCGAGCCAGAAGGCAGCTTTGGCCTTGGGTTCTGTAATGCTGGGCGCGTCAATCTGGTCGATGAGCTCCACCATGCGCTCGCGCCAGCGGGTGATTTGAAAATCCACCGCGTCGATTGCGGTGTTTTCAGTCAGGTAGGTACCCATAAGTCATGCCTCCATTCAATGCTATTGGTTGAACATCCCTGGTCGCCCACATCGGGTACAGCACTTGAGCGACCCGAAAGGGGCATGCTAGTCTAGCGCGCAGCAGGGGTCAACGTTGGATAGTTACCCCGGTCTCATTTATGCCCCCTTCTACGCTACGCAGGTAAGGATACCCATGCCCCGACGACTCAGATACACACGTATTTTACTGGTCACGCTTGGCGTGGTGCTGTTTTTGCCGACGGCGGCGTGTAGTCAGCCCACGCTTGATGCGAACCAGATCCAGGCCAAGCTGGAAAAGGCCCAGCGACTGGCGTACGCGCGCGAACGGGAACAGGCGTTTGCCCTCTATGGTGAATTGGCGGAGCTGGGTTGCGCCAAGGCGCAGACCAGGTACGCACTGGTGCTGGAGGACATGCCCCATTATGAGCCGGCTAAACACAACGCAGAAATCCTCGCCTGGCTGCATAAGGCCGCCGAACAGAGGTATGCCGACGCACAATTTTTCCTCGGCCTGGCGCATGAGATGGGGCTTTTTGGGTTGAGTCGCTTGAACTTTGGTGAGGCACTGCGCTGGTACCACAAGGCTGCCGTGCAGGGGCATCCGCGCGCCATGTATGGGCTCTATTCGATCTATTACCACGGCCAGCGCGGGGTGATTACACCGGATGAGGTGGAAGCTTATAAATGGCTGACGCTGGCGGCCGCCCGGTTCCCGCCGCCGACGGAGCAGTCGGCCTACGGTATGGGGCTGGATCATCAGGCGAGGGAAAGCATGCTGGCGATCCGGGCGCAGCACGCCCAATTCCTGACGCCGGAGCAGATCGCCGACGGTGAACGTCGCGCCCAGGCATGGGAAGAGACCCACAATTACATCCGCCGGATGCCGGAACATGCCGATGAACCTCTGCCGCTCTGGTACAAGGCTATAGAGGCCGGCTGTAATGACTGAGGATGGTATAGGGATGACGCTACGCAGGTAAGGAGACCCATGCCCCGACTACTCAGGTACGCACGCCTCTCTCTGGTTATGTTTTGTGTGGCTTTGGTCTTACCCACGACGGCGTGTAGTCGCCAGCACACTGCTGATGCTGCTCAGATTCAGGCCAAACTGGAGGAGGCTCAGCGCCTGGAGTATGCGCGTGAACGCGAACAGGCTTTTGCCCTTTATGGCGAGTTGGCGGAGCTGGGCTGCGCCAAGGCACAGTGGAGCTATGCCTTGGTGCTGGAGGGCTTGTCCCATTATGAGCCGGCTAAACACGACGTAAAAATTCTCGCCTGGCTGCACAAGGCTGCGGAACAAGGCTATGCTCCGGCTCAATTTTCCCTCGGCCAGGCACGTGAGATGGGCCGTTTTGGGTTGAGTCGCTTCAACTTTAGCGAGGCGCTGCGCTGGTACCACAAGGCCGCCGCGCAAGGGCATCCCGACGCCATGTATGGGCTCTATTCGATTTATTACCACGGTCAGCGCGGGGTGATTACACCGGATGAGGTGGAAGCTTATAAATGGCTGACGCTGGCGGCCGCCCGGTTTCCGCCGCCGACGGAGCAGTCGGCCTACGGCATGGGGCTGGATCATCAGGCGAGGGAACGTATGCTGGCGATCCGGGCGCAGCACGCCCAATTCCTGACGCCGGAGCAGATCGCCGAGGGTGAACGTCGCGCCCAGGCCTGGGAAGAGGCCCACAATTACATCCGCCGGATGCCGGAATATGCCGATAAACCTCTGCCGCTCTGGTTTAATGCCATTGAGGCGGAGTGTAACGATTGAAGATGGTATAGGGATGACGCTACGCAGGTAAGGATACCTGAATCCTACGCATCGCCTCGTCCATCATTGGGCTCTTTTTTCCGTGTTCTTCCGTGCTCCTGAACTTGTCGAAGGGCGCGGCAAAAAGTCGTTGTCAGTGCCAGCCCAACTCACCCCTGCGCTGGCACTTCCCGTATCCGCCCGGTTTCATCAATCGCCACATACACAAACAGCGCCTCGGTTACCTTGCGGGGGCGGTCCACGTAGCGGTCAGTGGTCCAGACTTCCACGTTGATCTTCATGGAGCTGCGGCCGATATCCACCAGCTCGCAGTAACAACTGACCTGCGAGCCCACCCGCAAGGGCGACAGAAACTCCATGCGGTCGATGGCGACTGTGGCGTTGCGGCCTTTGGAAATACGGGCGGCGGTGGTGGCGGCGGCAATGTCCATCTGCTTTACCAGCCAGCCGGCATAAATATCGCCATTGGCGTTGGTGTCCGCGGGCAGGGGCACGACTTGCAGGGTCAACTCGCCACGGGGATTGGGCTTGTCATCATCCAGACTACTCATAGGGTCACTCGCAGGCATTATTTTTAGTTGTAAAAGCAGCAGCGCCTATCATAGCAGTCATTCGCATCTGTGGCTTCCATGCCACAGATGGTTCTCATGCGGGGAATTGATGCCGGGTGCGGTTGGCGATACGCACCAGTATCAACATAAGGGGCACTTCCACCAGCACGCCCACCACCGTGGCCAGCGCCGCGCCGGATTGCAGGCCAAACAGGGCAATGGCGGCCGCAACGGCCAGTTCAAAAAAGTTACTGGCGCCGATCATGGCGCCAGGCGCCGCGATACAGTGGCGCACCTTCCAGTGTCTCGCCCAGCGATAGGCAATGAAGAACACCAGAAAGGTCTGAATGATCAGGGGAATGGCAATCAACAGGATGTGCAGTGGATTGTTGAGGATCACCTCACCCTGAAAGGCGAATAACAGCACCAGGGTCACAATCAGTGCGGCCGGGGTGATGGGCGCCAGGCGCTTCATAAACACCTGTTCGTACCAGTTGGCACCGTTACGGGCAATGAGGATGCGCCGGGTCAGGTAGCCTGCGGTCAGGGGAATGACAATATAGAGGACAACGGAGAGCAGTACCGTATCCCAGGGCACCTGAATATTGGACAGACCCAGTAACAGCATCACGATAGGGGCGAAGGCCACCAGCATGATCAGGTCATTGAGGGATACCTGCACGAGGGTATAGGCGGCATCGCCACGGGTCAGGTAGCTCCACACAAACACCATGGCGGTGCAGGGTGCGGCCCCCAGCAAAATGGCGCCGGCCAGGTACTCGCGGGCCAGGCCGGCGGGAATCAGCGGCTCAAACACCACCAGCAGAAAGAACCAGGCGATGGCAAACATGGTGAAGGGCTTGATCAACCAGTTCACCGTGGTGGTGATGATCAGGCCCTTGGGCTCCTTGCGGACTCCGGCCACTGCACTGAAATCAATCTGCGCCATCATGGGAAATATCATCGCCCAGATCAGCAGGGCAACTGGCAGGGATACCTGCGCATACTCAAAGCGTGCCAGGGTTTCCGGCACACTGGGGGCAAACTGCCCCAGTGCAACACCGGCGATAATGGCCAGTGCCACCCAGATGGACAGGTAGCGGCCGAATATACCCATGCCTTCAGCTGTTGATATGTCAGTGGCCGGTTGTTGTGCAGACACAAGCTTACCTCTCAGATGGAACGTTGATTGACGCGGGCGGATAGGGCTTCGGCGGATTCCTTACGTTCAGAATAGCGGTCAGTGAGATAATCGCTGCGATCCCGAACCAGCAAGGTGAATTTCACCAGCTCTTCCATCACATCCACCACCCGGTCATAGTAGGGTGAGGGCTTCATGCGGTCGCTGTCATCAAACTCAAGAAATGCCTTGGGCACCGACGACTGGTTGGGAATGGTCACCATGCGCATCCAGCGACCCAGCACCCGCAGCTGATTGACCACGTTGAAAGACTGGGAGCCGCCGCAGACCTGCATCACCGCCAGCGTCTTGCCCTGGGTGGGGCGCACGGCACCTTCAGAAAGGGGAATCCAGTCAATCTGGGCCTTCATGATACCGGTCATGGCGCCGTGCCGTTCAGGTGAACACCACACCATACCTTCTGACCACTGGGCCAGTTCACGCAGCTCAACCACTTTGGGGTGATCGGGCTCCTCCGCGTCCGGCAGGGGCAGGCCGCTGGGGTCAAACACGCGGGTCTCGGCCCCCATGGCCTGTAGCAGCCTGGCGGCCTCGGCTATCAGCAAACGGCTGAAGGATCGTTGGCGCAGTGAGCCGTACAGCAACAGAATGCGGGGCGGGTGTTCGGAGGCTGGTGAGTCAAACAGGGTTGCGTTGTCCGGAGTTTGGAAGTGCTCAGTATCAATGTTAGGTAGTTGATTCATGGGGTATGCAGGCCAGGTTGTGTCAGCGAGTTTTGTTGCAAGGCTATCATGGCGCCTTAACGATCATAACCGCATTCGGAATGAAGCTGGCTTTAGGTGCCCCTGTAATATTTCTGTCATACAAATGCGCAAAACTGGCAGCGCTCGAGATGAGACGGCTTTGATGTTTCCTGCGGGCCCTGTAGTCGGGGCGTCTGAAGCAGATGGCCACAACCAAGACCACTTATCGGTATTGAATGAGGAAAGAAACATGAGCTTCAAACAACGCACACTGGGCTTTGCGCTGGCCGCTACGGTCGCTGCCTCTTTTGCCATGCCCGCCATGGCCCGCGACAACATCCAGGTTGCGGGTTCTTCTACTGTTCTGCCTTTCGCCAGCATTGTTGCTGAAGAGTTTGGCAACAGCTTTGCCCAGTTCCGTACCCCGGTCGTTGCTTCCGGTGGCTCTGGCGGCGGCCTGCGTCAGTTCTGCAACGGTGTTGGTGTGAATACCATCGATATCGCCAACTCTTCCCGTGCTATCCGCGCTGGTGAAGTACAGCGCTGTGCAGAAGCTGGCGTGAACAAGATTCATGAAATCCACTTCGGCTACGACGGCATCGTGTTTGCTTCACGCGCTGACCGTGGCTCCTTCGCTCTGAAGCCTGAACACGTGTTTCTGGCTGGTGCTGCAAGAGTTCCCCAAGATGGCCGCCTGGTAAACAACCCATACACCCGTTGGTCTCAGATTGATTCCTCGCTGCCTGACCAGGCCATCGTTCTGGTTATCCCTGCGTCCAACCACGGTACTCGCGAAGTCTATGAAGAGAACGTACTGGAAGTCGGCTGCAAAACCTTTGACGTTGTGAGCGCCCTGTCCGCAGACGAGCGCAAGCAAGTGTGCCTGGGTCAGCGTCAGGATGGTCGTGTGGTTGAAATCGCCGGTGATTACACTGAAACCCTGGCCCGTCTTGATGCCCAGGCAGATGCGGTTGGCGTATTCGGTCTGAGCTTCTATGATCAGAACCGTGACCGTCTGCAGGTGGCTACTGTTAATGGTGTAACGCCTTCCTTGGAAACGATCGGTTCCGGTGAATACCCGGTTTCACGCCCGCTATTCTTCTACGTGAAGGGTGAGCACATCGGTGTTGTTCCTGGTATTGCTGAGTATGTTGAGTACTTCCTGAACGAGCAGGTATCCGGTTTTGACAGCCCACTGGAAGAGGCTGGCCTGATCCCGCTGAGTGATGAAGAACGCTCTACTATCCTCTCTAACTTCCGCGCCCGTAACGTAGTAAGCGCGAACTGAGGGCAGGAGTGTATTGATGGAAGCCCGCCGCTGACCCGGCGGGTTTTCATTGTCTGAAAAATGTTGTTATGTCGGGGCATACTGGCCCGACGTTAAACAAAGCGGTGAATGGGGTTGAGATGAGTAACCTGACACTGGTTGCGATTTTGCTGATGATTATGGCGGTGGCCTATCAGCTGGGTTTGACTAAGAGTAGAGCCATTGAAAAAGGCACCGTGGCCCGGATGCATTCCCGGCCAGGCTACTACGGTATGCTCACGGCCCTTTGGTGTGGTGTGCCGGCATTCTTGATTTTCGCTATCTGGTCATTGATTGAGCCGACCGTGATCCGTAGCCTGGTTATCGCTGAAATTGTTCCTCATGTTGGCGAACTGAGCAGTCAGCAGATTGCGGTACAGATGCGCCGCATAGAGAATGTCGCCAGCGGCTTTGCCGCGACGGCCAGTGTGCAGGACTATGAGATTATTGCGGCAGAGCGGCTCACTCGCCTGCAGGCTATTGGCAGTCTGGCCATGATCGGCGCTATGGCGGCGGTGGCCATGGCGGCATTGGTGCTGGTACGCCGCAGAATTCATCCCAACATGCGCGCCCGCAACGCGGTGGAAACCTTTACCCTGATTGTGCTGATGATGTGCTCGGCAGTAGCCGTGATGACCACCATCGGTATCGTGCTGTCCATGCTGGGAGAGTCACTGCGTTTCTTCGAGGTGGTCAGTCCCATCGACTTTTTCTTTGGTACCACCTGGAATCCCGCTTTCAGTACCACCAGTCCTGACCGCCTCGGTGACTTCGGCTTGTTGCCGTTGCTCTGGGGCACGTTGATGGTCACCGTGATTGCGCTGCTGATTGCGATCCCCGTCGGTTTGATGACGGCCATCTACATGGCTGAGTATGCCCCGAGCTGGGTGCGATCATCCGCCAAGCCTGTGATTGAAGTCTTGGCAGGTATTCCCACCATCGTCTACGGAGTTTTTGCCTTGATGATTGTCGGACCTTTCTTTGCCGATCTGGGCGAAACCTTCGGTATTACCATCCGCGCCACCAGCGCGCTGACAGCGGGCGTGGTGATGGGCATCATGATCATCCCGTTCATTTCTTCCCTGGCAGACGATGTCATCACCCAAGTGCCGCGTGCCATGCGTGATGGCTCACTCGGCCTTGGTGCCACCAAATCAGAAACCATTCGTAAGGTGGTGTTGCCAGCGGCACTGCCCGGTATTGTAGGCGCCTTCCTGCTGGCCACCAGCCGTGCTGTTGGTGAAACCATGATTGTGCTGCTGGCGGCAGGTAACAGCCCGTCACTGCACGCGAATCCCTTTGAAGCGGTTTCAACAGTTACCGTGTCTATTGTCAATCAGCTCACCGGCGACCAGGACTTTGCCAGCGCGCAATCATTGGTTGCCTTTGCCCTCGGCCTCACGTTGTTTGTGATCACCCTGATCCTGAACGTGATTGCCTTGATTATCGTTCGCAAGTACCGCGAACAGTACGAGTAACGGCTGCACCGCGAGGGGAACCCAAAGATGCCTATCGGAAGATTGAGCAGTGCAGAAGTTGAAGCACGCGTCGTTCGCTCACTGAAGAAACGACACATCAAAGAGAAAGCCTTCAGAGCTGTCGGTCTGAGTGGGGTGGTAACGGGCCTGGTCCTGGTGCTGATCCTGTTTACCAGTATTTTGTCACGGGGCCTGCCGGCATTCTGGCAGGCCACCTTCGAGCTGGATGTCTATTTCAACCCTGAGATTATCCGTATTGATCCGCGCCCCACGCAAACGTCGGGGGAAAGCTCAGGTGACTTCCGGGAGCGTGAACTGGCCTGGTTGACCCAGGTGAACATGGTGAACTGGAACCGCCTTCTGGAGGACAGCGTGATCGCTGCCGCGCCAGAAGCCGCTGCCATGGCCCGCCGTGATGTGCGCAGGCTGATCACCAGTGGTGAGCGCTTTCAGTTGCGGGAAATGGTAGCGGAAAACCCGTCCATTATTGGTGAAACCCGCCGTTTACGCCTGCTGGCGGATGCCAACGTGGATGTATGGCTAAGAGGAAACATTGATCGCAGCCTGCCGGATGCTCAACAGCAGCTGAGCCGGGCAACCCGTGATCTGGCGGACAAGCTGTTCGAAGAGGGCATCATCAAGATTCGCTTTAGCCAGGCGCTGTTCATGAATCCTGACTCCCGCAGCTCGCTTGCCTCTGCCGGTCTCGCTGGTGCCTTTGTCGGCTCACTGTTCATGATGTTGATCGTCATGTTCCTGGCGGTGCCGGTGGGTGTGGCCAGTGCCATCTACCTTGAAGAGTTCGCGCCGAAGAACAAGCTGACGGACCTGATTGAGGTGAATATCAACAACCTCGCGGCGGTGCCGTCCATCGTGTTTGGCCTGCTGGGCGCGGCCATTTTTATCAACACCTTCAATCTGCCCATGTCCACCCCCATTGTGGGCGGTCTGGTGCTGAGTCTGATGACCTTACCGACGGTGATTATCGCCACCCGCTCCGCACTGAAAGCCGTGCCGCCATCTATACGTCAGGCGGCTCTGGGCGTCGGTGCATCACGGGTGCAGACGGTGTTCGGGCATGTATTGCCATTAGCCATTCCGGGTATTCTGACCGGAGCCATCCTGGGTGTGGCCCAGGCGCTGGGTGAGACAGCGCCACTGCTGCTGATCGGCATGAACGCCTTTGTGACCAATATCGCCAGCACACCGTTTGAGCAGTCTGCAGCGTTGCCGGTACAGATTTACCTCTGGCAGGGTAATGAGTTGAGAAACTTCTTTGAGGCCCGGACATCGGCCGCCATTATTGTTCTATTGGCGCTGATGATCAGTCTTAATGCGTTCGCCATTTGGCTGCGCAAAAAATTTGAGAGAAGGTGGTAGACATGACATCAGCAATAAGTGTTTCACAGTTTTCTGAACGAGTTGCCCGAGACAAGACTATGAGTACCAACAAGACTGTCCGCATGTCTGCTAATGACGTACGCGTGTTCTATGGAGATAAAGAGGCCATCAAGGGCGTCTCCGTAGATATTATGGAGAACGAGGTTATCGCTTTTATCGGCCCGTCTGGCTGCGGGAAGTCCACGTTCTTGCGCTGCCTGAACCGGATGAATGACACCATCGAGGGCTGTCGGGTCGAGGGTGAAATTACCCTTGATGGAAACAATATTTACGACAGCCGCATGGACCCGGTATTGCTGCGGGCTCGGGTGGGGATGGTGTTTCAGCGCCCGAATCCGTTCCCCAAGTCTATCTATGAAAACGTAGCCTATGGGCCACGCATCCATGGTCTGGCCTCAAGCAAACGAGATCTGGACGAAATCGTTGAGGTCAGCCTGTCCAAAGCCGGCCTGTGGGACGAGGTTAAGGATCGTTTGATGGAGCCGGGTACAGGCCTTTCAGGTGGTCAGCAGCAGCGCCTGTGTATTGCCCGCACCATTGCGGTCAGCCCGGAAGTGATCCTGATGGATGAGCCCTGCTCAGCCCTTGACCCGATTGCCACAGCAACGGTGGAAGAACTGATCGAGGAGCTGTCATCCCAGTTCAGCATTGCCATCGTGACGCACTCCATGCAGCAGGCGGCACGGGTATCAAACCGCACGGCGTATTTCCATCTGGGCAAGCTGATTGAGGTTGGGGATACGGATGAAGTCTTTACTAAACCCAAGAACGAACTTACCGAGGCATACATCACCGGGCGTTTTGGCTAGGGCTTGCCAGGACCTGTTTGATGCCTAACATTTTTTCGTACCGGCTGGGCCGGTACCCACGGTCAGGAGATTTGCCATGAAGAAAGACGGCAACGTATACGGCAACCACATTTCCCAGAGCTTCAATGAAGAGCTGGCTGCGCTGAAAAGCCGTTTTCTGGAGATGGGTGGGCTGGTTGAAACCCAGGTGCTGCAGGCTGTTAAGGCCCTGACCGAACGGGACGCAGAGCTGGCGAACCTGGTCAGGGATGAGGACAAGGTGGTTGATCGTTATGAGATGAAGATTGATGACGCTGCCATCCATATTTTGGCCCGTCGTCAGCCGACCGCCAGAGATCTGCGTCTGGTGGTGTCCATTATCAAGGCGGTTTCTGACCTTGAGCGTATCGGTGATGAATCGAAAAAGATCGCCAAACTCGCTTTGCAGCTGGTAGAGGGTGATAAAACCCCTAATGGCCTGACAGAGATACGCCACATCGGTCAGCACGTTGCCACCATGCTCAATGGTGCCTTGGAAGCCTTCGCCCGCCTGGATGTCGAGAAGGCAGTCGAGATTATCAAGGAAGACAAGAACGTGGACGCGGAGTACAAGACCGCCTCCCGCAGCCTGATGACCTATATGATGGAAGATCCGCGTACCATTTCCGAGTGTATGTCGGTGATGTGGGTATTCCGGGCCCTGGAGCGCGTGGGTGATCATGCCTGTAACCTGGCTGAGCATATTGTCTACATGGTTGAGGGCGAGGATGTACGTCATACCAAGATTGATCAACTGAATGAGCAGCTGAAGCGACTAGACTAAGGTATCTGGACGGGTGGTGCACGTAGGCCGAGCGGGTTATCGACAGCAAGAAGTGAAGGGCGATTGAGGTGGGTTAAAATCGGGTAAGGGTGACGGATCACCCTTACCCTTGGTTATACTGGGGGCATCATATGCAAGGAGCCCCCTATGCCACGCGTCCATACTTTTCATCCCGTGCTGTTTGCCTGGTTCGCTTTCGCCCTGGCCCTGTTGCCTCTGCGCGTCAGCGCCACCCCACTGGCGGAAGCCGTGGTTAAAGCCTCCGCTCTTGACCGGATCATTGATCAGTACCCTGCCATGATGAGCGAAGGCATCAGCGAAGGGATGCGTCAGGGTGGTTTGCGGGAGCCGATGCTGCTCAACGCCATTACCGGTATTGTCAGTCAGGCCTTCAGTGCCAGCGCCATTCGCCGCCAGGTGGTTAATGATCTGAGCAATAAGGTGCCCAAGGCAGATCTTGAACAGGTATTGGCCTGGTATGAAACGCCCCTTGGGCGCAAGGTGGGTGGGTTGGAGGCCAGTGCGTCCAACCCTGAGGCCTGGCGCAAGATTGAACAGCAGTCCAATGCCCTGACCAACCGTTATCAGGGCACGCCCCGGGCCAACATGTTTGCCGCCTTCGATCGTGCCGCCCGTGCCACTGAAAGTGCCACCGACACGGCTATCGCGGTGCAGCTCTCCATGATCAGTGCCATGGCGGCCTTTGACCCCCAGGCCCGCGCCAACATGGCGCAGATCAAGCAACAGGTACGTAGCCAGCGCTTCATGATTGAAGGGGTGGTTGAGCAGCAGGTCTATGCGGCCTATCTCTACACCTATCAGGGCATGTCCGACGAGGAGCTGCAGGGCTATCTGCAGTTTCTGCAAACGGATCATGGCCAGCGTTATACCCGGGTGATTACAGAATCCATCCAGCAGGCCATTCTGGTGCCGGTTGAAAGCATCGGCCAGCAGATGTTTCGCCTGTTTAATCGCCAGGGATGATCCCGCTCTGGTTCAAGCTGGCCTACACCGCCTTTGTGGTGGTGTTGGTGCTGGTCTATCTGCGCGGCTATGGGCCGCGCAATTTTCTCTGGTTTTCTGACATCGCCCTGATTGGCGCTGTGCCTGCCATGTGGCTGGAAAGCAGTCTACTGGCCAGCATGCTGACCCTGGCGGTGCTGCTCCCAGAGGTGGTGTGGAACACCAGCTTCTTTGGTCACCTGATCACCCGTAAGAAGGTGTTGAAGTTGGCCGACTATATGTTCGACCCTGCTGAGCCCCGTCACTTGCGGGCCCTCTCGTTATTCCATGTGCCCTTGCCGCTGGTTCTGCTGTGGATGGTGGTGAGCTACGGCTACGATGACCGTGCCTTGCAGGCGGCGACGCTGCTGGCCTGGTTGGTACTACCCTTAAGCTGGTGGCTGAGCCCGCCAAAGGAGAATATCAACTGGGTGTTTGGCCCCCTCGGCAAACCCCAGACCCTGTTGCCGCCGGGTATCTACCTGGGGCTGCTGATGCTGTTCTTTCCCCTGGTCATCTACTGGCCGACGCATCATCTGCTGCGTTGGTGGCTGGGAAGCTGACAAGTCGTCTCGAAATGTAAAATAGTGTCAAATCGGGCCAAGTTGCCATAGTTTCGACGCAATTGGCAAAACTGTGCCTCAGGCCTGGTTTACTGCGGCGTTTAATCTGGAAGAATGCCAGCCTCAACACGGATGTCATCAAGAGGCTAACAGTCATGCGTACCCTTCGATCAACTCTTGCCCCGGCTGTATTACTGGCATTGGCGACTCCCGCCATGGCCGGTATGGGCACCACTGCCACCACTTACGGATTACTGCCCTTTGACGTGTCGACCGCCCAGAGCCTGTCCCTGTTCGGCACCCAGGCATCGGCGGCTTACTACAACCCGGCTGCACTGACCCGTGATCCGCGTATGGAGATCACCGGCGCGATCTTTCATGCTGAACACGACCTCAAAGCCCGCAGCGTGGGTGGCTCTGATCCCCTCAGTCGTAGCAGCAACACCCTGTCGAATACTCCCTCCCAGCAGCTGCAACTGGGGCTGAAGTTTGACCTGGCCAAACTCACCCAGTATGACCACCCCGTCTATCTGGGGTTGATGGTGGGCACCGAGAAGTACGCCCAGGATCTGCTGGCATTCCGAGCCGAAACCAGCCAGGGCGGGCAGTACCTGCAGTACGGTCGCCAGCCTCTGTTTGCCAGCGGTGCTATCGCAACCCGGCTCTGGCGTGGTGTGCATGTTGGTGGTGGTGTCCGCATCATGCTGGAAAACGACGCCAACCTTTATGTGACCACCGATTTGCAAGGCAATACGGATTTTGAACGACTTACCGTAAGTGCCCGGCCGGTTGTAACGCCGGTTGTGGGTGCCCGCGTGCAGATGGGGGATACCTTCTGCGAGCGTCAGAACTGCTGGCTGGACGGCCTTGAGCTTGCGGTAGCCTACCGGGGCCAGGTCAAGGCTGAGGTGAAGGTGGGCGCCGAGGCGGAGATTGATGGCGTGATCAATAACCCCGGCTTGCCCCTGGCCATTTCGGCCATTGACGGTTTTCAGCCCGCCACCGTCAGTGTCGGTGCGCTATACGAGCTGGGCGGTTACAGCCGGGTTGGCGTTACGGTTGAACTGCAGCAGTGGTCGGCGCTGGATGATGAGCTGGCCAAGGACACAGTGCGAGATCAGGCCAATGCCCGTTTCCGCGACATCGTGATTCCCCGCCTTGGTTATGAGCGAGACCTGACCCACGGCCTGACCATGCGGGGAGGTGTATCCTGGGAACCGTCATCCCTCAAAGATAACGACACCCTGGAAGTGAATTATCTGGATACCGACCGGATTGTGATCGGTCTGGGGGGCAGCCTGGTGTGGCGTCACCCGCCAGTGCTGGCGTTCCCGTTGCAGCTGGATTTCGGTTACCAGTATCACCACTTGATAAAGCGGGACTTTGACCTTTACTCCGCGCACCCTTCTAATCCCTCAGGCCCCAACCAGCCTTTTGAGACGGTGGAAGCCAGTGGTAGCGTGCATGTATTCACCGGCAGCGCCACGTTGCGCTTCTAAAGGGGGTGAGTATGAAACGCTTTACCCTGATTCTGTGTCTGGTGGCTGCGCTGGTGGCCTGTGGTGGTGATCAGGCTGAAATAGGCCCTAATCCCTCAGCCCAGGCGCGCAGCCAGTCGCTGGTGTATGCCTACCCCGCCCATCAGCAGCAGCGTGTGCCGCTATCTGCACCGGTGGTGCTGCGCTTCAGCAGCGCCGTGGTCTCTGAGCAGCCGGAGCAGATCATTCAGTGGCTGGATGCGGATGATCATGCGCTGGATTTCAGCGTGACCCTCGCGGACGAGGGGCGCAGCCTGATGCTGGCACCGGGCAGTCGCCTGCAACCGGGCGCCGCCTACCGTGTGGTGTTGGACGGTTTGATGCTGGCCAAGGGGCCGGTGCAACCCCGCACCCTGACCTTTGAAACCGCTTATCTGACGTCCGGGCCCATCAGCCAGGTGGCCAGTGACAGCAGCTTCCATGTGGAACACCGCTTCCCCGATGGGGATTTTTTCCCGATTCTGGATTTCAGCAGCCTGCGTCTGCAGTTCAGTCAGCCGTTGGACCGCCGCTCACTGAGCTACGGCGACAACCTGCGACTGAGCGGCCCGGACGGGCTGGTGCCGGCGGAGGTGCTGGTCAGTGGCCACTACCTCACCCTGGACCCACGGCAGGAGCTGACCCCGGGCGCGACCTACACCCTCAGCCTGGGCGACACCCTCACCAGTACCTTGGGTGTCGATATGGCGGCCACCGAATACACGTTTGTGCCGCGCAGTTCCGGCGGTCGTTCCACGCTGGTGCAGCAGGTGCCGGATGCCAACAGTGGTCAGCGTTTGTCCATACTGACCGGTGAGCCCATCAATCAAGTGCCCTTGCAGGCGGTGTTACTGGGGGATGACAACAGCACCCAGCAAACCGGTGATATCTATGCCGAGCTGGCTCATATCCCGACCTTTCCCACGGTGACGCCCTTGCGGGTCAAGCGTGGTTCCCTGCTGCAGGGCAGTCCGCTGGAGCTGTTGATCGGGGGGGAGGTGCCTGCTGGCTTTGGCTCCGGAGAGATTGAGATCCGTTTTATTTCCGATGCCATGGGCTACCTGCTGGAAAATCCGTTTTCCCGTCAGCCGGATGCACCTCGTCACTTGGTGCTGTACATGGATATTGCCATCAGCGCTCAGGACCCGCGAGCTAATGGCGCGGTGACCCAGAACATACTGCACTTGCAGTTGAACGGTACCGCTGTGGTGGAAGACGGACAAATGGTGATCAACGCCATTGGCGTGGCTGAGCCGCGTTTGCTGGGACTGGAGTCGGCCCGCAGTCTGCTGAGCTTTTATATGGCGTCTTATCCGGACCAGCGCAATGCGCCCCTGCCGCCACAGGATCAGACCGCGCCTCAGTTGCTGAGCTGGCTGCCGGGGGCGGAAGCTGAACGCTACCGGCCGACGGACCCGCTGATCTTCAATTTCAGTGAACCCCTGATTCCGGGCAGCATCCGTGCCGGCGATAATGCGTTGTTGCTGGTGGACGATGAGCCTGTAGCCTTCCACAGTCATGTGGATGGCGCCGCACTGGTCATCACGCCGGTCGAGTCGCTGCCTTACGGCAGTGAGGTGGAGTGGGTGATGTTTGATGGGGTAACGGACCTGGCAGGAAACCCGGCGTCTGCAGAAATCTTTGCCTTTCAGGTACCGGCACTGGCGGAGGGTCCGGCCCATGCACCGGTCATACTGTCCACCTATCCCGGCTTCCCCTGTCCGACCCAAAGCCGGGATCTGGCGGCTGACAACGCAGGCCGCTGTATTGGCGGTCTGGCCACGGATGATCATTTGCCGCTGGCCCGCTTACCGGCGGATCGCCTGCTTCACATGGTGTTCTCGCGGGAGCTGGATCCGGCCTCGGTAACACCGGAAACCCTGCAGGTGCACCGCGTTGATGATCAGGGTGAGCCCCTGGAGGTTGTGGCCGGGCATCTCGCCCTGCGCGGGCGCACACTGACTTTTGCCCCGGCCGAGCCCTGGCAGCCCGGCACTTTGTATCGCTACCGACTGCACTCGGTGCTCGATAACCCGGACTGCGGCGTCAATGCCCTCTGTGATCGGGATGGCTTACCACTGAAGACCATGGTGCTGGCGCTGAGCCCGGCGCAAGCGTTTGCGCCCACACAAGGCGGGCCAAATCTGGATATCTTCTTCCGTGGCGCAGCCGAGGTAACCGATGTGCTGCAGCAACTGGCCAATCTGCCAACCGCGGATGTGAATGCCAACTTTGTTGCGGACCCCGGCGAGCCACGGTTTTCTGACCACCCCGATGGACTGGAAAACACTGCCCGGCTGGTACGCAACCCGGCGGCCAATCCCCTCAACGATGGTACGTCGGCTTCCGGTAACGCCGTGGATGATGCCAATGTCGGCTGCGGTTTTACCGAAGACGAGCCCCCTGTGCCGCTGGTTTGCGATGACCAGCAGTATCTGCACATGAATGGCATCCTGCATGCCGACGTGGTCGGCTTCCGTGCGTCCCATGAGCTGGACCCCAGCGACCCCACCATTCCGGCGCTGGTGCAACAGCAGGGTGGCGTGCTGGTCTATATTTACCCGACCCAGATGTTCCTGTCAGGTACGGTGGTGCATGTTGAAACGTCGGATGCGGTGAAGATGCTCAGCTTTGTCGCCCAGCCGGTAGATACGGGGCCGCAGGTCATGCGTATTCGCGCGGCTTGCGATGCGGCTATCGTTGGGAGTTGTGACGCTCACCAGGGTCGGATACCGGCCTGGATTGTCGAGCAGGGGGGGGAGCCCCAATTGCTGGTCAGCCTGGATCTGTATCTGGATGCGCCCTGGCTGGATCCGGTGGTGGAGAACTTCAATATCCTCAATCCGGACGGCAGCCCAACCTTGCTGCCCGTTAGCCATGACCTGCGCAGTTATCCGCTGAGCCTGAGCCTGGCGGGCGGGGTTAGTTTCCTGCCGGATGGGCGTCTGGCCATTCAGCAGGTCAGTCTGAATGATCTGGCGCTGAGTATTAATCTGCAACTGGGCTCACCGCCTATTCTGACGGCAGATCTGTATCTGGCCATTCCGGCCGGTGAGGTGCGCCTGGTCTACGTGTCGGAACCCGTCAAACAGTAAGGTTGATGAGCGCCGCGAATACCGCCCGGAGCCTGAAGTCTCCGGGCGGTCAGGCACGGTTCAGCCCTGCTTCATCCGTTCCGTGTAGGGCGGCCAGCCCAGCGGTTTGCCAGCCAGCAAGTGCAGGTGAATATGGAACACGGTCTGGCCGGCTTGCTCGTTGCAGTTCATCACCACCCGGTAACCCTCCTCCGCAAACCCCATATCGGCTGCCAGTGTGCGGGCGACGTAGAACAAGTGACCGACCAGTTCACGGTCATCGGTAGCAATGTCATTGATCGTGGCGATGGGCTTTTTGGGGATGATCAACAGGTGCACCGGTGCCTGGGGGTTGATGTCCCGGAAGGCGAGGCTGAGATCATCTTCATAGACGATGTCGGCGGGTATCTCGCGGCGGATGATCTTGTCAAAGATGGTTTCGGCCATCGTGTGCTCCTTGTCAGTGGTCAATACCCATGGCGTACCTGGCTACCTTGTGCTTGGCAAAAGGCAGGTGCTGGGCAAGGCCCAGGCCCAGATTGCGCGCCAGATGCAGGGGGGGCAGGCGGTTGCTGAAGGTGTAGTAGAACAGATCCATGGCCAGCATCATGCGCTGATTGGCGGGCCGCCGTTGGCGCTCATAGTCTGCCAGCCAGCGGGGCGCCGCCAGGTCGTCACCCGCCCGGCAGGCTTCTTTCAGTAGCGCTTGCAGACACTCGGCGTCCTGAAATCCCAGGTTTACCCCCTGGCCTGCCAGGGGATTGATGGTATGGGCCGCATCGCCCACCAGCACCACCCGGTCTTGGGCGTACCGCAGGGCATGCTGTTTGGCAATGGGGAAGCTGGCGCGGGCGGCAACTGCCGTCAGGCCGGGTAGTTCGGCGGGAAAGGCCTGCTGCACAGCGGCCAGAAACGCGTCATCATCCATGGCCTTGAGCTGTTGCAGGGTCTCCGGCTGGTCGTACCAGACCAGGGAGCCCCAGCTCTCAGACGTGTTGCCATTGGCCTGGTGAAGGGGCAGGAAGGCTCTTGGGCCGCTGGGGAAGAATGCCTGCCAGGTGATGTCCTGTACCGGCCCCTGATAGCGCACTGAGGCCACCAGCGCTTGTTGCTCATACTGATCGCGGCTGACGCCGATACCTGCCAGTTCCCGCGTACGGGATAAGGCGCCATCTGCGGCAACCACCAGTGATGCTGTCAGTTGCTGGCCATTGCCAAGGGTCACCAGCGCCCGGTCGGGCTGGCTGTCCAGCTGCCTGATACCTTCGCCAATACACCAGTGGATGTTGCTGTGTGCCTGGGCGGCTTGCCAGAGTGCGCGTTGGGTAATGCGGTTTTCGACAATGTGGCCGAGGTGACTATGGCCCAGCGGTCGGGCATCAAACACCGTTTGGCTGAGCGACTTGGGCAGCAGTTTGCTTAGGGGGTTGGGGGTTTCGTCCCAGACCGCCAGGCGCGCGTAGGGTGTCAGGCGCATGGCCTCGATGTGCTGCCAGGCATTCAGTTGTCGCAGGTAGCGTTCGCTGCCAAGGCTGAGAGCAGACACCCGGATGTCGGGGTCATCCGCTGGTGAAAAGGGAGGGGCAGGGTGCTGGTCTACCAGTGCGATTTGCAGGCCGGAGGATGCCAGCCCGTTAGCCAGTGCGGCCCCCACCATGCCGGCGCCAATGATTATGACGTCATACGAATCTGTCATGCCCCATCCCGGTCTGTCCTCGATGACCGGAGTTTACGTGATCTGGGGCGCCTGGCCAATCATGGTCAGCCGTTCTGCCCGCTTGGGCTTGCGCAGCCAGGCCGGTTTGGGTGCTCCCGGCTTGGTGAACCCCTGGCTGATAACCACGGGCGCCACCAGGCGCAGGAAGTCCTGAGTCTTCATGTGGATGGATTCGGTATGTGTGCCTGCGGCAAATGCCAGGTCGGGCTGTTCGGTCAGGGCTTCACAACAGTAAACCGACATGCCGAACAGAGTGCCAAAGGGTGGCATGGCACCCACTTCACAGTCCGGGAAGGCATCCTGGAACTCGTCCTCATCCGCCAGCTGCACAAAGTCAGTGTCCAGTACCTTGCACAGTCGCTCCCAGCGGATGCGCCAGGTGGCGGGCATTACCAGCATGGCCATCTTGCCGTCCAGCTCGATGATCACGGTCTTGACCACCTGGTCACCGGCGATATGGACATGATGGGCGAGTTGCTGGGCGGTAAAGGCGGGGGGATGGCTCAGGCAGATGTACTCCACGCCTGCGTTGTCGAGGAACTCTCTTAACTGCTTGACCGGCATAGTAACGACCTCCTACCCGTGCGAAACTTCCCGCAGGCCGAGGCCCAGGGGAGCGCTTCCTCTAAGCGTAGTTCAGTTTTGCAGGCAGAAAAGTTACAAGATGTTTCGATGTGAGGGTATAGGGTAAAAGGGTACACGGCGAAACCAGCCCGCGCCTTATGGCGCGGGCTGATCGAAGGGTATCAGTCTTTGGCCTGATACAGGTGAACATCCCGTTGTGGGAAGGGAATGTTGATGCCCTCGGCGTCAAACGCCTTTTTCACCTTTTCCTGCATGTCCCAAAAGTAGGGCCAGAGTACGTCGGATTTAACCCAGGCGCGCACCGTCAGGTCAACAGAGCTGTCTCCCAGCGCGCCGACCACCACCAGCGGTGCCGGATCTGTCAGGGAGCGCTCGTCTTCTTCAATCAGGCGTTTGCAGATAGCCTTGGCTTTGTCGATATCGCAGGAGTAGCTGATACCAAAGGTCATGTCGCAGCGACGGGTGTCATAGGCGCTGAGATTAACCAGGCTGGCATTGGACAGGGCGCCGTTGGGGATCACGATACGGCGGTTGTCGAAGGTGTTGATCACTGTATACAGGATCTGGATTTCGTTCACCGAGCCGAGGAAGCCCTGGGCTTCGATGGCATCGCCCACCTTGAAAGGCTTGAATATGAGGATCAACACGCCACCGGCGAAGTTGGCCAGGCTGCCTTGCAGGGCCAGACCGACCGCCAGACCCGCGGCACCCACCAGAGCCACGAAGGACGTTGTGGCAATACCGATCATGGACGCTACGGAAATAAGCAGTAGGATTTTCAGAATGATGCTGACCAGCCCGCAAAGGAACTTGTTAAGGGTGGGGTCTTTGGCGCTGAGCTTGCTGTCCATCACAGCCACAAAGCGGTTGATAATCCACAAACCCACGAACAGGGTGACGAGGGCAAGCAGCAGCTTGGGGGCATAGGCGATAGTCATCTCCATGGCCTGGTTGGCGAGTTCAGTCGCCTGGGTGTCCTCGAAGAGGTTGTCCATATAAACTCCTTGGTTATGGTTTGTTTTCGCACCAGCGGTTCAATCCACACTGTTATAGCAGATTGATGACAAAAACGTGTGTCTGCCAGGTAGAAAATCAGGCTGTATTTTAGGCAGTTGCTGGCGTTTGCTGGTCAGTTGGGCGGGCTAGCCGATAGAATGGCCCGCTCTGCGCAGACAGCCTGAATGACCATGACCCCTGATGACCTGAACCAACTGTTACAACACACCCTGCCCCGTGGCCGGGTGGCTATCAGCCATCCGCAGGGGTGCCCTGATATTGGCCTGTATCTGTTTGACCCGGCGGTACTGTCGGGGCCGCTGAGTCACGATGAAGCGCAAGCCGTGGTGGCAGAGCCTGCCTACTGGTCGTTTTGCTGGGCGAGTGGGCAGGTATTGGCGAACTGGTTGTTACAGCACCCGGAGCAGGTTGCAGGCAAACGGGTCATCGATTTTGGCTGCGGCTCAGGGATTGTTGCTGTGGCTGCTGCCCTGGCGGGTGCCCGGGAGGTGGTGGCCTGTGATCTGGATCCGGCAGCGCTGGCGGCCGCCCAGGCCAATGCCGCCCTGAACGGCGTGCAGTTAACGGTGTGCGATGACTGGTTCAAACGACAAGGGGCGTTTGATCTGGTGACCGCAGCGGATGTGCTCTACGACCCGGACAACCGCCCGTTGCTTGATGATTTTCTGCAGGCCGCGCCGCAGGTGTTGCTGGCGGATTCGCGGGTTAAGGTGTTGGGGGATGAGCGCTATGTGCGACAAGCAGTGATAGAAGCACGCACCTGGCCGGATCTGAACGAGTTTGAAGAATTCAATCAGGTCAGGATCTACCGGGCCAGCCGTTGAGTCAGGTGTGGTGGCCGCGGTCTTCGCGTCAGACGGTCATGGGCGTAAAAGCCCACAAAAAGAAAAGGCAGCCGGGAGAGGCTGCCTTTGTCGGAACAGGTCTTCAACATCCTTGCTTGCTTGCAACCACCCTGTCGCTTTATTGTCCTGGAGGCCTCATCCTTGGCGCCAGCATCCGAGCCAGCGATCCAATTTAGTTATCCCTTAAGCGCTGAGTCCTTCCATCCCTGCTTCCCTTCGCAATCCTGTGAAGAAACGTCCGTTGCGTCGTCCTATCCATGTCATCCGCTGACGAAGTCATCTTACCAGTTTCGGAGTTAAAAACTTGTGACAGAGATAGCGAGGCGCTGCAGTGAAAAAGGTTGAAAAATAAAAACTTCTTTTGAATTAATGGGCTGTAATATTCGGCGTCGGCGGGTTGGCCGTGACCTAGGCAACAAAGCGCTGCTGACTTACATCTTTGTGAGATATTTCCTACACGCGCTCGGGCTGATGTCTGTGATCTGCTTTTTTTCCCTTGGGTAACCCCGGCCAGGGCAGCAGGCCGAGACCGATGCCGGCCGCATTGGCAGCAAGGTCTGCCAGTGAAAAATGCCGGTGAGGCAGCGTTGCCTGTACCAGTTCAATAGCTACGCCAAAGCTGAATGCCAGCATGGCGACCGGGATCAGGGGCAGGCGCGGAAACGCCAGGCGCAGCACCAGGGTGACCTCCACAAACGCCAGCAGATGATTCAGCTTGTCGTAACCGGTGTGAGGAATAGGGTAGGGGGACGGCGTGGTTGCCAGGTAAAGGATGGCCAGTACTGAGGCAATCAGCATGGTCCGCCAGAGCAGGGTGCAGGCAAGCAGGCGCCTGAGGATTGCGGAAATACCCCGCCAGGGTTGGGTGTTGGCTCTGTAAGGCATGGGCATCATGGTATGATGCGCGCCGTTAAAGCATCAATAGCTAAAGTCGGTCCATGACCGGGATTGCATCGGAGGTTCCTTGGAAAGTTCAGGTTTCGTAGTAGGGCAGCGTTGGGTCAGTCACAGTGATACGGCATTGGGGTTGGGTATTGTGACTGAGGTGTCCGGGCGCCGGGTGACGCTGGGTTTCCCGGCGGCGGATGAAGAGCGTACCTATGCCACTGACAATGCCCCCCTGTCACGGGTGCGCTACCAGTCCGGTGAGCAGATCGAAACCTTCGATGGCCAAGTGTTTGAAGTCAGGGATGTGCAGGAACATGAGGGTGTCCTGCTGTATGAGGTCGAGGACGCAGAGGGTAACCGCCACAGTGTCTCTGAGGTTCGTCTCAGTAGCCATGTGCATTTTTCCGCGCCTCAACAGCGGTTGTTTGCCGGGCAGTTTGACCGCAATGGTGCCTTCCGCCTGCGCATGGCAACCTGGCAGCACCTGGACCGCCTGCGGGCCTCCTCCGCCCAGGGCCTGATTGGTGCCCGCACCAGCCATTTGCCGCACCAGCTTTACATCGCCCAGGAAGTGGCCCGCCGTTTTGCCCCTCGGGTGTTGCTGGCGGATGAAGTGGGGCTGGGCAAGACGATTGAGGCGGGGCTGATTCTGCACTATCAGCTGCACACCGAACGGGCAAAACGGGTGCTGATTGTGGTGCCTGACTCATTGATACACCAATGGCTGGTGGAAATGCTGCGCCGCTTCAATCTGAGTTTTTCCATTGTTGACCAGGGTCGCTACGACGACCTCAAGGCGCAGGAAGATGAGGTGGATGCACTGGTCAACCATATCTTCGGCGATGACAGCAGCGTTAACCCCTTTGAGTCGGCGCAGCTGGTACTGTGCAGCCTGGATTTTCTGGTCAGCAATGAACAGGCACACAAGGACGCCCTGGCGGCGGGCTGGGACCTGTTGGTTGTAGATGAAGCTCACCATCTGGGGTGGACGCCGGAGCAGGCCAGCCCGGCTTACCAGGCGATTGAAAGCCTGGCCGAGCATACCCGGGGGCTGTTGTTGCTGACGGCGACGCCGGAGCAACTGGGGGTGGCTGGGCATTTTGCCCGTTTGCGCCTGCTAGACCCGGCGCGCTTTCACGATCTGGCCCAGTTTCAGCAGGACGAAGCCCGCTATGCTGAACTGAATACCGTGATGCAACAGCTGCTGGCCACCGAGGGTCTGCCGGATACAGGGCAACAGGCCATCTTGCAGGCCTGGCTGGGTGATGAACTGACATCCTTGTTGGCGGGCTCTGAGCCTGTTCGTGCCATTGTGGATGCCTTGCTGGATCGTCACGGCACCGGCCGCGTGCTGTTCCGCAACACTCGCGCCGCTATCCAGGGCTTCCCGGAGCGCCAACTGTTGCCCGTCGCTCTGGAATGTCCGCAGCTTTATCACACGTCAGAAGCTCTGGTCGGGCTGGAGGGGCTGACGCCGGAAACCAGTGTCATGCCAGACCGTTGGCTGGCAGAGGACCCGCGGGTCAGCTGGCTGGAAAAAACACTGATCAGCCTGCGCCCTGCCAAGGTGGTTGTTATCTGCGCCCATGCGGAAACCGCAGTGGTACTGGAGGAATACCTGCAGCTACGGGCGGGTATTCGCAGTGCTGCCTTCCATGAGGGCCTGAGTCTGCTGGAGCGGGACCGCGCTGCCGCCTATTTTGCAGAAACGGAGCAGGGTGCCCAGGCGCTGATCTGTTCCGAGATCGGCAGTGAGGGGCGCAACTTCCAGTTCGCCCACCATCTGGTGCTGTTTGATCTGCCCGCCAACCCGGACCTGCTGGAGCAGCGCATTGGCCGCCTGGACCGTATTGGTCAGCAGCAGCCGGTGAAGATTCACGTGCCCTATTTGCAGGGCACGGCGCAGGACGTTCAGTTCCGCTGGTTCCACGAAGGCCTGCGGGCCTTTACCGAAAGCTGCGCGGTGGGTGTTGTGGTGCAGGCTACCGTGCAGGCGCAGTGGCAGCATGCTCTGGATGAACCGGGCTCAGACGTGATGGCGCTGATCAGCGCAACCGCCACAGCGGCTGACAGCCTGCGGGCTGCCCTGCAGGCGGGGCGTGATGCCTTGATAGAGCTTAATTCCTGTCGCCCGCGGGAAGCCGCCGCCCTGATCGAGAATATCGAGGCCGAAGAAGATGCCGCCGCGGTGCGTGACTATATCGTGGAAGCTTGCGATATCTATGGGGTCGAGCTGGACGAACACTCGGCGGCGGCCGATATTCTGCGGCCAACCGATGAGATGCTGACGGGGCACTTCCCGGGCCTGCCATCCGACGGTATTACGGTCACCTTTGACCGTCAGCTGGCACTGTCGCGGGAGGATATGGCGTTCCTGAGCTGGGAGCACCCTATGGTCACCGGTGTGATGGACATGGTAACCAGCTCTGATCTTGGCAAGGCTGCGCTGGCCAGTCTGTCCGTCAAAGGCTTGCCACCGGGCACATTGTTGCTGGAGGCCCTGTTCCGGGTGCACTGCGCGGCGCCAGCCGATTTGCAGCTGTCCCGCGCCTTGCCGGTAGCGCCCACCCGCTTCCTGCTGGATGCCAAGGGCAAGGACTTGTCTGCGGCCATCAGCCACGAACGCCTGAACGAACTCTGCTCCAATATCCGCCGCCGCACGGCGCAGGCCATCGTGCCGCAGGTGCGGGATAGTGTCGAAACCATGGTGACCCAAGCCCAGGCACTGGCGGACCAGCGGCAGGCAGATGTTCGGCAGCAAGCCCTGCAGCAGGTGAGGCGAGCGTTGCAGCCGGAGATTGACCGCCTGCTGGCCCTGCAGGCGCGCAACCCGGCGGTCAGGGATGACGAAATCGCCTTCTTCACCCGGCAACTGGCGGCCTGCGAGCAGGCTATTGAGCGCGCAACCCTGTCGCTGGAGGCGATTCGGGTCATCATCACCGCATGAGGCGGGCTGGCGGGACATCATCCAATGAGGTAACTTGACCGTAGCAACTTGAGCGGGGTAGGCCACCCATGTGCCTTATTGGTGTGGCTGCCCGGTTTTGATCCACGGAAGAGACAGAGAGCCGACAATGACCTTGATACTCTTTTTGCTTGCCCTTGCTGCATTGCTGACAGTGCTGCGCCGTGAGGCCGGTGCCAAGCCCGCGATAACGGTGCTGGCTGTATTCGGCGTGCTTTCCCTGTTATTCGCTTCGGGCTGGCTGGCCCTGCTGTTGTTGCTGGGTGCCGGTGCCACCGCCTTGTGTGGCTTGCCGGGCCTGCGCCAGAACTGGCTGACCCCGCGTGTCTTTGCCATGTTCAAAAAGGTGGCCCCGAAGGTGTCAGAAACTGAAAAGGCGGCGCTGGATGCCGGTACCGTGGGTTGGGACGGCGAGCTGTTTACCGGTCGCCCGGACTGGCACAACCTGCTGATTAACCGCAATACCGGCCTCACTGCCGAGGAACAGGCGTTTCTGGATAACCAGTGCACCCGCGCAGTATCCCTCTGCAATGCCTGGGATATTGCTGTAGAACGGGCCGACCTGCCCAAGGAGCTGTGGGACTTCCTGAAGCAGGAGAAGTTCTTCGGCATGATCATTCCGAAAGAATACGGTGGGCTGGAGTTCTCCGCCAAGGCTCAGTCGGCTGTGCTGCAGAAACTGTCCGCCAACGAGATGCTGATGGTCACCGTGGGTGTACCTAATTCCCTGGGGCCTGGCGAATTGCTGCTGAAATACGGCACCCAGGAACAGAAAGACCATTACCTGCCGCGGCTGGCAGACGGTCGTGAAATCCCCTGCTTTGGCCTGACCGGCCCCCGTGCAGGTTCAGATGCCACCTCGCTGCCGGACACGGGTATTGTCTGTAAAGGCACCTATAACGGTGAGGAAGTGCTGGGTCTGAAACTTAATTTCGAGAAGCGCTGGATCACCCTGGCACCTGTGGCAACCGTCATTGGTCTGGCCTTCCGCATGTTTGACCCGGAAGGCCTGCTGGGGGACAAGAAGGATCTTGGTATTACCTGTGCGCTGATCCCTCGTGATACAGACGGTATGGATATTGGTCGCCGTCACTGCCCCATTGGCACCCCGTTTATGAATGGCCCCATCTTCGGTAAAGATGTGTTCATTCCCCTGAGCTTTATTATCGGTGGCCCGGAAATGGCGGGCCAGGGCTGGCGCATGCTGGTGGAGTGCCTTTCGGTGGGGCGTTGTATTACGCTGCCATCCGGTGCCGCCGGTGCAGGTGCTTACGCGGTGGGCTTGTCGGGTGGCTTTACCCGCATCCGGCGTCAGTTCAATACCCCGGTGGCGGATATGGAAGGGGTGCAGGCACCCTTGGCCCGTATCGCCAGCCTGGCCTATATCTGTCAGGCAGCGGTTAACCAGACCGCCAATATGGTGGACAACGGCGAGAAACCTGCCGTGCCGTCTGCGATCCTGAAGAGCCAGCTGACGGAGTTCTCCCGCCAGTTGCTCATTGACGCCATGGATGTTCATGGTGGCAAGGCAGTGACCCTGGGGCCGCGTAATTATCTGGGAATCAGCTTTGCCGGTGCGCCAGTCTCCATCACCGTGGAGGGCGCCAATATCATGACCCGCAGCCTGATGATCTTTGGTCAGGGCGCCATCCGCTGCCATCCCTATGTGCTCAAGGAGCTGGCGGCCAAGGATGCCGACGATATCAATGCCTTTGATGAGGCTTTCTTTGGCCATGCCGGACTGATTTTTGGTAACGCCGCGCGTGCCTTTACCCAGGCCCTCGGCCTCGGCCGGCCGGAAGTACCCTTTGATAACGCGTCACGTCGTTACGCTCAGGCGGTAGCACGCTTCAGTTCAGCGTTTGGTCTGTGTGCGGATGCTGCCATGACCAGTCTGGGTGCCGAGCTGAAAATGCGCGAGCTGATTTCTGCCCGGTTGGGGGACATGTTGTCCAACCTTTATCTGGCCTCCATGGTGCTCAAACACTGGCATGAAACCCAGCCAGTGGAAGCGGAAAAGGACCTGATGCAGTACAGTCTGCAGTTCCTTCTGTATCGCACCGAGGAAGCCCTGGACGAAGTGCTGCAGAACCTGCCCAGTAAGGCGTTGGGGCTGGTGTTGCGGGCGGTAACCCTGCCCCTCGGCAGACGCTGGGATCGGCCCCATGACGATGCCACCCGTAAACTGGCGAGGGCGATCTCCACCAACACCGCTCTGCGCAAGAAACTGCTGACGGGTGCCTGGACAACCCAGGAGGCAGACGGCGTGGAGAACCCCCTGGCGGTCTACAATGACCTGCTGATGGGTTATGACCAGGCTGAAAAGCTCTACCGCAAGGTCACCAAAGCTTACGCCAAAGGCCAGTTGCCCATGGAGGCTCTGCACCCTGAGCAGCGCTTCGAAGAGGCCCTGAAAGCCGAGGTGATCAGCGCTGATGAAGCCGCCTTCATGCGTGACTATGAGGCCAAGGTGCTGGAAATGCTGACAGTGGATGACTTCCCCTTCGACGCCTTTGCGCGTCAGCAGGAGACGGTGATCCAGCACAACGCTGCATAAGGCCCCTCCCACAGCAATCCCGCCATCGGCTGTACGCCCTTGGCGGGATTGCTGTTTTTGGGTTCTGGCAAATTTCTCTAAGAGGTATTTGCTTTCTTCGCGGTTCAGAGTAAAGTGGAAGCCGTTAAGGAAAATTTCAGTAAAGCAATTCTTAAATAAGACGTATACCGCAAGTAGTTAGCTGTGAATCCGCCTTGTTTTTGATTAAGCGATTTCTGTATTTCCGACAACCCCGTTAGCCATTGGGGCTGATGGATGCAAATATTGATTGATTGCAGGATTTTTAAGCATGTCTACTACTACCGGTACCGTTAAGTTCTTCAACGAAACCAAAGGCTTCGGCTTCATTACTCGTGAAGACGGCCCGGACGTTTTCGTTCACTACAGCGCCATCACTGGCAGCGGCTTCAAGACTCTGGCTGAAGGCCAGCGCGTTGAGTTCACCGTAACTCAAGGTCAGAAAGGCCCTCAGGCTGAAAACGTTGTTGCCCTGTAAGGCCAACGCTCTTCGCTAGACGCAAAGGCAGCTTCGGCTGCCTTTCGTGTTTCTGGCACCCGTCAATGACACACCTGCCCCTGATCTGCCTCAAGAAAGCCTGTCATCTATCTCGCCAATAAATAGCCGCCCTGATACAGTGATTGCTGCACTGGAGCATATACATTTCAGGATGTTAGCGATGGATGAGAAACACGCACTGTGGCATCACCAGCCCGAGTCTGAAGTTATCGAGCGCCTGGCCACCCACGTTAAAGACGGGTTGTCCGAGGCAGAGGTTGACGAGCGGCGCAGCCGTTTCGGTGAGAACCGCATCAGCCAGCAGAAACCTGTTCCCCCCTGGCTGCGTTTCCTGCGTCAGTTTCACAATCCTTTGATTTACATTCTACTGGTGGCCACGGCGGTCACTTTGCTGTTGGCTGAATACGTGGATGCCGGCGTTATTGCTGCCGTGGTTCTGGCCAACGCCATCATTGGCTATGTTCAGGAAAGTAAGGCTGAAGCGGCGATTAATGCCCTGCGGGAGATGCTATCCTCCAGGGCCACGGTGATCCGTGCGGGGCGCAAGCTGACCCTGCCTGCGGTAGAACTGGTGCCGGGTGATCTGGTGTTGCTGGCCTCGGGCGACCGGGTGCCAGCTGACTTGCGGCTGATCAAGGCCCAGGACCTGCAGGTGGACGAATCTGCTCTGACGGGCGAATCCGTGGCCGCAGAGAAGCAGGTGGCCATATTGGCCGCTGATGCCGTGCTGGCCGACCGCACCAACCAGGTGTTTGCGGGCACATTGGTGACCTATGGTCAGGCCACCGGTGTGGTGGTGGCAACCGGGGATACCACCGAAACCGGCAAGATCGCCCATATGATCACTGAGGCAACGGTTATAGACACGCCGCTGACGCAGAAGATCAGCGCTTTCTCCAAGCTGTTGCTATGGGTCATTCTCGGTCTGGCTGCCGTTACATTTCTGGTGGGCATGGTACGTGGCCAGGATATCGTCGATACCTTTATGGCTGCAGTGGCCTTGTCAGTGGCAGCCATTCCGGAAGGTTTGCCGGCGGTCGTCACTATCACCCTCGCCATCGGCGTCAGCAAGATGGCCTCCCGCAACGCCATTATCCGCAAGCTGCCCGCAGTCGAGACCCTTGGCAGCACCACGGTGATCTGTTCCGATAAAACCGGCACCCTCACCGAGAACCGCATGACAGTGCAGCAATTACTCAGCGGGGGTGCCACCACCGAGGTGAAGGGTAACCATGATGAGACAGGTGCAGCCCTGCACCGGGAGGGCCAGTCGGTATCGGTTGCGGATGATGTGGCATTACGGGAGCTGCTGCTGTGTGGCACCCTGTGTAATGACTCCCGTCTGGTGGAGAAAAACGGCCATGTCCAGACAGAGGGAGACCCCACCGAAGGGGCTCTGCTGACATCGGCTGCCAAGGCTGGCTTTAGTCATGCGGATACCGAGCAGGCAAACCCCCGGCTCGACACTATTCCGTTCGAATCGGACCGCCAGTACATGGCGACGCATCACCGGCTGGCGGATGGCCGACCGGTGATTTACCTGAAGGGTTCTATGGAGCGGGTGTTGGCCCGTTGTCAGCAACAGCTGTTGGCAGATGGCAGCCTGGCCCCCCTTGATGCCAAGGCAGTGGAAACCGTTGCCCACCGGTTTGCGGCGGAGGGCTTGCGGCTACTGGCTTTTGCGGCGGCCTATCCGGAACAGGGGAGTGAGAACCTGGCAGCGCTTCGGGAAAACTCTCAGGACAACTTGGTGTTTCTTGGTCTGCAGGCCATGATGGACCCGCCGCGGGTAGAGGCCATTGAATCGGTTGCAGCCTGCCAGCAGTCCGGTATCCGGGTGAAGATGATTACGGGCGATCACGCCCTCACCGCTGAAGCTATCGCCCGCCAGATCGGCATCAAGGGCAAGCTGGGAGAGGATGGTCGCTTGCTGGCATACACCGGTGCCCAGCTCAGTGCCATGGACGAGGCGACCCTGTACCGGGTGGCTGACGAGGCCAGCGTGTTTGCCCGTGTGGCGCCGGAACAGAAGCTGCAACTGGTCAACGCCCTGCAACAGCGTGGCCATGTGGTGGCCATGACCGGGGACGGCGTTAATGATGCGCCAGCCCTGCGCCAGGCGGATATTGGTGTTGCCATGGGGATTACCGGCACCGAAGTCGCCAAGGAGGCGGCTGACATGGTGCTCACGGATGACAACTTTGCTTCCATTCGCGCGGCGGTGGAGGAAGGCCGGGGTGTTTACGACAACCTGATCAAGTTTATCACCTGGATTTTGCCCACCAATCTGGGGCAGGGGCTGGTGATCATGCTGGCGGTGCTGATAGGCGCCACCCTGCCGGTCTTGCCGGTACAGGCCCTGTGGCTGAACATGACCACTGCTATTTTCCTCGGCCTGATGCTGGCCTTTGAGCCCAAGGAAGCGGGCATCATGGCCCGGCCACCCCGTGACCCCGGCACCGCCATACTCAGCCGTGAGATTGTCAGCCGTATCCTGGTGATCAGCCTGTTCCTGCTGGCGGGGGCCTTCTGGCTGTTCCAGTGGGCGCTGGAGTCCGGGCGCAGTGTCGAGGAGGCCCGCACCCTGGCGGTCACCCTGTTTGTGGTGGTACAGAGCTTTTATCTGATCAACTGCCGCTCCCTGAACCTGAGTGCTTTCCAGGTGCCACTGTTTTCCAATCCGTTGGTGCCGGTGGGTATTCTGCTCATGCTGGCCAGTCAGCTGCTGTTTATCTACAGCCCGACCATGAACCTGCTGTTCCAGAGCGCGCCTATCCTGTGGCAGGACTGGCTGCTGATTCTGGGCTACGGCCTGGTGGTGTTCCTGCTCATTGAAGGCGAAAAGAGCCTGTGGGTGCGCAGCCGTAAAGTTATTATTCCAGCCCCCGCGTCCCGTCGCTGAGGGCTGTCATGAGCCTTACCTCAGTGCCGTCGGTGAACCCCGTCCTTCAACGGCGGCGAGTTCATCGGCGCTGAGCCAGGCTTGTAGCGGCTTGCCCAGCACCTCAGCGCAGGCCTTCAGGGCGTGCGCCCAGGTACACTGATTGATGAACAGCATGCCCGGCTCATCCAGGGTGCCACCCCGATTGATGTAGCCCAGCACCCGTGAGCGGCTGGCGTCCGGGCACAAGGGCCAGACATAACCGCGGAAAGCCTCGGGGCGCATATGGGTCATGATGACACGGTGCTTCATACGGCTGGGGAACAGCCGTTCCCGCTCGAAATCCGAGGCGCAGGCGTCTGCTTCCCGCGGGTCGCGGGGGTGCCGGAAGCGCCCGGGCTCCTGCACATAAACCAGCCGGAAGGGCACGTCATGCTCCCGCAGCCGGCTGGCCGCCCGGATCATTTCCGAGAGCTGGTAGGCGCCGTTGGCAATCAGCATCACCGGTTCGCCCTTACTGTCATCTTCCTCCACCACCACGGCCCCCTGACGTGCCAGCAATTCGGCTTCACGCTGGTCGAACACGGTTGGGCGATCACGTTTGGCGATTACCATGCAGCTGATCTGCCCGCGCTGCTGGTAGACCGAAGGCAGTACCGCCAGGGTACTGTTGTAATCTGCCGGGAAGATGACCCGCATACCGTCCTGCATCTCTGCTAACAAGGCTTCGCAGAAGGTGGTGTCCTGATGGGATTGTTCGTTTTTGCCATTCTCCCAGGTATGGGAGGTGGCAATCACCGGCAAGCCCAGCCATTGGGGCGGGCGGCCCGCTTCCCGCTGGTGGCGAGCAAAAATCAGTTCCTGCCGGACAGCGCCCAGCATTTTGACGCAGAAGGCCTCATAACTGGCCACCAGATTCAGGCCAGCCTTGTTGGCCAGGCAGGCGGACACGACGGCTTCCTCGTTCAGGGCGGTGATAACCTTGCCGTGCAAACACTCCAGCTCACTTTCAGGGTCGTTGACCCGGTGTTTGAGGCTGGCGAGTACGCCGCCGAGGCGGTTGCTGGCCAGTTCATCCGGGTTGCCCACCCGGGGCCGCAGGCCGGGGTTGTCGCTGACCAGAGCCTGGAAGAAATCGTCCACCGCCTGCATGGCGGAGCAACTGCCCTGCTGGTAGGTGATGTCCGGTATGGCGGGTGCAGCGGGATGCCGTTTGGTAAAGGCGTGGTCCCGTTCCAGTGGCCGTTGCTGTTGTTGGTGCTGAGTCAGCAGGTCAACGGCGTGCTTCAGCTCGGCGGGCTCCACCCACAGGGGCGCGACATGGTCGTTGAACAGGGCGCGGGCCTGAGCATCCAGGCGAGGATTGCCAGGCAGGGGCAGGTTATGCGCCTCGTTGCGACCGGCGCCGTAGAAACCATAGCCTTTGACGGTTTCGGCAATTCCGTAAGGAATGGGCAGCGGGTAATCCCGCCGTCCATGCTGCAAATCGTGTACATAGCCGGATAGCCGCTGCTCCATGGCATAGAGGGTGCAGACAAAGGCAGCAGGGTCGCGGCCATCAAAGCGGATGGGGTCAAAACCACAACGGCGCAAATGCAGTATGAAACCGTCCAGCCCCTCGCGGGTACCCATTTCAGTGCGCTGCTCGATGCGTCGGCCGTTGGCAATCATGATGGGCAGTGCCTGGCCGCAATCTTCATGACGCCACCAGCGGGGGATCCAGTCGCTGCCGCGCTGCTCTTCCGCGGCACCGTCAGATAGAAAGGCCACCAGTGACTCGCCGGGTAGAGGCATGTGGGCATACTGCAGTTCGGCAAAGCCCAGGTAGCCGCCTTCAATGATGCCGCCCGCCGTGTGTGGATTGACATGACTGCCCAGTGGGGCCGCTGGTTTGCCATCCGCCTGCTGCCGATAGCTGTAGAAATCCTGCACCAGGTGGTCAAGGCCCTCGGTACCGCCATAGCGCTCGGCCTGCTCCGGGTGCAGGTTGCCCAGCAGGCAGTTCAGGGCATCCACCGCCGCCACACAGTGACCCTGGCCCATCAGCCAGCCTCGTGTGCGCCCCGTCAGGTTGTTCAGGGCCAGATAGGCCCCGTAGGCGGGCACCATGTTAAGGGCGCCGCCGGTATGCCCTTCGGGTTTATGCTTGAAATCAGCGGCGGCAAGGGGGCTGCCATCCCGATGTACTCTATCGGCATAGGTCATATGGACCACCAGCCAGAGACCGGCGCTGGTCAGCTGATCCAGGGCTGTCAATTGCCGGTACACGCTGTCCAGGTCCGGTTGGTGACCCGCTTCCACCAGCGCACGCGCAAGCTCCATAACCTGTTGTTGCGTGTCGGGCAGGTGGCGGACGACACCATAGCCGCCACGCCAGCGTGCAAATGCCGGGTGCTGGCGGGCGTGCTGTTCAAGAGCGTGCACATCGGTAAAGGGTCGGGTCACAAGCATTCTCCCTGGCATGTGAGGAATAGGGGTTTGATCATGTTGGGCTACAGTGTAGCGAGTTTGCCAAGATACACGGCTGACCTGTGTCAACGCCATGGGAAAGGGGCTGATTCATCGCTTCAGACTGGTATAGTGTAACCCTTTGCAATGACCGGAGCAGGTGGATGGCAGTGCGCAATCAGATCATATGGGTGATTTTACTGTTGCTGTGCAGCAAGGTGATGGCTGCGACACCGGATCCTGATCGCTTGCACCTGGCATCGGTGACGGCGGCGGTCTCGCCCTTGTCGGGAGATGCTCTGCTGGTGGACAAATACGCTGACCGGGTAGTGCCTATCGCTTCCATCACCAAGGTCATGACGGCGCTGGTGGTGCTGGACGCCGGGCTGCCCCTGGATGAGTGGCTGGCGTTTCAGGCCCGTCACAAGCCGGCCCCTGCCAATGCCTATACCCGCATCCGGGTTGGCTCCGAACTGCGCCGTCGCGACATGCTGCGGCTGGCGCTGATGTCCTCGGAAAACTTTGCCGCTTACAATCTGGCCCGCCACTACCCCGGTGGCTATGACGCGTTTATTGCCGCCATGAATGACAAGGCCCGGGAGCTGGGTATGCGGGATACCCGGTTTGTGGACTCCACCGGTCTGTCGGCAGATAACGTGTCCACGGCTGCTGATCTGGTCAAGCTGGTGCGGGCGGCTATGGCGCAGCCCCTGATCGCACAGTTTTCCACCCAGGGCTACTTCACAGCGAATTTTCGCCAGCCTCGCTACAGCCTTAATTTCGGCAACACTAACGTGCTGGTGCACCGGGACAGCTGGGGCGTGAGCTTCAGCAAAACCGGCTACCTCACGGAAGCGGGTCGCTGCCTGGTGATGGTGTCCCAGATGGACGGCGAGGAAGTGATTACCGTGCTATTGGATTCCTTTGGCTCACGCAGCCCCATTGGCGATGCTGGCCGGGTGCGACGCTGGCTGCAAACTGGAGACAGTGGCCCGGTGGCGGGTGCCGCCCGGGAATATGAACAGCGCAAGAATACCCAGTATGCCCGGGCCCAGTGAGGATAGCTCCATGACCATTGCTGTGATCACCACCGGGGGCACCATCGACAAGATTTACCATGACGCTGCCAGCGATTTTCAGGTGGGGGACAGCCTGCTGCCCCGTATCCTGCAGGAGGCTGGTGTGGAACAGGTGGAATCGGTCACCGAGGCGCTGCGCAAAGACAGCCTGGAGATGACCGCGGCGGACCGGCAGCATGTGCTGGCGCTGGTGCAGGCGAGCAACGCCCGCCACATACTGATAACCCACGGCACGGATACCATGGTGGATACCGCCCAGGTACTGGCGGCGGTTGCGGACAAGACCATTGTACTGACCGGCGCCATGCGACCCGCCCGGATGCGGGACAGTGATGCTGCCTTTAACGTGGGCTTTGCCCTGGCGGCCGTGCAGTTATTGCCGCCGGGGGTCTGGATTGCCATGAATGGCCGCTGCTTTCGCCCCGATGAGGTGCGCAAGAATCGGGCGGCCCACCGTTTTGAAGCGGTCAGTCCTCGGCAAACTGACTGACTTCCTGCGCAGTCAGGGGACGGTAGTCCCCTGGCGCCAGCGCTGGATCCAGCACAATATCTCCGACCTGCACCCGGTGCAGGCGTTCAACATGACTGCCCACGGCTGCCAGCATACGCTTGACCTGATGGTAACGACCTTCGGTCAGGGTCAGGTGAATGCAATGGGTGTCCATAACGGTCACCTTGGCGGGTCGGGTGGGTTTGTCCTCACCCTTCAGCATCAGCCCGCTCTCCAGCTGCTGAATGGCTTTTTCCGCCAGGGGTTCTGGCAAAGTCACCTGATAGACTTTCGGGCACTGGCGCCGTGGTGAGGTGGCCCGGTGTAACCAGTGGCCGTCAGTAGTCAGTAGCAACAGGCCGGTGGTATCCCGGTCCAGCCGCCCGACAATGCGCAGGCCGGGCCGCATGTCAGCGGGAAACAGGCTCAGCACTGTGGCGTGCTCGGGGTCTTCAGTGGCGCTGACCACGCCGGCCGGCTTGTGCAGCATGTAGTAGCGCTCACCGGGCAGGTTCAGTAACTGCCCGGCCAGGCTGACTTGTTCGTGACCACGAATCTGCGTGGCCGCGCGCTGGCAGGGCTCCCCATCAACAAACACGTCGCCGCCCTGTATGGCGCGCTTGGCTTCTTTGCGGGTCAGGCCGCTGCTGCTGGCGACAAAGTTATCCAGACGCATCAGCTGCAAACCTCCACACTACTGGCCAGCTCCAGGGAACCCAGGCAGAACACCGGGTCCAGCACCAGGGCGCGGCGCAACAATCGTATCAACAGGGTCATATCGGGCAGCTGCATGGGTTGGCGGGTGCTGGCGACAGGCTGCCAGCCCTGAGGCTTACGCTCGGCAATAACAAAGGTAAAAGGGTAGCTGCCGGGCATGCCCAGGCGGATGTCCGTCACCAGTAACTGCCCCTGTTGCTCCTCGTAATGCAGAAAGTCACCGGCAAACCATTGCAACCGCTGATTGTCCGGCAGTGTTGCCGCTTCTGCCGCGAGTGCCGGGTTGCGGGGAAAACGCTGAACTGCCAGAGGCTTGTCGCCATCCAGCAGCCCCACGATCAATTCATATTGGGTGTCATCGGTCACACTGGTCACTCGCCACAGCAGTGTGCCCATGGGCATGGGTTGTACCAGTCTGGGGGCTGCGTCAATGCCGAGCTCAGTCAGCACCGGCAAGGCCTTGTGGGTCGCCCACTGTTGTGCGATCAGGCCCCAGCCCAGATACAGGCTGGACACCAGCAGGCCCAGGCTGGCGGTACGGACCATACCCGCGGGGCGCCAGCAGGCCCAGGCGATGGCTGCGAGCAAGGGCAGTGTGTAAAAGGGGTCAATAATGTAGATGGTGGACAGGTTCACCGGCGCGCCGAAGGGCCAGAACAACTGGGTACCGTAGGTGGTCAGGGCGTCCAGTAGCGGATGGGTAAGCAGTGCCAGCAACGTAAAGGCTGCCCAGCGACCCAAGCCTATTTGCGGTCGCCAGCGGGCGAGCAGGGCCGCCAGAATCAGCGCCAGGGGTGTCAACACCAGCAGGGAGTGGCTGAAGCCCCGGTGCTCGGTATAGTTGGCGACGGCGTCACCAAAGTCGAGCAATACATCCAGATCCGGCAGGGTGGCCAGCAAGGCGCCGCCGAGCAGAGCGGCCCGCCCCAGCTGTTTGCCAAGCACGGCGCCGCCGATGGCGGCACCCAAGGCGGCCTGGGTTACCGAATCCATAAAACAGGTTCAACATGGGGCAGAGTGGCGATCATAGCTACAGGTCCGGCAAGTGGTGAGCAGGCATGACGATTCATGCCTGCTGACTCATCCGTGCATTGGTAAGTCATCCTCACTTACCTTGGTACATAGTCATACGGTTGGCGTTGGCAGACTGGAGGCGTGCTGTCATGACGTGATACCAGCCAGGGCCAGCAAGTGCCTCAGCTCTGTGTGGCGCCCAGTTCTATACCCAGAGACTGGAACACGCGGCCGTCGGGGTAGCCGTCGGCAATCATGCCGGCGTCATGCTGGTAGCGGCGCACGGCATTGCGAGTGGCCGGCCCCATCACCCCGTCTGCGGTGCCACTGTCAAAACCACGTTCGTTGAGGGCCTGCTGCAGCGCCTTGATGTCGTCGCGGGCCAGTGGCCTGTGGTCTTCCGGTGGCGGGGTGTGCAGTTTGCCTGCGCCTGCGATGCGATCAGCCAGATGGCCTACCGCAATGGCGTAGAACTCGGAGCGGTTCCAGCCCATGATTACATTGAAATTATGGTATGCCAGGAACGCGGGGCCGCGATGACCTGCGGGTACAATCAAGCGGGCTTCCAGATCAATATCCGCCACCGGGTGACCGAAGACATCGGTTACGCCCAGGGCGCGCCAAGCCTGCAGAGAGCGCCGCTTGCCATCGGCCAGGGCGTAGTCAAACCCGGCAGGCAGGATGACCTCGCGGCCCCAGCGGTAGTCGTTATCCCAGCCCATGCTGCGCAGGAAGTTGCCGGCCGACATCATGGCATCGGGAATGCTGTTCCACAGGTCACGGCGACCGTCGCCGTCGGCATCTACCGCATAGCGCAGGAATACTGAGGGCATGAACTGCATATGCCCCATGGCGCCTGCCCAGGAACCTTCCATCTGGGACAGGGGAATGGCGCCTTCATCGATAATCTTCAGGGCGGAAATCAACTCGCCGGTAAAGTAGGTGCTGCGACGGGGGTCGCAGGCCAGGGTGGCCAGCGAGCTGGGTACTGACATGCGGCCAAAAAAACTACCAAAGTTGGTTTCCAGACCCCAGAAGGACACCAGGTAGGCGGGTGGGATACCGGTTTCACGGTGCACCCGGGCCAGCAGCTCGCGATGGGTCTGCAACATTTCCCGTCCTCGCTGCACCCGGGCATCGTTGACCCGGCGATTGAGGTAGTCGGCAAACGTGGTGGTGAACTCCGGCTGCCGCCGGTCCAGCTCGATAACCCGGTCGATATGCTCCACTTGTGCCAGGACCTCGCGGGCGGTGTCAGGTGACACGCCCTGGCTGACAGCTTGTTGTTCAATGCGTGCGACACACTGATCGAAATCCTCCTGGCTGGCCTGGGCCAGGGGGCTGGCCAGCAATGGCAGGCTGAGGCAAAGGGGGGCAAGCAGGCGAGTCGGGCGCATAGGTGGTGTTCGTCCGTAAGCTGAGGTTCAGGCGGTACTGTTGGCAATCATGGTAACGGGTTTTTGCGGTGCTGCCAGCCTTACCTGGCGGGTTGATCATGACAATCCTGTAAGCCGGGGTGGCTGGCAGCCAGGCAACACCGTGTCACGATGAATGGACTATAGTTAAGAGATTGTTCCGTGCGGCCTCCGGCCCGTGCAAAGCGTATAGACGCCACCGGCCCCGGTACTGGTCGGCGTTGTATCCTGTTCCGGATGTGGTGTGTAACTAGAAGGCGGAGCCGATGGCCTTGTTGAAAGCCCTGGTAGTAGATGATGCAAGTTTTGTTCGTGACCTGGTGAAGCGTACGGTGCGCAGTCGCTTCCCGGTGATTGAAGTGACTGAGGCACAGAATGGCAAGCGAGCGCAGTCCCTGATGTCAGTGAACAATTTTGACCTGATCCTGTGTGATTGGGAAATGCCGGAAATGTCGGGGCTGGAGTTGCTGCGCTGGATGCGTCAGCACGAAGACTATCAGCGCATACCCTTTATCATGATCACCAGCCGGGGCGACAAAAGCCACGTGGTGGAAGCCATCAAGGAAGGTGTGTCGGAATATCTGGGTAAACCCTTCAGTCCGGAGGGGCTGAGCAAAAAGATTATCAAGGTCATGGGGCGCCGCCTCAAAGACGCCATGGGGCGGGCTGGCAAGTCCGTGGAGCCGGTGGCGGATGCGTTCAAAGAGTCTGCAGAGCTGCTCACCCGCAAAGTGGAGAAGCCCGCCGAAGCAGCACCGGCAGTAACGGCGGCGCCGCCCGCGTCGGCGGGCAAGCGGCCTGCTGTTGACAGCCGGGTGCGTGGCTTGGCGGTAGTGCGCTTTGCGGATGCCACCCTGAAGTCCGTGGTCAAGGATATTTCGCTGACGGAAATCAAGGTGATTGCCAAGCGTGATCAGGTGTTCCCCGGCATTCTGGATCAGGCTGTGGTGGATCTGGAAGTGTCCGAGTCCGATGTGGCGCGGCTGAACGGTTACGTACACCTGTTACAGGCCGTGGACAAGCGCCAGGACACGGACTTTGTCAGCCTGGTGATCCGTTTCGTGGATGAGGATCCGAAGAAACTGGAGGATCTGTCGAAGGTTATCGCCCGCTTCCGCCTTGGCGGCTGAGCCGGGGGTCAATCGGCGTTTTTCTGGTCTTCAGTGACGGGCTGCTCGGCCAGACGCGCACGGGGAAAGTGGCAGATAAACTCGCTGCCTTTGCCCATTTCACTGCGAATATCCAGATTACCATCATGGTTGATGGCTACGTGCTTGACGATAGCCAGCCCCAATCCGGTGCCGCCGGTTTCCTGATGGCGGCTGGGGTCGGCGCGGTAGAAGCGCTCCGTCAGCCGGGGGATGTGCACGGCATCAATGCCGATACCGGTGTCCTTCACAGACAGGTGGCCCCCCTGTTTGTCTGTTGCCCAGTTAACCGTAATGCTGCCGCCAGCCGGCGTGTATTTCACCGCGTTGAAAATGAGGTTGGAGAAGGCGCTGCGCAGCTGACTTTCATCGCCGCGCAAATAGTGGCGGTCGCCCACTGTCAGGTTGATCAGGTGAGCTTTGTCGGCGCTCAGGGCGCGGGCGTCCTGGCAGATTTGCTCCAGCAGCGGCTTTAGGTTAGTGACCCGATCATCCACTAGCTGATCGCCGGTTTCCAGTTTGGACAGTAGCAACAGATCAGTCAGCAGGGCTTCCATGCGGGAGGACTGCTGATACATGGTGTTCACCGCCCGGTGCCACTTGCTGGGCAACTGATCGCTATAGTCCACCATGGTTTCCAGATAGCCACTGATGACCGTCAGAGGTGTACGCATCTCATGGGAGACATTGCTGATAAAGTCTCGCCGCATCTGTTCCAGTTGCACCAGCCGGGTAATGTCCTTGACGACGATGAGTCGCCCATCATCGCCGAACGGGCTGACATGTAGCTGCAGCTGGATATGTGGCTTGTCAGGGGAGGGGATTTGCAGGGGCTCCTTGTAGCCCCTGCGGTCAAAGTACTCTTTGAACGCCGGGGTGCGAATCAGGTTGTGAATATAGAGCCCGCGGTCAGAGTTCTTGCGGAAGCCCAGCAGGTACTCTGCTGCACCGTTCCACCATTCCATAACGCCTTTGTCGTTGGTCATGATCACGCCGTCGCGCATGGCGTCGGTGAAATCCTGGACCCGGTTAACTTCAGCCTGCAGCTGATCCCGCACCCGTAAATGCCGCCGTTGCAGGCGATGAATGCCGTCAAACAGATCACGCCAGGGGCCAATACTTTCGGGTACTTCGCTGCTGGTGGTGGAGGCATTGAGCCAGCGCATCAGCCGGTACATCTGGGACAGCTCCCAGATCAGCGCAAGGGAAAGGCCGATAACCAGCCCGATAGCGGCATAGCCCACCAGCGCCCCTGCCAGGGTAAAACCCAGCAGTAGCGCCAACAGGTTGGAGAAGTATTTTGACCAGTGTGGAGGCATGGCCCTAGTTCGCAGCTGTTACTGAAATGGTGCCGCAGGGCAAGGGTCAAGCTACCTTGGTAGAGAAACGGTACCCGGCACCCCGAACGGTCTGGATGAGGTGATCATACTCGCTGCCAAGGGCTTTGCGAAGCCGCCGGATGTGCACATCCACCGTACGCTCTTCCACATACACGTTGCCACCCCATACCTGATCCAGCAGTTGCGTGCGGGTGTAGACCCGCTCCTGATGGGTCATAAAGAACTGCAGCAGGCGGTACTCTGTCGGGCCCATGCTGATGGGGCCCGCCGCGGTGGTGACCCGATGGCCCACCGGGTCCAGAGTCAGACCTTCCACCTCGATCGGGCTTTCGATGCCTGGCGGAGTGGTACGACGCAACACAGCCTTGAGGCGAGCCACCAGTTCACGGGGGGAGAAGGGTTTGGTGATGTAGTCATCAGCGCCCACTTCCAGGCCCTGAATCTTGTTATCTTCCTCAACTTTGGCGGTGAGCATGATTATGGGGATTTCTGACGTGGATTCGTCTTTTTTCAGACGTCGAGCCAGTTCGATGCCGCTGGTGCCGGGCAGCATCCAGTCCAGCAGGATCAGGTCCGGTCGCCGGTCCACGATCAGGGCATGGGCCTCACGGGCATCGCTTGCTTCCAGGCAATCGTAATCCGCCATCTCAAGGGCGACCGCGATCATTTCTCGAATGGCCGATTCGTCATCAACTATCAGGACGGTTTTTCCAGACATGCTTGTCTACCTGTATCAGACCGGTAATAGCGCAGGAGGCGGGAGAGCTTCCTATATTTCTGACGTATTACAGCCAACCAATGTTACAGCTCTGTGACAGTTGCTGTTTATTCCTGATTATAACCAGCTCTGTATCATCAGGCCGACGAATACCGCGGCTCCGGCCCAGTTATTGTTCAGAAAGGCTTCGAAGCAGGCCTGGCGGTCGCGGTTGCGGGTGGTCAGCTGTTGCCAGACAAACAGCGCTGCCATCACCGCCACGCCAAGATAGAACAGGGCACCCAGCTCGGCTTGCCGACCCACCAGTAACAGAATCAGCACCACCATGGCCTGCAGGCAGCCGATGATGAGTCGGTCCGCCTCGCCAAACAGGATGGCGGTGGATTTGACGCCTATCCTCAGGTCGTCGTCCCGGTCCACCATGGCGTAATAGGTGTCATAGGCCACCGTCCAGAGCACATTGGCAATAAACAGCAGCCAGGTTAAGCGGGTCAGCTCGCCGGCCTCCGCCGCCCAGGCCATGGGAATGGCCCAGGAGAACGCCATCCCGAGAAATAGCTGGGGTAAATGGGTATAGCGCTTCATGAACGGGTAGATAAACGCCAGCGCCGCACCCGCAAAGGACAGATACAGCGTCAGGGTATTGGTAAACAGCACCACCAGCAAAAAGGCTACCAGTCCCAGGCCAACAAACAGGGCAACGGCCTCTTTCGGGGTAACGCGTCCAGTGGCCAGGGGGCGATCTTTGGTGCGTTTGACGTGGCCATCCACCTCGCGATCAGCAAAGTCATTAATGGCGCAGCCAGCGGCCCGCATCAGGAACACCCCAAGGGTGAACACCAGCAGGTTGCCCAGGCTGGGGAAACCCTCTGCCGCCAGCCACAGAGCCCAGTAAGTGGGCCACAGCAGCAGCAGGGTGCCGATGGGCCGGTCCAGCCGCATCAATTTGGCATAGTCTGACAGCTTCGCGTGTTGGGCAGGGGTAATCAGGTTAGTCAGCATGCTGATGCAGACTCCGGATGAAACAGTGGATTGAGTGGAAGAAGCTTAAGGCAGTTGCGTCGGGATTTGAACCCGCCAGGGCGCTGCGTGGCTTATTGTTGCAACAAGGCAGGCAGAAAGTACTCACCCACCAGCAGGCAGCGCTTGCCGTTACAGAAAGAGGAGCGACGCGCCAGCGTGGGTGCGCCGGCCTGCTGGGCGCGACACAGTCCGGTCTGGAAGGGACCGCGCTGCCATTGGGTATGGCTGAACAGATAGGCCCCCAGTGGCTTGCGGCCCAGATGCCGCAGCCGTCGCCCCGGGCCTTGCAGGGTGCGCAGTGGAATGACGGTGCGGGCCAGCACCCAGGGCTCGCCGTCACCCTGCAGGCAGACTTCCCGTATCCAGGCCCGTTGGCGCAGGCGTATGTTCAGGGTGCGTGACTCCTCCAGCGTCGGGCATCGGAAACCCTCAGCCAGCACCTGTACGGAAAAGCGGTCACAACGCATCTGCAAGGCGCGTGTCAGTGAGCCTTCCAGTTGCAGCCAGTGGCGGGCGGCACCCAGAGGTGCGCCCCGGCGCAGGCTGGCACGCACCCGGTTGGGATACCAGCGGGTCGGAGGAATGAGGCTGGCTGTGTCCCGGCCTGAGGTGTCAGAGCCCTTTAACGGCATAAATGCCCGGAGCGTTGCGCCAGTAACCCTTGTAATCCATGCCGAAGCCGAACAGGAAACGATCCTCCACCTGCAGGCCGGTATAGTCTGCTTTCAGGTCCGGGCGTGCTTTGCGATCATGCTGCTTGTCCACCAATACGGCGGTCAGTACTTCAGCAGCGCCCTGCTGACGGCAGAAGCTGGCGATGGCGTCCAGGGTGGTGCCTTCGTCAAGAATGTCGTCAATGATAACGATGGTGCGGTCCTTCAGGTCCACCTCCGGTTTTACCCGCCATTCCAAAATACCGCCGGTGGTTTCCTGGCGGTAGCGGGTGGCGTGCAGATACTCCGCCTGCAGCGGGAAGCGCAGGCGTGGCAGTAACTGACCGGTCAGGATCAGGCCGCCATTCATGACGCAGAAAAGCACCGGATTGCTGTCTTTCAGTTGCTGGGTCATGGCCTCAGCCATACGGTCGATGGCAGCGTATACCTGTTGCTCATCCACGAGGCAGTCCGCCTCGGCAAACACCTGATTCATATCGGCAACGAGCTGGGTCATGGGTGGTGGGTCCCCGAGTCACTGTAAAACCGGCGATTATAACGTATGCTGCCGCCATCGGGGAGCGTGGCCGGGTAAGGATTGGCCGAAAGATTGCCAGAGGGCTGTCCCAACTGGCATTGGTACTGGCCGTAACTGCCGTTATTATGAGCCCCCTGTTCTATTGATCCGGGCCACCCGTTTGGGGATAATGCCGGGGTTGCAATATTGTCCTACAATTAGCGCGATAAGCGCAGGAGTTGATGAGAATGAAGAAATGGCAGTGTGTTGTCTGCGGCTGGATCTACGATGAAGCCCAGGGTTGGCCGGAAGACGGTATCGCGCCGGGCACTGCCTGGGAAGATGTTCCCGAAGACTGGGTATGCCCTGACTGTGGCGTCGGTAAAGAAGATTTCGAGATGGTAGAGATCGGCTAAGGCCGACCCATCCCCGGCGCACACCCAGTGCGCCAGTGTGGCCAGCCGCCTTCAGGCTGGCCGTGCCTCCCGCCGGGTTGCCCGGTATCCCGCAAGTGAAAGGAGAGTAAGTTATGAGTGCGCAGGCACCCATTGTTGTCGTCGGTACTGGTTTGGCAGGCTACTCGCTGGTCAAGGAGCTGCGCAAACTGGACAAGGATACGCCGATCCTGATGATCACCGCGGACGACGGCCATAACTACTCCAAGCCCATGCTGTCCACCGGCTTTACCAAGGACAAGAGTGCGGACGAGCTCTCCATGGCGGATGCCGGGGCCATGGCCGAACAGCTCAATGTCGACATTCGCACCTTCACTACCGTCACCGCCATCAAACCGGATCAGCACCTGCTGGAAATCGGTGATGAACAGCTCAGCTACAGCAAGCTGGTACTGGCCTGGGGTGCGGATGTTATTCGTCTGTCTATTCCCGGTGACGGCCAGTCTCATGTCCACTCCATCAATGACCTGATGGACTACCGTGCCTTCCGTAAGGCATTGGGTGATGGCAAGCGGGTGGCCATCATGGGGGCGGGCCTGATCGGCTGTGAATTTGCCAACGACCTGCGCAACGGCGGTTATGAGGTGGACGTAATCGCCCCTTCTGATGCCGTGATGCCTGGCCTGCTGCCACCACAAGCGGCTACAGCCGTGCGGGATGGCCTGGCCGCTGAAGGCGTGCGCTTCCACCTGGAAACGGTGGTGGAAAATATCGCCCAGCAGGAGCAGGGGGTTCGTCTGAGCCTCGCCAATGGTCAACAGGTTGAAGCTGACCTGGTGGTTTCTGCCGTGGGCCTGCGGCCCCGCACTGAACTGGCCAAGGCTGCCGGCCTGGGATGCCAGCGCGGTATTGTGGTGAATCGCCTGCTGCAAACCAGTGCGCCCGATGTGTATGCCATGGGCGACTGTGCCGAGGTGGACGGCCACGTACTGCTGTACGTCCTGCCCCTGATGGCTTGCGCCCGTGCCCTTGCGAAAACCCTGACCGGTGAGCCGACGCCGGTGTCCTATGGCACCATGCCGGTGATGGTGAAAACCCCGTGCTGCCCCACCGCCGTTTGCCCGCCGCCGGCCAATGTTGAGGGTGAGTGGACCGAAGAGCGAGAAGGCAATAACGTGCGCGCCCTGTTCAAAGACGCCAGCGGTCAGCTGCAAGGCTTTGCCGTGACCGGCGATTACGCAGTGGAAAAACAGGCGCTGGCCAAGCAGGTCCCGCCCCTGCACTGAGCGGGTACCGATTCCGGCACAAGCGTTGTTATCTGAAAAAAGGCCTGTCGGTGTAATGCTGGCGGGCCTTTTTGTTGTTGGCGACCGTTAATATCCCGGTCGGAGTATCTGCCGGAAACCGAAAAGTGGATATGGAGCGCTTTGTGATGCTTTGAGCCACGGGCACGGAAAAATGGGTTACACTCCGGGTGGTTTACAACACACCATAAGGAAATGCATATGCAAATTCAGGTTAACACTGATCGCAATATCGAGGGCTCTGTGGAGCTGACTCGTCAGTCTGAAGAAATTGTTACCCGTATTCTTGATCGCTTCAGCGACCAGATCACCCGGGTTGAGCTGCACCTGCGGGATGAGAACAGCGCCAGCCGCGAAACCAGCAATGACAAGCGTTGTCTGCTGGAAGTGCGGATAGCCGGTCAGCAGCCTATTTCAGTGACTGAGAATGCCGATACCGTTGAGCAGGCTATTACCGGTGCAGCCCGCAAAGCCGTCAGCGCCCTGGATACGGCGCTGGGCCGTCAGAGCCGCCGGGGCTGAGTCAGGGGCGTTCTAGAAGTCAGACATTGCGTCCTGCAGGTCTCGCTTCAATTCCTCGGCCTCGGTAATCCACAGCGTGCTATCGAGGCCCGGGAATACGCCAACCTCAAGGCCATCCCGGCTTAGCCCGGGGACCCATTTGCGGAAAAAGTCCGGCAAGGTAATGCAGAGTGGCGTCAGGTCATCACTGCCCTGGGCGTAGTTGAGAGCAAAAACCTCCGCTGGCCAGACTGGCAGGTACTGCATGCCATCCTCGTCAGACGCGATTTTCAGGAAGCGATTCTCGCTGTTGACCAGAATCCAGATTTCCCGTTCCTCCGCCACCAGGCTCAGGAAATGGTCATAACGTTCTTCACCGTCCAGACTGAGTAGTTGTGTCAGCGCTTGGTTATCCATCGTGTCGGCTCCTTCTTGTCCGGCTGTATGATGGGGCAGACTACCGCAGTCCCGGTGGGGGCGCCACGAAAACTGGCCCTGACTCGTTGCAAGGATTGAAGTTATGTCAGCCCATGAACTGCCACCGTCCGCTAGCGGTATCTCGTTACTCAGTGAAGACGCTCAGTCTGTCATTGTCATCCAGCAGGGCGGCTTCACGCTGCTGCGGGTTGTTGTGGCGGCTGCTTTCTCTTTGTTTCTCCTCTTTCCTGGGCGTGACATGGGTTTTCTGGACCTGCTGTTGCTGGTTCGGGACCCATCCCTTTTTGCACCTGCCATGGTGTTTACCGGTGCCTTCGGCATATTGATGGTCTGGATGATTATCCGGGCTTTGCAGCGGCCACGTCCGCAGCGCTGGGTATTGGATAGCGGGCAATTGACGGTTGACTGGGGTCTGCCGGCATTACGGATGGTCTCCAACGGCCAGCCGTTTGACCGTCGCTGGCGCCTGGTGTTTCCTCACCGGAAACCCCTGTCGGTGACCAGAGAGGCCTGCAACGTCAGTCTGGAGCGTCTGTCTCCCCATGAGCACCGCCTGTGGTTGCAGGACGGCGACAAGCGGGTTGAGCTGGCGCCTTGGGTTAGTGAACCCGGCAGGCTGTGGCTGCATGCCACTCTGGCCCGGTGGTCAGACGCTTGACGTTGCTGTGCCGCTTGCCCTGTTGGCAGTGGTAGCCTGTCTGAGTTCAGGGTGATGAGGCCCATGGACGGTGGCGCAGCTTGGAGGGGCATTCATGACTTGTTAATCTGCCGTAGGGTTGCTGTTCACTTTTCGGCGTCGCCTGCTTTCATCTCCTGGCGGTAGATTGGGTAGCGCAAGACACATGACTCGTTACTACCAAGGAGATCTTATGCGTATCCAAATCGCTTCCGTTATGACTGCCGCCGTTTTTGTTATGGGCGCCAGCGCTGTCAGTGCTGCGACCGCTGTGGTGAATAACAACATCACCGAGGCTGAGGTTCAGCAAGCTCAACAGGCCTGGGGTAAGGCGCTGATTGCCATCAGTGCGGCCTACAGCCAGGGCGGCCATGCGCAGGCTGAGCAGAAGGCACGCCAGGTACTTGATGCCGCCTACGGTTATGGCCAGGGTGCAGTCCTTTTCAAACCAACCCTGGCCAGTGGCGAGCAGACCTTCCGCACCAGTTACGAGGGTGCACTGGCTTACTTTGTCGGCGGTAACCCGACTTATGCCGGTGATAGCGGGTTTGCCCTCAAGGGTTGGCAGGGCTACGAATTCCGCAACGCTGGCGTTTACATCAATGGTGATCTGGCCCTTACGATGGGGCACGTGATGTTGACGGACGCTCAGGGACAGGTCACCACGGTAGATAAAACCTGGGGTTTCAAGAAGGACGATGCCGGCAGCTTGCGTATCGTGCTGCACCATTCCTCACTGCCGTTCAGCGCTGACTGAGCCACTCTGCCCGGACTGGCTGGCGAGTCGCTGGCCAGTTCACCCTACTCGACTGCCAGGTAATAGCCCAAACCACGGCGGGTATGGATCAGTTTGACGGGGAAGGGCTCATCAATCTTCTTTCTGAGCCTGGCCACATACACATCCACAATATTGGTGAGCGGGTCTTCGTTCAGGCCCCAGACATTGGTCAGAATGCGCTCGCGGCTGAATACCTTGCCGCTGTTACTCATTAACAGTTCCAGAATGCCAAGCTCCTTGGCCGTCAGTTGCAGCACCTTATCGGCACGCCGTGCCTGCATGCTGTCCAGATCCAGCACCAGGTCTGCGATGGTGAGTTGGCGTTGATGCACGGCAGTGATATCCCGTTTCCCCAGGGCTTCAATGCGCGCCAACAGCTCCTCGAAGTGGAACGGCTTGCCCAGATAGTCATCAGCCCCCGCCCGCAGTCCCTTGATACGCTCAGTGACCTCCGACAAGGCCGACAGGATAAGAATGCGGCAGGGGAGCTGCTGGCTGCGTATCTGCTGGCAAAGGGTCAGCCCGTCCAGCTGCGGCAGCATACGATCAAGCACAATAACGTCAGGGTCAAACTGACGCGCTAATTGCAAAGCGTGCTGGCCATCGCTGACCAGCTGAATAAGATAGCCTTCGGCTTTCAGTCCCCGTGACAGGAAACTGGCCACCTTCTCGTCATCTTCAATAATCAGTACTTTCATGGCTGGGTCCGGTAAAAAGGGGCAGGCTGATCTGTACCCGTGTTCCTTGCGGTTGGTTGTCCAGCAAGGCAATCGTTCCATCATGGGCGTCCATGATGGCCTTGGCGATGCAAAGTCCAATACCGAGCCCGTCTGGCCGGGCCTTGCGTGCGGCAGCACCACGGAAGTGTCGGTGGAACAGCTGGGTGCGCTCACCGGCATCAAGCCCGATGCCCTGGTCTTGTAATTCAAGGGTCAGTTCGCTGTGATTAACGTTACAGCTGAGGGTGAGCGGCTGGCCTGCTGGTGAATACTGACGGGCATTGTCGGTGATGATGCGCAGCACGCTGGCAAACTTGTCGGTATCAACCAGGAGCCAGGCGTCGTCCGGTAATCGGGTTGGCATAGTCAGTATCAGCGGTATTTCGCTGCCCAGATGCTGCTGCACGGTGGTTGTGACATGCTGAACAAAGTGGCCAAGAGTGGTGGGTTTGACGGCGATCTGTAATAGTCTCTCCTCGCCCCGAGCCAGCATCAGCAGGTCATCGATCCGCCCGTTGAGTTGCTGACTGGCAGCGAGAATGCGGGTGAATGAATCCCGGTATTCAGCAATGTCCTTTTCTTTGCCGCGCAGGCTGACCTCCGCTTCGCCCTGAATGCTGGTGGCAGGGGTGCGCAATTCATGACTGATATCTGCCAGCAGCTGCTTTTGACGGCCCTCGGCTTCGTGCAGCTGCGCCAAGGCTCGTTGCAGTTCTGCGGTGCGCTGCTGAACCTGTTTTTCGGTGGCTTGCTGGGTCAGGCTCTTCTGGGCGGCAAAATCAGCAATGTAGCCTGACATCAGGTTGAACTGGCGTGCCAGCTCGGCAAACTCAGCCGGGCCCTGTTCAGCGATGCGGTGATGGAAATGCCCCTGTTGCAGCTGTTGCGTGCCGTTCAGTAGTTGCTGGAGCGGGCGGCTCAGGCTCCGGGACAGGTGGATGCCAATCGCAATGGCAAACAGCAGGCCGATGAGACTGATCAATACCATGGTGGCCTGAACCCTTTGTACCGCGTGCAGGGCGTCATGCTCTGTCTCGCTGGCGCGCTGCTTCTGCGCGGCGATGGCGCCCTGCAGCAGCTCTGGCAGATCGGCATCCTGAAATTTGTCGAACAGCGCTATCAAGGTCCGCCATAGCTGGCTGTCATCGGGATGGGTCGCTATTTCACGGGTTTTGAGGGCCTGCTCCAGGGTATAAAGGTTTGACTGCAGCAGGGAGATGACTTTCACCTGCGCCATGATGTGCTGCAGGTCTTCTTCTCCGCTTGTCAGTAACTGATCGCGGATGCTCAGTTGGTCAAGGGTGCTCAGTTGTTGCCTCATGCGGGTGAAAAGATGGTTGCGGATATCGGTGTTGGCATCCTCTGTCAGCAGGTATTCCGCCAGCCAGACCTTCAGCCGCTGTTTGTCTGCCCGCAGCGAAATGAACTCTGTCAGCATCTGGTTGGCGATGCGGTTGCGCTGGGTGTGGTACTCGGAATTCTGGTGCGCCCAGAAACCAATGCCGGATAGCAGCAGGATGATACCCACCAGAATACAGAGCGATACGATCAGCTTGCGTAGGTACATGGTGAGGCCCGCAAAAGAAACCATGGAGCCTCAGTATAGGGAGCCCTGTTGGGCCGGTCATGAAAATCGTGTTAATTTTCAGTACCGTGATGTCTTCCCACTGTCTGTCGTCCGCCGACACCGGAGCCACAATGCCCTATCAATTTGAAGATCTGAAAAACAGCTGTCCCGATGCATGGCATGGCTATATTGAGCACCCGTTTGTGCACCAGCTGGGTGATGGCACGCTGATGCCAGCAGCGTTCCAACACTATCTCAAGCAGGACTATCTATTCCTGATTCAGTTTGCCCGGGCCTTTGCCCTGGCGGCCTATAAAAGCCCGACCCTCGCGGATCTGCGGCAGGCCAAGGACGGACTGCAGGCCATCGTGGATGTGGAGCTCGACTTGCATGTCAGCTACTGCGAGACATGGGGTATTTCCGAGGCAGAACTGGCTGGCTTACCGGAAGCCCGCGCGACAATGGCCTATACGCGTTATGTGCTGGATACCGGCAACAGGGGCGATCTGCTGGACCTGCATGTGGCGCTGTCGCCCTGTATGGTGGGTTACGGCGAGATCGCCAACTGGCTGAACAGCCGTGCGAGCACCATCCGGGGCGACGCAAACCCCTATGACGCCTGGATTGCAATGTATGAGAGCGAGGCGTTTCAGGGGGCAATGCGTGCTGAAATCGATTGGCTGAACGCGCGCCTGGCGGAGGTGTCGCCTGCCCGTTTCCAGCACTTGTGCCGGATTTTCCGGGATGCGACCCGTTTAGAGATTGATTTCTGGGAGATGGGCCTGCATCTGCGCGATTGATCCCGCCGCGACAGTCGTGGGCAAGGTATGGGGCCCTGGTGCCTGACGGCATCAGGGCCCTTGATGCGACTTAGTGGTGCTGGTGCTGCTGCGGGGCGTGCCGGGGCGCAGCGTGCTGTTCCAACCAGCTTTGCATCATGGCGACTTCCCGCTCCTGCTCGCGAATCACCGCAAAGGCCAGTTCACGTAGCGCCGGGTCCGTTGTGTAGGCCAGCAGTACATAGGCCATGTCGATGGCCGCCACATGGTGGGGAATCATGCCGGCAACAAAATCCCGGTCCACATCACCAGTGGCGTGACCGTGCATGTCCTGCATCATGCGGTCATTGATGCGGTTGTAGGCGGCTATGATCTCCTTGGCGTAATCGCCCGGTTTTGCTGCGCCATAGGCGTCCAGCCAGGCTTGCATCTGGGCGATTTCTGCCCGCTGGGCGGCGATAATCTCATCCGCCAGGGTCTGCAGGCCCGGGTTGCTGCCCTTGTCCTTGAGCACCTCTGCCATATCAATGGCGCCTTGATGGTGGGGAATCATGCCGCGCACGAAATCATAGTCAGCGTCACCCGTCAGGGTCAGGCCATGCATGTCCTCCATCATGCGTTTGTTGGCCTTGGCGAAGGCATCCGTGACCTGGGTATGATGCGGTGTATGCCCCGCCGGGTGGTGAGCTTGCGTGTTGTGATGGTGAGCCACTACTAGGCCGCTGCCGATGGTCAGGGTTATCAGACCGGCAAAAGCAATAGGTTTGATTTTCATAATTAACTCCAAAGCGCATAGTGTGCGTGGCGCAGGCAGGTCGCCAGTGCGCCTTTCGAGACGTCGGATCGGACGCCGTTCAATTGCTGGGTTGATGGTGTTCAGCTGGCTCTTGGAGGTGGTGAAGGGGGGTAGTGTTCCGGCGTGGCCGGGAGTGGCAGGTTTGCTGCTGTCAGTGACACCCGCGTCGGCGTTGCCGGCGACAGCGCCTGGTTGGGCAGTGACACCAGCGCACACAGCTGAGCACACAAGGTCGACTCGGCCATGGGACAGTCCCGGTGGTGCTGGTCAACCGAGGCCTCGCCATGATGTGCGTGGCCTGCGCCGACACTATGGTGGCTGCCCTGTAGCAGTTGCACCGAGGCGGGTTGGCCAGCGGCGGCCATGCCTGCGGCCTGGGTGAGCCCGGCCAGCCAGACGATGACACACAGGCAGACCAGCCGGGTAAGTCCGGCATGGGTGGTGCGTCTGGCAAAGTGCGTCATCATGGTGTGTGCGTATACCGGCTTGTGGTGGGGTGTACTCCATTCTGGACTATCCAGCATAACCCGCTTTGGCGTCGGCGTCATGGTGTTGTCAGTGGTGACTTTTGACGCCGGTGCTCGAGGGAAGTTCCGCGAGCGGTTGGCCGGGGTGATGTTCAAAACCGATATTCGATACCAAAGTCGACACGGTAGTTCTGGTTCAGTGCATCCGGCAGGTTGCCCAGGGAGGACGGCAGGATGGCTTGCCCGGACAGGGCGGCTTCCTGTTCACTTTCGGCTATTTGCACGGCAGAGCGGGTCTCGTCCAGATTCTGGATGCGGCTGCCGGTGCCGATACTCGGCTCAAGCCACTGCCAGCCGGTGTCATTGCTGGTGTCCTGCGGTTCCTCCGGCCAACTGGCGGGCGGCAGCACTACGGGTGAGGGGATACTGTAGGGCGTGGTCGGCACTGCTTCTGTGGTGGCGGGTGCAGCGGCTGTAGTGGCGTCCCGTATGGGGTCAAAGCGCCAGTCGAGGCTGAAGGCGGGCAGGCTGACACCCATCAGCAGGCAGGTGAGCAGACTGCGGCTGTTGCAGTTGCTGGCGCTGGCAGGCGTCCATCTCTGCCAATGTGGACGGACGGCAATGCCATTGCGTCCGGCACCCGGCTGGGGTAGAACTGCGTCTCTTATTCTCGCGAATCTAACAGGAGCACGCATGCTTGAAGTCACCCGTAAACTGGTAGAACTGTTGGATCTGTCCCCGCTGGGGGATGATCACTTCCAAGGCGAGAGTGAAGACCTTGGTTTCCCCCAGGTGTTCGGGGGGCAGGTGCTGGGGCAGGGGCTGATGGCTGCCAGTCGCACGGTTGAGGGGCGACTTCCTCACTCCTTGCATGCTTATTTCCTCCGTCCGGGCCGCCCGGATCAACCCATTGACTATGAAGTTCAGCGTGTCCGTGACGGTGGCAGTTTCACCGTGCGTCGGGTCATCGCGCGTCAGGATGGCAAGGAAATTCTCACCGGCTCGGTCTCCTTCCAGGACCATGAAGACGGGCTGGAGCATCAACTGGCGATGCCTGCTGCGCCCGCCTATGACACCCTGAAATCGGAACACACCTACGCGCTGATGCTCAAGCAGTATATTCCCGAACATCTGCGAGACAAGTTTACGCGGGAGCGCCCTATCGAGATTCGTCCGGTAGACCCGATGAACCCGCTTAAGCCTGAACCCAAGACGCCGGTCAAGCAGAGCTGGTTCCGGGCCCAGGGTGAGCTGCCGGATGATCAGATACTGCATCGTTGCCTGTTGGCCTATACCTCTGATTTTGGCCTGTTGGGCACCGCCATGAACCCCCATGGCGTTACGTTTATGAGCCGGGGGATGAAAGTGGCCAGCCTGGATCATGCCATCTGGTTCCACCGTGACCTGCGTATGGACGATTGGTTGCTGTACGACATGGATAGTCCGTCCTCCTCTGGAGGCCGGGGCTTTACTCGGGGCAATATCTACAATCAGGCGGGTGTGCTGGTGGCGTCCACCTGTCAGGAAGGTCTTATTCGCAAGCGGGCCAAGCCAGCGACGGCTGGCTGATTCAGCGCTTCAGGCCTGGCGCGGGGCGGCGAGGGCTTGGCGCGCCGCCAGCCAGCTCAGCAGTTGTTCCAATGGCATCGGCCTGGCCAGTACATACCCCTGCAGGGTGTCGCAGCCCATGCGCTGCAGTATCTCAGTGGTTTCGACATCCTCAACTCCCTCTGCCACCACCACATAACCCAGGCTGTGACACATGACGATGGTGGCCTCAACAATCACCTGATCTTCTGCATGGCGTGCCAGATCTACGATCAGTGAACGGTCAATCTTGATCTCCCGTGCCGGCAGCTGCTTGATGTAGGACAGGGACGAATAACCCGAGCCAAAGTCATCAATGGCCAGCGGGATGTCGGCCACATGCAGTGACTTCAGCGCCTTCAGCGAGTTCTTCGGATCCATCATCATGGAGGTTTCCGTCAGCTCCAGCATCAGCTTGCCCCGGTGATGGGGGTGGGCGCTCATCAGCCGTTGCACAAACAGGGGGAAGTCCCGCTCCCGCAGGTTATTGGGCGAGATGTTGACGGCAATGGAAAGATCATAGCCTGCTGCCAACAGTCGATCCCTGCTGGACAGGGCGCGCTCCAGCACCCAGCGGGTCAGACTTTTCATCAAACCAGTCTGCTCAGCCACCTCGATCAGCTGGTCAGCAGGTAACTGGCGTTCAGGCCAGCGGATCAGAGCCTCGACACCGGTGATATTACCTGTTGCCAGACACTGCTTGGGCTGCAGGTACAGGGCCAGCTGGTTCTGGTGCAGGGCCCGGCGCAGGTCGGCGGCCAGGGTCAGGCGTTCGGCGCTGTAGGAGTCCTCCGTGGGCTGATAGTACGCCAGCCCCCGTTCCCGTGCCGCCTCCGTTTCCTGAGCGATATAGGCCTGACGAATCAGGGTGTTGGTGTCTTTGCCGTGCTCGGGGTAGAGGGCGATACCGGTTACCGCGTCCACGGGCAGCTGCATACCCAGGTAATCCACAGATTCACGTAGCTGTTCCAGGCATTGGGCAATGCGCCTTGGCTGTGCGGTTGCAATGTCGGTGTCCACCAAAAAGGCGAAGCTGGCGGAGTCCAGTGACGCCACATAGAAGTTCTTTTCTGCCGAGCGTTCAACCGCCTCTATGCCCGGCAGCTCCTTGAGAATGCTGTTGTAACGGCGGGACAGCACATCCAGCAGGCGGTCCGTATTGGTGTGGCCGAGGGTCTTGGTGATGGATTGCAGGTTGGTGAGCTGTATAACCCCGACAGCGTGACGCCCGGTGCTTTCCCGTGCCAATTTATCCTGTACTAGCATTTCAAAACTGGAGCGGTTGGGTAGGCCGGTTAACGGGTTGTGCAGTGCCTGATCCATCATGCGCAGTTCTGCCTTACGTCGCGCGGCAAGCGCGTTGAGCTGGGCTTCCCGGGCAGCGATGCGCTCCTCCCGCTCCGAGTAGAGGCGCTTGGCCAGGGCAATGGACAACAGGATGGCCTCCAGCGCAGAGCCAATCTGCATGCCGTACTCGGTAAAGAATGTGCTCGGCAGCCAGCCGATCTTGTTAACGGCGGTAACGACACAGCCAATGGTCAGCGCGGTCCAGGCCAGGGTATAGATGCCTGCCTGGCGGGCGCCGCGCATCCACTGAATAGGGCCGGTGAAAAGCAAGAGCAGGCAGGCGGGCACAGCCAGCGCCACTGATAGCTTGATGGCGGTGTTGTAGTCGAAAACGAACGCCCCCAGCATGGCCAACAGTGTGGCGATGATGGCGCCGCGCACCAGTTTGTCCAGGGCCGGGTTGGTTTGCCGTAACTCCAGGAACGAACGGGCAAACAACAGGGAAAACAACAGGGCAAAGGGAATGGCCACCAGTGTCGCCTGATTTTGCAGCCAGGGATTGTCCGGCCACAACCAGGGAAAGGTCAGCCCCCTGAGTCCGGAGATCAGGAACAGGTAACCAAAGGTGGAGATGGAATAGTAGAGATAATTGGCCTCACGCAGCACCATGAACAGTATCAGATTGAACAGGATGACGGTGGACAGGATGCCAACGTAGATGGCGTGCAGTTGCAGACTGTTGGAGGTATGGCTGAAGAAGCTGGCACGATCCCAGAGGGTTATGGGCACCTGCAGGGCGCCATCCGTCTGGATACGCAGGTAGACCTCATAGTGATTGCCGGCGTCAAGCTCCAGCGGAAAGACAAAATTGGGATGTTTGACCGGTCGCTGGTCAAAGGTGTGGCGGTCGCCGGTCTGGAAAAACTGGACAGGCTGACCATTTTTCAGCAGATGGAACTGAATATCGTCTAGATGCGGGTAGCTGATTTCCACCAGTTGCGCGCCGTGACTGTCGGGAACAACAAAACGAAACCAGAACGGGTCGGTCAGATAGCCGAAGTTAGGCACATTCTCGGTGGATACCTGCCAGCGGTCGCTGCGGCGGGCCTGGTCGAGCGACAATGGCTGGTCGGGGGCCATCCGCAGGTACTCTATAGGCGGAATGTGGCGAACTTCGCCCCCGGTGTTGGCCAGGGCTCCCGACGCCACCATCATCATCGCAGCAATAGCGGTGAACAGCACAATGGTTGGGCGCACAGAACGGGTCTTTGTTGTGATTGTGATTACTCGTTACGTGCCAGTATGGCGCGCTTTGACAGGCCGCTCAAGTCAAGTCGTGTAAGTGCAGGTATACAAGCGCATCCCTTGGTTACGCCAGCTGCCCGGCCCAGTCCCTGGCCCAGGGTACTGCCTCGGCTTCGGGCTCCAGGGTCTCCATGGCGTCAATACGCAGCGTGTCCCCCACCTTTTGGCAGGCCAGCTCGTACAGGGCCTCCTCCATCAAGTCACCAGCGCCGCAGAAAGACGTCTGGTAAGAGCTGTCCCCCAGCACAATAATGCCAAAGGGGCGGCCAGGGAACTGGGGCAGGGTATCTCGCATGGCTGCCCACAGGGGCACCAGGTTGCCTGGCAATTCCCCCTGGCCGGTGGTGGAGGTGCACACCAGAATGGCGCTGTCATCCTTTTGCAGGTCTTCCAGTGCCGGTTGCTCATAGACGGTGACCTGATGTTCAGGTGCCAGAGCCTGCTGGATGGCTCGTGCGGTCATCAGAGCGCCACCGTATACCGTGCCGACGAAAATGCTGATCTTGGCCATGGATAACCTTTGTGGGTAGTGAATACTGAGGCTGGGGCGGATATTAACCAGTGCGCAGGGTGGACTCAAGGTGCTGCGGCTATCAGCGGAATATCAGGATGCGTCGCTGGTGGAAGGCCGGCGGTTTTTAACCCGGGGGACAATCCGGTTACGCCCGGCTTCTTTGGCTTCGTACAGATTGATGTCAGCATGTTTGAGAAGGTCATCGGCGGTACTGGCCTGGGACACAGTAGCGACACCGGCGCTGATGGTGACGGGCAGGCGCTGGCCATTGAAATCGAAGACGGTTTGTTCCACCTGTTCCCGCAGCCGTTCAGCCAATACCAGGGCCTGCAGTAATGAGGTGTCCGGTAGTAACAACAGAAATTCCTCGCCGCCCCAGCGGCCTGCCACGTCTGTCTGTCGGCACACGCTTTCCATCAGCCGGGCAAAACGCTGTAGCACCAGGTCGCCCGCATTATGACCGTAATCGTCGTTGATGCGCTTGAACAGATCCAGGTCGATCAGAATGACTGAAAAATGGTGGCCTGAACGGTGGTAGCGGGAGAGCTCAATGGCGATGCACTGTTGCATGTCACGACGGTTGGATAGGCCGGTAAGTTCGTCTGTTCGGGCCGCTTTTTCGTGCATGGTTGCCATCGCCAGCAGTTCACTGCGGGCCTGACGCCGTCCGGACTCCAGAATGAAACAGAACAGGGTTTCGAAAGCGATGGTGGCGTAGAACCGCAGCTTGAAGTCGGCGTCATACTCGGCAGTAACAAACGGCAGATCAGGGAAGCCAAACACGATCGCTGTCAGCAGCATGCAGATCAGAATCAGCAGCGTGCCTGTCTTGAGGTCGGTAAGGTAGAACAGCAGGGGCGGGAACACGTAGAGCCACAAGGGCCCGGTATTGCTCTCACCGCCAGACGCCACCAGGTAGATAAACAGCAGGGCGACACTGGTTAGCAGGCTGGTTTTCAGAACCCGGGTATTGTTCAGTGCCCTGCTGATGAGCAGATTCGCCAGCAGCAGGGCGGCAAAGCCCCAAAGCACCAGCCCATGGACGTTGTGCCCGCCAAACCAGGACTTGAGTCCGATGCTGATCAGGAACAGGATGCCCGCCAGGGCGATGTAGGTAAGCACCCGGGCAACACGGGTCTGCTCCTCCTCTTCCGCCAACTCAAGGCGGGCACGGTTTGGTTGAATCATGCGCGTTATATTTTTTATTGGCTGTCTGTGAATCACCTGGGCTCAAGTGTAACCGATGGTGATAAAAAAACGTCCAAGGATGTCATGTTTTTTTCCTGCGATGGTTTTGTAGTTCACTCTATGGGGCTTATTGCTTTAAGCTACTTTTAAACCCGCCCGTTGGCGAGGCTTCGTTGTGTCACAGGGGATAGAGGAATGAGTTCAGCGTCGGAAGGGCGTCAGGCCCGAATTATTGATGAGCTATGCGTGTTTATTCGTAAGGTACTGGGTGATCCTACAGTTGCAGCCAAATGCGTGGAGATTGCCCGCAAGCATCGCCATGAGCCGGATGCCGACAAGCGTATCGCAGAGGAGATCAGCGCAACGACAATCGTGCGTATTCCAGAGGTCTGGAGCGACGCAGACCGCATGTTTATTGAAATGCTGAAGGATGTGCTGGAGGATGATGGCGCCCTCTATTGAGGGCGCACTGGGCTTGAAGGGTTTGCGGGGGCTTTTCAGCCCGCGGCCCGTCCGGGTTGCCGGACGGGGGCCAGAACCTGGTCCGCCAGATTGGCGAGGATGGTGATCTCTTCCGCAATGCCCGGCTCGTCAGCCAACTGACGTTGCTCCTCCAGAATATCCTCCAGGATTTGCCGTGTGGTCAAAGGGTTGGCCAGAACCACCCGGAACACCAGACAGGGAAACTCATGGTAGCGTGCCGGCTCCAGGCGGGTGCGTGAAACAAACGCCTTGCCCCGTTCACGCTGGGTTTTCTGGATGAACTTGGTGATCCGGTTCAGGCAGGTGTTCATACGCTCGGCCTGCAGCGGATTGGCTTCAGCCAGCGCCGCCTGGACCCGTGCCGGGCAATAGCGGTAAGTGAGAATGTTCAGCTCAGGCTCGGTTACCAGTTCAAAGTCCGGGTGGGTTTTGATCATGCTGGCAAAGCTGTTGGCTTTCTCTATGCCCTGGTCAATCAGGATCTCGTAGCCCTCCCGGGCCAGAATGCGCAGGCCTGAGTGAATCAGCATGGCCATGCCGGGGCGCGAGCCCTCCAGCGTATTGCTGCCCAGGTCTCGGGAGCCCTTACGGATAATGTACTGGGCGTGATGCTCCACGGCGCTGGCCATGGCCGGGTCGCGGAACACCACCAGGCCCGCACCCATGGGCACGTACAGCTGTTTGTGCGCATCAAAGGTGACGGAGTCGGCCTGTTCAATGCCTTTCAGCAGATGGCGGTGCTGACGGGAGAACAGGGTTGGGCCGCCCCAGGCAGCGTCTACATGGAAATGGGCGCCAAACTCACGGGCGATATCCGCAATAGCGTCCAACGGATCCACGTTGCCGGTTTCCGTGGTGCCGGCGATACCGCAAATGGCCATCACCTTGATTTTCTGCTTCTGCAGCTCAATGCACTTGTCCCGCAGGGCATCGGTGAGAATGCGGTTGTCCTCATCGGTGGGAATGGCAATCAGGCTCTGCCGGCCCAGGCCCAGTACATCGGCGGCCTTGCGCAGTGAATAGTGGCCGCGCTTGGACACCAGAATGGCCGCGCCCTCATAGCCGTAGTAGCGCAGTGCGCGAAACAGCCCTTCCTGATGCAGGCCACGGAAGCTACCCTCGGCGGGGAAGGCGCGGTTACGTGCTACCCAGAGAGCAGTCAGGTTGGCGACGGTACCACCGGAACACATGGCCCCCAGCGCGTGAGCGGGGTCGTGCATCCAGCGCCGGTACCAGGCGCTGTCCTGCTGGTACACCAGCCGGTGGATCATGCCCAATACCTGACGTTCCAGAGGGGTAAAGGCCTTGGAGGTTTCCGTCTTCACCAGATTCTGGTTAAGGGCGATCATGATCTTGGACAGCGGCAGCATGAAATAGGGCAGCGCTGAGGTCATGTGACCAATAAAGCTGGGTGACGCGGTATGAACGGAGTTGGCTACCAGCTTATCCAGCAGGAACTGGGTTTGCTCGGAGACAAAGATGGGTTTTTCCGGCACGACGGAGTCGGCAAAATTCTTTTCCAGCTCCGCCAGGTCTTTTTCGACCGCAACAATATGCGCCTGCAGAAAGCCTGCAAGATTGCGGGAGATATCCTGGTCAATCCTGCTCAGGGTGGAGTCCGGTGCCTCGGGTACAGTGAATACCCGGTACATGGCCTCAATGGAAGCCTGAGCAGTCTTCTTTTTACCATTCATAAGCGCCCACACATCATCAGTGGTGTCTGCTGAGGGGGCGTAGTATAGATTCTCAGGCCTGTCAGTGCCACTGACACCGATAGGCCTGAGGGGACAAGTTACCCCACCAGCGGGGTCGCCCGGGCCACCACGGCAGCCGCATCTACGCCTTTAGGCAGATTGCCATAGTTTAGGCCACCCTGGCTCTGGAGTCGCCCGGCGCAGAAGGCATCGGCTACGGCGGCGCTGCTATGGCGAATCAGCAGCGACGCCTGCATCAGCAGGGCCAGACGGTCCACCAGATTGCGAGCGCGGAATTCCAGTGCTGACAGATCACTGAAGTCCTGTTGCAGCTGCGCCAGGAAACCATCAAAGCGGGCGTCGCTGCCTTTTGCCAGCGCGGCCTCGGCAAAGAACGCTGTCAGTGCCTCCGGCTCTTTCTGCAACACCCGCAGCGTGTCCAGGCATTGTACGTTGCCGCTGCCTTCCCAGATGGCATTGACGGGGGATTCCCGCAGCAGTCGTGGCATGATGCAGTCTTCCATGACGCCGCTGCCACCAATAACTTCCATGGCCTCGTAGGCATGGTTGGGTGTTCGCTTGCAGATCCAGTACTTGCCCACTGGTGTGGCCAGGCGGGCCAGCAGTCGTTCCTGCGGGTTGTCCTGATTGTCCATGGCGCGGGCTACTCGCAGGGTCAGCGCCAGTGCCGCCTCACTTTCCAGCGCCAGATCGGCCAGCACGTTCTGCATCAACGGCTGCTCATTGAGGCGGTTGCCGAATACGCTGCGATGGCGGCTGTGATGCAGCGCCTGGGCCGCGGCCTGACGCATGCCGGCACTGCTGCCAATCATGCAGTCGAAACGGGTCATGGATACCATCTCTATAATGGTGCGGACGCCGCGGCCTTCTTCTCCCACCATCCAGGCCAGAGCGCCCCGCAACTCCACTTCACTGGACGCATTGGCGACATTGCCCATTTTGTTTTTCAGCTGCTGGATCTGCCAGGGATTCTTGCTGCCATCGGGACGCCAGCGTGGCATCAGGAAGCATGACAGGCCACCAGGCGCCTGGGCCAGCACCAGAAAGGCATCGCACATGGGGGCAGACACGAACCACTTGTGGCCCACCAGCTCATAGGCCTGGCCGGGACCATCGGTGCCAATGGGGTAGGCGCGGGTGCTGTTAGCCCGCACATCGGTGCCGCCTTGTTTTTCAGTCATTGCCATCCCGATGGTGATGGCAGCTTTCTGTTCTGCGGGTATGTTTCGAGGGTCGTAGCCACGGGCCAGGACTTTCGGGCCCCAGTGTGCAGCAAGGTCCGGTTGATGTTGCAGCGTGGGCATGGCAGCAAATGTCATGGTGACCGGACAGCCGTGGGCCGCCTCCACCTGGGTGTGCAGGTAGTATTTTGCGGCCCGTGCCACGTGGGCACCAGCACCCGGTGCTGACCAGGGGCTGTTGTGGAGGCCGTTCTCCAGCGCCATGGTCATCAGCTGGTGGTAGGCGGGATGAAACTTCACCAGGTCCACCCGATGGCCAAAGCGATCGTGGGTGCGCAGTACCGGTTTGTTTTCGTTGGCCAGAAAGCCCAGCTCAATGGTTTCTGCCTGGCCGCACAGCGTACCGTAGTGACTGATGTCACTGACGGCCCAGTCAGCCCCTTCCCGTACCACGCCCTCCTGCAGGGCCTGGTCCTGTTCGAACAGGTTGTAGTTTTCCAGTGCGGGTGGCTGGTTGACCACCTCATGGGTACGGGCCTGGAAGCGGTCGTCGGCATGGCTGCCGGGCTGATACGGGTTGGCTGCGTTCATGGGTTTATCTCCGGGCGCCGGTGAGCCCCTGTATGCAGAAGCCGACAATCTGGTCGATCAACTGCTGTTTCAGGTCATCAGGCAGCGGATTGCTGGCCTGCTGTGTTGGAGACAAAGGGCCTACCAGGCTCTCGGCAATGGCGCCCACCAGGCAGGTGCTAGTGAGTCGGGCATCCTGGGCGGGCAGCGAACCTTCCGCCACGCCGTCCATAATGGCGCGCTCAAACTGCTCGGCGTATGCCTTGCGGTAGATCAGGCGCTCCTCCTCCACCTTTGGCGCAATGGGCTCTGCAATCAATGCCCAGGCCATGGTGGGCCCCCGCATGGCGCGGGCTGCAAACAGGGCCAGGGCCGTTGCCAGCCGGTCAGGTGCCTTGCCGGGCGTTGCCAGTGCCTCTGCTACTTTGTCCACTTCCCGCTGTGTGGCAATACGGAACACCTCCGCAAACAGCGCTTCCTTGGACTCAAAATGCCGATAGATGGTACCGGTGGCGACCTCTGCGCTGGCGGCCACCTGAGTGACCTGAGCGCTTTGGAAACCGCCCTGCCGAACGCAGGCGAAAGCACAGTCCAGAATGCGTTGCCGGACCTGAGCTTTGCGGGTGCGCATCTTCTCGGTTTCGCGATAAGCCATGCTGTCTCCTATAACAAGTGAATCACGATTCAGTTTTTGTGTCAACGAGCCCCCGCAAGGGTAGACGTCGGCGGAGGCGTGAGGAAAGCGGAGCGCTACTTCCCTGTTACAAAAAATTACAAAAAAGTGGTTGCCTGCAAATGGCGCGGTAATCAAAACCAGATTATAAAGACGCCAAGGCGAACATGCTCGTCATGCGTCCGCCGAGACGTGGATTAGCCGGCCCTGCAAGCGGTTGAGCTGGTCTTTTTGCAAGGTTTTCGCTGATGGAGATTAGACCATGAGTGAATTCGATGAGAGCAACCTGGAATCCACTTCCAGTAGCTGGTCGTCAGACGAGGTTGATAACCACTCTGTCGCGAGCCGTGCCCGTGTGCGTGCTCAGTTGCAGGCGGATATCGAAGCCTTCCTGAGCCAGGGTGGCAAAATCGAGGAAGTAGAAACAACGCTGCGGTCAGACGCCAGTCGCAAAGTGGATAGCGGCTTTAATAACCGGGCAATCTGAACCTTTTACCCCCTTTGATTTCCGGGGCGCGACCGTCTGTGGCGGTCGCGCCTTTTTTATGGGCGCTATGCTGGCCCATTTGCCAGAATGGTCTGTAACATCGGTCTAATTGGAAAAGGTGCCGTTATTTGGCGCCTGATAGGGTCGAAATACGTTTGTCCGGCCGGTGGCGGTAGCAACCTGATGGAGTGTGTATGTCTTTAATACGTTTGCGCATTGGCTATCTGCTGGCGCTGACAGCGCTGGTGGTGCTGGCGATCAGTTTGTTCTTTCCCAGCAAACCCACGCCCAAGTACCTGCCCGTTTCAGTGGCGGAGTCTGCACGGGGGCATATCGCTGCCCCAGGGGATTCGCAACGGTTGCCGCCATCCAGTCTGGTGGGGCAGGGAATGGTCCCGGCGCTGCAACCTTTGCCGGATTCACTGCAAGGCACGACGCCGCCGGATGGCTGGGCGCTGCTGGATGCGGACGGCAACCTGCTGCCTTCGCCCGCGCTGCGGGCGTTGTTCGAGTATTACCTGTCGGCATTGGGTGAGGAGCCTCTACCGGTACTGGTGGCACGCATTGAGTCGGCGCTGGCGACGCTACAGGAGCCGGCCCGCGGCCAGGCGCAGGCGATTTTGGGGGGCTACCTGGATTACCGGCTCGCACTGGCGGACTTTGATGAAGCCGGTGTTGCTGACGCCGAAGTGGGAGAGGCTGAGCAAATCGCCCGTAAGCTGGCGGAGGTCTACAACTTGCGCCGTCAGTATCTGGACTCGCAAGTGGCGGAGGCATTCTTTGCCGATGATGAGGGTTATGACCAGTTCCAGCTGGCACGCCTGCGCATAGACAGCGATGAGAGCCTGAGCGCCGCTGAACGCGAGGCCCAACTGCAGGCACTGGAAGCTAACCTTCCCGCAGATGTGCGGGAAGCGCGCCAGCAGATGCGCCGGTTTGTGGACTATCAGCAGGCTCGTCAGGCACTGGCGGATGACCCGGCCGCGCTGCAGCAGTATCGGGAACAGGCTTTTGGTCCGGAAGCCGCAGAGCGGCTGGCGGCTCTGGATGCCCGTCAGCAGGATTGGCAGCGCCGCTGGGAGGCCTATCGACAGGCGCTTGCAGCGCTGACCGCAGCAGGATTGGCGGCACCGGAGTTTGAACAGCAGCGCCAGCAGCTGCGCGCCCAGTATTTTGATGCCCAGGAGCAAGTGCGGGTGGATGCATTGGATACCCTGAACCAGGGGAACTCAGACTAAATGCTGTCATGAGACTGTCATCCGCCAGTGGCTCAATGTCCGGTCAGACAGGTATGATGATAGTCGCTTTGTTTGCGCCTGTTGACGGGCGGTTGGCCTAATGACTATCAGGAGTTTGCACGTGTTTTCATCCAGTGATCGCCGGTTTCCGGCTACCCGCCTGCGCCGTAACCGGCGGGATACCTTCTCTCGCCGGCTGGTGCGTGAGACCCATCTGAGTGTGGACAACCTGATCTACCCCATGTTTGTCATTGAGGGGGAGCACCAGCGTGAGGCGGTTGCCTCCATGCCTGGTGTTGAACGTCTCAGTATCGACTTGCTGGTGGCGGAGGCCCGTGAGCTGGTGGAACTGGGTATCCCGGCGGTAGCCCTGTTTCCGGTGGTGCGCCCGGAAGAAAAAAATCTGGACGGCTCGGCAGCCTGGGACCCGGACGGTCTGGCGCAGCGGGCCGTGCGTGCACTGAAGAAATCGGTGCCAGAGCTGGGGGTGATCACTGACGTGGCCCTTGACCCTTTCACCACCCACGGCCAGGACGGCATCATCGATCGCGACGGCTATGTGCTGAATGACATCACGGTGGAAGCCCTGGTCAGGCAGGCAGTCTCCCATGCCCGTGCCGGCGCCGATGTCGTGGCGCCATCCGATATGATGGACGGCCGCATCGGTGCTATCCGGGAAGCGCTGGAAAAGAACGGTTTTGAGAATACCCGCATCCTGGCGTATTCCGCCAAGTACGCGTCCAGTTACTACGGCCCTTTCCGTGACGCAGTGGGCTCGGCGGCCAATCTCGGCAAGGGCAGCAAGAGCAGCTATCAGATGGACCCGGCCAATGGTCAGGAGGCCCTGCATGAAGTGGCCATGGACCTGACGGAAGGCGCTGACATGGTGATGGTCAAGCCAGGCATGCCCTATCTGGATATCGTGTACCGGGTGAAACAGGAATTGCAGGTGCCGGTGTTTGTTTATCAGGTCAGCGGTGAGTACGCCATGCATATGGCTGCTGCAGAAAAGGGCTGGCTGGATGCAGACGCGGTGATGATGGAAAGCCTTATGTGCCTGCGCCGGGCCGGTGCGGATGCCATTTTGACTTATTTTGCCAAGCGCGCCGCGCGACTGTTGCGCAACAGCTGAACGGCGGACTTACTACTTATCAGGACATGTCATGACTACCAAAGGTCCAGCAGCAGTTGCCAGTAATGCAGGAACGGAGCCGACGGTGGAGGTCAGCCTGCCGGACCCCAGTGCCAGCGAGAACTACTTCAACCGGGAAATCAGTCACCTGCAGTTCAACTACCGCGTGTTGCAGCTGGCCATGGATGACACGCATCCGCTGATCAACCGGCTGATGTTCTGCTGCATCTTCAGCAGCAACATGGATGAGTTTTTCGAGATTCGTGTGGCGGGGCTGCGTCAGCAGCTCAAGTATGGTCGCGAAACGGTCGGGCCTGATGGGCTGTTGCCGGAGCAACTGCTGACGGAAATCAGCCGCATTACTCATGACTATGTACGTGAGCAGTACGACACCCTGAACAATGTGCTGATTCCTGCCATGGAGCAGGAAAACATTCACTTTGTTCGCCGTCGGGACTGGACCCCTGCACAGGCGGCCTGGGTGCGCCAATACTTCGAGGAAGAAATCCTGCCAGTGGTGAACCCCATCGGGCTGGACCCGTCCCACCCCTTTCCCCGCCTGGTGAACAAAAGTCTCAATTTTATCGTTCAGCTGGACGGTAAAGACGCCTTCGGGCGTGAAACGGGTATGGCCATCGTCCCTGCGCCCCGTTCACTGCCCCGGCTGGTGCGTTTGCCGGATGAGGTATGTGAGGGTGGCGATAATCTAGTGTTCCTCTCCTCCATGATTCACGCCCATGCGGATGAGCTGTTCCCGGGAATGGATGTGAAAGGCTGTTACCAGTTCCGGGTCACCCGTAATGCCGACCTGGAGCTGGAGGACGATCTTGAGGACCTGGCCTCGGCACTGCGGGGCGAGTTGCTCAGCCGCCGTTTCGGTGACGGTGTACGGCTGGAGGTGGCGGACAACTGCCCCGATGAACTGATGCAGTTTCTGTTGCGGGAATTCGGCCTGACGGAGCGGGAGCTCTACCTGGTGCACGGCCCGGTCAACCTCACCCGTCTGATGGCCGTTACCAGCCTGGTGGACCGGCCAGACCTGACCTATCCGGGCTTTTCACCTGCGGTGCCCAAGCAGGCCCGCAAGAAAGAGTCCCTGTTTGATGTTATCCGTCGGCGCCCACTGCTGCTGTACCACCCCTTTGAAAGCTTTACCCCGGTGATTGATTTTCTGCGCCAGGGTGCCAAGGACCCGCAAGTGCTGGCCATGCGGCAGACGCTGTACCGCTCCGGTGCCAACTCGGAAATTGTCGAGGCGCTGGTGGATGCGGCCCGGCGTGGCAAGGAAGTCACTGCAGTTATTGAACTGCGTGCCCGCTTCGATGAGGCGGAGAATCTGGAGCTGGCCAGCCGTCTGCAGGAGGCCGGTGTGATCGTGGTGTACGGAGTGGTCGGTTATAAAACCCACGCCAAGATGGCCATGATCGTCCGTCGTGAGGACGGCAAGCTCCGGCGCTACGTACACCTGGGCACCGGCAACTATCATGCCGGCAACGCCCGTCTTTACACCGACTACAGCCTGCTGTCCTGTGACGATGCCCTGGGTGACGATGTCAACAAGCTGTTCCAGCAGCTCACAGGCATGGGCAAGGCGCTGAAAATCAAAAAGCTGTTCCATGCACCTTTTACCCTGCACCGCAAACTGATCGAGCTGGTGGAGCGGGAGGCGGCGCTGGGTGCCGCGGGGCACATTATTATCAAGGTTAATTCACTGACCGAGCCGGAACTGATTCGCGCTCTTTACCGGGCATCTCAGGCCGGTGTCAGGGTGGACCTGATCATTCGTGGCGTATGTAGCCTGCGGCCCGGTGTACCGGGCCTGTCTGAAAATATCCACGTTCGTTCCATTCTCGGTCGCTTCCTCGAGCACAGCCGGGTCTATTACTTCGGGAATGGTGGCAAGTTTGAGGTGTTCGCTTCCAGCGCGGATGGCATGGTGCGTAACCTGTTGCGCCGGGTGGAAGTGGCGTTTCCGGTGGAGGAGCGGGTGCTGGCGGAGCGACTCAAGGAGGATCTGGAAACCTATCTGGCAGATAACTGCCAGAGTTGGGCGCTGCAATCGGATGGCAGTTATGTGCGAAATCAGCCCGGCCCCGAGGAAGAGCGTATTGCCGCACAACAGGTGCTTTTAGAAAGACTGACCAACAAGTAGACTTAGCCCCTCAAGACAAGGGAGTAGTTCTACATGCGTAATTGGATTTTCGTGGGTGGTGCGGTAGTTGTGGCGGCTGGCTTGGCTGCGCCCTGGGTAACCGGGCAGATGACAGAGAAGCATTGGCAGCAATCAATGCTGCTGTTGAATGAGCAGCAGCCGTTGCTGCAACTGGAAACCCTGAACTATGACAGGGGTTACCTGAGCAGTGACATCGTGGGTGTAGTCAAGGTGCTTAGCACCAGCCAGACCTACTACCACACCCTGCCCATTCAGGGTCAGGTATCCCATGGGTTCGTGGGCAGCCGAGTGACCCTGAAGCCGGACACAGAAGCATTTGAAGATCTGAAAGAGCTGTTCCCGGAAGCCCTGCCGACGGTCACGCTTACCGGCAAGGCCTGGGGCGGTCTGCGGGTTGAGCTTGACGTGCCTGCTATTGCACTGACCGACGAAGAGACCGGCGAAACGTTGGATACCGCAGCGGCACAGGGCCGGGCGGACGTGTCCGGTGACGGCAACCGGTTCAGCCTCAGTCTGAACTGGCCCGGCGGCTCCATCGTGGGGCCGGATGTGAGCCTGAGCCTGTCCAGTGTCACCATGCAGCAGACCATGGAGCGTCTGCATAAGGATATCTGGGTAGGTGATGGCAGTTTTGTTATGGAAGGGGGTGACTTCCAGGCGCCTGATGCCGAGCCCATGGGCTTCAAACTGTGGCGGGTAGACAGCAAGACCTGGGGCAGCGAGAGCGGCCAGCGCCTGAATACTGAAGCATCCATGGTCATGGAGAGCTTCCGGGTCGGGGATGAAAGTTTTGGCCCGCAACGGTTTGAGTTTGTTGCCAAGGGCTTGCAGGTCAGCGCCTGGAGCGATTTGCTTGACAGCTACAATGGACTGCAGAACTTTGAGCAACAGATTGAAGGGTTGGATTTCCCGCAGATCATGGAGCTGCAGATGTCACTCATCGAGCGCTTCAATGAGGCAACGCGGTCGCTGGCCTTCGCCGGTTTTGAGGTGGGTGTACCCGTGCTCAGCCTGTCCTCCCCCCTGGGCGACGCCAGTGGCAAGCTGATGGTCAGTCATCCGGTGGTGCCGGAGGCAGAGCAAGCCGACGTTCTGGCTATTATGCAGACACTGGTGGGTGAGGCCGAAGTGCGCGTACCAGCGCTGCTGCTGGTAATGATTCCCGGCCTGGCGCCACAGCTGGACGAGATGGAAAATCAAGGCCTGCTGGTGCGTGACGGGGAGCATTACATGATCAATGCCACCCTTGAGGATATGGCGGTCAGGGTTAACGGTAACGTTATACCGCTGCCTCCAGTCATCTGATCGCAGTGGCCGCGCCGATCACCCCGATGTCGGGTGTCGGCGCAGCCCGGCCCGGCCTTACTGGCCGGTGAGCCGGTGATACTTCTCCATCAACTCGTCTTTTGACTCTACCCGGTCCGGGTCCAGGGGGATGCAGTCCACCGGGCAGACCTGCTGGCACTGGGGTTCGTCATAGTGCCCGACGCACTCGGTGCAGAGATTCGGGTCAATCACGTAGATTTCCTCGCCTGGAGAGATGGCCTCGTTCGGGCACTCCGGCTCGCAAACATCACAGTTGATGCATTCGTCAGTAATGATCAGGGCCATAGCAGCCACACCTCGATAAAACGTTAAGGTTTATTCTACCAAAATTACGGCTTGCAGCCTCACTCGCTATGCAGCTCACCTAAGGGCGTGGGAACTTGCCCGCCAGTGCGGTTGCAACATTTTCTGGCACATAGGGCACCACATCACCGCCCATGCTGGCGATTTCCCGGATCAGGCTGGAGGATACGCACGTCAGGTGCGGCGGCGGCGTCAGGAACAGCGTATCGATGCCTGGCGCCAGGTTGCCGTTCATCTGGGCCAGCGGCAACTCGTACTCAAAGTCTGTGCTGTTGCGAACCCCCCGCAGAATAAAATTGGCGCCTTCCTGACGGGCGATATCCACCAGCAGCCCCCGGAAGCCGGTAGCACGCACGTTGGGCAGATGCGCCAAAGCATCCCGCGCCAGCGTCAGGCGTTCATCCAGATTAAACAACGGTTGTTTACGCTCACTGGCGGCAATGGCGATCACCACCTGGTCAAAGATGCCGGCGACACGCTCGATCAGATTGGTATGGCCAAGGGTGATGGGGTCAAAGGTGCCAGGGTAAACCAGGGTAGTCATGGGCATGCTCCGGTGACGGTCAGAGCGGGCATGATAGCAGGTTGAGGGCGTTGCGACAGGCCCGGGGCGGGGGTGTCCTGTGCCCGCCACCGGAGTGGCTGGCACAGCAGAGGGCAGATGTTAACGGATGAACATCTTGTACACCATCTGGTGCAGCTTGGTGCCATGGGGGGCGTAGACAAACTTGCCGCTGTTGAGGCGCTGCTTGCTGAAGATGGAGCGAGCATGGGAGAAGGTCAGGAAGCCCTCGCGGCCATGGTAGTGGCCCATGCCGGAATCACCCACGCCGCCGAAGGGCAGGTCATCCTGAGCCACGTGCATCAGGGCGTCATTGATACACATGCCGCCGGAGTGTGTCTGGGTGACCACATGGTTCTGACCGGCCTGATCATAGCCAAAGTAGTACAGGGCCAGCGGACGCGGGCGGTCATTGATGTAGTCGATGGCTTCGTCAATCTTGCTGTAGGTGACGATTGGCAGGATGGGGCCAAAGATCTCGTCCTGCATGACCTTCATGTCGTCACTGACGTTCAGCACCAGGTGCACTGGCAGCTTGCGAGTGCCGTCCTTCATGTTCTCGTTGGCCGGGTTCACCTCAATTACCGTGGCACCTTTTGCTTCGGCATCCTTCAGGTAACCCTGCAGACGGTCATACTGGCGCTCGTTAATGATGGCAGTATAGTCGTCATTATCCCGCAGGCTGGGGTACATGCGGCTGAACGCGTTCTTGAACTCATCAACAAAGTTATTGACCCGGTCTGCCGGGCATAGCACATAGTCTGGCGCCACGCAGGTCTGGCCTACGTTGATGGCCTTGCCGAACGCAATACGCTCCGCGGCATCGCTCATGGGCACGTCGCTGGAAATAACGGCGGGGGACTTGCCCCCCAGCTCCAGCGTAACTGGCGTCAGGTTCTTGGCTGCCGCTGCCATGACCAGGCGGCCAACAGAGGTGGAGCCGGTGAACAGCAGGTGATTGAAGGGCAGGCTGGAGAACTCTGCAGCGACATCGGCTTCACCGTTGATCACCGCAACCAGATTCTGCGGAAAAGTGGACTCAATCACTTCCTTGAACAGGGCGGAGGTGTGAGGCGTGTACTCAGACATCTTGATCAGGGCCCGGTTGCCGGCTGCCAGTGCAGTGGTGAGAGGGCCGGCCGCCAGGAACAGGGGATAGTTCCAGGGTACGATAATGCCAACCACGCCCAGTGGCTGATATTCAACCCGGTTGCTGGCGGGCTGGAACAGAATCGAGACGTGGCGCTTGGAAGGTTTCATCCACTCGCCCAGATGCTTGAGGGCGTAATTGATGCCTTGCACTGAGGGCATGATCTCGGCAATCTTGGTTTCATCCTTGGAGCGGCAGCTGAAGTCCTTGTCGATGGCGTCCAGGAAGCGCTCCTGGTTTTTCAGTATCGCCTGCTTCAGACGCTTGAGATTCTCTTTGCGCTCCGCCAGTGATGGCATGGGATTGTTGCGGAAGGCCTGCTTCTGCTCGTCGAACAGGTTGTGCATCTGCTGGATCTGTTTCTTGCTCTCAGTGAGCTGGACAACACTTGCGACCATGGTGACTCTCCTCGTTGGCAGCGATTTATTGTATCGGCATGCCGACGTCAGTGGCTGCCAGGTTAGGGAAGAGCAGGCCTGGGGATGACTGCATAAAACCTGCTCGATTTGCCTTGTGGGCTATTATTAGAGTATATACTCTAGGGAGTCAAGGAAGGTGTTTGGCCTGTCAGGCCAGATGCTGGTTGCCAAACTCACAACAACAACAGTGAGCGCATGAAAACAAGAGAGAAAATACTGCTTTGCAGTCTCGACCTGTTCAACGAGCGAGGTGAGCGCAATGTCACGACCAATCATATTTCTGCGGAGCTGGCGATCTCGCCCGGCAACCTCTATTACCACTTCCGCAACAAGTCGGACATCATCTACGAGCTGTTCCAGCAGTATGAACAGCTGGTGGGCTACTACCTGACCACCCCGGAAGACCGACCCCTGACGGTGGCTGATATGCGGGGCTATCTGGAGTCGGTGTTTGACGGGCTCTGGAGTTACCGTTTCCTGCATCGGGACCTTGAGCACCTGCTGGAAAATGATGCCCGCCTGCGCCAGGACTACCGGGAATTTACCGGCCGTTGCCTGGATGCCATCAACCGGATTTTCGAAGGGCTGGCGGAGGGCGGCGTGATTCAGTCCCAGCCGGAAGAGTTACGCCAGGCAATGTCTCTCAACGTTTGGCTGGTGGTGACCAACTGGATGGCCTTTCTGAAAACCGCCCAGGGGAACAATCGGCAGGTGGAGATTACCAAACGCCAGCTGAAGCAGGGCATCTATCAGGTGCTGACTCTGGAGGTGCCGTACCTGATGCCAGCATATCGTGGTGAGGTGTTGGCCTTGCGGGAACAGTACCGCCCGGAATTACCCTTAACCATGATGGAACCAGCGCCGGCATGAGCTGTCATAGGTTATGACACCAGCAAGTGCAATCCCAGGTGTCACCGGGCGGCTTGCCGCCCGTACAGCACTTTGCAAACCCTGACGTTTACCCGACCCATCTGGGTCGGGTTTTTTATGACTAGGGGCTGTCTGCCGGGGTTTCAGCATCGGCGGCGGTACTGTCAGTCGCTGGCGCCAGCCAGGCTGCCAGTTTCTCGCAGGCTTCCTCAACACCGGTTCTGTCAGTGGCCGAGAACATGATCAGGTGTTCCAGGCATTGGAATTTTTTCAGCGCGTTGCGCACTTTCTGCAGGGTGGTTTTGGCCTGGCCGAATTTCAGTTTGTCGGCTTTGGTGGCAAGAATCATCAGCGGCAGCTTGTTATGCTCGCACCATTCCACCATCATCTGGTCAAAGTCCGTCAGCGGGTGGCGAATGTCCATGACCAGCACCAGGCCACGCAGGCATTGACGATCATTCAGATAGTGCCCAAGGTGGGTCTGCCAGTCGTCTTTCATGTCCCGTGACACTTTTGCATAGCCATAACCTGGCAAATCCACCAGGCGGCAGCCCTCGCGGTTGAGGGAAAAGAAGTTGATCAGCCGGGTGCGACCAGGTGTCTTACTGGTTCGGGCCAGCTTCTTGTTGATGGTAATGGCGTTGATAGCGCTGGACTTTCCAGCGTTCGAACGGCCGGCAAATGCCACCTCTGCACCTTGATCCGGCGGGCACTCTGACAGCTTGGATGCGCTGATCAGAAAGCGGGCGCTGTTAAAGGAAATGGGCTTGGGAAGATTGATGTCCTGCACGGTGTGCGGGTGTCCTGTGCGTCTGGGTGAATGGCTGGGAGTGATTCTGCGGCGGTTAGGCCTTTTTAAGCGGTTCCCTTAATGTATAATGCTACACCAAATTTAACGACCAGAGGCAGGTTATTGGGGTTGGCAAGTAAACAGCATTACCGGTGACAGGGGTTCCTGTGGTCGGTCCCCATAGCTGCAGCGTAAAGAATATACTTGATGAGAGAGGCGGAGCGAGCATGAAGAAACTGATCGCAGGAGTTGTTCTTGGTGTCAGCCTGTCGGCCACCGCAGTCGCAGCCGGTGACCCGGAAGCAGGTAAAGCCAATGCCGCAGTATGTGCCAGCTGTCACGGTGCAACCGGTGCGGAACCGATCATGTCTACCTACCCTAAGATTGCCAACCTGGGTGAGCGTTACCTGTTCCAGCAAATGGTTCACGTGCGTGAAGGTCGTCGGGTGATTCCCGAAATGACTGGCCTGCTGGATAACATGTCCGACCAGGATCTGCGTGACCTGGCGGCTTACTACAACCAGCACACCATGACCATCGGTGAGGCTAACCCTGATCTGGTTGAGCGTGGTCAGGCACTCTACCGTGGTGGCAACATTGCCGCAGGCATTCCTTCCTGCGCAGCCTGTCACGGACCCAGCGGCAAAGGAAATGAGCCTGCGGGCTATCCGCGTCTGAGTGGCCAGTCCGCGGACTATATTGCCAAGTCGCTGCGTGAGTACCGGGCAGGCACGCGTGATGTGGATAGCAACAGCCAGATCATGATGGATATTGCCAACCGTATGCACGACACCGAAATCGATGCGCTGGCCAGCTACATTTCCGGCCTGCACTAAGGGTTCCGGGTGCTGAAAAAAACCTCCGCTTGCGGAGGTTTTTTTATGGTTGTGCCAACTGGATTACTGTTATTTGTCACCATCAGATGACGTTTTTGTAGCTTGAGTGCGTCGCAGGCGGTGCCCATAATAACGACGAGACAAGAGCGCGAACTTTCACCTGACGGGCAGGTCCAATGCCCGGACAAGTTATAAATCACTATAAGGTAGACGTATTATGAGGGGATTTTTGGCAGCTTGGGTGCTGGTGTTGGTTGCATTGCCAATGACTGCGGTGGCGGATGCACGCTGGCAGGCAGGGACTCATTATCAGGTGCTTTCCACGCCGCTGAGTACCCGTAACCCGGATCGGATCGAGGTAACCGAGATTTTTTGGTACGGCTGTCCTCATTGTTTGACTTTCAAGCCATATATTGAAGCATGGGCGGCCAACAAGCCGGATGATGTGGATTACGTCAAACTACCGGCTGTTTTCTCCCGCGGTTGGGAGCCGCATGCCCGTGCCTTTTACGCAGTCGAGGCCATGGGTGCGATTGAGCAGGCTCACACACCTTTGTTTGAGGGCCTGGCCCGGGACCGTCGAAACCTTGATAACGCCGATCGGCTGGCGGCTTTTTTGGCGAATCATGGCGTAAATGCTGATGAGTTTAAGCGCAATTACAACAGTTTCGGTGTTAATGCCCGCCTGCAGCAGGGCAATGCCCGCATCCGCGGCGCCCAGGTCAATGGTGTGCCGGCTATTCAGGGCACGCCCTCGGTGATGGTAAACGGGAAGTACGTGACCAGTCCGTCCATCGCGGGTAGCCGAGAGGCGTCGATTGAGGTAATGCGCTATCTTATAGATAAAGAGCGTGCAGCAAATTAGGTTGTCGGCCTATGTATAAGAAGATCCAGCAACGGCTCAATGGTTGGGTGGGTACTGCCACCGATACCGGCCCTGTGATGGGCGCCTGCTCCGGCTTTGATCATGTGCCTGAGCTGGAGCCCCTGGATCGCTTGCGTCTGCTCACCTTCAATATTCAGGTGGGCATTAACACCTCCTCCTACCATCATTACCTGACCCGCAGCTGGCAGCACTTTCTGCCTTCCCGTAAGCGACTTGATAATCTCGACAAAATTTCCGCCTTGCTGCGCAACTACGATGTGGTGGCGTTGCAGGAGTGTGACGGTGGCAGTATACGCAGCGGTTTTATCAATCAGGTCCAGTACCTGGCTGAGGCCAGTGGGTTGCCTTATTGGCGTCAACAGCTGAATCGTAATCTGGGGCAGATTGCCCAGCATAGCAATGGCCTGCTGAGCCGCTATCGTCCTCTGGACGTAAAGCAGTATCGCTTGCCAGGGTTGATACCGGGACGGGGCGCCATTGTAGCCCGTTATGGTTTTCCGGAGGATCCGCTGGTGCTGGTGATGATGCATCTGTCTCTAAGCAAGAGTGCGCAGGCTCGGCAGTTGGGGTTTATCCGGGACCTGATTGGTGATTTCCGTCATGTGGTGCTGATGGGTGACCTGAATAATCATGCGGAGCAGCTGCTTACCAATACGCCCCTGAGTGACACCGGCCTGGTGCCATTGCCGGCCAGTGCCCATAGTTTCCCAAGCTGGCGGCCTGAAAAGGCATTGGATCATATTCTGGTCAGCCCCAGTCTGGAAATCCAGCGGGCAGAAGTGGTGCATTATCCCATGTCGGATCACCTGCCCATTGCCATGGATATTGCCCTGCCCAGCGGCTATCTGTCGCGGGTGTAAGGTCTTTTGTTGTTTTGGGCAATAAAAAACCCGGGTCCTTGCGGAACCGGGTTTTTTATTGCCCAAAAGCCAGATTACTTGATCTTGGCTTCTTTGTAGGCAACGTGCTTACGTACAACCGGATCAAACTTTTTCAGTTCGATTTTTTCCGGGGTGTTACGCTTGTTCTTCATGGTCGTGTAGAAGTGACCAGTACCTGCTGTTGAAACCAGCTTAATTTTTTCGCGCATGATGCGGCTCCTTATACTTTCTCGCCGCGGGCGCGCAGATCGGCCAGCACAGCGTCAATACCCTTTTTATCGATGATGCGCATGCCCTTGGTGGAAATGCGCAACTTCACGAAACGGTTCTCAGATGCAACCCAGAAGCGGTGGCTCTGCAGGTTAGGCAGAAAACGACGCTTGGTGTGGTTCATCGCGTGAGATACGTTGTTACCGGTAACCGGGCGTTTGCCGGTAACCTGACAGACTCTGGACATACTTGCCTCCGACCTGAGCTTGGTCCTGAAATTCAGGGAATTCGTTTATTCGCGCCTCTGGAGCTCGCCAGATGCCGCCAGAAAGGGACGCTTTTATACCAGAAGCTATCCCGCAAAGCAAAAAATTGTTGGGAATTTGGACAGTTTTCTGTGAAAAAAGCGATTCACAGGGTGTGTCCTCAGCATAACCCCCGTTCAGCGAGGGATATTACCTCACCGTGACCTACCACCATATGGTCAAGTACCCGTATGTCCACCAGCCCCAGAGCATCCTTGAGCCGCTGGGTCAGCTGAATGTCAGCCTGACTTGGCTCGGCAACGCCGGAGGTGTGGTTGTGGGCAAAGATGACGGCGGCTGCATTACAACCCAGCGCCTCCCGCACCACCTCGCGGGGGTAGACAGAGGCGCCATCTATTGTACCCCGGAATAGTTCCTGATAACGAATGACCCGATGCCTGTTATCCAGAAACAGGCCCGCAAAGACTTCATGGGGGTAGGTGCCGAGCCGGCTGGCCAAAAAGCGCCGGGTGTCGGCAGGCGAGCGCAGCGGGTCGCCCTGGCGCAGGGGCTCGTCCATAACCCGGCGGGCCATTTCCAGCGCGGCATGCAATTGGGCATACTTTGCGGTGCCCAGTCCCTTGATGCTGCAGAACTGGTCGCGGGAGGCAGTCAGCAGGCTGCGCAGACCGCCAAACTCGGCGATCAGCCCCCTGGCAAGGGCCATAACCGGTAGGCCAGCAATGCCGGTGCGCAGGAAAATAGCCAGCAATTCGGCATCCGAGAGGCTTTGTGGGCCGTGGGCCAGCAGGCGCTCCCGGGGGCGTTCATCCTTGGGCCAGTGGGGTTTGTCCATCCTTGTATCCCTGTTTGTGCGTGGCGGGGTGTCAGCAGCTTGCTGACGATGCTATCTTAGTGGTTTTACGGGGGAAATCACGGGTACCCGTTCTCAAAACCTAGCGCCTGGAGTTGTCATGGCAGGAAAACGAATTCTGCTCGGAGTTACTGGCGGCATAGCGGCCTATAAAAGCGCAGAGCTGGTCAGGTTGCTGAAAAAGGCCGGCCATGAGGTGCGAGTGGTCATGACCCGGGGTGCCGAGGCCTTTGTGACACCGCTGACGTTTCAGGCCCTCAGCGGTGAGCCGGTTCGTACCTCCTTGCTGGACCCGGCGGCTGAGGCCGGCATGGGACATATCGAGTTGGCGAAATGGGCGGATCAGGTAATTGTTGCCCCTGCCAGTGCAGACTTTATGGCCCGGTTTTCCAGTGGCATGGCGGATGACTTGTTAACCACCCTGTGCAGCGCCACCACCGCACCTATCGCCCTGGTGCCGGCGATGAATCAGGCGATGTGGCAAAACACCCGCACCCAGCGGGTGGTGTCCCAGCTTGCGGCTGATTCCCAGGTGTTGATCTGGGGGCCGGACGAGGGTCAGCAGGCCTGTGGTGATACCGGCCCGGGGCGCATGTTGGAGCCTGAGCATATTATGGCGCGTCTGCAGAGCGGCAAGGGGCCATTGGCGGGTTGCCAGCTGGTGTTGACGGCCGGGCCTACCCGGGAGCCCATAGACCCGGTGCGCTATATAAGCAACCACAGTTCCGGCAAAATGGGCTACGCGCTGGCGCAAGCCGCCCGGGACGCGGGTGCGACCGTAACGCTGGTGAGTGGTCCGGTAGCGCTGGCGGCACCGTCAGGGGTCCAGCGTGTCATGGTCACCACCGCAGAAGAGATGCTGGCTGCCGTGCAGCAGGCGCTGCCCGGCTGTGACATTTTTGTTGCGACCGCTGCCGTAGCTGATTATCGCCCCGCCACGGCCGCGGGTGACAAAATCAAGAAAACCGCCGAGGCTATGTCGGTGCCGCTGGTGCGTAATCCGGATGTTCTGGCAACGGTGGCGGCTCAGCCTAACCCACCTTTCTGCGTGGGGTTCGCTGCAGAGACCCGGGATCTTGCCCATTATGCGCAGGACAAGCTGAGCCGTAAAAAACTCGACATGATTGTCGCCAATGATGTCTCAGTACCGGGGCAGGGCTTCAACAGTGATCAGAATGCCGTTACGGTGTTCTGGCCCGGCGGGCAACAACCTTTTCCCCTGTGTGACAAGCAGCAGCTGGCACAGGCACTGGTAGCGCTGATCGCAGAGCGTTATTACGCAAAAACCACTTCATAACTGACTAGACAGGTTCTTTTGACATGACGTCCCAGCGTATCCAGGTCAAAGTTTTGGACCGCCGTATCGGCGATATGATTCCTTTCCCGCACTATGCCACCGAGGGTTCGGCTGGTCTGGACCTGCGCGCCTGTCTCGACAGCCCGTTGGAGATTGGACCGGGGGAAACCCACCTGATACCCACTGGCCTCGCCATCTATCTGGAGGATCCGGCGCTGGCCGCGATGATCCTGCCCCGCAGTGGGCTCGGTCATAAACACGGTATTGTGCTGGGCAACCTGGTAGGGCTGATTGACTCCGATTACCAGGGTGAACTGATGGTGTCCTGTTGGAACCGGGGGCAACAGCCATTCACTGTTTCGGTGGGTGAGCGCATCGCCCAGTTGGTTATTGTGCCGGTGGTACAGGCAGCCTTTGATGTGGTTCCCGAGTTTGCGGCGACCGAACGGGGCGCCGGTGGTTTTGGGTCTACCGGTACGGCGTAGGCGCGGAACGCTGGTAGAGGGCTATACTCACCCAGTGAGTAATGCAAGGCGACAGAATAACAATGGAACTGACCCATGAAACTTGGCAAAAAGAAGACCAATAACGAATCGGCCACTGACGCTTCCGACGTGGCAGCCAAGCCCGCAAAGAAAGCAGGCAAGGCGATCCGCGAGGCAAAAGTCAAAGCACCACGTCAGGCGCAGCTGGCGGCAACAGGTCTGGCTCAGGCCGGTGTGGCGTTGCTGGCGATGGTGCTGGTAGCCGTGTTGATCCATGTATTGGTACTTCAGCCCGCAGACGATGAGCGCTGGCAGCAACGTACCCAGACCGAGCTGGCTTCTGCTACCGCCCGGGTCGAGCAGCGCATTGCTGTGTTGCAGACTCTGGTGCAGGGGTTTGCCACCCAGGAGCAGGTTATGCGCCTGCTCATGGAAGGTGGTCCGCAGCAGGTGAGTGGCCTGCTGGAGCCCATGCTGCCCGGTGTGCAGGCGGTGTTCCTGTTCCCGGCGGGGCAGATTGCTCGCCAGGCTGGTGAGACCTTTGAGCTGAGTTTTGTCAATCTTGATCTGGCCCGCCGCGCCGAGTCGGGCCGGACCCTGAACCCGGATGCCTTCCCCCGTAATGGCGATACCTTTATCCAGTTGGCGGCCTCTGTCCGTGAGGCGCCTGGTCAGCCCATTCAGGGTAGCCTGCTGGTGGTATTTGATGCGTCGGTGCTGACGCCGGCCCTGTCAGTTACGGACACGCAGTTGGCGGGTCGTCTGTCGGTGGTGCAGGCGGTCGCTGGCAGTCGCCAGACCATCGTCGCCGCTGGCAGCGGTAATTTGCCAGCGGTGACGGGTAACCTGTCCGTACCCGGTTGGTCCGTGGAGTATGCGCCTGCGCGCCGGCCTGCACCCAGTGCAGATCTGGTGGCTGTGCTGCTGGTGGTGGTGATCCCGGGCATCCTGGCGGCAGCACTGGTGTGGTTGCTGCTGCTGAAGACGCAGACCAGTGTGCGCCGGGAAATGCAGACACTGCTGCAGTGGTCCCATAAGGCCTTCGGCGGTGAACGTGCGGCGCCGCCCACGCTGCGTTGGGATTTCCTGGTGTCACTGTCCGAAGGACTGCAGCGCCTGGCTCAGTTGCTGGACAAGCGCCTGGCCAAGACCGAAGAGGAAGCCCGTGCCAAAGCCGGGCGTGAAGCCGCCAAAAAGGGATCGCGCAAGGCCGCAGCGGCCCGACCGCAGGACGGTGACCAGCCGTTGTTCCAGGACAAGGACGTGCTTGATATCGACATGCTCGACGGTGACGAGGATGTGCTTGGGTTAGGTGGGTCCGATGACCTGCTGGCGGATGATTTCGGACTCGACGTTGGAGAGCTGGAAGCACCGACCGCTGAAGTTTCCCCCAGCCTGTTCCGTGCCTATGACATTCGCGGCATAGTGGATGACACCCTCAGCCCGGAAGTGGTTGAGGTGATCGGCCGTGCCATTGGTTCTGAGGCCCTGGCCCGCGGCTGTCATGACATCTGCGTGGCCTATGATGGTCGTGAGTCCAGCCCCGGTTATGCCGACGCCCTGGCGCGGGGGCTGCTGTCTACCGGTTGCAATGTGATCGAGTTGGGGGCTGTGCCGACCCCGGTGCTCTATTTTGCAACCCATGCGCTGGAAACCGGTGCCGGGGTAATGATCACCGGCAGCCACAATCCGCCGGAGTACAACGGCCTCAAGGTCGTGCTCGCGGGTGAAACGCTGCATGACGAGGGCATCCACAAGCTGCATCAGCGAATCCAGAATCTGGATTTTGCCAGCGGCCAGGGTGAGCGCCGCAGCGAGGATCTGCGCCGGGCCTATCTGGATCGTATCGTGGGTGACATCGCCGTGGCTGCCCCCCTCAAGGTCGTGCTGGATGCGGGCAATGGCATTGCGAGCGAACTGGCGCCCATTCTGGTGGAGGAGCTGGGTTGCGATGTGATCCCCCTTCACTGTGAGGTTGACGGCAGCTTCCCCAATCATCATCCCGACCCCTCTGATCCGGCTAATCTGGAGGATCTGATTGCCCGGGTCAAAGCGGAAAATGCCGACATCGGTCTGGCGCTGGATGGCGATGGTGACCGCCTCGGTGTTGTCACCAACACCGGCAAGATTATCTGGCCGGATCGTTTGCTAATGCTGTTCGCCAAAGATGTGATTTCCCGTAACCCCGGGGCTGATGTCATTTACGACGTCAAGTGCAGCCGCCGCCTGGCAACGGTGATCAGTCAGGCCGGTGGTCGGCCCGTCATGTGGAAGTCCGGCCACTCGGTGATGAAAGCGAAAATGCGGGAGACGGGTGCGCTGCTGGCGGGCGAAATGAGCGGCCATGTATTCTTCAAGGAACGCTGGTACGGATTCGATGACGGGCTTTATACTGCCGCCCGCCTGCTGGAAATCCTCGGTGTGGAAGACCGCCACAGTGATGAGGTGTTTGCTGACCTGCCAGAGGACTTCAGCACCCCTGAACTGCACGTGAACACCACTGACGAAAGCAAGTTTGCGCTGGTTGAAAAGCTGGTGCAGACCGGTCAGTTTGGTGACGGTATTGTCAGCACCATCGACGGTGTCCGGGTGGACTATCCCGATGGCTGGGGGTTGTGTCGCGCCTCCAACACTACGCCCGTGCTGGTTCTGCGCTTTGAGGGTGAAACCGAAGAGGCGCTGGAGCGCATACGGGGCATGTTCCGTGACCAGTTGGCAGGTATTGCGCCAGAGCTGGTCATTGAGTTTTAGGAGCCCAAGGGCTTCCGGGCAGCCGCCGCTTGCAGCAGCTGCCACACAGACATAAGGGGCAAGGCATCATGGCCCGGCCCCATCGCAACGACAGGTTGATAAGGTATTGCAATGACATTGGATCGCGATACGGCCATGCAGGTGGCTTCTGTACTGAGCAAGGGGCTGCCCTACATTCAGCGTTTTACCGGTAAAACGGTGGTGGTCAAGTACGGCGGTAATGCCATGGAGAACGAGGAGCTCAAAAGCAGCTTCGCCCGTGACATGGTGTTGATGAAACTGGTAGGCATCAACCCCATCGTCGTGCACGGTGGCGGTCCGCAGATTGGTGAGCTGCTGGCGAAGCTCAACATCCCGTCTGAATTTATCAACGGCATGCGTGTTACCGACAGTCAGACCATGGACGTGGTGGAAATGGTTTTGGGCGGGCAGGTCAACAAGCAGATTGTCTCCCTGATTAACAAACAGGGTGGAACCGCCATGGGACTGACCGGTAAGGATGCCAACCTGATCCGTGCCCGCAAACTGGAAGTGGTAGAAAAAACGCCGGAAAACACCCGCCCGGAAATTATTGATATTGGCCATGTGGGCGAAGTGGAGAGCGTAAATACTGACGTGATCGAAATGCTGACCCGCAGCAATGTGATACCGGTGATTGCACCGGTTGGCGTCGGTGCTGATGGTGCGTCCTACAACATCAATGCAGATCTGGTGGCCGGCAAGGTGGCGGAAGCCCTGAAAGCGGAAAAGCTGATCCTGCTGACCAATGTGTCTGGCCTGAAAAGCAAGGAAGGCCAGGTGCTGACGGGCCTGAATGCCCGTCAGGTCAACGACCTGATTGACGATGGCACCATCCATGGCGGTATGCTGCCAAAAATCCGCTGCGCCCTGAGTGCAGTGGAGAATGGTGTGCGCACGGCCCACATCATTGATGGTCGTGTGGCCCATGCAACCCTGCTGGAGATCTTCACGGACGAAGGGGTGGGAACACTGATTTCCCGCACCTGACAGACTACCCGAGACAAGGGACGGTAAGGCATGAAGAAGCTGCTGATGTTCTTGATTGTCGCCGGTGCGCTGGCTTACGGCGGTTACCGTGGCGGCGCCTGGTACATCACCCACACCCTGTTGGTGGACGCCCGCCAGGCGCTGGCCGACGATGGTGTGCTCAGCTGGGGGCGCATTCACCCCACGCTGGACGGTGAGGTGGTAATCGAGGGCCTCAGTTACCAGTCCTTTGCCATGAACCCTCCCATCAGTAGCAACCGGGCGGTCGTGTCTTTTGGCAGCGCGGGCGCTGTGGTCCAGTGGCTGATGGACAGTCGGCGCTGGCCTGCCCACTGGCAGCTGCGGCTGGATGACTTCGGTATTGCCCTGGACCAACCGCTGCAACGTGACTGGATGCAGCCTCAGGACCATGCCCGGCCACCCTTCTACCGTCCTCTGTGCGGCGCGGGTGGGCAGCGTCTGACTGCCCGTAGCTGGCAGGGTATGGGGTTGCCTGAACTGCGGGGTGTAATATCGCTTGAGCGGCAGTCGGAAGGCCTTTACATACACTGGCAAGGCGGAGTTTGGGGGAGTTTTGATGCCCACTTCCCTGATGCAGCGCTACGTGACCCATTGGCGCTCCGTGAGGGGCTGGACGGGCTGGGTGAGCGTGTCGAGCTGACGTTCCGTGACGCCGGCTTGATGCGGCGGGTAACAGCTTACTGCAGCCGCGCCAGCGACCTGGAGCCCGAGGCCTGGCTGACCCAGGCCCAACAGCAATTCAGTGCGGATCTCGCCGCCTATGGCTGGAGCCCCAGCGGCCAGTTGGCCAGCCTCTATCGGGTATGGCTGCGGGAAGGTGGCGAGCTGCAGGCCGCCGTCAGCCTGACTCAGGATGCGCTCGGCCTGCCGCTGCGGTCAGCAACGGCGCCCGAGGACTGGCGTGCGCCCTGGCAACCTGCCTACAACGGCGCCATGGTGCCTGATGTCTATCTGGTGGAAAAGGCTGTGGCCGTGATGGAAGAGCCCGCACCGATGACCGCCGCTGTCCCGGCAGGCCCCGGCTTCAGGGATGCGCCGGTCACTGAGGCAGCGCGCTGGATCGACCGGCAGGTAAGGGTCAGTCTGGTCAGTGGCCGGGTGGTTGAAGGGCGCCTGATTGCCGCCGATAGCGATCAGCTGAACGTTGGGCGTATGATGGACGGAGGTGAGATGGGCTACCAGATCAGCCTGCGAGGTATCGAGAATTTTCAGGTCTGGCGTCAGTCCCCAGCGTCAGCGACCGGTGTCAGTGAATGAGGGGCTTATTCCACCTTAAGTGACAGGAGACACCCTATGGCCAGCTCGCAACAGGGCGCAGTAGCGCAACCCCCTGGCATCCGGGACATGCTGGCCCGCCTGGTGTCCCTGCCATCCATCAGCAGTGCCAACCCGGAATGGGATCACAGCAACGAGCCGGTCGTGCGTACCCTGGCCGAATGGCTGGAAGCCATGGGCTTTGCGGTGGAGATCCTGCCGGTACCGGGTATGCCTGGCAAGTTCAATCTGATTGCCACCCTCGGCCAGGGACCGGGCGGACTCGTGTTGTCCGGCCATACCGACACCGTGCCCTACGATGAAAAGCGCTGGCAGAGTGACCCGTTTACCCTGACGGAGCGGGATGATCGCTGGTACGGGCTGGGAACTTGCGATATGAAGGGTTTTTTCCCGCTGGCCATTGAGGCAGCGCGGGTCTTTCTGGATCAGCCCCTCAAGCAACCGCTGATTATTCTCGCCACTGCCGACGAAGAAAGCTCCATGAATGGCGCCCAGTCCCTGGTGGCGGCCGGTCGCCCCAAAGGTCGCTATGCGGTGATTGGCGAGCCCACCGGGCTGCGGCCGGTGCGCATGCACAAAGGTATCATGATGGAGCGGCTGATTTTTGAAGGGCGTTCAGGCCACTCATCAGACCCTTCACTGGGCAACAATGCCATGGAGGGTATGCACGATGCCCTCTCTGAACTGATGGCCTATCGTAACCAGCTGCAGCAGTACTATCACAACCCCGCATTCAAAGTGCAGGTGCCCACCCTGAATCTGGGCTGCATCCACGGTGGTGATAACCCCAATCGCATCTGTGCCCGTTGCGAGCTGCATTTTGACCTGCGGCCGCTGCCAGGTATGCAGATGGCGGAATTGCGCCAGGCCATGCTGGAGCGCATTCAGCCCATTGCTGAGCGTCGTGGTCTTGGGTTTCGTTTTGAGCCGCTGTTTGATGGCGTGCCGCCTTTTGAAACACCGGCTGAGTCAGCGTTGGTCCGCGTCTGTGAGCGCCTGACCGGGCACACGGCCCAGGCCGTGGCCTTTGCCACTGAGGCCCCCTGGTTGCAGCAACTGGGCCTGGAAACCCTGGTGATGGGGCCGGGCTCCATTGATCAGGCGCATCAGCCAGATGAGTATCTGGCCTTGTCTCAGCTGGAACCCACGGTTGCTATACTGCGCAAGCTGATCCGGCACTTCTGTCTGGATGAACCCCAACTCTGAGGCTCGCCCAGCCTCTGTTTGGCACCCTGTGAAGGAGTCTGACACCCTTGAAAGATACCGGCTGGTTGCACGGTTTTCGGCATTCCTCGCCCTACATCAACGCGCACCGTGGTCGCACCCTGGTTCTGACGCTGGGTGGTGAGGCGCTGGAATACGATAACTTCATCAATATTATTCATGACATCACCTTGCTGAGCAGCCTGGGGGTTCGGCTGGTGCTGGTGGTGGGCGCCCGTCCACAAATCCAGGCGCGGCTGGCGAACGCCGGTATCACATCCGATTTCCACAAGGGGTTGCGCATCACCCGTGAGGACCATCTGCCGCTGGTGCTGGAGGCCATCGGTGCGATGCGTATCCAGCTGGAGAGCCAGCTGTCCATGGGACTGGTGAACTCCCCCATGCACGGTGCGCGAATCCGCGTCAGTGGCGGTAACTTCGTGACGGCGCGCCCGGTGGGGGTGCTGGATGGTATTGACCATGAATATACCGGCAGGGTGCGGCGGGTGGATGCAGCCGGTATCCAGAGCCTGCTGGAGCTGGGCCATATTGTGCTGTTGCCGCCGCTGGGCTTTTCCCCCACAGGGGATGCTTTCAACCTCTCCTATGAGGACGTGGGTAGCCAGGTTGCTGCCGCCCTGCAGGCGGAAAAGCTGATCATTTTCACGGATCAGGCCGGTATCACGGACGCGGCAGGCAACCTGATCCGGGAGATGACCATTGGTCAGGCTGCCGGCCTGTTGCGTCAGGGAGAGGTGGCCGGTCACGGCGCCGACCTGTTGCATGCGGCTTGCACTGCCTGCTCCCGAGGGGTACGGCGGGCTCATATCATCAGCTACAGCGAGGATGGTGCCTTGCTGGAGGAGCTGTTCACCCGAGACGGTGCCGGCACCCTGGTCAGTGATGACAACTACGAGCAGATACGCCCCGCCAGAGTCGAGGACATCGGCGGCATTTTGGAGTTGATCCAGCCGCTGGAAGAGCAGGGCATCCTGGTCCGTCGCTCCCGGGACATGTTGGAGACCGAAGTGGACCGGTTCGTGGTGGCTGAGCGGGACGGTACTATCGTGGGTTGTGCGGCCCTCTACAGTTACCCGGATGAGCAAGCGGGTGAATTGTCCTGCTTCGCTGTGGATAGCAGTTACCGCCGCGGCGGGCGCGGTGACGCGCTGCTGTTGGCCATCGAGAAACTGGCCCGCAGCCAGGGCGTGGAGCGGCTGTTTGTATTAACCACCCAGACGGAGCACTGGTTCCGGGAGCGGGGCTTTGAGCCATCCGCGGTGCAGTCACTGCCGGGGCCAAAGCTGGCGTCTTACAACACCCAGCGTAACTCAAAAGTGTTCGTCAAAGCGCTCATTGAGAGCGTGTAACGCGGCGTGCCGCGCTGCCTTGGGCTGCCTGCCCAGGGCACGCACGGCATCGTAGAAACGGGGGAAATCGCCGTCATGCTCCCGCAGCAGTTGCCGAAAACCCGGCACGAACGTGTTGTATTGCTGAAACAGGGCGAGATGCGCATTGCTAAGGTCGGGGGCCTGGCGACCAAAGGGGCCGGGTTGCGGCCAATGTCGGGCAAGCCCGTCATAGTCAGCCTGCAATTGCTTCAGGATGACGGTTTTGGCGGCGCGCCGGTCCTCATCCCCCAAATCGGGCAGCTCATAAAGGTCCTGAAGACGGGCGCTGGCGTGACGAACCAGCGCCAGGGTTATCTCCCGCTGTGTAAGGCGCTGCAAGGCCTCGACAAACCCCCGTGAGTCGCCGTGGGCGTCAAGCCAGCGTTTCAGTCCCTCCAGCTCCACGGCCGTCGCGAAACTCTCGTTAAAGGTGGTATCGCCCCGGATGTAGATGAGTTGATGGCTCAGCTCGTGGATCATCAGGGCCACCATGCGATCCTCCGGTAGTCGGGTAAAGCCGCTGTGCAGGGGATCGTTGAACCAGCCCAGGGTAGAGTAAGCGGTTACGCCAGCAACCAGCACATCGAAATTTTTGGCCCGAAATGACTCGGCGGCGCGCTCCGCCATGGCCAGGTCAAAATAGCCCCGGTACGCCTGGCAGCCCACGATGGGGTAGCACCAGGTATGCGGGGTCAGGGAAAACTCCGGCACCACCACCAGATTGACCAGCACCCAGGGGCGGTCCAGCGCCACATAGTGGCGGAAAGAGCCGCCCACCGGCAGGTGCAGCTGTTGCTCGGCAAAGGTGCGCACCGCCTTGGCGGTTTCCAGTTGCTGCCGCAGCTCCCTGTCCAGGTCCGCTTGTGCCAGCAGGGAATCGACGGGCTGGCGGGCTTTGAGCAGCCCAAACTGGCCTTTGGCGGCCTGGTAGTAGTAGGCCGTTGTGCTGCAGCCTGACAGGGAGGCCAGCAGTAGCGAAAACAGTAGGAGCCAACTAAACTTTCTCATGACTTTGCCATGCACGTGGGGCGCCGACACCCTTCCGCCAGTTCTGGTGGTGTCAGTGCAAGCCATCATCTGACGCGACAGTTACAATGCTGCCGCCTTAGCAGGCTATACTAGCAGGGTGTAGTACCTCACGCAGGACGGCACGTAGGGATTGGGGTTCCCCGTTGTGTCACGGCCCCGGACAGCCAACAGTCAGGTAGTTAATGGAATCCACGGAACGCCGGGCCAGTACCAGACGGCCAATCAAACTTGCAGCCCAGCTCCAGCTCACGCCGGATCAGCAGGTGCCCTGTCAGATAGCGGACTTTTGTGCCGAAGGCATGTTTATCCGCCTCTCCGCCAATGTGGATGAAAAGCTGAAAGACCAGCATGCCCAGCTGTTGAGCAATGAACTCGTCATTCGCTTTCGCAGCCCGGACGCCGGTGGCCAGCATGAGGCCCGGGTCAAACCGGTGCGTATCACTGCCGGCGCCATGGGTGTGGCGTTTACTCAACTGCCGCCGACGACACTGGACGCGCTGTTCAGCTTGTGTGGAGCCGGTGGTGAGCAGGCACCGGCCACCCTCAAGCCCAAGGATGATCAGGCGGAGTTTGTTCTTCGCCAGTGCGCCCGGCTGGTCATCCAGCAAGTTGAACCCCTGATGCAGAATTTCTTCCGGCAGGTAGATGACACCCTGGCGGATGCCGCCCAGCACGCCAGCTCGGATACTCAGGCTAATGAGCTGATGGACGCCCGCGGCGAGATCAGTGGCCGTCAGCGGCCAATCTGGATGACCATGCAGCGACAGCTGGAGTCGCCCCTGAAGCCCCGTCCTCAGGGCACGGCATCTGCAGAACTGTCGCTGGTGGACAAGACGGAGTTCGAAGACTGGCTGACCATCAAGGTGATGGTGACCAAGGCCGACACACTGTTCCGGGGTGAGCTGTTGCAGTTGCGCATGCGGCTGGACAAGCTGGGGGTGAGTAATCGCACCGGCCACCACAACCCCCTGGGGCCGGCGTTGATTTGTGAGGCCTTTCATGCCGGGATGCACCCGCTGGCCCTGAGCCGGCACGCCGAGAAGGCCGCATTCAGGGTGTTTGAGCAGGCTGTAGTGAAAGAGCTGGAGCCCCTCTACAAGGCCCTTAACCAGTTGCTGATTCGTCATGGCATATTGCCGACTCTGGACCTCAGCAAGTACCTCAGTGAGCGCCAGCGGGAGTCGGCGGACACCCCTGCCAAACCAACGCCGCCCCCGCCCCCGACCCCCAAAGCCACCCTGGCGCCGCCCATCCGGCCAACCCTGGGGGCGGAGCCGCAGCCATCGGTGCCGCCCGAGATGCCATCCCCTGCGCGGGCGCGTCCCGGCGGTGGAACGGCTGAAAGCAGCTTCCGGCATCAGTCCATGCAGGCGCAGTCGGCATTTGCAACGGTCAAAAACCTGCTGGGCACCCTGGCAGAACAGCGGGTGGCTCATGGCGAAGCGCCTGCTCCGACTTTTTCCCCCAACGCCCGCCCCATCAGTGCAGGCGAATTTCAACGTGAACTGCAACGGCTGCAGGTCCAGGTGGCCAACAGTGGCGACCTGCCGGGAACCCCCCTGCGGGACCGTGTCGTCAGCCGTATCGCCCAGGCCAATGATCAGGCCCTGACACCGGAACAGCAGGAATCACTGGATGTTGTAGACCAGTTTTTCCGCAGCATTGCTGACAGCCCCAGGCTGGGCGCCGTGGCGCGGGAGCAGTTACGACGGCTGGAGATCCCGGTGCTGAAAGTGGTCATGCGTGACCCGGGCTTCTTCGACGATGCCGACAGCCCGCTACGGGGTGTGATGAACCGGCTGGCGCAGTTGGGGATCAAAGGTGGCCGCAGCAATCCGGTCATCGAACGTCGGGTCAATGAACTGATACAAAAGGTGGCAACGGACTTCGAACAGGATACCCGCGTGTTCGAATCGGTGCAGTCGGAGCTGGATAGCCTTATTGAGCGCCAGAATCTGGTCTATCGCCGCAATGCCGAGCGGGTTATGGCAGCGGCTGAGGGTGCCCAGAAGGTTGCTGACTCGAAACGTCAGGTTGCCCGGGTGCTGGATGAAAAGCTGGCAGGCCGTGAAGTGCCCAAGGCGGTGATCAGCCTGCTGGAAGGGGGCTGGCGTGACCTGTTGTCCCTGACCTGGATTCGTCAGGGGCCGGACAGCCAGCTGTGGCAGGATTATTTGTCGGTGATCGATTCCCTGCTGACCTTCTCCGATGACGCCAACAGTCTGGTCAACATGCCGGAGTTGTTGCGCATGATTCAGGACGGTCTGGCCTCCATCTCCAGTAACCACATGCCTTCTGCGCAAATCCGTGAGGAGCTTAAGCGTTTCCTGGTGCGCCGTCCGGATGAGGAACTGGAACGGGTCGTTGCGCCGCGGTTTGCCGAGGCGGAACCGGACACCCGGCCGCAGGCGGGCAGCAAGGGTTTGCACCTGTGGATAGGTCGTGCCCAGCGGCTGCGTACCGGTGACTGGTTGCGGTATGAGGAACGTAAGGATGAAGTCAGTTATATCCGGCTGGTCTGGATTGCGCGGGCCTTCAGCCGCTTTGTGTTTGTGAACCATCAGGGCATGCGGGTGGTGGAGCTGGAGCTGGAGCCGCTGGCCCGTCACATGCAGCGCGGCACCATCCGGCCAGACAGCACCTACGAACGGCCACTGGTAGACGAGAGCATTGACCGCATGGTGCGCCAGGTCTATGACCAGCTGTCCTGGGCGGTGACTCATGATGAAACCACCGGCCTGTTGAACCGGCGGGAATTCGAGCGGGTGCTGGAGCACCAGCTGTCTCGGCAAGAGGAGACGTTGTCACTGGTCTACATGGACCTGCGACAGTTCCGCATACTCAACGACACCGCAGGCTTTGAAGCGGGCGACAAGACGCTGAGGTTGGTGGCAGATATCCTGCGTGCGGAAGTGGGCGAGCAAACGCCGCTGGCGCGCCTGTCCGGCAATGAGTTCGCCTTCCTGCTGCCAGCAGAACAGGCAGAGTCGGGCGCCAAAGCCATTATTCACGGTATTGAGAGTCGCGAGCAGACCTACGCCGGGCGCCGCTACCAGTTGTCTGCCAACGCCGGTATCGCGCCACCCTTGCCGTCACTGGTGACGGCGGAGCGCTGGATGAAAGCTGCGGATGAAGCCTGCAAGGCCGCCAAGTATCACGGTAATGGTCGGGTGGAAATCTATGCGCTGGATGACCGTGGCCGCGCCCAGCAGGAGCAGATAGCCGCTAAGGTGGCGGGCCTGGGTAATCTCGACGAGGAGCGGGTACTGCTGCGCTGCCAGAAGATTCTGCCCTTGCACGCCAAGGCCCGGTTAACCGCCCAGTACGAAATTCTTATCAGCATGTACGATGATAGCGGCGGCCTGATCACGGCGGCCGAGTTCGTGCGCATGGCGGAGCGCTACAACCGCATGCAGGCGGTGGACCGTTGGGTGGTGGGCCATATGCTGGACTGGTTGCGGGACCGCAAGGTGGACAGTCGCCGCATGGGTGGCGTGTGCATCAACCTGTCTGGCCACTCCCTCAATGAGGAATCGTTGCTGGAATTCATCTACGATAAACTCAGTGAGAAGGACGCCCCCATCGAGCGGCTCTGGTTCGAAATTACCGAGGCGGCCGCCATCCACAACCTGCAGAGCGTGGCGGAGTTTATCGAGGAGATGAAAGAGCTGGGTTGCCGCTTCTGCCTGGGTAACTTCGGTAATGGCCAGGCGTCCTACCACTATATGCGCAACCTGCCGGTAGATCTGGTCAAACTGGATGGTGCCTTCACCGCCAATCTGACCAACAGCGAGACGGACCAGGCGATTGTCCGCTCCATGGTGGATATGGCGCATTATCTGCAGCGGGAAGTGATAGCCTCCCAGGTGGAAAGTCGGGAAGTGCTTGATCTACTGTGCAGCCTTGGGGTGGACTATGCCCAGGGCTATGCCATCGAAAAGCCCCGTTTGCTGTCAACCCTGGACGAGGAGCTCTGGGTCCGCTAGACCCGGCGCCTGCCTACAGGCCTGAGAACTATGTCAAAACGACACCCTATTATTGCCGTTACCGGTTCGTCGGGGGCGGGTACCACCACCACCAGCAATATCTTCGGCAAAATCTTTGCCAGCGAGGGTATTCGCGCTGCCATGGTGTCCGGTGACAGTTTTCATCGCTATACCCGGGAACAGATGGCCCGCCTGGCGGCCAAGGGGCAGTTTGGTGAGCGTAACCACTTTGCCCTGGCGGCCAACCATATCGACAAGCTGGACGCCCTGTTCTACGACTACAGCCACACCGGCAACGGCCAGTGCCGTCAGTACGTTCATGACGAAGACCGGACCCTGGTGCAGGCGGGTCACAAACCCGGCACGTTCACCGCTTGGGCGCCACTGCCGCCTGAGACGGATCTGCTGTTTTATGAGGGGCTACACGGTGGTGTGGTGAACGAAACCGTCAATATCGCCCAGTATGTCGACCTGCTGATCGGCGTGGTGCCCATTGTTAATCTGGAATGGATTCAGAAAATTCACCGTGATACCTATCACCGGGGTTACAGTCGGGAGGCGGTTGTGGAAACCATCGTCAACCGGATGCACGACTATGTGCATGACATCGTTCCCCAGTTTGCCCATACCCATGTGAACTTTCAGCGTGTGCCCATGGTGGACACCTCAAACCCCTTTGAGGTGCGAGACATTCCTTCCGAGGATGAGAGCCTGATCGTGATCCGGTTTCGGCAGCCAGCGGAGGTGGATTTCACCTATCTGCTGCAAATGATCAGTGGTAGCCACGTCTCACGCATCGATACCCTGGTGATTCCCGGTACCAAGCTCGCATTGGCCATGGACCTGATCGTCAGGCCCATGGTGCTGGAGTTGATGGCCCATCGCCAGTTTGCCTGACGGGGGGTAGGTCAGCCGGTGAGACGGCCCAGACGGTAGTCCTGCAGGGTCTGCTCAATCTCTGCCACGGTATTCATGACAAAGGGGCCGTACTGTGCGACGGGTTCGCCAATGGGCTGGCCAGCAATCAGTAGCAGTCGGGCGCCCCCGTCAGCGGCCGCCAGATTGATTTGGTCACCCGCCGCCAGTACGGTTGCGGCTCTCGCCTGCAGGGCTTCACCGTCCAGGCTGGCGCGGCCATCATACAGATACAGCATGGCGTTAAGCTCAGACGCGACCGGCAGGCTCACGGTGCCGCCGGGCTGCAGCTGGATGTCCAGATACAGCGGCTTGGTGCTGCCGCCCACCACTGCGCCACGATGCTGAGTGCCGTCCCGCTCGAATTCCCCGGCGATCAGCTTAATCTGACTGCCGTCCGCCAGTGTCAGCTGCGGGATGTCCTCGGGCTGGATATCCCGATAGCCGGCAGGCTTCATTTTCTCCGCTGCAGGCAGGTTCAGCCACAACTGGAAGCCGCGCATCATGCCTTCCTCTTGCTGCGGCATCTCGGAGTGAATGATGCCCCGGCCAGCGGTCATCCACTGCACGCCTCCATTCTTGAGGTCGCCCCGGTTGCCGAGGTGATCCTCGTGCAACATATGGCCCTCAATCATGTAGGTTACCGTCTCAAATCCGCGGTGCGGATGGGAGGGGAAGCCGGCGATGTAGTCGGCAGCCTGATCAGAGCCGAACTCGTCCAGCATCAGGAACGGGTCCAGGCGGACATGCTGGCTCTGGCCAATGGAGCGACGGATGCGCACACCCGCGCCATCGGACGTTTCCATGGCTGGAATAACCCGCAGAATCTGACGATTTTTCATGGCTTGCCCCCTCGGTTCCAGGGCGGTGTTACACCGCCACCTGTTCAATGGTTTGTTCGGCTGCTGCCAGAGCGCTGGACTTGTGCTCCTCGCCCAGATTCAGCCCCTCGGCGTAGACGAACTCGACGCTGGTCAGTCCCAGGAAGCCCAGGAAGGTGCGAATGTACGGTGTCTGGGTGTCCGCCTCGGTGCCTTTGTAGATGCCGCCCCGGGCAGCCATCACGTACACCGGCTTATCAGCCAGCAAACCCTGAGGCCCGTTTTCAGTGTAGCGAAAAGTCACACCCGCCCGGGCAATGTGATCAAAGTACGCTTTCAGTACGGATGGCACGCCAAAGTTGTACATGGGCACGCCCAGTATGATGGCGTCTGCTTCCCGCACTTCAGCAATCAGCTGATCGGAATAGCTCAGGATAGCCTGCTGCTGCTGATTACGGGCGCTGGGGTCGGAGAAGAACGCACCAACCCGCTCGCCGTCCAGGTGCGGCACTGGCTCGGCGGCCAGATCACGGCGCACCACCTGAGCGTCAGGTGCACGCTCCTGCAGCTTGCGCACCATCTGATTGACCAGGCGGGTGGACTGGCCGTCTTGACCAAACGCACTGGCAGTAATAACGAGAATGTTTTTCATGGTTCAAAATCTCCAAAGAAGCTGGTGGGCTGTTGGAGTCTATTGAACCGGGAATGGCGGCAGGATGAAAACGGAGAGTTTCGGCAAAGTTGTTCAGATAAACTGAACAAGCCTGCAGGCAGGTTAAGGTCTGCCTGCAGGCTGTTGCTGGGCTGGCTTACTCCACGTTACGGGAGTAGAAGATCTCCAGCATTTCGCGCTTCAGACGCCGCTCAATGGACGCGGCTTCCTGCGGGTCCAGATCGTCGGCATTGACGCCGAACACGTAGTTGTCCAGTTTGAAGTCTTTCAACATCATCTTGGTGTGGAACAGGTTCTCCTGATACACGTTGACGTCGATCATCTGGTACGCGTTCTGGGTATCTTCACTCAGGTAGTTCTGAATGGAGTTGATGTCGTGGTCGATGTAATGCTTGGTGCCGTCCACGTCACGGGTAAAGCCCCGTACCCGGTAATCTACAGTCACCACATCAGAGTCAAAGCTGTGAATCAGGTAGTTCAACACCTTCAGCGGTGAGATCAGGCCACAGGTGGATACGTCGATATCCGCCCGGAAGGTACTGATGCCCTCGTGAGGGTGGCTTTCCGGGTAGGTGTGTACGGTCACATGGCTCTTGTCCAGGTGCGCCACAATGGCATCGGGCAGCGGGCCGGGTGATTCCTCGTTGTCCGTGGTGCCGCTGGTGACTTCGTGCTCGGCGATCAGCATGGTCACAGACGCACCGTGAGGATCGTAATCCTGGCGGGCAATATTGAGGATATTGGCGCCGATGATCTTGACCACGTCAGACAGGATCTGGGTCAGACGCTCAGCGTTGTACATTTCATCGATGTAGTCGATGTAGGCCTTACGCTGCTCTTCGGTCTGCGCATAACAGATGTCGTAAATGTTGAAGCTCAGCGATTTGGTCAGGTTGTTAAAACCATGGAGTTGAAGTTTGGATTCCATGATCAGCCCCCCCAGAAATGGAGATGAATGTCAGTACACCTGCGGACGCAGATGCTACCAAGGCCGCCACCGATCACTGACCTGGTTGTACACCTTTTGCGCAGACCGGCGGAGAGGGTGCGTATTATGCACATCACATATGGCATTGGATAGAGTTTGACCGGGTTTTTTCGGTATTGCTGCCTGCCATGGCGACCTGTGAATGGCAGGTCATTGATTTACTGCGCCTGACACCCCGTCAGGCCGACTGTATTTCAAAACTGTGGGTGATTTCCACCCCGCCTTTTTCCAGCATGATGGAGGCCGAACAGTACTTCTCCGCAGACAGGCTGACGGCTCGTTTCACCTGGCTTTCTTTGAGGTTGTGGCCAGTCACGATGAAGTGCAGGTGAATGCGGGTGAATACAGCAGGTACGGCATCAGCGCGCTCGGCTTCGATCTCGGCCCGACAGGCAGTGACCTCCTGCCGGCTCTTCTGCAGAATGCTCATGACATCAAAGGACGAGCAGCCCCCCAGCCCCATCAACAGCATCTCCATGGGTCGCGGCCCCAGGTTGCGGCCGCCATGGTCCGGTGGGCCATCCATCTGTACCGTGTGGCCGCTGCCGCTGGTGGCTTTGAAGCTGGCGTCGCCCGCCCATTCGATGGTTGTTTTCATAGCTGGCTTCCTGTAAATGAACTGCTGCGAATGCTATCACACCCGCAAACCGTGCCGTAGTCCGTGGAGTGTTCTATACTGCCAAGGTTATAATGCAATCCTTTGATTGCAGGACATAACCCGCTGTATAACCTCAATGGACCAGAGGACATTACAATAACACCGGAACTCGCCATTTTAAGGAGGCGCGATCAGTATCATGGCAACCATCGTCAGGCCGGTTGAGGCAAAGACCAAACACCTTGATTACTTTCTGTCCCAGTGCCATCGGCGTCGCTATCCGGCCAAGAGCACCATCATCTATGCCGGTGACAAAAGCGACTCCCTGTTTTACATCGTCAAGGGCTCAGTAACGGTCATTATCGAGGATGACGACGGGCGCGAAATGATCATGGCTTACCTCAATGCCGGGGACTTCTTCGGTGAGATGGGGTTGTTCGACAACATGGATTCCCGCAGTGCCTGGGTCAAAGCCAAGACCGAGTGCGAAGTGGCGGAAATCAGCTACACCAAGTTCCGGGAAATCTCCCAGCAGGACCCCAAGGTGCTGTATTTTATTGGTGAGCAGATGGCTACCCGTCTGCGCCAGACCACCCGTAAAGTGGGTGACCTGGCGTTTCTGGATGTGACCGGGCGTGTCGCCCGTACCTTGCTGGACCTGTGCAAGGAGCCGGATGCCATGACCCACCCTGATGGTATGCAGATCAAAATCACCCGCCAGGAAATTGGCCGCATTGTGGGCTGTTCCCGGGAAATGGTCGGGCGTGTCCTGAAAACCCTGGAAGACCAGGGGCTGGTTCAGGTCAAAGGCAAAACCATGGTGGTTTACGGCACCCGCTGACAGAACCACATTGACGGGCGCAGCCGCAGGGTTGCGCCCATCCCCCTCCGCGCACAAGGCTTTCTTCCCATGAGCGCTTCAGACAGCCTGATTCCCACTGGTCGCACCCTGGCGCCTCGCCGGGAAATCTTCGGCTGGGCCATGTTCGACTTCGCCAATCAGGCCTATACCCTGCTGATCATCACCGTCATTTTTGGTGACCTGTTTACCCGTGTGGTGGTGGGGGACGGCCCCGATTACAAGCTGGGCAACCTGCTGTGGAGTATCAGCCTTGCCACCAGTTATCTGCTGGTGGTGGTTTGCGCGCCCATTGCCGGGGCGGTAATGGACTATACCGCCAGCAAGAAGCGCTTCCTGTTTGCCAGTTACCTGCTGACGGTGGTTACCACCACCATGCTGTACTTTGTCGCCCCGGGCTACGCCATGCTGGGTGTGCTGTTGCTGATATTTTCCAACTTTGCCTACTCCATCGGTGAAGCCTTTGTCGCCAGCTTCCTACCGGATCTGGGTGCCCCCCGGGACCTGGGCAAGATCTCCGGCTTTGGCTGGGCGCTGGGCTATGTGGGGGGGTTGGTATCCGCCGTGTTTGCCCTGCTGTTGCTGGGAGAGGTGAGCGCTGAGAACTTTGACCGCATCCGCTGGGTCGGTCCCCTGGCGGCGGTGTTTTTTCTGGTTGCGGCCATACCCACCTTCGTCTGGCTGCGGGAACGGGGCACACCGCGGGCTCTGCCTCAGGGGGTGGGTTATCTGCGCCTGGGTGTAGGGCGGGTCAAGGAAACTCTCGTGCACCTGCGCCAACACCGGGACCTTGCAGTGCTGCTGGTGTCGGTGTTTTTTGCCATGAATGGCATTTACATCATCATCACCTATGCCTTCATCTACGGGGCCCAGATCGTGCAGTGGGACGAGTCCACCCGCACCATCATGTTTATTCTGGTACAGATCACTGCAGCGGCGGGGGCCATAGGCTTCGGCTGGTTGCAGGACCGTATTGGCGCCATGCGTACCTACCGCATCACCCTGTGGATGTGGATGGTGGCGGTGGCCCTGATTTTCCTCACCCCGGCCCTGAGTCGCTGGCTGGCGGGTTTTGGTATTCACTGGGAAGCCCAGCAGGTCTTCCTTATTGTGGGCTGTGCCGCAGGCCTGAGCCTGGGCTCCTGCCAATCCGCCACCCGCACCCTGGTGGGCCTCTTCTCCCCCCTGTCCCGGTCGGCGGAATTTTTCGGCTTCTGGGGTTTGAGCATGAAACTGGCCGGCGCGGTGGGCCTGATGTCCATCGGCCTGCTGCAGGTACTGCTGGGCCTGCAGAACGCCATCCTGGTCTGCGTCATCCTGTTTTTCGCCGCCTGGGTCATCAGCCTGACCGTCAACCAGCAACGGGGCGAAGCGGCGGCGGTTGAGCACTGAGGGTGGTAAAGGACGGTTAGCCGCGGAATCCGCGGAATCCGCGGAAGGACGCGGAAAAAACCAATTAGCCACGGACGGCACGGACAATCACGGACAACGACTTACTAACTAGTTAAAGACTTACTAACTCGTTAAAGCTTTTATGGCTTTTGTCCGTGTAGGTCCGTGTCGTCCGTGGCTAAAGTCTTTAATCTTTTCTTTCCGCGTCCTTCCGTGGATTCCGCGGCAAATAATCTTCTCCTTGTTCGTCCGTGGCGACATAGCAGGCCTGTCAGAAAACCGCAGTAATTCCCCGTCATACTACAAGGTCGCCAAGCCCCCCGGAGCCGACCATGCCAGAATTGCGCACCCTGACGCCCCATACCTGTATCCCGGACGAGCAGGCCCGTCGTGATAAGCGCCAGCGGCGCTTGCTGCGGACTTTTCTGCCAGAGCTGATTGAGCTGGAGCGTACCCTGGCGGAGGCGCCGCTGCAGGTGTCGGTGCAGGTGACGGAGCGGGTGACCACCGACGATGTGACCATGCCCATCTACCGGGTGGACGTTGGTTCACCGGCACCGGACGCACCACTGCTGATGTTGGTGGGTGGCGTGCACGGGCTGGAGCGGATTGGCAGTCAGGTGGTGGTTGCCTGGCTGCGTAACCTGCTGGCGCGCTTGCGCTGGGATGAATCGCTGGCAGCTTTGCTGCAGCAGGTGCATATCACTGTGCTGCCAATTCTCAACCCTGGTGGCATGTACCTCAATCAACGCAGCAACCCGAACGGGGTGGACCTGATGCGCAATGCGCCCATCAGTGCCCAGAACCAGAGTGCGTTCCTGCTGGGCGGACAGCGGCTATCGGCGCGTTTGCCCTGGTATACCGGGGAGCCGGAGCAGGGCATGGAGGCGGAAAACCGGGTGCTGGCGGCCGTGGTGGCGGAGATGATGCCGGGGCGGCCCTTCAGTCTGTCGCTGGATTGTCATTCCGGCTTTGGCTGGCAGGACCAGATCTGGTTTCCCTATGCCTATCGCCGCCGCCCCATGCGGCGGATAGGCACGGTGATGGCACTCAAGCTGCTGTGGGAGCAGGCCTGGCCCAACCACAATTATGTGTTTGAGCCTCAGTCCCGTCATTACCTCACCCATGGTGATTTGTGGGACTACCTGTACAAACAGGTCAACCGGGTCAGTGACGGCACCTTTATTCCGCTAACTCTGGAAATGGGCTCCTGGCGCTGGATCCGCAAGCGGCCGCGCCAGCTGCTGCGGCTGGATGGTCTGTTCAATCCACTGGTTCCCCACCGCCACCAACGGGTGTTACGCTCACACCTCACCCTGATGGACTTCCTGCTGTCAGCGACCGCCAGTTTTGAAAACTGGCTGCCAGCCGGCAAGGAGGAGCAGAGTCTCAGGGAAGCGGCTATCATGCATTGGTACCGCGAGGGCCGCTGACAATAATGACAACGCAAGCGAGGTAACTCATGAAGATTTTTGAAACCGCCACCGCACCCAACCCCCGTCGGGTCCGTATTTTTCTGGCGGAGAAGGGGCTGTTGGACAAGGTGGAATTTGTACAGGTGGACCTGCTGAAGGGTGAGAACCTGACGCCGGAGTACGCCGCCAAAAACCCGATGAAAAAGGTGCCCGTGCTGGAGCTGGATGACGGCACCTGCGTCGCCGAGACCATGGCCATCTGCCGCTATTTTGAAGAGGCCTATCCGGACACCCCGACCTTGCTGGGGGACACGCCGCTGGAGAAAGCTCAGGTTGAGCAATGGCTGCGCTGGCTAGAGTTCTTTTTCTTCATGCCCACCGGAATGTGTTTCCAGCACACCAGTGGTTACTTCAAGGATCGCATGAACCCCATCAAGGAATGGGGCGAAGAGTGTCGCACCACCGTCGAGAAGTTCTGCCACTTCCTCAACAAGCATCTGGCGGACAAGGAATACATCTGTTGCGACCGCTATACCGCAGCGGACATCAATGCCTTCACGACGCTACAGTTTGGCCGGGTAGTGAACATCCGCATCAAGGATGATCAGACCCACCTGCAGGCTTGGTACGAGCGCATGAAAGCGCGCCCCACTAGCAAGGTCTGACAGCGTTCAGCTCAGGGGCTGTCAGGCCTCTGCCCCAGCTGATAGCTGGCCCCCCGGTTCGGCACCCGGACCGGGGTAAGCTCACCCACCACACGGCGAATGCGCTGTTCCAGGTCCGCGAAGTCGAGCCCTGGCAGTGGCGTGCTTTGCTCTGTGGAGTAGTTGTCCCAGAACACTTCCCAATGAATCAGCAGCACTTCGCGGGGGTTGATGTGCCCGAGGATGGCTTCCGGGTAGTTGTCCACATTGTCGTAGTTGGCGGCGCAGAGTGCAGCCAGGTCAAAGGGAATGCCGTCTGCCAGCAGCCAGTCCGGTGGCAGGCCGATATGCCCGTGGCTGGCGGAGGACTGGTAAAACACCCGGAAGGCCACGCTACCGCTGTTGTCTGTCAGGAAGTCGATGACATAGTTCAGGTTCACACCGCCTTTCCAGGCCAGCACGCTGCGCGCTCTGTCGCTGAGGGGGGAGCGAATGGGGTTGCTGGCCAGTACGGTATTGCCGAAGTGGGGGGAGTGCTCGGAGTAGATGGGCAGGATACGCAGGCGTGGGCTCAGATAGACCCACTCACCGCCCTGCCGGTCCTGGGCCATCACCGTGTTGAGGGCCATCAGCCGATGGGAGGGAAGCTCCGGTGCCATCAGGTTGGCGACGGTTTCACTGCCATAGACCCGGGCGTCTTCCGCCAGTTGCCGGGCAATATAGGGTATATCCATGGCATGGTCGTAATGCCCATGGCCCACCAGAATGCCACGCACCTGGTCTGTGGGCGGCAGGTGCTGGTCAATCACCGCCGTTTGCGAGCGTAAGGTGCGCAGGGTCAGCCAGTGTCCCAGTGGCGGGTTGGAGAAAAACGGATCACCCAGCAGGGCCTGATCGTCATATTGCAGAAAAATGCCCCCGGCCCCCAGGAACTGCACTGTCAGTTCGTCAGCCTGCCGGGCTGTGTCGCTCTGGCCATCAACCCAGAGCAGGCTGCGCCAGTCCTCCGGTAGCTGGGCTGCGCAGGCGAGCAGCAACAGGGTGGCAGTAGTGATCAGCAGGGCGCGTTTGTAGGCACACATGGGTCGTCCTTGTGGTGGCTGTGTCAGCCGTCATGATTCTCTGCCATCACTTCATTCATGCGTTGTTCGAGCAGCTCCAGAACCGGCTGCAGGCGAAAATCATAGTCGCCTTGCGGGCGCGAAAACAGCGAGAAATCAATTTTGTTCAGACACTGCGGCGCCTGCTCCAGATACTCCAGCACGCGCCTGACCTGTTTGACATTGTCCCGGGTCACAATCAGTTGGCGGGTATTGATCACCCGTTGGTGGGCTGGCAGGGGATGGCCCGTCAGGTGATCCGCCATGAGGATGACGGCCCAGGCCCCTTCGGCGTAGTGCCCCCCTGCGGTGGCCGCCAGGGTGCCGTCGGCGACACCGGCAAGGGACGGCGGGTCGATATCAAAAGAGTTAACCACCAGGTCGTGCCCCGCCCGTTTACCCTCTTTAGCCAGGCCATCAAGAATGCCCTCGGTGGTGCGGTAGTTTGATGACCAGATGGCCCGCACCTCCGGGTAGCGCGGTAGCATGCCGCTGGTGCGGGTGGCGGCGTCCTCCCGGCTCCAGTCGGTGAAGAAGATCTGCGCCATATTCACATCCGGGCGGTCAGCGATCTCATCCAGCACCGCCTGAATCCGCACGCGCGAGGGGGCATCGGCCCCATAGCCCGTCAGTGCCACCATATCCAGCCAGGGTTGGTTCGGGAACAGCTGGCGGGCCTCCTGCAACAACAGGTGTGTGAGCTCGCGGGTGGTTTGGTAGTCATCGGGCAAGAGCTGGGCAATCCAGTAGCGGTAATGCTCGCCCGGTTCACCGAGGGTGGCGGCGTCGGCTTCTGACAAGCCACTGTTGAACAATATGCAGGGAATCTCCGCCGCTTCGCAGTCCTTGATCAGGATGGGGGCGGTTTCCAGATAGTTGGGGAACAGCACCGCGTCGGGTGGTTGCTGGCTGCTGATGGACTTGCTGAACTGATTCAGCATCTTGCGGCGGGAACGGTTGGCATCGAACACCCGCAGCTGTACCTCCATGTCCTCGGCTGCTGCCTGGGCGAAGCGCTCGACACGATCCCAGAAGGGCGTGCTGGCGGGCAGATAGAGGTCAATAACCGGGCGGGCCGCCAGCGGGCTGCTGAGAGCCAGCAACAGGCAGCAGGCCAGGTAAAAGGGCGCGCGGATTACAGCAAATGCCCGCATGGTTATGACCTTTGTCTCAGTTGAACAGGTCTGCCAGCTTCCTTCCTGGGTCTTCTGCTCGCATAAAGGACTCCCCGATCAGGAAGCCATAGATGCCGTGATCCGTCATCAGAGTCACATCGTCCCGGGTCAGTATGCCGCTCTCGGTAATGGCAATACGGTCGCCAGGGATACGCTTATACAGGTTAAGTGTAGTCTCTAATGACACATCAAAGGTGTGAAGATTGCGATTATTAATGCCCACCAATGACGTGCTGAGGGTAAGGGCATCCTCCAGTTCATCGCCGTCATGCACTTCCACCAGAACGTCCAGCCCTGCTTCTTCTGCTATCCCTGCCAGCTCCTGCATCTGGTCTCGGGTCAGACAGGAGGCAATCAGCAGTACACAGTCTGCGCCTATGGCCCGACTTTCCAGGATCTGATAGGGCGCCACCATAAAATCCTTGCGGATTACAGGCAGGGTACAGGCCGCACGGGCTTCAACCAGGTAGTCCTCATGCCCCTGGAAAAAATCCCGATCGGTGAGGACCGACAGACAGGTGGCGCCGTGGCTGGCATAACTTTCTGCAATAACGGCAGGTTCGAAGGGGTCCCGCAGGACACCTTTGCTGGGGGAGGCCTTCTTGATTTCGGCAATAATGGCCGCCTGCCGTTGCTCCACCCGGTTACGCATGGCATCGGCGAAGCCTCGGGCAGGGGGCTGGTCGCTGGCACGGGCTTTCTGGTCCGCGAGGCTGGACTTGCGTTGCCGGTGTTCAATCTCCTCCCATTTGCGCTCAACAATTTTGCGCAGGATGGTGGGGGTGCGGTCGGTCTGGGCGTTACTTCGTGTGCTCATGGTTGTCAGGGCCTGATGCACCAGGCCGCTCCTTGATTCGGTTTTGCTTAACGGTCCAGGCAGTGAGAAAAATCTGCCAGTTCCGACATTTTGCCATAGGCCAGGCCACTGCCGATGGCGTCTTGCGCCATCTCCACACCCATTTTCAGGTTGTCCGCCAGACCTGCCACATAAATGGCGGCACCGGCGTTAAGGGCGATCATGTCATGGGCCTTCTCTGCCAGTTCATCATGGCGGTTGCCCAAGGCGGTTTTGATCAGCGCCAGTGACTGCTCGGCACCATCCACGGTCAGGCCTACCAGGCTGCGGCTTTCCACGCCCAGGTCTTCGGGGGTGATGTCGTATTCAGTAATCTCGCCGTTTTTCAGTTCTGCCACATGGGTGCTGGTGGCGAGGCTGATTTCATCCAGGCCATCTTTGGCATGCACCACCATGATGTGTTCACTGCCAAGGGTTTTCAGCACTTCCGCCATGGGGCGGCAGAGCGCCTGGGAGAACACCCCGATCAGCTGGCGTTTGACGCCGGCAGGGTTGGTCATCGGGCCAAGAATATTAAAGATAGTGCGCAGGCCCATCTCTTTACGGGGGCCAATGGCATGCTTCATGGCACCATGATGGGCGGGGGCAAACATAAAGCCCACACCAATCTGTTCCACACAGCGGCCCACCTCTTCCGGGGTCAGGGCCAGATTAACACCGGCCATCTCCAGCAAGTCGGCACTGCCGCTTTTGGAGGACACGGAGCGGTTGCCGTGCTTGGCGACAAAACCACCGGCCGCCGCTACCACAAAAGAGGCGGCGGAGGACACGTTAAACAGGTTGGCGCCATCGCCGCCGGTACCCACGATATCCACCAGCGGGCTGGCATTGATGGTCACCGGCGTAGCCAGCTCCCGCATCACCTCCACCGCGCCGGTGATTTCCTCGATGGTTTCGCTTTTCATGCGCAGGCCCATGAGGAAGGCGCCGATCTGGGCGTCGGTGGCCTCGCCGCTCATGACAATACGCATGACGGCTTTCATTTCATCCCGGCTGAGGTCGAGGTTGGCAGCAATGCGGTTGAGGGCGGCTTTCATATCCATCGTCAGGTCTCTTTATGGGTTGTCATGCGGGCTCCAGCACTGATGCTTACGGATAAGCTTAGCAACTCTGCAGGAAATTCCTCAGTAACTCGTGCCCCCGCTCGGTCATGATGGATTCCGGGTGGAACTGCACGCCTTCAATGGCCAGGGTTTTATGCCGTACCCCCATGATTTCTTCCAGGCTGCCGTCGGGGTTCTGGGTCCAGGCGGTCACTTCCAGGCAGTCCGGCAGGGTGTCCTTGTCGATCACCAGACTGTGGTAACGGGTGGCCTGCAGCGGGTTATTGAGGCCGCGGAACACCCCTTGATCCCGGTGGTAAACCGAGGAGATCTTGCCGTGCATCACCTTGCCGGCGCGGATGATGTCGCCACCGAACACCTGACCGATGGACTGATGGCCGAGGCAGATACCGAGGATGGGCAGCTTACCGGCAAAATGCCGGATGGCCGCCATGGACACACCGGCTTCGTTGGGGGTGCAGGGGCCGGGGGAAATCACCAGCCGTTCCGGCTGCAGGGCTTCGATCTGCTCCAGGGTGATTTCGTCATTGCGGTATACCTGCACGTCCGCACCCAGCTCGGCCAGGTACTGCACCACGTTGTAGGTGAAGGAGTCGTAGTTGTCGATCATTAATAGCATGGTAACGTCTCCGGCACCCGTTAGTGGTCAAACTCATTGATGGCCATGGCGACGGCGCGGAAAATGGCACGGCCCTTGTTCATGGTTTCTTTCCACTCCAGGCGGGGGATGGAGTCGGCAACCACGCCAGCGCCAGCCTGGATATGCAGGGTATTGTCCTTGATGACCGCCGTGCGGATGGCAATGGCGGTATCCATATTGCCGTTCCAGGACAAGTAACCCACGGCGCCACCATAGACGCCCCGTTTTACCGGCTCAAGCTCGTCAATGATTTCCATGGCGCGAATCTTGGGGGCGCCGCTGAGGGTACCTGCGGGCAGGGTGGCGCGCAGCACATCCATACAGGACATCCCCTGCTTCAGACGCCCGGTGACATTGGAGACAATGTGCATGACGTGGGAATAGCGCTCCACCACCATTTTGTCCGTCAGGCGTACGGTGCCGGTTTCCGATACCCGGCCGGCATCGTTGCGGCCCAGGTCAATGAGCATCAGGTGCTCGGCGATTTCCTTCGGGTCTGCCAACAGTTCCGCTTCCAGTGCCCGGTCTTCGGCATCGGTCTTGCCGCGGCGGCGGGTGCCGGCGATGGGGCGCACGGTGACTTCCTGATCTTCCACCCGTGCCAGTATCTCCGGCGAGGAGCCGACGATATGGAAGTCGCCCAGATTCAGGAAATACATGTAGGGGGAGGGGTTCAGCACCCGTAGCGCCCGGTACAGGTTCAGTGGCGGCGCGGCAAACGGGATGGACATGCGCTGGGAGATAACGGTTTGCATCACGTCACCGTCCAGCACATAACCCTTGATGCGATCCACGGCCGCTTCGAACCGGTCCTGGGTAAAGCCGGACACAAAGTCGCTTTCGTTGATTTCAGTACCCCGCAGCTCAGCCGGGGTGACCGGTGGGTTGGCCGCGCGGGTACGCAGGGTTTGCTCCAGTTGGTCCAGAGCGTGCTGGGCCTGCTGGTAAGCGTCAGTCGCGGCCGGGTCCACGTGGACAATCAGATGGAGTTTGCCCCGCAGGTTATCGAATACCACCAGTTGGTCGGACACCATCAGCAGGATGTCGGGGGAGCCGATCTGGTCCGGCGGACAGCTGTCTTTCAGGCGCTTCTCGATAAAGCGCACCGTGTCATAACCGAAATAGCCCACCAGGCCGCCGTTGAAACGGGGCAGTTCCGGCAGGTCCGGGGTATTGAAGCGCTGCTGGAAGGTTTCGACAAAAGTGAGAGGGTCATCCGATTGCAGCTGCTCGATGACCTGGCCGTCCCGGGTCAGGGTAATCTCGTGTCCTTCAACCCGGAGGATGTCCCGGCAAGGTAAGCCGATAATGGAGTAACGCCCCCATTTCTCACCGCCCTGCACAGACTCCAGCAGATAACTGTAGGGCTGATTGGCAAGCTTGAGATAGGTGCTGAGGGGTGTTTCCAGATCCGCCAGCACCTCCCGCTGCACGGGGATGCGGTTGTAGCCAGCGGCGCTCAGCGCGGCAAATTGCTCGGGTGTCATAGCACGATATCCTGAATCTGATCGGTCTTTGGCTCCCGCCATGCGGGAGGGTTGGGCAGTGGTCAAACAGGCACTGCCGGGCAAAGGCTCAGCCGAGTCGCCATCGCCACCAGCGGGTTGCGGGCTGTGTTGCCCGCGGGAGTATCAGATTCAGTCCCTGCACTTCCAGGTCTCCAATTGGATCTATCAAAGAGCCTCTGAAAAGCGTAAGCGAGGCCGGCGCAGCAAGGCAAAAACAGGCGAAAAAGCGCAGTTTACGTGCTGTAAATGAGTATTTTGAGCCTGTTTTAACATCGCTGCGGCAACGCAGGTAGCTTTTCATAGGCTCTTAAGCGGTGAGATTACAAAAGCTGGCTAAGTGAATCAACCACTCGTTGGGCGCCGAGGGTGGCCAGGGGCTCCCCAAAGTGGTAACCGTAGCTGACCGCAACAGCGGGCATGCCGGCACGCTGGGCCGCCAGAATATCATTGACGGAGTCGCCCACCATGAGGGTGTTATGGGGCTGACTCTGCAGTTTTTCCATGGCGTGGTGCAGCGGGGCGGGGTCCGGTTTTTTGGTGGGCAGGCTATCGCCACTGAGGGTGAGCGCGAACCAGTGGTCGAGCTTGAGCTGTGCCAGCAGCGGTTGGGTGAATTCTGCGGGCTTGTTGGTGATAACGGCGAGTCGGGTACCGGCTTTGTGGAGGGCGTCGAGAAAATCTTCAACACCCGGGTAAATCTGGCTGTGCTGGCCATTGCAAAGACGGTAATGCTTGCGGAAGGCCGCCAGCGCCGTATCGAAGGTGTGGTCGTCTGCCGGTGCGGCCTGTTGCCAGTGAAAGTCCCTCGCCAGCGCCCGCCGCACCAGCACGCTGGCGCCGTTACCCACCCACTGCCGGACCATAACCTCACCCGCAACGGGGCGGCCCAGGTCCGTGAGCATCCTGTCCACGGCGATGGTGAGGTCGGCAGCGCTATCCACCAGCGTGCCGTCCAGATCGAACAGGGTGGCTTTGGGGTATTGGCCCTGGAAGAGTGCTTTGAGGTTGGCTGGGTTCATGCGCTTGATCTCTCTATTCGGTTACTGCAAGGCTTTACTTCGGTAATGCCGGCCCCTCCGGGGCGCCTTAGTCACCCTCACCCTACCCTCTCCCCTCAAGGGAGAGGGGCTAAAGCTACATCGCCGATATTGCCGACTTGCAGCATTTTTTTCCCTCTCCCTTGAGGGGGTGTAGGCGGAGAAGTGAAGCATCGCTTCACCCGCCGGAACGACTGCCGCAAAGCGGCAGGCCGGGGCGCGGAGCGGGGTAGGGTGAGGGTGAAAAAAAGGGTGAAGCGTTGCTTCGCAGGCATTTTTTCAGTCAATCACTATCAAAGCAGGCCCCTGCGGGGCGCGCTAGTCACCCTCACCCCAACCCCTCTCCCCTCAAGGGAGAGGGGCTAAAGCCACACCGCCGATACCGCCGACTTGCAGCATCTTTTCCCCTCAAACCGCCCGCGCCAACTCAGCCCGCATGGCATCAATCGTCGCCTTGTAATCAGGCGTATTAAAAATCGCCGACCCTGCCACAAACGTATCCGCGCCCGCCGCCGCAATCTCCCGAATGTTATCCACTTTCACGCCGCCATCAATTTCCAGCCGGATGTTGTGGCCGCTGGCGTCGATGCGCTGGCGGGCCTGGCGCAGTTTGTCCAGGGTATTGGGGATGAAGGCCTGGCCACCAAAGCCAGGGTTAACGGACATCAGCAGGATCATATCCAGCTTGTCCATCACATGGTCCAGGTGGTGCAGGGGGGTGGCGGGGTTAAACACCAGGCCCGCCTTGCAGCCGCCATCCCGGATCAGTTGCAGTGAACGGTCAATGTGGTTGCTGGCTTCCGGGTGGAAGGTAATGTAAGTGGCACCGGCGTCGATAAACATTTTGATCAGGTCGTCTACCGGTGACACCATCAGGTGGACATCAATAGGCGCGGTAATGCCATACTTACGCAGCGCTTCACAGACCATGGGGCCGATGGTGAGGTTGGGGACATAGTGGTTGTCCATCACGTCGAAGTGGACAATGTCAGCGCCGGCCGCCAGTACGTTATCAACCTCTTCCCCGAGGCGGGCAAAGTCGGCAGAGAGGATGGACGGAGCGATCTGGAAAGGCTGCATGGGTGGTCTCTCTTGGTAGGCTAGGCTTTTATGGCAAGAATAAGGCCCGACAGTTTACCAGAATGCAAAGGGGGTGTTGGTGGGATTGTTGAAAGTACGGATCAGGAGGTCAACGTGAGAAACCGGTTGGCGGGTGGCCGCACCCTGGGGTGGCGGCTGGTGTGCTGCTGCTTGTTGGCGGCGTGGCCTATGGGCTGGCTGGCTGCGGATGAGTCGGTGCTGGCGGTGGATGAGCTGGAGACACCTGCAGAACCAAACCGTTTTCTGGTGCAGCTGGCCAGCGGCGATGAGGAGCTGCAGCAGCGCTACCCCAATCAGGTGGTGTGGCTGGAGCTGCCGGATGACGGGCCTTTGCTGGGGCTGTTGGCCAAGGCCAGCCGGGGGGAAGCCAAGGGCGGTATTATTTTGCTTGGGGATGCCGGGTCCACGGCGGATGCCGGTGTGCTCTCCGGTATGCGTGCAGCCCTGGCCCGTCAGGGCTGGGATGTGTTGTCACTGGGATTGCCGCCGGTGCCAGCGGCCATGCTGCGGGAGCGCCAGCGGGCGGCCTTGCCAGCCCCTGAACCTGCCGACGGGGCAGCGGAGGATCTCCTGCCGGATGCCTCTATCAACGAACCCTATGAAGACGACGATATTTTCAGTGATGACCTTGTCGCCCTGGCCGATGCCGCCGACGACCCCCCCGAGCCTGCAGACACCGCCTATTTTGATTTCGGCGACGCCCTGCTTTCAGCGGCGGTGAATCAGCTGATGGAGGAGGGGCACGGCACCTGGGTCATGGTGGGGGTGGGCTGGGGCGCTGAGATGGTCGCTCGCTGGTGGCTGGCCTCGCCCCGCACCGAGCAACCGCTGGTGTGGATCAATGGCCGGCTGGATGAGGCTGTGGTTGACCAGCTGGCGGCCCAGGCCGACGGCGGCCAGCTGGCGCCGGTGCTGGACTTGGTAGCGTCCCGTCAGTCATCCCCCGAAGCAATTGCCCGGCGACAGGCCCTGATGCGCAGTGGCGCGGGGGTGTATCGGCAACAGGCGGTGGCGATGCCGCAGGCCACACCGGCCTCGGCGGACCGTATGCTGGCCAACCGCATAGCCGCCTGGCTGGAGACACGTCAGTAATCCCTAGCCGGTCAGGGGGTAGCGGGCTACCACCGTGTAAACCGACCCCTGGGAGCTTGGCGTGCTCTGGTAAAGGGCTACCTGATTCACCGGCAGGGTGTCTGCGGGCAACGAGGGCGGGCTTGCCAGCAGGGCTGCTGCCGAGCCGGGATGACGGCTGAAACGGGCAAGGGTGATATGGGGGTGAAAACGCCTGGCTTCACCCCGCAGGCCAAGGGGCTCCAGCAGCATATGCAGTTGCTGCTGCAGTGCGTGTAACGGCGCCTCCGGGGCTACCCCTATCCACAGGTTGCGGGGCTTGTCAGGGTGGCCAAAGCAGTGCAACCTGCTCAGGGCCAGAGTAAAGGGCGCCGCCTGCAGGGCCGCCAGTTGCTGCACCACGGCCTGGGCGGTGGTGTCATCCAGATTGCCCAGAAAGTTAAGAGTCAGGTGCAGCTGGTCCTGGCGCTGCCAGCGGGCGCCGTCAATATCACCCCGGATACGGGTGAGCGCTGCCGCGAGGGCAGCGGGTAGTTCCAGGCCAGTAAACAGGCGTGGCATCAGGTGATCCTAGCGGCGCTCCCGGCGCCGAATAATGTCCCAGGCTTTCTGATAGCGTAGCAAACGTTCCTTGGCGAGGCTGCGTTCGTGGTGGCTGGCGTTGCGGGGCAGTTTGTCCGGGTGACATTCAGACACCCGACGGCGATAGGCCTGTTTTTTCACATCCAGCTGTTCGCGGCTGCTGACACCAAGAATGCGGCAGGCCTCTTCCAGGGTGGTGGGCAGAGGCTGCAACTCGGCACGGCTGGGCCAGATATGGCGGGCATAGCTGGCGATGACGTCCTCCATCAGCTCCAGCGGCAACCCCATCTGATCCAGCGCATCTTCACAGCGGTAGCGACGGCCACGGCTGGGGTTGCCGTGCAGTTGCGCCGCATGGCACAGGCAAAACATCACCAGCAGGGTTGGCGTTGGCCACAGGCGATGGGTCAGGCGTGCGCGCAGCCCCCGATAGGCCGTGGGTCGGCCGGCCCGCTTGCCCTGCTGGAACTGCTCGATGGCCCGAGCCCGTTGCCGGGCGTTGAGGCCGAGGCGTTTGATCAGGGTCTCGGCGTTGGCAATGTCAGCCTCGGTGACACGGCCATCCGCCCGGGCGATGTAACCAAGGAAATAAAACAGACTGCGACGACACCAGCCCGGCAGGCTGTGGCTGGCCAGCAACTGACTGGCCTGGTGGTTACAGCGCTGTAGCTCCAGCAGCAGCTGATCGAAGCGCTGAGCGGTGACGCGAGGCAGTGACGGCGGTTTGCTCATAGGGGCGCGCGCAGGGCCTGGTCGAGGGCGGTTAACCGCTCCGGTGTGCCGATGTCCTGCCAGTCACCCCGGTGATGCCGCCCCCACACCTGGCCTGTGGCCATGGCGGGCAGCAGTACGGGGGCCAGCCGTGCGGTGCCTTCTGGCAGGGTGTCAAACAGGCTGCGGTGCAGACGGCTGATGCCTGTGAAGGTGAGCTTCTGGCTCTGGGTGGTGGGAGACTCGCCATAGACCTGCCCCCCTGGGCTCAGCCAGAAATCACCTGTGGGGTGGTGAGGCGGGTTGTCAGCCAGTACCAACAGGGCAAGCTCGTCAGCCCGTGCTGGCTGTAACAGGGTTTGCAGGTCAAAGTCGCACCAGATATCGCCGTTAATGACCAGAAAGCGCTCATCGCCATCCGCTGTCAGTAACGGCAGGGCACGGCGAATGCCGCCCGCGGTTTCCAGGGGCTCACCCTCGCGGGAGTAATGCAGGCGCAAGCCAAACTGCTGACCGCTGCCCAGACGGTTTTCAATCTGCTCACCCAGCCAGGCGTGATTGATCACCACATCCTGAATACCGGCTGCCGCCAGCCGCGCCAGGTGGTAACTGATCAGGGGTTTACCCCCCACCTCCAGCAAGGGTTTGGGGGTGGTGAGGGTTAACGGCCGCATGCGCTCACCCTTGCCTGCGGCCAGAATCATCGCCCTCACGGGGTCTTGGCCCCCGCTGGGTTTGGCAGGTTTGTCAGGGCGGGCATCACCCGTTCCAACAGCCAGCCATGGAAGTTGCGCAGGGCAGGTTGTCGGGCTGCGGCGTCCGCCAGGTAGCCCAGGGTGCGGGGTACATCACCGAGGAAGCCGGTTTTGCCATCGCGGATCGCCAGGCGGGCAAAGATACCGGCGGCCTTAAGATGGCGCTGCATACCCATCAGCTCAAACCACTGCCGGAAGGTTTCACTATCCGCGCGGTGCAGACCACTGGCCAGGCTTTGCTGGCGGAACTGTTCCAGCCAGACACTGATACGCGCCTCTGGCCAGCGGATGTAACAATCCTTCAATAGTGACACCACATCATAGGTGACCGGGCCGCGTACCGCGTCCTGAAAGTCGATGATGCCCAGCGGCTCTTCTGCCCCCCGTACCAACAGATTGCGGGCGTGGTAGTCACGATGTACCGCGACCTGCGGCTGCGCCAAAGCGCTTTCCCGCAGGAAGGCAAAGGTGGTTTCCAGCAGGCACAGCTCCTGATTGGACAGGCTCAGCCCCAGCTGTTTGGTTAGCAGCCAGTCCGGGAACAAAGCCATTTCCCGGTTCAGCAGCGCCTCATCATAGGGGGGCAGGGGGAAGTCTGCGGGGTCACTGCTGCCCTGCAGCTGACACAGCTGTTGCAGGGCTTTGCCATACAAGGTATCTGCGCTGGCGTCATTGAGTGCCGGTAACAACAACTGATCACCCAGATCATCCAGCACCATGAACCCCTCTGCCTGCTGCCAGTGCAGCACCGCCGGTACGGCGATACCCTGCGGGTACCAGTGGCGGGCAATCGCCACGAAGGGGCGGCAGTCCTCTTTATCGGGTGGCGCATCCATCAGAATCCAGCTGCCGCATTCCGTCGTGGCGCGGAAGTAACGGCGAAAACTGGCATCCCCGGACACCGGAGTAATCACCGCCTGCTCAAAACCGGGAATACCGTGAAGCCACTGGGTCAGGGCCTGTAATCTGCTATCCATGACAGTTCGCGTCTCTCGCCAGTCATCGCTGAAAACCGAAAGTTAACAGAAGCGAGGAAAAACCGACAGGTGTCCGTTGCGGGTGGGGCGGCGCTGCCCCGGCATTGCTGATGGTTTACCCGCAGGTAGCCAGTGGGGGCAAGGCAGGGTGGGCGAGACGTGCATCACAAAAAAGTGGCAAAAATGACGCTTTTGCCGGATATTCGCCAAATATTCACCGTTTTTGACGGTATATTTGGAATATACAGCCACTTTGTCGTTTTTGTCGGGAAAAATAGTCGGTGGGGTGGTGGGTGGAGAGCTTTCTTAGTGGTATGATTTTTAAAGACTTTATTTGGCTTTCGAGGCTGATGTTAGGGCTTTGGGTGGCGGTGCATATTGTCACATTTTGCGTAGAATAAAATGTTAGGTGTCATATGAAATTTCCTCGCCTCAAGGGGATAGAAACGAGACAAGAAGGCAATGTACCGGAGCTTCTGGCCGTCAACTATGATCTTTGGACGCTACGTCTCACTCTTTCATTTCGGTCCA